>CAWCMZ010000007.1:1637500-2003887 GCA_963796775.1 uncultured Alphaproteobacteria bacterium | reverse complement strand
TTGGAAATCCGCTTCAGGACCTTGAGCTTGTCCTTGATCTCGTCGGGCGTGAGTGCGTCGATCTTGTTGAGGACGACGATCTCGGGTTTTCGGCCAGCAGTTCGCTGTAGGCGCCCAGTTCGGTGCGGATGGTCTTGTAGGCGAGTCTTCACGTCCGCCTCGGTGCCATCGATCAGGTGTACCAGTACGCCGCAGCGCTCGACATGGCCGAGGAAGCGGTCGCCGATGCCGGCGCCCTCGCTGGCGCCCTCGATCAGTCCAGGAATGTCGGCCAGGACGAAGTCGCGCTCACCAATGCGGACGACGCCGAGATTGGGGTGGAGCGTGGTGAAGGGATAGGCGGCAATCTTCGGCTTGGCCGCCGAGACGGCGGCGAGGAAGGTGGATTTGCCGGCGTTGGGGAGGCCGACCAGCCCGGCGTCGGCGATCAGCTTCAGGCGCAGCCAGATCCACTTTTCGACACCTTCCAGGCCCGGATTGGCGTGGCGCGGTGCCTGGTTCGATGACGTCTTGAAGTGGGCGTTGCCGAAGCCGCCATTGCCGCCGGAAATCAAGCGGATGCTTTGGCCGACTTCAGTAAGGTCGGCGATCAGGGTCTCGTTATCCTCCTCGAATATCTGCGTTCCGACCGGAACCTTGAGGATGACGTCGCTGCCATTGGCGCCGGCGCGGTCCTTGCCCATGCCGTGCGTGCCGGTCGAAGCCTTCCAGTGCTGCTGGTAGCGATAGTCGATCAGCGTATTCAGCCCATCGACGCAGGTGACGATGACGTCGCCGCCGCGCCCGCCATTGCCGCCATTGGGGCCGCCGAACTCGACGAATTTTTCGCGCAGGAACGACACGGCGCCGGCGCCACCATCGCCGGACCGGACATAAACCTTGGCTTGGTCAAGAAATTTCATTGCGTGGCTTCGGTCCAGCGGGTGCGGGTCAATTGGGTGTCGATATGGCGCACCTGTTCACCGCGCGCAAGGCAGGTGAGGGTGGAGGTGCCAGTTTCGACAAAGCCCAGCTTCTTCTGAATGGCAAGCGAGGCTCTGTTGAAGTGGAAAACGCCGGAGGCGACGTCGGCGGCGTTGGTGGTGCGGAAATACCAGTCGAGCGTGGCCCGCACTGCCTCGGTCATGAAGCCGCGGCTCCAGAACGGCTGGCCCAGCCAATAGCCGATCACGGGCCGGCCGCGGTCGAGGTGATAGCCGACGTGCCCGACGTGGCCCTCGCCGGGAAGGTCGATGGCAAATCCGGTCTCCTCCGCAGGCCGGTCGGGCCGCCAGGTGGCGAGCCAGGCTTCAGCGTCGCTGAGATGGTAGGGATAGGGCACGCGCGCGAGATTGCCGGCCACCGCGAAGTTGTTGAGGAACAACGCGATTCGCGCTGCATCGGTGGGACGCGGCTGACGAAGTACCAGCCGCCTGGTGATAATGCTTACATCCATCTCGGCTGCTCCCGTTCAAGGAAGACGGTGGGCTTCCCGTCCTGCGCTCCCCGGTCGTGAGCGCCTTGTCTTGTGCGCTTGAAGCCGGCCTTTTCGAGCACATGCAGAGAGCCAGCGTTGCTGGCGAGCGCGCGGGCCCGGATCAGCTTGAACTGCCCGGTAGCGTATGCCGCCTCAAGCAAGGCCTTCACGGCCTCGGTCATGTAGCCTTTCCCCCAATGTGGCTCGCCCAGCCAGTAGCCGAGTTCCGGCGGATGGTCTTCGCCGAAGGTGAAGCCGACAATGCCGATCAAACTGCCGTCGAGCGTAATCGCATAAGGCCGCTCGTCCGCCCGCTGGGCGAAGATCTCGACAAACGCCACGCCATCCGCCCTTGTGTAGGGGCTGGGGAGCCGTGAGAGCACTTCGGAAATGCGCTTGTTGTCGGCGAGCCGCACCAGGTCCGGTACGTCGCCGCGGATGGGAGCACGCAGCACCAGCCGTTTGGTCTCGATCCGGGTGGGCAGCATGTCGCGGACGCGGCGTGAGCTGAGGCGGTGCGACGCTTCGCGCAGCAATTGCTCGGCCTTCGACCCGGTCAGGGGCCGGCCGACCGAGATGGTTTCGGTGTCCTCGTTCTTCACCCGCTTCACGATGCGATCCTTTCGAAGGGCGCTTCACCAACGCTGACGATCACTTCGCCGTCGCGCAGCGCCCGGAAGCGCGACTTGCGCGCCTTGAGGTGCTGTGCCGCCTGCTCGGCCGCCCCGGTCTCTGGGTGGCGCGAACGGTAGTGCGGAACAATGGCGAAATCAGTGAGTCCTAGCCCGCTCCAGACGATGGCGCTGTCATAGCCCTCGGGGGTCTCCCAGGGGTCGTCCATCAGTTCCATGCCGCGCAGGTTAGGTCCGGCGACCATGGCTCCGGCGCCGCAGCCGCCATAGACGATGGCGTCCGCCTTGACGCGCTCGACGATGGCGGCATCGAAGCCGGACTCGCGCATGGCGCGGCGCAGCACGAAGCTGTTGCCGTGCGTCACCCAAACCAGGTCGTAGCGCGCGATGGCAGCCGTCATGCGCTCGGGTTCGCCGAAATAGTGGCGAAGATCCATCAGGTCCGCCTGCAGCCCAAGCGCAGCCATTTCAACGACGGGGTCGTAGACTTCGTCGCGATAGATCTGGCGCGCCATGGGGGAGCAGTAATCGAGCGCATTGTTGATGACGGCGACATGGGTGCGTCCGCCGAGCAGCGCCAGAAGCGCACCGGCGCGTTCGCCAAGTCGTTCGGAGCTCAGATACAATCTCATTTCAACCGCCCTCACAGCGAAAAGAAAAAGGGGAACCGGTGACCGGCTCCCCTTGGATCTTTGCCTGGCGGTGTTCGCCGTGCCGGGGAGATGGTCTCCGGCAGGGTGAAGGTCCTTACCGGGTTATTCTGCTGCTTCAGCCGCCGGGTTTACCGACACGAATACTTTGGCGTTGGCGCGGGTTTTGAAGCTGACGGAGCCTTCCACGAGTGCATAAATGGTGTGGTCGATGCCCATGCCGACGCCGGTGCCGGGGTGCCACTTGGTGCCTCGCTGGCGAATGATGATGTTGCCCGGGATCACAGCTTCGCCACCGAACTTCTTGACGCCGAGACGGCGGCCAGCGGTGTCGCGACCATTGCGGGATGAACCGCCTGCCTTTTTGTGTGCCATGGTCTAGCTCCTTATTCCTTGTCGGCCTTGGGCGCAGCCTTCTTGGCTGCGGGTTTCTTCGCGGCGGCGGGCTTTTCAGCCTTGGCTGCCTTGGCTTTCGGCTCCGCCTTGGCCTTGGGGGCCTTGGCTGCGGCCGCGGGCTTTTCGGCCTTGGCCGCCTTGGCGGGCTTCTCGGCCGCGGGCTTTGTAGCTTTCGGCGCGGGCTTTTCTGCCATCGGCTTGGCCGTCTGCTTCGACTTCCCGCTTACCGACATCGCGGCAGCCTCCGCCTTGGCGGCGGCGCGGGCCTTTAGCTTCTCGTCGACTGCCGTGGTTGGCTTGGCGCCGCCCGTCAGAATTTCGGTGATCTTCACCGTGGACAGGCGCTGGCGATGGCCATTGCGGCGATCGAAGTGCTGGCGACGATGCTTTTTCAGGATGATGACGGTATCCTGCTTCTCGGTGGCGATGAAGTGGCCCGCCACCAGCGCGCCCGCCACCAGGGGGCTGCCCACGGTGACGTCGGCGCCTTCGCCAACCATCAGCACCTGATCAAAAGTCACCACGTCGCCGGCTTCGGCTTCGAGCTTTTCGATCTTGATAACGTCATTGGCGGCAACCTTATATTGCTTGCCGCCGGTCTTGATCACTGCAAACGTCATTGTCGTACCGGGTAGCCCCGGATCCCTTGGTTTCGCGCCCTGTGGCGCCGCAGGTGTGCCCTGGTCCTGCGGACTTCCGAAGATGCGGCCGGAACAAATCCGGCGGGCGGCCTCGAGCAGCGGTTCAAAAAAACAAAACGGCGCGCCGGATGGCCGGCACGCAGTTCGGCGGCGTTATCGTTTGAAAGGGCCGAAGAGTCAAGGTGAAAGCGGTGCCGCCGACGGGCTGGTTGCCGGCCCTAATTGGGGCGGACGGCGATCAGTCTGGCGCGGATGCTTGCAGCGGTTGCCGCTTCTCCGGCGAGGACGGCCGGCTTGTGTGCAGCCTGCCAGGAGTCGAGCGTCCATTGCGCTGCATCAGGCTTCACCGCGACCGTTGGCAGATAGGCATCGGCCACGTGCAGTTCGACATCGACGATGACTGGAATCGAGGCGCGCCGATACTCCTCGCCCTCGAAGGCGTCGAGCAGGTCGCGTTCGAAGGCAGTCAGATCGAGCAGCAGCAGACCCTCGGCGGCGGCGCCGGGCGCGCGGATCAGGGCCGGGTAGACGCGGCCAGGGTAGTTCACCGCCTGGAAGCCGGGCGCGACGGCAGGAAGCAACTGCAGGGGGTTCAGTGCCCGGCCGAGCACCGGCGCCAGCAGATCGCGGTCGCGCAGCGTGCCGTAGACGAATAGCGGGGCAACCAGTGTGGGCATGGTCCGGATCGCTAGCCTGTTGCAGGGCTGAGGCTGCTATGCCATAAGCCCGCGCTATCGACCAGCCTTCGCCTCCGGGCAGGCATTTCGACCTCGCGGAGAGGTGGCAGAGTGGTCGAATGCACCGCACTCGAAATGCGGCGTGGGGGCAACTCCACCGGGGGTTCGAATCCCTCCCTCTCCGCCATTATTCGCGCACCGTCGCGAAGGTAACCTAACACATTGAATGGTATGGTAGTTTCCGGGGTTCGAAAATCAGTTTTCGCGCTGTATGCCAGCTTGTCCGAAAACGCCATGCTCAGTGCCAGTCTGCGGTATTCGTAACGACCAGTTGCCCATAGCCCACAGGGGTTTGCGAGGAACTTGAAGGCGAGTTCGAACAATTCGTCGAACTGGTCGTCCTTCGGTAGCTTCTGACCTGCAGGCGACCGCTGACAGGTGTGGGTGGCGCACCACGAACACGGAGCACCCTGGCCGATTTCGCTGATCATCTCGACGAGACCTTTGGTCAGCCTGCCGTCGGGGTCGCCGTCGCTACCGCGCTAGAAATGACCTCATCCGCTCCGACGCATCGGCGGCATCCACGCGCTTTACGTAGCGGCCTCCGATAACCGTGCCGACAACCTCAAGGTGGCGGCTTGCGCTGAGCGTTTCGCCGACCGAATTGGTCAGCACAAGCGGAGCGTCGCTAAGTGCGAAGACTGTCGCGTCCCCGGCCGCGCCCGGCGCTAGACCACCGAGTTCTGGTCGACGGATGGCGGCGGCGGCATTTACAGTGGTCATGCGGATCACATCAGCGAGCGGCACGCCCAACGCCAGAAACTTTGACAGGGTCGTCGCTTGATCGAAGACCGGCCCGTCGAGATTGAGCAGATGGATATCGCTCGATATCGTATCGGGCGGAAAGCCAGCGTCGAGCATGGCGCGCGCGACCCGGAATGAAAACGAACCCATTCCGTGGCCGACATCGAAAAGCACGCCGCGTTGGCGGCCTTCGCTCACGGCCCGCTTGATGCTTCCGTTGGGACGCACGGGGGTGTTCGGAAAGGGGCGGAAACAATGAGTCAGGACATCGCCAGCACGTAGCCGGTCGACCACCGATTCATAGTCGGGTGGCGGCTCGTCGATGTGCGCCATGATCGGCAAACCGAGCTCTTCGCCTACCTGCAAGGCGATATCCAGCGGCGCGATGCCGGAATTGCCGCTGGCGTGACGGCCAACCCGCACCTTGATGCCGACGATCACGTCGCGGTTCTGCGCCGCCACCGCAAGGGTGTCGATTGGAGTGATCAACCGCATGTCGCCAGACTCGCCCACCATGATGTTCTTTGAGAACGCAAAGATGCCTGCGAAGGACACGTTGAGGTAGGCGAGGATGCGGTGCGAGCTGGGCTCGATCACATGCTTGCGGAAGCCCGCGAAATTTCCGGGTCCCGCGCTGCCGGCATCGACCAATGTTGTGACACCACCCGCGTGGGCAGTCTCGGCAGGATCGACGCCTAGCGCCGACCCACGCCAATAAACATGGGTGTGCAGGTCGATGAAGCCCGGCGAGACGCACAATCCGCTCATGTCGAGGACAACGGTGCCTGGACCGGCGGCAAGAGTGTCAGCCACCCCGGCTACCTTGCCGGAACTGAAGCCGACGCTCATGACCTTGTCCAGGCCCTGGGCAGGATCGATGACGCGGCCACCCCTGAGGACAAGGTCGTAGCTCATTTAGTCCTCAACGTATCGGGATTGCGGGGACACCATGCGCACAGGTCGGGCATCAATCGCCAAGGGGTTCGTCTGCATTGCCGCCGCTGGATCTAACCAGCTCAAACTTGATGCGGCGCATGCGCTCCTGTGCCTCAACCGGGCGACGGTACGCAGTCGCTGTGGCAAGCAAGTCAATCGTCGCCAGCAGGGCGTAACGTGACGCTGTGGGCTTCAGGGCGTCGGCTGCTTCGGGCACATGCAGCGCCAGAACGATATCGGCAAGCCCGGCGAGCGGGCTCTTGGGTTTGGTGACGACTACAATGGTCGCGCCATAGCGCTTGGCGATGTTCACCGCTTCGATCACATCGGCCGATTTGCCCGATGTCGAAACGGCGACCACTACATCTGAACCACCTAGCGTTGCCGCCATCATGCGCATGAGCTGTGGATCGGAGGTATGGGACACCGAAATGCCGAGCCGAAAAAACCGATGTTCGATTTCGGTGACGACGACGGTTGACCCCCCGCCGACCCCAAAGGCGACCAGTTTGGAACACGATGCAATAGCTTCGGCCGCCGCCTCGACATCGGCTGGCTGTATCTGCTCCTCGACCGCCGATATTGCCCGCCGGATTTCCTGAAACACTGACCGCCACATGGCGGGGCGAGCGAGATCGGTACCCACGTACGGCGGCGGTTCAAGGTAAATGCGCCCCACCACCATGCTTTGTGCAAGCTTGAACTTCAGGTCTCGCAGTCCACGGCAGCCGATTGCGCGGCTGAATCGCGTTACGGTGGGCTCGCTTACACCTGCACGGCGCGCCAGATCTGCGCTGCTGGCGTGAACCGCAAAGCCCACGTCGCCCAGCACGACTTCAGCCACGCGCTGTTCCGCAGGTCTCAGCGAAGTGCTCGTCGCCTGTCGAATGATCGATATGATATCTTCCGGGCCACTTTGAGCGGCCGCCGGGCCGGCGGAACGCCCCGTTTCGGCGACCGCCGAATTGGCTTCGCGCCGTTGAGCTTGTGACAAGAGCTTGCTCCTCGCAGCCGCTTCCGATGTCCGACCGGGGTGAATCGAAGATTGTAGGAAACAAACCAATCGGCTTCCAGACGTAGAGTCAAAGCCTTTCTGGTAAATCTTCCCGCAGTTCGTGCTTGATCTTGGCAGCGCTGTCTGAAAGTTTCCAACATGACCTGCAGGGGAGGACCTGCGGGCTGGTTCGACAGAAATCAGGCGAGCGGCACGATGGCTATCGGTTGCCATTCAAACAGGGGAGGAAAGACCATGCAGTCCTTGTGGAGGATTGTTACGCGCGGCCTGGCCGTATTAGCGGCCGCGTTGTTGTTGACATCTCACGCTCAGGCAGACGGCGGGACGATGCGCTATGCTGCTGTCAGCGAACCGGCGCCGCTGGACCTCATGCTGACGACGGCTGGGGTGTCTCTGGTGATCGGCATGCATATTTTCGAAGCTCTTTACACCATCGACGGCCATTTTGAGCCGCAACCGATGCTGGCGGAGGGAGAGACGCTTTCCGACGGCGGTCGGACGATTGTCATCACACTGCGCCAAGGTGTTCACTTTCACAACGGCAAGGAGATGACCTCGGAGGACGTGGTCGCCTCGCTGGACCGCTGGGCCAAATACGGCGTGCGCGGCAAGTTGCTGTTTGTCGAAGGGGCGTCGGTCGCGGCAAGTGGCAAGTACGAAGTGACAATCAAGCTCCCCGAGCCAAATGGCGCCTGGAAAAACCTGCTTGCCCACATCGAGGGCGGGCCTGCGATCTATCCGTCCGAAATCGTCAGCAAGGCAACGGATCAGCCGATCGAGCAGGCTGACTACATTGGCACCGGGCCGTATATGTTTAAGGAGTGGCGTCCCAACCGCTACGTAGAAGTCGTGCGGTTCGACGGCTACGACGCCCGCACCAATCCGAGCGACGGTTACGCGGGCAAGCGCGTTGCAAACTTCGATGCGATTCAGTTCATTCCCGTTCCCGATGTGGGGACTCGCGTGAGCGGCGTACAGGCCGGCGACTACGACTACGCCGAAACCATGTCCGGCGATCTGTTCGACCAACTGAGCAAGGATCCGTCCGTGGTCGTTCGCAAGAGCGGCGCCCCCTTGTTCGGGCTGTTCTTCACCAACAGCAAGGCTGGCATCCTGAAGGACAACTTCAAACTGCGCCGTGCCATCCAGATGGCTCTCGGCAAAGATCAGATGCTCAGCGTGTCGTTCGGCCCCAAGGAACTGTGGAACGCGCAGGGCTCCATCTTCCCCGAAGGGAACTTCTGGTATTCCACCACCGGCATCGAGGCCTACAACCAGCACGACCCCGTCAAAGCCAAGGAACTTGCAACTGAAGCTGGCTATGACGGCACGCCGATCCGCTTGCTGACATCGACAAACTATCAGACGCACTACGACCAGGCGACAGTAGCGGTCAGGCAGCTGGCCGAAGCAGGCATCAACGTGCAACTTATTGTGGTCGACTGGGCGACGCTGCTCAAGATGCGCGCCCAGCCCGACCAGTGGGACATCTTCATCACCCATCATGGCGGCCCGCCCGACCCTATCCTGATCACCTTTCTCAACGGTGGCTATCCCGGCTGGTGGACCAGCCCGGAAATCGAGCAACTGAAGAAAGACTTTACCAGCACCGCCGATCTCACCGAACGCAAGGCGGTATGGGACAAGATCCAGGGTCTGTTTTACGAGCAGGTGCCGGCCATCAAGGTGGGCGACGCTTATGCCTACGACCTTATGGCACCCAAGTTGCAGGGCATGGGTCCGCCGTTGTTCTGGCCAACCTTCTTCAACGCCTCGTTCAAGTAGTTCCAGGACCCGATCCGGGCGCGTACCTCTCCCGACGCGCGCCCGGGTCGCCTTGCCTCGCCCGGCGAACCAACCAAATGGACGACGTAGATGTGGTCGTTTATCTTGAAACGCGCGACGGCGACCATCGTGACGCTGTTTGCCGCCTCGATCATCATTTTTGCTTTCATCCACCTCATCCCGGGCGATCCCATTTACGTCCTGCTGGGCGATGCGGCGACGCCTGAACAGGCCGAAAACCTGCGCCATCGTCTCGGGCTGGACCAACCGCTGGTGCTGCAATATTTCCAGTGGGCGGGTCGCACTCTTTCCGGTGATCTGGGCCAATCGATCTTTTTTCAGGCGCCCGTCACATCGGCGATCGCTGACGGCGCCGAGACCAGCCTGCTGCTGGCGAGCATCACCATGGTGTGGGTGCTGCTGATCGGCGTACCCATCGGCATGATCGCCGCAATGCGACGCGGCACCTGGCTTGACCAGGCGCTTTCGGGGATCGCCATGATCCTCGCATCCGTGCCGACCTTCTGGGTCGGCCTTTACATGATCCTGATCTTTGCCGTGTGGCTCGGATGGATGCCAAGTTCGGGATACCCCTCCGTGTTCGACGATGGCGGTATCGCCAATTTGCGCTATCTCTTGCTGCCCAGCCTGACGCTTGCAGCTCCGAATGCGGCGCTGATTCTGCGCCTGACCCGCGCCAGCATGCTCGACGTTTCACGCGAAGACTACGTACGGACTGCTCGCGCCAAGGGCCTTCGGCCATGGCCGGTGGTGACGCGGCACATCTTTCGCAACGCTCTGCTCACCGTTGTGTCCGCCTTCGGCTTCACCTTCGCCGCGTTGTTGTCGGAAGCGGTGGTCACTGAAACGGTATTCGCCCTGCCGGGCATTGGTCGACTGGTCGTGCAATCGATCCTCAGCCGCGACTACCCGGTCATTCAGGGCGTCATACTCGTGGTCGTGGTGATCTACCTCTTCATCAATCTGATCGTCGATATCTCCTATCGATTACTGGACCCCCGGTTGGAGCTGCAATGAGTCGCTATCCTGGGCAGAGCTGGCTTGCTCCGTTTCTGGCGCGTCCCATCGCACTCATCGGAGTGGCGCTGCTCATCGGAGTTGTCTTTGCGGCAGCATTCGCCCCCTGGATTTCTCCATACGATCCCCTGGCCATCGATCCGGTCATTCGACTCACGCCGCCCAACTCGTCACACCTATTCGGCACCGATCAATTCGGCCGAGATACGCTGTCACGCACTATCTATTCCGCGCGCATGGCGTTGCTGATCGGCGTAGGGGTGGTGATGTTCGCGCTCGGGACCGGAGTGCCGATCGGGGTGATTTCGGCTCTGTTCCCACGGCTGGGCAATGTGCTGATGCGCATGGTCGATGTGCTCATGGCTTTCCCATCGCTCCTGCTTGCCCTTGGGTTGATCGTGATCCTCGGTCCGAGCGTTGCCAATTCGATCATTGCGGTCGGCGCCGGATTTCTGACCACCACCACACGTATCGTCTACGGTTTGTCGCTGCGGTTGCGGCAGGAGACCTACGTCGAGGCTGCTCGAAGCATGGGCTCGGGCACGTGGTGGCTGGTGACCCGGCACGTCCTGCCCAACCTGGTCTCGCCGCTGCTGGTCCAGGCCAGTTTCGTGTTTGCCTTCGCGCAGCTTGCGGCTGCCTCGCTGGACTTCCTCGGCTTGGGCGCGCCCCCCGATATTCCCAGCTGGGGCAACATGCTCGCTGAATCGAGGCAGTTCATTACGCGCGCACCGTGGCTCCTGACCTTTCCCGGGCTGATGATCGTGCTCACCGCCTTTGCGCTAAATCTGGTTGGCGACGCTCTGCGCGACCGGCTCGATCCGCGGTTCCGCGACATGGTGGGAAGGAAGGCATAGTCATGCTCAGCGTGCAGGATCTCACAGTGTCGATCGGCCCCGCCGAAGCTCCGATTGACATTGTCTCGCAGGTTTCGTTTTCGATCGGGCGGGGCGAGGTACTCGGGCTGGTCGGCGAGTCCGGTTGCGGCAAATCCATGACTTCCCTCGCGATCATGGGACTTCTGCCCAGCCCCGGGCCCTCCGTGCGGTCCGGAAAGGTCACGGTGGACGGCACCGACGTAACCAGGCGCGAACCCTGGCAGCGGGTCGGCATCGGTCACGCGTCTACCGCAATGATCTTCCAGGAGCCCATGACGTCACTCAATCCAGTGACGCGGATTGGTGATCAGATCGCGGAGGCCGTGCAGGTTCGCGAAAGAATATCGACGGTCGCTGCCTGTGATCGTGCCAGAGAACTGCTTGAGCAGGTCCGCATCCCCGATGCCGCGCTGCAGCTTGCGTCCTTTCCGCACCAACTCTCCGGTGGCATGCGACAACGCGTAATGATTGCCATCGCCCTAGCTTGTCGTCCGCAGGTGCTGATCGCCGATGAGCCCACCACCGCACTCGACGTGACCGTGCAGTTTCAGATCCTTGGGTTGCTGCGCGAGCTCTGTGATCAGCTCGACATGGCGATGCTATTTATCACTCATGACATGGGCGTCATTGCCCAATTGGCCGATCGCGTGGCAGTGATGTATGCCGGCAAGATCGTGGAAACGGCCTCCACTCCGGCACTGTTCAACGCGCCGAGTCACCCGTACTCGCGTAGTCTGATGGACTGCATGCCAATCCGCGGGATCGGAGCGCGCCGGCTGGCGACGATTCCCGGGCAGGCCCCAAGACCTGGCACGATTCGATCGGGATGCAGCTTCGCAGCGCGCTGTTCGATTGTTCGGGACGTCTGCCGTGAGGTCACCCCTCCGCGCCAACAGGTCGCCGAAAATCACGAGGCGCTTTGCGCATTTCCGATCGGTGGGGTGGCCCCGTGAGCGCGGTTCCTGTCCTGGAGGTGACCGACCTGAGGACCGGTTTCAATATCCGTCGGGGTGGTCGCAACGTGCGGGTTCAGGCCGTGGACGGCGTCTCCTTTTCGCTCTCGGAAGGCGAAGTGCTCGGAATTGTTGGCGAGTCGGGTTGCGGCAAGACGACGGTTGGTCGCACCATCATGCGCCTCGCCCGCGCCGAGTCCGGGCGGGTGCTGTTTCGCGGTCGCGACGTGTTCGCGGCCAGTGGAGGGGAGCTTGGCGACGTACGCCTCAATATCAGAATGGTGTTTCAAGACCCGTATGCGTCACTCAATCCGCGTCGGACAATCGGAGATTCAATTGCCGAGGCAGGCGACATCAACAGCGCCTTTTCAGGGCGCAAGGATCGCCAGCAACGGATCGCGGAGAGCCTGTCGGCGGTGGGATTGGACCTTTCCTTCGCAGCGCGGTATCCGCACGAATTGAGCGGTGGACAACGTCAGCGCGTCGGCATCGCGCGCGCCGTCCTACCGGTCCCTTCGATTGTGATTGCCGACGAGCCGGTGTCGGCGCTTGATGTGTCGATACAGGCTCAGGTGCTCAATCTCCTGATGGACCTGCGGGAACAGCTCCACCTGTCAATTATCTTCATTTCGCACGATATCGGCGTCATCGGATACATGAGTGATCGCGTCGCCGTAATGTATATGGGGCGGGTCGTCGAAACTGACGCTACCCGGGCAGTCATCGACCGGCCCATCCATCCCTATACGCTGGCCCTGATGGCCGCCATACCCAAGCCGGATACCTCGGTGCGCATTAAGGGAGCCATACAGGCCGCCGAACCCCCGAGCCAGTTCACACGCCCAGCGGGCTGCTCATACGCGCCGCGGTGTCCACTTGCCAGCAACCGCTGCCGGATGGAGGCGCCGAACCTTCGCCCTGTCGGGACGCGGCTTGTCGCATGCCACAACGTTTAGCGCTCCACCGTCGTTTCGATTGCCTGAGACTTGGCCGTGCGGCAATCTTGCTCCGGTTCTGGGGTTGTGAGCAGCGCCCCTTTGTCTCGCGGCCCCTAGAGCGGTGGCATAAAGGGGCACGATGACGGAGCGGGATCGTTTCGCTGCGACATTATCCGGGTGGGCGGCATCCGAACAACCGCCCTCGGCGGTGGGCTCAACTGACCGCGGCGCCGCAGGAAGAGTGACGATGGCCGAGGGCCCGGCGAACACACTAAACGAGGCCCTTGTGGAGGTAGTTCGCTCGCATCTCGCGCGGCGTGATACCGTAGGCGTTGCGAAACTGCTCGTAGAACTGGCTCAGCGCACTAAAGCCGCTCGAGAAGGCAACGTTTTCGATCGAGAGTTCCCCTTCGAACAGTAGCGAGCGGGCACGGATCAGGCGCATCCGCACCACGAATTTGTGCAGCGACACGTTCATCACCGAGCTGAACAAATTGAGCGCATAGTTGGGATGCAGGTCGACCACGCGCGCGATATCCTGCGAGCGCAGCGGGTCGGAGAGATGTTCCAGGATGTACTTGATCATTGCCACGACGTAGCGCAAAGGCGTGGCGGCGCGGGTCGCCGGCGTCACAGCCTCGATCCACGCAGGCATGAGTTCGTCCCAGCCGGTGACCGACGCGCGCCGCAGCATCAAGGCAATCTCCGACCTGAGGATGTCGCCGCGTTCGGCATCGCCGCGCCGGTAATCGTCATACCACCGATTGAGCGTATCTGAGCCGATCGTATCGGGGGCAAGGGCGATCACTCCACCGCCCATCATCGTCTCCGTCAGCCGCCCCAGATTGGGCATGTGCAGGAAGCTGTCGAGTGGCAGGTAGACATTGCACTGACGGCTGTCGCTGAGCGGTCCGCGGTCGATGTCCACCGTCCGATGGGGAATGCCGGCCCAGAACATCACGAGCCGTCCTGACGGGACGGAAAGCGAATGTCCGTCAATGACATAGTACATGTTGCCGGCTGTGAGCCAGTTCATCTCGATGTGCCCATGGAAATGCTCTTTGGGCATGATCTGGGGATCGAACCAGCGCATGCCGAAGCGGCCGAACGCCGAGGTGGAGGCATAGAATTTCCGATCCGGTCGTGGCACCGGCTTGGGCGCAACCTGGCGTTGCTTCGTGGGGCTCGGCGCCGTCGATGCAGGTGCGTTCATCAGCGACCCATCTTTAGAAACCGGAAAAACTCCCTAAGCATGCCGAATTGTTTCGGCGGGCGCAAGCGGTACCAGATTGCGGGTCAATGAACGTCGTATGCCGATTAGAACGGCATACTGGCACGGAGGGTGCTGGCTCATTGTACGGGAGGAATCATGACTGGAAATAAGTACGCCCTTGCCGGCGCGCTTTTGCTTGGCGTGTCGATATTTGCAACATCCCAGGCATACGCGCAGGCGACGCCGGCCGAGGTGCCGGATCCGCCAAAATTCGACGCGCAACAGACGCCGAATTTCGTCAGCATCTCTGACATAATGGAATACAAGGCGCTGGCCGACTACCACGAACCGCAATGGGTAACCGACCAGTTCGTCAAGACGGGCAAGCTTCCGGCGGTGAAGGACCGTCTGCCGAAGGAGCCGCTGGTCTACAATACCGCCAACGCGCCGGATGGCGCAGGTGTATATGGCGACGTGATGCGTCACGTCATCGGCGGCCGCCCACAGGGCTGGAACTATGCCGCCGGTCAGATCCAGGGCTGGGGCGGCATCGACATAGGCATGTACGAATGCCTGACCCGTACCGGTCCGCTGTTCGAGGTCAAGGCCGACGAACTCGAACCCATGCCTAACCTGGCCAAGGGCTGGGACTGGTCGACCGATGGTCACGTGTTGACCATGCACCTGATTGAAGGCGCCAAGTGGAGCGATGGCGTTCCGTTCACTGCCGACGACGTGATGTTCTACTGGAACGACAACATCAACGATCCGAACGTCAAGCCGCTTAACTCGGCCGGTCCGGACAGCTTCGGTGTCGGTACCACGTTGGAAAAGGTCGACGACTACACCGTCAAGTGGACCTTCAAGGAAGCGTTTCCGAAGCAGTACCTCTACACCATGGCGTATGGCGGCTTCTGCCCTCTGCCAGAGCATCTGCTGAAGCCCCAGCATCCCAAGTACTCGTCCAACACCTACGAGCAGTACACCAACGCCTTTCCGCCCGAGTACATGAACTTCCCGGTGATGGGGGCCTGGGTGCCGGTCGAGTACCGTCCCGACGACATCGTGGTCCTGCGTCGCAACCCCTACTACTGGAAGGTAGATTCGGACGGCAACCAGCTGCCCTATCTCGATGAGCTCGAATACAAGCTGTCGACGTGGGCAGACCGCGACGTGCAGGCCGTAGCCGGCACGGGCGACTTCTCCAACCTCGAGCAGGCGGAAAGTTACGTCGAGGCGCTTAAGCGCTCCGCGGATGCTTCAGCTCCGGCTCGCCTTGCCTTTGGTGCCCGCACCATCGGCTATTCGATCTACATGAACTTCTCCGGCAATGGCTGGGGCGAGCCCGACGCGCGCGGCGAAGCGGTGCGTGAGCTCAACCGCAACCTCGACTTCCGCCTGGCCGTGACCTCGGCCATCGACCGGCAGCACCTGGGCGACTCCCTCGTGAAAGGGCCGTTCACCGCGATCTATCCGGGCGGCCTCTATGCCGGCACGGCCTACTACGACAAGGCCTCGACGGTTTATTACCCGTTCGACGTCGACGCCGCCAAGGCAGAACTCGCCAAGGCCGGCCTCAAGGATACGGACGGCAATGGCATCGTCAACTTCCCGGCGGGCACCGCCGATGGCCAAGACGTCTCGATTACCCTGCTTGCCAACTCCGACTACCAGACCGACAAGAACCTCGCCGAAGGCGTGGTCGCGTCGATGGAAGCTATCGGCGTCCGGGTGATCGTCAATCTGGTTTCGGGCTCCAACATGACCGCGACCCAGAACAGCGGGCAGTGGGACTGGCAGGTCTTCCGCAATCAGTCCGAGCTGATCTCAGTTGTTCAGAATACCGCCTCGCTCGCTCCAACCGGCCCGCAGACCAGTTGGTTCCATCGAGCCGGCACGGACGGTTCCGTCGATCTGCTGCCGTTCGAAAAGCAGCTGGTGGACGTCGTCAACGGCTTCATTGGCGACAGCGATCCGGGCAAGCGCGTCGACCTGATGAAACAGTACCAGAAGCTCTATACTGAGAACGTGTATGCCGTCGGCCTCACCCAGTATCCGGGTGCGTTGATCATCAACAAGCGCTTCGACAACATCCCGCCGGGCGCGCCGATCTTCATGTTCAACTGGGCCGAGGATAACATCATCCGCGAGCGCGTGTACGTGCCCACGGACAAGCAGCAAGGCCTCGAACTACATCCCAGTACCCTCCCGGGTGCGCCTGGCCTGGGCAATGGACCTGTGTCCAACTAACGTCCAGCTGCCGACAGACGACAAGGGGGCCAGGCCATCTGGCCCCCTTGTCTCCCCTCACCCAAGGTTGGTTCGATTTGCTCCGGTTTCTCGCCACCCGAATTCTTGCAGCGATACCGGTTCTGCTGGTCCTTTCGGTCGTCACCTTCGCCATCATCAAGGCGCAGCCGGGCGACTACGCGGACTATCTCAAGTCCATGCTGATGAGCCAGGGCAACGTTTCCAATGCCGACGCTCAGGTGCAGGCAGACGCCTATCGTGCGGCGCATGGGCTGAACGAACCGCTGCCGATCCAGTATATCAATTGGGTGACGGGCATCGTGACCCGCTTCGATTTCGGCCAGTCCCTCTACTACAACCGCCCGGTCGGCGATGTCGTCGCCGAGCGTCTGCCCGCGGACGCTTTTGCTGGCGCTCACCTGCCACATCCTGGCGTCGTTTATCGGCATCGGACTCGGGATTGTCGCCGCCACCCGACAATACAGCTGGGTTGATACTGCCTTTGGCATGATTTCGTTCCTCGGCATGACCATCCCGCGGTTCCTGCTCGCTATCATCATCATTTACCTGCTCGCCTTCCGCCTCAACGTGCAGGAGATCGGCAGCTTCTTTTCGGCGAGGTATGGTGGAGCACCTTGGTCATGGGACAAGTTCGTCGATCTCGTCCAGCACGTCTGGCCGGTGATTTTCATCGCGACCTTCGGCGGCCTCGCCTACAACATGCGTGTCATGCGCGCCAACCTGCTCGACGTCCTGAATGCCCAGTATGTCGAAACCGCGCGGGCGAAGGGCCTGCCCGAGAGCGCGGTGATCATGAAGCACGCCGTGCCGAACGCGCTGCATCCGCTTGTCGCCTATCAGGGGGTCGTGCTGCCTTACATGCTCACCGGCGAGATCGAAGTCGCCATCGTGTTCGGTCTGGCGACGGTCGGACCGGCGATCGTCGGCTCGCTTGCTGTCGGCGACGTGTGGGTGACCGCCACCTTCATGCTGGTCCTCGCGACCACGCTGCTCATCGGCAACATCATCTCTGATTTGATGCTGGCGCTGCTCGATCCGCGCATACGGCTCAGTGCGGGGGGAACAGGGAGTGACCGACCAGCGCGTCAATTCCTCGATCGCCCTTCCACCTGACCCTGGTGTTGCGGCCCCCACGCCCGCACATGAGGCCGGCCCCCCGGTTCATGCCGTGTCCGCTCGCTTTGCCGGCAGCAACGAGACCTACCTCGCGCTTGTCTGGCGGCGTTTCCGCCGCTCCGTTACCGGCATGATCGGTCTTGTCCTCGTCTCGCTGCTGCTGCTGATGTCGATTTTCGGTGACTTCGTCGCGCCGGTCGACCCCAAGGAACAGCAGGTTTCCTTCCAGCCGCCGGACTACATCGCATTTCAGGACGCGGCCGGACAGTTTTCGCTGATGCCCAACCTGTTCCCGATTGTCGAATTGGACGAACTGGACCCGATCACCTATCAGCCGCTCAATGGGCCGGATCTCGACAACCCAACTCCGCTGGGCTTCTTTGTCAAAGGCTATAGGTACGAAATCTTCTGGCTCATTCCCTCCGACATCCATCTGTTCGGCGCGACCAATGGCGTCTCAGTGCATTTCCTCGGAACGGACAAGCTGGGGCGGGATATCCTGTCTCGCGGCATCATCGGTTCGAGAATATCCCTTACGATCGCCCTCATCGTCGTTCTGCTGACCACGACGATCGGGACACTGGTCGGGATCAGTTCCGGCTATCTGGGTGGCTGGCTCGATGCATGGGTGCAGCGCTTTGTCGAACTCGTGCTGGCATTTCCACAATTGCCGCTCTACCTCGCGCTGACGACGCTCATCCCCGTCACCGCGCCGTCCAACGTCTTTCTCGCATTCGTCATCGCGGTGATGGCGGCGCTCGGCTGGGCTCAGCTCAGCCGCGAGGTGCGCTCCAAGACGTTGTCACTGGCGCGCATAGAGTACGTCCGCGCCGCCATTGCCGTGGGATCGGGCGACTTCCGTATTATCACCCGGCACATCCTGCCCAATGTGCTCAGCCACATCATTGTGGCCGTCACGCTCGCCATTCCCTCGGTGGTGCTGCTCGAGAGCTTCCTCGGGTTTCTCGGCTTTGCCGTGAAGCCGCCGCTGATCTCGTGGGGGCTCATGCTGCAGGATACCGGCACGTTCTCGGTCATCGGCTCCTATCCCTGGATCCTGTCGCCGGTGGTATTCGTGCTGATCGCCGTCTTCGCCTTTAACGCGCTGGGCGACGGCCTGCGTGACGCCGTCGACCCATATTGAGGACAGCGGCATGACAGCAGCAGCATCTTCCCAACTGGCACCCGCTGAACGGCACGATCTCGGGGATCATGGACGCGAACTGATCCTCGATGCGCGAAACATTGCCGTCGACTTCAAGGTCGAGGGCGGCATGGTGCATGCTGTCCGTGACGTATCTTTCCAGCTCCACAAGGGCGAGACCATCGCCCTGGTCGGCGAGAGCGGCTCGGGCAAGTCCGTCACGGCGCGCACCATCATGCGGCTGCTCACCAAGCGTGCCCGTGTCGGCAAGGCCACCCGCATTACGCTTGGCGACATCGACCTGATGTCCCAGTCCGAGAGCAACATGCGCAAGATGCGCGGCAACGACATCACGATGATCTTCCAGGAACCGATGAGCTCACTGAACCCGGTCTATACGGTCGGGCAGCAGCTCTGCGAAATCCTGCACCTGCACAATCGTATCTCGCGCAGAGAGGCGATGAAGCGGGCCGAAGCACTGCTCGAGGAAGTGCAGATCCCCGAGCCTGGCGCGCGCCTGCGCCAGTACCCACACCAGATGTCGGGTGGCCAGCGTCAGCGGGTGATGATCGCCATGGCCCTGGCAAACCGGCCGGACATCCTGATCGCCGACGAACCCACGACCGCCCTCGACGTGACCGTGCAGGCTCAGATCCTCAATCTCATCAAGGACCTGCAGAAGAAATACGGGATGGCGGTGATCCTGATCACGCACGATCTCACGATCGTCCGGCAGTTCTCCGACTACGTCTATGTGATGCAGGACGGCGAAGTGAAGGAGCACAATCTGACGAGGGAATTGTTCTCCAATCCGCGGCACGCCTACACCAGGCATCTTCTCGCGTCGGAGCCCAAGGGGGTAGCCAATCCGCTGGCGGAGGACACCGGTACGATTCTCGAGGGGCGCGGGGTCCGTGTTGCCTTCACGCTCAAGCGCGGAGGGGTCTTCAAGCCGGACTTCTTCGAGCTGGTGGCGGTAGACGGCCTGAGCCTCAAACTGCAGCGCCATGAGACGCTGGGGCTGGTGGGTGAAAGCGGCTCCGGCAAGACCACCTTCGGGCAGGCCCTGATCCGGCTCACGGCGAGCAGTGCCGGCGAGATATTCTTCGACGGCCAGCCCATCCACGGCAAGGATCGCAAGGCCATGCGGCCGCTCCGCTCGCGCATGCAGATCGTCTTCCAGGATCCGTTTGCCTCGCTCAACCCGCGCATGTCGATCCGCCAGATCATTGAGGAGGGGCTGATCGTCAATGGCCTCGGCGATGGCCGCGAGCGGCTGGATCGCGTGCGCGAGGCGCTGCGCGATTCCGGCCTGCCGGACACGATTCTATCGCGATTCCCGCACGAGTTCTCGGGCGGTCAACGGCAGCGCATCGCTATTGCCCGCGCCATCGCGCTAGATCCCGAGTTCATCCTCCTCGACGAGCCCACCTCGGCCCTCGACCTGTCGGTGCAGGCCCAGATCATCGATCTGCTGCGCAAGCTTCAGGACGAAAAGGGGCTGTCCTACCTGTTCATCTCGCATGACCTCAAGGTGGTGCGGGCGCTCTGTCATCGCGTTATGGTCATGCAGCACGGTAAGGTCGTCGAGCAGGGTCCGGTGGCGGAGGTTCTCACCAATCCCAAGACCGAATACACCTCGCGGCTCGTTCGCGCCGCTTTCGATATAGCGGCCTGAGCCGCGGCTAGCTGTTCCGGAGACTTCCCAAATGCCCAATCCAAAAATCACTTTCATCGGTGCCGGTTCGACCGTGTTCATGAAGAACATCGTGGGCGACGTGTTGCAGCGCGAGGCCCTGAGGGATGCACGCATCGCCCTGATGGACATCAATCCGCAGCGCCTCGAGGAAAGTGCGGTGATCGCCGGCAAGCTGGTGTCGACCCTCGACACCAGTGCCACGATCGAGACATTCTCGAACCAGCGCGCTGCGCTCGATGGCGCCGACTTCGTGGTCGTCTGCTTCCAGATCGGCGGCTACGATCCCTGCACGATCACCGATTTCGAGATTCCCAAGAAGTTCGGCCTGCGCCAGACGATCGCCGATAGCCTGGGCATTGGCGGCATCATGCGCGGGATTCGTACGGTGCCGCATCTGTGGGCGATCTGCGAGGACATGCTCGCCGTGTGCCCTGACGCCATCATGCTGCAATACGTCAACCCGATGGCGATCAACACCTGGGCCATTGCGGAGAAGTACCCCACGATCAAGCAGGTGGGACTCTGCCATTCGGTGCAGGGCACGGCGCTTGAGTTGAGCCGCGACCTCGAGATCGATCCCGCGACCCTGCGCTACCGCGCGGCGGGCATCAACCACATGGCGTTCTATCTGAAGTTCGAGCAGAAGCTCGCAGATGGGACCCACAGGAATCTCTATCCTGATCTGGTTCGCGGCTATCGCGAGGGCAGGGCGCCCAAGCCGAGCCACTGGAACCCCCGCCAGAACAACACCGTGCGCTATGAGATGCTTACGCGCCTCGGCTATTTCGTGACCGAAAGCTCCGAGCATTTTGCCGAATACGTGCCGTGGTTCATCAAGGAGGGGCGTGAGGACCTGATCGAGAAGTTCCACATTCCGCTCGACGAGTACCCCAAGCGCTGCATCGAGCAGATCGCTCGCTGGAAGGCTGAGGCGGAGCGTTACAGAACCGCCAACACCGTCGAAGTCAAGGACAGCCACGAATACGCATCCGAGATCATGAACTCGCGCTGGACCGGCCAGCCCTCGGTGATCTACGGCAATGTACGCAACACGGGGCTCATCACCTCGCTGCCCGATGGCTGCGCTGTGGAGGTGCCGTGCCTCGTTGATGCGTCCGGCATCCAGCCGACCTTCATCGGCGAGTTGCCGCCGCAACTGACAGCGCTGATCCGTACCAACGTCAATGTGCAGGAACTGACCGTCGCGGCGCTGATGACCGAGAACCGCGAGCACATCTATCATGCTGCCATGATGGACCCGCACACTGCGGCAGAACTCGATCTCGACCAGATCTGGCAACTGGTCGACGACCTGCTTGCGGCGCACGACGAATGGCTGCCCGGATGGGCGCGCCTGCCCAGCAAGATCGCGGCCGAATGAAGCTTTAGCGGGTCGGCCGGCCAAGGCGCGTCGAGCGGAACTCGCTCGGCGACTGGCCGCTTGCCCGCCGAAACGCCTTGGCGAAGTAATTGCCATCGGCAAAGCCGCAGCTGCGGGCGATCGAGTTGATAGTTGCGTCGGTGGCCAGCAGCAGCCGCTCCGCACGGTCCATGCGGGTGGCCAGCACGTAGGCCGATGGTGGCATCCCCAGACTGGTGCTGAACAGCCGCACGAAGTGGGCCCGGCTCAGTCCGCCGGCATGTGCGAGACGGTCGATGCCAAGGTTTTCGTCCAGGTGCGCCTCGATGAACGCTTCGGCCCGGCGTACCGGCAGGGGGTGCTGCACATTGGCAGGCAGGCTGCCGCCGAACGCCGCGTCGTACAACGCCATCGTTGCCGAATAGGCCGCTGCGGAGGCCTGGCCCACCTGTAGGTCGAGGGTTGCAAGGGCGAGGCAGGCGTCGGCCATGCGGTCGATCGCCTCCATCGAAGGGCGCAGAACCGGTCCGAACGCGTCAAGCATAGCGCGGGCCAGACGGAGCCCGTCGGCTCCCTGGATTCCGATCCAAAAATAGTCCCAACTGCCGCCCGGCTCCAGCCAGTAGCGATTGGCATGCGGGAAGGTCAGCAGCATGGTATCGCCCGGTATCAGCCTATGTCGCGTCCCGGCATAGTCGAGTTCTCCACGTCCGGCGATTGTGTGCTGGATAACCGCGAAAGCATTCCGCTTCGAGCCTTCCCAGTTATAGGTCTCGTTCTCGCGCCGCTCATAGCCAGCGCCGGTGGCCGTGCAGTGAAGTTGCAGCGGCCCGCGCAGCCGCCGCAGAGTACGTACAACCGGTCCGTGGGAAACGAGATCAGACAGCACAAAATTACCCTAAGTCGCACGACATTTCTCTACACCCCGCCGCGGCCGCCGAATAGACCTTCACGGAGGCGGGGCGCTGTCCGTCGAGGGAGGCATGCATGTCGTTCAGGGTTACGATCATCGGAGCGGGGTCGGTTGGATTCACCAAGACACTGGTCAGCGATCTTTTGAAGGTTCCAGAATTCGCTGGCGTCGAGTTCGCGCTCACCGACATCAATCCGCACAATCTCGAGATGATCCGCGAGATCATCGAGAAGATCGTCGCGGTCAACAGATTGCCGGCCAAGGTCACCGCGACCACCGACCGCCGCGCCGCGGTGACCGGCGCCCGCTACATCATGAGCTGCGTCCGCGTCGGCGGCCTAGAGGCCTTTGCCAGCGACATTTCGATCCCGCTAAAATATGGCGTCGACCAGTGCGTCGGCGACACCATCTGCGCCGGTGGGATCCTCTACGGGCAGCGCAATATCCCCGTGATCCTCGATTTCTGCAAGGACATCCGCGAGGTCGCCGAGCCGGGTGCGCTGTTCCTCAACTATGCCAACCCGATGGCGATGAACACCTGGGCAGCGCTCGCTTATGGTGGCGTCAAGACGGTCGGATTGTGCCACGGCGTCCAGCACGGCGCGCACCAGATCGCCCAGGTTCTGGGTGTGAGCGACAGCGAACTCGACTATGTCTGCTCGGGTATCAACCATCAGACCTGGTACATCGATCTGCGCGTCAACGGCCGCAAGGTCGAGAAGGATGAGTTGATTGCAGGGTTCGAAAAGCACCCGGTGTACTCGCGCCAGGAAAAGGTCCGGATCGACGTTCTAAAGCGCTTCGGGGTCTATTCGACCGAGAGCAACGGGCACCTCAGCGAATACCTTCCCTGGTACCGCAAGCGCCCCGACGAGATCAATCGCTGGATCGACATGAGCGACTGGATCCACGGTGAGACCGGGGGCTACCTGCGCTACTCAACCGAGCGTCGCAACTGGTTCGAAACGGATTTTCCAAAGTTCCGCGACGAGGCGGCAAAGCCGCTGAGTGAGGTGAAGCGCACCACCGAGCACGCCTCGCATATCATCGAGGCGCTGGAGACCGGCCGCACCTATCGTGGCCATTTCAACGTGCGCAATGGCGGCATCATCACCAACCTGCCGGCCGACGCCATCATCGAGAGTCCCGGTTTTGTCGATCGCTTCGGCATCAACATGGTGGAGGGTGTCATCCTGCCGACCGCCTGCGCCGCGACCTGTTCGGTGTCGATCTCGGTACAGCGGCTGAGCGTCGAAGCGGCAATGACCGGCAACCTCGACACGCTGAAGCTCGCCGTGCTGCACGACCCGCTGGTCGGTGCGATCTGCACCCCCGACGAGGTGTGGCAGATGGTCGACGAAATGGTGGTGGCGCAAGCGCAGTGGCTTCCGCAATACGCCGATGCAATTCCTGCCGCAAAGGATCGGATGGCCAAGGCCACGGTAAAGACGCGCGACTGGGAAGGCGCCGCGCGCAGGTCGGTGCGCTCGGTCGAAGAGCTCCGCGAGATGAAGGGCGCTCATCACTAGGCGCCTCAGGTCATCTCCCGGACGAGCCTCAGGTACTCGGCGTGACCGACGGCAATCTTTGCTGCGCCACGGTATTCCTTGACCAGTGACTCGTACGTCTGGCGCGAAAACTGCCGCAGCTTCGGATCGCGGTTCATTTCCCTTCGGGCAGTCTGCTGACTCAGCAACCCGAGGCCCTCGAGCACAGGATAGTGCAGCTGTGTCTGTACATGCGGCAGCCCGTCGAGATAGTCGGGGAAGTCGCTCATGCGAGGCATCTGGTTCTGCCAGTGGGCGAGCCGCTCGCGGGTTTCGGTGTGGATACGGTTGGCGCGCACTTCGCGCCAGAACGGAGTGTCGTCGCGCTCGGTGACGTAGTGCGTGTTGACGAAGGTTCTGAAGTCATCGACCTGCCGTCCGACGCGTGCGTTGTATTCGGCGCGGTCGGCATCGTTCATCGTCTGGGGGCGCTTGAGGAAGCGGCCGGCGAACAGCATCATCTGTACGATCGTTCCATGAATTGAGGTGGATTCAAGCGGTTCGAGGAAGCTCGAGCTCAGCCCTACCGCAATGACGTTCTTTATCCAGGGCGTCGCGATCCGCCCGATCTGGAAGCGGATGTCACTGCGGACCTCGATCTCGCGACCGAGCACGCGCTCGACCTCGAGCTTGGCCTCCTCCGGCGTGCGGAAGTCATCTGAATAAACGTAGCCACAGCCGTAGCGATCCTGCGTCGGGATCTGCCACATCCAGCCGGCCTCCTGCGCCCAGGCGCGTGTGTAGGGAGGGATCTCCTCGCCTTCCCTGATAGGCAGCCAGAAGGGGAGGGCCCGGTTGACCGGAAGCTCTCGCGCATACGACACCCAGGGGGCGTTGAGCTCTTTGACGATCAGGCGTTTGTGGAAGCCTGAGCAATCGAAGAAGAAGTCCCCTTCGACCCGCTCACCGGTATCGAGCACGAGGCTACGGACGTCGCCCTCCGGGTCGCGCTCGACACCCGACACCACGCCGTCGATAATCGTTACCCCCTTGCTCTTGCGCGCCAGGAACCTGCCCACCAGCGCCTGGTCAAAGTGATAGGCGTGCAGGAATGGCCCGAGACGGATCGGGGAGCCGTCGGGCTTTAGCGCGTAGGGTGCCTTCCACTGCGCCAGGAGCGGCCCGAACATGTGCATGTCCTGGATCGGCCGACCCGCGGCAATGGCGTAGACGTTGAGGTAGTCCGACGGCGCGCCGGGCGGCGTCGCGACCACCTGGTGCGGATCGTCGATCGGGCCGTAATAGGTAAAGCCCTTCCGTCGCCAGTCCTCGTGGCGGATGCCAAGCTTGAAGGTCGCGCCGGTCTCCCTGAAGAACTCGAATTCGTCGATGCCGAAGCTCTTGAGGAACACATGGAATGCGGCGGTCGTCGCCTCGCCGACACCGACGGTCGGAATCTTGCTCGGCTCGACGACGGTGACGACGGCGTCGATCCTGGCGCGCCGCAGCGAGTCCTGCACGATGAAAGCGGTGATCCAGCCGGCGGTCCCGCCACCAACGATCACAAAGCGCGGTATGTCAGCCACTTCACGAATTCTCCCGATCCAAACCTAGCGGCCCGCAAGCCCGGCACAAGGTCTAAACGGGATATCTGTAAGAACCGGAAGCAGTCGCCGGCGGTCACCGGCGAAATTAAGGCGGTACCGACTGGGCGATACTGGACGACCTCAGGCATTGGCCGCTTCTAGCCCGACAGTGGCATCGCCGTGCGGCCCTGCGCCGCCATGTGGCGACGAAGTTACCGCGTCCCATCCTAATCGCGGATCGTTGCAGCTATGTCGAGCGACAGGTCCGCTTTGGCCAAGAGCCGAGTTGCCTCGGCTGACGTGAGTACTAGCAGACGTCGGACCGCCCCGGTCCTGCGATCGAGGCGGTTGTTCGCGTGAGTTGCGACTAGAACACCTTGTTGGGATCGTAGCGCTTCGCCGCTTCGGCCGGGAGCACTAGGCCTGAATAGAGCGGCGTGCTGGTGGGCAGCTTGGCGCCCGCCAGCATGGCCATAACGTGGTGGAAGCCGACACGGCCGATCTGGTCGGAATCGTTGACCGCGGTTGCGATGTAGTTGGAGCCATCGCGCATCATTTCGCGCAAGACGTCCTTGCCGGCATCGGACGCAGCAAAGACCATTTCGGTTCGGCCGGCATCCTGTGCTGCCTTCTGGGCACCGAGGCACATCGAGTCGTTCTCGCAGAAGACGCCGTCGATATGGGTCATTTTGGCGAGCATATCGGACATTACCTGATAGCCCCCGTCGACGCCCCAACCCCCGAAGCCCGGAGCAATTGTCACGTGCATGTCGGGGCTGCTGGAGATTGCCTTGGTGAAGCCATCGGTACGGTCCAGGCCGATCGAATTGTCGGCCGGACCGCCTTTGATCACAAGGATCTCGCCCTTGCCCTTGAGATATTCTTCCATGTAGGTGCCGATGGCGTCGCCCATAACGCCGTTCTGGGCACCCACCCAGTTCCAGGGTGTCGTCAGATTGGTGTTCTTCCACAGACGGTCGACGAAGACAGCCGGGATGCCTGCCTCCTGGATGGCATTGAGCGAAGCCGGCAGGGTCTCGGTCGGACCAGCGCTGACGATGATGGCGTCGACACCCTTGCTGAGCAAGTCGTCGATGTCGGACGCCAGCTTCGCGATGTCGCCGCCGGCGTCGGTCGAGACGACCTCGACGTTTTCGAAAACCTTGGCTTCATCGTGAACCGCTACGTCCATGCCTGCGAAGTAGGGCGCGCCGTAAAAGAAGCTGGCCATGCCGATGGTGATCTTATCCTTGGCGAAGGCCCCGCCAGATGCGGCCAGCATGAGGCCGGCGGTTCCCGCCAGCACGATGGATTTCAGTTTCATATTCTCCTCCTTGAGTTGTCGGCCGCACCACTTGCCCCGCAGCCGGCGGGGGCTTCCCTTGTCAGTCCCGCGACTTGCGCCGGGCCAGGACTGCAATGAGGATGATCAGCCCCTTCACCACCTCCTGGTAGTAGGACTGCACGTTGAACAGATTGAGGGTGTTGTCGACGAGCGACAGTGCGAGAACGCCACCGATCAATCCACCAACGCTCCCTCCGCCGCCGCCCAGAATGCCGCCGCCAATCACCACTGCGGCGATGGCATCCAGTTCATAGGCGACGCCGACGCTGGGCTGCGAGATGCCGAGCCGCGCCGCGAGCAGGATGCCGGCGATGGCGGCGAACAGGCCCGATAACACATAGGCGCCGACGATGTGCTTGCGCACGTCGATGCCGGCAAGACGCGAGGCTTCGGCATTGATGCCGATCGAGATGATTGCGCGGCCGGCGCGCATGCGATTGAGGAAGAACCAGATGATCGGCAGGAAGACGAGGAGGATGGCGAAGGTGACCGGCACCAGTCCGAAGAGTTTGCCCGATCCCAGCACGGAGATGAAGAACGGGTCCGTCGCGTATTGGGGCGTGTTGGAATAGACGTAGATCGCGCCTCGCACTGACCCCATGGTCGCCAGGGTGACGATGAACGGCTGCAGCCGGAAGTAAGCAATGAGAATGCCGTTCGCGAGGCCGACGGCGATCCCGACGCCGAGCGCGATGGCGAGTGCGAATGGCAGCGGCATCCAGCCCTGCAGGCCCGTGGCCAGAATGCCTGCAAAGGAGACGACCGAACCGACAGAAAGATCGATGCCGCCCGACAGGATCACGATCAGCATGCCGATGCCAAGGAGGCCGTTGGTCACCATCTGACGGGAGACGTTGACGAGGTTTCGTTCGGTCAGGAAGGCATCACTCGCGGTGCTGGCGAAAATCACAAGGACAAGCACCGCGACGGCGAACGCGAAATCAGCAGAGCGCGCGCGGGTCAGCCAATTCTGCACGATGCTGCTGGTGCGCTCGGAGGTCGAGCCTAAAGGCGCCATCAAGCGGCCCTCCGGTGCAAGTTGGCGGCGATCGAGAAGACTTTTTCCTCATCTGCATCGGCGCGCTCGATATCGGCGACCAAACGGCCCTCGCGCATGATGCGGATGCGGTGACTTAGGCCGAGCAGTTCGGGAATTTCAGAGGTCACCAGCATCACGGCGTGGCCGGCGGCAGCGAGTTCGGCAATGAGGCGATAGATCTCGATCTTCGTCGCGATATCGACGCCTCGCGTCGGCTCGTCGAGGATCAGGAGTTTGAGATTTTCGACCAGCAGCCACTTGGCGAGCACAACTTTTTGTTGATTGCCTCCGCTCAGGTTGCGCAGGCGATGCGACAGACCTGCTGGTCGAACGTCCAGGGCCTGCGTCTTTTCGCCCACGAGCTTCTTCTGACGGCTCGGCACGACAAATGGCCCGACGCTCATCCGCTTCATGGCCGCGAGCGCGCCGTTTTCAGCGACGTCCGCCTCGAGTAGAAGCCCGTCGCGCTTGCGCTCCTCGGTGACAAGCGCCACGCCTGCGGCAATCGCATCACGCGGCGAATGCGGCCGATACGGTTGGCCACCGAGCGTCATATCGCCGGTGCCTATTGGATCGGCGCCAAAGATCGCTCGGGCGACCTCGGTGCGTCCGCTGCCGATCAGGCCGAAAAAGCCGACGATCTCACCCGCCCTGATAGAAAACGTGATGTCGGAAAAGCCGCTGGAGCTCAGCCCGCTGACCTCCAGCATGGCCGTCTCGCGGGGAGCGTTCGGCACCGGATAGATCGCTTCCAGCGGGCGCCCGACCATGGCTCGCACCAGCCGGTCGTGAGTTCATCTCGTGCTTGGCCATGACGTCGACGGTCGCCCCATCCTTGAGCACGACGACCCGGTCGGCAATCTCAAAGACCTCATCGAGCCGATGCGAGATGTAGAGTATGATCGTCTCTTCGGCTTTGAGCTTGCGGATTTGCTCAAAGAGCAGGGCAGTCTCCCGGCCGGTGAGGACCCCGGTGGGCTCGTCGAGGATGAGGAGCTCGGGTTTGTGCACCAGCGCCTTGGCGATTTCGATCATCTGCTGGACCGCGACCGAATAGCTGGCAACGGGCCGACGGACGTCCAGATCGCCCATCCCCAGGTCGGCGAGATGTGCTGCGACGCGACGATGGGCATCCTGCCAGTCGATGCTGCCAAAATGTACCGGCAGTTCTCCGAGCAGGACGTTCTCCGTGACCGAGAGCGGAGGGAGCAGGCTGAGTTCCTGGTACACCGTACGAATGCCACGGGCGAAGGCGTGCTGCGGCGTTGCGAGGCTGACCGGCAGCCCATCGATCAGCACGCGGCCCGTTGTGGGCTGGCGAGCCCCCGCGAGCACACCCATCAGTGTCGACTTGCCTGCGCCATTCTCGCCGCAGATAGCCACGACTTCCCCGGCGCGCGCCTCAAAGGAGACGTTGTGCAATGCCAACTGAGGGCCGTAGGCCTTGACGACGTTATCGATCTCGAGCGTCTGCATTGTGCTCCGGCCGGTTGTCAGGAATAGAATTCGTAGGCGTTCTTGATGACGATGGTTTTTGTCTCGCTCATGTCCTTGAGTGTCTCCATGAACCCTTCGCGCCCGCCATTGCCGCTCATCTTGCGGCCGCCGAACGGCAGGCACTCGATGCGCATCGCAGACTGGTGGTTGATGATGACGGTTCCCACCTCGAGCTTCATCGAGGCATTCATGACGATACGCAGATCGTTGGTGAACACCGCCGCCTGCAGTCCATAGGCAGAGGCGTTGGCCATTGCGACCGCGTCCTCGATCGTATCGAAGGCAATGAGTGGCAGCACGGGCCCAAAAACCTCCTCGCGCATCACCAGGTTGTCGTGGCCGACATCGACCAGGACTGTCGGCGCAATGAAGCTGTCGTTACGCGTGCCGCCTATCAACACGGTCGCGCCTTCGGCGACCGCTTGCAGGATCTGTGCTTCAACGCGCTTGGCGGCCGGCAAGGTGATCAACGGGCCGACGTCGGTATCGGGGGCGGTATGATCGCCGACCTTGAGCGTCCGGGTTTTTTCGACGACGAGGCGGGTGACCTCCGCAAAGATTTCGCGGGCGACGAAGACGCGTTTGACCGCGCAACATATCTGTCCGTTGCCGCTGGTGAAGCGGCCCGCCACGACGGCGCTTGCCGCAACCTCGGGGTCGACGTCGGCGCAGATGATGGTGGCGTCGTTCCCACCGAGCTCGAGATGGACCTTCTTGAGTGTTGCGGCGGCGGCGCGGGCGATGGCTTTGCCGACCGCGGTGCTGCCGGTCATCGAGATCATGTCGACGCCCTCCGCTTCCGCGAGGCGCGCGCCCACTACTTCGCCCAGGCCAGTCAGCACCTGGTGGACGCCCTTGGGCAGACCCTCCTCCTCGAAGTAGCGGGCGATGGTGAGGATCGTCAGCGGGCATTCCTCGGGCGGCTTGGTGATGACGGCGTTACCGGCCGCGAGGCCGCCGGCGATCTTGTGCGACCAGAGTTCGACCGGATAGTTGAAGGGAACGATCGCCGCGACGACGCCGATCGGTTGGTGGAACGTCAGCGCCAGCGAATTCTCGAGATTGGGAATAGAGTGGAGCGGAATCGTGTGTCCGTGCAGCCGTTTTGCTTCCTCGGCGTAGCCCTCGATGATCCGGGCCGCAGCGTCGATCTCCCAGCCGTCGACCTCGCGGAAGGTCTTGCCGTTCTCGCGCGTCAGTAGGGCCACGAGCTGCGTGCGGTCTGCGCGTATTCGCCCGGCCACGGCGCGCAGGATGTCGGAGCGCCGGTGAGACGGCATTGCAGCCATCTGCGCCTTGGCGCGATTTGCTGCGGCGATGGCGTGATCGGTATCGGCAACGGTGGCGGCGGGGGTCGTATCCAGAACATCTCCGGTTGCCGGGTTATGAATTTCAATCACGGCCCCGTCCGAGGCCTCGACCCATGCCCCATCGAGCAGCATCTTCATGATGTTCAACCCTCGATCACCGTGTCCAAACGGCGTCTCCTCGGAGCACATGAATTCATTTTGCGTAGCGTGTCAACGCATATTGACAGCCGCTATGTGCCAGCCATGCTGGGCTTATCTTCAGATGCCTAGGTAAACCGCTCGTGTAGAGTTCAAACGGAGCTCTTTACAAATATTGAACTGCCTGCCATGGCTTTGTCTGCGAAGTGACGGCAGGCGACTATGACAGAGCGAGACAGCAACAAGAGTTCGACGGCGTTGCGGGCTTTCCATGTTCTCGAAACAGTGGCCAATAGCAGCGAAGCGCTCGGTGTGGCCGAGGTCGCGCAGCTGACCGGACTCGACCGGGCCACCTGCTACCGCATGCTGCGCACCATCGAGCAAGCCGGCTATGTGGTGCGCGATCACGCGACGAAGGGCTTCCGGCCAAGCCGGCGCATCATATCGCTCGCCAAGCACTTGCTCGGCGACGACGAGAGCCGGATGCTGGTCTCGCAGACGCTCAAGCAAATCTCGAAGATTACCGGCGAGACCTCGCACTATTCGGAGATGGATGGAGACAGTGCCGTTCTGACCCAGCGCTCCAAGGGTACCCAATTGGTGGCAGTGGATTTCCAGATCGGCGAACGCTACCCGCTGCATGCCACCTCGGTCGGCAAGGCTATCCTCGCGGGCCAGGGCGAGAGCGCCATCGCCGCCTACCTTGAGCGGCCGCTCCTGCGACTGACGCCGCGCACCATCACCGATCCGGTTCGTCTGCGCGATGAGTTGCAGAAGGTGCGCGAAACGGGCATCTCCTATGACCATTGCGAGCTCGCCGAGGGCATGAACTGCGTCGCGATACCCGTACGCGGTCCCGGGGGGACGGTTCTTGCGGGGATAAGCATCTCCGGTCCCGATTCGCGGTTTACCGACGCCAAGCTGCACGAACTCGCAGTGACGATACGAGCGCATGCGGAGGCGCTGGCGCGAGCACTGATCGGCGAGGCTTAGCGCGCCCGAAATGCCAGTCTACGCGGTCGGCGAGCAAGATCTCGCCGACCGCTTTTGGATCAGTAGTCGAGCTGTTTGGCGAGCGTCAGCTTGAACGTGCGGCCGCGGGAGCGGTCGAGGGCGAGGTTCTCCTGAGGAGATTGGCCGGCGGCGCCGCATCAGGTCGCGCACCGGCTAGCTGCTGCGCAGCGGTGCGCCGGTGATCGCCGTAGCCGGGCAAGCTGGCCACGGAGTTGCTACCGGTAATTCTGCAGTTCAATGCCCTTGTTCATCTGGGCTCCGAACAGCAGCTGGATGAGTCCCAGTCGATTCGCTACATTGATGGATGCGTTTCGCAGCCAAAGTCCGAAAGCACTCGCGGGCACAAAGCTTGCGGCAAATCCGCGGGCGCCCTTCTGCTTAAGCTCCACGTAGGGACGCAGGCGCTCCTCATAACGCGCGAACGCAGCCGCTCGGTTCCCGGCCGCGGCGACCAACTCTCCGGCCAACGTGTAGGCTTCTGCCATCGCCATGGCAGACCCCTCGCCGGCGAGGAGGCTCGGACACGCACACGCATCGCCGATCAGAGCGACACGGCCCCTGCTCCAGCTGGGCATCACAATCTGGCTGACGCGATCGAAGTAGAGATCGGTGCTTGCCTGTAGCGCGTCGAGCATTTGTTCCGTCTCCCAACCGCCGCCGGAATACAGGCGCACTAGAATATCCTTCTGGCGGGAGGTGTCGTGGACCGGAGCTGCTTGAGGATCGGGGGCGGTGAACACCAGCATGAAGACCGTGGTGTGTTCATCGACCGTGATCCGCCAAATCTGCCGGCCCGGCTCGCCGTACGTCACATAGGCGCTGGGATCGTGAACCGGGTAGTCCTTGGCGGTGAACGCTGCGACGTAGTATCCGAGGAAGCGTTCGAATTGCGCTTCCTCGCCAAAGCAGAGCCGGCGCACCGTCGAGTGGAGACCGTCGGCTCCGATGACCAGGTCAAAGGTGCCTTGTACACCGTCGCGAAGTGTTACCTCCACGCCGCGTGGGCCATCCTCAAGGCTCGTGACGCTGTTGCCGAACTGCACCTCGACTCGGTCCTTGACGGTCTCATATAGAGCGGAAGCCAGTGCCGAACGCGGCAGGCTCATGCTTCGGCCCTTGAGGAGCTCCTGGATCGCTCCCTGGTTGAAGCCGCTGATGCGGCGACCGCTGTGATCGACAATCCGGAACTCCTGGACGCTAAGGTCATGTCGGCGAAGCTCGTCCAGCAAGCCCATCTTTTCCGCCACGTCATAGCCGAGCCCCCAGAAGTCGATGACATAGCCGCCGGTGCGCGGTTCGGGGGCCTGCTCCAGCAGGGTCACTGCAAATCCATTTCGCTCGAGCCACCAGGCCAGGCAGCATCCTGCTACCCCAGCTCCAGACACCAGAACCTTGCCAGACATGATGCATTCTCCTGTGGACCGGAGTGTGTACTGATGGTACACAAGAGCGGTACACAGCATCTGGAGATGAAAGTCAACCTTCATGCCCCGAGAACGATTGAAGCGGATGTCCCCCGAACGCCGCGACAAACTTTTCCAAAGCGCCGCCGAAGAGTTCGGCACGGAGGGGTATGAAGGCGCGTCGCTCAACAGGATCATCGAGCGAGCCGGCATCGGAAAGAGTTCGCTCTACTACTATTTTGACGACAAGCGGGATCTGTTCGGCCAGTTGATCCAATCCGTCTTTGAGCACTTTGTGCGCGACATCGGCGGCTTCGACTATCGAGCGCTTACCGCCGAAACGTTCTGGCCGGAGATCGAGACGCTTTTTATGAAGGGCGTGGTCTTCTCTGAAAGCAACGCCTGGTATGTGCGTGTCGGACAATTGTTCCATCGTTTCAGAGCGCAGGAGAAGGGGGGCGGAACGGCGACGGGGCTCATGGCGATTGCTGAGGCGTGGGTGGCGTCGCTTCTTCGGCAAGGAATGACATTAGGCGTCGTTCGAACGGACCTGCCCGAAGAGCTCCTGATTCAATCGGTCATGGCGCTGGTCGATGTCTGCGATAGATATTTCCTCGAGACCTGGAACGCGCGTGGACAACCCGAACGAAGAGCCCTGGTCGCGCAGCAGATGGGGCTCCTGAAGCGAGTGTGCCTCCCGGCGCCCCAACCCTTGTTGTAGGGCGCTGCTGGACCGGCCCTCGGATGTCCCGGCTCACTTGCCGCCAACACAATTCACGAAACCAACCTACTATACGTGAATCAGGTGGCATGAGAGTCTGAGTGCCGCTGGCGGGCAAGCGTGGATAGCCGCCGGTCTGGGCCTTGCTTGCGGGCTGAAGGTGTTTCAGGAGACGTGCATGCGCGGCGTGTTTTCGGTTCTTGCGATCCTGCTGCTGGCGACTTCGGCCAGTGCCGAGGAGTGGATGTACGAGGATCTGGGCGTGCCGATCGCTTATTTCGACAATGGCAGTGCGCAGTTCCAGTTCGCCTGCCGTGGGGGCGACCTGACGATGGGGTACTGGGTGCGGGCACCGCATCGCTTTGTGGCCGAAGCGGCGTCGATGAACCTTGCGATCACCCCGGACCCGGCCAGGGGACTTGGCCCGACTGCGACGACCGGCGCCAGCTTTGCCCAAGACATCCCGCTCATTCACAGCGATGGCACGTCGATGGTCATCCGTGGTCCGGTGGCCAAGCAATGGGCCCGGATCGCTCAGCGCGCCGTGACCACCATCCGGGTCGCCTACGTGCGCAAGCGGGACACGCTGGAGGTCTTCGACAGCAACGACTTTGGCGCCAAGGGATCTTCGGCAACCATCAAAAAGGTGCTCGATCGCTGCGGTTGAGCGTCCTGCTCAAATCCAATCTGCCAGGATACTGGATTTTTCAGCAATGGCTGCCTGACGCTTTCGCTTGTCAACGTCCGACGAGGGGGAATACGGTTTTGACCATCGGCTGGCGCCTACCGCCACGAGAAACCGACCGGCGGTCAAATCCATGCCGGCATCAGGAACGTCAAAGGAGATGGGATCATCATGAAGATCACGCAGATCTTTCAGGCTGTGGCGCTTGCCGGTCTACTCGCATGCTCAAGTGCCGGGGGAGCGTCGGCAGTAACCCTCAACCTCGGAAACGGGGCGGATCCGGGCACGCTCGATCCCGACCTGGCGTCGGTGGACGTTGAAAACCGCATTGTCGGAGAAATCTTCGAGGGTCTCGTTGCCGAGGATGAGCACGCCGACGCGATTCCGGGCCAGGCAAAGTCCTGGACCGTCTCGGACGATGGGCTGGTCTACACCTTCAAGCTGCGGGCGGATGCCAAATGGACCGATGGTCAGCCGGTCGTGGCGCAGAATTTTGTCGACGGCCTTACTGCGCCTATTCGATCCCAAAACTGCGGCGACCTATGCCTACCTGCAGTACCCCATCAAGAATTCGGCCAAGATCAATTCGGGCGAGATCACCGATTTCACGCAACTTGGCGTCAAGGCGATCGACGACAAGACGCTCGAAATCACCCTTGAAGCACCGACCCCGTATTTCCTACAGGCGCTGACCCACTACACGGCGTTTCCAGTGCGCAAGGACATCATCGACAAGTTCGGCGCGACAGTGGACTCAGCCGGAAAACATCGTGGGCAACGGCCCTTACAAGCTCGTCGAATGGGTGCCCGGCTCCTACCTCAGGGGCGTCAAGTCCGACACCTTCTACGGCAAGGACAACCTCAAGATCGATGAGATCAGCTGGGACAACAGCGAGGATCTGACCGCCGCGCTCAATCGCTACCGCGCCGGCGAATTCGACATCCTCACCGACTTTCCCGCCGACCAGTACAAGTTCCTGCAGGACAACTACCCGGGCCAGGCCCACGTCGCGCCGTTCCTCGGCAGTCTACTACTACGTGGTCAACGAAGAAAAGCCGCCGCTCGACAACGTCAATGTCCGCAAGGCGCTGTCGATGGCGATCATCCGCGACGTGATCGGGCCCGGACGTGCTGGGCACGGGCGAACTGCCGGCCTATGGCTGGGTGCCGCCGGGCACCGCCAACTACGAAGGCGACGACCTATCATGCCGGACTGGGCGAAGGAGCCCTACGAACAGCGCGTCGCGGAAGCCAAGAAGCTGATGGAGGACGCCGGCTACACGCCCGACAATCCGCTGAAGCTGCAGCTGCGCTACAACACCAACGACAACCACCAGCGCATCGCCGTCGCCATCTCGCGATTGTGGAAGCAGATCGGCGTCGAGGTCGAGCTGTTCAACGCCGAGACGCCGGTGCACTACGACGCCCTGCAGGCAGGCGACTTCCAGGTCGGCCGCGCCGGCTGGCTGCTCGACTACTACGATGCCAGCAACATGCTCGACCTGCTGCGCGACCGGCGTCATGCAGGACGGCACCATGAACTGGGGCAACAACTACGGCCGCTATTCCAACGCCGAGTTCGACGCGCTGATGGACCAGGCGCGAAGGAAATCGATCTCGCAGAAGCGCGCCGATCTGATGCACCAGGCCGAGGAGATCGCCATGGACGAGTTCGCGGCGATCCCGATCTACTAGTACGTTTCCAAGAACGTCGTCTCGCCCAAGATCACTGGCTTCGAGGACAACGCCAAGGACATCCACCGCGTCCGCTGGATGACCAAGTCCGAGTAGCCCGCTGAACCGGCGCCGCGGCGTGGAACGCGCCGCGGTCCGCGTCTGCCTTCGGTGCGCGCGGCATCGCCGTTGGCCGGCGGGAAAGGTCCTGGACGCATGCTCGGATATGCGCTGAGGCGCGTGCTGTCGGCCATCCCGATCGTGCTCATCACGATCACGGTCGTGCTTCTTCATCCTGCGGCTCGCGCCGGGCGGACCGTTCGACGGCGAGCGGGCGCTGCCGCCCGACGTGCTGGCCAATCTCCGCGCCTACTACCATCTCGATCAGCCGCTGATCGTGCAGTACTTCATCTATGTTCTGGGCGTCTGCTGCACGGCGATTTCGGCCCGTCGATGGTGATCAAGGATTTCACCGTCGCGCGAGCTGCTCGCCATCGGCCTGCCGTTCACGCTGATGCTCGGGCTTCATCGCCTTCATCGTCGGCACAGCGGCTGGCGTGATCGCCGGGCGCGCTGGCGGCGGTCAACCAGAACAAGTGGCCGGACTATCTGCTGGTTCTCGTGGTGCTCATGCGGCTCATCATTCCGAATTTCCTGATGGCCACCCTCGCTGCAGCTGGTCTTCGGGGTCTATCTCCACTGGCTGCCGGTCGGGCGGCTATCGCCCGGGGCTCGATCTACACCTCGTGCTGCCGGTTCTCGTCCTGGCGCTGCCGCATGGCGGCGCGCATCGCGCGGCTGATGCGCGGCTCGATGATCGAGGTGCTGGGCACCAACTACATCCGCACGGCGCGCTCCAAGGGCCTCGGCGACGCGGCTGATCCTCGCGCGCCATGCGCATCAAGCCGGCGCTGATCCCGGTCGTCTCCTATCTCGGGCCGGGCCTGTCCTACCTGCTCACCGGCTCGCTGGTGGTCGAGCAGATTTTCGGGCTGCCGGGCATCGGCAAGTATTTCATCACCGCCGCGCTCAACCGCGACTACGGCCTCGTGCTCGGGCACGACCATCCTCTACGTCTTCATCATCCTGGCCCTGAACCTCATCGTCGACGTCGTCTATGCCTGGCTCGATCCCAAGGTGAGGTACCGCTGATGGCCGGGATCACGGGCAAGGACGCCGTTCTAACGGCCTACGCGGTCGACCTGCGCTCGAGGCGCCCAAGGGGCGCTCGCTGACCGCAGGACGCGCTGCGGCGGCTGTTCGCCAACAAGGCGGCGCTGGTCTCGATCTTTGTCCTCGTCGCGATCGTGCTGGTCGCGTTCTTCGGCCCGTATTTCGCTGCCCTGGACGTTACGACAAGATCGACTGGATCGGCCATCCGCAAGCCGCCCGATTTCGCCAAGGGCCACTATCTCGGCACCGACCAGAACGGCCGCGACATGCTGGCGCGCACCCTGCAGGGCACGCAGATGTCGCTGATCGTCGCGCGGTGGCGACGCTGGTTTCGGTGGTGATCGGCGTCATCTATGGCGCCGTCGCCGGCTATTTCGGCGGCCGGGTCGACGCCGTGATGATGCGCTTCGTCGATATCATGTACGCGCTGCCCTACATCCTGTTCGTCATCATCCTCGTGGTGATCTTCGGGCGCTCGCCGGTGCTGCTGTTCGTCGGCATCGGCTGCCTCGAATGGCTGACCATGGCGCGGATCGTGCGCGGCCAGACGCTCAGCCTCAAGAAGCGCGAATTCGTCGAGGCGGCGCGGGCAGGCGGCGCGCGACCCCTCACGATCATCTTCCGGCACATCGTGCCCAACCTCACCGGGCCGGTGGTGATCTACGCCACGCTGACCATCCCCGAGATCATCATCACCGAGAGCTTCCTGTGCTATCTCGGGCTCGGCGTGCAGGAGCCGCAGACCTCGCTCGGCACGCTGATCTCGTACGGCGCGCCGGTTGCCGAGGCGCTGCCCTGGATGCTGCATCACGTCCGGCGGTGTTTCTGGTCACGCATGCTGCTCTGTCTCTCCTATCTCGGCGACGGCCTGCGCGACGCCCTCGATCCGAAGGACCGCTGATGGCGCACGGTCCTTAAGGTCGAAGATCTCAACGTCACCTTTGCGCTGCACCAATCCGAGGTGCAGGCGGTATCGGACCTCAGCTTCTCGCTCGACGCGGGCGAAACGCTGGCGGTGGTGGGGGAGAGCGGCTCGGGCAAGAGCCAGGCCTTCCTCGCGATCATGGGCCTGCTGGCCCGCAACGGGCGCGCCACGGGCAGGGCGCTGCTCGGCGATCGTCGACCTCATCGGCCTGCCGCCTGCGCCAGCTCGACACCTATCGCGGCCGCGACATCGCGATGATCTTCCAGGACCCGATGACCTCGCTCAATCCGAGCCTCAGGATCAAGACGCAGCTCGCCGAAGTGCTGGTGCGGCATCAGGGCGTTGCGCCGGAGCAGGCCGACGCACGCAGCGATCGAGATGCTGGAGCGCGTCGGCATCCCGAGCCGGCTGAAGCGCGCCAACGCCTATCCGCACGAACTCTCGGGCGGCATGCGGCAGCGCGTGATGATCGCCATGGCGCTGCTGTGCCAGCCGAAGATCCTGATCGCCGACGAGCCGACGACGGCGCTCGACGTGACCGTGCAGGCGCAGATGCTCGACCTGTTCAAGATCCCTGACCAACGATTTCGGCACGGCGCTGGTGCTGATCACCCACGATCTGGGCGTGGTCGCCGGGCATCGCCGACCGGATGATGGTGATGTATGGCGGCCGCGCGGTCGAACGGGGTCCGGTCGACGACCTGTTCTACGATCCGCGACACCCCTATACGCTGGGCCTGCTGCATTCGACGCCGCATGTCGACGCGCGTGCGCGGCGGCTTCGACCGATCCAGGGCGTGCCGCCGAGCCTCGAGCACCTGCCGGCCGGCTGCGCCTTCCATCCGCGCTGCGCGTTCCGTTTCGACCGCTGCTTCGCCGAGCGTCCGCCGCTTGCGGGAATTCGACGGCGATCGCGCCAAGGCCTGCTTCTATGGCCCGGCGCTGGTCAAGTCAGAGGATGCAGCATGAGTGTCGAGGCCGACGACGAACTGCTCCGGGTCGAAGGCCTCGGCAAGACCTTCTCGCATCTGCGGCGGCCTGTTCGGACGACGCGCTGACACTGAAGGCGCTCGAGGACATCTCGTTTTCGGTCAAACGCGGCGAAACGCTCGGCATCGTCGGCGAAAGCGGCTGCGGCAAGTCGACGCTCGGCCGCTGCATCCTGCAACTGCTGAAGCCCGACGACGGCCGGGTGCTGTGGCTGGGCGAAGACATCGTGCCGCTCGAGGCCGAGGAGATGCGGCGGCGGCGCGGCGACCTGCAGATCATCTTCCAGGACCCGCTGGCCTCGCTCAATCCGCGCATGACGGTCGGCGAGATCATCGCCGACCCGCTGCGGACGCTGCATGCCGGACCTGAGTGCAGCGCAGCGGCGCGCGCGGGTGATCAAGATGATGGAGGCGGTCGGCCTGCTGCCCGAGATGATCAACCGCTATCCGCACGAATTCTCGGGCGGGCAGGCGCAGCGCATCGGCATCGCCCGGGCGCTGATCACCGAGCCAAAGCTGATCGTCTGCGATGAGCCGGTTTCGGCGCTCGATGTCTCGATCCAGGCGCAGATCCTCAACCTGCTGGCTGAGCTCAAGGACCGAGTTCGGGCTGACGCTGATCTTCATCAGCCACAATCTGTCTGTGGTGCGGCACGTCTCGGACCGCATCCTGGTGCTCTATCTGGGGCGCATGGTCGAACTCGCGCAGTGGCGACGATCTCTACCGCAGATCCCAAGCATCCCTACACGCGGGCGCTGCTGACGGCGGTGCCGATCCCCGATCCGCGACGGGCGCGGCAGCGCAATATCGATGTGCTCGCCGGCGAAATTCCGTCGCCGCTCAACCCGCCCTCCGGCTGCGCTTTCCGGACGCGCTGCCGCTTTGCGATCGACCTTTGCGCCGAGCAACGCCCGCCCCTCGAAGCCGCCGGTCCGGGCCGCCTGGTTTCCTGCCACAGATGGCAGGAGCTGGAGGCAACGGAGGCCCACAAGCAGGGCGTCAGCCCATAGGTGCCGGTGGACTGGCGGTTCGCGCGTAGCGACCATTGAGGTTCAACTGCCACTTGCTCCCGCGGTCAGCCCGATCTGCGCGCGCTGGCTGTGCGACGTCTCGGACGAGCCTGCCATGAGACTATGCGGAGACTCCCATCCACACGAGGAAACTGTTGAGCCATCGCAGTGGTCCGATTCGCTTGAGACGATTGCGCGCATCAAGGTTGGTGAAGCGCCGATTGCCGGTGGCCTGCGCCAGCTGCCTAATCTGTGACGAGGAGAACATCTCGCGCCGTGCCATCGACAGCAGCATGAGCACACGCGGCGGAGATCGACAGGGTCGGCCGTGCCGCGTCGACAGTCACCTCGCCAGCAGCTTGCCGGCGAGGACCAATGCGCTCGCGACGGCCTGGTCCATGTTGTAGTATTGGTAGTCTCCCAGCCGCCCGGCAAAAGTGACGTTTGGCGCCTCTGCTGCCGCGTGCGCGAGGTAGCGCTTGTGCAACGCGCGGGTCTCGTCGCGCGGGATGGGATAGTAGGGGATGGTGACGCCGGGGATGTGCGGCTGCGGATACTCGATTGCGACTGTGGTGACGTCTCCCCATTCCTGCGTCATGTGACCCATCTCGCTGATGCGGGTGAAGTCGTGGCTCATGGGGTAGTTGATCTGGGCAGCTGGCTGGTGCCGGTGCTGGCGGTAGGTCTGAAAGTCGAAGCGCAGGCTGCGGTAGGGAAGCGCACCAAGCGCGTAGCCGAAATACTCGTCAATCGCTCCGGTGTAGACGAGCGGGCTGTGGCCCAAGCGTCCCTGGATGTCACGGTATTCAGTGCTGAGTTCCAGCGTGATGTTGGGGTGGTCGAGCAGGCGCTCGAACAGCGCCGTGTAGCCCTTGGCGGGCATGCTCTGGAAGCTGTCCTGGAAATAGCGGTCGTCGTAGGAAATGTGCACCGGTACGCGGGCCGTGACGGAGGGCGAGAGTTGCTCCGGCGTCAGCCCCCATTGTTTGGTGGTGTAAGTGTAAAAGACGTTGCGGTAGATGAATTCTGCGAGCTTCCGCAACTCCTCGTCAGGACTTTGCCGCAGCTTCAGGATCGGTACCTTCTGCTCCATGCCGTAGGTGGCGATCAGCCGCTCGGCCAGGATCTGCGCCCTGGCAGGCGGAAAGAGAATGGCAAGAGAGGTGAGATTGAAGGGGATGGGAATCAGCCGTCCATCCACCAGTCCGACCACACGATGCTCGTATGGCGTCCATTCGGTGAAGCGGGAGAGGTACTCAACCACCTGGGGTGCGTTGGTATGGAAGATGTGCGGCCCGTACTCGTGATAGAGCACACCATGCTCGTTTCGCCGGTCACGGGCGTTGCCACCGATATGATCGCGCCGGTCGATGACGAGAATTTTCCGGTCGCCCAGACTGGCCAACCGTTCGGCAAGCACCGCGCCGGTGAATCCTGCGCCCACAATGACGAAATCATAGCGCATTGTTCACTCTGGCCCCAGGCGGGGATCAGCGTACTGTCTTCACAACCTTGAGCCGGCTGTCGGCGTCGCTGAGCCGCCTCTGGCCGTAGGCGGGGACGGCCGACCCCAGTCCGTAGTAGGCCTTGAATCCCGCCCTCAGGGCTTCCTCTGCTGTGAAGAGATTCCTGAGATCCACCATGACAGGGCTGTTCATGGCAGCGGCCAGTTTGGCGAGATCGTAGGCCCGGAATTCCTTCCACTCGGTCACCACGGCAAGCACGTCCGCATCCTTGACCATGGACAGCGGATCATCCTCCATAACCACCTGCGGCAAGAGTTTCGGCGCGTCCGGCGGCCGGGCAGGGTCGAAGGCGTGCACACGTGCGCCCTGATCATGCAGCATGGGCAGGATATCCAGCGAGGGACTGTCGCGCATGTCGTCGGTCTGTCCTTTGAAGGTCAATCCAAGGATGGCCACCTTCTTGCCGGCAACGCTGCCGCCACAGGCGTTGACGATGCGGCGCGCCATGCCCTTCTTGCGTGACGTGTTGGCTTCGATAGCTGCCTCGATGATCCGCACCGGAATGCCCACGTCCTGCGCAGTCGCATGAAGGGCCTGGCTGTCTTTGGGGAAGCAGGAGCCGCCCCAGCCTGGGCCGACCTTCAGAAAAGCCGAGCCGATGCGCCGGTCGAGGCCAATGCCACGGGAGACCATTTCGATATCCGCTCCGACGGCTTCGCAGAGATCGGACACTTCGTTGATGAAGCTCAACTTGACGGCGAGGAAGCCATTTGCGGCGTACTTGATGATCTCGGCGGTCTCGATGCCGGTTTCAACCAAGGGGGTGGCGGTGTTGGTCAGGGGAGCATAGATGGCTCGCATGATCTCGGCGGCGCGCGGGTCCTCAACTCCGATCACAATGCGATCCGGCTCCATGAAGTCGACAATAGCGGAGCCCTCGCGCAGAAACTCAGGGTTGGAGGCAACCGCAACGGTTGCGCCGGCGCGCAGATTATTCTTTAGCAGCTCGGAGACGCGGCGATTGGTTCCCACCGGGACCGTCGATTTGGTCACCACCACCGCAAAGCCATCAAGGGCGGCGGCCACTTCGCTTGCGGCGGCGTAGACGTAGTCGAGGTTGGCGCGGCCGGTATGATCGGAGGGCGTTCCAACGCAGATGAAGACCGCGTCACGGCCTTTGACGCTTGCAGCAATATTGGTGCTGAAGCTCAAACGTCCCGAGGCGACATTGCGCGCAACGAGTTCGTCGAGACCCGTCTCGTAGATGGGGAGGCGCCCAGACTGCAGAATCTCGATCTTTTTCGCGTCATTGTCGATGCACACCACCGAATGGCCGATCTCGGCGAAACAGGCGCCAGTCACCAGCCCCACATATCCGGTACCGATCATCGCAATAGTACGGCTCATCCTATATCTCCGCACGCGTCAACGGCTATGCAGCCGGCGATCAGATCAACCTTGCTGGTCAAGCGACGCCCCTGCGGTCGGCCGACGCCTCGGTCTCGGTGAAGTAGGCGATGGTTTTTTCGAGTCCGCTGCGCAACGATACTGTCGGCGTCCAATCCAGCAGTTCGCGAGCTAGGGAGATGTCCGGGCAACGCCGTCGCGGATCGTCGATTGGCAATGGGCGCTGCACGAGCGTCGATCTGGAGCCGGTCATCTCGATGATGAGGTCCGCAAGTTCGCGCACTGTGAACTCGATCGGATTTCCCAGGTTGATCGGGCCTTCGATGGCCTGGTCGTTGGCCATCAGGCTGAAAAACCCTCTGACCAGGTCGTCGCGATAGCAGAAGGATCGCGTCTGCGAGCCGTCACCATAAATCTCGAGCGGCTCTCCGCGAAGTGCCTGCACGATGAAGTTGGACACCACGCGGCCATCGAACGGGTCCATGCGCGGGCCATAGGTGTTGAAGATTCGCGCGACGCGGACGACGACGCCATACATGCGTTGAAAGTCGAAGCAGAGGGTCTCGGCGGCGCGCTTGCCTTCATCATAGCAAGCGCGCGGCCCGATGCTGTTGACCGCACCGCGGTAGGCTTCAACCTGCGGATGTTCTTCAGGGTCACCGTAGATCTCACTGGTCGAAGCCTGGAAGACCTTCGCACCGGTCTGGCGGGCGAGTTCGAGAACGTTCCGCATACCCACGACGTTGATCATCATCGTTCCCACGGGATCTCGTTGGTAGTGCGGCGGGGATGCCGGGCAGGCCAGGTTCCATATCTCGTCGTATGGTCCGGGGGGAAGTTCGTCCCGCACATCCCCCTCGACAAAGCTGAAGAGCGAATTGCCAATGTGCCGGTCGATATTTCGCCGATGACCGGTCAGCAGGTTATCAAAGCAAACGACCTGAGTGCCCCGTTTCAGGAACTCTTCGCAGACGTGGCTACCGAGAAAGCCCGCTCCGCCAGTCACAAGGGCAATCTTCTTCATGAAGCAAGCCAGTAGGTCATCATAATCCGCCGAAAAATATATCCTCACATGGAAACCAGCATTCCGTCCAGCCGTCACGCCTGCACGGATACGCCCAGAATCGCGAGGTCAATTGAGGTGTGCTCGGATTGGAGTAGTATGCGAATCTCCTGAATAGGCAACTTCGCTGGCGCCCCGGTGCCCACGCGAGGCGCGCCGGGATTCTTCCAGAGGCAGAGGATCGGAAAATGGAGGAACGCAGAAGCTCTACGAGGCGTCGTGTTCTGAAGGCTGGGCGCATCGTCCTCAACGATGGACGGTCTACGATTTCCTGTACCGTCAGAAATCTTGCCCCAACTGGCGCGTTGCTGCGGGTTGAGTCTGTCATCGGCATTCCACCTGAGTTCGACCTGCTGATGGATGGCCAACCGGCCGTCCGGTGCCTGATCGTCCGAAGCAGCGGCAGAGAAATCGCGGTCAGGTTCGCCAGCAGCAGCGACACCCGGCAGGAGTGATCCCCGGCGCGGCGTCAGCGGTGGGCTGTGCCTCCGCGCGGCAGGGCAGCAGGAACTCTAGAAGTTTGTTCTAGATAGATCTGCTCTTGATGTACCTCGTCGCGAGTGAGAAGGGCGCCCAGGGACGGGGCAGAATCCTCGTTCAGCTGCCTACTACAATTCAGGATCATCTCCGTCCAGCAGCGCGTCCAGAGACTGGATTACCGTGCCGACCGACCGGCGGAACTTTGCCCGGTCCGTGATGGGCAGGTTGCGCAGCGCGTCTTCGTTCATGGTGTGAATGATCGACTGGATTGCGGGCATCTTGCCTCGGGTTGCCCGCGTCAGGGAGATGAGTTCACTTCGCCCGTCTAGAGGGTCCGGGCGCCGCTCAATGATGCCGTCCCGCTCCATGCGGGCGAGCGTCGAGGCCATAGTCGGCTGCTCGATTGCCGCCAGCTCGGTTAGCGACTTCTGCGACAGTTCAGCATGATCGATGAACGCTGTCAGGACTGCAAGGTGCCCCGACGACAGGCCCAGCGGCTTCAGGCGACGATCGGCCAATCGTCGCATCAGGCGAGCCGCGCGATTCATCAGATAGCCGACAGAAGCATCATGACTCATTTATATAGCTTGCAATGTAGATAGATCGTAAGCTATATAAGAGCAGTGTCGTCGTGATCACAAGGGGTTTCCTCGATGGCTTTGAAAGGCAGTACTGATCGATATGGCGGCGTCGCAATCACCCTGCACTGGGTTTCGGCGCTCGCCGTTCTGGTGCTGCTTGGCATCGGCCTGACGGCGGCGCGTATCGACGATCCCGTGCAAAAGGCGATGCTATTGCGCCTACATGTGCCGCTCGGAATTTTCACGCTGGCGCTGACTATCGTACGGATTGTCTGGATCTTCTTCGATCGCCGCCCAGCAGAAGCTGGGGGAGTACCGCGCTGGCAGGCGCTCGCGGCGCGTCTCGTGCATGTCGGCCTCTACGTGCTCGTTGTCCTGATGGGAACCAGCGGCCTGGCGCTGCTCATCCTGTCCGGCGCTGGCGGTGTGCTGTTCTTCGGCTCCGGCGACGCTCTGCCGGACTTCGGGCAGTACCCTCCGATGCTCGTGCACCTCGCTGGAGGATTTGCGCTGATGCTGCTGATTGCGTTTCACCTGGGAGCAGCCGTCTACCATCAGGTGTTCAAGAAGGACCGCCTGCTCGACCGGATGACGTTCCGCCCGAACACCTAAAAGGCGTCGGTGAAGAGGGTATTGCAGTGCTTAGTGCGAGCGGAAGAGCTGGCGGTATTCGGTCGGCGTCACCCCAACGTATTTTTTGAACACGCGCGAGAAATACTGGGAGCTGTGGAATCCGCCATCGAGCCGATGGCGGTGACGGAGTCCCCGCCCTTGACCAGCTTCTCGCAGCAGCGCTTGATGCGGATGCGCTGCCGGTAGTCGTTGGGCGCCATCCCGACTTCGCGGGTGAACAGGCTGTAGAGCCGGCTCTTGCCATAGCCGAGTTGCCGGGCCACGTCCTCGATGCTTTCGTCCTTGTCGGCGCAGTCATCCTCCTCGGCGCCCTCGCGCAGAAGTGTCGCTGCCTGGCGCACCAGCCTGCTTTGCTCGCCGGAATTCCGGCCACTGCTGCAGACCTCCCATAGCGAGGTCACGGAGGAATAGAGCTTGGAGCGCACCTCGGCCATCATTGGCGTCGAACCGATCATCAGGCGCTCGTCGGTGAGCCGTGAGCACAGCTCTCCAAGTGTGCGGCGCGGGCCCTCGGGCAGATCGACCGGACGCTCCTGATTGCCGGCCATATCGAACAGGGCCTCGATTTCGCTGGCCGAGGAAGAGCCGTGCCACCCGAATAGCCTCAGCCCTTGGACTGGAACACCACCCAGAACAGGCGGCATGGCGTGTAGACGCCGTTGGAGATGCGGTGGCGGCGCCCGGGCGGGAATGATGAGCGCCTGGCTGCCTGTGGCCATCGAAAAATGGTCGTCAGGCAGGTCCCAGCAGGCCTCGCCCGACTGCATGAAGAGAATTTCGATACCGTCGTGCTCCTCCCAGGAATCGGACGTCGGGACTGCACTGCGAAACTGATAATAGCCGAACAGCGCGATCTCGGGGATGCCGAAATCCGCACCACTGAAAGTCGGCTGCTGGCCGAGCAGACAACGATCCGATCACGAGTCAGTACCTTCCCCACATAGACGACCGCACGCCCAGCTAGAGACTAGCAAGTTCCGGCAGGGCCCGCAAACCGAGACCCGGAACGTCAAGGTCCAGTACGTCGCCGGCATTGAGATCGACGCTGGCGAAGATTGCCCTCTTGTCACCCCGTTCCACCGGGATTGCTCCGCCATTGAGGCGGGCCGACGCCGCGGCCCCATCTTCTCCGCGGCAGCCCGAGGCTCTGAAGCTGAAGCGCGCCGCCAAGCAGGTGCAGTGTCAACCGGCCGTCCCCGATCTCGACGGTGCCATAGGCATTTGCCCCCGACCAGAAACTGCGGAACGCACCATTCGTCTGCAGCTTCGGCGCAAAGCCGATATGGCCCCGCACGGCGTCGAAGCTAAATCCAGACAGCACAGGGATCAGCGCCCCAACTGGCCATCGAACGCGCATAATTAGAACCGCATTCGATCTCGTTCCAGGGATTGCGCTTGGCGCCGTCATAGCGGTCGCGTACGCCCGCCGTAACGCTTGACGCCTTCTGCGACCATACCATAGGCCATCAGCATCTGGCCGAATGCGTACTCCATGCCGTGCATGGTCTCCTGCGCGTAGGGAACGGGCACCGCGGGCTTGGTGGCTTCGTCGGGCCAGGTTGCGATAACCGTGCCCGATTCATCGTCGATCCCGAACACCCGGCAGGGATTGTAGATGTCGCCCAGCCGTCACGAAATTGTTGGCGTAGATCGACCTGAGGCTCGTCGCGACCTTCTCGCGATCGAGGATATCGCCCAGCCCGTAGAGCTCGGCATGCCACTGGCCGAGCGCCTGGTCGATCAGGCAGGCGCCGCCGAGCTGATACTTGAGTTCGCTTGTGTTCGCTGCTCCAGTAGAGCTGCTCGACCGTATCGCCAAGGACGCCTGCGACTTCTCGCCTTTTGCATAAAGGGCGCGAGGATCGCTCGGTCGGACAGATCGATCTGCTGGGCGAAATACTCGCCGTTGAACAGGTTCTGGTCGACCCATGCCGCGGCCGCGCTGATAGATGCCGCGGTAGAGTGTCGGCGGTGTCGCGCCTCCCCAAGCGCCTCGGCCATCTCGGCGCCGGCCTTCAGCGCGCCCGAGGTAGAAACCGGTGAGCCACGAGTTGGGGCCGAACAGCTCCATGTCGAGGGTGTGGTGCTGCCGCCCCCATAGAACGCCGGTCTGCTCCGGATCCCATCGATCCGGATTGTCGGGGCTCCAGGCGTATTCGATGCTGCGCTTTGCCGCGGGCCACAGCCGCTTGCAGCCAGTCCGTGTCGCCCGCTCAGCTTCCAGTCGCGGTAGAGCTTGAGGATGTTGCCGAACTGACCATCGGCGCAGGGCCGCTCGGTCGTCGTAGTTGGTGCCGAGCGGCAGGCTCAGGCGGAAGCTCAGGCCGCCCGCCGGGTTGAGGTTGTACTTGTAGTCGGCCTCGCGCATCGAGCGCTCCAGCGCGGGGTAGAGGAAGGGCAGCGCCTGCTGGTAGTTCCACACATGGGTACAGCTGCCCTCGCACGACCCGGCGGTCGGGTGGCAGCCTTCCCAGCCATAGAACGTGCCGTCCTCGAGCCGCAGCGTCGTCGGCGACTTGAGGATGCGAGAGTTGGCGGCGGCCGCATCGATCACCGATGCCGGCAGGGTCGAACCATAGACGCGCGTCGCGGAATGCGAAGGTCTCGTCGCGCAGTTCGTTCCAGCGCGCGAGAACCTCGGCGGCGATGGTCTCGGCGCCGGTCCATTCGGTGGCGTACCAGTTCTTCCACTGCCCGACGGCGGCAGAAGGCTGGCGGAAGTGCCAGACCGGCGTGATCCAGTATTTGCGGAAGTTGGGCGCGTACCAGGAGAGCGCGAAGCGCACGGTCTCGGTCGCGCCGGGCGCCACGACGACGTGCGCCGCGACGAGACTGCTGAATCGCGGTTGCGGCCCATGCCGCCCGCCATGTCGGCTGGTGCCGTAGTCGCGGTCGGCAAACGGGCCGGGGCGGTTGCAGGTCCTTCCAGTAGACCTCGAGCGCATCGAACCAGTGCCCGCGATAAAGATGGGTCTGCCGGCTGGTCGTCGGGCTGTCGGTGGCGAGGACGATCTCGGCATAGTTCGGGCGACGCCGTGTCGGGCTCGTCGGTCATCACCTTGACGCCGGTCATGCCCTTGCGATTGACGCGGCGCGCCTTGGTGGGCGGGTGCAGGCCATGCCCGACCACGCCGACGGCGCGTGTAGGTGATCTCGGCGTCGGTCGGGTTGGTGAAGGCGATCTCGAACATCGCGACCGGGATGCTCGAATCGCGGTCGTTGAGCGGGATGAACGGGTTGAAGGCGGTCAGCGCACACGTCGCCGGGGAACTGCGTCGCTCTGAAAGTCGAGCCGTGCAACCGGGAAGCGCCCGTCGAAGCTGTTGGACTTGAAGTGCGGCATGCCGGCCAGGGAGTCGCGGCGCGCGCCGAAGCCGAAATTGCGCGACGTGTCGGCGGGAAAGTCGCCGGTGCGATTGCCGAGATAGGGACCGTTGAGGATGCGGGCGTCGAGCACCTTGCCGTCCTGCTCGGCCTTCACCGCGAAATGGCTCAGTCCGTTGGTGATGCCCTTGGCGGGCCGGTTCAGGATTTCCCAGTCGATCAGCCGGCCGCCGCCGCGACAGGCCGATCGAGCCGGTGCCGATGCCGCCCAGCGGGAAGGAAATCTCGCGTGTATGCTCTCGCCGCGTATAGTCGAAGGGTGCCGCTTTGCGGCATGTTGGCTGATCCTCCCCAACTCCGAACCTTGGTGTCCGGATGTCATTGTTCGCAAAGGCTATCGCGGCATTCCGGCGGTGACGTTCACGAAGCGCCGCTGGAAAAAAGTGCACATCGCGTGCCTGCATCGTCGCCTGAAACAGGTCGCGCAGCGACGGCGCGGCGATGAACACGGCGAGCAGGATGACGAGGCCGTAGATGATCTTGAGCGCCCCGGCATCGAGCCGGAAGATCGGCAGCAAGCCGGTGAGGATGGTCAGCACCAGCGCGCCCGGCGATGGTGCCGAGATAGGAGCCGGTGCCGCCCAGGATCGAGGCGCCGCCGATGGCGACGGCGGCGATCGAGGTGAAGAGATAGGGATCGCCCATGCCCAGATAGGCCTGGCGGCTGTAGCCGGTGAGCAGGATGCCCGCGAGCGCGGCGGTGGTGCCGCTGATCGCATAGGCGGTGATCGTCGTCCGGGCCACCGGCACGCCCGAGAGCGTCGCGACCGTGCGGTTGGAGCCCAGTGCGTAGAGGTAGCGGCCGAAGGCGGTGCGCCGCTCGATCAGAACGCACGACCGCGGCCAGGACGACCCAGAGCAGCAGGATCACCGGCACCGGCCCGATCTTGCCGGCGGCGACGAAGGTCAGCGCCGGCGGCGCGAGCGGCGGCGGAAAGCCGCGCGTGACGATGAGCAGCAGCCCCTGGGTGATGACATTGACCGACATGGTCATGACGATGGGCGGCACGCGCAGCAGCGCGATGCCGATGCCGTTGACCACGCCGACCGCGCAGCCGAGAGAGGATCAGCGGCACGATCCAGATCAGCGGCAAGTTCTGGCCATGCGCGAGCGCCGTCACCAGGATGGCGGCGCTGTTCATGATCCAGTGGCACGCTGAGATCGATGCCGCCGCCGATGATGACGACCGTCTGCCCGATGGCGACGATGCCGATGAACGCGGCAAGGGTGATGAGCGTCGCGACATGGGCGGGATTGGCAAAGCCGGGCGAATAGAGGCTGACCAGCACGAACAGCAGCAGCGCCGCGCGCATAGGCGAGAAGGATCGGGCTGGGAGACGTCAGCCAGCGCATCATGAGCCGTCCACCCTGCGATCGAACGCTGCTCGGTCAGCCCGGTGAGGATGACGACCAGCATCAGGATGAGGCCGGACATCACCCATTGCCAATAGCTCTGCAGCTTGAGCAGGAACACCACGTCGCCGATCAGCGTCAGGATGAACGCGCCGACGATGGTGCCGATCAGCGTGCCGCGCCCGCCCGCAAGGCTAGTGCCGCCGATCACCACCGCAGCGATGGCCGGCAGCACATATTGCGTGCCGACGGTGGGGTGGCCCGCGCCGGTCTGCGTGCTGAAATAGAGACCCGCCGCAGCGGCAAAGAAGCCGGAAAGCCCATAGGCCCAGGCGTTGGTGCCGAGCACCGAGACGCGATTGAGATAGGCGCTGCGCTCGTTCGATCCGGCGGCGCGGATGGCGTTGTGAACGCGCGTGCGGCTGAACCAGGCCCAGAGGAGGATCAGCACGCCGAGCAGTATGATCGGCACGCCGATGCCGCCGGGCATGGCATGTTCGAGATCGACCCAGCTCTGCGGAACGCCGCTGGTCTCGGCAGGCAGGACGGTCAGGGCACAGCCCTCGAGGATCGACCAGGTCGCGAGCGTCACGACGAAGGGCTGCAGCTTCCCAGACGTGATGATCAGGCCGTTCAGCACGCCGATCGCCGCACCGAGCGCAAGCACGAAGCCGATCCAGAACAGCGACTCGACAGGCCCGGGATCGCCGCGTGTTGCGCAGATGGCGGTCGTCAGGCTGAGGATGCCGCCGATCGAAAGGTCGATCCCGCCGCGGGTCACGACGATGGTCTCGCCCGTCGCGATGAGGATCAGGGTCATGGCGGCCGCGACCTTGATGTTGATCTGATCGAGGGCGAAGGTGCTCGGCCGCATGATGCCGATGGCGACGCCGAGCAGGAGCAGAACGATGAGCGGCGGCAGCCAGAGATGGCGGCGCGCAAGCGCGGCGATGGAATTCATGCGGCGGCCCCTTGCGACAGTGTGGCGCTGAGGATTGCGCCCTCGGTCATCGCCTCGCCCTCGAGCGTTGCCGCAATCCTGCCATAGCTCATCACCAGCGTGCGGTCGGCGACATTGGCGAGTTCGGCGAGATCGGTCGAGAAGAACAGGATGGCGAAATCCGCGCGCCGCGAGATCGCGCATCAGCGTGAAAATCTCGGCCTTGGTGCCGACATCGACGCCGCGCGTCGGATCGAAGAACAGCAGGATCTTCGCCTCGGTCGCGAGCAGCTTCGCCAGCACCACTTTCTGCTGGTTGCCACCCGACAGCGTGCCTGCGACCTGCTCGATGGAATCGGCCTTGATGTGGAGCTGCGCCGCTGCGCGCTTCGACCAGGCGCGCTCGGCACGCGGATCGACCAGGCCGCGTCTGACGATTCGCTTGAAGGCGCCCAGCACGACATTCTCGCGAATGGGCTTGCCGAGCAGCAGGCCCTGATTGCGCCGGTCCTCGGGCAGCAGCGCCATGCCGATCTCCGGCGAGAGCGCGTGGGCAGGTCCGCGGATGGTGACCTTGCGGCCCCAGACCTCCACCTTGCCCTCGGCGCGTTCTGCGCCGAACAGCGCCATGAACAGTTCGCGCTGGCCGTGCCCCTGCAGCCCGGCGACGCCCAGCACTTCGCCTTCGCGCAGATCGAAACTCACGCCGCGCAATTGATGGCCCACCTGCAAGTCCGTGACCTTGAGCGCGATCCGTTCGGTGGCGGTGGCGCTGCGTTCAGGGAAGAGCCGGTCGAGCCGTCGCCCCAGCATCATGGAGACGATGTCGCCGTCGGTGAGCGCTGAGGTGGTTTCGGTGCCGACGGTTTCGCCATTGCGCAGGACGGTGATGCGATCGGCAACGCGCCGCACCTCGTCCATGCGATGCGAGATGTAGAGCACCAGCTTGCCCGCAGCGGCGCGTTCGCGCGCCTTGTCCGAGCAGCCAGTCCACCTCACGGGGCAGCAGCGCCGAGGTCGCTTCGTCGAGGATGAGAATGGTTGGGTCGCTCGCCAGTCCCTTGACGATTTCGATGAGCTGACGGTCGCCGATCGACAGCGTCCGCACCGGCACGTGCGGCGCCATGGGCGCAAGGCCGAGCGATTCGAACAGCGCCTCGGCCTTCTGGTTGAGGTCCGCGCTGCGAGATGGTGCCCAAGCGCCGACAATTGCTCGATGCCGAAGAAGATGTTTTCGGCGACCGTGAGATCCGGAATCAGCGAGAGCTCCTGGAAAACCGGGCTGATGCCAGCCTCGCGCGCTTCGCGCGGACTGCGGGGCCGGTAGGCGGCGCCCTTGAGGCGGAGCTCGCCCTCGTCGGCGGCGACGGCGCCGGACAGAATCTGGATGAAGGTGGACTTCCCTGCGCCGTTCTCGCCGAGGATGGCGTGCACTTCGCCGCCCTCGGCGGCGAAGTGCATATTGTTCAGGGCGAGAATGCCGCCATAACGCTTGCTGACCCCAACAGCTTCCAGCAAAGCCACGTCAATCTCCTACCCGGGCCGCAGTGCATCAGCGTCAGCCGCCGGTGCCCGCAGCTTCTTCAGCGGTGATGTTCACCCAGTCCGGGCTGGCAGGCAACACCAGTCCGGGCGGCAGGTCGGGGAACACGTTGACGCCGATTTCGAGCTTGCGCAGGTCGCTCCCGGGCGAGAAGTCGCCCGAGACGATGTCGGTGGTCAGCCGCGGATAGTCACCCAGCACGGTCTTGTCGGCCGGTGGGTGGCCATCGAGGATGTCGACCGCGAGCTTGATCGCCTCGGCACTCAGATAGGGCGGGTGCGTGTAGATGAAGCACTTGAGCCCCGGCTCTGTCTCGGTCGCGCATTCGGTCGCCGAGCCGTTGTAGGCGAACATCACGATCGGAACGAGCGGCCGGCCGGCGTCCTTGAGCGCCTGGATGGCGCCGGTGCCGTAACCGGCCGTGAGGATGCCGTCGATTTCAGGATTGGCCGCGAGCAGCGATGCGACGCCCGCCTGTTCGTCGCCGAGCGCGTAGTTGGAGGTGTACCAGCCGACGATCTCGATGCCGGGGAACTGCGCCATCACGCGTTCGATCTCCTTGTTGGAAGCTTCCGAGATCGGCGAGCCGGGAAGGCCGCGATCGACGATGATCTTGCCCTTGCCGCCAAGAACGTTGGCGAGCCAGGTCGGGATGTCGTGGTTGACGCTGTCCCAGTTGGTGTTGAGCTTATAGGGGCACGGCGCAGTCACCACCTGGCTGAAGCTGATGACCACGATCCCCGCGGCGCAGGCCGCCTCGATCGTTGGATTGAGCGCATCGAGCGAAGCGGCATGGACGAGAATCGCGTCCGGCTTGGCAGCGATGATGTTGTTGAGCGAATTGATCTGCGCCTGGGCCGAGTTTTCGACCGTCTCGATATGCAGATCGACACGACCGGCGAGGGGCGCCTTGGAAGCGGCGACCTCGGCGGAGCGCTGCATCTGCTGCAGCCAGTCATTACCGATCAGGCCGTTGCTCAGGTAGATCGTGTATTTCTTGTCTGCGGCGATGGACGGTGCCGTCATCGCCGCGGTGAAGCCGGCGAGTAGGCAGCCAGCCAGTATCGCCTGTCGGGCGAGCGTGAATTTCATCGTATCCTCCCTTGTGCGTAAGGACTTACACACCACGCCGTGATCGTAGGTTGCCGCCACGGCTTTGACGTTCACATTGCGCCGCTGGAATATCGTACACAAGAATTGTGTTCGATCCGGCTTTGCGACTGGCAACAAAAAGGGCGCCGAAGCGCCCTTGGTTGGTCGCAGCGGGAGAGATCAGTTGGACGCAAACAGCGTCTTGAGGTCGACGGCGTTCCGGCGAAATGGCGCCAGGCAGAATTCTTGTTCGACTGTACTCTCATCGATTCCCCCTTGGTTCGTGCGGAGTTGCTCCGGCACATTGGGGGAAGAGAGGTAACCTCCGACGCGGAGCCCGGCGTTCAAATGCCACCGCTGGAGATTTCTACACGTGCCCTCAGGGCCGTTGCGCGCCCGCAGCCAGAACGTCGACGGCATAGACGGACGTGCCCGCGGTGACGAAAATCTGACGTCTGCCAACTCCGCCGAAGGTCAGGTTGGTCACGTCCACTTCGAAGCCAATGCGCCCCAACGCTTCCGCGCGCGGCGTATAGACGTTCACCCCGGGTCCGGCGCTGGTCCAGACATTGCCGTCGGTATCGATCCGCAGCCCATCCGGGATTCCCACCGTGGTCACAAATACCTCGCCACCGGAGAGGGTCCCATCGTCGCCAACGCGGAAGGCGCGAATGTGCGAGGGCAGGGATGGATCGTCGGATACGGCCGAGTCGGCGATGTAGAGGATGGCTTCATCCGGTGAGAAGGCGAGGCCATTGGGCTTAACGAAGTCAGACACGACTGCGCTGATCCGGCCGCTGGCGGGATCGACCCGAAAGACATTGTCGTGATTCTGCTCGCGCGCGATTCCAGGCAGGTTCTGCCGCAGGCCGTAGTCAGGGTCGGTGAACCAGATCGAGCCGTCGGATTTCACCACAACGTCATTTGGAGAATTGAGCCGGTTGCCTTCGAACCGATCGGCGATGACGGTGATGCTGCCGTCGATCTCTGTGCGGGTCACCCGTCTTGCGCCATGCTCGCAGGTCACCAGCCGGCCCTCGCGATCGCGCGTGTTGCCGTTGGCAAAATGCGAATCCTCCCGGAACACCCCGACGTGGCCATCCGGCGTCCAGCGCAGGATGCGATTGTTGGGAATGTCGCTCCACAACAGCAGTTGGTGGTCGCCAAACCATACTGGACCCTCGGTGAAGGCGCAGGCGTCGTGAACTCGAACGCGCGCGCCGTTGCTCGGGACGAGCGAATGAAATCGGGGATCGAAGGCGACGACTTCAGTCAACTCAGCCGCCAGGCGTGAAGGGTTTGGCCGGCGAGCCACGCTCGAGCACGTAGAAGCCGCCGGCATCAAGCCCCGTCCATTCGCTGCGTGTCCCATCGGGCCAGACGACGCTGGCGGTTGTTGCCTTTTCGCTGCCGAGCCCGAAATGCCACCAGCCGGCCTGGCCGCCGGCGTGGCCACCGCCGACGGTGAGTTCGCGGCGCATGACGGCATCGCCTCGCTTGACCTCGAGCCAGGCGCCGACCGCATTGACGTTGGGCGCGGGCTGCTTGATCTCGAGTTCGATCCAGTTGCCGGCGTCGGCGGTAACGTTGCGCCAGACCTGCGCATCCTTGCGGCGGTTGGTGACCACCAGGTCGAGCAGGCCGTCCATGTTAAAGTCGGTGAGTGCGGCGCCGCGCGACTTCGCCGTTGCCCGATATCCCCGCAGCTTCGCCTTCCTCGGTGAACTTGCCATCGGGCGATCTGCAGCAGGAGGTTATCGGGGTCGGCCATGGCGAAGTCCGGCATCTGGTCGACATTGCCCTTGGCGACGAAGAGATCGACCAGCCCGTCATTGTTCACGTCGTCGAACTGAGCGTGCCAGGCTGTGCTCGGCCGCAGGTCAGTACCCATATAGGGCCGGTGCGCGGTCACCCCCTTGGCGAAGGCTATATCCTTGAAGTCGGGCTTGGGGCTGCCATCACCGGACGGGGCGGCGAGCGCCTGCAATTTGTTGTCGGCCATGCTGGTGAGGAAGTATTCGGGGTAGCCGTCGCCATCGAGATCGTAGCTCGCGATGCCCATGCCCCAGATACGCAAGCGCTTCCAGCCATCGGCTTCAGTGAGCAGCGTCGGGGTCCGCGCCGGGAAGCAGTTTCCACATCTGCTCCTGTCCGCCCTCGTAGTACTCCCGGTCATTGGAGACGCGCAGGATGGTGTTCCGGATCGGTTCCAGTCGGTGAACAGCATCGACAGAGCGCAGTAGCTCGGCTTAAGCGGAAACGGCGGGGCGAATGCGGTGCCCGAAGCCTGGGGCCGGTGCAGCCAATTCTCGGTACACGACCCCCAGGGCGATACTTCCTCATTGCGGTCGATGTAGTTGCCGATGGCGACCGTGGGCCAGGACGCGCCCTTCTCCCAGGTCGCGGACAGCGCCGTTGACCAGGCGTCTCCGCCGTCGAAGCTCCAGCGTTCGTTGGCGCGCTCGAACTGGCAATTGCCCAGTCCACGCATCACCACGTTCTCGCCGACGCGCAGCAGGACAAGATCCATGATGCCGTCGCTGTCGATGTCGAGGGGGTAGGCGCCGGACACGCTGTCGAGTTCAAGTCCGCTTTGCCAGGGGACGAACTTCAGCGGTCCCCCGACGGTGCTCGCATTGCGATACAGCTGGGCGGAACCTGCGCCTCCGGGGAGCAGCAGGTCGGGAAAGCCATCGGCGTTGCAGTCGAACGTCGCAACACCACCGCCGACGATGAAGAACCAGTCGCCCGCATACACCGTGTTGATCCCGGCACTGGCCGTTTCATCGACGAATTTCGGCACGGTCACACCATCGCCCAGCGTCGGGCCGCTGGCGCCCAGCACGGCGATTGCAAACAAGGCGATCGACCAGTTTCGCACGCGCATCACCTATCTCCTCGTCTTCAGGGCGACCGCGTAGGCCCCGATGCAGCGGCCCTGCCCAAGTCCGCGATCTATGGCGGCGCGGAAATGAATGCCGCCATATAGACGGGATATGCCTGCCTCGTTGGCCGCCGCGTTGAAGCTCGAAAAGTTGCGGGCGTTCAGTCCGTCACGGCTGCCCGTCGTATCTTCGAAGGCGAAATTGTCGCCGAAGAACCCCGTCAGCACGGCGGCGGAGGCGGCGGAGGCAGTGCTGTGGCCGCTCGGATATTCCGGGAACGGCGGGGTGATGAGGATCGGCTCCCATTTGGGATCGATCAGGCGCCTGATATAGGTCACCGGGCGGACAAGGTCGTAGACGTATTTGTCGTGCCAGCAGCCGATGAACGCGTCGGCGGAAGCCACACCAAGCCGGGCAAGCAGGTCAACGGTGTCGTCGAGCGACAATTGCTGCCGCGTGGACACCTGCAAAGCGATGGAAAACCAGTGCCCCGGCGGGGTGGTCGAGAGCATCGGGTCGTCCGACCAGAAGCGCGCTGTGGCCGCCATTTCGGGCGTCAGGTTCTTCACCGTATCGTAGACTTCGATCGCCTCCTTGTAGAAGTCAGAGGCGGGATCGCTGCTATAGGCGATCGGCGCCGGAAGCGCGCACGTTGCCCCCGTGGGCATCGCGAAGGGACGATTATTGCCCCACTCAGGAAGGAGCGGTGCCTGCTGTTGCGCGACGAGGCTTGTTGGCACCCATTTGTCGTCGCCCGTGGCCGGGACGTAGTTCTCGGGGAATCCCATATTGGTGACGACGGCGCCACCATCGTTTCTCGACCAGTCGAAGATGTGAGCGGCGACGGACTGTCCATATGCCTCACTGCGCTTGACGATATCATCGGGCACGCCGGCGACCGCCAGCGTCCGCCATTTGTTCCTGGCCGCGGCAATGGCCCGTTGTCCGGTGGGCCGGTGTTGTCGAAGTAGCTGCTGATCGCCGCCGCCAGCGCTGCGTCAAGAATGACTGCCTCATCGTATGTTTGCCCGGGTTCGCGCTGCGGCACCGGCCTCAGTCCGTTGAGTTGGCCGGCGAGCGAGGTGAGAGCATCCGATCCGGTCGCCACGGCTTCAAACGCGGTGACGCCGAGATAGCCGAAGGTGCGGCTGGCGACCGGCGGCGAGTAGGTTGCGGTGTGGCGGACAAGCTCAAGCATGAGCCCGTACCAATTGTGGATCACGTCTTGCGGAGACGCTGCCAGCGCCGACGACGATACCGCCGTCAAAACCAGGCCGATTGCTGCAGCGAGCCTGCGAATTCGATACCAAACAGGCATGATCCCCTCCCTTCGATACGGCGGATTCCTCCTTCCGCTGATCTCGATGGCGTCCAATTGGTCTTTTTTCTTGCCGATTGCGGCCTTTGGGTCAATGCATGAGCAATAAGTAGGGATTGACTCAATACCCAACTTGGTCAGAGAGCGCAGAATCTCAATTGACTCGCCCGCACAGTTGCTAGAAAGCGTTCGTGAGGTGCGTAAAGCAGGACGCGGCGGAAGACTGCGCAATGACGGTTGGTCCGTTTCGATCCATGCTTGGAGCGCCTGTCTGATTTGAAGTTCCCGGGAGGACCAAACAATGAAACTTAAGGTACTGACTCTGCTTGCCGGCGCTCTGCTGATGAGCGCCACTTCGACGGCCGTCATGGCCGCCGGCAAGACCATCGCCGTGTCCTGGAAGACTTTCCAGGAAGAGCGCTGGAAGACCGACGAAGCCGCTATCAAGGCTGTGGTCGAAGCCGCCGGCGACACCTATGTGTCCACCGACGCTCAGGGTTCGGCGCAGAAGCAGGCAGCCGATATCGAGAGCCTGATCTCGCAGAAGGTCGATGTGATCCTCGTGGTCGCGTTCGACTCCGACGCGATCCTGCCGTCGATCCAGAAGATCAACGACGCCGGCATCAAGTCGATCGCCTACGACGTGCAGTTCGAAGATCCGAGCGCACTCTACATCACCTTCGACAACGTCGGCGTCGGCCGCATCATGGCCAAGGAAATGCTCAAGGTTAAGCCCGAGGGCCGCTATGCCTTCATCAAGGGCGACAAGGGCGATCCGAACGCCACCTTCCTGTTCCAGGGCCAGATGGAAGTGCTCAAGGACGCCATGGACTCGGGCAAGGTGACCAATGTCTGCGAGACCTTCACCGACGGCTGGAAGCCGGACAATGCCCAGAAGAACATGGAGCAGTGCCTGACTTCGACCAACAATGGCGTTGACGCCGTGCTGTCCGAGAATGACGGCATGGCCTCGGGTGTGGTGGCTGCGCTCGATGCGCAGGGTCTTGCCGGGACGGTTCCGGTCACCGGCCAGGACGGCGACCTCGCCGCCATCAACCGCGTTGCCCTCGGCACGCAGCTGGTGTCGGTGTGGAAGAACTCGACCGACCTCGGCACGCTGGCGGCCAATGCCGCTCTCGCGCTCGCCGACGGCGCCGATCCGACCACCATCGAAGGCGTTGCCAAGTTCTAGCGGCGGCAAGAAGGGCGTTGAGATGAACGCGATCCTGCTCGCCCCGACACCGATCACCAAGGACAACATCCAGGTGGCGATCGATGCCGGTCACATCACCAAGGAACAGGCCTGCGCTGGCGTTGCCGCTGGTTCGGTCCCGGCTTGCTGATCGACTCGGTCTGATTTGACCTGAATAATTCAGGCCGCGCCGCCCAAGCCGGGTGGCGCGGCCTTCTTCTTGCGACAATAGCCTGCAGCGCCGGCAGCGGCACGCAGTCCGCCGCTCGACGGATATAATGGCCGCAACGAACGGCCAGGGGGTGGGGCATGGCAACGCAATCCAATGCCGGCGGATCCGGCCGCAAGCAACGAAGGCATCGTGCAGCGGCTGGTGCGGGCCGCCGAAATCGATACCCGCATGCTCGGCATGCTCGGCGCGCTGCTGATCATCTGGGTCGGCTTCGATGTCGATCAGCGGCATCCTGCGCCCAGGCAGCGGCGGCCTTTTCGGCGGCTCATTCCTGACGCCGCGCAACTTGTGGATTCTCCTGGTCCAGACCTCGACGATCGCGGTGATGACCACCGGCATGGTGCTGGTCATCGTACTGCGCCAGATCGACCTGTCGGTCGGCTCGATGCTCAGCGTCGTCGCCGTGGCGACCGGCGTGCTGCAGGTGTTCGACCTCGGTCCGATGCTGGGCGTCGGCCATCCCGGCGATCTGGATCATCGCCGTGGTCTTTGCCATTGGCGCTCGGCGCCGCGATCGGCGCGTTCAACGGCTTCCTCATCGCCTACGGGCAGATCCCAAGCTTCATCGTCACGCTGGGCGGCCTGATCGCCTTCAGCGGCGCGGCGTTCCTGATCGCCAGCGGCGTCACCGTGGCGCCCATGGACAAGACCTTCAAGCTGATCGGCGGCAATGGACCGTTGGCGTCGATCGGGCCGCTGTGGAGCTGGGCGCTGGCTGCGGTGGCGTGCATCGTCCATCGTGCATCGCCGTCTTCGCTGGCGCGGCGACGGCGCATCCGCTTCAACTTCACTCCGAAGCCGGTATGGGCCGAGATTCTTCACCGGTATTGTCGGTTGCGCGGCGGTGCTGGGCACGACGGCGGTCGTCAATTCCTACCTCTGGCCGCCGCGCGTCGCGGAGCGCTTTGCGGTCGAAAACAACATCCCGATCCCGCCGGGGATCGAAAACCGGGACGGCCTCGCCATCTGCATGGCCGGCCGACAAGGTGGTGAACTGCCTCGACGGCCTGAGCTTTCAGACCGGCTATCCCATTCCGGTGCTGATCACCCTCGCGGTCGGCATCGCGATGACCTTCATCGCGCGGCGCACCCGGTTTGGCCGCTATGTGTTTGCGACCGGCGGCAATCCCGAGGCGGCGGAACTGGCCGGCATCAACACCAAGCGACTGACCGTGATGGTGTTCACGCTGATGGGGGCGCTGGTCGGCGTTTCGGCGATCATCGCGTCGGCCCGCCTCGATGCAGCGACCACTGCGCTTGGCACGCTGAATGAACTCTATGTCATCGCCGCCGCTGTCATCGGCGGTACGTCGCTGGCGGGTGGCATCGGCACGATTTACGGCGCCATTGTCGGCGCCCTGCTGATGCAATCGCTGCAGTCGGGCATGGCGCTGCTCAACGTCGATTCTGCCTACACCAACATCGTGGTCGGGTTCGTTCTGGTGCTGGCGGTGTTCGTCGACCAGGTCTACCGGCGGCGGGTGAAGTAGGGAGGCAATGATGACAGTGGAATCAATGTCGGCCGGCACCGCCGCCCGATCGCGGCGCCCCGCTGGTCGAGATGCAGCGACGTCTCGATCGCCTTCGGCGGCATCAAGGCGGTCGACCACGCGAGCATCGATCTCTATCCGGGCGAAGTCGTCGGACTGCTCGGCCACAACGGCGCCGGCAAGTCGACCCTCATCAAGGTCCTCTCGGGTGCCTACAAGCGTGATGCGGGCAGCATTTCAGTCGACGGCAGGCCGGCCGAGATCAACAATCCCGCGCGACGCCAAGGCGCTCGGCATCGAGACGATCTACCAGACGCTGGCGCTGGCCGACAACGTCGATGCTGCCGCCAATCTCTATCTCGGCCGCGAATTGCGGACGCGCTGGGGCACGCTCGATGACATCGCCATGGAGGCGGAGTGCCGCAAGGTAATGGGGCGGCTTAACCCCAACTTCCGCCGCTTCAAGGATCCGGTGAAATCACTCTCTGGCGGCCAGCGCCAGTCGGTCGCCATTGCCCGCGCCATTCACTTCAATGCGCGCATCCTGATCATGGACGAGCCCACTGCGGCGCTCGGCCCGCAGGAGACGGCGCAGGTCGGCGAACTGATCAAGCAGCTGAAGGCGCAGGGCATCGGCATCTTCCTGATCAGCCATGACATCCATGACGTGTTTGATCTTGCCGACCGTGTCACGGTGATGAAGAACGGCCGCGTGGTTGGAACCGCGGACGTTCACGACGTGACCAAGGATGAGGTCCTCGGCATGATCATCCTGGGAAAGTGCCCGGCTGGGGCAATTCCGGGGCCCGGAGCCATGGTGGACGACTCGGCCGCGGCCTGACTGCCGCTCCTGCTAGGCGGCAAAGGTCCGGTGGGTTGAGGCTCTAAAATGCGCTTCGAGGGCTGCAATAGCCCCCGGTACGTCGTCCTGTTCGAGGCAGGCGATGACGCGCATGTGCTCATCTACGGTGTCGACCAATTGCGCGCGGAAGATCGAGCGCTGGTGTACCCTGCGGGCCATGCCGATGTTCTCCTGGAGCCGCATATGGGTCGCCATGATGGCGCGGTTCTCCAATGCCTCGACGATATCGCGGTGCATCTTGCGGTCGAGGGCGATGATGTGTGCCTGGGCGTCCTCAAACGGCCCGTTGCCGCGCAGTTCGCGGCGGCATTCTTCATGGCGCCCGCGCATGTTGGCCAGCCATTCTTCGGTGACATTGTCCCCGAAGGTCTTGAGGGCGGACACCTCGATCATGATGCGGAACTGATAGTTCTCGCGGATGAAGGCGACCTCCGGGTAGATGATGCGGATGCCGGTCCGCGGCTTGATCTCGACCAGCCCGAACTCCTCGAGCAGCACCAGCGTTTCTCTCAGGGGCGACAGGGAGATCTGCAGGAGGTCGCAGAGCTCGTTCTGCGTGACCACCATCCCGGCTTCCAGCTTGCCGCTCTGCAGGGCCTCACGGAAGCGCTGATAGCCTTCATTGGTGTGGTGGTCTTCGTCGGGCATTTTCACCGGTGAACGAAATCGCTGAACTGACTAGACGCTAGCATACCAGCGAGGCGTTTTGAAATATCTGGCAATCCATTGTTCTCCCGGCCATTTAGCAGCAGTCGTGTGGGGCGCATGGCCGGCGTCGCTGCTGCATCTGGCAGCTACAAATCGTCTCCTTCCGGTTTTGCGGCTTGACCTGATACATCATTGCCCATCAATAATATCTCAAAGCTGGGATCGGTTGGAAGTTGGGTGAGGCGTTTTTGCCCGAACCTCCGGTCAGCCAGCGGAAGCGGCGAACGGCGGTACTACTGCCCTTCCAAGACCGCGGGTGGAGACAAGAATGAAGATCACCGGGTTCACTGCGTGGTTGGTTGAGGCTGAACCGGGCCCCAAGTTCATCTGGCGCGACGGGCTGCCGGGTTCGCACGGCGATATTCCGCGAGGCACGAAGCCGCGCAAGGCCGTGATCCGCATGGAGACCGACACGCGGTCTTTCGGCGCCTTCGAGATCGAATCGCGGCGAAGCGGTGATCGATCTGGTGCGCCGGCGCTACCATGAGTTCATCGGCGAGAACCCGCTCAATACCGAGCGGATGTGGAAGCTGATCTGGGAGACTCGACCGGGTCGAGGAAATCCACATGCGGGCTCTCGGCATGCTCGACATGCTGTGCTGGGACGTGAAATCCCAGCAGGCAAGGATGCCGATCTACCAGATGCTGGGCGGCTATGACCCAAGGTACCTGCCTATGCATCGACGGTCACCTGGCCGACGATGGGTGAGTACGAACGCTACATCAAGATGAGCCGCGATCTCGGGTTCACCGCATTCAAGCTGCATGCCTGGGGCGACGTGAAGCGCGACATCGAACTCTCGACGAACCTGCGCAAATGGGTTGGTCCGGACGCCGACCTGATGTTCGACGGCTCCGCCGGCTGGGACTATGTCGAGGCGCTCGAGTTCGGCAAGGCGATCCAGGATCTGGGCTTCCTCTGGTACGAGGAGCCGATGCGCGAGTTCTACCTCGGCGCCTACACCAAGCTCTGCGATAAAGCTGGATATCCCGGTGCTGGCGGCCGAGACGTCGGACGGCGTGCACTGGAACATGGCGAGCTGGATCGAGGCAAAGGCGCTCGACATGACGCGCGTGTCGTCCTTCTATAAGGGCGGCTTCACCGGCTCCATGAAGATCGCCCACATGTCCGAAAGCTTCGGCATGCGGGCACAGGTGCACGGCATGGGCCTTGAGAACGCCCAGCTTTGCGCCGCCATTTCCAACAACGACTATTACGAGCAGTTGATCATGAACGAGGAGCAGATCAACGGGCTGAGCAAACTGGGCCCGCTGGCCATCGTCGACGGCGATCTTAATGTCAGCGACGAGCCCCGGCATCGGCTACCAGTTCGACTGGGCGGAACTCGACCGCACCGCGCTCACCAAAGATCGAGGTGAGATGCCCGTCTGGAGCTGATCCATGAGCGGTGTTTATCAGACATCAATTGACAATCAAGGGAGGACTACCAAATGACTACAAGACTAGACCGGCGTTCTGTTCTCAAGATGGGCGGCGGGCGCGTTGGCGGCGTCGGCGCTGCTGCCGACCAGTGTCATGGCCCAGGCCAAGACCATCAACTACTGGCACACCTTCACCAGCCAGTCAGAGTTTGCCGGGCTCGACGATGTGATGAAGCTGTTCGCCGCGGCGCATCCCGACATCAATGTCGTGCAGGAGAACATCCCGAACCCCGAGTACATGGCCAAGATGACGGCCGCCGTGGTTGCGGACAGCCGGCCGGACGTGGCGATGGTGTCGTCCGAGCGGTTCGGCGACCTGCTGGCGATGGGCGCTCTCAACGATCTCACGGATCGTATTCAGGGCTGGGATCGCAGAGGCGACTTCATCGATGCGCGCTTCGATACGATCAGCAAGGACGGCAAGGTCTATGGCGTGCCGGCCTTCGCCTTCGTCGACTGGATGTACTACCGCAAGGACTGGTTCGAGGAAGCCGGCATTGCGCCGCCGACGACCTATGACGAGTTGCGCGACGCGGCCATCAAGCTCACCGACCCTGCCAAGAACCGCTTTGGCTTCGGGCTTGCGCGGCGGCCCGGGCGGCCAGGGCTACATCAGCAACGTGCTGGCGGCCTTCGGCTCACCCGTGCAGCATGACGATGGCACGATCGGGCTCGACCGCGACAAGGCTATCGAGGCGATCGACTGGTTCGCGGGCCTGTTGACCCGTGACCATGTGGTGCCGCCGAGCGCGGCTAATGACGGGTTCCGGCAGGTCATCGAGGGATTCCAGACCGGCCAGACGGCGATGATCTGGCACCATACCGGCTCGTTCCAGGACATTGCTTCCAAGCTCAAGCCCGGCGTCGAGTTCGGCACGCTGGCGATGCCCGCCGGGCCGGCCACACGCATTGCCCGGCTGGGCTACGCCTATAACTGCCTGACCAAGCGACAAGAACGCCGATGCTTCGCTGGGAATGGATCAAGTTCTGGGGCGAGCCCGATGCGGCCGTCGCGCTGCTCGAGAAGACCGGCTACTTGCCGGCCTCCACGGCAGCAGCCCAGGACCAGCGCATCGTCGGCAACCCGACTCTATGCGCCGGCGGTCGAAACGCTCGGGTTTGGCACGCCGCAGGCGAACTTCGCCGGCTACGCCGGCTGGTCGGAAAGCACCGTGCTGCCGAACTTCCAGCGCGTGCTGATCGGCGAAGCGACGCCCGAGGAGGCCGTCGACGAGATGATCGCCGGGCTCGCCGCTGCGATCGGCTGATCCCTGCTGGCGGCCGGAACCCCAGATCCGGCCGCCGACCTGCATCCGAGTTCCATGCACACGTGAGGCGTGATGAGCCGTGAACCTGCCCACAGCCGTGACTCAGCGACCGCGCTCGACCTGGGATGCAGATCAATCCTGTCCGGATGCTCGGCGAGCTGTCCGAGACGCGGTTCTGGATGTATCTGCTGCTGCTGCCCAGCGCGCTGCTGATCACCGGCGTGGTGCTCTATCCCACCCTCTACGGCATTCCAGCTCAGCTTTCACGAGATGCGGCTCAACCGGCCCGATCTCGGCACGGACTGGGTGCTGTTCAAGCACTACGCGCGCATGCTCGTCCGATCCGATCTTCTGGACTGTCGCTGCGCAACACCGCGGTCTGGGTGACCGCCTCCGATCATCATCGAATTCCTGGTCGGGCTGCGTCGCAGCGCTGGCGCTCAACCGCAACCTGCCGGGCACCAAGGTGCTGGCGGTGCTGATCCTCCTGCCCTACTTCCTGCCCAACGTGGTCGCCGGCCACATGTGGGCGCTGATGCTCGATTCCGCGCGTCGGCGTCATCAACGACATGCTGGTGCGGCTCGGCCTGCTCGACGGCTACAAGGCCTGGTTCGCCGATCCCAACACCGCCATGGCGAGCGGCCATCGTGGTCGAGGCCTGGCACAGCTTCCCGTTCTTCACGCTGCTGCTGCTGGCGGGGCTCAAGGGCATCCCGACCGATCTCTACAAGGCCGCCGACGTCGATGGGGCGGGGCCGTTCGCGCAGCTGCGGCTGATCACCCTGCCGATGCTGCGCACCATCATCGCCGCGGCGGTGATCCTGCGCGTCATCGGGCTGGTCAATTCGCCCGACCTGCTGCTGATCCTGACCAGCGGCGGGCCGGGACGATCGACCCAGGTGCTGTCGCTCTACGCGTTCCAGACCGCCTACAAGGATTTCAACTTTGGCTACGCCGGCGCCCTGTCGGTGGTGATGTTCGTACTTGCTGATGCTATTTGCCTGGGCCTATGTGCGGCTCTGCAAAGTCAACCAGGACTAGCCCATGGCCGTTACCCGCTCACGCTCGAAACTCGTCTGGGACATCGCTCAGCTACGCCATCCTGATCCTGCTGGCGTTCATCTGCATCGCGCCGCTGCGTCTGGACGTTCCTCACCTCGATCAAGGTCGAGGACGACATCGTCACCGCGCACGATGGTCTATCTCCCGACGCGCTTCACCTTCGAGAACTACGTCAAGCTCTGGCTGCAGTCGGGCTATCCGACGCTGGTGATCAACAGCCTCGTCGTCACCGGCCTCACGGTGGCTGATCTGCCTGTTCACCGGCACGATCGCCGCCTACGCCTTCTCGCGCTTCCAGTTCCCCGGCCGCACGCAGCTCATGCTGGGCTATCTGGTGGTGCGCATGTTCCCGGCCGTGCTGATGATCATCCCGCTGTTCATCGTCATGCGGCAGGTCGGCCTGCTCGACAGCCAGCCTTGGGCTTGCCATCGCCTATACGAGCTTCCTGCTGCCGCTGTTCGTCTGGATGCTGAAGGGCTTCTTCGACGCGGCGCCCAAGGAGCTGGAGAGCGCCGCGCGCATTGACGGCGTCACCCGGCTCGGCGCGATGTTCCGCATCGTCATCCCGATCGCGCGCAACGGGCTGCTCGCCACCTGCGTGTTCGTCGCCATCGCCGCCTGGAACGAATACCTGTTCGCCCTGATGCTCACCACCAGCCAGGGCTCACGCACCTGGCCGGTCGGACTGCAACTGATGGTGGGCGAGTTCCAGCTGCCCTGGGGCATGCTGGCCGCCGGCGGCATGATCTCGATCCTGCCGGTGATCGTCCTCTTCGCGCATCGTGCAGCGTGTCATGGTCGCGGGCATCACCGCCGGCGCAGTCAAGGGTTAGGCGCACATGGCCAACCTCTCGCATCAATGGCGTCCGCAAGAGCTTCGGTGCCGCTCGAGGTGCTCAGCAACATCGACATCGAGCTCGAGGATGGCGGCTTCCTGGTGCTGCTCGGTCCCTCAGGCTGCGGCAAGTCCACGTTGCTCGTCGATCATCGCCGGGCTCGAGCCCTCCTCGGGCGGCGACGTGCTGATCGGCGAGTCGCAACGTCAACAACGTGCATCCCAAGGACCGCAACATCGCCATGGTGTTCCAGTCCTACGCGCTCTACCCGACCATGCCGGTGCAGCCGGAACATCGGCTTTGGCCTCGAGATGCGGCAAGGTGCCGCGCGCCGAGCGCGAAGCAGCCGTGCAGAGGGCGGCCGAACTGCTGCAGATCGAGCATCTGCTCGACCGCAAGCCCGGCCAGCTCTCGGGCGGCCAGCGCCAGCGCGTGGCCATGGGCCGCGCCATCGTTCGCGATCCCGAACTGTTCCTGTTCGACGAGCCGCTGAGCAATCTCGATGCCAAGCTGCGGGTCGAGATGCGGACCGAGATCAAGCGGCTGCATGACCGGCTCGGCACCACGATCGTCTACGTCACGCACGACCAGATCGAGGCGATGACGCTGGGCACCAAGGTCGCGGTGATGCGGGACGGGCGTGATCCAGCAGCTCGCCGACCCGCAGACCATCTACGAAAAGCCCGCCAACATGTTCGTCGCCGGCTTCATCGGTTCGCCGACGATGAACTTCCTCAACGGCACGCTGGAGCAGGCGAGCGGCGGACTGGCGCTCCGGCATGGCGCAGGCGCGCTGCCGCTGCCGCGAACTCGAGCAGGACGTGCGCGGCCTTCATGTCGGCCGCGAGGTCGTGGCCGGCATTCGTCCGGAAACGCTTCAGCTCCGGCGGGGCCGAGGCACTGAGCGGCAGGTCGACGTGGTCGAGCCGACGGGGCCCGACACCATGGTGATCCTCAACGTCGGCGGCCAGATGATCACCGCGCGGCTCGGATCGCGCGACCGGCCGAAGCTCGGGCGAGACGATGACGCTCGCTGTCGACACCGCCGCGATCAACCTCTTCGACCCCGACAGCGGCAAGTCGCATCTGATCGGATCGCCGAGGACACGACGATGAAAGACCTGCGCATCAAACGCCTGACCGTCACCCAGTACAAGTGGAAGCGGCGTGACCTGACAGGTGACTATAACGGCTTCAACCACGTCTACCTGAAGGGCGGCGAGATCGAGTTGCACCGACTATGTGATGACCATCGAGACCGAGGCCGGCATCACCGGCGAGTATGCCGGCGGCGTGGGCGTCTCCTACGCGCAGGTGGCGATGGTAGCCCAGTACCTGATCGGCAAGAACGCGCTGGAGCGCGAAAAGATCTGGAACGACCTGAAGCGCGCGCTGCGCAAGCACGACAAGTTCGGCATGGGTCCGATCGACTGCGCGCTCTGGGACATTGCCGGCAAGGCCTATGGCGTGCCGGTCTACGAGCTGCTCGGCGGCTATCGCAAGAAGCTGCCGGCCTATGCCTCGACCTTTCACGGCGACGAGAATGGGGGTCTCGACAGCCCCGAGGCGTTTGGCGAGTTCGCCATCCAGTGCAAGGAGATGGGCTACCCGGCCTTCAAGATCCACGGCTGGGGCCATGGCCCGATTGCGCGCGAGGCGGCGGCAGTGCTCGCCACCCGCAAGGCGGTCGGCGATGGCATGGACCTGATGATCGATCCCGGCTGCGAATACGAGAACTGGGGCGATGCGCTGAAGGTCGGCAAGGCCTGCGACGAGGCCAACTACTTCTGGTACGAGGACCCCTACAAGGACGGTGGCATTTCCGCCTATGCCCACAAGCGGCTGCGCGCAGTTCATCAACACGCCGATCCTGATGGGCGAGCATATCCGCGGCATCGAACCGCGGGTCGACAACCTGATCGCCGAAGGCACCGATTTCGTGCGCGCCGATGTCGACTATGATGGCGGCATCACCGGGGTCATGAAGCTCGCCCATGTGGCGGAAGGCTTTGGCATGGATGTGCGAAATCCACGCGCCCGGCCATGCGCCGCGCCACTGCATGGCGGCGATCCGCAACACCAATTACTACGAGCTGGGCCTCGTGCAATCCCAGGGTGCCGGGCTGGAAGTCGCAGCACCAGGTGCATGCCGACGACTATTCCGACGATCTCGATGCGGTGGATGCCAATGGCTGCGTGCCGGTGCCGGAAGGGCCGGGGCTCGGTGCCAACATCAACTGGGACTGGATCAGGAAGTACGCGACCGGCACGCACTGTCTACGAGTGAGAACCTGTGACTTCCGACGGTGTCGCCGAACTGCCGCTGATCGTTGCGAAGCACCGTTGCGGCGCTGCCCAAATGGGCGCTGCTGCAGCGGCAGATTTTTGCGATGCTCGACGAGGCGGCGATGGAATTCGCCGACCGCTATACGCGGGCCGACGGTACGCTGATCTGGCGCGAAGAATGGCCGGGCATGGACGGCTCGGACGACCCCTATGAGGGGTTCATGAATATGCCGCTGTTCTACGCGCTGGGCGGCAGCGCGGGAGGTTTACGACCGCTCGCGGATCATCTGGGACGGCATCACCTGGCAGTGGACCGAGTACGGCCAGATCCATCGCGAGTTCGACGGCTATTACGACTGGATGCACCACGGCGAGAGCAACCTGTTCTTCTACTTCTTCGGGCTCGCCGATCCTGACGTGCCCAAGGACCGGCAACGGACTCGCCGCTTTGCCGGCTTCTACAACGGCGAAGATCGCGGAGGCGCAGAACTACGATGCCGAGCGACGCCTCGATCCGCTCACCGATCACCGGCAGCCGTGGCCCGCGCTTTACCCAGACGGCGGAGGACTGGTCGACGCATCGGGAAATCCTCGACAACTACCTGCCGCCTTTCGAGGACCTGCCCGGAATCGACCGCTACGCCACGCACACGACCGTGGTCGGACGACGCGACCTACGCGGCCATTCTCGAAGCGCATCAACGCGCGGCAATCGCGTGGCGACGTGCCGCTCAACCTCGGTATCACATCGCTGATGACGCATGCCTACATGCTGAGCGGGCGACGAGAAATACCGCGCCTGGGTGCTCGACTATCTCGCTGCCTGGCAGGACCGCACCGCACGGAATGGCGGCATCATTCCAGACAATGTCGGCCTCTCGGGCGAGATCGGCGAATACAACGATGGCAAATGGTGGGGCGGCTATTATGGCTGGCGCTGGCCGCATGGGTCGTTCTCGATCCTTGAGCCGCTTTGCGTCGCTGGAACGAATGCGGTGCTCGCTCACCGGCGACATGCGTCATCTGGACCTGGCCCGGTCGCAACTCGACATGCTGTGGAGCCTTGCGCCGCGATGAGAACGGCCGGCGTCTCGTTCCCAACCGGCACTACGATGAAGGCTGGCGCGACTTCCGGCCACAGCACCCGATGTACGGCGTCTACCTGTGGAACCTCTCCATGGCCGAGGAGGACGCCGCCCGTGCCGAACGCGGCTGGGCGGGCGAATTCTTCGACCAGGTCGACCCGGAATATTCGGGCTATGGCCGGAGCAACGGCGGGCACATGGGATTCAACGGCAACACCGCCCAGTGGTTTCGCTTCATGCGCGGGCATGATCCGAGCTACCCCGAGACACTGCTGGAGGCCAACCTCGCGACGATCGTGAGCCAGATTGCGACGTACCGCGGCGATGCGTTCGATCCCGATGACGATGGACCACTATCGGGAATCGATGACCATCCACATGTGGCAGCAGCTGACTCCCATGATCATCGAGGGGCTCGCGCAGCTGACGCTTGGCGGTCCAATGCATGTCTACCACGGCGGCCTGCAGATGGCGCGCCTGCGCTATTACGACGTCTCGCAGCAGCGGCCGGGGCTGCCGCAGGGGGTCGCGGCGCTCGTCGACGGTCTGATGGACGACGGCGCCAGCGTCACGCTGGTTAACACGGACAAGCAGCGCGCTGCTGAACTGGTTATCCAGGCCGGGGTGTTTGGCGAACACGACTTCACCGGTGCGGCGCTGGATGGTGGTGAAACGCTGCCGCTTTCGGGCCGGTGGGTCCGCCTTGCCCTGCCGCCCGGCACAACCGCGCGTCTCACGCTCGGCATGCATCGCTTCGCCAACCCGCCATCGTACGACACGCCGTGGTGCGTCGCAGCCGCCGGTGCGGCACCGATTGTGGGTAGGGAGTCCGGCCCTCTCTGACGGCTTGCAGCCCATTTTGGGGTGTGGCGCCGGTCTGTACAAATCCGGGCGGTTCAGACAGTGTTATCGTGAGTCACGGAGGGGGAAACCATGGCCACTGCCGAGAACACCCAAAGCCCGACGTCGAGGCAGCTTCTGCTTGGCTTTGCTGTTCTTGTGCTCGTGCTGTTGGCCGTTTTCTACTGGATTTGGGCCAGTATCGGTACGCTTGGCCAGCGCAGCGACGATCTCCAGGCGCGACTCAGTGCGGCGCCGGCGGCCGATCTGATCGCTCAAATCGGCCAGCGGCAGGACGATCTCGAAGCAAAAGTCGCGGCATCGCAGCAACAGTTGGCGGATATCTCGCCGGTGCGCGCAGAACTTGAGTCGCTGAAAAGCACGCTGGATGCCTTGCAGACGAAGGTAACGACGCTCGGCTCGCCTGACCTTGAGCCGCTGATGGCGCGGGTGGATGAAGTAGAAGCAAAACTTGCTGCCGCCCAAGCGATCGATCTTGCGCCGATAACCGGCGATATTGCGACGCTCAAGGGTGATGTTGCAGGGATCAAAGGGTGATGTTGCGGGGCTGCAGACGTCGGTGGAGGCTGTCGACGGTCGTGTTACTGCGCTGCCTGACGTCGCTGGAATTGAGGGCCGGCTAGGCGGGCTGGAGGAACAGTTCGCGGCCATTCCGCCAGCGAGCGATCTGGCGCCGCTGCAGAAGCAGCTCGATGACATGGCGGCAAAGATTGCCGCGATCACCCCGACCGACCTGGGGCCGGTTGAGTCTGAGATTGAAGCGATCAAGACCTCGCTTGCGACGACTGCCAGCGCCGCCGACCTGGGCGCCCTGCGACAGTTCGTTGACGATATTGCGGCAAAGGTTGCTTCCCCTCCCGTCGTTGATCTGGGCCCGTTGCAGAGGCAGGTCGCTGAATTGAAGACCCAGATCGACACTCTCCGAAGCGAGGCGGGTGGCAAGGCAGCATCGGCGGATCTGGAAAGCCTGGCTCAGGCGCTCGGCGATCTGGACAAGCGGGTGGCAGCGCTTCCCACGGGCACGGACACCGGGTTCGCCCAGCAGCTTGCGGAGCTCAAAACCGAACTCGGCACGTTGAAGCTGCAACTTGCGGCCCTGCCGGGGGCCGAGGAAATTGCTGCGCTCAGGAGTGACCTTGCAGCACTCAAGGCCACTCCGCCATCGCTGAAGCCGCCGGCAGTGCTGGAACAGGTGTTCTTTGGGGTCAACAGCACCGTCCTGTCCGAGCCGGAACTGAGCAAGCTCGTTGCCCTGTCCGACAAGCTGAAGGCCGATCCGCAGCGGCTGTCGATTGTCGGCTTCACGGACAGTCAGGGTCCGGCAGAACTCAACCGCTCAATTTCACTGCGCCGGGCCGCGGCGGTTCGACGCGCGCTTGTCTCCTATGGGGTCGAATCTTCAAGTCTGACTTCGATCAACGGCATGGGTGAAGATGCCCCACCGATCGCGACGGGCGACAACACTGAAGAAGCGGGCAACCGCGTGGTGCAGATCTACGGCTACGAGTAGCCTGATCGCATCGCCGCTGCCGAAGTCCAGCATGGCCACCCGTGGCGGCATCGATTCCGTGGAGCAATTCGAAAGCTCCGTCATAGAGCGGATTGCTGATCGTCCATTATCAGCAGGTCAGAACCCTTCGAGTGCACAGCGCGCTGATGGCCGGCACAGGGCCGGCCTGACGCACACGGCAGAAGCTTCAGCGCAACGGTTCAGTGTCCCCGGCGGCCGAATTCCGATCCTCCCGAAGTTCGTACCACATGGCGTTGAGGATGCCGAAGCTGCACGCAAGGCTGACGCCAAGGATCCAGGAAAAATACCACATCGATTGTCTCCTAATAGGCGTTTGGGTTGCGGCCGAGGCTGGTCTGGGTGACGGTGCCGCGCATCACCCGATAGACCCAGGCCGTGTAGGCGAGAATGATCGGCAGGAAGACCACCGTGGCGGCGAGCATGATGAAGAGCGTCAGCTGAACTCGATGATGCATCCCACACCGTGAAGCTCGCGGCGGGATCGACAGATGACGGCATGAGGAAGGGGAACAGCGAGAGCCCGGCAGTGGCGATGATGCCGAAGATGGCCAGGCTTGAGCTCAGGATACCGAGCACTTTGTAACGCCGATCCAGCGACAGATAGGCGAGGAGGCTGCCGAGGATACCGAGCACAGGCGCAATCATCGTCCATTGCATGCTGGCGTAGTTCGCACCCCATGCGCCCTGTTCCTGAACGACAGTCTTGCCGAGCGGGTTGGACGGTCCAAAGACGTCCTGGATACTGGTAACCTTGTAGCCGCTGAGCAGGAAGAGCGCGACCAGGCCACTTAGTACGAACAGCGCGGCAGTGGCGAGTGCCGCCCACTTGCCATAGGCGCGTGCCCGTTCGGCGACAATGCCATCGGTTCGGGCAGCAATGATGACTGCCCCCTGCGTCAGGAGCATCGAGAGGCTGACGAGGCCGGCCATCAGGGCAAATGGAGTCAGCAAGAGGAAGAAGTTGCCCTCATAGCTGGTGCGCAGCGTCTCATCGAGGCGGAATGGGACGCCAAGGAAAAGGTTACCCACCGCGACGCCAAAAACCAGCGATGGTACGAAGCCGCCGACGAACAGGCACCAATCCCACACCGAGCGCCAGGTGGCGCTCTCAACCTTGCCGCGAAACTTGAAGCCGACCGGCCGCAGGATCAGGGCGAACAGGATGGCAATCATTGCGACGTAGAAGCCGGAAAAGCTTGCCGCGTAGATGGCGGGCCAGGCCGCAAAGATTGCGCCGCCCCCGAGCACCAGCCAGACCTGATTGCCTTCCCAGGTGGGGCCGGAAAGGTTCAGCAGCACGCGCCGCTCCTCGTCGGTGCGGGCGACGAATGGCAACAGGGCTCCGATTCCCAGATCCATGCCGCCCATGATGGCAAAGCCGATGAGCAGGATGCCGAGGAGCGCCCACCAGATCAGACGCAGAACTTCGTAGTCGAGAGGGATCGCGCTCATTCAGCCGGCTCCGTAACGGGGTTGATGGGATCGTCGCCGAGATCGAGGACCGATTGTTCGGGAGGGCCATGCTTGATGGTTCGCACCATGAGCCAGATCATGATGACCAGAAGCACGCTGTAGGTGAGCAGGAAAAAGGTCAGCGAGATTACGAGGTCCCAGACGTGCAGACCGGAAGCGGCATAGAATGTGGGAAGCACGCCCTCGACCGCCCAGGGCTGCCGGCCATATTCCGCGATGAGCCAGCCGCCTTCGATGGCAAGCCACGGAAGGGGCAGCGTCCAGAGCGCAGCGCCCAGCCAGAACCTGCTGCTGTCGAGCCTGTGAGTAGAGGCTTTCCAGAACCAGAAAGCGAAGAAAGCGATGTAGAAGAAGCCAATGCCGACCATGAGCCGGAAGCTCCAGAACAACGGCCAGACATCAGGCACGGTATCGAGCGCGGCCTTGGCGATTTCCTCGCCCGTCGCATTTTCGATATCCGGGCGATACTTCTTGAGCAGAAGCGCATAGCCGAGATCGGCCTGGTGCTGGTCGAAGCTGGCGCGAATGGACGCGTCGGGCGTTCCGCCGCGGATGAGTTGCAGAGACTTGTATGCCTCGATGCCGCTGGCGATGCGTACCGCCGCATGCTCGGTGAGTTCGGTGATGCCGGGCAGATCCCGGTCGAGCGAACGGGTCGTGATCAGACCGAGGATGAAGGGGAACCGGACCTGATAGGCCGGCCGGCCGTCCGCGCCTGGAATGGCAAACAGCGTCAGCGCAGCAGGCGCGGCTTCCGTCTCATACATGGCTTCCATCGCAGCGATCTTCATCTTCTGCTGTTCGGTCGCGACATAGCCAAACTCGTCGCCGAGGACGACGACCGACAGCGCCGAGGCGAGGCCGAAACTCGCCGCCACGACCATCGAGCGGAGCGCCAGGTCGCGATGCCGCTTCTGCAGCAGGAACAGCGCGCTGATGGCGAGCACGAAGACTGACCCGGTGACGTAGCCGGCAGACACCGTGTGGACGAACTTGGCTTGGGCCACCGGATTGAAGATCACCGCCATGAAATCGGTGACTTCCATGCGCATGGTGTCGGGATTGAATCTGGCGCCCACCGGATTCTGCATCCAGCCATTGGCAATCGAGAATCCACAGTGCCGAGAAGTTGGCGCCAAGCGCCATCAGCCAGGTGACGGCGAGGTGTGCGACCGGCCTCAACCTGTCCCAGCCGAAAAAGAACAGACCAATGAATGTGGCTTCGAGGAAGAACGCCATCAGGCCCTCGATGGCGAGCGGAGCGCCGAACACATCACCGACATAGTGGCTGTAGTAGCTCCAGTTCATACCGAACTGGAACTCCATGACCACGCCGGTCGCGACCCCCATGGCGAAGTTGATGCCGAACAGCACACCCCAGAACAAAGTGGCCTTGCGCCAGACCTGACGGCCGGTCATCACGTAGACGCTTTCCATCACCGCCATCAGGAATGACAGCCCAAGCGTCAGTGGAACAAAGATGAAGTGATACATCGCGGTGGCTGCGAATTGCAGCCGGGAGAGTTCAACAACAAGCGGATCGACCATATTATGCGGGCCTTTCATGCCAACGAGCGGTGCGCCGGGACGCTTTTCGGTAGGCGTGTCGTCGTGATGTCGCCTTGATTCAAGTCAAGGCGATCCGGTCCTCGCGGTCCTAGCCACAGACATGTCCTTGTCCACCGCGCCTCATCCGCCGGAAACATCTGCCCGAAAATGGCTTACGGGCCTGTCGCGCAGCGGCGGCGCTCCCGCGCTGCTTGCGGTCGTGCTGCCGCTTCTGGCCGGGATCCTGCTTCTGGTACAGGCCGGCGTGCTGAGCGGCCTGCTGCATGCCAGCATCATCGAGGGACGCAGTCTCGTCAGTCTTGCAGGTGAGGTTGTCGCATTCGCGGCGGTGCTCGTTGTCCGCGGCCTGCTTGGTTTTGCGGGGGAGGTGGCCGCGGCGCGTTCGAGCGAGGCGACCAAGCAAAGGCTGCGCGGCGCGATGGTGCGCAATATCCTGTCGCGGTTGCCGATCTGGACGGCGGCGCGGTCGGGTGGGGCGCTGTCGAGCGTGGTGATCGAACAGATCGAAGCGATGGACGGATATCTGACGCGCTATGTGCCGGCGATGGTCCAGGCCACGCTGCTGCCGCTCGTATTCATGGTGGCGATCCTGCCGGTCGACTGGATGGTGGCGCTGCTGTTTCTGGTGACGGCTCCGCTGATCCCAGTGTTCATGGCGCTCGCCGGTTTGGGCGCGGAAGCAGCGAGCCGTCGGCAGGCGACGGCGCTCAGCCGGTTGAGCGGTCATTTTGCCGATCGGCTGCGCGGCCTGACAACGCTCAAGCTGTTCGGTCGCGAAGCGGCGGAGACCGAAGGCGTTCGGGTGGCGAGCGAGGCGCTCAGGGAGCGCACCATGCGGGTGATGCGGATCGCATTTCTGAGCTCTGCCGTACTCGAATTCTTCGCTGCCCTGGGCGTCGCCGGCGTGGCGCTCTATGTCGGGCTGACATTTCTCGATCTGGTATCGCTGCGCGGTGCGCCGCTCAGCCTCGAGGCCGGGTTGTTCTGTCTGCTGATGGCGCCCGAGGTTTATCAGCCGTTGCGGCAGTTGGCGGCGCACTACCATGATCGTGCTGCCGCAAAGGCGGCAGTCGTCGAAGTCGCCAGGCAGCTGGGCGAATTGCCGACTGACAGGTCTGCGCCGGCGACTCCTCGTACCCCGATTGCTACCGACCGCCTTCCCACCGCCCTCGTCATCTCGAAGCTGAATGTGACGACGCCGGATGGGCGATCGGTGATCATCGATGCGGACCTTGTGGTGGCACCGGGCGAGCATGTCGCCATCCTCGGCCAAAGCGGAGCAGGAAAGTCCACCCTCCTCGAAGCAATTGCAGGCCTGCGACCGTTTGTCGGCAGCATAGTGCTCGACGACAGGCCGCTTGAGGCTATCGACCCCGCGCAACTGCGCGCCGAAGTGGCCGTGCTTGGCCAGCGTCCGACGGCCTTCGCCGGAAGCATTGCGAACAACATATGCCTTGGCCGTCGCGATGCTTGCCATACCGCGGTAAGGATTGCCGCACAGCGCGCAGGCGTGATGGACTTTGCGCGGGAGCTGCCGGAGGGTCTCGACACGCAGCTGGGCGAGAACGGCGTGGGGCTGTCGGGCGGCGAGGTGCAGCGTATGGCGTTGGCACGGCTCTATCTGCGCGACCCCGGGCTGCTGCTGCTCGATGAACCCACGGCACATCTCGATGCCGCAACTGAGGCGCGGGTGCTTGACGCCTTGCTCGATTTTGCCCGCCGGCGCACGGTTGTCGTCGTTACCCATTCAGAGGCCGTTGCGGCCCGTATGGATCGCTGCTTCAGGATCGTGCAGGGGCGCCTGCTGACAACGCCAAGACCTAAGGTCCATCCGCAGGCCTCGGCAGAGCGAGGCGCTGCATGAGATCGTTGTTCTACTTTCTGCCGCTGTTCCGAAAGCTGCTGGGACCGATCCTCTTGTCACTTGGCCTGTCGGTGGCAACGCTTGCTGCGGGCATTGGATTGCTGGGGGTGTCGGGCTGGTTCCTGACGGCTGCGGCGCTGTCGAGTGCTGGCGTCGCGTTCAACCTGTTTGGACCTTCGGCCGGCGTTCGGGGGCTGTCGTTTGCGCGCATCCTGTCCCGCTATGGCGAAAAGATCACTGGCCACGATGCGACCTTGCGGTTGTTGTCGGATCTGCGGCGCTGGGTGTTCGAGCGGCTGTTCCGGCTGATTCCGCTCGGCCGGCGTTTCGGTCGTGCGGATCTGGTCAGCCGCCTGATCGCCGATCTCGACGCGCTGGACACACTGTTCCTCGTCGCGCTAGGCCCGATCAGCACTGCGGCCGTCGTTGGGATCGCCGTGACGGTCCTGCTGTCCTTCCTGCTGCCCGTGGCGGCCGCCATCTATGCTGCCTGTTCTTTCACCGCCATTGTGATCGTGCCCGTGGTGCTCATCGTCTCATCGCGCCAACCTGCTGCCGTTGCCGCCGAGGCGTCAGCTGCGTTGCGGCAGGCCACTCTCGACGGAATTGACGGGCATTTCGATCTTGTCGTGTTCGATGACATTGACGCCGCGAGTGGACGGGCGGCGGCCGCTGCGGCTCGCCTGGCATTGGCCAAACGGCAGCTCGGGGTGAGGGCGAGCCTCGCGAGCCTGAGCGTACAACTGCTGTCGGCACTTATCCTGGTCGGAACGCTGATGAGCGGTCTCCCGGCAATTCGGGAAGGTTCGATCGAGGGTCCGCTGTTCGTCGGGGTGCTGCTTGCCGTGGTTGCAAGCTTCGAGGCCACTGCGGTGCTGGTCCGCAGCGCCACGCGCCTTGTGGGCTCGCTCGCGGCAGCCGACCGTCTGGCGGCGATCGCAGAGGCACCGGTTGCGATCGACGAACCCGCCGCGCCCGTGGCTTTGCCTGCGGGCGGGGAGCTGGCATTTGTCGGAGTGGACTTCGGCTACGACGATCGGGCCAACGTGCTGACTGGCGCCAGCTTTCGCATCGAGTCCGGTGAATGCGTTTCGATCCGGGGGCCCAGCGGCGCAGGCAAGTCCACTATCGGGCAACTGCTGGTGCGCCTCATCGAGCCGCAGGCCGGGACAATCCTCATCAACGGCGTCGACATTGCCACGGTGCGAACCGCGGAACTGAGGCGGCGCCTCGCGCTGATGACGCAGGATGCGCCGGTGTTCAACGACACGGTCAGGGCCAATCTCCTGATCGGGCGCCCCGATGCGAGCACTGCGGAGCTCTGGCGTGAGCTGGAGGCCGTTGGACTTGGCGAGACGATCCGTACACTGCCCGGTGGGCTTGATGCTGTTCTCGGAGAGGCTGGACGAACACTGTCGGCTGGGCAGGCCCGGCGCATCTGCCTCGCCAGGACGCTGCTCTCGCAGGCGTCAATCATCGTGCTCGATGAGCCCACCAGTGGTCTCGATGCCGAATCCGAAGCGAAATTCCTCGCGGATCTGCCCGGCGCGGCGATGGGCCGGACGATGGTCGTCATCTCGCATGCCGATGTGCCCAGGACATTCTCGCGCGTGCTGGGCGTGCGGGCCGGACGAATTGAAGGCTGAGCGAGCCAGACCTCAGTCGCTCAGCGCCTCAAGGGCGCCGGCATCAAGCACCTCGATGCGATCAACCGACCCAACGCGGATGATGCCGCGCTCTTTCAGTACGCGCAGCACGCGCGAGACCGTTTCAAAGGTGAGGCCGAGATAGTCGGCGATGTCATTGCGCTGCATCGGCAGGTTGACAGTGCTGTCGGAGTCCTGCCGTTCCAGCAGGTCGACGAGAAAAGTCGCCATCTTCTCGACCGCGTCCATGCGGCCCAGCAGCAGCAGATGTGTCTGGATGCGCGCAAAGTTTCGCAGCGCAAGTCCCAGGAGTCGCTGTGCAAAGCCGGCACTGTTGCTTGGGCGGAGCACCCGGATGCCAGCGCCGTCGACGCTTTCGGCGTAAGACTGGTGTTCGCCGCCGGCCTCAAGGCCGAAGACGTCGCCGCTGTAGCAGAAGCTGGTGATCTGACGGCGACCATCTGCAGTTACCCGGCAAATGCGCACGGTGCCGAATTCCACAAGATAGAGCGGACCGGCCGCCTCGCCCTGCGCGTAAATCGTGCCATCGGCGGGATAGAAGGAGACGGTCCCCGGCTGGCTCTGCTCAAGCAGGGCGCAGACATCGACATCCTTGACCGTGCTGCGGGTCCCCGTGATCGGCAAGCTTGACTGGCTTCGCATGCTGAGTCTCCTGATTTGTTGCCACAGGTTGGCTCAGCCGCCGGGGTGAAGAAATTCCGGTCGCAGGACTAGGGGGTATACTTAGGGGGACCACGGGTGGCGATCGCCTCGCTTATGGCCTCGGACAGCGCGGCACCAAGCAGGGGCTTTAGCATGGTGCGGGCCGCGTAGGGGGACAAGGGATGGGGCGTCTCGTTGGCCAGCAGAATCACCGGATCGAAGCGAGCGCAGAACGAGATGACGGAGTGCCCACCCTGCTCCGCGGCTTCATGATCGAGGATGGTGCAGTCGAACCTGATCCCAGGCAGGGCGCTGCCATCGACGCTGGCGGCGGACTCAACCAGGTAGCCTTCCGCGTAAAGCGCGAACTGAATGGAGGATCGAAGGTCGCCGTCCGGAGCAACAAGGAGAACACTTGGCATTACAGGCTGGGGTCCCAGGCCAAGAGCGGCCTTCCCTCTAGTTCTGATCGTCCTCGCAGGCCGTCGTCTTGCGCTAAATCAAGCGCCTTCTGTTAGGGGGTCGCGGGCGGTGTGAGGTCTACGCCCATCACCATCCGCACCAGTTCGGCGAGGTTCCTCGCCTGCATCTTGGACATCAGGCCGGCCCGGTAGACCTCGACGGTGCGAGGGCTGATGCCGAGCTCGTAAGCAATGGTCTTGTTCGGCTGGCCCTCGATGACGCCGCGGAGAACTTGCTGTTCGCGCTCGCTAAGACTTCGCAAGCCGTTCCCGGGTTCGTGCTTGTGCCCCGTCGGAGTCGACAAGAGCCGCAGCCTTGTCCACGGCGCGACGGATTGAGCCGATTAGGCTGTCCTCGCTGAACGGTTTCTCGATGAAGTCGAGGGCGCCGTTCTTCATCGCTTCCACTGCCATCTGCACGTCGCCGTGTCCGGTGACCACGATGGCGGGGAGCATGGCGCCTGCCGCGCCGAGCCGGCGCAGCAGTTCCACGCCGTCGATATCCGGCATGCGCAAGTCGGTCACGAGACAGCCATTGCGAATGCTCGGAGCGATCTCCAGGAACGCTGTCGCCGACGCATGCGTGCGCACGGCGAAGCCGGCGGCGCCCAAGAGAAATGCCAGCGAGTTGCGCACCGCCTCCTCGTCATCGACGATGTGAACCACAATGTCAGCGCTGCTCATCGGCCGTCTCTTGGATAATTGGCAGGGTGAAGGTGAATGTTGCCCCACCGGCAGCATTCTTCGCCACCGTCAGTTCCCCGCTGTGCGACTGAATAATCCGCCGGGAAATTGACAATCCGATGCCCATGCCTCCCGGCTTACTCGTCACAAAGGGCTGGAACAACTGGGACGCGACGTCTTCGGATATGCCCGGGCCAGTGTCGGCAACGTCGACCGATATGACGTTTCCAGCGACGGCCGTCCGCACGACAAGTTGCCGCGGCTCACTGTCCCGCATGGCCTCGATGGCGTTGCGCATCAGGTTGATCAGAACCTGCTGAATTTGCACGCGGTCGGCCATGACCAGGCCGGTGCCCGGGCCGAAGTCAAACTCGGTGCGGATGCCACGCTCGCGCGATCCCACCAGGGCAAGGGCTGCCGCCTCTTCGATCAGCTTGTTGATGTCCTCGGGATGTTTCTCGGTGTCGCCCCGCGTCACAAATTCACGCAGGTGGCGGATGATGTCGCCAGCACGCAGAGCCTGCCGGGCGGCCTCCTGCAGCCCCCCCCGTATCCGGGCGGCCTGTTCCTCCTGCATCTGGTCGAGCAGCCTGATGCAGCCCTGCACATAGTTGGCGATAGCTGAGAGCGGCTGATTGAGTTCGTGGGCAAGCGTTGACGCCATCTCGCCCAATTCATTGAGCCGCGCAAGTCGCGCGAGTTCGCTATGGGCCGCCTCGAGTTGCGCCGCGCTCTCCTGGCGCTCCGTCAGATCGCGGATGAATCCGGTGAAGTAGGTTCGGTCCCCGCTGCGGGCTTCGCCTACCGCGAGCTTCATGGGAAATGTCGAGCCGTCCTTGCGGCGCCCGACGACGACGCGGTCGATCCCGATGATGCGCTTGTCGCCGGTTGCCATGTACCTCTTGAGATAGGCGTCATGCTGGTCGTGGTATGGCGGCGGCATCAGCATGCTGACGTTCTGGCCAATCACTTCGCTGGGCTGGTAGCCGAACTGCCTGACCGCAGCGCGATTGAACGAGGTCATGGTGCCGTCGACCTCGATGACGACCGATGCGTCGGGAACCGTGTCGAGTATAGACTGCAAGTGCGCCTCGCGCCGTTGCAATGCAGTTCGCGCCTCGCGCCAGCTGCCGCGTGCGCTGTGCAGCAGTCCGCCCAGCCAGGCGATTGTTGCCCCGACGATGGCAAAGAGCAGGATGTTGAACAGGGATGCGGAGAACGCATCTGCACGCATGGTGACTAGCGCATAGACCGCGGGCGCTGAAATCAGCGTTGCAAACAGTCCCGGCAGCAAGCCGCCCATCATGGCGGCAGCCAGAATTGCCGGCGCGAACAGCAGGCCGACCGCCGAATCCACCAGCAGGTCCTTGAGCGCATAGCGCACGGCAAGGGTAATCAGGACGAGCACGGCCGCCGCGGCATAGGGCGCCCAGGGTTTGTCCAGATATGTATTCAAACTGATCGATCCTGACGCAGGCGGTCTTCCGTGCCCACTGTTCTAGCCTGTCGCCGTCCGGCTGGGCAAGGAAACGTGAGCTACCAAAACATGCCGTTCTTCTGCCGATAGGCCTCGAGCCAACCGTTTGATGTTGGTCAAGAACGGGCGGGCACCCAGAGTGCATGCTTGGTGCTTACCTCAGGAGGTCAAGATGAGGACTCTCGTACTGACGTGGCTCGCGGCGGGACTGCTTACCGCCCTTCCGGCGACCGCACAGGCCGATCAGCAGAGCCTGATGTTCGGCGGCGATGCCTATGTGGCGGGGCAGGTTGCTTCGTCTACCGAGCCAGTCACGCACGATGCCTTCCTGGCCGGCAACGACGTGACCATATCGGCCCCGGTCGAGGGCGATGCCCATCTCGCCGGATACAATGTCCAGTCGAGCGGCGACGTTGGCGGCAACCTCTATGCTGCCGGGTTCAGTGTCACCGTCTCCGGTACGGTGGGGGGTGACATCACCGCGATGGGCAATACGGTCACCGTCAGAACCAGCGCACCGGTGAGCGGAAATATCCGTGTGGCCGGCGCCAGCGTGACCATCGACAGCGTGGTGAACGGATCGATCCTGGTGGCGGGCAAGACTGTGACGATCAACGCCCCCGTTGGCGGTGATGTGAGTTTTTACGGCGAGACGCTGAGCTTTGGGCCGGCAGCCAAAATCGAGGGGCAGGTGCTGATCCACTCGCCCGCGGAAATTCCGGTGCCCGCCACGGCCGCGCCGCCAGAGCGCGTGGTCTTTTCGCAGCTGACCTCGCCGCAATATCCGAGCGAAGTGGCGCAGACGGCGGAAGTGATCGCCAAGAGCTTTTGGGTCACGCTGTGGGCTGCAGCACTGTGGTGGCTGCTGCTGTTGGTGATCGGCTCGGCGATGATTTCACTCAACGCCCCGTTGGTGGGGAAGCTTCAGACGCTGGCGGCGGTCAAGCCGTTCAGTCGCCTCGGGCTCGGTCTGCTGGCCTTCGCGGCGGTCATTGGACTTATGCCGCTTGCGGCTCTGACGTTGGTCGGGATCCTGCTGCTGCCAATCGTGCTGATCTTCGTCGTCGCCGCTTGCAGTGCTGCGTATCTGGCAGGCGTCTCCCTCATCGGGTTGGCGATTGCATCGCGCATGACGTCGCTGGCGACTACCCTGAGAAAGATTGCCGCCCTCGCGGCGTCGCTCGTCGTTGCCGGACTGCTAACGATGATTCCGTTTGTGGGCTGGTTCGTGACCCTTGGGTTTACCGTCTTCGGCTTCGGGGTGATCGCCGCTCTGGTGATGGCAAACTGGAGTGGTGGCGATCGCGAGCGGCTAGCCGGTCTCGCACCGGCAGGACCAGCATTGGCAAAATCGAGTTAAGCGACGCGGACGTTTCCACCCGACTTGACCGGGATCAACGCGCACTGAGCGCCCTGCCTGCAAATTAGGTTCGACGTCTTCAGGAGGTTCGTGATGGAAGTCTGTTCTATCGTCGTTAACGTCGATCTCGACACGGCGAATGCAACATCGCTGAAGTACGCGATAGACCTTGCCGGCAAATTCGACGCCGAGTTGATTGGGGTCGCGGCTGAGGAGCCGAGCTTTGTCTTTGCCGGCATCGAGAGCGGTGCGGCTGCGGCAAATCTATATGCAACGGAGCGGACGGAAATCGAAAAGCGGCTTGGCACGGCCGAGGAGCAGTTCCGCTCGATGATTCCGGCGGGCCTGAAGGCGCAGTGGCGCGCCTTTGTGGCGAGTCCGCTGCGGTGCCTTATCGATACCGCGCGGTTGGCGGATGTCATTGTGACCGCCCCCACGACGACATCGGCGTTTCAGGTTCCGATGCACGTGGATCTGGGTGAACTCGTACTGGCGACCGGCAGACCTGTGCTGAATGTCGGCGAGGGCATGACTGAAGCGAAGATGGACAAGCTGATGATAGGTTGGAAGGATACCAGGGAGGCGCGGCGTGCCGTTGCGGACGCCTTGCCATTTCTGGCCCGGGCAAAGGAAGTCGTTGCGCTGACTGTCAGTGAGGGCGACTTCACCTCCGAGCGGAGGCAGCTCGACGACCTTATTTCGTGGCTCTCGAGGCACGGTGTGGCGGCCCGCGGCGATGTGATCAACAATAAGGATGGCTTCACGGATGTGCTGGCGAGCACGGCTCTTGCTGAGGGGGTCGACCTGCTCGTTGCCGGTGGCTATGGCCACAGCCGGATGCGCGAGTGGCTATTCGGCGGCATGACCCGCAGCCTGCTTGAGGCAAACGGGCTCAGTCGACTGTTCTCGAACTGACCGGACGACCCTGGAAAATTCGCCGTCACCGACGACGCGAAGGCGTGTCACTGAGCGGCTGGCGTAAGCTTAGGACGCGGCGGAGCAATGCCGGATCGGACCATAGATGGTCGGCAACGAAACCAAGGTCGTTGCATAGCGCCAGCATGCGTCCATTCTCCCTGAGGACCAGGCCGACAAGCTCGGCGATGCCATCGGACCTGGCGTAGGTGATGAGCTGCTTCATCAGCGCGCGACCGAGGCCCGCCCCCTTCAGGTCGCTGCGCACAAGGACGCCAAATTCCGCGGTGATGTGATCGGGGTCGGCCGAGTAGCGGACAATGCCGGCAAGTTCGCCCGTTCCCGGCTGCAGCGCAATGAACGCGATATCGCGGTCGTAGTCCAGCTGAGTCAGCCGAACCAGCATGTCGTGCGACAGTGTTGGCGTTGGCGTGAGGAAGCGCAGCCGCATATCCTCGCGGTCCATGCGCGCGAGGAATGCGGGGTAGAGCGCAACGTCCTCGGGGCGTATCGGTCGCAATAGATAGTCCTGGCCGCCGGCGGCTACGCGGGATGACCATCCGGAGGGGTAGGGCCTGATCGAGAGGTTGCCATGCCTGCCACTCGACACGCGGGCCGGATCGATCTCGATGCGCGCATCGAGCGCGATGACGCCATCAGCGTCGGCGAGGAGCGGATTGATGTCGATTGAGCCGATCAAGGGGAAATCGATCGCAAGCTGCGACAGAGCCACCAGCGTTGCGATGATTGCCGCCCGGTCGGCGGCCGGCGTGTCGCGATAGCCAGCAAGCAGGCGACTTACTCGCGTGCGGTCGATGAGATCGGCGGCTAGCACATCGTCGATCGGCACCAGCCCCGTGGCGGAGTCGTTGACCACTTCGACTGAAGTGCCGCCAGCGCCAAATACGACAACGGAGCCGAAGATCGGGTCGGAGCCGATACCCGCGATCAGCTCGACTGCGTCGGGTCTGCGGATCATCGGCTGCACGGTGAAGCCGTCAAGGCTGCGGCCCGGGAAGGCCTGCTCGAAGCGACGGGTGATCTCGGCCGCCGCCTGCCGGGCGCCTTCGGGGCTGGTGAGGCCGAGAACCACGCCACCGACGTCGGACTTGTGCGAGACGGTCTTCGACAGCATTTTTACAACCAGCGCATCCGAGCGCGTGATCAGGTCCGTTGCCGCTGTATAGACCTCGTCCGGGCTCGCCGCTATTACGGTCTCGGGCACCTCGATACCATAGGCCTTGAGCACTTCTTTGGCCTCCGCTTCGGTCAGCAGGGAGCGGCCTTCGGCAATGGCTCCGGCTAGAACCTTGTTCACGATGGCGGGGTCGGCTGTTGCCTGCGGCTGGCTGCTGGGGACGCGCTCCAGCTGCCTGCGCAGCTCCGACCATCGGGTCAACAGGGCAACGGCCTCGGCTGCGTCCGATGGTGTGTCAAAGCTGCCGACGCCGGCGCCCTGCAGGATCATACGCGCCGGCTCTGCTGCCTTCTTGCCGAGCCAGCAGGCGAGAATGGGTTTGCCGCCAAGAGTGCCGCCATCGGCGATGTTGGCGACGGCGGTCGCTGCGGCGACGGGGTCGGCAATGCCGGTGGGACAGTTCATGACCAGAATGGCGTCCACCCCAGGATCTGCCGCCATGGCTTCGACCGCCGACCGGTAACGCTCAGGCGGCGCATCACCGATGATGTCGACGGGATTGGCGCGTGACCAGGTGGCCGGCAACACCTTGTCGAGCGCAGTGAGCGTGGTCTCGGAGAGACTGGCGAGCGTGCAGCCCTGATCCAGCAATTCATCGACAGCCAGCACGCCAGCGCCGCCGCCATTGGTGACGATGGCGATGCGCCCCTGTTGCAGCGGCTTGTACCGTGCGGTGATCTCGGCGGCATTGAAGAGATCATCGAGATCGCGGACGCGGATCACACCGGCTCGACGCAGCGCAGCATCGACCACCCGATCGGCGCCGGCGAGCGCACCGGTGTGCGTGAGGGCAGCCTTGGCGGCCGCCGCGTGGCGGCCAGGCTTGACGGCAATGACAGGTTTGACCCGTGCAGCGGCGCGGGCCGCGGACATGAACTTGCGCCCTGCCGGTATGGATTCCAGGTACATCAGGATTGCACCGGTGTGCTCGTCGGCGGCGAGCATATTGAGGCAGTCGCCAACGTCGACATCGGCCATGTCGCCGAGCGAGTAGACCTGCGAGAAGCCGATCCCCTCGGCCGCCGCCCAGTCGATGACTGACGACACGATCGCACCCGATTGAGAGATGAGACCCAGCCGGCCGGCGCCCGGACTGATATGGACGAAACTTGCGTTGAGCCTCGCGTGGGGAGCAAGAAGACCGATGGTATTAGGTCCGATGATGCGCAGCAGATGCGGATTGGCGGCGTCCAGCATCCTCTGGCGCAGTCCGTTTGCCGTTCCGATGCCTGCGGTGATGACCACCACCACCTTGGTGCCGCGCGCACCGAGTTCGCCAACGATGCCCGGCACCGTTTCGGGCGGTGTCATGATCACCGCGAGCTCCGGCGCCTCGGGTAGATCGGCGATGCGTCCGTAGCAACGGAGGCCGAGCACCTCGTCGTATTTGATGTTCACCGGATAGACCGGACCCGAAAACCCGGCGCTTTGAACGTTCTGCAGTACCACACGACCTACCGAACCGGGGCGCGGTGAGGCGCCCACCAGTGCGATAGAGGTCGGCGCAAAGGTTGCATCGAGGTTGCGTATGGTCATGATCAGACAAAGCCCTGTCTTAAGGTCCAGATCATCATGCTATCAGGGTCCGCCGCCCGTTTGACCCCGGTCAAAGAACCAAGAAGCCGCCCGGACCAGAACGCACTATGACAGATACCTCCCTGCCGCCTGTAGTTCCTCTCCATCAATCGGTGCAGGCCGGCCTTCGGGCCCTTGGCGAGTTTGCTCTGGTGCCCTTGGCGCTGGTCGGCCTTGCCATTGGTGTTGTGCTGTGGGGGACCGGCCACCCGGATCTGGCGGCAATCTCGTGGAGCCTTGCCACCCTGCCCATTCTTGCCGCGCTCGGCGTTGATATCGTCGTTGCGCTGCGCCGTGGCGACGTGGGCCTCGATGTCGTCGCAGGGCTATCGATGTCGGCAGCGCTGGTGTTCGGCGAGCCACTTGCGGCCAATGTCGTCGCGCTGATGTATGCGGGAGGCCAACTGCTGGAGCGCTATGCCGAAGGACGCGCCCGCCGTGAAATGACGGCGCTGCTCAGTCACGTGGCCCGCACAGCCATGCGCCGGCACGGCACGTCGCTTGAGGAAATCTCCATCGATGCCATTTCACCCGGCGACGTTCTGATGATCCGCCAGGGCGAGGTGCTGCCTGTCGACGGTGAGGTGGCTCGCCTGCACGCCGCGACGCTCGACCTCTCGGCGCTCACCGGTGAGGCGCTGCCGCAGACAGTCACCGCAGGGGCCGCCGTTCTCAGTGGATCGACTTCCGTGGGGGCGGCTTTCGACCTCGTCGCCAGCCGGCCTGCCAAGGATAGTGCCTATGCGGCGATTGTCCGTCTGGTGGAGGCGGCGCAGCAAAGCAAGTCGCCAATGATGCGGCTGGCCGACCGCTATTCGATAGGCTTTCTTGCCATTACGGTCGCGTTGGCCCTGGCCGCCGGGTTGCTGTCAGGCGTCCCCAGCCGGGCCATCGCGGTGTTGGTCGTCGCAACTCCGTGTCCGCTCATCCTCGCGGTGCCGATCGCGTTCATCTCGGGTATGTCGCGAACCGCCAAAGCCGGATTGCTGGTCAAGGACGCCGGGGTGTTCGAGATGCTGGCGCGCATCAAGGTTGCCATTGTCGACAAGACCGGAACATTGACCCGCGGAACGGCTGCGTTGTCCCGTATCGTGACGACGGAGCGATTCAGCTCTGACGAGGTGCTGCGCTATGCCGCGAGCCTTGACCAGGCCTCCGGCCACGTCCTGGCGGCAGCCCTGGTCCGCGCTGCGACCGAGGCGGGGCTACAGCTCGTCTCGCCGCGGGAGGTCATTGAAACCCCCGGAACCGGCATCGAGGGCGTGGTCGATGGGCGGCGTGTCGCGGTGGGTGGCGACAGTTTCATCAGGGCGCGCGTCGGGAAAGAGGATCCCTTTGCGCTGCATCCGCAGGGTGTCGTCGCCCTGACCATCGCTGTTGCAATAGATGGTCAGCTCGCTGGCGTCATCCTGCTTGAAGATCCCGTCCGGGACGATGCACGTGAGGTCGTGGATTCGCTCAGGCGCGGCGGCATCGTCCGTCTGGTGCTTGCTTCAGGCGACAAGGCCGAGATCACCGGGGCTGTCGGCGAAGCGATGGGCGCAGACGAGGTTCTCGCCGCGCTGACACCGGCGCAGAAGGTCGAAGCCGTCGTCGCGGCGCGGCGCTACGGTCCGACCATGATGGTTGGCGATGGCGTCAATGACGCGCCGGCGCTGGCGGCCGCCGATGTTGGCGTGGCGCTGGGTGCGCGCGGTAGTGCGGCCTCCTCCGAAACCGCCGGCGCGGTCCTTCTCGTCGATGCGCTGGCTCCGCTCGCGCTGGGCCTGGCGCAGGCCCAGCGGACGCGCCGGATTGCGCTGCAAAGCGTCTGGGCCGGGTTAAGTCTGTCCGGGGTGGCGATGGTCGTGGCCGCCTTCGGCTACCTGCCGCCGGTCGAGGGTGCGCTGTTGCAGGAGGCGATCGATGTCGCCGTCATCCTCAATGCCCTGCGCGCGCTGCGCTGAAGCGTCAATGATTGCTCGACTTTGATGTGTATCAAGGTCGGACCACCATTCTGTGTCGAATGGTCTACATCCCGGCTGCACCTCGCGCCGTCTTGTCCCGGAGACCAAAAATGAATGCCACGCACGCCTGCGTCTGGATCGACCACCGCGAAGCCAGAATCTTCGGCATCAGTGCCGGGGAGGCAACCGAGCTGGTTGTTCACGACCATGCCAGCCCCAGGCACATTCATCGCAAAGCGGACCATGTGGGCCTGGGCAAGTCAGCTCCCGATCCGGCGTTTTTCGCCGAAGTGGCTGCCGGACTCGCATCCTTCAAGGGCGTGTTGATTGTCGGCCCGGGCTCGGCGCGCAATGAACTCGCCGGCTATCTTGCCGAGCACCACCCGGCGCTTGCCAAGCGTATCTGGGGCATTGAACCGATGGACCATCCGACGGAAAATCAGATCGTGGCGGTGGCCCGCAAGTTCTTTCATGCTGCTGATCGCATGCATGGCTGAGTGGAGCCTCTGTAACGTCCGATGATTGACCTCGGTCAAGGGTCAACCGCTGCGGCCCGATATCTTCTGCCCCACTCGCATTACAGTCGGAGGAGAGGCTTATGGGTGAATTTGATGGCAAGGTCGCGCTCGTCACGGGCGGTGCGTCGGGAATCGGCGAAGCAATCGTCAGAGAACTGGCGGCAGGAGGTGCCAGCGTTGTTGTAGCCGATCGCGACAAGGCAGGGATCGACCGCGTGGTTGGCGAGATCAAAGCGAAGGGCGGCGTTGCCGCCGGCTTCGAGATCGACGTGTCCAGCCCAGAGCAGAATGCAGCGATGGTGGCATTCGCCGAAAAGACCTACGGGGGGCTGCATCTGGCGGTCAACAACGCCGGCATAGGTGGCCCCTCGGCCCCGACGGGAGAGTATCCACTCGACGGCTGGAAGAGTGTCATCGACGTCAATCTCAATGGCGTATTCTACGGGGTCCGCTACGAGATACCGGCGATGCTGAAATCCGGCGGCGGTGCGATCGTAAACATGGCGTCGATCCTGGGGACCGTCGGCTTTGCCAATGCGGTGGCCTACACATCCGCCAAGCACGCGGTTGTTGGCCTGACGAAGGTGGCGGCCATGGAATATGGCGACAAGGCCATTCGCGTGAACGCGGTTGGTCCGGGCTTCATCGACACGCCGCTGCTGTCCAAGAACCTTGATGCGGCAACGCTGAAATACGTCGCCGGATTGCACCCGGTGCAGCGGCTCGGTACGTCCGAGGAGGTTTCTGCGCTGACCTGCTTCCTGTTGTCCGACCGGGCATCGTTCATCACCGGAAGCTACCACTTGGTCGACGGCGGCTACGAGACGCGATAGAAGCCAGGACTCCATCGAGCTCGGAGGCCGAGCGCGATGGGCCCGCCGCAGTCGCCGCGGTCTGATCAGGATTGTGTGTCTGGAGGAGCCTGCGTTTCTGTCGGAGGCTTCTCGCCGGCGTCCGGCGGAGCATCGCGTGTGATCTCCACCTTGACCTTGGCCACCAGCCCGGCGACGGCGGCAAGCATCGCGAGCCAAGGCGCGCCAAGCGTCAGAATCCCTCCTGCCAGCGCACCGGCGGTGAGCGGGATTGTCAGGAAGACGCGGCCATCATCGGTCTTGACCACAAGCTTGCGCACGTTGCCTTCGGCAACCAGCCGGTTGATCTCCGAGAGCAGTTGATGTCCGGAGACTTCGATCTCCTCGATGAAGGATTTCCAGGCGGTTTTCGGTTCGTCGTCCATAGATGCCTCCTTGTGCTGGCGCGCCACGTTAAGCCTCGCACTTGGGCTCGCTCTTGATCGGAATCAAGGCGGACCCCGGGACAAAGGGCGCGCGTCAGCCAGAGCGTGCGCGCTCAAGCACCAGCTGGATCAACATATCCTTAACCATCCGGCACGGTGTGACCGTTGCGTTGAAACCATGGAAACCCCCGTAACCGTTAGTGCATGGGTCAAATGGGGATTGCGCCGTGGCAGATCAGACCGTCCAGCTCGCCGAACTTGTCAGCGCGTTGAGCTATGCGCTTGACCTTACCGAAGGACAGCCCGCCGGACACTCGGTGCGCGCCTGCTGGATCGGCGTTCACATCGGTACTGAACTCGGGCTCAGTCCGGCGGAGATTTCGGACCTCTATTACACCGTGCTGCTGAAAGACATCGGCTGCTCGAGCAACGCGGCTCGCATCTGCCAGCTTTATCTCACCGACGACATCAACTTCAAACGCAAGGCGAAGTTTCTCGATCATACGGCACCGCAGTTCCTGCACTTCCTCATTTCCAACGCGGGCATGAAGCAGAACCTGATCGATCGCTTCCGGCTCATCATCGATACCGCGCTGCAGACCGGCGTGATCAGCCACGAGTTGACCGACACGCGCTGCCACCGGGGCGCGGATATTGCGCGGCAGATGCGGTTCTCCGAGATCGTGGCACAGGGCATCACCGACCTTGATGAGCACTGGGATGGCGGCGGGCAGCCGCGCAGGAAGGCAGGTGCCGAGATCGCCCTCGTGGCGCGCGTTGCGCTGCTGGCGCAGGTGACCGACGTATTCTTCACGAGCCAGGGGCCAGAAGCCGCACTGGCGGAGATCAAGCGGCGATCCGGAACATGGTTCGATCCACAGCTCGTCGAAGCAATGGCGAAAGTCGGGGCCGATCCCGCGTTCTGGCGGTCGCTGACCGATCCACTGCTGCAGCAGCACGTTATTGCTCTCGAAACAGTGAAAGACGCGCGGCCGGTAACCGAGGAGTACCTGGACGATATCGCCGGTGCCTTCGCCGAGGTGATCGACGCCAAGACGCCCTATACCAGCGGACACAGCGACCGGGTCGCGCTGTTCTCGAACATGATCGCGGTGGAACTGGACCTGCCGGACGCGCATCGTCGCCATCTCAGGCGTGCCGCGCTGCTGCATGATATCGGCAAGCTGGGCGTATCGAACTTCACCCTCGACAAGCCGGGCAAACTCGATGCGGAGGAATGGGCCGAAATAAAGCGCCACCCCGCGCTTGGCCAGCTTATCCTCGGTCGGGTCGCCGCATTTGGCGACCTCGCCGACGTCGCTGCCAATCACCACGAGCGGCTCGACGGTGCGGGCTATCCGCGCGGGCTCAAAGCCGACCAGATCGACATCGACTCACGTATCGTCGCGGTGGCCGACGTCTTCGACGCGCTCACGGCTGACCGTCCCTACCGCAAGGCGATGAGTGCGGATGCGGCACTTGGCATTCTCGACGAGATGACGGGCCCGGCGCTCGACCCCGACTGCGTCGCTGCGCTGAAGCGGGCACTCGTCGACATGGAGGCCGCCAAAGCGGCCTGATGCCGCTAAGCAGCTGCGCGCTTCAGAATATCGCCTCGCCTGCCGGCTGTCGGCACGCCGTTGTCACATACCGTCATGCCTCGCAGCAAGGTGCGCACCGGCCACCCGGTGACCTCGAGCCCCTCATAGGGCGTGTAGTCGCAACCATCTCTGAGCATGGCGTGGGTGATCGTGACCTCGCGCGTGGCGTCCCAGAGCACGATGTCGGCATCGCTGCCGATGGCAATAGTTCCCTTCTGCGGATAGAGGCCGTACCGCTTGGCGTGATTGGTAGAAGTCAAGGCGACGAAGCGGTTGAGATCGATGCGGCCTTTCACAACGCCTTCCGAAAATAGAATGGGCATGCGGGTCGCGATGCCTGGAATACCGTTCGGGACGTAGCGGAAACTCTGCTTGCCTTTGGGCGCCAGCTTACCCGCTTCATCCTCGTAACGGAACGGGCAGTGATCGGAGGAAAACACCTCGAACACCCCTTGCTGCAGTCCTTCCCAGCAGGCGATCTGGCTCGCGGTATCGCGCGGCGGCGGGCTGCAGACATATTTGGCTCCCTCCATACCGGCGCGGTCCATGTCCTTTTGGGTGAGCACCAGATATTGCGGGCAGGTTTCACCATAGACTGGCAACCCCCGCTGCTGGGCCCGGCGGATTTCCTCCATGGCCTCGCGGTTTGAGACATGGACGATCATCACCGGTGTTTCGACGATCTCGGCGAGGCTGATGGCCCGGTGTGTTGCTTCGCGCTCGACCACGGTCGGCCGCGACGGGCCGTGATAGTAGGGTGCAGTCTTACCCTGCCGCTCCAGCCGGTCGGTGAGAAAGCGGATGGCGTCGTAGCCCTCCGCATGCACCATCACGAGCGCCTTGTGCTCCTGCGCGACGGACAGCACTTCGAGGATCTCGCGGTCGGCGAGCTTCAGGTCGTCATAGGTCATGAAGATTTTGATCGAGGTGTAGCCCTCGGCGATCAGCGCCGGCAGTTCCTGCCCCAGAACCTGCGGTGTGGGGTCGGTGACGATGAGGTGGAAGGCCACGTCGACGTGGCATTGCCCTTCGGCGCTGGCGTGATAGTCGGTCAGCGCCTGCCGCAGCGTCTGCCCCCTCTGCTGCAGGCAGAACGGCAGCACCGTGGTGTTTCCACCAACCGCGGCGGAGCGGGTCCCGGTATCAAAGTCATCAGCCATGACGATGCCCGGTGCGCCCGGCTGTGCCAGATGCACATGGCTGTCGATGCCGCCGGGCATGACCAGCAGTCCGGTAGCGTCGATGATCTCGTCGCCATCGGTGAGGTCGGCGGCCAGTGCTGCAATGCGGCCGGCAACGATGCCGATGTCGGCACTGTAGATATCGGACGCCGTGACGATCGTTCCGCCATGGATGATGGTGTCGAAATGCATGCTGCTCAGTCCTCCGGTTCGGCGAGATAGTGTCCAGCGCCAAGATGGCGCAGCGGCGCCCAGTGCCGCTGGCTGCCGGGCGCGCCGATGCGATGGCCGCGCGACGGCGGCGTCAACGTCGCATATCCCTCTACAGACGCAATCAGCGCCCTGGTATAGGGGTGCTGCGGATTGCGCATGATGGCAGCGGTGGGTCCGAGTTCGACCAGCCGGCCGAAGCGCATCACGGCGACACGGTGCGCGAGCCGTGTCACCACTGCAAAGTCGTGCGTGATGAACAGCAACGGCAGCGCGGTCGCCTGCTGGATGGACTGAAACAGTTCCAGCACCTGCAAGCGTGTCGTGGCATCAAGGGCAGATACGGCCTCATCAGCGATGACGAGGCTGGGCGAGACGCTGAGCGCCCGGGCGATGCCGAGCCGCTGGCGCTGGCCGCCGGACAGTTCGTGGGTGAAGCGGTCAAGATATCCCCCATCCAGTCCGACCTGCGGCCAACAGTTCAGCCGCGCGGGCGCGAAGCCTGGCCTTGTCCCTCGTCCCCGAGAGCAGTAGTGGCTCGGTGACCGATTGCCAGGCCCGATAGCGCGGATCGAGCGAGGCCTGCGGATCCTGGAACACGAATTGCACCCGGCCTCTTGCTGCAGCCGGATCGCTCGCGATGTCGGCGCCGGCCAGCCGGATGCGTCCCTCCTCGATCGGTGCCAGGCCGAGAATGGCGCGGGCCAGCGTGGTCTTACCGCTGCCGCTTTCTCCCACCACCGCCAATGTCTCACCCTCGCCGATCGACAGGCTGACCCCATCGACCGCGAACAGCCGCTCCTGCCTCGCGAATGACGTGAGGCTGAGGTTGCGCGGAAACGAGATGACGAGATCCTCGATGGCGAGCGGAGGTGTCCGCTGCGCGCTGCTCTCAACCGGCGGCGCCGGCGGCGTTGTGGCCGGTTGCGTCGCAGCGATCAGCGTCCTGGTGTAGTCGGCGACAGGCGCGGCCAGTATTTCGGCCCGGCTGCCGCTCTCGATCACCTGTCCCTGCCGCATCACCAGGACACGGTCGGCGATCTGGCGGACCACGGACATGTCGTGGGTAATCAGAATGACGGCGCAGCCCATCTCGCGCTGCAGCTCGCGCAGCAGTTCGAGGATCTCGGCCTGCACCGTTGCGTCGAGCGCGGTAGTTGGTTCGTCCGCGACGACCAGCGCCGGCTTGCAGGCAATCGCCGCGGCGATCACCACGCGCTGGCGCATACCCCCCGACAGGGCCGACGGCGTCATCTCGGCGCGGGCCGCCGCATCGGTGATGCGGACACGATCGAGCAGGCGTATCGCTTCGGCGCGCGCCGCGGTCCAGCTCATGGCGCGATGTGTGACCAGTGCTTCGGCGATCTGATCGCCGATACGCATCACGGGGTTCAGCGCGCTCATCGGTTCCTGGAAGATCATGCCGATGCGATTGCCCCGTATCCGTCGCAGCGAGTCAACTGGCAGCTTGAGCAGGTCGTGGCCTTCGAACCGGGCCGTCCCCGCCGTTACAAGTCCCGGCGGGCTGGGCAGCAGGCCGAGCAGCGACTGCATGGCGACGCTCTTGCCCGATCCGGATTCGCCGATGATCGCCAGCACCTCCGCGGGTCGCACGTCGAAGCTCACATGGTCGACAACCGTGCGGGGACCGTTGCGGGTCAGTATTTCGGTCGTAAGATTCCGGACGCTGAGCAGCGGCGGGATTTCCCCGTCCTGGACAACTGGCGACGTCTCCGCGACTGCCATCTGCGGCCTGCCCCTGGTCAGCATCAGTGAATCTGCGGCGTGTTTACCCACACCACGCGGGTCAGCACCGTGCCGGTATTGCGGTAGCGGTTGGTCAGGTGGTTCTTGAAGAAGAAGGAATCACCAGCCGAGAGGCGGTAGACCGTCGTCTCTATGGTCAGTTCCAGTTCGCCTTCGATGACATAGCCCAGCGTCTCTCCCTGGTGGGTAATCTGGTCCACCTTTTCGGCGTTGGGTTCAATGCGATGAATGTTACCCTCGAGCAGATTGCCGGCGGCAAACGGCACCAGGCGTTCGTAGCTGACGCCCTTGCCACCCCGGATCGCATCGGTGGTGGAGATCGGGCGGTCCCCCTCCTTCTGCACAATGCCCGGCGAATTGATGTCGGCACCGAAGAAGGACGACAGGTCGCGGTTAAGCGCTTCAACCAGTCGCTGCAGCATGGTCAGGGATGGTGCGACCTTGCCGTTCTCGATCTTGGAAATCATGCTCTCGGCGCAGCCGACGCGCTCTGCCAGTTCGCGTATCCGGATGCCCTCCAGTAGCCGCGCGTGACGCAAGCGGGCGCCAACTTGCAGTTCGTCGGGTTTTGCCTCGCTCTTCGGCTTTGTCGCGACCGCCATCGGTAAACTCCTCCTGTGCATGCACCCCGCGAGGTCGACGCTCGCGAAGCATGTGTCCTTATTCGCAGTAAAGTCCACGTCTCTTGAATTCGGCGTATCGGGAAATCATCGGTCTCGGGTTCATGCAGCGAAGCGTTCACTGACGAGCGGCGGCCAATGCTGGGCCCAGGGCAGGATCGCCTCGAATGCAGCGGATAGACGAAGCACACCGATGTCATCGAGGTGCCGGCCTATAATCTGGAGCCCAACGGGCCGGCCATCGGCCGTGAAGCCGGCGGGTATGGTGGCGGCAGGCTGTCCGGTGAGATTTGCGACGGCAGAGAATGGAGTCCATGCCGAGGCCCGAGCGGGCGTGCCGTCGATGGTGTCCGGGCCTTCGCGGTCGAGGGGGAATGCTGCGACCGAAACAGTGGGCGTCAGCAGAAACTGGTAGCCCTCCATGAACCGCCACATCGCATTGACCACGCGCTTCCTGTCGAGAATGGCGGTGGTGAAATCATCGGCGGTCCATTGTCGGTCCAGCAGGGCCGCCAGCGCGCCGGCAAAACGATGACCCTGTACATCCGCCATGCGGCGGAGACCAGCGCGGTCCGTGTCGAGCGCCACGAGTGCTTCGAAGGCAGGCTGGGTGTCGCCGATGGGCGGGTGATCCAGTCGGAGCGTCGCGCCAAGTCCCCTGGCCAGTGCCTCGGCAGCCGCCTCGGCAATCCCAGCGATCTCGGAATCGACGGCGGCAAACCCGAGATCTGCGCTGAAGGCAAGGTTCGCGCCACGCAGTGTCGAGGGACCGAGGTCCATCCAATCGATGGCCTCGAGCGGCAATGAGTGGCGGTCGCGCGGGGTCGGGCCGGCCAGTACCGACAATGCCAGCGCCGCATCGGGTACCGTGCGGGTCAGTGGGCCGATATGTTCAAGTGCCTCCCAGCCGGATGCGCCAGGCGCCGTCTCGTCGCGGCATCCGGGGTAGACCGGCACGCGTCCCCAGGAGGGCTTGATACCGAAGAGGCCGGTCAGGGCAGCGGGTATGCGGATCGAGCCGCCCCCGTCGCTGCCGAGCGCCAGCGGCAGTATGCCGGCGGCCACCACGGCGGCCGATCCGGCGCTGGAGCCACCGGGGGTCAGCGCCAGGTTCCACGGGTTGCGCGTGGTGGCGAACAGCGGGTTGTGTCCCACGGGTCCGTAGCCGAACTCCGAAGTGTTGGTCTTCCCCACGACGATCGCCCCGGCAGCCCGCAACCGCGCAACGACGACGTCGTCCTCGCTGGGGACGTTGTCGCGGTAGAGCGGCGATCCAAACGTTGTCCTCAGGCCGCGGGTTGAGATCAGGTCCTTGATGGCAACTGGCACGCCGGCTAGCGGGCCAACTGGCTCGCCGTTGCTGAGGCGGGCGTCGACAATCGCGGCGTCTGCCAGCGCGCCTGCCTCATCAAGCGTGCAGAACGCCTTGAGTTCGCCATCCAGCGACGAGATGCGCGCCAGCGCGTCGCTCACCGCTTCCACGGCGGAGATGGACCGGCTCGCGATCTGCCGCGCCAGGGTGGTCGCATCGGGCGACGGCCCGATGCTCAGCTGCGCGGGGCGGGGAGCCAGTTCAGCCACGCAGCTTCTCCGGATGCGAGCCACGAATGATGCCGGTGTCCTCGGCGCCCATCGGCTTGAAATCGATGAACATTTCGGCGCCTTCAATCGCCGCGGCACCGGCGCGCGCCACCGCAAGGTCCTGTGTCCCGGTGCCCGACCCGGCGGCCACCGCGCCGAGCACGAAACCATCGACACGGATCGGAATGCCGCCCAGGAGGTTGGTCCATTTGTTCTCCTGCGCCAGCGTCACCTGGATTTCGACGTCGGCGTGCGCGCCGCCCGTCGGCTCGTTGGACAGGGCCGCGGTCACCGCCTTGTTACGCGTCGAGATGACCGACAGCGCTTTCGAGCCGTCCATGCGGCCGAAGGCGAGCAGATTACCGCCGCTGTCGACGACGCTGATGCACATGGGCTGGCCAATTCGCTTCGCCTCTGCGATGGCGGCGCTGAGGACGGCGAGGCCTCCATCGAGCGTCAGGGTCCTGGTATCTTTGACGAGGGCCATGCCCTGCCTCCTGCTATTGCGTGCGGGTTCGGGGATCGAGTGCGACGGTGACAAGGTCGACGACAAGATGGACGAGCAGCGACACCACCGCGGCCATCAGGATGAAGCCGAGCGAGGCGTTGATGTCGGCATTGAGCACGGCGGAGACGGCATATTGGCCCGCTCCGCCCCACGCAAAAACGACCTCCACGAGAACGACGCTGCCGACCAGTGTGCCGTAGAGCACGCCGATGATGGTGATGATCGCCGGCAGGGCGTTGCGCAGCACGTGGCCCGAGACGCGTGAGGGTCGCAATCCCTTGGCGTCGGCAAAGCGCACGAAGTCGCTCTCGTTCAGCCGTTCGACGGCAACCCGCGTCATGTTGAGGACGGGCACTGAGTAGACCAGTCCGAGCGTCAACACTGGCAGCACCATCTGCGCCAGCGCTGCACGGAAGGTGTCGAAGTCACCGTGCAGCAGCGCATCGAGAGCAAAAGACCCGGTAATGCGATCTGGTGCAAGCGTGGCGAAGTCCAGCCGACCCACCGGGGGCGGCGCAAGGTGGAAGACGCTGTAGAAGAAGAAGATCAGGACCAGTGCCAGCCAGAAGTCCGGCAGTGCTCCGGCGCCGATCGAAAACACATCGGCAAACCGCGACGTCCGGCTGGCTGGCCTGCGGCCTGCAGCGAGGCCGAGCGGCAGGCCTATGGCGATGGCGAGGAGCATGCCGAGGGTAACCAGTTCCAGCGTCGCCGGCAGGCGCTGCGCCAGATCGACCAGCACCGGGTTGGTGGTTTGCCAGGAACGGCCGAGATCACCGTGTACAAGACGTCCGAGATAGGCAACGAACTGCTGCGGCAGCGGCTGGTCGAGTCCCATTTCGTGGCGGAGCTTGTCGACGGCCTCCTGGGTCGCGAGCGGTCCGAGCATCATCGGAGCTGGGTCGCCGGGGATGAGCTTCAGCAGGAAGAACGCCACAAGCGCGATACCGAACAGTTGCGGTATGGCGATGAGCAGGCGTTTGCCAAGATAGCGGAGCAGCTGCATCAGCTTCGCCCCCGGTGAGCGGCGGCGAAGGTGCGCCAGGCGCGAGGCGAGGGACGCGCGCGTTCGCGGGGGTTCGACCAGGCCTGGATGGAGGCGCCGATGCGGCCGAAGCCGAATACCGTCAGGGCGAGCGCAAGGCCGGGGAAGATCGATGGCCACCATTGGCCTGTAACGACGTTCTGGAAGCCCATGGCGATCATCGAGCCCCATTCCGGCGTCGGCGCGCGGACACCCGCGCCGAGAAACGACAGCCCGGCGGTGAGCAGCACCGCGACGCCCATATTGGTGGTCATCTGGGCGAGGATCGGGGCCAGCGCGTTGGGGATGATGTGACGGCCCAGCAGCGCGCCGTCGCCGGCGCCCGCGATGCGGGCCGCCTCGACGAACCCCTGGTTGCGAAGTGTGAGCGTCTCGCCGCGCATCAGCCTCAGATAGACCGGGATGTTGACGACACCGAGGGCGATGACGATGGAGGCGACGCCCTGGCCCATCACGGCCACCAGCACCAGCGCCAGAGCAAACACCGGGAACGCCTGGAAGACGTCCGCGGTACGCATCACCAGCGTCGAGGCCCAGCCCCTGGGGCCACGCTGTCCCTCCCAGAGTCCGACATAGGCGCCGAGGCCGCCACCGAGCAACGCGGCGGCTGTTGTCGAGATCAGCGCGATAAGAAGATCGACGCGGGGTGCATGCAGCACGCGCGAAAAGACATCGAGCCCGGCCGTATCGGTGCCCATCGGATGGGTCCATTCGGGCGGCAGGAGATAAGCGGTGGCGTCGGCGTCCACCGGCGAGGGCAGGGGCAGTAGCGGCGCCACCAGTCCGATCAGCACGACGGCGCCGACAATTATGTAGCCGGACAGAAAGCCGGGCCGCGACCGGAGGAAGTCGCGAAACTCGGCCCATGCCTTGCCGGCGGGAACGCTGTCCCCGCCGGTATTGGGTGATCCCGGCGCTTCGGGCGCCAGGAGGGAGGCTGTGTCAGACACGCTTGTAGTCCTGGAAGTTCAGCCGGTTGGACGTGTAGTAGACGATGCCGCCGATATCGGAGCCGTGGGCCAGATGGAAACCCGGATTGGCAATCAATGTCCACGGCGCATCGTCGTTGATCAGCTTCTGCGCTTCCTTGGTGGCGGCGAAACGGTCGGCTTCGACGAGTGTCGAGAGAGACTGCTTGATCAGGCTGTCGACCGTTTCGTTCTTGTAGTTGGAGAAGTCGAGGAACGAGCCGGAATGGAAGTAGAGGTTCAGGGAGAAGCCGGGATCGGGCGTGAAGGGCGCGTCGAGGTTGAAGGTCATCGGCTCGCTGCGCTTGACGAGGCTATCGAAGAAGGTGCCGGCCGGCAGCTTCTTCAGCTCCATCGTGACGCCGATCTGCTTCAGCGCCGTCTGGTACATGATGGCGATGGGTTCCTCGATCGGATCGCCCGCATTGTAGGCGAGGACGGTCGAGAAGCCGTCCTTGAGACCGGCTTCGGCGAGCAGCGCCTTGGCCTTCTCGATGTCGTAGTCGTAGCTGTAGAACTCGGAGGTGGCGCCCGGGTAGAAGTCGGGCATGAACGACGTCATCTTCTTGCCGAAGCCCTGCAGGATCGTTGAGACTACCTCGTCCTTGGGCATGGCGTAATTGAGCGCCTGGCGAACCTTGGGATTGTCGAGCGGCGCGAAAGCAGTGTTGAGTTCTACCCAGAGCATCTGGCTGGCCTGGATTGATGTCACCTTGGAATCGGCGCTGCCGGCAAGGCTCTTCATCTCGGTCGGCGCCAGGGCCTGCGCGATGTCCACGGCGCCGCCATTGAGCAGCTGCAGCCGGGTAGCCGAGGCTGGCACTTCCTTGAAGATCACGGTCTCGAAGAACGGCTTGTCGTCATAGTAGTCCGGCCGTGCCACTGCGATCATCTGTGCGCCGCGGGTGATCTCCTTGAGGTTGTAGGGACCGAAGCCGGCGACATTGGTGTCGAGGAAGTTGCGGGCCCACGGATCGTCGGTGGTCGCCATCTCGAGGCACTTCTTGGAGTCGAAGATCGGGTTGGCGAGATGGCCGCAGACGATCATCAGGATGGGATTGGGGTTGTCGAGATTGAACGAGACGACATAGTCGCTTTCGACCACCACGGCGTCCTTGTCGGGAAGGCCCATGACGCTGGTCATGAAGGCGCCGGCGCCCTTCACCTCGAACTTGCGGTCGAAGGTATATTTCACGTCGGCGGCGGTCAGCGGGTTGCCCCAGTTGCTGACGACGCCTTTGCGCAACGTGAAGCGCACCGACTTGCCGTCGGGTGCGAATTCCCAGCTCTCGGCCAGCTTGCCTTTGAGGTTATAGCCGCCGGGCAGTGAGGCGTTCGGCGTCAGGTCCTCGCGCATCACGCCCTCGACCGTAGGATCGGGGATTTTGCCGAATTCGATGAGATAGTCGTAAAAGGCGGCAACGGTGTCGATGGTGCCGATGGAGAGCGAGTTCTCGACGTCGAGGCTGAGCGGGGTGGCTGGCGCAGCGATCACCAGCGTCTTGGCCTTGTCCTGCGCGAACGCCGTGCGGACGAAGCCGGGCGCCGCAACCAGCGCGCCGGCGGCGATACCGTATTTAAGGAGAGACCGGCGAGAGATCTCGAACGGGCTCCGTGAATGCACCTTCATGGATGGCTCCTGCGTGAGAAGCTGAACGACCATCGATCAGCTTTGTTTACTCTCAATCAAGATTCGTGCCAGCCGCGGTGTGCCTTCCCTCATGGCCGTTCGGGTCGTTGATTCCAAAAGGAAACAGCACTGTTGGTGCTGAGTCTGCCCTGCAGATACCGTGACATGACTAAAAATCATGTGTAGTGACTATGCATCATATTTGTGCAGGTTGTGTGAATCGTGCTGCGTGTTTGTGCAGCATGGCGCTGTCGCCGCGCGGGTGCGATTGCCAGTCGATCCCGGGAGTGCGACGTTGCCGAAAAGCAAGCTGTTGGGGGGAGCGTGGGGGAGTCTGATTGGGGTGACCTGCTTGCGCCGATCCTGACAGGGTCGGGGCTTGGCGCGGAGATCGTATCGGTCGAACCGCTAGCCGGTGGCGTGTCGTCGGACATCGTGCGGGTTGCTCTCGATGACGGCACCGTGCTCTGCGCCAAGCGCGCTCTGCCGGCGTTGAAGGTCGCCAGCCACTGGGCCGCGCCGGTCGAGCGAAATCACTACGAGGCGGAGTGGCTTCGGCTGGCCGGCGGCATTGTGCCTGGCGGCGTACCGCGCGTGCTCGCCGAAGACCGGGCGCATGGCGTGCTGGTGCTTGAGTACCTGCCGCCGCAGGACTACTCGCTGTGGAAGGCGGACCTGCTGGCGGGGCGCTACGACCCGCGCGTTCCACCGCTGGTGGCAGATATGCTGGCGTGCATACACAGCGCGACATGGATGGATTTGGGGGTGGCGCGGCGCTTTGCGACGGACGCAATGTTCGATGCGCTGCGGCTCGATCCGTACCTGAGGACACTGGCGCAGCGGACGCCCGACCTTGCGGCGTCAATCCTGGCAGTGGTTGAGGCCACCGCCACGACACATCTCGCGCTGGTGCATGGAGATGTCAGTCCCAAGAACATCCTGATCGCTCGTGACGATGGCCGACCGGTGCTGCTTGACGCAGAGTGTGCCTGGTTCGGCGATCCGGCGTTTGATGCAGCGTTCTGCATCAACCACCTGCTGTTGAAATCAGTGCATGTGCCAGCAATACGCGACGACCTCATGGCCGGTGCAGCGACGTTTTTTAGCACCTGGATCCGTGGCCTGCCGGCAACAGCGCGCGCCATGGCGGAGGCGCGGGTGACCAGCCTTCTTCCCTGCCTTTTGCTGGCTCGCATCGACGGCAAGTCACCGGTCGAATATCTCACTGAAGACGAGCACGGCAGGGTGCGCGCCATTGCCCGTCCGCTGATCGCACAGCCTCCGTCATCAATGACTGAACTGTTGGCTCGGCTGGCGGACGGCAACAGGGACTAGGATTGCAGAGATGGAATCGGAAATCGCCGATCTTCGGGCGCGGCAGGTGTGGGATTCGCGGGGCCGTCCGACCATCGAGGTCGAGATTGCGCTGGCGTCGGGACAGGTTGGACGCAGCATTGCGCCCTCCGGCGCGTCAACCGGAAAGCGCGAGGCGCTGGACCGGCGTGACGGCGGCAAACGCCTCGGTGGGTTTGGTGTCAACGGTCCGCTCGCCGATCTCAACGGTGTGGTCCGCACCGCGCTGATCGGCAAGGATGCCGCGGATCAGGCGGCAATCGATCGCACCCTGTTGCAGCTCGACGGCACGCCGCAGAAGACACGTCTCGGTGGCAACGCGCTTGTCGCAACGTCCGCCGCAAGCGCCTGGGCAGCCGCAGCAGAGAAGCGAATGCCATTGTGGTCGCATCTCAGGTCACTCGCCGGGCTGCCAGCCGAGCCCCTTACGTTGCCATCGCCGACAATTCAGATTTTCGGTGGCGGGCGGCATGCCGGTGGCCGCATCGATATCCAGGATTTCCTCGTCACCTGCCAGACCGCGAGGAGCTTTGCCGAGGCGGCGGAATGGTGCGCCGAAATCTACATCGCTGCGGCGAAGCTGATGCGGCAGAAGGGCCGTCTCAATGGGGTTGCGGATGAAGGCGGCATCTGGCCGGATTTCTCGCGTAACGAGGAGGGCCTGGAGGTGCTGCAGGCCGCCATCAGCGCTGCCGGTTTCACGCCCGGCAGGGAAGTGGCAATTGCACTCGATATCGCCGCAAGCTCGTTCGCCGAGGGCGACGGTTATCGGCTGGCGCTCGAAGGACGGACGCTTAGCAGCGGCCAACTCATCGATATGCTGGTGGGCTGGTGTGACAGCTACGCCATCAATTCGCTCGAGGATCCGCTTGGGGAGGACGATACGGAGGGGTTCACCGAAATCACGCGGCGCCTTGCCGGCCGGGTGCAGATCGTGGGTGACGATTACCTTACCACCGATGCCGGCGCGATCCGCCGGGCAGGGGCTGCCGGTGCCTGCACGGCAGCGCTGCTCAAGGTCAATCAGTGTGGTACCGTCACCGAGCTCATCGCAGCCTCCGCAGCAGCGCGCGAATTCGGCTGGAACACCGTTCAGTCCGGCCGGTCGGGAGAGAGCGAAGATGTGACGCTCAGCCACCTCGCGGTCGGTCTCGCATCAGACCAGATCAAGGTCGGCTCGATGACGCGCTCCGAGCGGACGGCGAAATGGAACGAGATGATCCGCATCGAGGAAAGCGTCGGCACCGGAAAACTCTGGCAGTTCAGTCCCCCGGTGCCGCGCTAGTCGGCCCCGAGTTCGCGAAGGAACAGCGCCGGGCGCGGTGCCAGGCCGCGGAGTATGGTGGTGGCGCCCAGCAATCCGGTGATGATGATTGCGCCTGCATCGATTGCCAGAAGTGTCGCAATATCGACGGTGAATTCGACGTCCAGCAGCACAGACGTCAGGATCCATGCGAGGACGATGCCGAGCGGCGTCGCCAGCAGCGCCGCGAAGGCGGCGAGCAGGATGTAGTGCAGCGTGGATTCGGCGATGACGTCGGAGCGCCGGGCGCCCAGCACCTTGGTGATCACTGCATCGGCCTGCCGCTGGCGGCGGCCGGTGGCGAGGCTGCCGATCAGCACCAGCAGGCCGTTGCTCACCGCGATGCCGCCGACGAGGGACGCGGCGAGCGACAATTGGCTCAGTGCGGCGGTGATCTGTTCCAGCGTCGCGCCAATGGGAATGAAGCGGACGCCGGGGAAATCGGTCGCAAGCTGGCGCTCGACTGCCTCTTCCCGCCCTCCGGCGGCGGTGACGGCGCCCAGCAGGGTTGAGGGGTAGCCTTCCAGAACGCCGGGCGAAAAGGTCGCGAGAAAGTCGATGCCGCCCTGCCACGAGTAATCGCGGAAGTTCGCAACCCGGGCGGTGATGGTCTCGCCAAAGATGGTGAAGGTCATCTCGTCGCCGATGTTGACCCCAAGCCCGGAGCGGAGACTCTGGTGCAGCGAGACCAGCGGCGGTCCCTGGTAATTGTCGGCCCACCATTCGCCCGCGACGAGCTTCGAGGAGGCGGGCAGCTCCTGCCGGTAGGTCATGGGCACCTCGCCAGAGAGCAGGAACGAGGCTTCGGGGCCACGGGTGCGCAGTTGCGCCGCCGGCGTGCCGTTCACTGTCGCCACCGCCCCACGCAGCATCGGCGTGGCGGTAAAGCGGGTGATGTCGCTACCGGAGTCCTTCAGGCCCTGGAGCTTGGCCACCTCATCGTCGAACAGGTCGGAGGCGACCAGCGTCGGCGCGTCGAACACCGAGGCGCCCAGATATTCATTGCGGAGGTTGACCTCGAGCACCAGCACGACCACCAGCATGGCGAGCGCGAGGCCGATCGAAACGACAACTGCGGGGGCATTTGAGCCACTGCCAGAGATGCCGCGCAGGGCGTGGCGGAGCAGACGATTTGGGGGCTCCGGCAAATGCTCGATGGCGAAGCTGGCGAGCGAGATCGCGACGCGAAACAGCAATACCGCCAGCAGGCTCGCCGCAGCGAAGGCGGCCACCAGCAGGGGATCGTCGGTCATCACGACAGCGAGCCAGGCGAAGGCGATTGCCGACAGGACAAGCGGCACGATACGGAATGAGGCGAGCAGCTTCCGCCAGTCGATCGGCGGCGCGGCGAGGCCCTTGGAGCGAAACAGCGAGACTGGAGAGATGCTCTGCGCCTGTTGCAGCGGCAGGTAGGAGAAGGCGAACGCGGTAAGGAGGCCGACGCCAGCGGCCACCAGTAGCGGCCCGGCATGCAGCGCAGCAGGCAGGTTGATGCCAACCGATCTTCCGACGATCGGTAGCGCCAGCAGCGCCACGCTGGCTCCGATGATCAAGCCGATTCCGACGCCGATGGCGGCAAGCGTTGCAACCTGGGAGAAGAAGTGGATGAAGATGCGTGTCTTGCCCGCGCCCATGCTGCGGAGGACTGCGATGACGCTGGCGCGTTCGGCGACATAGGCCGAAATGCCGGTCCACACACTGACGCCGCCGATCAGCAGCGAGGCGAGGCCGACGATGACCAGAAACCGCATGAACAGATCATAGTAGCGGACCATCGGGCCGAGCCCGTCACGGGCCGAGCGCACGGTCCAACTGGGGTCAGCGAGTGCCGCCTCGACCGCAGCCTTTCCAGTTTCGGCGTTGCCGTCATTGAGCAGCACCTTGTAGCGGAAGAAGGTGCCCAGGCCCGGCAAGGGCGAGGTCACGTCGGATAGCGTTCCAAGCGCTTCGATGCTGATCAGCGCCGGCAGGCCGAGACGGAAACCGCGCACGGCCGCATCGGGCAGGCCGGTCAGCGTGCCCCGCACCTGGAACGGCGTGCCGGCCAGCTTGAAGCTGTCGCCAACCGCGAGGCCAAGCTGGTCGAGCATCAGTGGGGCGATGAGCGCGCCATAGGCCTCGTCCTCCAATCCGAGGAATGTATAGGGCGAGATGCCAGCGGGGAGATTGGGGCTGCCGACCGTGCCAAGCAGAGGGTAGGAGTCGCCAATCGAAATCAGGTCGACAAAGGCGCTGCGGTCGCCGGATTCGGCCCGCACATTGGTGTCGACGACACGGGCGATGCGACCGAAGCTGCCGATGACCGCCAGTTCCTCGGGTGTTGCCGTGCGGTCGGCACGCGACAGTTCGATATCACCGCCCATCAGCACCGCGGCATCCTGTTCGACGGCCTGCCTGATGCTGGCTCCGACCGAGCTGACGCCGGCGATCAGCGCCGTGCCCACGGCAAGGCAGATGATCAGCAGCGTAAACCGGCGCATATCGGCCCGCATGTCCAGCAGGCCGATGCGGATGGCGGCCCAGTACCCTTGCATCAGGGGCTCACCGGCGGGGTTTCGGTCAACTCGCCCTGGGTCATGGTCAGCATCCGGTCAGCCCGTGCCGCGAGACCGGGATCGTGGGTGATGAGCACTACCGCGGTGCCCTGCTGACGCGCCAGATCGAACATCAGTTCAATGACCATGGCACCGGTTTTCTGGTCGAGATTGCCGGTCGGCTCGTCCGCCAGCAGCAGACGCGGCTTGGCGATCATGGCCCGCGCCAGCCCGACGCGCTGCTGTTCGCCTCCCGAAAGAGCAGTGGGGCGGTGATCGAGGCGGTCGCCGAGGCCGACCGCGGACAACGCGGCGGCGGCCGCCGTCCTGGTCTCCGCAAGGGTCAGCCTGGGCGAGGCGATTTCAAGCGCGAGGCCGACATTGTCGAGGGCTGTGAGCGACGGAATCAGGTGAAAGCTCTGAAAAACGATGCCGACATTCTTGCGGCGGAACACTGCGAGGTCATCTTCGCCGAGACCGGAAAGGTCTTGGCCCGCTACCGAAACCTGCCCGGAGGTAGGGCGTTCCAGGCCTGCCAGCAGCATCAGAAGCGATGTCTTGCCGCTGCCTGAAGGCCCGACGATGGCCACAACTTCAGCGGGCTCTACCCTAAAACTGACATTTCTGAGAATATGTAGCGGTCGCGACGCGATATCGAGGCTATAGTTGACACCTGCGACTGCAATGATAGGTGCTTCGGAGGCTTGGTCTGACGAAGCCGCAGATTGTTGACTTAACATGATGTTTTTGTTCGCCGTATGGGCTAAAGCAGATAGCGGGATAGATTTGCCGCTGGAGGCTGGTGCGCCCGGAGTATCGTTCACGAAGTCCCCTTTCGATCCCGGCGAAAGTTTTGGCGTCGCCGCAGGCAAATTCGACTGAGTTCACCGCCAAGACTCTGGCAGATTTGAGAGTTGTTTGGGAAGCGGCAACGTCACTGGAGAGCCTTTGAAATGATGAGAAAGCGTTTGCATGTCGTTGTAGCGATCGCAGCGATGATGCTGTCGAGCCTTCTGATGGTGCCGGTTCGTGCCGGGCAGGCCGAGGTCGACCTGCTCACGGCCTATGTGGGGAGCTGGCAGGGCAAAGGGGTTCTGGTCGGTGGCAAGTCGCCCGAATCGTTCGGTTGCCGGCTGACCATTGCCAAGGGCAATCAGTCCAAGATCAACTACGCGGGCCGTTGCGCACTGATCGACATGAACCTGTCGGTGAGCGGGACGATTTCCTATGTCGACAAGGCGCGCCGCTATGAGGCGATCATGAGTTCCAACGCGGGCTTCACCGGGATCGCGGTGGGTCAGCAGCAGGGTGACAAGATCAGTTTCAATCTTGCCGAGCAGCAGACAGACAAGGGCGGCAACGCTGTCCGGATCGGGGCGCGCATCACGCTGATCGGCAAGGAGTCGATCACGGTGGATTTCGAGGTGGAATTCAATAATTCCGGTCACGTCCTGACGGCCTCGGTGCCGTTCACGAAATAACGTAGCCGCCCGGCCTTCCCGTGATGGCCCATCTCTGCCGAGAGGTGGGCCATTTGGTTGCGATTACCGGGCGGCCTTGGTCAAGATTCGAATTCGGCGATGGTGGTTCGGTAGGCGCGCTCGTTGAGTTCGTCGAGTGACAGGGCGGTGAGTTCGGGCGAGAACACCTCCACGGCCCATGGACCGCGATAGCCGGTCTTCCGTACCGCGCCAATGAAGCCCTTGATGTCGAACTCGCCTTCGCCACAAAAGCGGCGCTCGCGCGAAGCGTCTTGGCGTGGGCTGCCGGGCGGCGTTCCGTCGTTTAGTTCCACGTTGACGAGATACTGGGGCGGAATGTGGCTGACCGCTTCGTACGGAATGCCCAAATTGATGACGTGGACGATGTCGAGGATAAGGCCGCCATTGCTGGCCCCCGCGGTGGTCACCATCTCAAGCGAATCCTCCAGCGTGTTGAGCATTGCAGAGGCCATGAACTCGAAGCCGATGGTGGCGCCGTGGTCCCGGGCTTCCGCACAAAGGGCAGCGAACTCTTCGACCAGCCGGGGCATGGGGCAGGCGGTGTTGTAGAAATCGCCGATCTTGACGTGCTTGGCGTCAAGAGCCTCAGAGGCCGCAAGCAGTCTGCGCCGGCGGCTGTTGGACTCGGCGCGCCGTCCGCCATCGACGAACCAATCGGTCAGAAATTCGAGTTCGAGATGCCGGATTCCGTTGTCATCAAGGATGGCCTTCATCTCGCGGAGCGAGTGGTGAACCAGGATATGCTCGAGATCGGTGTGCCAGACCCCGATGCCAGCAAATCCGGCGCGTGCGGCAGATTTGACGCGTGTCTCGAAATCGTGCGGACTGATCTCGGCCGTCAGCGGATAGATGCCGGCAGTGGACCAGAACAGGTTCATCAGTTCGGGGCTGCTCATAGCTGGCTCCTCAAGCGGCAATGGTGGGCCACAGTCAGCACCCGGGCCGGTGACTGCCGGTCACACCCAGCGGGGAATGGGGCCGAGTTGCGGGGTCATGCGATCCGAAAGGTCGAACTCGACCTCGTGTACATAGCACCATCCCCAGCCCTCCGGCGGATCATAGCCCTCGATCACTGGATGGCCCGTGCGGTGGAAATGCTTGGTGGCGTGCTTGTTGGGTGAGCTGTCGCAGCACCCAACATGCCCACAGGTGCGGCAGACCCGCAGATGCACCCAAGGCGATCCGGATTTGAGGCACTCCTCGCAGCCCCGGGCGCTCGGCGTGACCGTCCGGACGCCGGCGATGTGCGTGCAGACTTCAGCCATCGACGCCTCGGTCAGTGTTTGCCGTGCGTCTTCTTCCATTCCTCGTATTCGCCCTCGGCATCCTCGTGCAGCGGGTAGTAGCGCTGCAGCGGTCGGCGCCTGCCATCAGCTTTTCGCGGCGAGAACACTTCCCACTCGGCGTGCTTCTGCGAATCCTCGATCACCTTCTCGGCCATCGACACGCGGCAGCACCACGACGCCGTCATCGTCGGCCATGATGATGTCGCCGGGGATCACTGTGACGCCGCCGCAGGCGATCGGCACGTTGACCGCGTTCGGGATAGATGCAGGCCTGCACGTGGTAGTTCGGCGTCCAGCCGCGCAGCCAGAGTGGCGAGGTCGAGCTTTTCGACATTGGGACGGTCGCGCATGCAGCCGTCGATGACGATGCCGGCGCCGCCGCGGCCCTTGAAGTAGGTCGACATCATGTCGCCGAAGACGCCCGAGCTCATGTCGCCGCGCGCATCGACCACGACCACGTCGCCTTCCTCGACCTGGTAGAGCACGTGGCGGTGCAGCTGCGTCTCGGGATCGGCATATTCGCCCTCGGTGAACAGGTCCGGCCGCTGCGGCAGGAACTGCAGGGTCAGCGCCGAGCCGACGATCGACTTGCCGTGGTTCTGCGTCACCGGGCCGAGCATGTGCGGGTTGCGGAAGCCCATATGGCCGAGCGAGCCGGCGACGGTCGCCGTGCCGATGTCCTTGAGGGCGTCGATGATGTCCTTGGACGGGCGCGTGATCGCCGGATGGGGGTATGAATGGTGCGCATGACAGTATTCCTCCGATTAACGTCTAGCTTACCAGTTGGTGACCGAGCCGTCGCGGCGCTTCAGGTGCGGCGCTTCCCAGAACTTGAAGCTCTGTTTCGTGATGAGCTTCTTCGTTGACCTCGACGCCGAGGCCCGGGCCGTCGGTCACCGGATACGACGGCGCCGTCCAGCGTCGGCATCTGCGGGAAAGATCGGCGCTGTCGACGTGCCGAGCATAGAGTTCGGCCGGCGATGGCGCGGGTCTCGAGCCAGGAGAAATTGGCGACGCGGCCGAGAAATGGATGGTCGCGGCGGTGCAGATCGGCCCGAGCGGATTGTGCGGCATCAGGTCGACATAATGCGCCTCGCTCCAGCCGGCGACCTTCATCGCCTCGGTGAAGCCGCCGACATTGCAGATGTCGATGCGGTTGAACTGGTGGATGCCGCGCTCGATGTAGGGCAGGAACTGCCACTTGGAGGCGAACTCCTCGCCGATGGCGAAGGGCACGTCGGTCATGCGTGCGCAGCGATCTCGTAGGCCTCCGGCGTCTCGTCGCGGATCGGCTCCTCGAGGAAATCGAGCGTGCCGGACGGCATCTTCTGGCAGAAGCTCGCGGCCTCGGCGACCGACAGCCGGTGGTGGTAGTCGATGCCGAGCACCACCGTCGTCGCCCAGCTCCTCGCGCGCCTTGACCAGCCACTTCGCCGTCTCGCCGATCGACTCGCGCGGCTCGAAAGGTCCTGCCGCTCGTCCGCTGGCCGGCCGGGAAGAAGCGGATCGCCGTCCAGCCGCGCGCCATCAGCGTCCTTGGCCTGCTCGATCATCTCGTCGCCGCGGCGCGATGCGCTGGTCGAGGCGAAGGTCGGGATGCGGTCGCGCTGCTTGCCGCCGAGCAGCTCGATAGACCGGCACGCCGAGCGCCTTGCCCTTGATGTCGTGCAGCGCGATGTCGATGGCCGAGATGCGCCGCCTGCAGCACGCGGCCGCCCTCGAAATACTGGCTGCGATACATCTCCTGCCAGATGCGCGCCGATCTGCGATCGGGTCCCGGCCGATGAGGAACTTCGCGTAGTGCTCGACGGCGCCGACCACCGCCTTCTCGCGGCCGCGAGAGGCCGCTTTCGCCCCAGCCATACATGCCCTCGTCGGTCTCGACCTTGACGAGCAGCTGGTTGCGGTGGCCGACCCAGACCGGGTAGGGCCTGACGGCGGTGATCTTCATGTACTGCTCACCAGTTGCCAGAGGGTGCCGTCCTCGAGCCGGGCGACCGGCAGATAGGCGCGCTCGTAGGGGTATTTGGCGGCCAGCTTCTTCGTCGATGTCGACGCCGTGGCCGGGCGCTTCGCCGGGCTGCAGGTAGCCGCCCGTCCTGCGACCAGGCGTGCGGGAACATCTCGTGCGTCGCCTCGGTGTAGCCGGAGAATTCCTGGATGCCGAAATTGGGGACCCAGAGATCGACGTGGATGTTGGCGCCCATGGCCACGGGCGAGACGTCCATCGGTCCGTGGCAGGCCGTGCGCACGTGGTAGATCGAGGCGAAATCGAAGATGCGCCGCAGGCCGGTGACGCCGCCGGCATGCACCGAGGTCACGCGGATATAGTCGATCAGCTGCTCCGGAGATCAGCTGCTGGCAGTCGCAGATCGTGTTGAAGATCTCGCCGACGGCAAGCGGCGTCGTGGTGTGCTGGCGGATGAGGCGGAAGCCCTCCTGCAGTTCGGCGGGCACCGCGTCCTCGAGCCAGAACAGCCGGTAGGGCTCGAGGTCCTTGCCCAGCCGCGCCGCTTCGATCGGGCGTCAGCCGGTGATGGACGTCGTGCAGCAGATGGATGTCCCAGCCGACTGCGTCGCGCACCTTCTCGAACAGCTTGGGGACATGCGGCAGGTACTTGCGCGTGGACCAGACCTCCTCGTGCGGCATGCGGCTCGGACCATGCCGCCTTGCGCCTGGTCGGCGCCTTGCCGGTGCCGTAGATCGGCGGGCAGGCCGGGGATGCCGACCTGGGCGCGGATCGCGTCGAGCCCCTGCTCGCGCTTGGCGACGACGGCCTCGACGGCTTCCTCGATGGTCATGCCCTGGGCGTGCGTGTAGATCATCACCTTGTCGCGCGAGCGCCGCCGAGCAGCTGGTAGAGCGGCATGCCGGCGGCCTTGGCCTTGATGTCCCACAGCGCCATGTCGATGCCGGAGATCGCCGCCATGGTGATCGGACCGCGCCGCCAGTAGGCGCCGCGGTAGAGATACTGCCAGATGTCCTCGATGCGCATCGGGTCCCTGCCGATCAGGCGTCGGAACGACGTGCTCCTCGAGATAGGCGCGACCGCCAGTTCGCGGCCGTTCACCGTGGCGTCGCCGATGCCGTAGAGGCCCTCGTCGGTGATGATCTTGACGGTGACGAAATTGCGCCCCGGCGAGGCGACGATGACTTTGATTCGGTGATCTTCATTATGCTGCACTTCCCCGCCCGGCGCCGGTGGTCCGCTGGCATCTTGGGCATATCCGTCTCGTCGGACGGCGTCACGGCCGTCTGGATCCGTCGGTCAGGCGCGAGCGCCTTCTGGGTTTCGCCGTCGAACAGGTGCATCTTGTTCTGGTCGAATTCGATCCAGACCGGCTCGTCCGGCCGCAGCGACACCTGCGGATCGACGCTGACGATGACGATCGGCTTGCCGAGGTAGCACCTGGGCGAAGGTGATGTCGCCGGTCGGCTCGATCGTGTAGACCTCGCCCTTCGACCGCGCCGGGCGCTGCCTGCTTGTGCACTTTGACGGTGCGAGTGGCGCGCCCCAAGCACGACCTTGGAGGTCTTTGCCTGCTGCGCCTTCTTGCGCGTTGGCGGGCGACAATGCGCAGCTCCCAGCCGTCCGGGCTCTGCAGCCAGACATCGCCGCCCCTTCGGCCGCCATGCTCGAGCGGAACCAGGCTCATCGCCGGGCTGCCGACGAAGCTCGGCGACGAACGTGTTGACCGGATTGGTCGAAGACATTCTTCGGGCGTGTCGTACTGCTGCAGGCAGGCCGCCGTTCATCACCGCCATCTTGTCGGCCATGGTCACCGCTTCGAGCTGGTCGTGCGTGACGTAGATCACGGTGGCGTTGAGATCCTGATGGAAGCGCTTGAGTTCGGAGCGCATCTGCACGCGCAGCTTGGCATCGAGGTTGGAGAGCGGCTCGTCCATCAGAAAGGCGCGCGGATCGCGCACCAGCGCCCGGCCGAGCGCCACGCGCTGCTGCTGGCCGCCCGACAGCTCGCGCGGCCGGCGCTCGAGCAGGTGCACGATGTCGAGCACCTTGGCGGCGTCCATTACCTTCTTTTCGATCTCGGCGCGCGGCAGCTTCCGCATCTGCAGCGGAAAGGCGAGGTTCTTGAACACTGTCTTGTTGGGATAGAGCGCGTAGTTCTGGAACACCATGGCGATGTCCCGATCCTTGGGATCGAGATCGTTGACCATGCGGTCGCCGATATAGGATGTCGCCGCCGCTCATCGGGATCGAGCCCCGCGATGAGGTTCAGCGTCGTGGTCTTGCCGCAACCCGAGGGGCCGACGAGCGCAACGAACTCGCCGTCCTCGACTGTGAGCGAGACGTGGTTCACGGCGAAGACGCTGCCGTAGGTCTTGACGACGTCCTGCAGTACTACCTGGGCCATGCGCGAACTACTCCCTGTGCGCGCCGCGGGGCGCAAAATGCGACCTAGTGCTTGACCGCGCCTTCGGTCAGCGCACGGACGAAATACCTCTGCAGGAAGAGGAAAAGGATGACGACGGGCACGCTCATCATGAAGGTCGCCGCCATCAGGCCGGGCCAGTCTGTGGCGTTCTCGGCGAAGAAGCGCTGGATGCCGACCGGCAGGGTCATCTGGTCGTCCCTGGTCAGGAACGTGTAGGCGTAGATGTACTCGTTCCAGGCCCCGATGAAGCTGTAGATCGCGTGGCGATGATGCCCGGCGACGACAGCGGCATGACGATCAGGAAGAAGGCCTGGAAGCGGGTCGCGCCGTCGATCCGCGCCGCCTGTTCGAGCTGGATCGGGATGTTGTCGTAGAAGCCCTTGAGCAGCCAGATGGCGAGCGGCAGGCCGAAGGTCAGATAGGTCAGGATCAGCGAACCGTGGGTGTTCACCAGCCCGAGCCAGCGCATCAGGATGAACAGCGGCACCAGGAAGATCACCGCCGGGAACATGTTGCGCAGCAGGACAGCAAAGAACAGGAAGGTGCGGCCGGGAAAGCGGAAGCGCGAAAACGCGTACGCCGCCGGCACGGCGACGAGGACCGCCAGGATGGTGGTCACTACCGACACGAAAAGGCTGTTTCAGAAATAATGCAGGAAGTCCCGGCCGATGCTTTGCGAGGGATCGACCAGCTTGATGTAGTTATCCAGTGTCGGCTCGGCTGGCCACCACTGCGGCGGGTATTGCGTCGCCGCAAACCCGGTCTTGAGCGAGGTGACGATCATCCAGGCCATCGGCAGAATTGCGAAGATCAGCAACAGGACGAGAAACACCCTGCCACCCCAGCGCCACCAGTCGATGGACGTTCGCCTTACAGCCTGTTCACCGGCGACGTAAGTCATTCGCCTGCCCTTGCCTGGTCACCGCGCGTCAGCGCACGAATGTAGAAATATCCCAGCGTCATCATGATGATGAACAGGATCACCGAATAGGCCGCTGCGACCCCCCAGCGCTGTCGTCCAAAGGCAAGCTGGTACACCTGTGTGATCCAGATGTCGGTAGCGCCCGCAGGGCCGCCCCCGGTCATGATCCATGGGATGATGAAGGCGTTGAAGTTCTGCACCGTCAGCAGCAGAATCGTGACGGTGGACACGCCCGACAGATGCGGGAACGTGACATGCCAGAAGCGCTGCCAGGCGCTGGCGCCGTCGACCTGCGCCGCCCTTAGCAGTTGGTCGGGCACGGTCTGCAGTCCGGCCATCAGCATGATCATGGCGAAGGAGAATTCCTTCCACACATTGACGACGATAAGTGAGGGCAGGGCCGAGCTGATGTTGTCGATGAAGTTGATCGGGTGGTCACTCAGGCCGAACTGGACAGCCAGCGCGCCGATTACGCCAAAGTCCGAGTGGTAAAGCCACTTCCAGACGTATGAGGCTGCGACGGCGCTCACTACCCACGGGATCAGCAACAGGCCGCGCAACATGCCACGCCCGATGAATTCGCGGTGCAGTGCAAGGGCAGCCCCAAGGCCAAGCAAAAATGAGAAGAGTGTGGAAAAAATGGTCCAGATCAAGGTCTGAACCGTGACCTTCCAGAATGAAGCGCTGCTCAGGATTGTCGAGTAGTTATCCAGCCCGGTGAATATCTTGTCCCGAAGCTGCAGGTTCGCCGGGGTTCTGAAAAGCGACAGGTCGATCGTGTAGTACACCGGATAGCCGATCACGACCAGCATCACGATCAGCGCCGGCAGGACATAGGCGTAGTCGGCCCGGTGATCCCAGACGCTGTGGAAGAAACCGGTGCGCTTGGGTGCCGCGGTTGGCGCTGCGGAAAAAGCGGCCTGCGGCGTAACGGTCATCACTGCTGGCCCTGCCCCGATGGAGTTAGTTTAGCCGGCGGCAAGGCGCCGCCGGCCAGCTCGACTAGTCGACGGCTACATGCCGTTGACGATTTCCTGGACCTTGGCTGCGGCGTCATCGGCGGCCTGGTCGACCGTCATCGCACCGGTGAGGGCGTTCTGCAGCATGTCCGGGACGATGATGTTCATGATCTCGGGAGCCTGCGGGATCACAGGGAACGGGATACCATTGGGGAGCATCGAGGTCGTGACATCGAGGAACTTGATGGTGTCGAGGCGTTCCTTCATCCACTTGGTCTTGAAGCCACCCAGATTGCCCGGATTTGAGGCCGCCCAGGCGAGCTTGGTCGACCATTCGGGGCTCGTCCACATGCAGATGAGCGCCTTGGCCGCCTGCTCGTCCACTTTGCCGCCGTCGACATACTCAGACTTGACGATGTGGATGTTGGAGCCGCCGAACACCACGGCACGCTTGCCGGTGGGGCCAGTCGGGATCAGGCCGTAGCGCATGTTGGCAACCACCGCGTCTGCCGTCGCCTTGTCGGTGCCGGTTGCCTTGCTAGCCAGATCGAGCATGCGGGCATATTCGGACGGGTGCGAGATCACCATTGCCAGCTGACCGGAGATAAACGGCGCCTGGTTCTCTGCCTGCGTATTGGTGAGCGCGGATGCCGGCACTGACTTGTCGCGAACGTACATGTCATAGGAGGCCTGCAGGGCCGCCTTGCTCGCCGGGCTGTTGAGCCAGACGTCGTGGTAGCGCGGGTCAGGCGCTGCTTCGTCCAGCGCGCCGCCACCAAAAGCCCATAGCTGGGGCATGAAGCGGTATGGCGTGTTGCCGGCGTTCTGCTTGGCGACAAGGCCGTAGCCTGAGATGCCAAGTTTATCGTGGATCTGCTTGGAGTACGAAACGACGTCGTCCCAGGTCGCGGGGGCCTTTTCGGGATCGAGGCCGGCGCGCTTGAAGATGTCGGCGTTCCAGATGAATGCCATCGTCTCGTTATTGGTGGGAATGCCGTAGTCGACACCGTCCCACTTCACCGATTTCAAAGCACCCGGCCAGAAGTCCTCGGACGAATAGCCGACGTCCTCGGGCTTCAGTTCCTCGAAATAACCCTTGGAGGCAAACTCGGCGCCGCCCAGGATCTGCAGGCGGATCACCATCGGTCCGGCGTTGCCCAGCAGCGCTGTGCGGAACTTGTCCAGCAGCGTGTTGTAATCGATGCCCTGTGCATCCAGCTCGATGTTCGGGTAGGTGGCTTTGAACGCCGCCCAGAAGTCATCGTAGTTCTGATGCATGATGATCGGGTCTGACTCGGCGATCGACTGGTACCACATCGTCAGTTTGCCCTTGTAGTCAGTGGGCACGATCGAGTTGCAGTGGCCCACCGTGTCGAAGTCCTCGGTGCCGGCGATCGAGCGGACGTATTCCGGCGACCACTTGCTGACGTCGACACTCTGACCGAACGACGACGTCGACATGAGCGACACCGCCAAGGCAGATACAATTGTTCCGCGCACCAGGGCACGGCCGAGTTCTGAAACTCGTCATTGAAGTCCTCCACATTCTCCCACGCCCGTCATGCGGGCAAGCCTGTAACCGCGGGGCACGGATTATTTTTGTGTATCCCCCCGATAGATGAGTACGTTTTCAGAAGAAAGATTGCGTGTCAACGAAGAAGGATCGTACATTAAATTGAGGAAGCCGCGTAGAGTGTTGGCTGGAGACCGGCAGGGATGGGAGGCAAATCTTTGAAGCAGACAGAAGATTTCGCTGCTAGCGCGCCAGTAGGGATCGATTTCGTCGACGCTTCGAGTGAAGGCGCGGCGTCGCTCTACAAAGCTATTCGCGATGACATTATTTCCGGTCGCCTGTCGCCCAATGAACGACTTGTGGTCGCCGATCTGGCACAGCGGCACGGCACGTCGACCAATCCAGTGCGCGAAGTCCTGCAATTGCTTCGCGGCGAAGGATTCGTGGTGTTTTCGCCCAACCGGGGTGCGCGAGTCCGTGCTATCGACCACGACTTTATCCGCAACATTTACGAGTTGAGCGCCCTCATCGAACCGGCGCTCACGCGATGGTTTGTGGGCATGGCGACCGACGCGGACATCGCCGAACTGGAGCGCGTGCAGGGCGAAATCGAGGCGAACAATTTCATCGATCGCGATCTTCATAGTCGCCTTGATATCCAGTTTCACACGATCGTCTATCAGCGCCACTACAACCGCTACGCCGCGGAACTTTGGTGGAAGCACCGCGAGGTGCTGCGTGCGGTCACGCGCCGGTTTCATTTCACCTTGTCCCGGCGCGCCCAGATTGTCCGCGAGCACCGCGAACTCATTGCGCACATCAAGGCGGGTGATGCGGACAAGGCAGCCACTCTGGTGGCGCATCATGTGGAAGGTTCGGGCCGCAATATTCTTGAGCACATGCGAGCAGCGGGCGTGGCGCAGGCCGGATAGCGCCTGCACGTTTTGCCTCCTCAAACCTGAACAGACCTCCATTTCGAACGAGAAAGCAAAATCATGAAGATCACAGGTGTCAGGCCGTGGCTGATCAAGTCCGGCGGGTCGTACTGGGGCGAATTCCTGTTTGTCGAAGTCACGACGGACGAGGGAGTCAGCGGTTGGGGTGAGATCACCACCACAACCAAGCTCGCCAACCGCGCTCTGTGCGGGATGCTGAAGCAGATCGGCACAGCGCTCATTGGTCAGGATCCCGCCCACATCGAGCGGCTCTGGCACAAGACGTTCCGCAGCTTCACCTACATGGGCAGCAGGGGCGCCGGCGTCGAATGCGTCAGCGCGATCGACATCGCGCTGTGGGACATCCGCGGCAAGGTGCTCGACAAGCCGATCTACGAGCTTCTCGGCGGCCCCGTCCGCGACGAAATCTCGCTTTATACCCACCCCAACCAGAGCAAGTTCACCAGCAAGGAAGGTGTGGTCGCCGAAATTCGGGACATCGTCAATTCGGGCCATACGGCCCTCAAGTTCGATCCCTTCCCCTACCAGGGCTCGCGCGAACAGCGGGACGGTTATCTCGATGGCGGCATGTCGCGAAAGGACGAGCGCACTGCCGCCGAACTCACCGCCTTGATCCGGGAGACTGCCGGGCCGGACGTCGAGATCCTGATCGACGCCCACGGACGCTTCGACGTTCCGACGGCCATCCGGCTGTGCCGTACGCTCGAGGATGCCGGCCAGATCGACTGGTTCGAGGAGCCCGTACCGCCTGAGAGCGTCAACGCGCTCAAGCAGGTCCGCGACAAGGTCAGCGCGGCGATCTCATGGGGCGAGCGCGGCCACACCAAATGGGACTTCGTGCCGATCCTCGAAGGCAAGCTTGCCGACTACATTATGCCGGATGTGACATGGACGGGCGGCATCACCGAACTGAAGAAAATCTCGGCCCTTGCGGAGGCATACTATATCCCGATTTCGCCCCACGACGCGGCTGGTCCAATAAACGTGGTAGCCGGTGCCCAGGTGATGATGACGGTGCCCAATTTCTATCGGCTCGAGACGTCGGAATGGAATCTCTCCAAGTACAACGACATCATCCGTACGCCGCTTGATAACTCGGGGGGGTCGCTAAAACTCACACGCGCGCCCGGCCTCGGCATCGAGATGAACCGTGATTTCCTGGAGGCCAGCGAAGTCGAGAGCTGAGCCAAGCGCCGCGTCGCAGGAGCGACGGCACCCTACCGCGACCTGTAGAACACGCGAGAAGGTGTGGGGCAGGCCAACTTAATACGCAGACGTCGGGCAGTTATCGACTGGGAGGAAACATGAAGATCACGGGCATCGAGACCGTCGTCGTAAACGCGGTCCATCGCAACTGGATATTCGTCAAGGTGCTGACCGATCAGCCCGGCCTGTGGGGTTGGGGCGAGGCGACGCTTGAATGGAAGACGCGAGCGATCACCGGCACGATCGAGGATCTCGCCCCCTTCGTGGTTGGCGAAGATCCGATGCGCATCGAGCACCTCGTCAACCGCATGACCCGCTTCAGCTTCTGGCCGCTCGGCTCGATCGGGCTGACCGCGGTCTCGGGCATCGAGCACGCACTCTGGGACATCAAGGGCAAGGTCCTCGGTGCGCCGGTCTGGCAATTGCTGGGCGGCAAGGTGCGCGACAAGGTTCGCGTCTACACCCACCTCGGCCGGGGCGCCGCGAGTCGCCAGGTCACGAATCAGGACATCAGTGCGTTTTGCGATGCCGTGCAGGCGACCGTGGAGATGGGGTACGACGCCGTAAAGCTCGGCTTCGTGCCCTACACCGGGTACGACGCTCCGCTCAAGGCAGTCCGGCACACCGAAAAACTCGCCGCCGCAGTGCGCGAACGCGTCGGTTGGGATGTCGACATCATGACCGATTTCCACGGCCGGCCGGATTCGCTCGATGCTGCGATCGCGTACATCAACGCGATTGCCCCGATCAGGCCGCTGTTCTGCGAGGAAGTCATACAGCCCGGCGACGCCGCCGCGATGGCGGACATCGCCCGCCGCGTCGATTGTCCGCTGGCGACCGGCGAACGCCTGTTTACGCCGCGAGAATTCGCCGAAATCGCCGAGACCAGGGCCGTCGCCTACATCCAGCCTGATCTGGCGCACTGCCTGGGCTTTTCCGGAGGTCGCAGGATTGCTGCTATCGCCGAGGCGGCCCACATGGGCGTCTGCCCTCACAACCCGATGGGCCCGGTGGCAGGGGCGGTGGCACTCCAATTCGATGTCGCCACACCGAATTTCGTCATCCAGGAAGAAGCGGTCGGCATCGTCCCATGGTTCGAGGAAATCTGCTCGGTCTACCCGCTTCTACTGGAGGACCATTCCTGGTGCGTCCCCGAAGCCCCGGGCCTCGGCATCGAAATTGACGAGGTCGCCGCCGCAAAGCACCCCTTCGAACAGGAGATCATTCCTGCCACCGAATTGGTGCTTGCCGATGGCCGCATCGCGAACTGGTAACGTTCGCCCGGCTTCGCAGCCACGCGTGGCACCGATCGGTGGCCAGACACATCAGACGGTTCACACCGAGAAAAGAGGAAGAGATCATGGCGAAGACGAGCGTGCCCGAAGAGGCACTCAATCGGGTCAACACGAGCTCGAAGCCCTCGGAGCTTCGCATCACCGACATGCGGGTCGCCGAGATCGTCGGCGCGCCGTTTACCTCGGCACTGATAAAAATCTATACCAATCAGGGCCTTGTGGGGCTGGGGGAGGTGCGGGATGGTGCCAGTGCCACTTACGCGCTGATGCTGAAGAGCCGGCTGCTGGGCGAGAACCCGTGCGACATCGACCGGTTGTTCCGCCGCATCAAGCAGTTCGGCGGGCATGGGCGACAGGGCGGCGGCGTCTCGGCGGTGGAAATCGCCCTATGGGACCTCGCGGGCAAGGCTTACGGCGTGCCGATCTATCAGATGCTGGGCGGCAAGTTCCGCGACAAGGTCCGGATTTACTGCGATACCGATGCCGACCGGCCCAGCGGCACAGCCATGGGCAAGCGCCTGAAAGAGCGCATGGACCGTGGTTTCACATTCCTGAAGATGGATCTCGGCCTGATGGAGATCGCCGACGTTCCCGGCGCGGTGGTGGGTCCGGCGGGCGTTCTCGATGGCCTCCGTCACCATGCGGGGAACATCCGGGCCAAGACACACGAGGAGCGCAAGGCGCGCAACGTCGTCTACGACGCGCAGAACGTCATGCACCCGTTCACTGGCCTCCACTTCAGCGAAAAAGGACTTGAGCTGCTCGAGCAGTACATAGCCGAAGTCCGCGCCGAGATCGGTCCGGAAATTCCGCTCGCCATCGATCATCTGGGCCACATCTCGCTGCAGGACGGCATTCGCCTTGCCAAGCGGATCGAGAAATACACGCCGGCATGGCTCGAGGACGTGATTCCGTGGCAGCACACCGATCACTATCGGCAGTTGCAGGAGGCGACGTCGGTGCCGATCTGCACCGGCGAAGATATCTACCTCAAGGAGGGGTTCGAGCCGCTGCTCAAATCCGGTATATCGGTGATCCATCCCGATCTCCTCACCACTGGCGGCATCCTCGAGACCAAGAAGATCGGCGACATGGCGCAGGATCACGGCGTCGCCATGGCCATCCACATGGCGGAAAGCCCGATCGCCGCGATGGCCGCCGCGCATGTCGCGGTCGCCACCGAAAACTTCATGGCGCTGGAATATCATTCTGCCGATGTGCCCTGGTGGGACGATATCGTCGCGGGCCTGCCCAAGCCGCTGGTCAAGAACGGATTTATCGAAGTCACCGACAAGCCCGGCCTCGGCATCGACGACGTGGTTGATGAGGTGATTTCACAGCACCTCCAGCCGGGTGTCACCGGCATCTGGCAGCCCACCGATCACTGGGACGACATCCATTCCTGGGATCGCACCTGGAGCTGAGGCGCATCCAGCCGGCCGCAATCCCCGACTCCGTCATTTCAGCACGAACAAGGTAGCAATATGAAGATCACCGACCTGCGCTGTGCCGTCATCGGCAAGCACCCGATTGTCCGCATCGTCACCGACGAAGGTCTCTATGGCCTCGGCGAGGTTGAGTACACCAAAACTTACCTGAAGCCATGGGTGCTGCACTTCAAGGATGCGCTGATCGGCGAGGATCCGACTGACGTCGAGCGCGTAATGCTCAAGATCCGGCAGCGTGGCTCGTTCAAGCCATATGGCGCTGCGGTGAGTGCCATCGAGCATGCCCTGTGGGACATCGCTGGCAAGGCTGCCAACGTGCCGGCCTACAAGCTGCTCGGCGGCAAGGTGCGCGACAAGGTTCGCGTCTACAACGGCTCGCTGCGCCAGAAGCGCTCGGGCGACAGGCCCGAGGACTACGCGGCGGAGGTGAAATGGATGATGGACCTGCCGGAAAAGTTCTTCATGGTGAAGCAGGGCATCGGCTTCCACTCCGGCATGAAGGATTCGGTCGAGGGCTTCCATTACGGCGTCAGGCAGACCAAGTCCGGCTATCACGGTGCCATGGACCAGGGCATGATCAGCGAGCACGGTTTCAACCATATGCTCGACTGCGTTATCGCGATGAAGGAAGTGCTGGGCGACAAGGTGAGCCTGACACTCGATTGCGGCCCTGGCTGGATGTTGCCCGACGCGATCAGGTTTGCCCGCGCCGTCGAGAAGTACAACATCATGTGGCTCGAGGACATGCTCACCGGCGATTACGTGCCGTGGGTCAATCCCCAGGCCTACCGCGAATTGACGCAATCGACCTCGACACCGATCCATACCGGCGAGCAGATCTATCTGCGTCACAACTTCAAGGAGTTGATCGAGACGCAGGCGGTGCGCGTCATCGGCCCGGACCCGGCGGATATTGGCGGCATCGCCGAGCTGAAGTGGGTCGCCGAGCATGCTTACATGCACCAGATTCTGATGGCGCCGCATGGCACAGCCAATGGCCTCCTCGGCCTCGGCGCCTTGATCAACATGTGCGCAACGCTACCGGCCAACTACATCGCGTTCGAGTATCCGAGCGCCTCGGACCCGTGGTGGAACGACATTGTCACGGGGCTGCCGTCAGGGCGCATCGTCAACGACAGCATGGTTGACCTGCTGCCCGGTCCGGGCCTTGGCCTCGACATCGATGCGAGGGCGGCCAAGCCCTATCTCAAGGAAGAGGACGCAGGCTTCTTCGACTGACAGCCGAAGGTTGGATCGGGGTTCCAGTTGGCTCCTCTGTGCTGCTGGAACCAAAGACCATTACGCGCATTAGCCACTCCATGGCTAGCAGTGTTCCTTGGTTCAAAATGCTTGCATGGATGGCGGTCGGCGGCACGGCCATGTGGGCATTTGCTGGTCTGAGCGTTGAAACGCTGCGGCTCGTACGCGACGGGCTGGCAGCCGGTGGCACCACCGATGCTCGATCAACATCCCCCGCACTCAAGCGCGGTGTTCCGCTGCTTGCGGCGTTGCACCCTGGAACGACGCTCGAGTTTCATGCGCCACAACCGGTCAAGGTGGCCGAGCCTCCTCCGGTCGCCGCTACACCGGCGACTACGACCTCAGGGCTGGCGAGCGTTCCGATCGCACAGGGAGTACGGATGGCGTCTCAGCAGCCGATCGAACGCGTCGGCTTTCTGAAAGCCGATGATCCTGTGACGCTGATCGAGACCAAGGGCAACTGGGAGATGGTCAGATACGCTTCGGGCGTTACCGGCTGGGTGCGTGTCGGAGTGTTCGGACCAGCGGTGGAGTCTGGCGGGTCAGACTGACCGCCCGCGGCGGGCGCCCATCATGGCGTTCCACTCCGCCGGGGTCTTCGTCTTGATCTCGAACTGGTCACGCGTACGCGTGTAGCTGTGTCCACCGAGGCGGCCGACGGCGTCGATCAGGTGCTGATCGATGTGGAAATTGCTGCGGTCCAGGGCGTCTTCGCGCACAAATAGCCCGACCACCTCGCCAAGGATAATTTCGCGGGCCCGCCCGACTTCCAGCGTCATGTAGCGTTTGCATTCGAGTGCCACCGGCGCTTCGAGGATACGCGGGCTCCCGACCATCCGCCCGGGGGCCAGCGTCAGGCCAGCCTCCTCCAACTCGTTGATTTCAGGGCCGAATTTGATGGCGCAGATCTCCATCTGCTCCACCATCGCATGGTCGGCGATGTGCACGGTGAACTCTCCGCTCTCCCGCACGTTGCGGGCTGTGTCCTTGAAGCGCATGTCGGCGTAATTCTCGACGCCGATGGCAACGATGGCGGGGTCGTGAGTGAGCACATTGAAGAAGCTGAACGGCCCCGCATTCGGCTGGCCTGCACTGTTCACGGTGGTGATCAACGCGATCGGCCGCGGGATCACGGTGCCGATCAGCAGTTTGTAGCGCTCGCGTTCGGTCAGTGTCGCAAAGTCGAAATGGGCGTGCTGCTTGACCTCGCCGCGACGCGGGCCGTCAGAACTCTGTTCCCGAACCATCCGCCATCTACTTTGATGCCAGCGCTTCACTGAGCGGCATGCCGCGCGTGACGCGCAGGTCGAGATCGGCCTCGATGTGGTCGATGTGGTGCAGCAGCAGCCGGCTGGCGAGTTGGCCGTCGCGCTTCTCAAGTGCTGCCAGAATCTGGCCGTGGTCGGAGTGGCCGCAACTCGAGGCGCCGGTGCGCCCATAAAGTGCGATCACCAGTGACGAGCGCGCGACCAGTTCCTCGACGAAGCGTTCGAGGATGGCATTGCCGGCAACGCTTGCAAGCAGCAGATGGAAATCGCCGGAGGCACGAATTTCTGCCCGCCGTACGGAGGCGCCGCGCTCTGCCATCAGTCGTGCCTCGTCGGCAAGACGGCTGCGAAATGCGGAGATATCCGCAGGCCGGATGCGTTCGGCGGCGGCGAGGGCCACGGCGGGTTCGATCAGTCGCCGCGAGCTGAACACTTCACGCGCTTCATCGGGGCTCGGGTTGGCAACGAACGCGCCGCGATTGCGCTCGCTGCGCACCAGCCCCTCGAAGGCCAGCATCTGCAGAGCGGCGCGCACCACCGTCCGGCTGACGTCAAAGAGGGTGCCGACCTCCAACTCGGAAAGCTTGGTGCCGGGCGCCAGCCGACGATCGATGATCGCGTCGCGGAGCTGCTCACGGATGCTCAGCGTCCGGTCTTCGCTGCCACTCGCGGCGGCGAAAGGATAGTCGGCGAGTTTCATGGCGGTCCCCATACCGCGATAGTCATACGCCGTTTTTTGGGGGAGGGAAGCGGGAAACGGGATACGCATCGAACTCGGGATTGCATACAATTTTTGCGCCGATTGCCAACAGGTGCCCAATTTCTGAGCACCCACGGGTTGTGCCCATAACAATATCATTTGAGTCGGGTTTTGGAAGGCCCTTTGTAAACAAGCCGTTAAGAGCGTACGCGGGCAACTGGCACGCCACCTGCATTGCTTCTCCCGATCAACGGGGTTTGCCAATGCCTACAGCCGCTGAAATCGACCTTGCCTCAGTCACCAAGCGCTACGGCACGACAATCGCGGTCGAACTCGATAAGCCTGAAGATTCCCGCCGGCACCTATTGCTGCCTGCTTGGGCCCTCGGGTTGCGGCAAGACGTCGACGCTTCGCATGATCGCCGGCCACGAGGATGTTTCCGACGGGGATATCCAGCTCGGCAAATTGGATGTGACCGACCTGCCGCCGGCGCGGCGCGGTACGGCGATGATGTTCCAGTCCTACGCCCTGTTTCCGCATCTCGACCTGATCGACAATGTCGCCTTCAGCCTTCGCATGAAGGGGATGGCCAAGGAGGAACGCCGCGCCAAGGCGCTCGACATGCTCAAGCTGATGCAGATGGAGGCCTACGCCACGCGGCGGCCTGCGCAATTATCGGGCGGGCAGCAACAGCGGGTGGCGCTGGCCCGTGCGCTGATCACTGATCCCGAAGCATTGCTGCTGGATGAGCCGCTCTCGGCGCTCGATCCGTTCCTCAAGATCCGGATGCGCGCCGAACTCAAGAAGCTGCAGGCGCGGCTTGGAATCACGTTCGTCCATGTCACCCACAGCCAGGAGGAAGCGATGGCATTGGCCGACCTGATCGTGGTGATGAACGAGGGCCGCATCGAACAGGCTGCAACGCCACGTGAAGTGTTCGAACGTCCCGCCACTGCCTTCGTGGCCCGCTTCATGGGGGACCACAATGTGGTTTCCGGCCGCGCCACCGGCACGGCGAACGGGCTTGCGACTCTGGATGTGCCGAACGGCGGTACGTTCGCGGCCACCGGCCCGGCTGGAAGCGTGGGCGGGCCCATCGACATCGGCATTCGAACGGACCATGTGCGCCTCGGGCCACCATCGGCCAAGGGCCTCGGCTTTACCGGCACCATCTCCAACATCGAATATCGCGGCGCCTCGGTGAAGCTCTCCGTCGACGGTGCAGGAATTGAAGATTTCACCGCGGTCGTCGATGACCGCAGCTTTTTTGCCAAACCGGTCGCTGTCGGTGACGCGGTGCCGCTGAATTGGGACGCCGAGGACGCGATTGTTCTCGGCCGTCTCGCTGCCTAGACCCAAACGCAACAACAGGGAAAAGTGCTATGACTGAAGTGAACAAGAAGAGCGGCATTTCGCGCCGCAGCCTGCTGAAGACCGGCGCGGCCGCTGCGGCCGGCGCGGCCATCGGTTCGGGCGCCATCACGGGCTTCCCGACCATCTGGGCACAGTCCAACATCACGCTGCGCCAGATGGGCACCGGTGTGTCGAACCTCAATGCCATCGCTGAAAAGTGCAAGGCCGATCTCGGAATTACTCTCGAGATGACGGCAACCGATTCAGACGCCGCCGCACAGCGTGCCGCGACGCAGCCTGACAGCTACGACATCGCCGACATTGAATACTGGATTCTCAAGAAGGTGTATCCCACCGGCACGATCCAGCCGATGGATGTGACCAAGCTGAAGTATTACGACAAAATCGTGCCGCTGTTCAAAAACGGCAAACTGACGCCGGACAGCGTCATTGCGCAGGGCACTGCGCCGCACACCGTCGGCTATGTCGCGGCTCCCGGCGACAAGACGTTTGCGACCGAGGAGACCGGCTGGTTCACCATGGTGCCGACGATCTACAACGCCGACACGCTTGGCATTCGTCCCGATCTGGTCGGTCGTGAGATTTCGACCTGGGCCGACATCATGGACCCTGCCTTCAAGGGCAAGACCGCCATTCTGAACATCCCCTCCATCGGCATCATGGATGCCGCCATGATCATGGAAGCGATGGGCAACATCAAATATGCCGACAAGGGCAACATGACCAAGGAAGAGATCGATGCGACGATCGATTTCCTGATCAAGGCCAAGCAGGACGGCCAGTTCCGCGCGTTCTGGAAGTCATTCGATGAGAGCGTCAACCTGATGGCATCGGGAGAAGTGATCATCCAGTCGATGTGGTCGCCGGCCGTGGCCGCCGTTCGCTCCAAGGGCATCGCCTGCAAGTATCAGCCGCTGAAGGAAGGGTATCGTTCGTGGGGCGGCGGCCTTGGTCTCGCCTCGCATCTCAGCGGCGCGATGCTCGATGCTGCCTACGAGTACATCAACTGGTACACGTCGGGCTGGGTCGGCGGCTATCTCAACCGCCAGGGCTACTACTCGGCAGCCATGGACACCGCCAAGGAGTACATGTCGGAGGACGAGTGGGGCTACTGGATCGAAGGCAAGCCGGCAGCTGGCGACATCCTCTCGCCGGATGGTGCGGTGATGGAAAAGGCCGGTGCCGTACGCGACGGCGGCTCGTTCCTCGAGCGCATGGGTCACGTTGCCTGCTGGAACTCGGTGATGGACGAGGACCGTTACATGGTCAAGCGCTGGAACGAGTTCATCGCGGCGTAACACGTTCCCGCCGGCGGGTGACTTTCTCACCCGCCGGACTTTCCGCCCGTCCCTGTTGGGGAGGGCGCCTGCATTCAAGCGGAGAGCACAGTTGGCCGTTGCTGAACAATCCGTCGTTGCCTTGCCGGCCAGGACCAAGCGGCGGACGCACGTCTCGCTCACCTCCGTAGCGTCGTATCTGCAAGCAATACCGCTGACATTGATCCTCGGCTTCTTTCTGCTGCTGCCCATCCTGCTGCTCGCCGTTGTCAGCTTCTGGGACTATGATTTCTCGGGTCTCTACCCGGACTTCCTGACCACGAACTACACCGACGTCCTGGGCTCATGGATCACTTGGAAGACCTATCTCAACACGCTGAAATTCGCCGCCATCGTCTGGGCGCTGACATTGGTGATCGGCTTCTGGATTGCCTACTTTCTGGCTTTTCACGTACGAACCGCCGCGATGCAGACAGTGCTCTTTCTCATCTGCACCGTGCCGTTTCTCACCTCCAACATCATTCGGATGATCTCCTGGATTCCGGTTCTTGGCCGTAACGGGCTGGTCAATACAACGCTCGTCCAGATGGGCATTATCCGTGAGCCGATCGAGTGGCTGCTATATTCCGATTTCGCTGTTATCCTTGCCATGGTGCATCTGTTCACGCTGTTCATGGTGACCCCGATCTTCAACACCCTGATGCGCATTGACCGCTCATTGATCGAGGCGGCACGCGACGCCGGCGCCAACGGCTTCCAGATATTGTGGAATGTCATTCTGCCACTGGCCAAGCCGGGCATGGCCATCGGCACCATCTTTGTCGTGACCCTTGTAATGGCGGATTTCTCGACCGTGCAGGTGATGAGCGGCGGGCAGAGCGCCTCGGTGGCGCTGATGATGAAAAACCAGATGTCGCTGCTGCAGTATCCTGCCGCCGCCGCGAATGCCGTCGTGCTGCTGGCCGTGGTGCTGTTCATGGTCGGCGCCATCCTGCGCGTCGTCGACATCAGGAAGGAGCTCTGACATGGGGGAGAAGCGCGGCATCGGCTTCTATGTCCTCGCGGCATTCTTCGTGCTGTTCGTGTTGTTTCTGTACGGCCCGATGTCGGCAATCTTCATCCTCAGCTTCCAGGGACCAAGCGGTGGCCTGACGTTCCCGCTCAATGGCGTTTCGGTGCACTGGTTTGCCAATCTGTTCGAAAAACAGGCAGTCGGCGATTTCGGTGCCAGTTTTTCGCGCTCCTTTGTCCTCGGTCTCATGGTGATGGCGTCGACGGTGGTCGTCGCGCTGCTCGCGGGGCTTGCTTTCCGGCGAAAATTTGTCGGTGCAACACCGCTGTTCTACCTCACCATCGCCAGTCTCGTTGTGCCTTCGATCATCGTCAGCCTCGGCATCGGCGTGCTGTTCCAGCAGCTGGGCATACGGCCCGCCTGGTATGGTTCGGCGTTTGGCGCGCATCTGACGTGGACGCTGCCATTCGGGGTGCTCATCATGTTCGCGGTGTTCAACCGGTTCTCGCCATCCTATGAAGAGGCGGCGCGCGACCTCGGGGCCAATCCGTGGCAGACCTTCTACCACGTTCTGTTGCCGATGATTGCGCCGAGCCTGATCGGGGTGGGGCTGTTCGGCTTCTCCCTGAGCTATGACGAGTTCGCCCGAACGCTGTTGACCTCGGGCAACTTCAATACCCTGCCGCTCGAGATCTACGGCATGACGACCAACGTAACGACGCCGGTTCTATACGCCCTCGGAACGGTGACCACGGGCTTCTCGTTTCTCGTCATCGGGCTCACGGTGGGGATCATCGCGTTCATCAATCGCCGCCGCCTGCGGGCGTGACAGATATGCAGGTTCTGGTCGTCAACCCCAATACCACCGAGAGCATGACGCGGTTGATCGCGGACGCCGCGCGTCTGGCCGCCGGTATCGGGACCACCATCGACGCCCGAACGTCGAAGATGGGGCCAGTTTCGATTGAGGGATACTATGACGAGGCGCTCGCCGTGCCTGGCCTGTTGATGGCGATCCGCGAGGGCGAGCCGACCTCGCACGCCGCAATCATCGCATGTTTTGACGATACCGGACTGGATGCTGCACGGGCGATGGCCGGCATTCCGGTCATCGGCATCTGCGAAGCGGCCGTGGCCACGGCGGCGTTCCTTGCAAAGCGCTTCACCGTGGTGACCACGCTCGAACGCTCCCGCGTGCCGGTTGAGGAGTTGTGCCGGCGCTACGGCATGGGCGAGCGCGCAACCGTGCGGGCCGCGAACATCGCGGTACTGTCGCTCGAGGATCCGAATTCGGGGGCCCGCGATCGGTTGCGGAGCGAGATCGCCCAGGCGATCGAAGAGGATAATGCGGAGGCTATCGTGCTCGGCTGCGCCGGTATGGCCGACCTTGCGAAAACGCTGCAGGGCGAGTTCGGCCTCCCGGTCATCGACGGAGTTGGTGCGGCGGTGAAGCAGGCCGAAGCATTGGTGGCGCTGGGTCTCTCGACGAGCAAGCGCGGCGCTTACGCGGCGCCCATTTCCAAAACCTACAAGGGTATGTTCGAGAGTTTTGCTCCGGCATGACGCGGACGATTCGGACGCTGGTACCGGGTGAGGTGGAGATCCTCGTCGGCTGGGCGACGGCCGAAGGCTGGAACCCGGGTACCGGTGACGCTACGGCCTTTCGCAGAGCAGACCCGGACGGGTTTCTGGGAGCTTTCATCGATGGCGAGATGGTCGCGGGCATCTCGGCAATTGCCTATGACGAGGGGTTCGGTTTCATCGGCCTCTATATATGCCGGTCAGACCGGCGCGGGCAGGGGCATGGCAAAGCGGTGTGGGATGCGGCGATGGCGCGCCTCACCGGGCGCACGATCGGTCTCGATGCCGTGCCCGAGCAGCAGGGCAATTATGCCGCAATGGGCTTTGTGCCCGCCTACGAAACCATCCGGATGAGCGGCGCGATGGAGCGCATCGGCGACACCGGCGTGACTCCGGTGACCGCTGACGTTCTGCCGCAGATCGAGGCTTTCGACCAGCGCTGCTTTCCCGCTCCGCGGAGGTCGTTCCTTGAGGCCTGGCTGCAGCCACCGCGGAGCGCGCTGGCCGTCATTGAGGAGGGCGAGATTCGCGGGTTCGCGGCGTTCCGCCATTGTGTGAGCGGTAGCAAGATCGGGCCGCTGTTTGCTGACGGAGATCGCACGGCGGCGCGACTGCTTGCGGCGCTTGCTGACGGGCCGCTGCAGATCGACGTTCCAGTGGCGCAGCAGTCGTTCATCTCTGCACTGGAGAAGGCGGGGTTCAGCCGGAGCTTTTCCACCACCCGGATGTATCGCGGCCCGATCCCGGTGGTCGAGATGAACCGGGTCTACGGCATCACCACCCTCGAACTGGGCTAACCACGGGGCAGCGGCCGTGTCGATTTGCGGATGAGGAGTTTTGGGGTGTAGATTTCCCACTGGGCCGCTGCGACCGGCTTGTTGCCGATCTGCGTCAGCAGCAATTCTATGGACCGGCGCGCCATCTCGAGGATTGGGGTGACCACCACGGTCGGCGGTGGACTGACGATCCTTGCAAACTCGAGGTCGTCGATGCCGACGACCGAAACGTCGTCCGGGATGTTGAGCTGCAGGTTCTTGATCGCAAACAGCAAGCCGACAGTCATCATGTTGGAGATGGCGATCATGGCGGTCGGGCGGTTGGGGCGGGTCAGCAACTCCGTTGCCGCTTCTTCTGCTTCCTGCTGATCGAAATTGCCGGCCACGGCCAGCGCCGGGTCGACCGGCGCGCCGTGATCGGCGAAGGCGCGCAGATAGCCCGCGTAGCGGTCGTCGCTGGTGGCAAGGCCCCTTATGCCGACGATGATGCCGATGCTGCGATGTCCGAGTGCCAGCAGGTGGTCGGCAGCGATGCGTCCCGCCTCGACGTTGTCGGTCTTGATCACGGGGTAGGGCAGGCCTTCGACGTACATGTCCAGCAGCACCGTGGGCACATGGATCTGATTGACGAGTGAGTTGCCGTGTTCGGCGTCCGAACGGGTGGGGATGACGATAAGTCCGGCGACGCGCTGCATCCGCATCATCGTCAGAACCTGGCTCTCGCGGGTCGACGTCCTGCCCGGTCGAAAAGACCACGGTCGTGTAGCCGGCGATCAGGCAGACGTTCTCGATCTCGCGCGCCACCGCGGCAAAGTGCGGGTTGGCGATATTGGGCACGACCAGGCCGATCAGTCGCGATCGTCCGAGCGCAGGCTCCGCGCAGCGCCATGCGGAATATAGCCGATCTCGCGCACCGCCGCGGCGACCTTGGCGAGGACGTCTTCACTTACTGGCGCGGAGCGGTTCAGCGCAGCCGACACGGTGGAGATCGCCACCCCGGCGCGCTGCGCTACGTCCCTGATCGTCGCCAAGGCCCGATGCCCCTCTTGCAAAACTGTCTCCGAAATGCACTATACGAAACGTTTCGTGCAAGCAAATTGATGCGACGATGCAGGGAAGGCCTCGGACCAGCCGCAATTTTCGTGCGCACCATACGAAACGTTTCGACCGGCCGAGTCCGGCGAGTAGCAACGCGCTTGGGAGAGCGCAAAGGGAGGAACTGATGTTCAAACTGAACCGTCGCAGCTTCGTGCTGTCCACGGCGGCGCTCGCCGCCTCTTCGGGCCTTGCGAGCCGCGCTTTTGCGCAGTCCGACGCCATCGGCACCATCCGCATCCTGATGGCCGGCGGCGATGCCGATCTCGCCAACACCAACAACGCCATTGCGCGCTTCAACAAGAAGTACCCGAACTTCCAGGTCAGCGTCGACATGGACCCGATCTCGACCGGCTGGGGCGACTACGTGACCAAGGTGATGAGCGAGTTCGCCGCGAACAATCAGCACGATATTTTCGGTACAGCAATCGAGACGTTCCAGACCTTCGCGTCGCGCGACCTGATGGAGCCGATCGACGACTTCGTCGCCAAGAACCCGAACTATTCCGACTTCGCGCCAGCGCTGTTCGAGGACTGCAAGTATAACGGCAAGACGTATTTTGTTCCGACGTCGTGGAACAACATCATGATCCACTACAACCGCGACCACTTCGACACGGCCGGCATCGCATATCCCAAGGCCGGCTGGACCTGGGAGGAGTTCCGCGAGATCGCCAAGAAGCTGACGATCAAGGACTCGTCGGGCACCGTCACCCAGTGGGGCTACGAAGTTCCGAACCAGAACTTCTTCCTCCAGCCCTGGCTGTTCTCGAACGGCACCGGCGCGCTCAATGACGACTGGTCGGCCTCCAACATGCTCGACCCGAAGGTGGCGGAGTCGCTGCAGTTCCTGCACGACATCATCCACGTCGATGGTTCGGCGCCGATCCCGGGCAGCGGCACGATGGACAATGAGTATCTCGCCGGCCAGGTGTCGATGATCAACCGCGGCCACTGGGTCATTCCGAACATCCGGAACGCCAACCTCAATTCCGACGTGGCGATCCCGCCGACCAAGGTCAATGACTACACCGTCGTCGGTTTCGGCGCCGTCGGCATCGCCAAGGGCGCGCAGAACATGGACGCGGTGCAGGCGATGGTTGCCGAACTCACCGGCCCGGAAGCCGAAGCCGATGTCGCCAGGTCCGGCAGTTCCGTGCCCGGCTCGAAGTCCGCGGCCGAACTGCCCGAGTACCTCGCCTTCCCGCCAAGCGCGCCGCTTTTCTACCAGACGTTGCCGCACACCAAGGCGGTGCCGTCGCCGGCAAACTTCCAGGAAGTCGAGAAGATCTTCATCCGCTACTACACTGCCGTGATGGCCGACGAGATGGCGGTCGCCGATGCCTGCAAGCAGGCCGACGCCGAGTTGAACGACTCATTCGCGCGGCTGAAGCAGTCGCTCGGTCAGAGCTGATATCAGCGCTCCTCCCGAGTCGCTAAGATATGGGGCGCGCCCGCGTTTGGTGCGCCCCGCTTTCAGGTTGCCAGAACTGACCCATGACCGACACAACCGCACCACGATCCGACCTACGTTCGAAGCCAGGCGCGTAGCCGGCTATCTGTTCATTTTTCCGACGATGCTGCTGTACCTGGCATTCGTCCTGGTGCCGGTCATCATTACGGTCATCCTCAGCTTTGCCTCCTACGACCCGCAGTTCGGCTCGCACTGGGTGGGCTTTGACAACTTCAAGCGCTTCTTTACCGATCCGCGCTCGGTGCAGATTTTCTGGAACACCCTGCGCTTCACCGCGATGGCGGTGACCGGCAATGTCACGGTGGGGCTCTTGCTGGCATTGGCGCTCAACCGGGCCATGCCGGGCTGGCTGCTGTATTTCTTCCGGCTCGCCTTTTTTCTGCCGGTGATCATCGCGGCGGCATTCGTCGCCATCGTCTGGGGCTACTTCTTCAAGGACAACGGCATCTTCAACTACTACCTCGCCCATCTTGGCCTGCCCACCGTACGCTGGCTGACCTCGGCGCAGAATGCGATGCCGTCGATCGTCTTCATGGATGTCTGGAAGAACACCGGCTTCTTCATGGTGATCTTCATCGCGGCACTGCAGGGCGTGCCCAAGACCATCACCGAGGCCGCCATCATGGATGGCACGCCGCCCTGGCGCCGGTTCTGGCGGATCACGCTGCCATGGATTTCCCCGGTGGTGTTTTTCGCCGTCGTCTATGCCTCTATCGGCGCGCTGCAGGTCTACGAATCGATCTGGATTCTCACCAATGGCGGGCCGGGCGATGCCACCCGCTCGATGTCGATCAACATCGTCGAGCAGGCGTTCGGCAGCTTCCAGATCGGCTACGGCGCCTCGGTCGCGGTGGTCATGACCGTCGTCATCCTCATCATTACCGGCGTGCAGCTCTTGGTCTCGCGCCGGTTGGTCCGGTACTGAGGCGAGCCATGGGCATCACCACCAAACAGGCCGCACGCTGGGTCGACTGGGCGATTATCGTTGTGATGGCGGTGCTGGGCATCTTCATGCTGCTGCCTTTCGCCTGGCTGATCTCGATGTCGTTTCGGCCGGTGGTCGATTCCTACAAGATGCCGCCGAGCTTTTTTCCGACGACGTTCGATTTCACCAACTATGTGTCGGTGCTGAAGGCGAATGTGCCGTTCATCCAGATCTACATCAACTCGGTGGAGATCGCGGTCATCGTAACCATCGGTCAGCTCGTTACCTGCACCCTTGCGGCGTTCGCCTTCGCGCGGCTTGAGTTCAAGTTCCGTGACGCCCTGTTCTTCATCCTGCTCGTGGGGCTGATGTTCCCGGCGCAGGTGACCATCCTGCCGATCTATCTCGGCTACGCCAAGATCGGGCTGATCAACAAGCCGATCGGGCTGGCGCTGATGTATCTGACCTCGAGCTTCGGGGTGTTCCTGATGCGGCAGTTCATGATGAGCCAGCCCAAGGTGCTCGAAGAGGCTGCGCTGATGGATGGCGCCGGCTACTGGAAAATCTTCTGGCGCATCAGCCTGCCGCAACTCAGGCCGGCGCTTTCGGCGCTCGGCATCATCACCTTCACGCAGACCTGGAACTACTACTTCCAGGCCAAGGTGCTGCTCGGGCCGCAGACGTCAATGACGCTGCCGCTCGCCATGGACATCCTCCGCGGCTACATGGCGTCGGGCAATCTCTCCGTGGTGATGGCGGCAATGAGCATGTCCGTGCTGCCAGTCATCCTGCTTTTCCTCCTCGCCCAGAAGTTCGTCATCGAAGGCGTCACGATGACTGGCATACGCAACTAATCAGGATAGTGTTCTAGAATGTCGGATGATCTCAAGGCCGTCGATCCGCGCTTCATTTATGAGGGCGACCGCGCCGCCAATATTGCCTTTCCGCTGGGCGGCATCGGATCGGGGGGCTTCGCCATCTCCGGTTCCGGCAGGCTGATCGACTGGTCAGTGCGCAACCGGCCAGGGCTGCAACAGTTCAACGGCTATTCGCACTTCGCCATCAAGGCTGAACGTGACGGCCAACTGGTCGATGCCCGCGTCCTCAACGGTCCGTTCGATGGCACCGCCACTGGCGCGCCCGGTCTGCGCCCGATCTTCGACGGCTTCGGGCATGGCGCCAATCGCCCGATGCTGGCGGGCATCCCGCACTTCAAGCACGTGAGCTTCGTCGGCCGCTTCCCGGTAGCGGACCTTAGCTTTCGCGACGCCCGCTTTCCCGCCGACGTGCGGATGACCGCGTTCAGCCCGTTCATTCCGCATAACGACCGCGACTCGTCGATGCCGGTTGCCATGTTCAGTTTCGAGATCTCCAACCCCACGTCGGAACCGCTCGATATTACGCTCGCTTCGACACTGGGCAATTATCGCTGCGGTAATGGCGAACACAACTTCAGCCGGGCTGGTGCGGTCGCGATGCTCAAGCTGGCATCGCGCGAAACCGACTTGCCGGACTCTGAGCGGGGCGATCTTTGCATCGCCACCGATGCAGAGCAGGTTGAACATCTGGACTATCACTTCCGCGGCCAGTGGTTCGACGATCTCAGCGTGTTCTGGCGTGAGTTCGCCAAAACGGGCCCGATGCCTCAGCGCCACTACAATGAGAAGCGCGCGACGCGGAACATGAACCACCAGCCCGAGCACGCGACGCTTGCGGCCAAGGTGCGCATCGCAGCGGGCGAAACCAGGACCGTGCGCTTCGCGATAGGCTGGAGCTATCCCAAGGGTGATCTCTACTGGTTCAACCGGCCGAAGCCCGACAGCATCATGCCGGCCGATGCGGAAAACCCGACCTGGACCAACTACTACGCCACGCAATGGAAGGATTCCGAGGCGACGGTACGCGACGCCTTTGCGCGCTGGGACGACCTGACGAGCGCGACCTTCCGTTTTCGCGACGCGCTGTTCGGCTCCAGCCTGCCGCCGGCCATCATCGATGCATCGGGTGGCACGCTGGCGCTGCTCCGCACCTCTACCGTGCTGCGGCTCGCCAATGGCGAGCTCTGGGGCTGGGAGGGCCTGCACACCCAGGCCGGCTCCTGCGAGGGCAGCTGTACCCACGTGTGGAACTACCAGCAGGCGCTGGCCTGGCTGTTCCCGGTGCTGGAGCGAAGCCTTCGGGAAACGGAGTGGCGTTACAACCAGCTGCCGAATGGCGGTCTGACGTTTCGGCAGAAACTGCCGCTCGGTTCGAGCTTCGATATCATCGGCCCCTGCGCCGACGGGCACTGGGGTGCCATCATCAAGACTTTCCGCGACTGGAAGTTGAGCGGCGACACCCCGTGGATGACGCAGTTCTGGCCTGGTATCCGGCGCGCTGTCGAATATGCCTGGTCGGCCGATAACCCGGACAAATGGGACCCCGACAAGACCGGAACGCTGTGGGGCCGGCAGCACCATACGCTCGACATGGAACTGTTCGGGCCGAATTCATGGCTCTCGAGCATGTATGTCGCCGCGCTTGCGGCGGCAGCGCAGATGGCGGAGGCCGCGGGCGATTCCGCCTTTGGCGCGGAGTGCGCGGCGCTGGCGCGGCGCGGCGCCGACTTCATCGACGAGCACCTGTTCAAGGATGGCTACTTCGTCCAGCAGATCGATCTCCACGACAAGGCGGTGCTGGCGCCCTTCGACCATGGACGCGCCGCCGGCGTACTGGCGGAGAGTGTCACCGATGCGTACTGGTCACCCGAGCACGGCCAGCTCAAGTATCAGGTGGGAAAGGGCTGCCTGTCGGACCAGATCCTTGGGCAGTGGCACGCCGACCTCGCGGGGCTCGATGGGCTGCTCGACGACGCGAAGGTCGTCTCGGCATTGCGCGCGGTGTTCGAGCACAACTACCGCGATAGCCTCGATGATCATGTCAACCCGGCGCGCGTCTATGGCTACGAAGACGAAGGCGGGTTGCTGCTTTGCACCTGGCCGGTGGGTGCCGAAATGCCGATCGTTCCGGCGCCCTACGCAGAGGAGGTGTGGACCGGCATCGAGTATGCCGCCGCCTCGCACATGATCAAGCGCGGCCTCGTCGACGAAGGTCTGAAGGTGGTTGAGGCAACACGCGGCCGCTATGACGGGTTGCGCCGCAATCCCTGGAACGAGATCGAATGCGGCTCTTACTATGTGCGCTCGATGTCGGCCTACGCGTTGATTAATGCGTGGTCCGGTCTCACCGCCGATTTCCGGTCCGGCGTGCTCGATTTCAAACCGGCGCGCAAGGGCGACCAGACGCTGTTCTGGTCGGCAGGCACGGCATGGGGTAACCTCGTGATCGCTGGGGGGAAGGCTACGCTCAACGTCTTGGGTGGAAAGCTGCCGGCGGTGAACGTCAGCGTTGACGGGGTCCGTATCTGATGGCGAAAATCGAATTGAAGGTGGTGCGGAAAAGCTTCCAGCAGCTGGAAGTCATTCACGGTATCGATCTCACCATCGAAGACGGCGCCTTCACCGTGTTCGTCGGCCCCTCGGGATGCGGCAAGTCTACGTTGCTCCGCATGATGGCAGGACTGGAGGAGGTAACTGCCGGGGAGGTGCATATCGACGGCGTCCGGTGCGACCACCTGCTTCCTTCGGCGCGCGGCATGGCGATGGTGTTCCAGTCCTATGCGCTCTATCCGCACATGAGCGTCGAGCAGAATCTGCGCTTCGGGCTGGAGAATGCGCGGCTGGCCAAATCCGAAATCAGCCAGCGCGTTGCAAAGGCCGCGGATATCCTGCAGATCAGTCACCTTCTGGAACGCCGTCCCAACCAGCTGTCGGGTGGACAGTCACAGCGCGTGGCGATCGGTCGCGCGATCGTCAAGGAACCGAAGGCCTTCCTCTTCGACGAACCATTGTCGAATCTCGATGCGGAGCTGCGCGTCAAGATGCGGGGCGAACTGGTGAGCCTGCATCAACGGCTCGGTTCCACCATGGTCTATGTTACGCACGATCAGGTCGAGGCCATGACGATGGCCGATCGCATCGTGGTGCTGCGCGATGGGGTGGTGGAGCAGTCGGGCACGCCGGTCGAACTCTATGCACGGCCGCGCAACCAGTTCGTTGCCGGCTTTCTCGGGGCGCCACAGATGAACATGCTGCCCGGCGTCGTCAAGCAGAGCGGCGAGGGCCGCATCACGGTGTCGCTCGATGGTGAGACAACCGAGATCACGCTGTCCGATCGCATCCGGGGACTGGAGGCGGGGGCCGCCGCGGTTGTTGGTGTCCGGCCCGAGCATCTGAGGCTGGACGACAGCGGCCCGCTGCGTGCCGAAGTCACTGCGGTCGAGGTTCTGGGGGCAGAGTCGGTCATCCATACGACGCTCGCCTCGGGGTTGCCGCTGACTGCCTCGCTGCGCGGTATCAGCGGACTGAAGTCAGGCCAGAAGGTTCGCTTCGCGTTTGCCGATCCGATGACGCATCTGTTCGATGCCACGGGGCTCACAGTGGAGACTCGCCGCGAGTGGACGCACGACTACGTCACGAGCGCCTGACGCCTCAGAAGTTCTCCATCGCTGCCTTTACCCTGGCGATGAACTGCTTCAGCTCCGGCTCGCGGTTGTTGTTCATATCGTAGAGCGCCAGATATTTCGGGGGCAGCCAACCGCCGAAGGTCAACCACGCCCAGCGCCGCGCCAGTCGCCGCGGCGGGTCGCCCATGATCATCGTGCGCAGCCGATCGCCGCCATAGGTCGTGACGAAGGCGACTTTCCTGATGTGCTTGAAGGCCGGTTTCACCTTGCCGTCGACCAGCAGGAAGCTGATACCGGGCAGGAAGACGCGGTCGAAATAGCCCTTGAGGATCGCGGGGTAACCGTAGTTCCAGACCGGATGGACGATCACCAGAGCTTGGGCAGCCAGCAACCGGTCCACATAGGGCTGTACCGACGCCTGGTTCTCAGGCACCTCCTCGTAGCGCAGGCGTTCCTCGCGGCTGAGGACAGCGTCGAACTTTTCCGCGTAGAGATTGAGCCCATCCACCTGATGGCCCTTGGCGGTCAGGGTGTCGACCACGGTCCTATAGAGCGAGCGGCTGAAGCTCTCGTCCACCGGGTGGGCATGCAGCACCAGCACCCGCATCAGGCGGCTCCCAGCTTCTGCAGCCCTTCGAACAGCCAGACGCGGCCGGAGTTGAAATCGAAGTCGGGGTTCTCCCAGGCGATCATCTTGCCGGGATTGAGGATGCCCTTTGGATCAGCCTGCTTCTTGAACTCAAGCTGGCCGCGGTCGGTGCGCTTCATGCCGCCTTCTTCGAGCGTGTAGCGGTGCGGGTTGAAGACCGCACAGCCGTTGTCTTCGTGGATCTTGATGATCTCCTCCAGCCGCGCCTCGGTGGTGTAGCGGACGATGGGAAGACCGGAGAAGACGATCCGGCCATCGAAGCGGTTCATCTCGATGTGCATCGGCATCTCGTCACCCAGAATGCCGATGATCGTCTTGACGTGGTCGAGGTCGACGTATTGCGTCTGGAGATAGGTGATCGTCGGGTCGGTCTTGAGGCCTCGCAGCGTCGTGTGGTTCCAGGCCAGCTCATAAATTGGCGGCAACCGCTTCATCTCCTCCTCGGACACGGTATCCGAGCGGAACAGCAGCTCGCCCCTGTGGTAGGAGACGAAATCCACCAGCGCCGGAACCGCGGCGGGCGCGGCCATGATCAGCACCACCGATTGCTCACGGCTCTTCATGTAGACGCGGTGGCGGTTGAAATAATCGTAGGCCACCGGCGACGCCACCGGCGAGACTTCCTTCAGCAGCAAGCCATCCTGCCGGGCCGCCTGCTCGGCAAAAGCGCAAGCCTCGATGATGGTGTCGAAGCCCACCATCACGTCCACCCATTTGTAGGCGGTGGTCAGCGGGATCTCCGCCTCGACGATGATGCCGTTGGTGCCATAGGCGTGGGCGACCTTGAGGATATCGGGTCCCACCAGATCCAGAGTGCGCGGCTCGGCCTCGCAGGTGATCACCTTCAGCCCCAGGATGTTGCCGAAGTTGCGCAAGCCGCCCCAGCGGAGCGAACCGACGCCGCCCGAACCACCGGCGATGAAACCGCCCAGGCTTGCCATGCGGTAGGTCGAGGGGTGAAACCGCATCTCGCCGCCGACCGCTTCGGTGGTGATTTCGTCGAGCTTTTCCATGATGATGCCGGCTTCGGCGCGCACCCGGTCGGGTTTGATCTCGATGACCCTGTCGAGTCCCATCAGATTGAGGACCGCGCCGCCAGAGAGCGGCATGGCCTGTCCGTAATTGCCGGTTCCGGCGCCACGCGGGGTGATTGGAACGCCGCTCCTGTAGGCGGCGGCGAGCACCATCTTCACCTCGTCCTGGGTACGGGGCGAGACGACAAGCTGCGCCGTGACATGTTCCAACTCGGCCTTGAGGCGCGGCGAGTACCAGTAGTGGTCGCGGCTTTTCTGCTGCACGATACGGGGATGGTCTTCGACCGGAATATCGCCAAGCGCGGCGCGAAAGCTCTCAAGGTCCATGTCAGGCCTCCATCAGATCGTCGAGTTCACGATAGTCGGGCAAGCTGGTGTCGATGGCGACACCGTCGCGGAGCACGATACGGTCGGATTGCGGCCGCGCCATCAGTTCGGTCCAGCTGCGCGCCCGCATCAACACGAGGTCGGCCGGCGCGCCAATCTCGATGCGGCCACGGCCTGAAAATCCTGCAATGTCAGCCGCGTCTGCGCCGACGGTGCGTGCCCAGTCGAAAGCTTCGGCCATCGGATGGTCGAAGTGCACGATGCGTGCACCTTCGCGCAGCACCTCCAGGGCGTCGAGATCGCCGTAGGCATAAAATGGATCACGGGTGTTGTCCGAGGCAAGTGCCACAGGGACGCCTGCTGCCTTCAGTTCCTTCACCAGCGTGATGCCCCGGATCTGCGGCGTGCGGACGCCGGCCTGGTCGCGGTCCTGCAGGTACATGTTGCACATCGGCAGCGAGACGACGGCAATGCCAGCCTCGGCGACGCGCTCAATGGTCGCCGTGGCGATGGCGGCATCCTGCCTGGAGAGTACGCAGCAATGGCCAGCAACGACGCGGCCTTTGAATCCGGTTTCAATTACGATGTCCGCGAGATGCCGGAGCGCGCTCGAGGCCGGGTCCAGAGTCTCGTCGCAGTGCAGGTCGACATCAAGGCCGTGGTCGGCAGCAATCGTTACGACATTGCGGATCGCCTCCGCCGCATCCGGCCACACCGCAATGGCGCCGCCAAGGATGCCGCCAGCGTCCTTCACACGCTTTGCCACGTCGAGCACGACGGCGCGATCCGACATGTTGTCGGGACCCATCAGCGCCACGCCCTGCAGATCGACCCGGCCGGCCCAGCGGGCCCGAACTTCGGTGAAGACGTCCCAGCTGATCGTATGCTGGGGTGGCACGCTGTCGATGTGCGTGCGGATTGCCGACGTGCCATGGGCATACGCGGCACGCAGCGCAAAATCCATGCGGCGGACGACGTCGGACGCCGACCAGCGGCCGCGGCGATCATTTCCCACGGCGTCGAGAGCCGACATGAAGGTCCCGTCCGGATTGGATTTTCGCGGCCAGATATGGCCTTTGTCGAGGTGGGTGTGGATATCGACGAAGGCGGGAAAAACCAGCCCGCCGTCGAGATCGCGTCCCTCGCCGGGCAGCGAGCCGGCGGGCGCGATGGCGGAGATCTTTCCCTCCGTGATGCCGATGTCGTAAAGGCTCAGTCCGCCTGCGGCACGACCGAGCAGCGCCGCCGGCAGAGTGGCGTTCTTGAGGATGGTCGTTGACATGCTGCCTCAGTTCTCGCGCCGAACGGCGCTCTCGTGCCACTTGCGCAGGGTCAGCCAGGAGATCAGCGAGGTCATGCCGAAGATCGCCACGCCCGTTATGACGAGCAGCAGCAGCGCAGCGAACAGCCGGGGATAATTCATGCGGAAGCCCGACTCCAGCAGGCGGAACGCGAGACCTGATCCGGCGCCCGCAGAGCCCGCGGCGAATTCCGCCACCACGGCCGCGATCAGCGACAGGCCGCCACCAATCCTGAGGCCGGTGAGGAAATAGGGCATCGACGCTGGGAGCTGCAGATAGAGCAATCGCTGCCACCGGTTCGCGCCGTAGAGGTCGAACAGGTTGAGCAGATTATGGTCAACGCTCTTGAGGCCCTGCACCATGTTGGAGAGGATCGGGAAGAATGCCACAAGGAACGCCACGATCAGCAGAGCCGTTGGCGTGTTGGGAGAGTAGATGAGGATCAGTGGTGCAACCGCGACGATCGGGGTCACCTGGAGGATCACCGCGAAGGGATAGAGCGCGAGTTCGATCCACTTCGACTGCACCAGAATGATGCCGAGTTCGGCGCCACCGATCAGCGCCAGGCCCAAAGCCGAGAAGGTGATCCGCAGCGTCACGAACAGCGCGGGCAGCAGTGTCGGCCAGTCTGTCGAGAGCGCAATTGCGACATCGGCAGGACCAGGCAGGATGTATTTTGGGATGCCATTGATGATGATGATGGCCTGCCAGGCGACGACTGCGAGGATCAGCATCACGGCCGGAATCACAATGCGCAAAATCCGTTCGCTGACCGACGCGGAGGGCGGCGCGATGGGCATGTCGGCTTCCGGGTGGGCGGTGTCCTCGATGGCGGCACTCATGCGCGCGGATCCGCACTGTGGATGGCATCCTGCAAGGCGCGCGAGACGGTGGCGCAGGTGGCCCGATATTCCTCGGAGATGCGGTAGTCCTCGGTCCGCTCTTCGGACGTCGTCAAGGCAAGGTCCGAATGCACCTGCCCGGGGCGCGCCCGCATCACCACGATGCGGTTGGAAAGGTAAGCGCTCTCGAACACCGAATGGGTAACGAAGATCACGGTGATCTCGGACTGCCGCCAGAGGCGCAGCACGTCATCATTGAGCTTCTGGCGCGTGATTTCGTCGAGCGCGGCGAAGGGTTCATCCATCAGCAGCAGCTTGGGCTTGGTGACAAGTGCGCGCGCAATGGAGACGCGCATCTTCATGCCACCGGACAGTTCGCGCGGGTAAGCGTCAGCAAAATCGCTGAGGCCGACCAATGCAAGGGTCTCCATGATGCGGGCCCGCGCCGCGTCCTTGCCAACACCCTGCAGCTTCAGAGGCAGGTGAACGTTGCCGAACACCGATTGCCACGGCATCAGTGTCGGCTCCTGAAATACAAAGCCAATGTCCCCTTCAGGCAGGCCCTTGGCATTGATGGTCGAGGATGGCCACTCGACGGTGCCGCTCGACGGCGCGCCGAGGCCGGCGATGATCCGAAGAGCGGTAGACTTGCCGCAGCCGGATGGTCCGAGCAGGCTGATGAACTGGCCTCGCGGCACGTCCAGTGACATGTTGGTAAGCGCCAGGGTGCCGTTCGAGAACACCTTGGACACGCCCCGCATGGTGACGACGGCTCGGCCGGATGTGGTCCCGGTGGCAGTGGCGTCAGGCGAAAGGCTATCCAATACGGTCAAGACCTGTCTCGTTGCGGTGCGATGGATCGCGGATCCGCGATCCATCCAATCATGGCACGACGCATCGGGCCGCGCATCAGGCCAAGGCCTATTTCACCATGTCCATGCCGAGACCCTTGCAGACGAACTTCGTGGTGTAGCCCTTGGTGTAGTCGATCGTGCCGTCTACCAGGCCGATCTTGACCATCTTGTCAAAGAACGCCTTCTGGCGCTCGTCGGTCATGCAGCCGATGCCCTTGTCCACTGCCGCATCGGAAACAAGGATGCCGTGCTCCTTCATCTTGTCGACGGAATAGGCGAGCTGCTCATCCGTCATTTCGGGATTGTCCGTCTTGATCAGCGCATTGCCCTTGGAGTTGTCGCCGTAGAGGTAGGTGTACCAGCCGATGATGGTGGCATCGACGAAGCGCTGCACCAGGTCGGGGTTTTCCTCGACCAGTTTCGTGCTGGTTTCGATGGTGGTGGAGTAGGGGTCGTAGCCCGCGTCGGCGAGGAGGAACACCTTGGGTTCGTACCCGGCGGCATTCTTGATGGCCAGCGGCTCGGAGGTCAGGTAGCCCTGCTGCGCCGAATTCTTGTCGGCAAGGAATGGCGCGGGGTTGAAGGTGTAAGGTTTGAACTGCTCGTCCTTGAAGCCGGGGAAGTTGGCCTTCATCCAGACGAAATAGGTGGTGAAGCCGTCATTGCCCATGAAGATGGTACTGGCCTTTGCCAGGTCGGCGAAGGTTTCGATCCCCGCGTCAGGATGAGCGATTATCACCTGCGGGTCCTTCTGGAAGATGGCGGCGACGTTGATCGCCGGGATACCCTGCTTCACATCGTCATAGACCGAGAAAATGCCGCCCATATAGAAATCGACTTTGCCCGAGATCAGCAGTGCCTCGTTGGGCGATTGCGGCCCGCCCTGAACGATGGTGACGTCGAGCCCATACTTCTCGTAGGTGCCGTCGGCTACGGCCTGGTAGTAGCCGCCGTGTTCGGCTTCGGCCAACCAGTTGGTGCCGAAGTTCACCTTGTCCGCGGCAACAACTGGCAACGTTGACAAGGCCAGCAGCGCACCGGCCGCCAGCGAAAACTTCGAATGGTTCATTTCGGTCGTCTCCTGTTTGAAGCAATAACCTGCTGCCGCGCCCTGTGCCTCGCCCAAAGGCTAGGGGGTCGGATACCGTGTAGCACCCCTGCGGATAGATTCCGCGCCGCGCGCCAAAAGGAAAGCCCAAAATCGCGTCATTCGCGGTGGTGCCCATCTTTTCGGCAGCTGTACCGGAAATGGGGCTTTCTTTTGCGGGGTTTGCCGGTTAGCTGTGCAGCATCGCGAGGCTAGAATGCACCGTCCCCTTACCCCCAATTCGATCCGTCCGCCATTTGCTGCCTATAGCCACGGCGTTGAAGTACCGCCGGGCCAGAAGCTGGTGTTCTGCTCCGGTCAACTGGGGGTCACCAAGGACGACCAGATTCCTGCGACCTCGGCGGACCAGGCCGTCCTTTGCTTCCAGAACATCGAGGCGATTCTTGCCGAGGCCGGGATGACGCTCGAAAACATCGTGCGCATCAATGCCTTCGTCAGCGGCCGGGAGCATCTCAAGCCCTATATGGATGTCCGCAACAGCCTGTTTCATGAGCCGTCGCCAGCTTCGACGTTGATGATCGTCACGGGCTTTGCCCGGCCGGAGTTCTTCGTGGAAGTCGAAGTCGTAGCGGCCGGACCGGCCTAGCGGCGGCGGTCTCGTCCTTCGGCAGGCTCGGGATGAGGCTTCGAGGGGATGAGGCCTTTCGAGATCGCACAATAGCCCTCATGGTGAGCCTGTCGAACCAAGAGGGCGTGGCTCAAGGAGTTGCACATGGCACGGAAAATCTGGTGGACCGATTTCGCGGCGCACGAATACGCCGCGATCGATCCAGACAAGACCATCGCTATCCTCCCCATCGCAGCGGTCGAGCAGCATGGCCCGCATCTGCCGGTCGGCACCGACATGATCCTCAACCAGGGCTGCCTTGATCTCTTGATCCGGGAGGCGCCGGTGGACCTTGATCTTCGCATTTTGCCGGTGCAGGCGGTAGGCAAGTCCAATGAGCATATCTGGGCGAGGGGTACCGCGACACATACGGCACACTCGCTCATCGACTCCTGGTTTGAGCTTGGGCGGTCGGTGTCGCGAGCCGGGGTCAAGAAGCTGGTGTTCATCAATTCGCACGGCGGCAACGAGGAGATCATGGGCATCGTGGCGCGCGAGCTCAGGGTGCGCGAGAGCATGCTGGTGGTAAAATCCGGCTGGACCCGCTTCCAGCCACCCGAGGGCATGCTGAGTGACGTCGAAAAGCGTCACGGCATCCACGCCGGCGACCTTGAAACGTCGCTGATGCTGAATTTCCATCCGGAGCTTGTTCACATGGACAAGCTCCAGAACTTCGCTTCCGTGGCGGCTCGAAACGAGACGGACTACACCTATCTGCGCCCCACCGGCACGCACGCCTATGCGTGGATCGCCAGCGATCTCAACCCGGCGGGCGCAGTCGGCAATGCCCTTAACGCCAGTGCCGAGCGCGGCCGGATTTTCGCGGAGGCCGAGGTGGGCGGTATGCTTGAGCTGCTGCGCGAGGTGGAGCGTTTCCCGCTGCCAGCCGGGCCGACCAGCGTTTAGATATATTTTTGAGCCAAAATTCTATCGGCGTGAGGGCGGTTTGCGCTTGAAACGCCGCCTAAAAAGAGCCCTTTATTTAAGGGCTTAATTGAGTCCCCCAGCTCCAAAGTCCGCGCCTTGCGCCCGACCTCTCCGGCTGGCCCTAGAACTGTCTGGATTGCATCCTTTGAACAGCACAACAACAAGCGGCGCGACGAAGCGCAGCGTCTGGCTCGGCCACGTGGCGTGGGGCCAGGGCCTTGGCACTCTGGTCAGGATCACCCGGCTGACGCTCCGGCAGCCCTGGGGCGTGGCCATTACGCTGGGTTCAACTGCAATTGCTGCAACGCTGCAATTGTTCGTGCCCCGCCTGCTGGGCACCGCGGTCGATCAGGCCAAGGGTCTTGTGGTCGACGGTACACGCGCAGAGTCGGCGCTGTTGACCACCGCCATTCTGCTGCTGCTGATTTCGATCCTCCGCGGCGTGTTCACGATGCTGCACAACTACTTTGGCGAGTCGGTGGGGCATCGTACCGGCTATGAACTTCGTCTCGCCTTCTACGAAAAGATTCAGAGGCTGAGCTTCTCGTTTCACGACAAGGTGCATACCGGCGACCTGATCACACTCGGCCTGCTCGATCTTGACGGCGTCCGGATGTTTTTTGCCACCGGCCTGCTGCGTGTCGTGCTGCTTGGCGTCCTGGTCGGGGTGGGTGCGTATATGCTGCTCTCGACGGACGTCGTGCTCGGATTGCTGGCGCTGAGTTTCGTGCCGTTCGTGGCATGGCGCTCCTCGGTCACGCAGATCCAGCTCCGTCTGACCTGGAAGACGCTGCAGGACCGGCTTTCGGTGCTGAGCCGGGTGATGGACGAAAATCTCGGTGGCATCCGCGTGGTGCGCGCTTTCTCGGCGCAGAAGCACGAATTGGACAAGTTCGATACGGCTTCGGCCAGCGCGCTGGAGCTGGCGCATGAACGCGTCGGCATCCGGGTCAGAAACACCAGCGCCATGAACTTCTCGTTCTTTCTGTCGATGGGCCTCGTGCTCTGGGTCGGCGGCAACAAGGTGATCGGCGGCGAGATCAGCGTCGGCACACTCGCCAGCTTCCTCACCTTCATGACGATCCTGCAGATGCCTGTCCGCCAGCTCGGACTGATGGTCAATTCGTTCGCCCGCGCTTCGACCTGCGGCACGAGGCTGTTCGAATTGCTCGATCTCGAACTGCCGATCAAGGATGCGCCGGAGGCGAAGGACCTCGTCGTCAGCAAGGGCGTCTTGCGCTTCGACAATGTGGATTTTACCTATCCAAGCGCCGGCGACCGGCCGGCGCTCAGGGGCATCAGCTTCGAGGCGCATGCCGGCGAGACGGTCGGTATCGTCGGCCCGCCCGGCAGCGGCAAGTCGACCATCGCGCACCTCATCCCGCGCTTCTACGACGTCACCGGGGGCACCATCAGCATCGACGGGCAGGACATCTCCAAGGTCAAGCTGCAGTCATTGCGGCAGGCCGTGGGCGTGGTGCAGCAGGATGCGTTCATGTTCACCACGTCCATCGAAAACAACATCGCCTATGGCGATCCCTGGGCGAAGGAGCAGCGCATTGAGCGCGCCGCCGAGTCGGCGCAGCTACACAACTACATTGTCGGGTTGCCGAGTGGCTACGGCACGGTTGTGGGCGAGCGCGGCGCCTCGCTCTCGGGTGGGCAGCGCCAGCGCCTGTCGATCGCGCGAACCCTCGTTCTGAAACCCAAGGTGCTGGTGTTCGACGATTCGACCGCTGCCATCGACGCCGGCACGGAGCAGCGTCTTCGCAGCGCCATCAAGCGCTTCGCCAGTGATCGCGTGACCCTGGTGATCTCGCACCGGCTGAGTTCGCTGATGCATGCGGACCAGATTCTGTTCATCGAGAACGGTCAGATCGTCGAGCGCGGCACGCATGACGAACTGCTCGCCAGGGGCGGGCGCTACCGCGCGCTGTACGATCTGCAGGTTCGCCCCGGCGAAGATCAGCCCGTGCCCGCCATGGAGGCGAGTTGATGAGCTCGGACACCGACAAGGACGAACGCTTCGACACCAGCCTCAGGCCGCCGCGCGCCGTGGTCGGCTCGCATCGCATCGAGGAGGAGGTGTTCGGCAAGGTCTACGATCCGCGCATCGTCAGGCGCATCTGGAGCTATGTGCGTCCGTATCGCGGCAAGATCGCGCTGAGTGTCGCGGCCGTTTTGACGTTCACGCTCACGCAACTCACCATTCCGCTGCTCATCCGCTACGCGATCGACAACGGCATGGCAGTTGGCGGCATCAATCGAGACGTGCTGATGTGGGTTCTCGCTGGATTTGGGGTCACCGTCCTCATCAACTATGCAGCCAGCTACATTCAGGAGAGCGTGGTTGGCGACGTGGCCGAGCACGTCTTGTTCGATCTGCGGCGCGGCATGTTCAGCCATCTGCAGCGGGTCTCGCTCAGTTTCATGGACAAGACGGAAGTTGGCCGGCTGATGTCGCGGTTGCAGGGCGACGTCAATTCCATGCAGGAGTTTCTCGAGACATCGGTGATGTCGGTGGGCGACATCGTGCTGCTGTTCGGCATTGTCACGGTGCTGCTGTGGCTCGATTTCCGCCTTGGGCTGCTGACCCTGGCGACCATGCCTGCCCTGTTCGTGGTGCGCCTGTTCTGGCTGCCGCGCGCCAAGCTGGCGTTCATGGCGGCGCACGAAACCAATTCCATCGCCAATGGCGCTCTTGCCGAAGGCATCAATGGCGTCCGCACGGTGCAGAGCCTCGACCGGCAGAAGGTGAATTTCGACCTCTACGACGAGAAGGTGAAAGCCAATCTCAAGACCCACCTCACCGCCGCCAAATATGCGCAGGTAATGGTGCCCATCGTCGATACGCTGACAGGCATTTCGATGGCGACAGTCATCGTCGTCGGCGGTTCGATGGTCCTGGGTAAGAGCCTCGACATCGGCGTCATGGTGGCCTTCCTGTTCTATATCCAGCGCTTCTTCGATCCCATCCGCTCGCTCACCATGCAGTACTCGGTCATGCAGCGCGCCATGGCATCCGGGCAGCGCATTTCGGAGGTGCTCGATGTGCCTGTCGAGGTGGAGGACCGGCCGAACGCGATCACTCTGACACGCGACATGGACGGCTCCGTCGAGTTCCGCAACGTCACCTTCGGCTACCGGCCCGACCAGCCCGTGCTCAAGAATGTGAGCTTCAAGGTGAAGCCGGGCGAGACGGTTGCACTGGTGGGGCCCACCGGCTCGGGCAAAACCAGCGCAATGGCGCTGGTGCATCGGTTCTATGAGGTGAGTTCGGGCGCGGTGCTGGTCGGCGGCCACGATGTCCGCGACGTGACGCAGGAATCGCTCGGGGCGCAGGTTGCGATGGTGCTGCAGGAGCCGTTCCTGTTCTCGGGCACCGTGCTCGACAACATCCGCTACCACAAGACCAAAGCCAGCCGCGAAGAGGCCGTGCGTGCCGCCGAGGCGGTTGGTGCGCACGATTTCATCATGCAGCTCGAGAACGGCTATGACACCGAGCTCGAACAGCGCGGCGGCAATCTGTCGCTCGGGCAGCGCCAGCTCATCAGCTTTGCCCGCGCCCTGGTCGCCGACGCCAAGATACTCGTCCTCGACGAGGCAACCGCCAACATCGATTCCTATACTGAAATGCTGATCCAGAAAGCCCTGCTGAAGCTGCTCGAGGGTCGCACCGGTCTGGTCATCGCGCATCGCCTCGCCACCATCAGGGGAGCCGATCGGATCATCGTGCTGCAGAACGGCGAACTCATCGAGTCCGGTACGCATAACCAGCTCATTGCGCGCAAGGGCCTCTATGCCAAGCTCTACAACATGAACTACGCGAGTTTCGACGACGTGCCGGATGACCTCGTGGCGCAAGCTCCGGTTGGCGCAGCGACGTAGCGGCTTGGTCTGTCGCGAGCCGTCCGGACGGCGTCAGGCCTCGCTGATCTTCAGCTCGCGGATGCGGTCGCCGCCGCGCGAAATCGTAAATCGACCGGTACCGGAGAAGTAGGAACTCTTCCATTCGGTCATGAAGATCGTCTTCGAGCCCTGCTGTTCCGGCGGCGTGGTAATGGTCAGCCTGCCCTTGGCGCCGATCAGTTCCTTGTCGCTCCACTTGCGGATTTCATCCCGGCCGACAAAGCGGCGGCCCCAGTCGTTGACCACACCGTCGGACATGAACAGGTCGAGGAACGCCTCGGTATCCCCTTGGTTGATCGCCTCGACAAATCTTTCGACAAACAGCGGAAGCTCGGGTTCTGCCATTGGGCCCTCCAAAGTCTTTGACGCTGGCTCTATGACGCTGCCATGATCCTCGTCAAGGAGGGGAACATGCTGGCAGCCCGGCTCAATGCTATCGGAGACATGCGTGTCGAGGATGTAACAAGACCGGCGCCCGGACGGGGCGACGTGCTGGTCCGTGTCGAAGCCTGCGGCCTCTGCGGCAGCGATCGTCACATGTTCAAGGGTGAGTACCCCACGGCATTGCCGGTGACGCTCGGACATGAATTTTCCGGCATCGTCGAGGTTGCGGGCAGTGAGGTGACGCGGATCGTTCCGGGCATGCGCGTCACCGGTGATCCCAACATTGCGTGCGGCAATTGTCCGCAATGCCGATCCGGCCGGGTGAACCTTTGCGAGACGCTGACGGCCATCGGCGTGTTCCGCGATGGCGGCTTTGCCGAGTACGTGCTGATGCCTGAAGGGCAGGCACACGAGTTGCCGCTTGCACTCAACCCGCTGCACGGGGCGTTCACCGAACCGGTCGCGTGTTGTCTGCATGGGCTCGACGTGGCACGCATCCAGCCGGGCGGTTCGGTGGCTGTGCTGGGCGGTGGTGTCATCGGTCTTGTCATGGTGCAGTTGGCGCGCCTCGCGGGTGCGACCACCGTGGTCCTATCCACCCGTCAGGCACCGCGGCGCCAACTGGCGCTTGAACTGGGCGCCACGCACGTCATCGATCCCGCCGCCGTCGATCCCGTTGCCGCCATCGCGGGCGCTTCGGGCATCGTGCCAAAGGGCGTCGACGTGGTGCTTGAATGTGCCGGCGTGGCCGAGACTTTCCGGCAATCTGTCGGCATCGCGCGACGCGGCGGTGCAGTGGTGGTGTTCGGCGTCATGCCGAAGGGTGAGGTGGTTGCCGTTTCGCCCTTTGACCTGCTGTTCAGCGAACTTCGGATCGAGGGGGCCTATCTCAACCCGATGACGCACGCTCGCGCGGCGAAGATGATCGCATCGGGGACGCTGGAGCTGGACCGGCTGATCAGCCGGGTCATCCCGCTCAGCGAACTGCCTTCCACTCTGCGCGCGCCGCCGGCCTTGGGTGAGGTGAAAATCGTGGTCGCGCCCGGACGTTGAGGCCTCGCCTCTCATCAAATCGCCTCAGTTTTCCTCCCCAGTTGTGCTTGCGCATGGGAACGGGCTGCCCCATGTTCGACACAGCACGCGCAAATTGAAATAGGTTCACCGCAGCCGGAGGCTTGCCAATGCCGCATGACACCCCCCTGGTCTCTACGATCGTCGCGGGCTTCGTGCTGGCATTCATATTTGGCAGCATCGCAAACCGGCTCCGGCTGCCGCCGCTGGTGGGATACCTGCTGGCGGGTGTCCTGGTCGGGCCGTTCACTCCCGGTTTTGTCGCCAACGCGGACCTTGCCACCGAACTCAGCGAGATCGGCGTTATCCTGCTGATGTTCGGCGTGGGTCTGCACTTCTCGCTCAAGGACCTGCTGTCGGTTCAGGCGCTCGCGATCCCCGGCGCATTGGGCCGTATTGCGCTTGGCACGCTGATGGGGGTGGGCCTGGCGCTCATGCTTGGCTGGTCCCTCTTCGCCGGGGTGGTCTTCGGTCTGGCTCTGTCAGTGGCCTCCACCGTCGTGCTGCTGACGGCACTACAGGATCGACACATGGTCGATAGTGAGCGCGGGCGCGTCGCGGTCGGCTGGGTCATCGTCGAAGACATCGCGATGGTTCTCGCGTTGGTGCTCATCCCGGCGTTCGCTGGTCTGTTCGGTGGTACCGCTGCGGCTGTGCATGACCCCTTCATCGATTTCATCGAGCGCGTTGCTGGCGTTCAGCTCAATCTCTACGGCATTGTCGGGGTGACGATCGTCAAGCTCGCGGCGTTTGTCGGCTTCATGTTCGTGGTGGGGCGCCGGGTGATCCCGTTCATCCTCCATTTTACCGCCCACTCCGGCAGCCGGGAACTGTTCCGGCTTGCGGTTCTGGCGATCGCTCTCGGCGTGGCAGCCGGCGCCGCCTATCTGTTCGGCGTCAGTCTTGCGCTTGGCGCATTCTTTGCCGGCATGATCCTCTCAGAGAGCGAACTCAGTCATCGCGCCGCGCAGGAGAGCCTGCCGCTGCGCGATGCATTTGCCGTGCTGTTTTTCGTTTCCGTCGGCATGCTGTTCGACCCAACGATCATCATCCGCAGCCCCATCCCGGTGCTGGCTACGCTGTTCATCATCCTGTTCGGCAAGTCGATTGTGGCCTTCCTTATCGTCGTTGCATTCAGGCGGCCGGCATCTACGGCTCTCACCATCGCAGCCAGTCTGGCGCAGATCGGTGAATTCTCGTTCATCCTTGCGGCGCTGGGGGTCAGCCTCGGCGTGCTGCCGCCGGAGGGTCGGGACCTGATCCTCGCGGGCGCCATGGTGTCGATCATCGTGAACCCGGCGTTGTTCTGGCTGGCCGACGTGCTGAAGCCGGTACTGGACGGCCGGGCCAGGGCACATGAGGCCGCAGCAGCAGTGCCAGAGCGCTCTGAACCCGAACTGGTGGCGCAGTGGGCGGTGCCCGACGAAAGCCGGCCTGCGCCAGCGGCGGCGGCGGAAGCGCATCCGAAGGAAGACGAGAGTGAGGTGCACGCGACGCAGAAGTCGGGTCATATCGTCCTCGTCGGCTATGGCCGCGTCGGCAGCGTTGTTGCCGAGGGGCTGCTGGCGTCCAATTCCCCGTTCGTTCTGATCGAAGATGCCGAGAGCAGGATCGCTGCGGCAAAGGCGCTTAATATCGAGGTTATTGTCGGCAACGCCGCGAGCCCCAAGGTGCTGGCCCTGGCCAATGTCGCAGCGGCGACCACGGCGTTGATCGCCATTCCCAATGCTTTCGAGGCAGGCCAGGCGACCGAACAGTGCCGCGCGCTCAATCCTGCGCTCAAGATCATCGCGCGCGCCCACTCCGAGGAAGAGATCGAATATCTAAGTCATCTGGGCGCCGATCAGGTGATCATGGGCGAACGCGAAATCGGTCTCGGAATGCTGGGCTGGATCAACGGAGAAAATGAGCATGCCGGCGCCCTGGCCCAGAGTGCGGCCCGGCTCGCGGCGGTTGCAAATGCGCTCAAGATCGAGCCTCATCCTGCCAAGCCGCTGCCACCAGCGCCAAGGATCGTCACTCCACCGCCGGTCAGTGACCCCGCTGTCATCGTTGGGATGGAAGCCGCAATCGAGGCGGCTCATCCGCAGCACGAAACCACGGGCCCGGCTGAGCCACCCTCGGAGGTGCCTGCCTTGGGCGAAATGCCCGATCAACTGCCGGCGGAGGTGACCGAGACGGTGACTCCGCATCCGGCGGCCGGCGAGCCTTCGGCCGACATCGCTGCCGCTCCGGCCGAAGCACTGGCGGCGAAGCCGCCGCGCGCCCGTGCAAGCCGTCCTGCCACTACCGCGGCCACGCCATTCAACCCCGAAGTGCCGCCCGAGCCGGCCGAAGTGGAGCCATCGAGCTGACGGCTGGCAAGGGGGCGCTTAATGCTCTACACCTCTATAGGCACAGTCGGCTATCGAGAGCCACGCGGACGCGGGATGATCTCACAGAAGGCCAAATATGCGCTGCGTGCGCTGGTCGCTCTCTGCAAGGTCAGCAGCCGAGAGCCGCTCATGATCTCGGAAATTTCCCGGGATCAGGGAATCCCCAAGAAGTTCCTGGAACAGATTTTGCTCGAACTGAAGCGCCACGGCATTGTCATGAGCCGTCGCGGCCGGCTTGGTGGCTATGTGCTGCTAAGGGAGCCGGAGAACGTCACCTTCGGGGAGGTCCTCCGGCTTGATCGACGGGCCGATTGCGCCACTGCCCTGCCTCAGCAAGATCGCCTATCGCCGCTGCTCGGATTGCGCCGACGAGGCCACCTGCGAGATCCGCCACGTGTTCGCCCGAGTCACTCTCGCCACCCGCGAGGTGCTGGATGCAACGACCCTCGCCGATGCAGTCGCCGGCGGCGAACTGGTCATCTAGTATCGCGTCAACCCGTCGACCATCCGCGCATTTTAGTACACCATACTCACAGGAGCCCGCCCGAAGCACGTGACTGCAACGAAATGGCGCAATTGAACCGGCGCAAAGCATGTTTTTTCTTTAGCCGCCAAACCGCGCCTCCGGGCAACCTTGTGAAAGCCGACTAAGCAGGTAGAGTTAGGCCAGTTAATTCTTCAGGAGGAACTGATGAAAACAACGGCGAAGATTCTTGCTTATTGCGCGCTGGTAGCGGCTCTCGGCCTGGGTGGCGTCGTCACGGTGCGTGCCGCGGACCAGACCCTCTTGAACGTGTCCTACGATCCGACCCGTGAGCTCTACGAGGACTACAATGCTGCTTTTGCGGCACATTGGAAGGAGACGACCGGAGGCTCCGTTGTCATCGACCAGTCGCACGGCGGCTCGGGCAAGCAGGCGCAGGCAGTGATCGATGGGCTGAGCGCGGACGTTGTGACTCTGGCGCTTGAAGGCGACATCAACAAGATCGCAACGGCGAGCGGCAAGATCCCGCAGGACTGGCGCGGCAAGCTCGAGAACAATTCCACGCCCTACAGCTCGACCATCATTTTCCTCGTCCGCAAGGGCAATCCCAAGGGCATTCTCGACTGGGGAGACCTCACCAAGGACGGAATCGAGGTCATAACCCCGAACCCCAAGACCTCGGGCGGTGCCCGGTGGGCGTATCTGGCCGCGTGGGCCTGGGCCGTAAAGATCAATCAGGGTGATGAAGGCAAGGCCGCCGAGTATATGAAGACGCTCTATCAACACGTTCCGGTGCTTGGCACCGGGGCGCGAGATTCCACTGTGGCCTTTGCGCAGAAGGAACTCGGCGATGTTCTGCTGGCCTGGGAAAACGAGGCCTATCTGGTCCTCGATGAGTTCGGGCCGGACGACTACGACATCGTTTATCCGCCGTCATCCATCCTCGCAGAGCCGCCGGTCGCGGTGGTGCAGAAGAACGCCGAGGCACACGGGACCGTCGACGTCGCAACAGCCTATCTCGAATGGCTGTACTCGCCGACTGGGCAGACGATTGCCGCCAGGCACCACTATCGGCCGGCCAAGCCGGTTAGCGTGACCGACCCGGCGCTGCTCGCAGCCTTCCCAAAGCTCGATCTGATCTCTATTGATGATCCGCTTTTCGGGGGCTGGGCCACGGTGCAGCCGAAACACTTCGGAGATGGCGGGATCTTTGATCAAATCTACGCCCCCAAGCGCTAGCCTTTCCGGCACCGCCATCGTGCAGGCCGCCTCCAGTGCGCCACTCCACCCCTCCAGTTCGGGGTGGAGCTTCGTCAAGCCCAGCGTCATTCCCGGGTTCGGGCTGACGCTCGGCTACACGCTGACCTATCTCAGTCTGATCGTGCTGATCCCCATCGCCGCATTGTTCGTGAAGTCGGCGACCCTGCCGCTCGATCGGATCATCGAGATTGCAACGGCATCGCGCACCGTCGACGCACTGTGGGTGAGCTTCGGGTCGTCGTTCGTCGCGGCAGTGGTGAACGTCTTCTTCGGCCTGATCGTCGCCTGGGTGCTGGTGCGCTACAAATTTCCCGGCAAGCGCCTGCTCGATGCCATCGTCGATCTGCCCTTTGCCCTCCCGACTGCAGTCGCAGGAATCGCGCTCTCCAGCCTTTACGCCCCGAAGGGCTGGATTGGCTGGCTGGTCGGCGCCAACGGTCCGCTGCATCTTGGCTGGAAGATCGCCTACACCCCCTCGGGCATCATCGTCGCTCTGATCTTCATCGGCCTGCCCTTCGTGGTGCGCACGGTTCAGCCCGTGCTCGAAGAGTTCGAGCAGGAGCTGGAGGAAGCCGCCGCGACACTGGGGGCCAATCGCTGGCAAACCATAACGCGCGTCATGCTGCCGCGGCTGACGCCGGCCATCTTCACCGGCTTCGCCCTGGCCTTCGCGCGGGCAATCGGCGAGTACGGTTCGGTTATCTTCATTGCCGGAAATATCCCCTATGAGTCCGAGATCGCACCGCTCCTGATCATCATCAAGCTCGAGGAGTTCGACGTGGCTGGCGCGTCGGTGGTTGCCGCGCTGATGATGGTCATCGCCTTCGCGCTGCTCCTCCTCATCAACCTGCTGCAGGGCTGGAGCCGCAGGAGATATGGCGATGTATGAACAGGAGATCGCCGTTTACGACAGCCGGCGGCCGCCCGAGCCGCCCTACCAGCACACCCGTCCAACCACCGAGCGGACGTGGGTCAAATGGTTGCTGATCGCGGTTGCGGTCTGCTTCATGCTGCTGGTTCTGGTGCTGCCGCTGGTGCTGGTCTTTGTCGAAGCCTTCCGCAAGGGTGCCGAGGTCTATTTCCAGTCGTTCCAGGATCGGAGCGCGGTCGCGGCCATCCAGTTGACGCTGCTGGTGGCCAGCATCGCGGTGCCGCTCAATCTGGTGTTCGGCGTGGCGGCGGCATGGTGCGTCGCCAAGTACGAGTTCAAGGGAAAGTCGTTTCTCGTCACGCTGATCGACCTGCCGTTCTCCATCTCACCGGTCGTGTCGGGTATGGTGTACGTGCTGCTGTTCGGTGCGCAGGGCCTGCTTGGTCCGACGCTTGATGCCTACAACATCGAAATCATCTTCGCGGTGCCGGGCATCGTGCTCGCCACGGTTTTCGTCACCTTCCCATTCATCGCGCGCGAACTCATTCCCCTGATGCAGGACCAGGGCAATCAGGACGAAGAGGCGGCGATTTCGCTCGGCGCAACCGGCTGGCAGACCTTCTGGCGGGTGACGCTGCCCAATATCAAGTGGGGCCTGCTGTATGGCGTGCTGCTCTGCAATGCGCGCGCCATGGGTGAGTTCGGCGCGGTGTCGGTGCTGTCGGGTCATATTCGCGGCAAGACCAATACCATGCCGCTGCACATCGAAATTCTTTACAACGAGTACAATTTCGCCGGCGCCTTCGCGGTGGCATCGCTGCTGGCGATGCTGGCGCTGGTGACGCTGATCATCAAGACGGTGCTCGAATTCCGCTACGGCGACGAGCTGGCCGGAACCCGGCGCCACTAGTCAAGATCGACCCTACGAAAGAGAGCCGATGGACATTCGCGTTCAGGACATACGCAAAGAATTCAGCCGCTACCCGGCGCTGAACGAGGTTTCGCTCGACATCAAGTCGGGCGAACTGATCGCGCTGCTCGGACCATCCGGTTCGGGCAAGACCACGCTGCTGCGGCTCATTGCAGGGCTCGAGACACCGACCGCGGGACGGATCTTTTTCGGCGATGAAGACGCGTCGTTCAAGACCGTGCAGGCGCGCAATGTCGGCTTCGTGTTCCAGGCCTATGCGCTGTTCCGCAACATGACGATCCTTGAAAACATTTCTTTCGGGCTCAAGGTGCGTCCGCGTGCCACCCGGCCGCCGGGCCGCGAGATCCGCCGGCGGGCCATGGAACTGCTCGATCTGGTGCAACTCAGTGGTCTCGAAAAGCGCTATCCCCCGCAGCTTTCGGGTGGGCAACGGCAGCGTGTGGCATTGGCGCGCGCGCTGGCCATCGAACCTCGCGTGCTGCTACTTGACGAACCGTTCGGCGCGCTCGATGCGCAGGTTCGCAAGGAACTCCGCAAGTGGTTGCGCGAAATTCACGACAAGACCGGACATACCACGGTGTTCGTGACTCACGACCAGGAGGAGGCGCTGGAGCTGGCCGACCGCCTGGTGGTGATGAGCCAGGGCAAGATCGAGCAGGTCGGCTCACCCGACGAGGTTTATGACCGGCCGAATTCGCCATTCGTCTTTGGCTTCATCGGTGAATTCGAGCACCCTGCCGGTCGAGGTCGAGAATAACGAGCTGTGGGTCGGGGGTAGGGCCATCGGCCTGCCCGCCAGCGGAGAAGCTGTCGGTGCAGCGCATCTCTACTTCCGTCCGCACGATGTCGAACTGGTCAGCGAAGGGGCGGCGCTGGCGGGCGTCGTCGCCGCCTCCCGCCGCGTCGGGGGCACACGCCGGGTGGAGCTCGAAATCGGTGGCAGCAAGCAGCGGGTCGAAATCGACCTGCCCTTCGATCACCCGGCCGGCGAGAAAACCAGAATCGCGTTCAAGCCGAAGCGCTGGCGGCTGTTCCCGGCGACCTGACTTCGCCCTCTCCGCCATTGCCGTGCGGCAAGCCAGCTAGGCCACCCTGGCAACCTTCGCCCGCGCCTCGCGGATCGACGGATAGTTGTCGCCCGCCCAGCTGACCAGCGCCGTGAGCGGCACCATGAGGCTCTGACCCATGGGGCTCAGCCGGTATTCGACGCTGGGCGGCGCGGTTGGGAACACCTCGCGCTCGATCAGCCCATCGGTCTGCAGATCACGCAGCGTCTGGGTCAGCATACGCTGCGAGATGTCTCCGATTTCGCGCTTCAACTCGCCAAAGCGAAACGGCCGCTCTGCCAGCGCGCTAAGGATGAGGACGCTCCACTTGCTGGCCAACTGGTCGAGCACGTTGCGCACCGGACAGTCCGCCGGATTGCCGAACTGACCGCGCCACTCGCGCATCTTTGGAGCTGGGCTGACGGTCATCATGACGGTTCCCCGGGTGTGACTACTGGCGAAAAAACTGCCGCCTTGCGCGGTCAGTCCAGTTCCTGATGTATACGTAGTCTCTAAAAGAGACAACCGGCACGGAGCCACTTTCTTATGTCCCAACCTACTCTCTTCATCGGCGGCGCCAGCGGTCATCTGGGCCGTCGCGTCGTCGAACTGCTGCTCGAACGCGGCTACGACGGCAAGATCATCGCCGGCACACGCAGCCCCGAGAAGCTGGCCGACCTGAATGGCGTCGAGGTTCGTCGGGCCGACTATAGCGATTCAGACTTCGCGGCTGCGCTCGCCGGTGCAGACGCGTTTCTCCTCATTTCCACCGATCAGGTCGGCACGCGGCTGGCGCTTCACAGCAAGGCCGTCGAGGCGGCCAAGGCAGCAGGCGTCAAACATATCCTCTACACGTCCGGCCCGACGCCCGAGCCGCCGTCCGCAATCACCTTCGCGCCCGAGCACTATGGGACGGAGCAGGTGATCAAGGCGAGCGGACTGGGCTACACCATCCTTCGCATGTGCTGGTACACCGAGGCGCTGCTGAGCGTTCTGCCGCCGGTGCTCGCCACCGGGCAGTGGTACAGTTCGGCCGGTGACGGCAAGGTCAATTACGTGACACGCGAGGATTGCGCCCGTGCCGCGGCTGGAGCGCTGATGCAACCAGCCGCCAACCGGAGCTACACAGTCTCCGGGCCGGCGGCGCTGTCTGCGGAGGAGATCGCCACAATCGCTTCCGAGATCACCGGCAGGCCACTCAAGGTCGTGCACGTCACCGATGAGCAGCTCGCTGCCGGTGCCCGTGCCGCTGGGGTGCCGGAGTTCGTGATCGAGAATTTCGTTGTGTCGTTCGACCGCAATACGCGCGAAGGCAAGGTCGATCTCGCGACCGATGCGGTGGAGTCGCTCTGGAGCTCCAAGCCGACGTCGGTGCGCGAATTTCTCACCGCCAACAAGGCGGCGCTGGCCTAGCCGAATACCACTGTCTTCCGGCCGTTGAGCATCACCCGGCTTTCGAGGTGAAGCTTGACGGCCCGGGCCAGCACCCGGCTCTCGATATCGCGCCCCGCGGCGATCAGGTCGTCGGGGCTCATGGCATGCGTCACGCGCGCCGTCTCCTGCTCGATGATCGGGCCCTCGTCGAGACTCGGGCGTCACGTAGTGTGCCGTGGCGCCGATGATCTTGACGCCGCGCTCGTGCGCCTGGTGATAGGGCTTGGCGCCCTTGAAGCTGGGCAGGAACGAGTGGTGGATGTTGATGATCTGACCGAACAGCCTGGTCGCGAAGTTGTCGCTCAGGATCTGCATGTAGCGCGCGAGCACCACGAGCTCGGCGCCGCTGTCCTTGACCAGCGCCAGCACCTGCTCCTCCTGTGCCGCCTTGTGTCCTTGCCGACGGGCAGCAGTGATAGGGGATGCCCTCGTAGTCGGCGGTTGCGCGCGAGTTCTCATGGTTGGAGACGATCGCCGCCACGTCCGCATCGAGCCAGCCGACGCGGATCTGATAGAGCAGATGCAGCAGGGCATGGTCGAACTTCGAGACCATCACGACGATCTTCTTGCGTGCGCCCTGGTCAGTGAGCGCCGTGCGCATGCCGAAGCGCGCGATGGCCGGCTTCAGGGTGCGCTCCAGCGCACCGCGGTCGATGCCGTCGGGCGCCGCGAAGGCCAGCCGCATGAAAAACTGGCCGGTCTCCCGGTCCCAGAACTGATTGCTCTCGGCGATGTTGGCGTTGAGCGCTGCGAGCTCGGTTGTCACCGCCGCCACGATGCCGGGCCGGTCTGCGCAGCTCAGGGTCAAAATGAAATTCGTAGGCATTCCATGCTCCAGCGCCAAGGCCCACGGCTGTATCGCGGGAAGGGAAGGGCGGGTCAAGCGAAAGACGTCCGTGTCCTCTAGGGAGCCAGCATCCATTTGTGCTTGGGATCGTCCTGGAATTTCCAGATCCGCTTTGGTCCGGCCATGACGTTGAGGTAATAGACGTCATAGCCGTGGACGCTTGCGACCGGGTGATAGCCGCGCGGCACCAGCACCACGTCGCCGTCCTCCATCACCATGGCTTCGTCGAGACTGCGGTCGTCGGTGTAGACGCGCTGGAAGGCAAAGCCCTGGCTGGGGTTCAGCCGGTGGTAGTAGGTTTCCTCCAGCATGGACTCTCTCGGGCAGATTGTCCTGGTCGTGCTTGTGCGGTGGATAGGACGAAGCGTGGCCCGCCGGCGTGATCACCTCGACCACCAGCAGCGAGTGTGCCGGCGAGGTCTCGGGCAGGATGTTAGTGACCAGCCGTGTGTTGCTGCCCTTGCCGCGCTCGATCTGTGCGGGCATGTCGATGATGCGTGCATTGTAGTCGCCCCCGCCAGGCGCGGAGCATACGGCAAGCTCAAGTCCGGTGGTCGCCGTCACCATCCATTCCGAATGCGCGGGGATGTACACAGCCGACGGCGGGCCGTCGAAGGGGCTTGTCCGGCCGCCCAGTTCGCCGAAATCCTTGCCGCCGGCCATCACTCGACCCTGGCCCGAGACAAAGACCAGACAGACTTCGCGCTCGCCGGTGTGCGCTGCCGCGCCCTCTCCCGCGGCAAGCCGATGCAGGTCAAAGCCGACATGGCTCCAGCCGGCACTTTGCGGCGTGACGCAGTGCACGTGGCTGCCGTTTTGTCGCGGCTTGACTCTAAGGCTTGGCATCGTCGCCTCCTGGAGTGGTTGGGGGCGTTTTCGGGCCCTTGTCGAAATTGATGAAGAGGGTCCAGAGCCCATAGGCAAGTGCCCCCAGGGTCACCCAGCGGAACAGTTCGTCCTGCCAGACCAGCCATTCGAGCAGGACCCAACCGACGATGACCGCAATCACCGCGAGGCGCCGCCACAGCGGCCGGAACCATTCGGTTTCGCTCTCTTTCATCGATGGCCTCCCTAACCCGCGGTAGGTCCTTGTATCCGATTACGCAGCGACGGTCACTTGCTGGGGAAGCCCTGCGTTTCCACCTGATAGCCGGCTGCTGTCATGACGCGCATCAGCTCCTGGTGGCCGACCTGGGCCATCCTCAGCGGCGGATTCTTCTTCGGGTCCTGCTCGGCCTCAACCACGAACCAGCCCTCATAGCCGTAATCGGCAAAGCGCTGCACGATGGCGCCGAAATCCAGCGAACCGTCGCCCGGCACGGTGAAGGCGCCGAGCGCCACCGCATCGAGGAAGGACTGGCGGCTGCGATCCAGCCCGTTGATCACGTCCATGCGCACATCCTTCACATGCACATGAGTGATGCGCGCGTGGTGATTGTCGATGGCGCGCAGTACGTCGCCCCCCGCAAACGCAAGGTGGCCTGCATCGAGCAGCAGCGGGATACCGGCGCCCGACGCCCGCATGAATGCGTCGAGTTCGGGCTCCGTCTCCACCACCGCCGCCATGTGGTGGTGATAGGCCAGCGGCATGCCCTGTTCCGCACACCATTCGCCGAACGCCGTCAGCTTCTTCGCATAGACTTTCATTTCGTCATCAGAGAGCCTGGGCTTGGTGGCAAGCGGCTTGCTCCGATCACCCTGGATCGACCGGCCCACTTCGCCATAGACGATGCAGGGCGCGTTCACCGCCTTGAACAGCTCGATCATTGGCAGGATGCGGTCCTGGTTGGCCGCCAGTTCCTCGTTGACCAGCGTCCCGGAGAACCAGCCGCCGCATAGCGTCACATCGGCGGCCTTGAGGATCGGCAGCATTACCTTCGGATCGTTGGGAAAGCGCCGTCCCATCTCCATGCCGGTGAAGCCGGCCGAGCGCGACTGGCGCAGGCACTCCTCCAGCGACACGTCGTCGCTCAGCTCCGCGAGATCGTCGTTCCACCACGCGATCGGCGACATGCCCAATTTGGCCTTCATCAGTGTACTCCCGTGATTCAGTCTTGCCGATAGGCCCCCTTACCCAGAGGGAGAGGTGGCGAGAAGGCACGATGTAACCTTTTCCTTCTCCACTCCCTTTGGGGGAGAGGTCGCCGCGCAGCGGGTGAGGGGCCTTGTCCCTGCCCGGCTGCGCCAGCTAGAGCTTCTGCCCCTTCAGCGCTGTCTCATACTCCCGGCGCGCCTGGTTGACACTGGGGCGCACGCTCACCTCCGGCACGGCCACGTCCCACCAGTGTCCGCCGGCATCGGTCGAAATCAGCGGGTCGGTGTCGATGACGATCACCGAGGTTCTGGTGTCATCGCGGGCGGCGTGCAGCGCCGCTTCCAGTTCGGCAATCGAGCCGGCCTTGCGCGCCACGGCGCCCATGGCGCTGGCATGCATGACGAAGTCGATCTGCGGCATCACCTCGTGCCGCGTGTCGCGGAACAGATTGTTGAAGTTCGCCCCGCCGGTCGCCATCTGCAGGCGGTTGATGCAGCCGAAGCCGCCATTGTCGAGCACCACGATGGTGAGCTTCTCGCCCAGCATCACCGATGACGAAATCTCCGAGTTCATCATCATGTAGCTGCCGTCGCCGAGCATGACGATCACATCGTCGTCCGGCCGCGCCAGCTTTACGCCTAGGCCGCCGGCGATCTCGTAGCCCATCGTGGAATAGCCGTACTCCATGTGATAGGTGCCGGGTCCGCCCGCCGGCCAGAGCTTGTGCAACTCCCCCGGCAGCCCGCCCGAGGCGCAGACCAGAACGGCGTTCGAGCCGCGCGCCCGGTGTACCGCGCCGATCACCTGCGCGTCAGAGGGCAGTTCGGCATTGGTGGGATCGGTCACCGCCTTCGCCGCGCTCAGCCAGTCGGTCTTGGCCGCCGTCGCCGTCGCCACCCAGGCGTCCGGACTCCGCCACCCGCTCAGCCCGTGCCTCCAGCGCTTCGAGGCCTACGCTGCGCGTCGGCCACCAGCGTCTGCGCGCGATGCTTGGCAGCGTCGAAGACTTGCGTGTTCAGTCCGATGAGGGTGACGCCCTCGGCCTTGAACAGCGCCCAGCTTCCGGTGGTGAAATCCTGTAGCCGCGAGCCGACCGCAAGCACCACATCGGCCTGCTCGGCGAGAAGGTTCGAGGCCGACGAGCCGGTGACACCCACCGAGCCCATATTGAGCGGATGGTCGTGCGGCAGGCTGGATTTGCCGGCATTGGTTTCCATTACCGGAATTCCGTGCCTTTCCGCGAAGGCTTTGAGCGTCGGTGACGCTTCGGAATAGAGCACGCCGCCGCCGGCGATGATCACCGGCTTCTTGGCGCCCTTGATCGCTGCGACGGCCGCCTGCAGTTCGCCGGCATCGGGCGCAGGGCGGCGTGGCACCCAGACCTTCTCAGCGAAGAAGCTCTCGGGATAGTCGAACGCCTCCGCCTGCACGTCCTGGCAGAGTGCGAGGGTAACCGGGCCGCACTCGGCCGGATCGGTCAGCACCTGCATGGCGCGGCGCAGTGCCGTGATGATCTGCTCGGGCCGCGTGATGCGGTCGAAGTAGCGGCTGACCGGCCGAAACACGTCGTTGGCGGAGACCGTCCCGTCGCCAAAGCTCTCGACCTGTTGCAGCACCGGATCGGGGGCGCGATTGGCGAACACGTCCCCGGGCAGCAGCAGGAGTGGAATCCTGTTCACATGCGCCAGCGCTGCTGCTGTCACCATATTGGTGGCACCGGGCCCGATGGAGGAGGTGACCGCCATCATGCGCCGCCGGAAGCTCGCCTTGGCGAAGGCGATGGCGGCGTGTGCCATACCCTGCTCATTGTGGGCGCGGTAGGTGGGCAGCACGTCGCGCACCTGATAGAGCGCCTCGCCCAGCCCTGCTACATTGCCATGCCCGAAGATGGCGAACACGCCGCCAAACAGCGGCACTGTCTTGCCGTCGATCACGGTCATCTGGCGGGTCAAAAACGTTGCGACCGCCTGCGCCATGGTCAGGCGAATGGTTGTTTGCGTCATGTCAATTCCCCTCCCACACGCGCACCAGTTCGCCAAAACGGTCGGCCATTGCCGTCACGGCTGCTTCGTCGGTCATTTTGCCAGCAAACCACGTCTTTGCGGCCTCCGCAAAGATGGTCCGTCCGACGGCAAAGCCCTTGACCGACCGTGCCTCGCGGGCAGCGGCGAACGCGGCCGCGAGTTCGTCCGTGCGGTGCGTCCAACCCCAGCATCAAGACGCCGCGGCAATACGGGTCGCGGGTCTCGATGACGGTGTCGACATTTGCCCAGCCGGTGCGGGTCGCCTGCGGCTCGAGCTTCCACCAGTCGGGCTTCAGGCCCGCATCATAAAGTTGGTCAAGTGCCCGCGCCATGGTGGCATCATCCACCGGGCCGGCCTTGCTGGTAATGATCTCGATCAGGATTTCGCGGCCGACCTTGCGCGCCGCGTCGTTGGCGCTGCGCAGTTTTCCGATCTGCTCTGTGCGCATGGCTTCGTCGTCGTCGGGATGGTAGAAGCACAGCACCTTGATGCAGTGGTCCACCGGCCATTCGATCAGCCGCCTGCCGATGTCCTGGCTGAACTCGAATTGCAGGGGACGCGCTCCCGGCAGTTCGATCGGCTTGCCGATCCAGAAGTCCGGCAGCTGCCGCCGCGGCATACAGCGCGTCGCGGCCATACTTGTCGTCGAGCAGCATGCCGAAGCCGGGCCGGCCATCCGCTACCCTCGCCGCTGCCTCGACGGCGAGCACCTTGAAGGCGGCGATGCTTCTCGGGCGTCGCACCGGCCATCACTTCGAGCTGGCTGCGGTGATCGATGGCAAGCGCCATCAGCCTTGGCCAGGCGCGTCGCCGCGTCGTCGCCCGGTGCATGTGGTTGATCGCCTCGTCCTTGCGCAGCGCCCTGCTCCGCGCTGCCATGCTCGAGGAAGTAGCTGCAGTTCCTCCCAGGTCGGATATTCCGGCGCGCACAGCAGTCGCGATACGGCGAAGGCGCCGCAGGCATTGGCCCAGGTGGCGCAGGTCGCGAGCGGCTCGTCCTTCAGCCAGCCACGCAGGAAGCCCGACATGAAGGCGTCGCCGGCGCCGAGCACGTTGTAGATCTCGATCGGGAAGCCCTTGCCGACGATGCCCTGCTTCAAGATCGTCGGGGATTGGGCCGTCATAGACGATGCAGCCCATGGCGCCGCGCTTCAGCACGATGGTGGCCCTGGAGACGGCGCGGATGGCCTTCAGGGCCGCAGCGAGTTCGCTCTCGCCCGAAGCGATCAGCACCTCTTCCTCGGTGCCGACGATCAGGTCGCAATCGGCCAGCACCGGCTTCATCTTTGCCGTGACGATAGTCGGATTTCACGTAGCGCTCGAATCCGGCGGCATGGCCGGCGAGGCCCCAGAGGTTGGGCCGGTAGTCGATGTCGAACGCCACGCTGGCGGCCATTGGCCTTGGCGATGCGCACTGCCTTGAGCTGCGCGGCTTCGCTGTCGGGCTCGCGAAAAGTGCGTGCCGGTGATGACGATGGCGCCGGCCGATGCGATGAAGGCCTCGTCGATGTCCGCTTCGCTCAGCGCCATGTCGGCGCAGTCGGTGCGGTAGAAGATCATGGGCGAGACGCCCTCGGCCTCGACAGCGAGCAGCACCAGCGCGGTCAGCCGCTCGGGGTCGGTGACGATGCCCCTGGTCTCGACGCCCTCGCGCGCCAACTGCTCGCGGATGAAGCGGCCCATCTGCTCGTTGCCGACGCGGGTCATCAGCGCCGATTTCAGCCCCAGCCGCGCGGTGCCGACCGCGATATTGGCGGGGCAGCCGCCGACCGATTTGGCGAAGGAGCCGATGTCTTCGAGCCGGGTGCCGATCTGCTGGCCGTAGAGGTCCACCGAGGCACGCCCGATGGTGATGACATCGAGCGTTTCGGTGTCGGCGCGGCGTTCATCACGTCTCCTCCCTCGCTTCCTGTACTGGACAGTCTTGAGGCTGCCGTTGTATCCCTCGCGCGAATGAAACGTCAATTCCGAATGTGCCAATTTCGGAACGTATGTTCCAAATTTCGGGGAACGGCGGAAGCGCGACGAATCACGACGAATTCACGACGATTTTCACGACGACGTCGTTCGTCCGTCGTGACGGGGAGATGGTGATGGTGCGGTTCGGGGTGTTGGGGGCGGGGCGGATCGGCAATGTGCATGCGCGCACTATCGCGGCCTCAGGGCGGGCGCGGGTGGCCTATGTGGCCGACGCGATGCCGGAGGCGGCGGCGAAGCTGGCGGCGGCGGTGGGGGCGAAGGTCAGCGAGCGTCGAGGAGATCATCGCGGCCAAGGACGTCGACGCCATCCTGATCGGCACGCCGACCGATACGCATGCCGACCTGATCGAGCAGGCGGCGCGGGCCGGGAAGGCTATCCTCTGCGAAAAGCCGGTGTCGCTGTAGCGTCGAGCGCATCGAAGCATGCCTGCCGGTGGTCGAGAAGGCCGGCGTGCCGCTGATGATCGGCTTCAACCGCCGGTTCGATCCGAATTTCGCGGCGCTCGAGCAGCGGCTGAGGGCCGGCGAGATCGGCGAGGTCGAGCTCGTCACCATCATCTCGCCGCGATCCCGGCGCCGCCGCCGGTCAGCCTATATCGAGCGCTCGGGCGGGCTCTTCCGCGACATGATGATCCACGATTTCGACATGGCGCGCTTCCTGCTCGGCGAGGAGTTCGTTGCTGGTGCATGCGCTGGGCAGCGTGCTGACCGATCCGGCGATCAAGCCGACCGGCGATGTCGATACCGCCGCGGTGCAGATGCAGACCGCCTCGGGCAAGATCGCGGTCATCACCAATTCGCGCCGCGCCACCTATGGCTACGACCAGCGGCTGGAGGTGCATGGCTCGAAGGGCATGCTGCGCGCCGGCAACATCCACATGTCGACGCTGGAGCGCGCAGACGCCGCCGGCTTTACCGCCGACGTGATCCAGAACTTCTTCATCGACCGCTATGTCAGGCGGCCTACACGGCCGAGGTCAACGCGTTTCTCGACGCGATGGAAAAGGGCACGACGCCACGCGCCTCCGGGCATGACGGGCTGATGGCACAGAAGCTGGCGGAAGCGGCAACCGAATCCTCGAAGAGCGGGCAGGCGGTCAAGATCGGCTGAGGTCGAGCCCTGGCCCCACAAGGGGAGGGAATTGACTGCAACGTCAGTCGACCCCTCATCCGTCGCTGCGCCACCTTCGCCCACCGGGGAAGAAGGCCAGATGGCGGCGGCTGGGCAGTGCGGTCGATGGGGGCTTGAGGTACGCACCCATCCGGGTGTTAAGTCCCGCCGTCACTGCAAGGATATTTCAATGCCCGACTCCCATTCTGCCTCCCGCCTCGACGGCAAGGTCGCGGTGATTACCGGCGCTGCGCAGGGTATCGGCGAGGCGACGGCGCGGCTGTTCGCGGCACGCGGCGCAAAGGGGCTGATCCTCACTGATCGCAATGCCGAACGCGGCGAGTCGGTGGTGGCGTCGCTGCGCGACATCGTTCCCGCCCAGTTCGTGAAGGCGGATCTGGCGGTGCCGGCGGAGGTGGCGCTGATTGTGCCTGCCGCCGACAAGGCGTTCGGCCGGCTCGATATTGTCTGCAACGTTGCGGGGCTGACCGACCGCGGCAGCATCTGGGACACCGACCTCGAGCTGTTCGACGCGATGTTCGCGGTCAACGTGCGCGGCCCGTTCTTCCTGATCCAGGACGCGCTGAAGCTGATGAAGCGCGAGAAGGCCGAGGGCAGCATCGTCAACGTCCTGTCGGTCAACGCCTATGTCGGCGCGCCGCACCTTGCGGCCTACAGCGCCAGCAAGGGGGCGCTGCTGACGCTGACGCGGAACGTCGCCAATACGGTCAATGCCGACCGCATCCGCGCCAATGGCATCGTGCTGGGCTGGGTGGATACGCCGGGCGAACATGTGACGCTGAAGAAGTTCCACGGCGCCAAGGACGACTGGCTGGAAAAGGCCGAGGCCAGCCGACCGTTCGGCAAGCTGCTGAAGCCCGACGATGTGGCGCGCATCATCGGCTTCCTCGCCAGCGCGGAATCGGCGCCGATGACCGGCTCGATCCTCGACTATGAGCAGACGGTTTTCGGCGCCCATGCCGGGCCGTCGGCGTATCCGAAAGAGAACGGGTAGCGGTTTCTGGCAGGGCGCTTCTCCGTCTCCCTCGTGGGAGAAGCCAAGGGCGGCTGGCATGGGGCCTGGCGATCGCGAATCTGGAGGGAACCCCTCTTCATCCGTCGCTGCGCGCCACCTTCTCCCACAAGGAGAGAAGGCAAGGCGACGAGGTGGTTAGCGCACGCGAGGGCCGGGTTGGGAGCGGGCGGCGGTTTCGGCGCGGCGGCCGGCGACGGCGACGGTGAGGGTCATGGCGAGCGCCATGGTGGCGGCCATGGAGCGGAAGCCCTCGAAATTCGCTTCGACGATCTCAAGCCAGCAATCGGCCAGGGGGGCGATGGGCGAGAAGGCCGAGTTGGTGATCGAGACGATGCGGGCGGAGCGCGACTTGACCGCGCCGGCGAGCGTGATGGTCTCGTTGGCGTAGGGGGTGAAGCTGACCACCAGGGCGGCGTCACGGGCGCTGATGAAGCTTGCCTGTTCGCTGCCGAGACCGGCGATGCCATCGACCAGAATGTTGCGGATGCCGAGCTTTCCCATGGCGTAGGCCATGTACGAGGTGATCGGAAAACTGCGGCGCAAACCAATGAGATAGATGGTTTCGGCGGCGGCGAGGAGATCGACGGCGCGCTCGAGCGCGGCGGGATCGGCCTTCTGCCTGAGGTCGGCGACGGAGCGGGTGGCGGCCTCGGTGAAGCCTTCCAGCAGCAGCCCGGTCTTGCTGGCGGAGAGGCCGTGTTCGCGTAGCTGCGCCAACCGCTCGTCATAGTTGAGGATGCGGTCGCGCAGCCGCGAGCGGAACACCTCCTGCAGGTCGGAAAAGCCTTGATAGCCAAGCGCCTGGGCGAGGCGGACGAGGGTCGAGGGCTGCACTTCGGCGGCGCTGGCGATGCTGGCGGCGGTGCCGAAGGCGATCTCGTCGGGGTTGTCGAGGGCGTAGCCGGCGACCTGGCCGAGGCGGCGCGGCAGCGCGCCGGCGCGCTCCAGAATGCGGGTGCGCAGCGCCGCGAAATCGCGCGGCGGGGCGTCCACGCTCACCCCCTCAAATCACGACGGACGCACGACGTCGTCGTGAAAATCGTCGTGATTTCGTCGTGGATTCGTCGTGCAAAAGCGGTGAATCGTCGTCTGTCCGTCATGCCCCGATGTTGCCCCAGCGGGACGGGAAATGGAATAGGCATTCCAGAGGTGGAATGAAGTTGGGGACCATTATCCCGGACTTGATAGAACTGGGAAACGGTTTTACGGCAGGTCCGACAGGCCGGAGTTTCGCTACTCTTCGTTGTAATCGGGGTCTACGGCGCGAATGAACCGGTTCGCGCCGGGGTCATACCAGTATGCGAAGTAGGCGGTGATTATCCGACGGCTATCGCCGGGTGCGATCAATTCCGCGTCGTCCCGGTAAACAATGGCACCGAAAAGGGCGATGTGCTCGCCCATGCCGTTAGTGCGCGGACCAGCAATAGCGACGCTTCCAGCGCCGCTGTTTCCTGGATCGAGGAAGGTTCGGTCCAGTGTGACGACATCCGGTCCCAGAAAGAATGCCGGGAACGGGCAATGGCTGGCCAATAATGTAGTAGCCGCTGCGAGCGACGCTGCCGATAATCACGGCGCGGGAACCGCCTGTGTTTTCGATAGTGAAAGTGGCCGCCTTCCCATCCTTGCTCAGCAAGGGCCATCGAATCCGAAGGCGCGGTTGGTGGGAGGCAATGAACTCACGTCGCGCGAGTTCTCCAGTCGTCCTTAGTGACCTTCCAGAGTTTGTCGGTGGAGCGCCAGAGCAACCACGTAGCACCTGCGAGGACAAGCGTGAACAAGGTGATTGCATCTTTGGTCAGGTAATTCCAAACGGCTACGAGAATGTCGGCAAAGTTGGATATTTGCTGTTGCTTTTCGCCACCTGCTTCATTGCCAGCAAGGTGGCTAGCCGATGCGACTGAATACCCAACGGCAAACACGGCGACGGTCAGCAGTGCGCCAAGAAGTATCTCGGCAACCCCCCATTTCCGCTTCATCAAGCCCCCTTGATCGCGGTCCCGAAAATGTCCGCGTTCCCACGGTTGTTATAGCGGAACTGGAACTCGGCGATATAGAGCGGCGGGTACTTGGCGCTGACCTTGTAACTCCCGACGATACCGCGCTTGAACGGGCCCCAGAAGCCTTCAATCGTGTTCGGGTGACTGACTGAGGAGTTCGATGCGTTGTTGGGTCTAGACGGCGCGCGCTGGGCGTGTGGCCCCCACCCATGATCCCTCCCCACGAGGGGGAGGGAGATGACTGCGGCCACGGCGGTCAGGCCGTTGCCAGGGTCTGGGGCTTTCGCGATTCGGTGGCGAGGATGAACAGCGAGGCGCCGACGATGAGGGCGGCGCCGATCCAGAACCAGCCGGTAGGCACCTGGCTGAGGAAGATGAAGCCGACGATGGCGGTCAGCGGCACCTTGAGATCGGCGAAGGGCTGCAGGTAGGTGGCGTCGGCGACCTTGTAGGCGAAGGCCAGCAGATATTGCGCCGCGGCGGTGAGGACGCCGAGCAAGGCCAGGAGCCAGAGCGCCCCGCCGGCGGGCAACTGGAACGGGAATCCAGTGGCGACGCCGGCCGGGAGCAGGCCCGGCGCCAGCCAGGCCAGCGTGGTCGCGACCAGCAGAATCAGCAGATGGTTGGGGGTAATGAGGACGAGCAGCGAAATGGTCAGCGTTTCGGGCGATTCCCAACGAGCGAGATATTTGGTGAGGACGTCCGTGGTGGCCCAGAGGGCGGCGGCGGCGATGGGGATGAGGATCATCGCGGTGAAGCCATCGGTGCCGATGCCGGAGACGAGCAGCGCGCCGACAAAGGCGACGAGCGAGGCGACGAGCCGGGCCGGGGTGGCGCGTTCGCCGAGGAACAGGGTGGAGCCGACAATGATGAAGAGCGGCCCGGTGGCGAGCAGCGTCACCACCTGCCAGGCCGGCATGCCGGAAGCGAAGCCGTAAACGAAGACGTGGACGCCGAGCGCCGAAACGAAGGCGCGGATTTCGTGGATGACGGGGTGGCTGGTGCGCAGGTGCTGCATGCCGATCCTGAGGATCAGCGGCAGGGCAAAGACCGTGGCAATGAGATATTGCCAGAAGGTCATGCCGGTGGAGCTCATCCCGATCGGCCAGATCAGGACGTTCTGCAGCACGTTGGTGCCGGCGAAGGCGAGGCTGGCGAGCAGCATCAGCAGGGCGCCGGTGACGGCGCTGTTGGACTGGGTGGTCGGCGAGGAAATCTGGCTCATGGTCGATCCTTTCGTAACCAGCTTCCTCAGGGTTACGGGGATCGGGGCCACAGCGCCCGCGGCCGAAATGGCGCACGGGGCCGGCTGGCCCAAAACCCGTTCTCTATCATCCGGACTATGACCGTCGGCTTCGGGATCGCACCGAAATCTGCTGACCCGCATCTGCCATGACGGCAAGCGCGGCGCTCGCGGGCTAGGCTTTCGCCATTACCGCCGGTGGGGACTTGCACCCCGCCCTGAGAACGTTAAGCCACTCAATCGTTGAGTGACGATGAAGAAATAGAGTGTCCGGCCCGCCAAGGCAATGGCGCTTCGCGCAACACAGCTATCGGCAAATCGGGATAATCGAGAAATTCCTGCTGCGAGCCCCTGTTGGATTAACGATAATACTTGTAGATTGGAGGGCACAGAGCCGGTGCTGCCGGCCGCAAACAGGGAGTGAGGCCATGACGGCATTCAAGACGCTCGGGCACTGGAACATGAAGGTGAGGGACCTCGATGCCTCGATAAAATTCTACGAGACGCTGGGCTTTCCGCTGTTTTTGACGCTTACCGAGGCGGATGGCTCGCCGTGGATCGTCTATCTGAAGTTCGGGGATGACCTCTATCTCGAACTGCTGCCGGGCGGCACGGGCAAAGCGCCGGGCGAGCAGGCGACGGGGCTCAATCATTTGTGCATCACGGTGGACAATATCGAGACAGCGGCGAAGGAGCTGGAAGCGGCGGGCATTGCGCTGCGCAATCCGCTCAGCCTCAAGCGCGGGCTCGACAACAATCGCGGCGCGTGGATCGAGGACCCGGACGGCAATCGGATCGAATTGATGGAGATGGCGCCGGACTGCATCCAGTATGAGGCGGTCAAGGCGTTCAATGCGGGCAAAGGCGGCACGGTCCTGAAGCGACCGCTGAAATAGCGGATCCTGCGGCGCCGGGGAGGCCCCCTCATCCGGCGCTGCGCGCCACCTCCTCCCGGAGGGGAGGAGGGAAGAGGAGCCATAGCGGTCAGTAACCGTCCTAACTGTTTGGTGATGCGCATGTGCGTTCTTGTTCGCGGCCTGGGGCTGCGGAGGAGCGGGCATGGCGAAGATGATTCAGATGCGGGCGGCGAAGCGCTGGCCGGTGTTTGCCGGGCTGTTGCCGATCGCGGCGGCGGCGGTGATCGGGTTCGGCGCGGTGGCGCTATACCAGACCGGGGCGCTGCAATGGCTTGGGGCGGAGACGTCGAGCCCGGCGGCGTTCGCGTCGCGGCCGGTGGCGGGGGGCGTTTCGTTCAGCATCTGCCACGGCAATTCGGCGGCCAATTGCATTGTCGATGGCGACACGCTGAGGGTCGGCGGCGTGAAGATCCGGATTGCCGACATCGATACGCCGGAGGTGTTCTCGCCGCAGTGCGCTGAGGAGCTGGCGCTGGGCAACCGGGCGACGCAGCGGCTGCAGGTGCTGATGAATGCCGGGGCGTTCGAGTTGCACCGTGTCGAGCGCGACGAGGACCGCTACGGGCGAAAGCTGAGAGTCGTCGTGCGCGACGGGCACTCGCTGGGCGATGTGCTGGTGGCCGAGGGGCTGGCGCGCACCTGGGACGGGGCGCGGCATCCGTGGTGCGGGTGAGGGGTCAGGCCTCTTTCGCCGCAGCGGGCCGGCGCAGCTGCAGCAGGGTGGCGACGATGACGCCGAGCGCGACGATGCCGATGATGATGGTGGCGAGCGCGTTGACGTCGGGCGAGACGCCGAGCCGGACCTTGGAAAAGATCACCATCGGCAGGGTGGAGGAGCCGGGGCCGGAGACGAAGCTGGCGATGACCAGATCGTCGAGCGAGAGGGTGAAGGCCGAGCAGCCAGCCCGAGACCAGCGCCGGGGCGATGATGGGCAGGGTGATGTCGAAGAAGACGCGGACCGGGGTGGCGCCGAGGTCCATCGCCGCTTCCTCGAGGCTGAGGTCGAGATCGGCGAGGCGCGACTGCACCACCACCGTCGACATAGGCCATGCAGAAGGTGGAGTGGGCGATGATGATGGTCAGCATGCCGCGTCCGCTGCGGCCAGCCGATCAGCGCGCTGCATGGCGACGAACAGCAGCAGCAGCGCGAGGCCGGTGATGACGTCGGGCATGACCAGCGGGGCGGAGACCGTGGCCGCAGCAGGGTCTTGCCGCGGAAGCGGCGGAAGCGGACCAGCGCGACGGCGCAGAGCGTGCCCAGCACCAGCGCGATGCGAGGCGGCGATGGCGGCGATCTGCAGGCTGAGCCAGGCGGCGGCGAGCAGCTGCGGGTCGGCGAACAGGTCGCCATACCATCTGGTGGAGAAGCCCGACCAGACGGTCACCAGCCGGTTGTCGTTGAACGAGAAGACCACCAGCGAGATGATCGGCGCATAGAGGAAGATGAAGCCGAGGGTCGCGGTGACGGGCAGGAACCAGCGGTCCGCGTCTCATCTGCGTCGCTCCTCCATGACGGCGTTCTGGGCGCGCTGCATGCAGCATGATCGGGATGACGACGAGCACCAGCAGCATGGCGATGGCGAGCGCCGAGGCGCGCGGCCAGTTGGGTTGGAGAAGAACTCGTCCCAGAGGACGCGGCCGATCATCAGCGTGCCGGGGCCGCCGAGCAGCGACGGGATGACGAATTCGCCGATGGCCGGGATGAAGACCAGCATGCGAGCCGGCGATGATGCCGGGCATGGAGAGCGGCAGGGTGATGGAGAGGAAGGTGCGGACGGGCCGGGCGCCGAGATCGGCGGAGGCCTCGAGCAGGGCGCCGTCGAGCTTCACCAGATTGGTGTAGAGCGGCAGGATCATGAAGGGCAGGTAGGAGTAGACGATGCCGACATAGACGGCGAAATCGGTCTGCATCATCACCAGCGGGCGTGGATGCCGAAGAGGCCGAGGAAGTTGTTGATGACGCCCTTGCCGCCAGGAAGCCGATCCAGGCGTAGACGCGCAGCAGGAACGAGGTCCAGAACGGCAGGATGACCAGCATCAGCAGGATATTGCGCCAGCGGTCCGGGGCGCGGGCGATGGCAGTAGGCCATCGGATAGCCGATGAGCAGGGCAAAGATGGTCGAGATGGCGGCGATCTGGATCGAGCTCAGGATAGGCGTTGACATAGATGGTCGGGTCGGTGAACAGGCGGATGATAGTTGGAGAGGTGCAGCGTCAGCTGCACCGTGCCGTCCTCGGTGGTCGAGCAGCGGAGATAGGGCGGCTGGCCGAACTGCTTGGCTGCGACAGCGAAATGCTGAAAGACCACGGCGAGCGGCACGAGGAAGAACATGGTCAGCCAGAGCGCCGGCGCGAGGATGACCAGCGCGCGGCCGGAAAGCCCGACCGCCGCCAGCGCAGCGCTGCGAGCGACCAGACGCAGGGGCGGCGCGGCGGAGCGACCGGCGGCCTCGGCGGCTCATGAGGTCAGCACCGAGCCGGCGGTGTCGCCCCAGCTGGCCCAGACCGGCTCGTCCCAGGTGATGGCATCGGGATCGCCGCGCAGCGAATTGGCCTTGGTGACGCGCATGCGTTTGCCGCTGTCGAGGAGCACCTGATAGACGCTCATGTCGCCGAGATAGGCGATGTCCTCGACCATGCCGTGGATGATGTTGGCGTCGGCACTGGCCGCGGGCCTGCTCGCGGCTGAGGGTGATCTTTTCGGGGCGGATGGCCCACCACAGCGTCTGGTCGGGGGCGCAGTCGACGCCGTGGCCGACATAGATGTCGGTGCCCAGCTCGGTCGAGCGGATGCGGACGTGGTCGGGCTCGTCCTCGGTGACGACGCCCTCGAACATGTTGACCGAGCCGATGAAGCCGGCGACGAAGCGCGAATTGGGGAATTCGTAGATGTCGGTGGGCTCGCCGATCATGGCGATCTCGCCCTGGTTCATCACGCCGATGCGGGTGGCGAGGCTCATCGCCTCTTCCTGGTCGTGGGTGACGACGATGAAGGTGACGCCGAGCGTCTCCTGGATCTTGACCAGCTCGAACTGGGTTTCCTCGCGCAGCTTCTTGTCGAGCGCGCCGAGCGGCTCGTCGAGCAGCAGCAGCTTGGGGCGCTTGGCGAGGGCGCGGGCGAGCGCGACGCGCTGGCGCTGGCCGCCGGAGAGCTGGTGCGGCTTGCGCTGCGCCGTAGTCCTCGAGCTTGACCAGCTTCAGCAGTTCGGCGACGCGGTCGTCGATCTCGGCGCGCGGCAGGCCGTCGCGCTTGAGGCCGTAGGCGATGTTCTGCTCCGACGGTCATGTGCGGGAACAGCGCATAGGACTGGAACATCATGTTGACCGGCCGCTGGTAGGGCGGCACGCCGGTCATGTCCTGGCCGTCGATCTCGATGCGTGCCGGAGGTCGGGTCCTCGAAGCCGGCGAGCATGCGCAGCAGCGTCGACTTGCCCGAGCCCGAGCCGCCGAGCAGGCAGAACAGTTCGCCCTTGTAGATATCGAGCGAGACGTCGTCGACGGCGGCGACGTCGCCGAATTTCTTGGTGACGTTGCGGATGCGGACGAACGGCTTGGCGGCCGGATCGCGCCAGGGCCGCGTGTCGGCGGCGAGCTGCGGCTTCTTCGCCATGCAGCGCTGACCCTCCGAGCTGTCGAAGGACGGAGCGGGGCCGGGGCCGCCGCCGCCCCGAGTCGCTGCGTGGTCTACTGGCCGGCCTTGATGCGCTGCCAGGTCGCGGTCAGCAGCTCGTCGTAGTCGGGCGTGTGCGCCTTGAGCGCGAAGAGCTTGGCCGATGACTTCGGCGGGCGGGTAGATCGCCGGGATCGTCCTTCACCTCGTCGGATCGATCAGCTCGAGCGCCGCCTTGTTGCCGGATGGCGTAGAACACGTAGTTGGTGTTGGCGGCCGCGATCTCGGGCTCGCAGCATGAAGTCGATGAACTTGTGGGCGTTGTCGGGATGCGGCGCATCGGCCGGGATGGCCAGCAGGTCGAACCACTTCAGCGCGCCTTCCTTGGGGATGACGTAGTCGACCTCGACGCCGGCATCGGCCTCGGCGGCCGCGTCTGCGGCGATGAAGACGTCGCCCGAATAGCCGACGCGACAGGCAGATTTCGCCATTGCCGAGATCGTCGATGTACTGGCTCGAATGGAAGTAGCGGACGTAGGGCCGGATCGACATCAGCAGCGTCCTCGGCCTTTGGCAGGTCGTCGGCGCTTTCCGAGTTGGGATCGAGGCCGAGATAGTTGAGCGCCGATGGCCATGACCTCGGCCGGGGCGTCGAGCATGGTGACGCCGCAATCGGCGAGCTTGGCGACGATCTCGGGCTTGAACACCATGTCCCAGGTGTCGATCGGGCTGGTCGCCGAGCGCGCTCGGTGACCTTGGCGACGTTGTAGCCGATGCCGGTGGTGCCCCATCATATAGGCGACCGAGTGGGCGTTGTCCGGATCGTGGATCGGCGGCGGTCGCCATCACGTCGGGGTCCATGTTGGCGAGATTGGGCAGCTTGGACTTGTCGAGCGGCAGGAACAGGCCGGCCGCGATCTGGCGCTCGAGGAAGATAGCCCGAGGGCACGACGACGTCATAGCCGGAATTGCCGGCCAGCAGCTTGGCCTCGACCAGTCTCGTTGCTGTCGAAGACGTCGTAGTTGACCTTGATGCCGGTCTCGGCCTCGAACTTGGCGATGGTGTCCTCGGCGATGTAGTCGGACCAGTTGTAGACGTTGAGGACCGTTTCTTCCTGGGCAAGGGCAGTGCGCGGCCATGAGGACGGCGCCGAGCGCCAGAATGAGGGTTTTCATCATGGTGCGTCTCCTTGTCTATCGGTGGTCGTTGCCGCGAGGCGGCAGGGTGGCATGGCAAAACGCGAAGCCAGCCGGAGGCGGTCATCGTCGCCGGGATGGTTGCAGCCGGGTGCGGAATATGGATTGGCCACGCGGCGCAGCCGGCGCCGGGGAAGAAAGGCTTCGCAATCAGCCCGTTGGCGGGCGCATATCGATCCGGTCGCAGCGCCCGGATCAACCAGTGACCGTGTTCAGCGAAGTGCCCTTCCTTGCATGCGAGGACCTACGGGCGCAAAGCTAGAGCCAAATGACTGTGCGGACAAGAGTTTGGCGGTGATCGCGATGGCTTGACGCTCGCGCGCGGGCGGCACTCTATAGGCGCGAGACCGGTCCAAGTCCGAGGCGCGATCAGCGTTGACCGACAAAGGCCTTCCTGTCGATCAGCCCGCTGGTGAAGAAGGCCCTCGCGGCCGGCAAGCCCGTGGTGGCGCTCGAATCCACCATCATCACCCATGGCATGCCCTATCCGCAGAACCTCGAGATGGCGCAGAATGTCGAGGCGGTGATCCGCCGGCATGGCGCGGTGCCGGCGACGATCGCCATCATGGACGGCAAGTTCAGGGTCGGGGTTTCGGGCGACGATCTCGAGCGGCTGGCGCAGACCGGCGGCACGGCGGCCAAGGCCTCGCGGCGCGACGTCGCGGCGCTGCTGGTCGTCGGGCGAGATGGCCGGGCACCACCGTTGCGACGACCATGCATGCGGCGGCGCTGGCGGGCATCCAGGTGTTCGCGACCGGCGGCATCGGCGGGGTGCATCGCGGCGCGGAGTCGACCTTCGATATCTCCGCCGACCTCGAGGAACTGAGCCGAACGCCGGTGGCGGTGGTCTGCGCCGGGGCCAAGTCGATCCTCGATATTGCCAAGACGCTCGAGGTGCTGGAGACCAATGGCGTGCCGGTGCTGGGCTATCGGCACCGACGAGTTCCCGGCCTTCTGGGCGCGCGACAGCGGCTACAAGGTCGACCACCGGGTCGATGGCGCCAAGGAGCGCGGCGAGGATCATCGCACTGCAGTTCGAACTGGGCCTGGGCGGCGTGCTGATCGCCAACCCGATCCCCGAGCAGCGATGCGCTTGACGCCGGCGACGATCGAGGCGCGCATCGCCGAGGCGATCGGCGGGGCGGAACGCGGAGGGCGTGACGCGCAAGGACGCTGACGCCGTTCCTGCTCAAGCGCATCTTCGAGTTGACCGATGGCAAGAGCCTTGTCGCCAACATTGCGCTGGTCGAAAACAATGCGCGGGTCGCGGCGCAGATCGCGGTGGCGCTGAGCAAACTCGAAACCAGACCAAAGGCCGCGAAAGCGGGGCGCGCATGAGCGAGGGCGGTTCGATCCTCGTCGTCGGCGATGTGATGACCGACGTCATCGTGGTGCCGGAGGGGCCGCTGGTGCGCGGCTCGGACCGGCGCGCCACGATCCGCTCGCGACCCGGCGGCTCGGGCGCCAACCAGGCGGTCTGGCTGGGTGCGATGGGGACGAAGGTGACCTTCGTCGCCCGGGTCGGCGCGGCGGACAAGCCGCACCTCGAGGCGTATTTCAAGGGCCACCATGTCGACCCGATCCTGATCGCCGATCCGGTGAAGCCGTCGGGGGTGCTGGTGACCATCGTCGATCCGGATGGCGAGCGCAGCTTCCTGACCGATCGCGGCGCCAACCTCGCGCTGTCGGCTTCGGACCTGCCGGTCTGGGTGCTGGAAGAGACGCAGATGGTGGTGATCTCAGGCTACTCGCTGTTCGCCGAGGGGCCGCGGCATGCGGTGCAGTGGATTGCCGAGGAGGCCCGGAAACGCGAGATCGGCATCTGTCGTCGATCCGGCCTCGGTGGGGTTCCTGAACGAGGTGGGGCCAAAGAACTTCCTCGACTGGACGCGCGGCTATTCGATCATGTTCGCCAATGCGGCCGAGGCCGAAGCGCTGGCGGGATCGGACGATCTGACGTCGCAGATGCGGCATCTGGGGTCACGATACGACCGGGTGGTGATCAAGCGCGGGGCGCGCGGCGCGGCGATCGGCAACCGCGACGGAGTGCGGCTGAACCTGCCGGCACCCAAGGTCGGGGTGCTGGATACGACGGGCGCCGGGGATGCGTTTGCCGCAGGATTTCTGAGCGCGCAACTGCATGGGAAGACGGAAACCGAATGCATGCAGGCGGGGATCGAGGCGGGGACGCGGGCGGTGATGCAGGTCGGCGGGCAGCCGGGGTAAGCCAGTCGTCTCCGCGAGCTTCCTAGTTCTCCACTGCGGCGCACCAGTCGTAGTCGTTGCGCTGGTGCGCGGGGTGGGTGCCCTCGATGTCGCCCAGCGTTGCTTCGTAGTCCTCGTTGGCGGCGTCGGTGGTGCGGTAGAGGTCGATGGCCCAGCAGCCACGCGCGAGCTCGAATTTGGGGTCGTCGAGGCCTGAGACCTTGCGGCCGTCCTGGGTGATCTGGCCGAGGACCCGGATGATTTTGCCGTCCGGAGCGACGTAGATGCGGCCTTCACGGGCGATCAGCGGGCCCTCATAGCCGCCATCGGCCATGTTGGGGGAGATCATCCTGGTGAAAACGAAGGCCAGCGTGCCGTCAGTGCGGAAACAGAAATTCTGCTCCTCGAAGGCGACGGCATCGATCCAGAAGCTGCGCTTCAGCACCGAGGGATGGTGGTCGAAGCTCTTGTCCCAGAACTCGAAGTTGTCCGCGTAGCCGCCACCGACGTCGTGATGCCAGCCGACCCAATCATCGGTGTGGGCATCGAGGATGGCGTTACACTGGGTCCATGCGGCGCGGATTTCTTCGATGGCCGCGTCGTCGGCGCGGGCGGTCGCGGGCAGGGCGACGGCCATCATTATCAGGGCCGGCAGGATGCGGATCAGGGGGCGGGGCATGACGGCCGCTTTCAGCTTGTTTGACTGGCGCAGCCATAGGACAAGCACAAAGCTGCGGCAATCGCCTTGGAATGACCTCCGGCGCGGCCAGAATTTGCCGAGCTTTTTCCATTGTGCCATGCTGCTATCCGGTTGCAGGGGACTAACCTTCTTTTTGGGGATGAAAACTTATGAATTCCATACGCATGACGACCAGCCTGCCAGTTCTGGCGGTGCTTCTCGCGGGAGCCAGCCTTTCGGCGCTGCCGGCAATGGCGCAGTCGACGGCTCCCAATGCGGGCCCGGCGACTGTGGAAACGACACGGGACCTGGCAGAAATGCTGCCGGCCGCCAAGCAGATGGACGTGCCGAAGCTCGATCCGGCAGCCAGCCGCGACATCGGGCCGGCCGATCCGACCGCGGCGCTGGCGGCGCTGGGCGTGACAGTGGTCAAGAGCACCGGCGAAATCACCCAGGTGCCGGCGTCGGCAGCGGTGAAGGCGGCGCTCGACGCGGCAATGAGCACTCCGGGCGGAGCGTTCGAGCTGCCGGCGGACCGTGACGTGATCGGGCCGGACGACCGCATGGCGGTGACGGCGGAGACCGAATACCCGTATCGCGCCATCGGGCAGCTGTTCATGCAGTACGGCGAGAACTGGGGCAAGTGTTCCGGCACGCTGATCGGACCCTATACGGTGATCACGGCCGGGCATTGCCTCTACAATCCGGACGAGGGCGGGTTCCCGACGCGGGTGGTGTTCCGGCCGGGCGACAATGCGCCCAATATCGCGCCGCTGGGGCAGTTCGAATTCGATCAGCTGCTGGTGCTGCAGGGCTTCGTCGACAACTACAATCCCAAGGCGTACGACACGCCGGCCATGGAATATGACGTGGCGCTGATCACGCTCAGCGAGGACGCCGGCAATCAGTTCGGCTGGTTCGGCTTCCAGGCCGATGTCAATGAGGACTTTACGGCGCACCTCATCAGCTACCCCGGCGACAAGGAAGAGGAAACGATGTGGGCGACCACCTGCCCGGTACGCGCCATCGACATGGCCGAGAAATATGCCGCGCACGACTGCGACATGGAGCCGGGCTCGAGCGGCGGCTCGATGTATGACGATACCGCTGACGGTCCGATGATCCGCGAGCTGAACGTGGCGGAATCGGGCGACATCAACTGGTCGACGCGCATCACGCCTACCTACTACCAGTGGATCCTCGATAACTGGAAGTGAGGCGGCAGCCTTAACCAGAATCGGGGAATCGGCGGGCGCGGGGGACCAGCGGCCTGTATCAAGGCAGCTGGTAACCCGCACGCCGAGACCCCGAATGGGACTTCATGCTGACATTGCGGCAGGGGCCGGCCTGAGGGCCGTGCACCCTGCCGCAACACTGCTTCCCGGTTTTTCCGCGGCACGGCGCGTTCCGCTCCGGCCGGTGGCGATGCAGGAAGCCGGGTTCTCCGACAGATACGATTTCGAGACGCTGTTCTACGATGCGTTCTGGAGTCATGACGGCCATATCGTGCTGCTGGGGCCACCATTCCTTAACCTTCGGAGCGCTCTGGCAGAGGCCAAGATCATTGCATTGCCCTCGGGTGCGATTTGCGCCTTCGAGGTGCGTGAGATGGACCGGCATGGACAGCTGCATGTTGCGGCTCCGGCCGGAACGACGACGTTGCGGCTCGAAGCATCGTTCGGCGAAACGGCGATCACGGTGCAGACGGGTGAGACCGATGTGTTCGCCGGGCGTCGTGTGATGTTCACGCAATCGAAGGACAACCGGCTGGAGTGGATCGCCGACTGGGCGCGCTTCGGGCGCGACCTGCATGGTGCCGACGCGATGCTGGTCTATGACAATGGCTCGAGCGCCTACCGGCCGGAGGAGATTGCCGAGACGCTGCTGCGGCTGGAGGGGATCGTGGCCGTGCGGGTGGTCGACTGGCCGTTCAAATTCGGACCGCAGGGCGGCGGCGACAAGCAGACCTGGGATTCCGATTTCGGCCAGCATGGCGTCTGGGAGCACGCGCGGCGGCGCTTCCTGCACAAGGCGGCGAGTGTGCAGGGATCGGATGTGGACGAGTTCGTGATGTCGCCGAGGGGCGAGAGCATCTTTGCGGCGGTCGAGGCCGATCCGTTCGGCGTGCTGCGCTATCGCGGCCGCTGGGTGATGGGCATCGAGGGCCGCGACCCGGCCCCGGGGATGCCGGAGCGTCGGCACAAGGATTATGGGGTGACACGGCTCGACCTGTCACAGCGGCTGCTGGGAGTGACGTTGAGACGCGATCCGGAACTCTGCCCGCCGAAGTGGAGCGTCGTTCCGGCGAAAACGCCAGAGCGGGCGCAGTGGCGTATCCATGCCATTGGCGATCAACTCGCGGCGCGGCGAATGACCAACCGGTTCAGCTACCGGCACTTTCGCGAGATTTCCAACAGCTGGAAATACGAGCGCAGCGGCCGCGAGCCGTTCGACGCGGCGCGGTTCGAGGTGGACGAAGTGCTGGCCCGGCAGATGGACCGGGTGCGCTGGGACCGCTGAGGTCGAATCCGGTTCTACGACGGGCCGCTGCTAGGCGGTCTCGACGGTGAGGCCGGCCCGGCGGAAGCGCTGCAGGGCGGTACGGACGCCCACCAGATCGAGCGCTATTGCGGCGGCGACATAGACGACGATGCCGCTGACGACGCTGAGCGCGAGGCTGGCGAGGTTCTGGCCGGGGCCCCAGAGCTGGAACAACCAGGCCGGGATGGCCATGGCGGCAGCGGCGAGACCGACGCGCAGGATTGGCGCGAGGCTGATGGGCAGCGGGTGTGCCCAGAGCGAGACCAAATAGCCGAAGGCGACGCCGAAGGCTTCGGCGATGACCAGCGCCCAGCCGGCGCCGACCAGTTCAAAGCGCGGCACCAGCAGCACCATGGCGCTGACGTTGACAATCAGGATGCCGGCGCTGTGCACCACCAGGAGGCCAGGTTTCTTGGCGAGATGGAAGCTCACCTGCACGAATTGCTGAGAGATGGCCTGGAACAGCCAGGCAAACACCAGAATAGGGATCAGGGTCGCGGCACTGGCGGCGAACTCCGGCCCGAGGATGAAGTGCGACAGGTTGGGCGCCACGATCGCGAGGCCGACGACGGTGGGCATCAGGACAGCGAGAAGCAGCTCGCTGCTCTTGACCAGATGGGCGTCGGCTGCAGCTTTGCCGCCCTCGGTCAGGGCACGGATGGCCATGGGGACAATGGCGGAGGCGACTGCAATGGCGGGAAAGAGGACGATCTGGCGCACCAGATCGGCGGACGCGCCGTAAACACCGGTGGCGGATTCGCCGAGATAGTAGACGACGATCAGCCGGTCGAGCGCGGCGTGCAGCGCGGCCATGCCGCCGGAGAGGGCCATCGGAACGCCGAAGATCAGCATCTGGCGGAACGTCGCAGGATCGAAGCGGCGGAGCGGCTTGCTCCAAACCTGCGGCGCGAACAGCAGCGCGGTCAGCGCATAGGCGCCGGAGATGCCGAGGATCAGGCTGATGCCGCCGAGGCCGAGCGAGACGAAGACCAGCGAGAAGACAAGCGTCATGGCGGCGCGGGAAACGGCGGCGAGCATGTAGGCGAGCGACTTCTGGCGGGCCCGCAGCACCTCCTGGCCGAACTCGAACATGCCAAGGGTGAGCGCGAGGAGGATGGCAAGGAGCGAGCGTTCCAGCGGCTCGCCGGTCCAGTACACGGCGATCAGCAGGGCGATGGGGGCGGAGGCAACGGAGACGCCGTAGCCCATCAGCGCGGTGAGGCGGATATCGGCCTCGCCGCCTTCCGATTCAAAGCGGAGGATGGAGAGGCGGATCCAGGCAAAGAGCAGCGCCGAGATGATGCCGGCAAAACTCATGCCGACGACATAGACGCCATATTCGGCGGGGCTGAGCAGCCGGGTGAAGAGGACGACCGAGGCGAAGCCGAGCAGTGCCGAGATGCCGTGCGCGAGCATGTAGGCGGAGGTCTTGCGCAGCATCAGACGGTTCCCCGTCCAAAGCGTTCGAGCACCGCCATCATCGGCTTTGCCCGGTAGCTGGCATCGAGTGGAAGCGGCCGGTTCGGCAGTTTGTCGGGACGGGTGAACCAGATCGGCACCCAGGTGTATTTGTCGGTGATGCCCCAGGTGATGATTGCGGTGGGGGTGGCAGCCGCATGGATGGCCGAGAGGAAGGTTTCGACCTGGGCGGCAACGGCTTTGTCGCGTTCGGCGATGCCGGCGGGCAGCTGGTTATCGATGACATCGAGCTCGGTCACCAGCACGTCGAGGCCCATGGCGTTGACGTCGCTGACGAAGCTGCTGACGCCGTCGCTGTCGATCTCGGCCTCGCCGTGCAGATGCCCCTGGAGGCCGACGGCGTGGATCGGTGTGCCGCGGTCGACGAGGGACCGGATGAGGTCGAGATAGGCCGCGCGGCGGCGCTCAGAGCGTCCATCAGTGGCTTCGATGTCGTATTCGTTGATCACCAGCTGGGCGGTGGGGTCAGCCGCCGCCGCGGCCCTGAAGGCCATGTCGATGTAATCGACACCCAGCCGCTTGAGCCAGATGGAGTTGCGGAGCGGCTGGCCATCGGCGGGATCGTCGGCGATCGCTTCGTTGACGACGTCCCAGCTGCGGATGCGTCCGGCATAGCGGCCGACGACGATCGCGATGTGCTCGCGGAGCTCAAGTTCGGCTTCGGTGGCACTGGCGATCTCGCTGGTCCAGTCGGGCAGCGCACCGTACCAGGCGAGGGTGTGGCCGCGCATCTGCTTGCCGTGCAACGTGGCGAAGTCGATCAGCCGATCCGGTTGGTCGAAGATGAATTCGCCGCGGGAAGGCCGGATATCGGCCCATTTGAGGCCGCCCTCGCCGACAATCTGATGGCAATTGGCAATAAGCGCCGCGGCATAGTCGGGGTCGTTCTGCAGCGCGCCATCATTTACGGCGGCGCCGAAGGGGACGGCCCAGGGTTCGGGACCCGGAGGGGCGGCCAAAGCGCCGGGTAGAGACGCGCCGCCGCCAAGGGCCACGCCGCCGGCAATCTTCAGGGCGTTCAGAATGAATTCACGCCGTTGCGGCATGCTTGGGTAACCTTTTTCCGCGATCTGGTTGCCATGCCGTCAGCAGACACAGTGAGGCGTCCACGTCCGAAGCCCTCCTTACACCCGGTTGCGAGGGCAGGCGGGTCACAGACTCAATCGCGGTTAATGCCGCAGCGGGTTAACCAAATCCGGAAGCCGGCGAGCGAGGCCGGACTGCTCGGTTCTATTAGATCCCTCATCCGCAAGGCCCTCGGAAGAAACTCAGGCGCGCCCAAGATGTACAAAGCACTCGACAGCAAACCACTGGCTCCGGCAAAGCGGCCCGTGCGCCGCCCGGTACGGCCGGTAGAAGAGCGGCCCGCCAGCGAGCCGGCGGCGATGGCGTCTGGTGGATCGGTGATCGCGCGGGCGGCGCAGCGGGCTGCGATGCCGCTGCAAAGCACGGTGGCGCCATCGATGCGGCCGGCGAACGGCGAGCGGCCGGTGCCGCCGGGGACGCGCCGACCTCGGGTGGAGAAGCCGGTACGCCGGATGCGGCAGATTATCGTGGAGGAGCCCGAGCCGCTGAGCCGCGCGGAATTGATGCGCTTCGATCCTGGCCGCACGTTCGGCTGGCTGCGGCGCGGGCTGCTGTGGATCATCGCATTTGCGGTGCTGGGGGCGCTGGCGGGGATCGGTTTCGTGAGCGTGGTGAAGCCGCGCTACACGGTGGGCGTCGATGTGCTGGTCGATCCGGCCAACCTCAATGTGGTGTCGGATAACCTGTTCAGCGACAGCCAGCAGCGCGATGTGCAGCTGCTCGATGCGGAGAGCAAGCTCGCGGTGCTGACATCGGGCAACGTGCTGGCGCGGGTGGTGAAGGACCTGAAGCTCGACGAGGACCCCGAGTTCATCGGCGAGGCTTCGAGCGGCGGTGGCCTGGGTGCGGTGTTCGGTGGCGACGCGCCAAAGAAGGAAGATCCGGCGCTGGCGGCGATGCGGGCGCTGGAGAAGCGCGTGCATGCGGTGCGGGCGGAGCGCTCGTTCATTGTTTCGGTCACGGTGTGGACCGAGGACGCGCAAAAGTCGGTGGCGGTCGCCAACGATCTGGTCACCGCATTCCAGGAGGAACTGGTGAGCGGCGAAACCGCCAGTGCCAAGCGCACGGCGGCGGCGCTGTTCGACCGGCTCGATGGCCTGAAGACCGATGTTGCCAGGGCAGAGGAGGCAGTGGAGGCGTTCAAGCGCGACCACGGGCTGATCTCCAGCGCCGGGCAACTGGTGTCGACGCTGGTTTCGGACCAGATGAATTCCAAGGTGGTCGAAGCGCGCAGCCGGGTCGTCCTGGCGGAGTCGCGATACAAGGAACTTACGAATGCAGCCAATGGCCAGGGTGGTGCCGGGGCGCTGCAATCTGAGACGATGACGGCGCTGCGCTCGCAGTACGCGGTGTTGAAGCAGCAGGTGGATGCGCAGGCCGCCGTGCTGGGGCCGCTTCATCCGGCGTTGCTGGCGCTGAAGCCGCAGCTGAAGGCGATCGAGACGCAGATCGCGGCGGAGACGGCGCGCATGGTCCAGGCGGCCAAGACCGAGATGTCGGAGGCAAAAGCGGCGCTGGCTTCGATCGGTATCGAGGCGGATTCGCAGAAGGGCAGCGTCTTCAACGACAATGAATCGCAGGTGCAGTTGCGCGAACTGGAGCGCGACGCGACGGCGAAGGCCTCGATCTACGAGTTGTTCCTGTCGCGGGCGCGGCAGGTGACCGAGCAGCAGCAGCTGGATACCACCAATGTGCGGGTGATTTCGCCCGCGGTGCCGCCGCCGAGCCGCAGTTATCCGCCGCGCACCGCGCTGGTGATGGCCGCCGGCGCGTTTGCCGGGTTGCTGCTGGGCGCCGCATTGGCGTTCGGCCTTGGGTTCCTGCGCGAATGGCGGCGGAGCGAAGCGGTCTAGGCGGCCATGGCGGCTCAACATCAAGCGCAGATTGTGCCGGAGCATGAGCGGGGCGCCTGGGGGGCGGCGCTGTTCCTCCTGGTGTTCAGCTATTTCTGGATCACGCTGACGCCGCTGTCCGACCTCGGCCCGGGGGTGGATCCGGCCTGGGGCGGCAATTCCAGCACGGTCAACCAGATTGTCGTGGTGGCGATGTTTGCGCTGCTGCTGCTGACGGTGTGGCGCGATCCGCTGCGGGGTATGCTGATGCAGCCACGGTGGCTGCTCTTGGTGACGCTGGTCTGGTTCTCGGCGGTCTCGGTGCCGGCGAGCGATCCGAACGCGGCCTTCCGGCGCATTATCTTTGCGGTGTTGGTGTGCGTCGCGGCGAACGCGGTTCTCCTGCTGCCGAAGACCGAAGCGCAGTTCGCGCGGTTGCTCGGCGCCGGAATTCTGATGGTGCTGGGATTGTCGTATATCGGGGTGATGTTCTTTCCGGCGCTGGCCATCCACCAGGCGACCGATATTGTGGAACGGACACTGGCAGGGGACTGGCGCGGGCACTTCGGGCACAAGAATGAAGCAGCGGCGGCAATGGCCATCGCGGTGTTCTGCGGCCTCTACATCGCGAGCGTCTGGTCACGCGTCCTGGGCTGGCTGATCGTGCTGCTGGCGGCGGTGTTCGTGTTCAACGCGGGGGGCAAGACGGCTGCCGGGTTCCTGCCGGCGATTTTCATCCTGTCATGGGCGTTCGAGCGCTGGAAAGGCGCGCGCGTACCGATTGCTGTTGGCGGCGTGGCGCTGCTCAACGTTCTGGTGGTTGGCTCGTCGGTGTTCGCGGGGCTCAGGAATTTTGTGACGGCACTGGGGATCGATGCAACGTTCACCGACAGGGCGGGAGTTTGGCAGCTGGCGATGTCGGCCATCGCGGCGCGGCCGCTGACCGGCTACGGCTTCCAGTCGTTCTGGCAGACGGACAAGCTCTTGTATGGGGCGGGGCAGGAGAACTGGGCGGCGACGGCGGCGCACTCGCACAATGCCTATCTGGAAGCGATGATCAACGCCGGGGTACCGGGGCTGCTGCTGGTGGTGATCTGGCTGGTGCTGCTGCCGATCCGAGATGCGTCGCAGGCGAAGGATGGCGGCAATGATCCGGCGCTGACGCGGCTGTTCATCCGCATCTGGCTCTATTCGCTGTTCTCGGCGGTGCTGGAAAGCACGTTCTTCTTCAATACGGGACCGCTGTGGTTCTCGATGCTGCTGGCGGTGTTCGGACTGCGGATGCAGGCGCGGGCCAGTCTTGTCGCGGCGCCGGCGAGCAGCGCGGCGGTGCCGGCCAATGCCTGAGCTTACACTGCGCGACCGGCTGGCGACGCGGCTGGTGCGGCAGTTTCCGGGACAGCGCATCGATATTGTGCCGCGGCGACCGATCGTGTCGTTCAGCTTCGACGACGTGCCCGAGACGGCGCTGAGCAACGGCGCCCGGGTGCTGGAGGCGCACGGGGTGCGCGGCACGTTCTATATCGCCGGGGGGCTTGCCGGGCGCGTCGAGGCGGGGCGTCGGATCGCCGGGCCCGAGGCGGCAGGAGAGCTGGCGCGGCGCGGTCACGAGGTGGGCAGCCACACCTTCGCGCACCGGACGGTGGCGAGTTATCTGCCGGCGGGATTTGCTGCCGACCTCGACCGCAATGATGCGTATCTCGAGGGGATCGAGGCGCGCAACTTCGCCTTTCCGTTCACCGTGTCGTCGCCGCTGGTGCGGCCGGAGCTGCAAATGCGGTTCCGCACCAGCCGGGGTGGCGATCCGGGCATCAATCGCGGCCAAACGGACCGGAGTTTCCTCAGGGCCGTGGAGATCCGCAGCGACAGCGCGGCCGCTGACCTCGACCGATGGGTCGATGACGTAGCGCACACACCGGGATGGCTGATCTTTTTCACCCATGACGTCTCGGACGAACCGACGCTGTTCGGCTGCACGCCGGAGCGGCTTGAGGCACTCGTGGTGCATGCCGTGGCGTCGGGATGCGAGGTGCTGACGGTCGACGCGGCACTCGAGCGGATGGGTCTCGCCGCTGCCATCGACGCCACCCGCAGACGCCGTTAACCCCTAGAACAAGCAGTGTTTGCCCGGCTTCAGGGGCTTCAATAGTTTGCGCCGCATGCAAGCAATGGCTGCCGATCCGATCAGCGTGGTGATTCCGGTGCGCAACGGCGCGGCGTTCATCGCCGAGGCGGTGACGAGCGCCTTGGCGCAGGTGCCGCCGGTGGCTCAGGTGATCGTGGTCGACGATGGATCGACCGATGCCACGGCATCAATCCTTGCGGTGATCGATGATGCACGGCTGACGGTGATCAGCGGGCCGGCGGCCGGCGTGTCGGCGGCGCGCAATGCCGGGTTCGCGGCGGTTACGACCGAATGGGTGTTGTTTCTCGACGCCGACGACCGGCTGAAGCCGGGGGCGCCGGCGGCGCTGTTGGCGGCGGCGACGGATGCCGCGGTGGCGGTCTATGGCGACTATGAGCGGATCGATGCGCGTGGGGCGCGGGCCGGGCGGCGCGGACTGATGCGCAGCCGGCAGAAGCCGGGCGGCATGATCCTGGAACTGCTGCTGCACGGCAATTTCATCGTCAATGGCGGCGTGATGCTGATCCGGACGACGGCTTTTCGGGAGCTGGGCGGGTTTGATGCAAGCCTCAGATACTGCGAGGACTGGTATGCCTGGTGCCGGCTGGCGGCTCTGGGGGCGATCACCTATGTGCGGGGCCTCCATGTGCTGGACTATCGGGCGCACGAGCACAGCGTGATGATGCACAAGGCACTCAGCATCGACGACTATCGTCCGGCACTCGACCGGATCTTCGGTGATCCGCTGCTGATCGGCAAGCTCGACCGGGCATCGCGTTCGGCGCTGTACCAGGCGGCGGAAGCGCATCTCGAGAGCTATCTGGTGGCGCAGGCAATCCGGGCCGGGCGCTACGGCGTGGCGGCGCAGGGCCTGGGCCGTACGCTGCTGCAGCATCCTGGGCAGATGCCGCGGATGCTGCTGATGTCAGGCGTGGCGTTTGCCGGTCTATGAGCGGGAGGCCGGGATCAGCCAGAGCATAGATGCCGTGGTCTGCATCCCGACGTTCCGGCGGCCCGACTGGCTGACGCGAACGCTCAAGTCGCTGGAAGCGCAGCAGGTGGATTTCGGCTTTGCCGTGGTGGTGGTCGACAACGACGCCAGCGCCCCGGTGGGTGCAGATGTGGCGCGCGGCTTCCTCACGCAGAGCGGACTGCCGGGCGCCGTGGTGGTGGAGCCGCAACAGGGCAATTGCCACGCGATCAACGCTGCGTTCGGGCTGGCGCTGGAGCGCTTTCCCACCGCGCAGTACATGCTGATGATCGATGACGACGAGGCGGCCGACCCGCAGTGGCTGGCGCGCATGGTCGGGGCGGCGCGGGCGTCGGGGGCGGACATTGTCGGCGGCCCGGTGCTGAGGGAGTTCGAGGTGCCGGCGTCTCGCGGGGTGCGCCAGCACTCGCTGTTCGGCTCGATCGAGGCGGCAAGCGGCCCGATCCCGATCATTCACGGCTCGGGCAACTGCCTGATCAGCCGCCGGGTATTCGAAAATCTCGCTGAGCCACGCTTTGATCTCAGGTTCAATTTTCTCGGCGGCGGCGACATGGATTTCTTCTACCGCAGTCGAGCAGCTGGATTCTCGTTCTATTGGTGCGCCGAGGCGATCATCCATGAATTTGTGCCGAAAGAGCGCGTCTCGGCGCGCTGGCTGATGCAGCGGTCGCTGCGTACCGGGACGATCAACTATACGATCGACCGGATGCGCAACGGAGCGGGTCCGCGCATGATCCTCAAGAACGCAGGCAGCCTGGTGCTGGGGCTGTTGCGGGCGATCGGGGTATTGGTGAGGACCGGCGAGGTATTGCCAGCGACGCATCCGATCCTGCTTTCGGTCGGCCGGACGCTGGCCAGCCTTGGATTTTCGCCGGTGCCGTACAAGGCGGGCTAGTCCGACGGCAGTGGGATGGCCGAGGCCAATTTCTCATAACATTGAGTGTTGTGCGAGAGGCCCCTCACCCGGCGCTGTGCGCCACCTTTCTCCCCTGAGGGGAGAAGGGAAGGCGGCGCGGTCCCGGGGCAGCGGGTCAGCGGCTTTGGGTCAGCATGAGCCAGATGGCTGCGGGGTTGGTGACGAGGTAGCGGACCAGCAGCCGGCGCGGCTCGAGGAAGATGCGGAACAGCCATTCAAGCCCGGCGCGCTGCATCCAGTTGGGGGCGCGGCGGTTCTTGCCGGAGAGGAAGTCGAACAGTCCGCCAGAGGTCTTGATGACGCCGACATGCGACAGCTCGTGAGCGTGGTCGCGGACGAAAGTCTGCTCGTGCGGCACACCCATGGCGAGCCACAGGACATCGGGCGCGAGAGCGTCGATCTCGGCAAGCTTGGCGGTGAGATCGCTGCCGCGCAGATAGCCGTGACAATTGCCGACAATGTTGAGCCGGGGATAGGCGGCACGGACGGCGGCGACGGCGCGGGCGTTTTCGGCCTCGGTGGCGCCGAGCAGGTAGAAGGTGCTGCCGTCGTTCTCGGCAAGGCGGGCGACGTCGTGGAAGAGGTCGGTGGTGGCGACGCGCTCCGGCAACGGCATGCGGCAGAACAGGCGGGACGCAAAGACCATGGACTGGCCGTCGGCTGTGATCTGGTCGGCGTCGAGGAACAGTTCGGCGAGCGCCGGCTCGAAATGGGCGCGCGCCATGACCTCGCCGTTGGCCGAGGTGAGATAGAGCGGCCGCTGGCCGCGGGGGCGCTGGCGGGCGGCGCGAAGCATCATCTTGGCTTCGTCGGTGCGGTCGATGACGGCGATGCGGAGACCGCCGATGACGATCGAGGGCACGGCGGCGAGGGCCACCTCGAAGCTCTCGGCCGGGCTGCCGAAGCGCGGTCCCAACAGCGTCTCAATGGGCATTTCGACGCGCCGCCGGAGACAGGACGGTGAGGATGATGGTCCAGCAGTCGAGAAACACCGACCAGTTGTCGATGTAGTACAGGTCGTGCAGGGTGCGGCCCTCGACCTGCGCGAAGGTGGTGGTTTCGCCACGGAAGCCGTTGACCTGCGCCCAGCCGGTGATGCCGGGCTTGATGCGCTGGCGGTGTGCATATTTGGCGAGCTGGGCGCTGAGCTCGTCGTCGTGCGAGATGGCGTGCGGGCGTGGCCCGACGATGCTCATCTGGCCGAGCAGGACGTTCACCAGCTGCGGCAGCTCATCGATCGAGGTGGCGCGGATGAAGCGGCCAATGCGGGTGACGCGGGCGTCGCCCTTCACGGCCTGGCGCATGGCGTGGCCGCTCTCGACGACCGACATGGAGCGGAACTTCCAGATCATGAAGTGACCGCCGTTGAAGCCACGGCGCTCCTGCCGGTAGATCACCGGACCGTCGCTGTCGATGATGATGAGCAGCGCGACAATGGCGAAGAGCGGGCTGAGGATGAGGAGGCCAAAGCTGGCGAGCACGATATCCATGGCGCGCTTCACCAGCACGGCGCTGTCGCTCATTGGCTTTCTGAGGAAGCGCAGCGAATTGTTGGGGCCGATGGCTACGACATCGAGGAATTTCAGCGTGCGGTTGTGCGTGGCCGGCGCGCAGACGACATTGAGGGCAAAGCGGCGGAGATCATCGATCAGGCGCTCAAGCCCATCGAGGTCGGTCATGTCGCCGACGAGCACGATGTATTCGGCGCCCTGCCGGATCGCGGCGCGGGCAAAGTCGGCGACCGCCTCGCTGCGCTCCGGACCGGGCTTCTCGCTGATCTCCTCGAGGTAGAGCGCGCCGGCCAGCTTGTGGCCGGTGCGCCAGAGATCGCCGTTGAGCAGGAAGTTGACGACATCGGAGCGGGTACCGAGCACCGCAACCTTTTCGAAGCGCAGCTCGCCGCGCGTGATGCGGTCGCGGAGCACCAGCTGCACCAGGCTGCGGGCGCCGAGCACCAGTGGAATGCCGATCACATAGGCGGAGGTGGTGGCGATGCGGGACAGGTCGCCCGCAACGCCGGTGAGGAAGGCGCTGAGCAGGATCAGCGCCGTTGCCGCCGTCCAGGAGTAGAAGCTGTCGGGGACGGTCGAATGGAGCCGCTGGCCGCCATTGAGGAATTTCGCACAGGCCGCAGCCGAGAAGCTGCCATAGACGATGCCGGTCAGCGCCCCATAGCCGAAGTAGAGCCATGCCGGAAACTGGATCAGCGACTGGCCGAGGATGAGGGTGGGGTAGGCGAGGCCAACGGCGATGAAGACGGCGGCGGCGAGCAGGCCTTCGGAGAAGCCGACCAGCGTGCAGAGCGCGCGGCGGCTGAGTGTCGCCGAGCGTGGTACCCGATAGGCCGCAACAGCCTCAGTGGCAACTCGTGTGTCAAGCAAAGTCATGACGGAGGTCCGATAAGCATCGGGCTTTACATAGGGTTTCCTGCGGCCATGCCGAAGGACCATGTTAAAGGTCGGTTAATGGTAAAATTTGAAACAAATGCAATATGTTAAGCTTTCGGGCGAGCGCCGAAGCGGCGTTCCAGAGTTAACCACCAGCGTGCATGGGCAAAGCGAATGCGGGTCGCGTTTGCTATCTACGTTCTACGGCCACGAACGGGACCTGGACCTTGCATGCTCGATAGACCGGCAATTGCCGCGGTGAACCTTGCGATCGCCGTGCACCACGAGGTGCCAGCCAACTGGCCCTCGGCGAATGCCGCCGGTGAGGCTCGCTGTCACGTGTTCCAGACGCGCGAGTTCATCGCGGCCTGGAGCCTGAGCTTTGGCAGCACCGGGCAGATCTCCGCTCACTTTGTCGAGGTCACGGACCCGCACGGAGCGCTGCTGCTGCAGATCCCACTCGCCATTGAGCGGAAGCGCGGCGTGAACGTCCTCAGCTTCGTCGACCACGGACACGCCGATTACAACGCGCCGGTGTGCTACCCCTCGAATATCGAGTGGACGTCGGAAATCGTGCGGCACCTATGGACGCGCATCGTTGCCGAACTGCCGCCATTCGACGTGGCGCGCCTCGACAAGATGCCCGAGCGGGTCGCTGACCTGATCAATCCACTGTTCCTGCTGGCCGACCAGGCCAATGACGAGGCGTGCCACGGCAACAACCTGACGCTCGACTGGGCGGGGGTCGAGAAAGGGCTGCAAAGTCCGAAGGAAATCCGCAGCAAGCAGAAGAGTCTCGAAAAACTCGGCACTGTGCGGTTTGTCATCGCGGAAGACGCGGCGATGCGCGAGCGGATGCTGGACCGGTTGATTGCGCAGAAGCAGCGCCGTTTCGTCGACACCAAGGTGCCCGGGTTCAAGGAGAATCCGCAGTCGCTGGCGTTCATCCGGCAGGCGACGGAGATTTTCGCCGCGAGCGGCATCCTGTTCCTGTGTGCGCTGCTGGTCGGCGACGAGATCGTCGCGGTGCAGTGGGCGCTGGCGCAGGGGACGACGCTCTACGCTCTGGTGACCAGCTTCGAGGCGGGGCCGTGGACCAAGCTCTCTTCAGGCCGCATCCTCAACTATCACCTGCTGAAGTGGCTGCACGGGCACGGCTACAGCTATCTCGACCAGGGCTATGGCGACGAGGCCTACAAGCTGCAGAACTGCGACACGACAGTGCCGCTCAGCAAGTCGCTGGAGGCGCACAGCCTGCTCGGCCGGCTGCAGATCGGGCGCGAGGCGCTCTCGGCATGGCTCAGAGCGCAACCGCTGTGGGCAAAGCTGCGGCCGCTGAAATGGGTGCTGCTCAGGACGATCAGGCAATCCTGAGGCCGCTGGCAGATCGCCTCTATCTCCGCCGCGACGCTGCGAAGATCAGGCCGGCGCCCACCAGGGCCATGGTGGCGGCAACGAAGTAGGCATGCGCGCCGAACGGGCCGATCAGCGTGCCAAAGACCAATAGCGAGACGACCGAGATCGACTGCTGCACCACCACGTAAAAGCTCTGGGCCTCCGCCGCGATGTCTTCCCCGGTGTTCTGGGCGATGAAATGCACGCAGCTGAGATAGCCCACCGCGAAGGTGAAGGCGTGCAGCAACTGCAGGAAGACCAGCAGATAGACCGGCGGGGAGAGGCCCATCATCGACCAGCGGAACACCGCCACCAGTGCCGACAACAGCATTGTGGTGCGGGGATCGAATATATTGCCGAGCCATTTCCAGCTGATCATGATCGAGGCTTCCGCCACGGCCCCGAGGACGATCAGCGGCCCGATGGCGGTCTCGGAGATGCCCTGAGCTTTCCACAGCAGGGGGGCGAAGGCGTTGAGGATGATGTGGGTGCTGAAGGCCATGGCGTAGCCGATGAGCGGCACGACGAACCAGGGCTTCATCACCTCTTTCAGCCGGCGGCCGGCAGGCGGCTTGGGCAGGTTGAGATGTGCCGGGGCGCGGAAATTGGGCAGCGCCTGTGCAGTCAGCGCTTTCAGCATCGAGAGCCCGACATAGAGAGGCACGAAGATGTGGCCGCCGAAATTGCCGATGAGGAGGCCGGTGCTGCCGACGGCAAGCACGTAGCCGATGGTGGAACTGGCGCGGATAGGGCCGAAACTGGTGCCGTTGCGTTTGGTCAGCCGCATGGTGGCGGCGTCGGCGACCGGGGAAATGGCAGTGTTGGGGACGAAGGCGAGCGTCCAGACGGCAAGAATGCCCCAGAACTCGTTGACGAAGAACAGTCCCAGCGTGGCGAGGCCCTGGATGGTGGCGCCGCCGACGATCACCAGACGCCAGTCGCTGGCGCGGTCGGCGACACGGCCGATGGTGAGGTTGATGGTCAGCATGACCAGAACCGGAACCGCGTTGACGATGCCGATCTGCTGCGTGCTCATGCCGTTGGAAGCAAACCAGATGCCGGCATATACCGCGGCGACGCCGGTGGGCATCATCATGGTGAAGTAGAAAAGCGCGATCCGGTGCTCGGGCTTGATGCGCGGCGCAGCTGCAGCAATGTCTGCCACGATTATCCCCGGCCGTAGAGAGGCATTCCAGTCGCCATGACGGTGAGGAATGGGATGTTGGCTTCGAGCGGCAGATTGGCCATGTAGAGCACCGTGGCACCGATCTGTGACGAAGGGATGCGGGGTTCGGGCTTCATGGTGCCGTCGGCCTGCATGGCCCCGGCCTGCATGTAGGCGGACATGTCGGTCGCGGCGTTGCCGATGTCGATCTGGCCGCTGGCGATGCTGAAGGCGCGGCCATCGAGCGAGATGGCCTTGGTCAGCCCGGTGATCGCGTGCTTGCTGGTGGTATAGGGGATCTGGCGCGGCCGCGGCGCGTAGGCCGACACCGAGCCATTGTTGACGATGCGGCCGCCCTGCGGGGTCTGTGCCTTCATCACGCGCATGGCGGCGCGGGCACAGAGCATGGAGCCGATGACGTTGATGTCGATGACGGCGCGCATCGCCTTGACGTCGAGTTCATCGAAGGGGACGACCGGGGCGTTGATGCCGGCGTTGTTGAAGAGAAAATCGAGGTGGCCGAAGGTCTTGACCGTGGTGTCGAACAGGGCGTCGACGGACGCATCGTCAGTCACATCGCAGGCGACGGGGACGATCTGTCCATCCGGGGCGAGGCGGGCGGTGGCTTCGAGTGCTTCGAGCTTGCGGCCGGCGACGACGACATTCCAGCCGCCGGCCGCCATGGCAACGGCCACCGAGCGGCCGATACCGCTGCCGCCGCCGGTGATGATCGCGGTTCGCTTCTGCTCTGCCATTCTCAGTGATCCTTCTAGAGTGCGCCGAGCATGTGCTCGCCGTTGCGGAACGCCAGCGCCATGATCGTCAGCACCGGATTGAAACCGCCATTGGTGGGATTCAGGGAGCCGTCGGAAACGAAGAGATTGTCGTGACCCCAGACGAGGCCGTGTGGATCGGTCACCGAGACGCGCGGGTCGGTGCCCATGCGGCAGGTGCCAGCCTGATGCTGGCCGCCGGAGAGCCGCGCCACCGGCGCTTCGCCCCAGACGCGCTGTGCGCCGGCGGCGGTAAGCCAGTCCCTGGCGCGGTCGAGCATGTAGGCTGCAGTGCGCACGGTCTCCGGGTGGGCGGTGCCGGAAAGGCGCGCCACGGGCAGGCCGAAGCGGTCCTTGACGCGCGGATCGACCTGCACGCGCGCCTCCGGGTTGGGGATCTCGTGCACGGGGCCCTTGACCTGGATGACGCGGCGGTAGCCGTCGCGCATAAAATCCTTGGCCGCCTTGCCCCAGCGGCGCATGCCGGGCGGCAGCGCGGTCTTCCAGAAGATGACGGGCAGCATGATGAAATCATCGGCCAGCATGCCGCCGCCGACGATGCCGTCATTGTCGTGGTTGTAGTCGCAGGTGGCGATGGTAACGCCCGGGCCGCGGTCGTCGTAGACGGTTTCGTCGAAGAGGCCGAAAGCGGTCGGGTAATAATGGCCCTGCAGGTTGCGGCCGACCTGATCGCGGGCGTTGCCGAGGCCGTGGGGGTGGTTGGCGGATTTCGAATTGAGCAGCAGGCGGGCGGATTCGACGGCGCCGGCGCAGAGGACGACGATCCGGGCCGTGGCGCTGTGACGGGTGATGCCGCCATCGCCGTCGCGGAGCCAGGTGATGCCGGTGACCTTGCCGGCATCGTTGGTGTCGACCTGTTCGACCATCACACCGGTGATGAGTTCAAGCGCGCCGGTGGCCAGCGCGCGTGGCAGCACGGTGTTCTGGGTGCCGTTCTTGCCGTTGCTCGGGCAAGGGAAGCCGACGCAGGAGCCGCACTGGATACAGGCGCCCCGACCGTCGCGCGGCACGGTGTTGATCAGGATGGGCGGGGTGAAGGTGTTCATGCCGATGGCGTCGGCGCCCTGCTGGAGGCGCCCTGCGGTGCGGCCGGTGGGGACGGGCGGCATGGGGTAATCGCGGCTGCGCGGGCCATGCTGGATGGAGCCGCGGCCGTCGCCGGAGACCCCGATCTCCCACTCGGCCTTGTCGTACCAGGGGGCAAGGTCTTCGTAAGGGAATGGCCAGTCGACCAGCGACGAGCCTTGCGGCACGCCATATTTGCTGGCCATGCGGAAATCTTCGGGGAGGAAGCGCCAGGCGAGGCCGCCATAAACGAAGGTGCCACCGCCGACGACGGCGGCGTTGTTCTGGTAGCCGGCCTCGTTGGGAGCAAGGATGCGTTCTTCACCGGAGGCGGTTACGAGAACGCGCGGATTGCCGTCGAGATCGGGGCCGACATTATGCCCATAGGTCGAGTTGCGCTGGTTGCGCAGGTGATCGCGGTGCCCGGCGCTGGCGTAGGTTTCGCGCTCGCCGCGCTCGACGAGCAGCACGCGCTTGCCGGCAGCGGTGAGTTGAGCGGCGACGATCGAGCCGCTGGCCCCCGCGCCGACAATGATGGCGTCGTAGTCGGTGGTCATTTGACGCTCCGGACAGCAGGCGGGCCATCCGGGCCCTCGGGCAGGCCGTGACGGTAGCCCATCATGGTCCAGGATTTCGCGCCGGCATTGCCGCCATTGCCGGGATCGGCGTAGTAGCCCTCGGAGGTGAGGGTAACGAGCCGCTCGAACCAGGGCTCCGTCTCCACGGCCTCGAGCCGGGCGATCTGCTCGGCGGCGCCGAGGCCGGCGAACTGGCCGCCGGCGCTGGCGTCGAGCGCGGCAAGACCGGCGGCGATCAATGCCTCGTCGCGCGCATTGGCAGCAAGGCGGGATTGGACAAAACCCATGGTCCCGAGGCTGATGGCCCCGGGGTCGGCATCACCAGGAATGATCTGGTCGACGACGGCGCGCAGCAGGTTCTCGTCGATCACTACAACCTCCCGCGCGCCTGCCAGTACTCAGTTGAGCCGCGCGCCGGTGGCGCTGTCGAAGACGTGCACATGCTCTGCGGCGACCGCCGAACTGAAGGTCGCGCCGGGCCGCAGATCCATGGCGCCATCGACGACGGCGGTGAGGTCCTGACCCGCGAGGGTGAAATGCACCAGCGTCTGCGCGCCGGTCGGCTCGACCACCTTGATCTGGCCGCCGATGGCGCTGCCCTCGCCGCCGGGGATCAGAATTCTCCGGGCGGACGCCGACCACGACGGCCTGACCTTCGGTGGCACGGACGGTGGATTCGAGGCCGATTCTGGAGCCGTCGCCGAGTTCAACGATGTGGGCGCTGCCGTTGATGTGGACAGTGCCGTTGAGGAAGTTCATCGAGGGCGAACCGATAAAGCCGGCCACGAACTGGTTGGCGGGGCGGCGATAAAGTTCGATCGGACTGCCCTGCTGCTCGATGCGGCCCTGATTGAGAACGACGATCTGGTCGGCCAGCGTCATCGCTTCGATCTGGTCGTGTGTCACGTAGATGGTGGTGGTGGAGACGCGCTGGTGGAGAATCTTGATCTCGGAGCGCATCTGCACGCGCAGCTTGGCATCGAGGTTGGAGAGCGGCTCGTCGAACAGGAAGACATTGGGATTGCGCACCACGGCACGGCCCATGGCGACGCGCTGGCGCTGACCACCCGAGAGCTGTGCGGGACGGCGGTGCAGCAGTCCCTCGAGGTCGAGCATGCGGGCGGCCTCGGCGACGCGCTGTTCGATCTCGGCCTTGGGCCGGCCGGCGAGCTTCAGATTGAAGCCCATATTGTCGGCGACTGTCATATGCGGGTAGAGCGCGTAGGATTGGAACACCATCGCAATGTTGCGGTCGCGCGGCGACAGGTTGTTGACGACCTTGGAGTTGATGATGATTTCACCGCCGCTCATGTCCTCAAGTCCGGCAATCATGCGAAGCAGCGTGGACTTGCCGCAACCGGACGGGCCGACGAGGGCGACAAAAGAGCCGTCCTCAATCTTCAGGCTGATGCCGTGAATAACCTTGACGTTACCGTAGGATTTTTCGACATCCCGAATTTCCACCAGTGACATTTTTGTGGGTTCCTCCCCTGATACGTTAAGCGAAACGGACGCAGATCGGCGTCGGCGCTTCGATGCTCTGGCCGGTGGCCGTCAAGAGCCCGGTTTCGGGATCGAGGCGGAATGGCACTAAGTTATCGGTATCCTGATTAGCCGCGATGAGGAAGGTGCCGGTAGGCCCCACCTCGAAATTGCGCGGGATATGGCCGCGCGTGCTTTCGTGGCCGACCAGGGTCATCAGGCCGGTTCTGGGATCGATTGCGTAGATCACGAGGGAATCATGGCCACGGTTCGAACCGTAGAGGAAGCGGCCGTCCGGGGTGATTTGCACCTCAGCGCAGGAGGTGTGCTCGGTGAAGCCCGGAGGCAGGGTCGAGAGGGTCTGCAGTTCAGTCAGCGCGCCGGTTTCCGCGTCATAGGCGAACGCGGTCATGGTCGAGTTGAGCTCGTTGATGAGATAGGCGAAGTCCCCCTTGGGATGCATCACCACCTGCCGCGGCCCGGCGCCGGGCGCGGTCTTGACCCACGGCTGGCTGGCCGGAGCGACTTTGCCGGTGGCGGCATCGAGCGAATAGATCATCACCTTGTCGAGGCCCAGTTCGGGGACGAACAGGAACTTGCCGGCGTTGTCGAATTCGACGGCGTGCGAATGCGGCCCGGCCTGGCGGCGCGGATCGACGCTCGAGCCCTCATGCTGCACGAACGCCGTCTCGTCGCCAAACGAGCCGTCGGCATTGACGCGGTAGGCGATGATGCTGCCGCTCATGAAATTGGCGACGAAGCAGAACTTGCCGGACGGATCGAGGATGATGTGGCAGGGATCACCGCCCCTGGTGGGCCTGGAATTGAGGAAGGTCAGGCCGCCGGTCTCCTGATCGATGCGGAAAGCGCTCATGCCGCCGCCGAACTGGCCGTCCCATTCCTTCATTTCGTTGACCGAATAGAGATATTTCCGCTTCGCATCGAAGCAGAGATAGGAGGGGTTACGAACGCCCTCCGCCAGGCCATGCGGCGACAGCGTGCCGGTGGCAGGGTCGAATTTGTAGATGTAGATGCCCTTGCCCTTGCCCTCCAGAATCTGGCCGGTGCCGAATTTGATCGGCTCCGTGTAGGTCCCGACGTAAACAAGGTTGGCAATCGACATAACGCACGTTTCCTTTTGCTGGGTCAGCGGCTGGCGGAATGGGCCGTGCCGGACCCTTTGCCAGCCACCATGACGGACTTGATGAAGCCGGTTGGCTTGGACGCCAGCGCAGCAAAGGCGGCGTCCAGCTGCTCGATCGTGAAAGTATGCGTGGGCAGCGTTTTGAGGTCAATCTTGCCGCCGGCGGCCAGCGCCAGGCCACGGCGCATGCAGTCCATGCGGTAGTCGACGCGACGCTCATGCGCGTTCAGCACTTCGAGTGCCTTGAAGTTCCAGGTCTGCATGTCGATGCTGCGCGGGCCTTCCTGATGGTAACCGAGGATCGACAGCACGCCATGCTGGCGCGCCAGATCGGTCGCCAGGGCGAGCCCGTCCTGGGTGCCGGTGGCCTCGATCACTACGTCGAAGAGCCCGAGATCGGCGGCTTCGTTGCGCCCTACGGTGCGGTCGCAGCCGAGGCGCAGGCCGTTGCGGCGGGCTTCCTCGCGCAGGTCGATGCCGACGATTTCGGCGGGGCCTTTGAGGCGAAGCAACTGCATCATCAGCAGGCCCATGAAGCCGAGGCCGATGACCGCCACACGGTCGCCGAGGTCAACCTTGGTGCGCCGCGCGGCGCTCATGGCGCAGGCCAGCGGCTCGCCAAAGGCGGCTTCAAAGCCGATGCCGTCGGGAATGGGGATGACGCGATCCGCGGTCGTTGCGGCATATTCGGCGAAACCGTCGTGAAACAGGCCGGTGACGCGGCTGCCGACCTCAAGTCCGGTCACGTTGCTGCCGAGCGCGGTGACGACCCCCGCCACCTCATGGCCGAGGCGAAGCGGGACGCCGTGACCGGCGTCCCAGCCATGCAGTTCCGAAGCGCAGATGCCGGAGGCGCGTACCTCGACGAGTACGCCATCGGCTGCGATAGCCGGCATGCTGACGTCCTCGATCCGCGATGTCCTTGGCGCAACCAGCACCGACTGCTTCATCTTTTGGTTTCCAATTGATCGGCCTGGACCTGCGCCGGGGAGGACGCGACGCAGATCCGGCCATCGGGCATCACTCGACAGTGATGCCGACCTGCTTGCAGATGTCCTTGAGGTAGTTGGCGCCGGCCACCGTCTCAGCCACGAACTCATCGGTCGCGGTGATATTGCGGTAGACACCCGGAGCGTTGGAGTTGGGGCCGCGGGAAACGCCCGGCACATCCTCAAGCTCCATCGAGATGGTGCCGTCGTAGCCGACTTCCTTGAGCGCCACGAACATGGCGAGCCAGTCGATCTTGCCCTCGCCCGGACGCCAGTGGACGTTGGTCACGCCATCATTGTCGGAGACATGCAGGTGCTTGATGTGCTTGCCGAGGCGATACACCGAGATGTTGGGGAAATCGCCGACCGGGAAGGTGTGGCTGGGGTCGAAGTTGATGCCCATGGCCGGGGAGTCGACATGCTCGAGCAGGCGCAGGGCGCCGTCGGTATTGGCGAGGTAGCGGCCCGGATGCGGCTCGACAGTCATGATCACGCCGGCGTCTTCGGCAAGCTTGGCGCACTGCTTCATGGCGGCGACATAGTCGTCGTAGTTCTTGTTCCAGTCGGCATTCTGAGGAACGTTGCGCGTGGCGTATTGCTGCACCAGCGGCTTGGTGGTGATGCGCGGAATCTCGACCGTGTCCTTCATGGCGAAGGCGTGGGTGGAGACCATGTTGATCAGTTTCGAGCCGAGTGCGCTGCCGACCTCGACGGTGCGGGCCCAGTGCTTGACGGCGGCGTCGCGCCTGGCCTTGTCGGGGTGCGAGAGGTCGTGCGGGGTCGAGACGAACTGCGAGATCTCGATGCCTTCGGTCTGCAGCGAGGCCTTCAGATCGGCGATCTTGGCCTTGGTGTAGTAGTTGTTGAGGTATTCCTCGTTCCAGCCGATCAGCTCGATCGACTTGAAGCCCAGCCCTGCAACGCGCTTGATGCAGTCCTCATAGGGCGGGTCCCACTGGAACGGCCAGGACGATGCTCCGAACTTCATAATAGTCTCCGTATTTTTTCACAGGTTTACACCAGCTTCGACCAGCCTGGCCGACGCTTAGTTCAGCAATAACGGGCAGGGGTGCCCCCAGACCCTTTGATCTATCCCTTGACCGCACCGCCAAGCAGGCCCTGGACGATGAAGCGCTGCATCAAGAGGAAGAAGAACAATACCGGCAGTGAGACGATCGAGCCGCCCGCCATCATCAGGTCCCAGCGGAAGGTGAACTCTTCCTGGAAGCTGGCGAGGCCGAGAGGCAGGGTGCGCAGGGCCTGCGACTGCAGGAACACCAGCGCAAACAGAAACTCGTTCCACGACTGGATGAAGGTGTACATCGCGACCGCGGCGATGCCGGGTCCGGCGAGCGGCAGGATGACGCGGTGCAGCGTGCTCATCAGCGTCGCGCCATCGACGGCAGCGGCGTCCTCGAGCTCGGGCGGGATGGCGGCGAAGAAGCTGCGCAGCATCCAGATCGAGAAGGGCAGCGAGAAGGCGGTGTAGGAGATGATCAGCGCGGCATGAGTGTTGAACAGGCCAACGCTCTTGATGATGGTGAAGAGCGGCAGCACCAGCATGATGTGCGGGAACATCTGGGTGACGAGCAGCAGGAAGCCGAACGCCCGGCGGCCGCGGAACTCGATGCGGGCGATGGCGTATGAGGCGTAGATCGCGATCACTACCGTGAAGGCGGTGGTCAGCGCCGCGATATAGAAGCTGTTCCAGAAGTAGAGCGGAAACGGCGTGTTGAACCACACATTGATGTAGTTTTCCCAGGTCCAGGCGACCGGCAGGAAGGTCAGGTCGCGGGCAAACAGCTCGGTCTGCGGCTTGAACGAGGACGAAAACATCCAGAACAACGGGAACAGGATGAACACCACGGCGATTATCAGCGCCAGATAGGCGAGGCCGAGACCGATGGTGCGGCGGACATTCCAGCCCGCACGCAGCGGGGTGACGTCGGTGGAGACTGCTACGGTGGTGTCAGACATTTTCGCCTGCCCTCCGCGAGAAGTATCCGTCAAGCGCCTGCTGGGCAAAGCCGAGGGTGATGAGCAGCAGCATCATCAGCACGCCGATTGCTGAAGCGTAGCCGAGCTGAGTGGCCCAGAAGGCTTTTGTGTAGACCATGATTGCCAGATTCTGTGTTGCGCCCGCAGGACCGCCGCCGGTGAGCAGATAGACGATGTCGAAGCTCTGGAAGGTCCAGATGGCGGAGAGCAGCACGATGATCATGCTCGAGGGGCGGATGAAATTCAGAGTGACGTGCCAGAAGCGCTGCAGGGCGTTGGCGCCGTCGACCTTGGCGGCCTCGATGACTTCCTTGGGCACGTTCTGCAGCGCCGCGAGCAGCACCACGGTCATGAGTGGATAGAGCTTCCAGACCTGCACCGCGATGACCGAGGGCATGGCGAACTCAGGCGTGGACAGCCACTGGATGGGCTCGGTGATGAGATGCAGCTTGAACAGCACGAAGTTGGCCATGCCGAACTGGTCGTTGTAAAACCACTTCCAGAGCAATGCCGTCACCACATTGGGGACCACCCAGGGGATAAGGAACAGCGCGCGCAGCAGAGCCCGGCCCCGGATGTCGAGGTTGAGCAGCAGCGCCAGCGCCAGCGAGACGAAATAGGCGACGACGACCGAACCGATGGTCCAGTAGAAGGTGTTGAACGTGGAGCTCCAGAAATCCGGATCGTTGGTCAGCGCCTTGATGTAGTGCTTGGCACCGACGAAGGCCGTGGGATTGGGCCTGATGAGGTTCTGGTTCTGCACGCTGAGCAACAGCCCCTGAATGAGGGGCGCGATATTCAGCAGCACCACCAGAAACAGTGCTGGCAACACCAGGAAATACCCAAAGCGGGCGCGCTGCTTCTGAAGCAAGGTCCGTCTCCGGAGCTAGAATAAGGGGATTTGGCCAGCGCGGGCCGAAACTCGCGCTGGCCGGAACCTCGGGGGAGAGGTTATCAGTCTTCCCAGAGCGCAGCCATCTTGGCATGCGCGTCGTCGATGGCCTGCTCGGCGGTCTTGGCGCCGACCACGACTTCGTTGACCGGGGCGGCGAACATCTTCTCGCCGTCGATCACGCCCATTTCCGGGACGCCGGTGCCGGGATAGGCGAAGTCCGTGGTGTACGGGATCACCTTGGCCAGCATTTCCTGCATCAGCGGCTGCGAGCGGGTCAGCTCGGAGTCGAACTCGGACTTGAAGATCGGCCACAGGCCGCCCGGGTTGGATGCATAGAGCGGCTGCAGACGGCCAGGCTGCGTGAACCAGTCGACGAAGGTCATCGCTGCGTCCTTGGCCGGCGAGAACGCCCAGACGAACATCGGGTTGTAGAAGCCGGCGGTCAGCTTGGCAGCCGGACCGGTCAGAGTTTCAAGAACGCCAACCTTGTCGGCAAGGTCGGGGTTCTGCTTCTGGATGTCGCCGATCAGGCCGCCAGTGCCCATGCCGAACGCGGCACGGCCCTGAGCGAAGTAGGTGTGAGCATCCGGAGTATCCCACGAGCCGACGCCCTCGGGAGCAACCTTGTGCTTGGTGACAAAGTCGGTGAGGTACTTGAGCGCCGTGATGTTGGCATCGCGAGCCGTGGTGCCGAACACCAGATTGCCGTCCTTGTCGAGGATCGAGCCCCCGGCCTGGAACATGAAGCCCATGAAGAAGTGCTGGGTGATGTGGAAGTTACCGGCCGGGAACGAAATGCCCGAGACACCGGCGGCCGGGTCGTTGAGCGCGATGGCGGCAGCCTGGAACTCGTCCCAGTTGGTCGGCGGCGTGATGCCCTTGGCCTCGAGCAGGTCCTTGCGATAGTAGATCGCGCGGGGGTCGAGGTTGTAGGGAACGCCCCAGTAGTGGTCCTTCCAGAAGAACTTCTTGTAGGCGAAGTCGTTGACCACATCCTTGAGGCGGCCATTGGCTTCCCACTTTGCGATCATGTCGTCCATCTCGGCCATCTGGCCGAGCGCGGCGAACTGCAGCGGGTGGTACGAATAGGCCTCGGCGATGTCGGGCATCTGCTGGCCCTGCACGGCGGTGAGGAACTTCGGATACACGAGGCTGCCGGAAACCGGCTCGTTGACCACCTTGATGCCGGGATTCTCAGCTTCGAACTGGGCCAGAATCGGCAGCAGCGCGGCCTGACGCTCGGGGGTATTGAGACGCACCGACCAGAAGGTCAGAGTGGTCTCACCAGCGGCGCTTACGCCCTTGGTTCCGAGCGCGAACAGCGCACCTGCACCGAGCAAGAGACTCTCGCGCCTTGTTAGCTTAACGTTAGACATTGGCTCCTCCAAAAAACGGCTGTGCCATGGGAATGATGCAGCCCTTGCAGCCGCATTTTCCGTCGTCCCACGACATCAATTCGTTGATTAGTGCATGGCTGCCATGCTGTTTTGCGTATCGATAAATGCAATCTGCGCATCGATGCCGCCTTATTATTCCCAGAAGGAGTGTGCCAGGGGAAGCCCGCGGATATTCCCGCAGGCGTCCGGAGGGGCAAGCGTCCATGGAGTTAAAGCAGCTTAGGGCCTTTGTGGCCGTGGCAGAGCATTTGCATTTCGGCCTTGCCGCCGAGCACCTGCGGCTGGCCCAGCCGCAGATCAGCCGCCGCATCCTGCAGCTCGAAGAAAGCCTTAATGTTCAGTTACTTGAGCGGAACAGCCGGACAGTAAAACTGACCGAGGTGGGCAAGGCGTTCCTGCCCGAAGCGATGGGCGTGCTGAAGAGCGCGGAGACGGCGCGGCAGCGCGCCCTGGAGCGGGCGCGAGGCCGGCATGGACTCATCACCGTCAGTGTCAATGATGCGGCGATGATCGGAGCGGTGACACCGATTCTAAAAACGTATCATCGGCGCTTTCCGGATGTGTATCTGTCATTCCTGAGCGGACCGGCCACGTCGTTCGAACAGCTCGAACAGCTGTCGGACCGAAAGGCCGAAGTGGTGTTCACGCATCCGCCGCCGAGCCGCAGAATTGCCGATTTCGAACAGATCGTCCTGGTCAACGACCCGCTTGTGGCGGTGCTGCCGGCGAGCCACCGGCTGGCCGGCATGGGGGCGCTCGATCTCAGCGAACTCGCCAACGATCCCTGGGTGATGTTCCCGCGCGACAACAATCCACCCATCTATGACCGGATCATTGCGCTGTGCCAGAGCGCCGGATACACGCCGCGCGTCGTGCACGAAGCGGGGCACATGCTGACCCGGCTGGGGCTGATCGCCGGCGGATTCGGCGTCCACCTGGTGCATGCGGCGTGGAGCGCCATGCCATATCCCGGCCTGGTCTATATCCCGGTCGAGCCGACGGCGCGGGTGCTGCTGAGCTGCTTCTGGCGGCGCGACAACACCAGCCCGCTGGTTGCCAACATGGTCGAGATCGCGCGCGTCCATGCCATCTGATCCCACATTTTGCCCGGTCTGCCGCGATCGGCCGGGCTATCGCGGACACTTTCCAAGATGATCAAACTGTCGGCCAATCTCGGCTTTCTATGGACCGAACTGCCGCTGCTGGAGCGGATCGCCGCCGCCTCGCGCGCCGGGTTCGAGGCGGTGGAGCTGCACTTTCCCTACGATCACAAGCCCGAGGACGTGAAGCGGGCCTGTGCCGACCATGGGGTGAAGCTGCTCGGCATCAACACCTCGATGGGACCAAACCCGGCGGATCGGGGGCTCGGCGCCGTGCCGGGGCGCGAGACCGAAGCGCTGGCGCTCATCGATCAGGCGTTCGACTTCGCTGCCGCGGCAGGGGGCACGTCAGTGCACGTGATGGCAGGGGTGGTGACGCCGGAGCAGCGCGCCGCGGCGCGTCCGGTGTTCATCAAGGCGCTGCACCATGCGGTGAGGCGGGCGGAGCAAACCGGGCTGACCGGCCTCCTGGAGCCGATCAACCAGCGCAACATGCCGGGTTACTTCCATTCGCTGATCGAGGACACCATGTCGATCATCGATGAGGTGGGGAGCCCGCGGCTCAAGATCATGTTCGACTGCTACCATCTGGGCATCTCGCAGGGTGACGTGATCACGCGGATGCGCAAATACCTGCCAGACGTGGGTCACGTGCAGGTTGCCGCGGTGCCGTCGCGGGCGGAGCCGGACGAGGGCGAACTGGCCTATGGCAATATCCTCGCCGAGCTTGACCGGCTGGGCTGGGACGGCTGGGTGGGCTGCGAATATCAGCCGCGGGCCGGCACCGACGCCGGGCTTGCGTGGATACCAAAGCTTCGCTTACGACTCCGCGCCTAAATCATCGCGCTGCACAGGATTTCCCAGCTATGTCCGTCTCGTTTTCGGAAGAGTTTGACGTCGTCATCGTGGGCAGCGGCCCGACGGGCGCGGCGTATGCCCGCACGCTTATCGATACGCTGCCGTCGGTGCGCGTGCTGATGGTGGAGGCGGGGCCCATCGTGGCCGATCCGCCGGGCTATCATCTGTCAAATATCAGCGATGAGAAGGTGCGCGAAAAGGCGCAACTCGGATCGCAGGGGCCGCATCCGGAGGCCTACTCGCCGATGAGTGACGAGGAGCGGCTGATCCGTCAGGGTGGTGGGCCGGACCATGCCATGCTGCGGCGGCCGGGGCTGTTCGTGGTGGGCGGTGGAACGATCGACGGCGACGACATGCCGGCGGCACACGCAGCCAGCAATGTGGGCGGCATGGGATCGCACTGGTTCGGCGCCTGCCCGCGGCCGTCCAAGGAAGAGCGCATCCCGTTCATCGACGGCGCCAAGCTCGACGGCGTGCTCAGCGAGGCTGAAAAGCTGCTCAGGGTTTCGAACACGCAGTTCCCCGACTCGCCGATCGCCGGGCCGCTGCAGGACATCCTGCGCGACCTGTTCGGCAAGGGCCGCTCGCCCGATCGTCCGGTGCAGGCCATGCCGATGGCGCTGGTTCGGACGCCGTCCGGGCTGATGCGATCGGGACCCGACGTGATCCTCGGCAAGCTGGTGACGGAACCTTCGACCAATTATGAGCTGAGGCCGCAGACCGCCTGCATGAAGGTCATCATGGAAAACGGCCACGCAACGGGCGTGGAACTGAAGAGCGTCGTCAGCGGGGCGACGAGCCTGGTCAAGGCGAAGTATGTGGTGATCGCGGCGGACTCGCTGCACACGCCGCAATTGCTGTTTGCGTCGGGTATCCGTCCGGCAGCGCTGGGCCATTATCTGAACGAGCATCCGCAGGTTTCGATCTATGCGGAATTCGACGCCATCGACGACGATGCCGGCGCGGCCAAGCAGATCGACCGCTCGGGCGGCGTGCTGTCGGATCGCACGGTGATCTCGCGCATGTCGAGCGGGGTGACCTGGGTGCCCTATGATGGCGAGCGTTTCCCGTTCCATCTGCAGATCACGCAGGTGGAGCCGAGCTCGCTGCCGGAGGGGGAGCGTGAGGTGGCCGAGAACAAGCCGGTGCTGTCGGTATCGTTCTTCCTGACCTCGGAGGCGCGTTACGAGAACTATGTGGCGTTCTCGGACAGTGAGACGGACTGGCTTGGCCGCCCGAAGATGCGCACCAGGTTCACGCTGTCGCCGCGCGACCTCGAGCACATGCAGCTGGCGCGCGACTATCTGGGGCGCATATGCGACGCCGTGGGACGGCCGCTGAAGGGGCACAAGCCGCGGACGCCGCCAAACGGCAGTTCGCTGCACTATCAGGGCACCGTGCGGATGGGCGAAAGCGACGACGGAAAGTCGGTCTGCGACGTCAACAGCAAGGTCTGGGGCACCGACAATCTCTACGTGGCCGGCAATGGCGTCATCCCCACCGAGACCGCGGGCAATCCGACGCTGACCTCGGTGGCACTGGCAATTCTGGGGGCACGCAGCATTGCCCAAGCGCTGACACAGACGGGTGCACAGTCGGCGGCGTAGGTGCTGTCATACCCTCTCAGGGGGTAGAGTGCCTACGCGCCGTGTCTGCAGACCCCCCATCCTTGATCCCTCCCCGCAAGGGGAGGGGGCGGCTGCAATAGCGGCGACCACTAAACGGCCTAGTCGCGGACCAGCGCGGGGCGCTTGGAGTGGAAGCTCCAGCCGGGGATGAGGTATTGCATTGCGGCGGCGTCGTTGCGGCTGCCGGCGGGGAGTGCCCTGTAATAGGCGTTGGCCCGCTCAAGTGCTGCCTCGTCGAGGTCGACGCCGAGGCCCGGCTGCTCGGGGACGTGCACCTTGCCGCCGCGAATGACCGGCGCCTCGCGGGTCAGCTGCTCGCCGTCCTGCCAGATCCAGTGCGTGTCGAGGGCGGTGATCCTGCCGGGCGCGGCGGCAGCGACCTGGGTGAACATGGCCAGCGAGATGTCGAAGTGATTGTTGGAGTGCGAGCCCCAGGTCATGCCCCAGCGGTCGCACAGGCGCGCCACTTCGACGGCGCCCTCCATGGTCCAGAAATGTGGATCGGCCAGCGGAATATCGACACAGCGCGACTGGATGGCGTGGCCCATTTCGCGCCAGTCGGTGGCGACCATGTTGGTGGCGGTGGGAAGGCCGGTGGCGCGCTTGAATTCGACCATGGTTTCGCGGCCCGAATACCCCGGTTCGGCGCCGACCGGATCCTCGGCGTAAGCGAGGACGCCATTCAGATCCTTGCAGTAGCGGATGGCGTCGTTGAGCAGCCAGGCGCCGTTGGGATCGAGGGTGACGCGGGCCTCGGGGAATGCGGCGGCGAGGTCGGAGATGATCTCGGCCTCGGCTTCGCCAGCGAGGACGCCGCCCTTGAGCTTGAAGTCCTTGAAGCCGTAGCGGGCTTCGGCGGCCTCGGCGAGGCGAACGATTGCGGCCGAATCGAGCGCCACCCGGTCGCGGAGTCTCTGCCAGTCGTCGCCATCGGTGGCGGCGCGATAGCCGAGCGGCGTGCGGGTACGGTCGCCGACGAAGAACAGATAGCCCAGCATTTCGACCTCGTCGCGGCACTTGCCGTCGCCGAGCAGTTCGCAGGTGGGCACGCCGAGAAATTTGCCGAACAGGTCGAGCAGCGCGCATTCGAGCGCGGTGACGACGTGGATGGTGGTGCGCTGGTCGAAGGTCTGGACACCGCGGCCGCCGCTGTCGCGCGCCGCGAAGGCGGTGCGCACGGCGCGCAGGGTGCGGCGGTAGGCGCCGATCTCGCTGCCGACCACGAACGACGCGGCGTCCTCAAGGGTCTGGCGGATGGCTTCGCCGCCGGGTACTTCGCCGATGCCGACGGCGCCGCGACTGTCCTTGAGGATGACGATGTTGCGGGTGAAGAACGGCGCATGCGCGCCGCTCAGGTTGAGCAGCATGCTGTCATGGCCGGCAACGGGGACGACGCGCAGCTCGGTCACGCGGGGAGAGCCGGGCAAACCGGTTTCAGAGGTGGTCATCGGTGGGGTTCCGTTACGCCGCGGCGTCGAGCTTCAGACTGCGCGTCTTGTCGATCAGGGCGCTGAGGTCGTCGTAGGACTTCTTGTCGAGCGGCGTCAGCGGCGGACGCACCCGTCCGGCTGGACGCCCGACGATTTCCGCACCGGCCTTGACGATCGATACGGCATAGCCGCGACCGCGGTTGCGGATGGCAGTGTAGGGGAGGACGAAATCGCGCAGCCCGACGCGGATGGCGTCGAGATTGTTGGCGCGTACGGCGCGATAGAAGGCGCGGCCGAACTCGGGGAGGAAGTTGAAAAGCGCGGACGAGTAGGTGGTGACCCCCATGGTGAGATAGGGCAGGGCGAAGGTCTCGGCGGTCGGCAGGCCGCCGACATAGACGAGGCGGTCGCCGATCATCGACTCGATGCGGACCATCAGTTCGATGTCGCCGACGCCGTCCTTGAAGCCGACGAGATTGGGGCAGCGCTCGCACAGGCGCGCCAGCGTGTCGGCATTGAGGATGGCGTTGTCGCGATTATAGACGATGACGCCGAGCGGGGTGGATTTGCACACCGCCTCGACATGCTCGGCAAGGCCCTCCTGCGAGGCGTTCACCAGGTAGGGCGGCAGCAGCAGGATGCCATCGGCGCCGGCGCGTCCGGCCCGTGCGGCAAGGTCGAGCGCGATGCCGCGGCCATAGCCGACGCCGGACAGCACCGGCATCTTGCCGGCAACCTCCTCGACCGAGGCGGCGACCACGGTTTCGACCTCATCGGGCGCCAGGGAAAAGAACTCGCCGGTGCCGCCAGCGGCAAAAATGCCACCGGGGGCGTGGCCCAGCATCCAGTTGAGGTGGGCGCGGTAGGCGGTCTGGTCGAGCGCGAAGTCGGCGTCGAAATGGGTTATGGGGAACGCCAGCAAATCCTGCCCCAGGCGTTTTGCCATCTGCTCCGGTCCGAAATGTGCCATTTCCCGTGTTAACCCCTCAGCTTACGGTTCTGCGATCGGGCGGACGGTAGCCGCCAGATTGATGCAAGTCCAATATCAATCTTCGGGCGGGCAATGTCTTTCCCGTATCGGTAAGCGGCGGGCAAACAGCAGGTGCGGCTGATGCGTGGCAGTGGGCGATGTTGCCGGGGGTCGTTGTCCGCTCGACTGTCTGGCCGGCAAATGCGTGGTGAGCGCGCAGGGTCAATGCGCCGCATTTGATTAAAATGCCGCTCAACGCGCGACGACAGCGACGACGGAGCACCGTTCTAGAGTTAACCACCGGTGAGCCTTTGCATCGCGGCGCCGGGCACGTTTTGCTATGCCTCGGGACAGCCCGCTCCGTTGGGCGGTATTTCGAGTCCCGGGCGGCTGCGTCCCGGATCCTGGGGAGAGCTTTCAGTGACCAAGATTTTTTCGGACTGGGACGAGTCGGCCAGCCAGCTCTGGGGCCACCACCCCATCAAGCTGCACCACACGCTGCATCAATCCGAGCTGTTCTCGCGCCAGACGCTGGCCGAACTGATCGAGGCCTATCCGCGCGATCGCTACGCGCTGGTGCAGATGGGAGCCCGCGAGGAGCGCCGGTTGTGGCGCGAAGGCGATATCGGCGAGCTCAGCGGCGAGGAGGTGATCCAGGCGATCGAGCAGGGCCGCATGTGGCTCAACCTGCGCGACGTCTCTGGCATCGACAGCCGGTACCGCGCTGTGATCGACCAGATGTTCGACGAACTCGGCGCCAGCATGCCTGGGTTTGCGGCGCCGCGCCGTGGCTGCGGCATCCTGATCTCGTCGCCCAATGCGCAGGTCTATTATCACGCCGACCTGCCAGGGCAGTGCCTGTGGCAGATCATCGGGCGCAAGCGGGTGTTCGTGTATCCCAATTCGGCGCCGTTCATCACGCAGGCCAATCTCGAGGACATCGCGCTCTACGACATGGAGCTCGATGTACCGTACGCCGACTGGTTCGACAGGCACGCACAGGTGCATGAGCTGGCGCCGGGGGACGTGCTCAACTGGCCGCTCAATGCGCCGCACCGGGTGGAGAATCTCGACTGCCTCAACGTCTCGATGACGGTGTCGTATTCGACAGAGGAATATTTCCGGGCACAGCAGGTGAAACTTGCCAACGCCATCCTGCGGCACAAATTCGGGATCAGCAATCCGGGCCACGCACTCAGCGGTCCTTCGTACTATGCCAAGAAGGTGGTGCAGCGGGTGTTCCGCGACGCCGGCTGGATCAGCAAGGGCCGCAAGGAGCGCCGGCCGATCCAGTTCACCCTGGATCGGCAGCAGCTCGGCGCGGTGAAGGACGCTCCGGCACAGCCCATCAGCCGGGAGATCGAGGTCGCGTGACCCTGTTGGAGGACCGCCCTTCGGCGCGGTCGGCGCGCCCCCGAGACGATCGCTTCGCTGTTGCCGCCGGTAGCAGCTGGGCAGTGGCACGCAGCAGCTGGAGCGACGCCGAACGGCGGGGTGCGGCGACGCCGTTCCAAAGCCGCATCTGGCTCGATGCCTGGTATGCGACACACGGCCGGGCCGAGGGGTTCGAGCCGGTGCCGGTGCGCATCGAGGGCGAGCGCAGCGGCGAGCTGGCGATGCTGCTGCCGCTGGTGCGGCGGCGACATGGCGGCATCTCCACGCTGGAATTCGCCGATGGCGAGATCACCGACTATAATGCGCCGCTGCTCGGGCCGGCAGCGCCAACCGACCGCGCCGGGGCGATGGCGCTATGGAGTGCGTTGAAGGCGGCGTTTCCGCAGGACGACGTCATCCGTTTCCGCAAGATGCCGGAGCGCATCGAGGGGCGGGCCAATCCGCTGGCGCTGCTGCCGCAGGCGCATCCGTGCGCACTCAATGGCAACGCGGTCAGCATCGCGGGCGACTGGGACGACTACCATCGCGGGCTCGAAAAGCCGGTACGCAAGGAACTGGAGCGTTCGTGGCGGGTGTTCTCGAAGGCCGAGGGCGCGCACTTCGCCGAGATCACCAATGTGACAGCCGCCGCCAGGGTGCTGGCGGTGATGGAGCAGCAGCAGCGGGCGCGCATGGCAGAGGCGGGCAAGCCGTATCTGCTCGACGATCCGCAGAATCAGGAGTTTTACCGCGACCTCATCGCCAACGGGCTGGCAGGTGGGCACGTGGTGCTGACCGTGCTGATGGCCGGCGAGGCGGTGGTGGCAGCGCTGCTGGGCGTGCGGCGCAAGGACAATTACGTGATGATCCGCATCTCCAATGGTGGCAGCGAATGGTCGAACTGTTCACCCGGCCGGCTGGTGATTTACCGCACCATGGCGCACCTCAGGGCCAAGGGCGTGGTGCATTTCGATTTCTCGCTGGGAAATTACGCCTACAAGCGGCGCTTCGGGCTCAGTCCGCTGCCGCTGGTCGACCTGGTGCAGCCGCTGTCGTGGCGCGGCCTGCCGATGGGCGCGCGGACCGGGCTGGTGCATGGCCTGCGGCACTATCCCCGGCTCGATGCCTTTTTGCGCACCATGCTGGGGAGGCCCGTCTACGGCGAAGAGCCCGAGCCGCACCGGGACGCGCACTGACGCGACGGAGGGTCGCGGAGATCGGGTGATTGATCCAAACCGGAATGGTGGAGCTGAGCGGGATCGAACCGCTGACCTCGTCATTGCGAACGACGCGCTCTCCCAACTGAGCTACAGCCCCGTTCCGGTGCCGGTGGCGCGGTCTGGTGGACGGCGCTCCGATGCGGCCTCTTTAGCCAATCGCGCGGCTTTGGCCTAGTCCTATTTTTCGCGTCGTGCGGCTACACCAGCTTGCGGGCGATGAGGCTCTGGGCGGTGGCGACCACCGCGTCTTCGGATGAAATGAAGGGACGGCCGAGAAGCGCGATGGCGGCGCTGGCGTCGAGATAGCGCTTGACGCCGAGCTCGCCGGTGTTGCCGCGCATTTCCTTGTCGAATGCGGCGAACATTCGCACAAGCCAGTCGGGCACCACGAAGCGCGGCATCTTGCTGGCATAGGCCGGCAGGACGGGGCGCAGCATGTTCGCGGCATCCATCATGCTGATGACGCGGTTGCCGGCGATGAAGCGATGGCCGCCGGCGGCCGGGTCGGTCATGGCTCTGACGTGCAGCGCGGCCACGTCGCGGACGTCGATGAAGGCGAAGGAGATGTCGGCCGCGGCGGGCAGGGTGCCGTTCAGCAGGCGTGCCACGAGGGCCGCCGAGGTGCCGGGATCATCGTCGAGCAGCGGGCCGAGGATGGCGCTGGGATTGATGACCGCGAGGTCGCCGTGGCGGCCGGCTCGGTCCATGATGGCCCAGGCTTCGCGCTCGGCGCGGGTCTTGGATTCGATGTAGGCGTTGACGCCGCGGCCTTCGAGATCGGTCCAGTCGTCGGCGGTGAAGGGTCTGGTGCGGGTCTTGTCGTGGCCGTAGCTCACGGCGGCGACCGAGGAGGTGAGGACGACGCGCTCGACCTTGGCCGCCAGCGCTGCTTCGAGGGCGAAGCGCGTCCCTTCGATCGCCGGCCGGATGAGATCCATCGGGTCGGCCGGCATGACGCTGACGAAGGGCGAGGCGGTGTGCTGCAGGTAGCGGATATCCTGCATGGCGTCGCCCCAGCCCTTGCCGCTGAGCAGGTCGAGGGCCACGAATTCCAGCTTCGAGACATCGGCGCCGGCAGCGACCAGCGTCGCGCGGACCTTGTCGGCCTTGTCCAGGCTGCGCACACTGCCGCGCACGAGATAACCCGCCTGCAACAGCTGCAGGCCGACATGGCCGCCCAGAAAACCGGAGATTCCGGTGAGCAGAACGCGATCAGGCATGGGTTTCTCCATCGACAACTGAACGAAACTTATGATAATCGTTCAGTAAGTTCAATATGGATTCGGTAGTGGCTCTGCGGACCCGAAAACTCTCACCGGAACGGCGGCAGCGCATTGTCGAGGCGGCGCGTTTCCTGATCCTCAGGCATGGGCTGAAGGGCGCGACGATGGAAGCGATCGCCGGTGAGGCGCGAATCGCCAAGCCGACGCTCTATGGCTATTTCGCCGACCGGCAGGCCGTCTATGCCGCGATCATCGATGACCTGCTGGCCGAAATCCGGCGCGGTTTTGCCGGCGCGATGGCGGGGGAGGGCGACGTGATCGAGCGGATCGCGGCGGGTCTCACGGCAAAGTACAAGGTGATCGCACGGCTGCTCGAGGGCTCGCCGCACGCCGATGCGCTCTATGGCGAGCACGACCGGCTGACCGCGCCGCAGCTGCTGGCAGTGGAAAACGAGATCGAGACGGCGATCAGCGCGGCGCTCGCCGCGGCGGGTGTCGCACGCGCCCGGCAGCTGACGCAATTGCTGCTGGCGGGCGCGTACGGCGTTGGGCGCAAGGCGCGCAGCGTCGCCGAACTGGGGCCGGCGATCAGGCTGCTGACCGAGCGGCTGCTGCGGCCGGAGTTGCCCTAGACATTGGCCCATGCCCCCGTTTTTTCGCTCATGAAGATGGCGTCGAGGATCTTCATGTTCTGGATGGCGTCGTCGATGCCCCAGGGGAGGGCGGGACCGCCGAGCACGGCAAGCGCGAAGCTTTCGGCTTCCTCGGTGTACTGGTCGACGGCGCGGATGATTTCGCGGCGCGAAAGGCTGGCATCGAGGGTGGCGCCGTCATCGATGATGATGGCGGTCTTGGAATCGGGCGGCGCGTTGAAGGGGATCATGATCTCGACGCGGGCCTTGGTGCCCATCACCTCGATCGACTGGTTGCCGACGAGCTGGGTGGAGCAGACGAAAGTCAGCTGCCGTCCCTCGCCGAAATCGGCGATGACACTGGCAAGGCGGTCGGTCCTGAAGCCGGGATCGCGATCGATGAGGGTGACGACGCGGCGCGGTTCGGCCTCGAACAGGAAGCGGGCGCTGGTCACCGCGTAGCAGCCAATGTCCATGATGCCGCCACCGCCGATTTCGGCGATGTTGCGGACGTTGGCGGGATCGGTGTTGTGGTAGGTGAAGACTGTGTTGATGGCGCGCACCTCGCCCAGTTCGCCGGAGCGGACGATGTCGCGGGCGCGCAGCCATTGCGGATGGTAGCGCACCATGAAGGCCTCGCTGACGATGACGTCCCTGGGACATTCGCGCAGCCGCTCGGCATCGGCGGCGTTCATGCCGATGGGCTTTTCGCAGAGCACGTGCTTGCCGGCTTTGGCGGCGGCCAGCGTCATGGGCACGTGGAGGTGGTTGGGCAGCGGATTGTAGATGGCATCGACATCCGGGTCGGCGAACAGCTCTTCGTAACTGCCATAGGCGCGGGCCCTGGTCAGGCCGAGGCCATCAAGCGCGGCGCGGGCGCGGGCCTTGTCGCGCGACCCCATGGCGACGACCTCGGAGTGGGGCGACTTCATGATGCCGGGGATGACTTTCTTCACCCCGATGTCGGCGCTTGAAATGATGCCCCAGCGGACTTTTTTGTCGGCCATGTCGTTGTTCCTCCTCAAATGTCGCGGCAGACTAGTTTCCCGAGCGGCTCGGCACAATGGCGCTCTCTAGCACTCTCGCGCGCCTTGACGCCGGGGGTGCGGGGAAGGTCTATAGGTATGGACCAGGAGGCTTCCGATGAGCGCAGCCGTTGTCTATTTTCTCTATGTCATTTCAGGTGCCAGCGGGCTCGACCTCACCGCGCTCGCCAGCTTCGACAGCCTCGAGACGTGCAAGGCTGCGCAGGCGGCCGTAACCGAGACATTGTCGAGCGGACAGGAGCCCCAGCACGTGGCCTGCGTCTCGTCGGAGTTGCTGCAAAAGCTCGCCGCTGACAATCCGTAGGCGCCGCATTCACTCCAGCACGATGGTCGCGCCGAAGGCGATGAAGGGCGACCAGATGGCCGGATCGGGCCAGCGCTGGCGTGCCGCAAGCTGCGCCAGCCGCAGCGCTTCGGCGGGCGCGTGACGCCGCAGGTTCTCGACGAAGCGCGCCATCAACCACGCCGTCGCTTCATCGTCGATGTTCCAAAGGCTGGCCACCACCAGACTCGCTCCGGCCAGAAGGAAGCCGCGGGCCAGCCCCACAATACCGGCATCAAGAGTGCCACCGAGGCCGGTCTGGCAGGCGCTCAGCACCACCAGCGGGTGCCCGTTCAGCCGCTGGGTCTGAATTTGCCGGGCCGTCAGCCGGCCGCCGGTGAGCGCAAGAAAACTGCCGTCGAGCGGGGATGCGGGGTCGCTGTAGCCATGCGCGGAGATGTGAATCTCGTCGGCCGCGGGCATGGCCGCGAGCACCCGTTCCGGGGTGACCGCAATGCCCGTTTCGGCAGTCGTGCCGAGCAGCGCGGCGATGTCGCGCGCCTCCGCTTCGGCGCCGGGGAGCGATGGGAAAATCCAGTCCGGGTCACCGCTGGCATCGGGGTTGCCGAAGACCAGCGGGGCGGTGCTGGCGCTCCAGGGACGCACGTCGCCGGTCAGCAGTGCGGCAAGCGACGGCGCGATGGTGACGGCGGTGGTCTCGACCAGCGGCGAGCCGTTGCCATCTGGGACGAGCAGGGCGAAGGGAACCGTGCCGATGTTGAGGGCGGGGAGGACGGTGAGGTGCGACAACCTGCCGAGGCCAGCGCGAAGCTCGGCGGGAAACAGGTCGGCAGCGAGCTCGGACAGAGCTGCCTGCAAGCCGGCGGCGCGGCCGGCGACCGGTGCAAGGGCGGTGGGGCCGCGCGCCGCCTCGGGATGACGGAGTTTCGGCGTCCGGTCGACGGTGGCCGGCGCTCCGGCCGCGAGGACGCGGGTGGTGTCGATCAGCCCTGTCAGTCGGGCGGGGGTGACTTCGAGCCGTACGGCAAGCGGGGGACGGTCGGGCCGGGCCATGCCGTCCCAGAACAGCACGCAGATTTCTGCTCCGGTCGCGAGATAGAGCAGCAATCCGTGCGCGCTGCCGTCGGCCGGCTCCAGCGGCGTCGCGAGATGTTCGGCGATGCTCCAGCCGACATCGCCTGAAAAGATCTCCGGCAGGTCGGGGATGCCGCGGCTGCCGAGCAGCTCGAAATACTGGCGCTCGTTCTCGGCAATGACCTCGTAAGGGCTGAGCCGGCACGGCTCGGCCGCGGCCGTTCCCGCCGCCGCGAGCGTGAGGAACAGCGCCGATGCTGCGCATGCGATCCGAGTTTTCATCACAGGTCTCCCGCCAATTGTGGCGGCGACGATAAGCGATGTGGCGCCGGCTGTTAATGTTTGTGGCGAAAACAAGGCAGGCGCCGGCGAGGGGTATGGCCAAAAAGCCTCTTGCAAATAACTGACCAGTCGGTTATGTGCTTGTTGACCAACTGGTCATGTACGCAGTTGCCGAGCCGCCGGGCCTTTCTGGCGCCTTGGCCAAACTGACCGTACCGACCAAATGACCAGCCCCGATGCACGCAGGTGACCGGGGCCGAGCCGAAGAATTCGAGAGACCGACCATGGCTACATCCGAAACTGCCCGCACCCCGAAGTTCCGCCGCCGCGCCGAGGCGCGGCCGGACGAGGTGCTGGACGCAGCGCTGCAGCTGTTCATCGAGAAGGGCTTCGCGGCGACCCGGGTCGACGACATCGCGGCGCGCGCCGGGCTCAGCAAGGGGGCGGTCTATCTCTACTTCCCCTCCAAGGAAGCGATCCTCGAGGCGCTGGTCAAACGGGCCATCGTCCCCATCGCCAACAACGCACTGGGTTTCCTCAAGGACTATGAGGGCGATCCGCGGCTGGTGATCACCATGGTGCTGAAGATGCTGGCGGGCCGACTGAGCGAGCCGGGGGTGCTGGCGATCCCCAAGCTCATCCTGCGCGAGGTCATCGGCTTCCCGGAGATGGCAGCAATGTACCGGCGCGAGGTGCTCGACCGGGTGATCCCAGTGCTCGAGGGGCTGCTGCGGCGGGGCATCGACCAAGGCTATCTGCGGCCGGTCGATCCAGGTCTTACGATCCGCTCCATCATCGGCCCGGTGGTGCTGCACATCATCATGGCCGAGATCTTCGGGATCGTGCCCGAGGGCGGCCTGAGCTTCGACCGCTTGATCGACAACCACCTCACCATTCTCTTCGACGGGCTAAGTGCGCCGCAAAGCGGCAAGCGCTGGGCCAGTTCGTAACGGTCAGCCGGGGGGCCAACCCAGGGAAGAATGAAATGAATGCGTCACTCACCACCACAGAGGGGTTCGCCGGCACCGGCCTGGCCCCCGCAGTCCATGCCGAACGCTTCGGCCAGCGGCTGCTGCTGATCAATGGCATCGCGCTGGGCGGCATCGCACTCGCCGCGAGCCTGTTTGATCTTGCCGGTCATTTCCTCAATCTCGGGCCGATGGCGGCCTCGCTGTACCAGAACTCCGACGCCATCGGGTTCTTCGAAGCGCACGGGCTGGCATTGCTCCTCGCGATCCTCCTCGTCGTCCATCGCAACGCAGTGGCATCGCGGTGGAACTGGACCGCGGCAGCCGCGCACCTGCTGCTCGGCGCGGCGAATCTGATGTTCTGGCCGGTGTTCGTCAAAGCCGGCCTGGAGCCGATGGGCATCGTGACGACAGCGATGCATGCGCTCTTCCTGGCGCTCGAGGGGTTCGCCGCGTTTGCACGCACGCCGGCTATCCTCAGCGGACCGGGCGGCTGGTTTCGCGGCCTGACGCTGCTGACGCTGGCGACCGGCGCGGTATTGCACGGCTCGAGCCTGCCAATCGGTCGCGAGGCGTTCGTGGCGCAGCTGTTCACCCCGGCGTTCGACGCCATCTTCGCGGTACCGATGACCGCCGCAGGCATCCTCGGCTGGCTGCTGCTGCCACGTGCCATCTTCACCGCCATGTGGCAGCGCGTCGTGTATATTGGAATGCTGCTCTATTTCACGCTGTCGATCTTCATCCATGCGCGGACGCTGTTCACCTGGGATACGTCGTATGTGCTGGCATTCCCCAGCTGGTACAGCCTGCCGATCTTCGTGCTGTTCGGCGCCCTGACCGTATTCACCATCCGGCAGCGCTTCAGCCCCCGGAGGGCATCATGAACGAATTCTTCGCCTGGGTGATCAGCATCATCGGGGTCGTGCTGCCCGGCTTCGGCGCTGCCACCGTGCCAAGCTGGAACGGCTATGTGGAAGCGGACTATGTTTATGTCGCGGCGCAGACGCCGGGCACCATCGACGACCTCGCCGTGCACGAGGGACAGGTGGTCAAGGCGGGTGATCTGCTGTTCGCGCTGAGCGCAACGCAGCAGCAGGCGCTTGCTGCAGCGGCTGCCGCACAGGTGAATGTTGCGGAGGCCAATGTCGCCAATCTCGAGACCGGTGGGCGCACCGATGAGGTGGCGGTGATTCGTGCATCGCTCGACAAGGCGAAGGCCGATCTCAGCCTCGCCAATGCGAATTTCGCCCGCAGCGAGAAACTGTTCAGCCAGGGGCTGATCCCGATGTCGAAGCTCGACCAGGACCGCACCATGCTGGCCAGCGCGCAGGCGCAGGTGAGCCAGCTGGAGGCGCAGTTGCGGGTGACGGAACTGCCGGCGCGCGACGCGCAGCAACTGGCGGCGGAAGCCAACCTCGCCGCAGCGCGGGCGAATGCGGAGAAGGCGAATGCCGATCTCGCCGACCGGCGCATCGTGGCGCCGAAGGACGGCCGGATCGACCAGGTGTATTTTGTGAAAGGCGAACTGGCGGCGGCCGGCGTGCCGGTGGTGTCGTTGCTGCCTCAGGATGCGCTCAAGGTAAAATTCTACCTCAGCGAAACCGACCGCAGCGCGGTGAAGCTGGGGGAGACTCTGGCGGTCAGCTGTGACGGCTGCGCTGACGGCATCACGGCGACGGTCACGCATTTTGCCTCCGACCCGCAGTTCACGCCGCCGGTGATCTACAGCCAGGACGAGCGCAACCGGCTGGTGTTCCTGGTGGAGGCGACGCTGGATGCTGCAAACGCCGTGCATCCGGGCCAGCCAGTCACCATCGGGCCGGTCAAGTGAGCGACGAACCGGTCATCGATGTGCGGGGGCTGACCAAGAGCTTCGGCGAAAAGCGGGTGGTCGACCATTTCGATATTCGGGTACCGCGCGGCGCCATCTACGGGTTCCTCGGACCGAACGGTTCGGGCAAGACCACGACGATCCGCATGCTCTGCGGCCTGCTGACGCCGGACGAGGGCGAGGGGACGTGCCTCGGCTTCGACGTGCGCAAAGACGCCGAGCGGATCAAGGAAGAAGTCGGCTACATGACGCAGAAGTTCTCGTACTACGAGGACCTTTCGATCCGCGAGAATCTCGACTTCGTGGCCCGCATGTACCGGCTCGACAAGCGGAAGCAGCGGGTACAGCAGGCTCTCGACGATCTGGGGCTGGCCGACCGTTCGAAGCAACTCGCGGGATCACTGTCGGGCGGCTGGAAGCAGCGGCTGGCGCTGGCGGCGTGCCTGCTGCACGACCCGCAACTGCTGCTGCTGGACGAGCCGACGGCCGGCGTCGATCCGAAGGCGCGGCGCGATTTCTGGGATGAAATCCGGCGGCTCTCGGCGCGCGGCGTCACGGTGCTGGTGTCGACCCACTACATGGACGAAGCGGTGCAATGCGACTTCATCACCTACATCGCCTATGGCAAGAAGCTCATCGATGGGCCGTCGGCGGAGATTCCGGCGAAGGTGGGGCTGGAGACGTGGCGGGTCGAGGGGCCGGATCTCGTGGCGCTGGAGGCGCGGCTGAAGGCCGAACCGGGGGTTGAACAGGTGGCCCGCTTCGGCTCGGTGCTGCACATCTCGGGCACCGACAAGCCGCTGCTCAACGCGACCGTCGAGCGGCTGAAGGCCGAGGGTACGCATCGCTGGACGCTGCAGGTGGCGGGGCTCGAAGAGGCCTTCATCTACCTGATGGCCGGTGCGCGCGACAATTTCTCCGCCGACACGCCGCCCGAGGTTGCAGCATGAGCCACGGCTTCTCATTCCGGCGCTTCGGCGCGGTGCTGTACAAGGAATTCATCCAGATGCGGCGCGACCGCGTCACCTTCGCGATGATGATCGGGCTGCCGATCGTGCAGCTGATGCTGTTCGGCTTCGCCATCAACGCCGATCCGCGGCACCTGCCGACGCTGGTGGAGATGAACGACAATGGGCCGCTCGGGCGGGCGGTCATTTCCGGCATGCAGAACTCGGGCTACTTCGATTTCAGGGGTCCGGTGAGCGGGGTCAGGGACGGCGAGGAGGCGCTGCGGCGCGGTACGGCAAACTTCGTCGTGGTGATTCCGCAGAACTTCGAGCGCGATGTCATCCGCGGCATGCATCCGGAGATCCTGATCGCGGCGGATGCTTCTGATCCATCGGCGGTGGGCGGCGCGGCGTCGGCGCTGAGCGGCATCGTGAGCGTGGCGATCCGCGAGACCCTGAGTGGCGCGCGGGCGGCGGAAGCCGGAGCGTCGCCGCCGTTCAGCGTCACTGTGCATCGCGAATACAACCCCGAGGGCAAGACCTCGACGAACATCGTTCCAGGGTTGCTGGCGATCATCCTCAGTATGACCATGGTGATGATTACGGCAGTCGCCATCGTCAAGGAGACCGAGCGCGGCACGATGGAGATGCTGATCGCGACGCCGGTCAGGCCGCTCGAGGTGATGCTGGGAAAGATCCTGCCCTATGTGTTCGTCGGCTATGTGCAGACGGCTGTGTTCCTGCTTGCCGCGTCCGCCATTTTCCATGTGCCGTTCGAAGGCTCATGGATGGCGTTCTTCATCGGCTTCAACCTCTTCATCGTGGTCAATCTGGCGCTCGGCTTCCTGATCTCGACGCTGGCACGCAGCCAGATGCAGGCGATGCAGCTGAGCTTCTTCACCATCCTGCCGTCGATCCTGCTGTCGGGCTTCATGTTCCCGTTCGCCGGCATGCCCGGCTGGGCACAGTTCATCGGCACGGGCGTGCCGGCGACGCATTTCCTGCGCGTGGTGCGCAAGGTCATGCTGAAGGGCGGCGAGATCGGTGACGTCAGCGGCGAGTTCGTGGCGATGGGCATCATCCTGCTGGTGATCTCGGGGATCGCCATGCTGCGCTACCGGCAGACACTGGACTAGAAATTTACCTTCCATTTGGCATGCCAACAGGTGATGCGCGGGGTTGTTAAGGAACGCCGGGGTAGGCTGCGGGCCGCTTGTCAAAGTCCGAGAAGGACCAGTTGCGCGTCGCCCGGTTGCTACCTCTGGTACGGGATGTGTTAGCGGTGGTCGTGCCGATCGCCGCGGCGGTCGTGCTTGCCTATCAGCTGAGCCTGCACGACCAGAGCAATCGCGCCGAGATCATGGCGAGCGTGGTGCTGAACCGCGCCGCCATCACCACGGAGCAGCTCAATTCGACGTTTCAGCGGATGGCGGTGTTCAAGCCGGCCGAGGCCTGCTCCGGCGAGGCGATCGCGCTGATGCGCCAGATCGACCTGAGCTCGAGCCTGCTGCAGGGCGTTGGCTATGTTGAAAATAACGTGCTGAAGTGCTCTTCGCTGGGCGAGGAGCTGCCGGTTGACGTCGGCGTGGTGGACTATGTCAGCAGCACGGACACCTCATTCAGACGCCAGCGGGAGCTGTCGATCGCACCCAAGGCGCCGCTGCTGCTGGTCACTGCGCGCTCGGGATTTACCGGTCTTGTCCATCCCTCGCTGGTCTTCAATCTCAGCGACGACGGCAGAGATCTGCCGTCGGGTGTCGTCAGCTACTCGACACGCGAGCGGATCATCTCGTCGGGTGGAGCGCTGCTCGACTGGTCGAAGGCGGACATGCCAGAAGGGCAATACGCCGGAACTCTCACCATGGGCGACCAGCTGGTGGCCTGGAGCCGCTCACAGCGCTGGGACCACTTCACCTATGCCGCCATCCCGCTGGCGGCAGTGACGGAGGAGTTCGGCGTGCTGGGAAGGTTCTTTGTCCCGGTGGGAATACTGGCGGGGCTGGCAGCGCTACTAATCCTGAGGCGCCTGGTCGCCAGTCGCACGTCGCTGCATGCGCTGCTCAGAGTTGGGCTCAGGCGCGGCGAGATCCGGACGGTCTATCAGCCCATCGCCGACATGCGGACCGGACACTGGGCCGGCGCCGAGGTGCTGGCGCGATGGCGGCGGCCGAGCGGCGAATGGATTGCCCCCGATCTCTTCGTCCCACTGGCGGAGAAGCATGGCCTCATCACCCAGCTCACCCGGATGGTGATCGGGCAAAGCCTCGACGACCTGGCGGCGTTCATCGGCACCCATGCCGGCTTCTTCATTTCCGTCAACGTGTCGTCCGCCGATCTCAGGGAGCCGGGATTTGTCGAAGGGCTGATGGACGCCTGTGCGGAGCGGGGCGTTCCGCACGCAGCCATCCATCTCGAAATCACCGAGCGCGCGGAGGTCGATCCGGAGACGGAAGCCGACGCGATCCGCGACCTGCGCGCGGCGGGCTTCCAGGTGGGGATCGACGATTTCGGCATCGGCTACTCCAACCTCGCCTATCTCGACATGCTCAAGCTCGACTACCTCAAGATCGATCGCGCCTTTGTGGCGGGCATTCCGGGCAACGGCATCGGCACGGAGATCGTCGACCACATCATCGAGCTTGCAAAGGGCCGCGGGCTGCAGCTGATCGCCGAGGGCATCGAGCACGACGGGCAGCGGGCCGAGCTGGTGTCGCGCGGGGTAAGGCTGGGGCAGGGCTGGCTCTTCGCCAGGCCGATGGCACGGCTGGACTTCATCCGTGCCTACGCCGCCAATCTTGCCGTCGTGCCGGAGGGCGCTGGGGCCCTGCCGTTTTCACGTGTGGCATAGGGCGCTGCAAGGGGCAAACCTCGCGTCCGAGGCGCACCGTGCGCGGCTCCGAACCGACGAGGTTACGGTAGACCGGCAGGGCGTCACCTGGGACCTGCCGAACATCGCGGGGGCGGTGGCGCAGGGAAACTGGCTCGACTATTGCTTCATCGGCGACTGCTTCGGGCAGCCGAACTATACCCCTCTGCCGCGCTGATCCGACCCGCCGGCGTGTGCCCGTGAGCCGCCGGCAGATCAAGTGATGCGGCAGCGGGGCTTCAAGCGCCGGCAAAGGCCTTGTCGAGATCGGCGATGATGATCTTGTGCATCTTCAGCATGGCCTGCTGCGAGCGCTCGGCCGCGGCGCGGTCGGGGCTGCTGTGATAAGTCATCAGGGCCTTGGGGATGACCTGCCAGCTGAGGCCGAACTTGTCCTTAAGCCAACCGCACATCGATTCCTCGCCCCCATCGGCGGTGAGACTGTTCCAGTAGTAGTCGACCTCTTCCTGCGTCTCGACGCTGATGAAAAACGAGACGGCCTCGGTGAATTTGAAGTGAGGGCCGCCGTTGAGTGCGTAGAAGCGCTGGCCCTGCAGTTCGAAGATAGCCATGAAGTCGGAGACGACTTCCATCTTCGTGTCGGGGAAGATGGACCTGTAGAACTCGACGACTTCGCCGGCTTTCTTGTCGAACCAGAGGAATGGGGTAATGGTGGTGGTCATGATGTTCTCCTTGCGGGGTTGAACTGAGATGAGGCGGGATCAGGCCGGGTTGGAGGCCAGCAGGTCGTCGAGGCGCTTGAAACCGATCTCCATGCCGGTCGCCATGGGCGAAGCGGCGGCGGCGGCCCGTCCTTCGGCGGTGGCGTAGAGCACGGTGGTGGTGATGGTGGTGCGGCCGTTGGCTTCGGTGAACGTCACGGTGTTGATGGTCTCGCCGCCGGTCCAGTTGTCGTCGTAGGTTTCGGTGCTGACCAGGCGCTCGGGCGGAGTGATCTCGGTGTAGCGGCCCTGGCTTGCCATCTCGAAACCGCTCGGGGCGCGGGAGGCAAAGCGCCATTTGCCGCCAACCCGGAGGTCGATCTCGCAGACCGTCATGGTCCAGTCGGGCAGGCCATACCAGCGGCGCAGCAGGTCGGGTTTGGTGTAGCAGAGGAATACCAGCTCGCGTGGCGCGTCCACCTGGCGGACGACGACGATTTCACGGTCGCCGGGGGTGGTGATGGTCAGGGGCTCAGGCATCGCCATCGGTCCTCTTGTTTCGAGCAGCGCCGGTCTTGTCGGCGGGGTTGACGGGGGTCTGCAGGATTTCGAGCAGCGCATCGAGGCGCCGGTAGCTCTGCTCCCAGAACGTGCGGTACTTTTCCAGCCAGCCCACCGCTTCGGCCATGGGGGCGGCTTCCAGCCGGCGCGGCCGGCGGGTGGCATCGGCGCTACCGGAGATCAGGCCGGCACGCTCGAGAATCTTGAGGTGCTTGGACACTGCGGGTTGGCTGATGTTGAAAGGCCTCGCCAGTTCGTTCACCGAGGCTTCGCCGGTGGCAAGCCGGGCGAGGATGGCGCGCCGGGTCGGATCGGCGAGGGCGATGAAGGTGGCGTCAAGGCGCTCGGAAGGGGTCATTTGATAACCAAAGTGTTATAGAACTATTTGGTTATGGACTAATGCTGCGATGGCGTCAAGAGGCTTGTCTCGCGGCCTGTCGAGAAGGCGGGAAGCGCGGTTGTCAAAACCTGGCGTCTGGTCCAGCTTGCAGGCAAATGCAGAGCTTCCGTCACTTTCTTGTCCGTCACGAGGCGCGCCAGCCGGCGCTGCTGCATGCCAAGTCTGTGGCGGGGGCGCTCGTGGGAATCGGACTGGTCGGGAGCCTGGCCGCGCTCACCCACCTGCCGCTGCTGATGGCGTCGCTTGGACCGACGGCGGTGCTGATCTTCGCGCAGCCCAACAATCCATCGTCGCAGCCAATCAATGTGTTCGGCGGGTATTTTGTCGCTGCGGTCTTCGCCGTGCTGGCGGAGCTGCTGTTTCCCGGCATCTGGTGGGCGGCGACGACTGCGGTGGCGCTGGCGATGGCGATCATGCTGTGGTTTCGCATCACCCATCCACCGGCGGCTTCGGTGCCGCTGGTGCTGCTGGGGAGCCCGATGGAGCCCGTGCCGCTATTCGGAATCATGCTGGCCGGGTGCGTGGTGCTGACGGCGCTGGCGCTGCTCATGCACCGGCTGCCGCCGCGCATGGTCTATCCGCGACGGACCGATGACGTCTGACGGCTAGAAGCCGAGTGCCGCTGTCATTTCGGCGATGAGCCGGTCGTCGGGCCACCAGTTGGCACGCAACCACGGCTCGGCGGATGCGACTTCCTGCGGGGTGCGGGCGATCCAGCCGATGCGAAGCGCGGTGCACACCTTGCCGGTCGAGAACTGGTACATCTGGGCCATGGTCTCGAACACCCGCTTTGAGTGGCCGTAGGTGTTGATGCCGGCCCAGCCGACCTTGGGCTCTGCCCAGTCCGAGGATGGCAGCACGATGCGCGGCACCGGGATGCGCTGGCAGGCGTCGAGCAGGCGGGCTGCGTCAATCACGGCCTGGTAGTGCAGATCGTCAGGCGCGGCGACGTTGGCCGAGGTGGCGACGTGGATCAGCCCGTCGGCCCCGGTCAGCAGGTCCTGCATCCGTGGCGTTGTGTAGTCGATGGTCGCGAGGTCGGCGACGATGTCCGCCCCCGCCACGCGATCAATGCCTGTCGAGGCGGGGAAAGCGCGCATGAGCCGGCGGCCGACATTGCCCTCGGAACCGATGATGACGAGCTTCATGTGCTGCGCCCGCCACGGCTGTTGCCGGCATCACGATAGCTGTCGGGCATCGATGTGAACGGCCTGCAGAACGGCATGCGCACCCCCTCGTTGTCGGCACAGAGGATGGCGCGCGGCCGACCCGCTTGCAAGCCAGGGCCGGAGGCGCGGCGGACGTGGAATTCGCGAGATGCCATTGACACACCGCAGCGAACGAATTACATGATATATCATCGATGATACGTCATGTAATGGAGAGTGAGTGATGAAGGTGCATGCGATCCAGACCGGTTCGGTGCGAGTGAAGACGGCGCAGCTTGAGGCCTCGCGGCCCGGGCCGCTCGGAATCGTCGGGGTGTTTCTCGACCGTGAGTGGAGCGGCTGGCTGCCGACCTATGCGTTTGCGATCGAGCATCACGACGGAGTCATCGTGGTCGACACCGGGCAGGCGGCCTATCTGCTGGAGGAGGTGAAACGCTCAATGCATCCGTTCATCCGCAGCAATGCGGTGTTCGAGATCGCGCCGGAGCAGGAGTTGGGTCCGCAACTCAGGGTGCTCGGGATCGGAGCGCGGGATGTGACGCAGGTGGTGCTGACGCATCTTCACATCGACCATGATGCGGGACTGGCGCATTTTCCGAAAAGCCGCATCCGGGTCGCGGGCGGGGAAATCGCCAAGGCAAGCGGCATGCTCGGGATGATCCGGGGCTACCTGCCAGGGCGCTGGCCGGACTGGCTGGACCCGGAGGCAATGCGTCTCGCGGATGGCCGGCTTGGCCCGTTCGCCGCGAGCGAGCGGTTGACAGCGGATGGTTCGGTTGTGGCGGTCGCGACCCCCGGCCACACGGCCAACCATGTGTCGGTTATCGTTGACGATGGCGATGCGGCGATATTTCTGGCCGGCGACACGTCGTACACCGAAGCGGCGATGCTGGCGGGCAAGATCGACGGCATCAGCCCCAATGCAGCAGTGACCGCCGGGACGCTGGCGGCGATCCGGCAGTTTGCCAGCGAGCGGCCAGTAGTCTATCTGCCAACACATGATCCAGACACCGGCGGGCGGCTGACGCGGCGGCAGATCGCGCCGGGATTTCGTGGCGGGGAGACGCATGCGGCCTGAAGAGGAGATTCGCTTTCTGATCCTTGGGGCACAGCGCGAAGGCAACCGTATCCTCGCGGCGCAGCTTGCGCCGCTGGGGCTGACGCCGTCGCAGGCCGAGGTGGTGCGCTGCCTTGCCGATCACGGGCCGATGTCGCTTCGGGCGCTGGGCGGATTGCTGGTCTGCGAGACGGGCAGTCCGAGCCGGCTGGTTGACGCACTGGTCGGTCGGGACATCGTGGTGCGTACGACAGATCCAACGGATCGCCGGCAGGTGACACTGTCGCTGTCGAAGGCGGGGCAGGGGCTGGACGAGGGCGTGCGGAGGATCGAAGAGCAGATCTATGCGGCGATCGGCGGACAACTGGGCGAGGCCGGCATAGCGTCGGCATTGCGCCTGCTGCGGCCACTGGTTGCCGGATCCATTTCCGGCGCCGCCATCGCCAGGCGCAAGGCCGGCGCGACAAAGTGAGCGCTTGCGGTGGCTAGGGGGTAAGCCCGAGCATCTTGTCCTGGAGACCGCGCAGGCGGAACAGGTTGGTGGTCGGGTCCGGGGCAGCATTGGCAAGGGTCAGCAGATCGCCCTTCCGGACCGGCGCCGTCACCTTGCCGCCTTCGAGCAGGCCCACCGGGACGGCCCGCCTGGCCCTCGACTCGCCGATGGCCATGATGAAGCTGCGGTAGCAGGTCTCGCCGATTGCATCGAACTTTTCTCCCACGCTCAGGTCGCGCTTGGCCACCGCACAGACTTCGGCGACAGGGTTGGGCAGCGGCACCATGTCGGGCTTGCCGTAGAGCATGATGCGCGCAGCGGTGAGGGGGACTTCGAGGCTGGTCAGGTGGTAGGGGCGGAAGAACGAATAATAGGGTCCGGTGCCGACGTGCAGATCGTCCATGCGCTCGATGATGCGGGGATGTTCGGCCTCGACGATGACGAACACACCGGGCGCAACGCCCTTGCCGACGGTGAAGTCGACGACGCCTTTTTTGTCGAGGATGCCGCCATCGGCCTTGGGGATCAGCACCTTGACCATCTGGTCACGGTCGGCCCTCGGGCCATGCATGCCGGGCACATCGGGGACGAGGCCGGTGGCGTTGGCGATGGCGCACATCTCGACCATGGTCTTGGAGCCGTCGACGAACTCGACCAGCATGCGCGGGTTCATGTTGCGGCGGATGGCCTCTTCCCGGTAGTCGTCGGGGATGGCGTCGTGGTTGAGCGGATTGTTCTTGCCCTTGCCGGCGGAAACGATGCGGTAGCCGAGCGCCGAGGCGAACTCGATCAACTCCATGCAGGATGAGGGCTCGTCGCCGGCGCCGACGGAATAGATGACGCCAAGCCGGTCGGCCTCGCTCTTGAGGTAGGGACCGATGGTGACATCGGCCTCGACGTTCATCATCACCAGATGCTTGCCGTGCTGCATCGCCATGAGGTCGAAGTCGGCGGCGACGCCGGGTTTTCCGGTGGCGTCGATGACGACGTCGATCTGGGGGGTGGTGACGAGGGTCTCGGCCGAGGTGATGGCGATCTGGCCGCGGCCGATGACGGCGCTCGCCTGCGCGGGGGTCTCGGCTTCCGCGGCGTGGCTCTCGTCGCCATAGGCGATCTTCATCGCTTCATAGGCGGTGTGCGGGCGGCGGGTGGCGATGGCGGCGATCTCGACGCCCTGCATCAGGGAGCCCTGCGTCACGAGGTCGGTGCCCATTTCGCCCGAGCCGATGACGCCGATGCGGATGGGTTTTCCGGCGTCGGCGCGGGCCCTGAGGTCACGCGCGATGCCGGTCAAATGCACATTGGTGATCATGCGCAGTGCCCTAGCACCGGGCGCCCAGCTTTGGAACAGTCGAATGGTCCGCACCGTTGCAGTTTGACGCCGGCAGTGTGAGATAGACCCATGACACCACAGCTCGAAATCGGCATCGAAGGACGTCTGGGCGTGGTCGCCCTCAATCGGCCCGAGGCGATCAATGCGCTCAGCCGCGGGATGATCGACGGGATCACGCAGACCTTGCTGGCGTGGCGCGATGACCCAGCGATCGGCGCAGTGCTGTTCGAGGGGCGCGGGGCGAAGGGCTTCTGTGCGGGCGGCGACGTGCGGGCCGTGCGGGCGGCGGTGATCGAGGGCCGCACGGGCGACGCCGAGGCGTATTTCACTGCCGAGTACCAGATGAATGGCCTGATCGCGGCGTTTCCGAAGCCGCTGATCGCGCTGGCGCCGGGGATCGTGATGGGTGGCGGGATCGGCATTGCCGGGCACGCGGCGTTCCGCCTCACTGCACCCGGGGCACGATTTGCGATGCCGGAGTCAGCCATTGGCTTCTTCTGTGATGTCGGGGTCAATGCCATCCTCAGCAAGGCGCCGCTAAACCGGGCGCTGCTGTTCATGATGAGCGGGGCGTCGGTCGGCGCGGCGGATGCGCTGGCGCTCGGGCTGAGTGACTGCGCGGTGTTGCCGGAGCGGCTTGCCGACGTCCGGGCCGGGCTGGTCGAGGCGGCCGGTGCTCCCCGCCCGGAGCAGGCGATCGTGTTGCTGATGGAGGCCGAATCGATCGTCGCGGGGACAGCCGAGTTCACGGCTTTGGCGGACCTGCTGCCGGCGGAGGCACCAGGGAGTGCGTCGGCGTTCGTCGAAACCGTCAATGCAGTGCCGCAACTGGCGGCCCTCGCCACGCTGCTGAAAGGGCGCAGCCCAACCAGCCTGGAAACGATTTTTCGTGCCCATATGGCGGCCCGGCTGCTGCCAGATACCGCCTCGGTACTGGCGCTGGACGTGCGGGTGGCGCACTGGCTGGCCCGCCAGCCGGACTTCGCGGAGGGCGTGCGGGCAGTGCTGGTGGATAAGGATCAGGCGCCGAAATGGCATCCGGCGGGGCTGGAGGGCGTCGACGGAGAACATATCGCGGCGGTGGTTGCGGCGCGCTGAACGCCGTTGAATACAGGCGTTTTGGCCTCGTATTTGCCGCAGGATTAGCACTTCCTAAACCGTTGCCGTGGACACTGCGTGCCGACGATCGCGGTCGGGGGATGCGTTTTCATGGGCAGTGCGGACAAGGGCCGAACCATCGCTTTGCCGGCGGTTGTCGACCTCGACACGCTCGATATGGTGCGTGATGACCTGATCCCGGCGATCGAGGCCGGTCCGGTCGCCGTCGACGGCGCCGCGGTCGAACGGGTCTCCACCAACGCGCTGTTCATGTTCATCAGCGCCGCCGAGAGCGCCCGCCGCAACAACTACGAGTTCCATATTGCCGGGGCGAGTGCCCCATTGCTGTCCGCCATCGACCGGCTGGGTCTGACGAACAGGTTTGCCAGTATTGTGAGAGGATAGCTCTGAGATGCGCGTTCTGACCGTAGATGACTCCCGCACCATTCTCGCCATGCTGCACCACACGCTTTCCAACGCCGGATTCGAGGTGCTGCAGGCGGAAGACGGCAAGAAGGGACTCGGCGTGCTGGCGGCCCAGGATGTCGATGTCGTAATTACCGACATCAACATGCCGGTGATGGACGGTATCGAGTTCATCAAGAACATCCGCGCCTCGGGTCAGTACAACAGCCTGCCGATCCTGATTCTCACCACCGAAACCAGCCAGGACAAGCGCGACCAGGGCCGCGCCGCCGGTGGCACCGGCTGGATCGTCAAGCCGTTCGATCCGGAAAAGCTCATCAGCGTCATCAACCGGGTTGTCCACTGACCCTTCGGATCCAGCGTCACGTATGAGCGACCTCGACGACTTCAAGGCAACCTATTTCGACGAATGCTCGGAACTCCTGACCGAGCTCGAGGAGCAATTTGCCGCCATCGAAGACGGCGAGCGGTCGGCGGACCGGCTGAATGCGGTGTTCCGCGCCATTCACTCGATCAAGGGCGGTGGCGGGGCCTTCGGCTTCAGTGAACTGGTCGGGTTCGCACATGCCTATGAGACGCTGCTCGATCATGTCCGCGACGGGCGGATCGAGCTTACCGATCCGGTGGCGGTGCTGTGTATCCGGGCCAATGACATTGTCGCCGATTTCGTGGCGGCGGCACGCGATGGCAAATCGCTGGGCACAGACTACGGCGCTGAAGAGAAGGGGCAGTTCGATGCCCTTACCCGGGCCGACGAAGACGGCGAGCCGATGGAGGAATTCGACATCGACTTCGTGCCGGTGATGGCGGTGATTGGCGGTCATGCGGTCGATCCCGTCGCCGACAGCTTCGCCGCGGCGCCCCTTGCTATCGAGGATGGCTGCTGGGAGATCCGCTTCAGGCCGCACGCCGAACTTTATGCGCGCGCCAACGATCCGCTGCTGCTGTTCCGTGAACTGGCGACGCAGGGCGAAATCGTCGTGCGGGCGATGCTGAGCGATATTCCGCCGCTCCAGGATTTCGAGCCATTTGGCACGTACTGCTCGTGGGAAATCACGCTCACCTCACCGACCGCGACGCGTGCCAGCATTGCCGAGGTGTTCGAATTCGTCGAGGGCAATTGCGATCTCTCGATTGCGCAACTCGCTGCCGGCACCGGTGCCGAAGCCCAGGGAAGCATGGCCAGTCTGGCCGACCTGGCAGCGATGGTGACGCCGCCCGCGAGATCTGCCGCGGCCGCCGCGATGTCTGCTGGCAAAGCTGCTGAACCCACCAAAGTCGAGGGCGAGATTGCCGATGCGCTGAGCTTTGCCGATCTGGCTGAGACGCTGCGGCCTGCGGTCGCGCCTGCCGCGAGCGTGCCGCCAGTGCGATCAGCGCCGATGACGCTGCATGCAGGGGCAGGGATCACGCAGGTGGAGCTGGACGGCGAAAATGACCAGCGCAGCGGCGAGGTAGATCGCCGCTCTACCGGCATGCAGTCGATCCGCGTCGACCTCGACAAGGTCGATCGCGTGGTCAACATGGTCGGCGAACTGGTGATCACCCAATCCATGCTGACGCAGCAGATGGATGAGGTGCTGCGCAGCAAGTATCAGGAGCTGGTTCGCGGCCTCGAAGTGCTGGCGCAGACGACCCGCGGATTGCAGGATTCGGTGATGGCGATCCGCGCCCAGCCGGTCAAGTCGGTGTTTTCGCGCATGCCGAGGCTAATGCGGGAACTGGCACAGAAGACCGGCAAACAGATCAAGCTCGAGACCATCGGCGAGAACACCGAAATCGACAAGACGGTGATCGAGCAGCTCTCCGATCCCCTGACCCACATGATCCGCAACTCGGCTGACCACGGCATCGAGACGCCGGAGCGGCGCCGCGCCATGGGCAAACCGGAAGCCGGCACGATCCGGCTTTCGGCGGAGCAGGCGGGTGGCAATATCCTGATCATCGTCGAGGACGACGGCGCCGGCATCAACCGGGAGCGCGTCCTGCAGGTGGCGCGCGACCGCAATGTCGTCGGTCCCGATCAGCAACTGACCGAGGAGCAGATCGACAACCTGATTTTCGCGCCGGGATTTTCGACGGCTTCGGAGGTGTCGGACATTTCCGGCCGCGGCGTCGGCATGGACGTTGTGCTTTCGAACATCAAGAAGATCGGCGGCTCGGTGCATGTGAAAAGCTGGACCGGCAAGGGCACGCGCATGACACTGCGCCTGCCGCTGACGCTGGCGGTGCTCGACGTGATGCTGGTGAAGGTGGCGCAGAGCCCCTATGTGATCCCGCTCTCCTCGATCGTTGAAACCATCCAGACGGCGCGGGCCGATTTCGGCCGGGCGCCGTCGGGGGCGCAGCGTGCTGCGCGTACGGGGCGAATATGTGCAGGTGATCGATCTGGCCGAGCGCTTTGAGCTCAGCACCGATGCGGCGCAGGCCAACCGTTTCGTCGTGCTCTGTGAAGCCGAAGGCGGCGTGAAAGTGGCGCTGATCGTTGACGATATCATCGGACAGCAGCAGGTGGTCATCAAGATGCTCGAAGAGAACTTCGAGCGTATCGAAGGCATTGCGGGCGGCACGATCCTGGGCGATGGGAATGTCGCGCTGATCGTCGACGTGCAGGGCCTCAAATCATTCGTGTCACACCAGAACGCCGCCTAGGCGGCAAACAGAAGCCTGTCCGGGATGGACGGAAGAAAGGCCGGAAGAACATGGAAGCCCTCGCATACAAGGAAGATGGTAACAATGGTGCGCTGGTAAATGCGCAGAATTCGCTGCAGCTGATCGCCTTCTCGATCGGCGAGCAGACCTATGGCGTCGAGATCACCACGGTGCGCGAAATTCGCGCCTGGAACGGAGCGACGCCGCTGCCCAATACCCGCGAGTTCGTGCGCGGTGTGATCAATCTTCGTGGCACGATCGTGCCGATCTTCGACCTGCGCGCGCGCTTCGGCGAAGGTCCCACGTCTCCGACCAAGAACCACGTCGTGGTGGTGATGTCGGTTGGCGAAAATGGGTCGGCATTCTGGTGGATGCGGTGAGCGACATCCTGACGGTCAGCAAGGACGACATCCACAATGTGCCGGAAGGCAATTCGATCGATACCGAACTGCTGAACGGCATCGTGACGCACGAAAGCCGGATGGTCGGCCTGATCGATCTGCATGCGGTGGTGTCGGGCGCCAAGCTCGGCGTCTGAGCCGGCTCCAGTCTCGTGGACTGCCGAGGGGGTGCCAACTGGCGCCCCTCATTTTTTGGGCGCGGGGGCTAGAACAGGTCGATATCGCCGCTCGAAACGTCGGCGGCAATACCGGAAAGCGCGGGCACGCGCAACTCGTCGAGTTCCAGGCTAGACCAGATCTCGTCATAGACGGAATCTGGCGCGGTTGGGGGCAGCAGGGCGAACTGGCGGACGGCCAGCGCCATGTTCTGGCAGCGCTGCTCAATACGATCCTGACCCTGGAGCGCCGCGACGATCATCGCCACCGCCCGCTTGCGCGAGGCTTCACAGTCGAGGCTCCTGTCCCCCAGGACTTCGATTGCGTCGGAGATGCCATCGACCATGGCGGCGGTCTGGCGCGCGGTTTCGTCAAGTTCGCGTGCGAGCTTTTGCAGTGACATAGAGAGCCCCTAGATATCGTCGCTACTCTAGCGGGAGACTTCTAAATCTCTCATTGCCACGGCGGGGCTGAGTTCATGGTTCGCAATCGTGGTTAGCAGTTCCATAACGTTTGCCACCTAGGGTTTTGCGGGAGTGTTTGCGAGGCGACCGCCGGCCATGGCTTCAAATTCAACGCTGCCTCCCGATTTCGACCGGGGTGCTGTGACCAGCGTGCATCAAGGCGACTGCCTCGTGGCCGGTGAGCCGGACGTGACGTTCGCCACGGTCCTCGGCTCGTGCGTGTCGGCGTGTGTACGCGACGTATCGGCCAGGGTGGGGGGCATGAACCATTTCCTGCTGGCACAGCAATCGGGCACGGCGCGTGACCGCTATGGCGCGTCGGCGCGCTACGGCGCGTTTGCCATGGAGCAGCTGATCAACAAGGTACTGACGCGCGGCTCGGGGCGGAAGGCAAACCTCGAAATCAAGGTGTTTGGAGGCGGCCTGATCAATGCGGCGCTCGCCGATGTGGGTGCGCAGAACGTTGAGTTTGTTCACGAATTTCTTCGGAACGAAGGCTATCAGGTGACCAGTGAGGACGTGGGCGGCGGTTTCGCCCGCCGGGTGATGTTCAAACCGCACAGCGGCAGGGTGTTCATCAAGCGGCTCGGCAGCGCCGACGGCATCTCGGTGGCGCGCGAGGAACAGGCGATGGTCAACCGCCGCGGGGCGGTCAGGCCACAACTGGACGATATCGAGTTGTTCTAGTTCAGCGGTTGCCGCGGCAACGGGAAATGGTTATCGATAACTTACCATTCCCTGCGGCTTTATAGATTTGGTTAACCATTGGGACCTTAGGGTGCGCCCAATGATTGGCCGATTTGCCCTTTGTTCCGGTGATTCACAGCCATGCGCCGCACCCGCGTAGCGCTGGCTGCCAATTGTTTCTGGCTCGCCGCGGTGCTGGTGGCGGGCGGCTCCGTATATCAATTTGGCTTTGCGCTGGCCGGACTCAGTCTCGCGGCTCTGGCGATGGCAGCGGGCTTTGGCGCCAGCTGGATGTTCGGCAGCTGGGCCGAGAACCGGTTCCAGGACAAGCTCGGTGAACTGGGCAAGGCCGTTGGCGCCGGGCCGGGGAAAAACGCCGACCGCCGAATGAGCATAGAGGCCATCGTCGCCAATCTGGCAGGCCGGCTGGATCGCGCCAGCCAGTTCAAGACAGCCTTCAATGGCCTCCGGCAACCCGCCCTGCTGGCCAACGCCGACGGCGAAATCCTGGGTGTCAGCGAGGGGATGCTGGCGCTTGAGCCGACGGCGCGCGAGGGCCGCACCATCGATACGCTGCTCGGGGGCCGATATATCGAGGGCGGCGGAATTGCCGAGGAAGAGCTGGTGACCGCCGGCGGCAGGCGCTTCGATGCGCGGCGCCGCCCGGTCGGCTCCGGCCGCATGGTGATTGAACTCACCCCGGCCGGGCAGTTCATCACTGACGACGACCTCGATGCGTTCTCCGAGGCGCTGGCGGGCGGACAGACCGGCTTCCGCTTCGACCAGGCGGCGCTTGCCCAGTCACCGGCGCTGCAGGCTCTGGGGACGGGACTCGATATCATCGACCAGAGCGTCAAGGGCATCGATGCGCTGCTCGCCGGCGAAGCATTGCCGGCCATCCTGCTGAGCTCGAATTCCGGCTTCGCACCGCAGGTCAGGGCGCTGAGCGACCTGCTGGACGCGGTTGCCGACCAGCGCGACGAAGAAGCGGCGGAACGCCAGGCGCTGGAGGGCAAGGTCACCGCCATTCTCAATGCCATCGACAAGTACCGCGCTACGGTCACCATCATGGCGGATATTGCGGACAACGCCCGGGCAGGGCTCAATGTCGCCGGTACCGCCATCGGGCGGGGCCGCGATCGCGCCAAGGCGGCGCGGACGATCGAGCGGAATGCCATCGGACTTGCGGCAACGGCGGTGAGCGCTGCGGAGCGGACGCAACTGGCGGCCGGTGGCATCGATGGCGCGACGCTCGAGATCGACAAGCTGGTGGCGGCAATCGAGGATGTGAGCTTCCGCACCAATCTGCTGGCGCTCAATGCGGCGGTGGAGGCAGCCAGGGCAGGCGAAAAGGGTGCCGGCTTTGCAGTGGTCGCCGATGAGGTGCGGACGCTGGCGCAGTCGACGCAACAGACCGCCAAGGATATTCGCATGCTGGTCGGCGCCAGTCGCAGGCAGTCCGGGCAGAACCTCGAGGAATCGTCCAACCTCAAAATAATCCTGACAAACCTCACCCAGCATTTAGAGAATTTAAGCGATGAAACCGACATGATAGCCGGCGCGCTCGATGAGGGCGGCGGCGCGATCAACCGGCTCGAGGGCCAGGTGAGCGCGGTCGGCGAGGAAGCGGCGCGCGCTTTGACGCTTCCCGCCCGGCGGGCAGCCAAGACGGATGGGTAGCTTATGGAATCGGGCGAATTCGCACTCAGTGACCGTGAGTTTGCCAGGATTCAGGCGCGGGTCTACGCCGAAGCCGGCATCTCGCTGAGCAATGCCAAGCGAACACTGGTGGTGTCGCGGCTCTCCAAACTCATTCGCGCGCTGAAGCTGCCGTCGTTTGATGCCTATGTCGATTATCTTGAACGGCATTCCGGATCACCGGACGCGCAGGATTTCGTCAATGCGCTAACCACCAATCTCACGCGCTTCTACCGCGAAGACCATCATTTTGCGCACCTCGTGACCTATGTGCAGGGCCTGGTCGCCCGCCGGCCGCGGGTTGGCCCGGATGGCAAGCCGCGGCTCAGGCTGTGGTCGGCGGGATGCTCGACGGGGCAGGAACCCTACACCATGGCGCTCTGCCTGCTGGCCGCGCTGCCGGAGCTCAAGCGCTGGGATTTCAAGATTCTGGCGACCGATATTGATACCAACGTCATCGCCAAGGCCGCGGCGGCCGTCTACCCAGAATCCGAGCTCAACGGATTGTCCCCGGAGCGGATACAGCAGTTCGAGCGGGTCGGCGACGGCACGATCAGGGTGCCGCCGGCGGCGCGCTCGCTGATCTCGTTCCGGCAGCTAAACCTGATGGGCGCGTGGCCGATGAAGGGGACATTCGACGCCATCTTCTGCCGCAACGTCGCGATCTATTTCGACAAGGCCACCCAGGGCCAGCTATTCGGGCGGCTGGGGCAGATCCTGGTTCCCGATGGTTTCCTCTATATCGGTCATTCCGAGAATCTGGGGTCGGGGTCGGATGCCTTCCGCCTGGTTGGCAAGACCATCTATCAAGGCCACGCGCCGCAAAAGACAAGAGATGCCGCATGAGCATTAGGGTGCTGATCGTCGACGACTCCGCATTGATCCGGGAGGTGCTGTCGCGCACCCTTGGCCGCGACGGCGACATCGTGGTCGTGGGGACCGCCGAAGACCCGCTGGCGGCCCGCAACAAGATCAAGGAACTGAACCCCGATGTGCTGACACTCGACATCGAGATGCCCAACATGAACGGGTTAGCCTTTCTCGAAAAGCTGATGCGTCTCAATCCGCTGCCGGTGGTGATGGTCTCGACGCTGACCACCAAGGGGGCCAGCGAAACGCTGCTGGCACTGGAACTGGGCGCGGTGGATTTCGTCGCCAAGCCAAGCGCTGACCTGGCGGGTGGGCTGGAGGCGTTTGGCGCCAACCTCCGCGAAAAGGTGCGCGCCGCCTCGCACAGCGACGTGCGGAGCCGCGCCATGAAGGCGCCGAGCCCGGTGGTGCAATTGCGCACTGCCGCGGCGCCGCCCGGCGCGCTGATCGCGATTGGTGCGTCAACTGGCGGCGTCGAGGCCATCCGCGTCGTGCTTGCCGACATGCCAACCGATTGTCCGCCCATCGTGATTGCCCAGCACATGCCGCCCGGCTTCACCTCGCGTTTCGCGGCAAGGCTCGACGAACTCTGCCAAATCGGGGTGAGCGAAGCCGTGGACCGAATGCCGCTGCTGCCGGGCCATGCCTATGTCGCGCCAGGCGACCACCACCTGCGCGTCGAGCGGACGTCGGGCCAACTCAAGTGCCGGGTGACGCAGGATGAGTTGATGTCCGGCCATCGCCCCAGCGTCGATGTGCTGTTCGAGTCAGTAGCCAAGGTGGTGGGGCGCATGGCGGTTGGCGCCATCCTTACCGGGATGGGCCGCGACGGCGCCCGCGGCCTGAAGCTGATGCGTGATGCCGGCGGCCACACGGTGGGACAGTCGGCGGCTTCGGCGCTCGTTTACGGGATGCCGCGGGTCGCCTTCGAAGAGGGGGCGGTGGTGGATCAGGCGCCTGTCGAGGCGATCGCCGGCCGTCTTGCAGCGGCCCTCAGCAGGCTCAAAGCTGCGGCATGACGGAGCCCTCCGGTTGAGAGAATTGTAACGGTTTTTGCCTACGGTCGAGCGCAGTTCGTGTGTGGTTCAAGGCGCGTAAAGGCGTAGAGCAATAATGCCCAAGGCAAGTGACGTCAGCGTACTCATCGTCGACGACCAGCAGTCGATGCGAGGCATCTGCAAGTACATCCTGACGCAGCTTGGGTTCAAAGACATCATCGAAGCCAAGAGCGGTCGCGACGCGCTGGGCAAGCTCGAGAAATCCAATGTCGATCTGATCATTTCCGACTGGAACATGGACGATATCGACGGCCTGACGCTGCTGCGCGTGGTCCGCAAGCACCCCAAGACGCAGGCCCTGCCGTTCATTATGGCGACCGGCCGTTCCGACAAGGAACAGGTGAAGGAGGCGATCTCCTTCGGGGTCAACAACTACATCATCAAGCCGTTCGACGCCGGTACGATGAAGAAACGCATCGAGGCGGTCATCGGCGCGCTGTCGTAAGGACAGAGGTTGCCATTCGGCGTCAGGGCCGTAATGAGTAATTAATGCACCGACACTAGTATTTCTTTCAGGTTGCGGGCCCGGGGGGACAGGCCAGCCAAACAGTCGATCGCCCGCACCGTGAGGCGACCGGACGGCTCTCCCTTGACGCTGCGTCGTAAACGGAGTGAAGCCGATGGGATTGCTGCCCAAACTGAAAATTGCCCAGAAGCTGCCATTGGTCCTTGTTGGATCGGCGCTGGTAGTCGGGCTCGGCATCGGCATCGCGGCGTACCTGATCGGTCTGCAGACCGTCGAGCGCCAGCGTCAGCAGAGCATGGATGCCGTGGTGCAGTCGAGCAGCGACCAGATCACCGACTATTTCCGGACGGTCGAGGTCGACCTGCGCCTGTTCGCGGCGCGCGCCGACACCGCAACGATGATCGAGAACATGACGCGCGCCTACACGGCGCTCAACATCCAGGGCGATGGCAGCCATATGCTGCAGATGCCGTTCATCACCAACAATCCAAATCCGGCCGGCCAGCGCCTGCTGCTTGACAGCGGCGGCATCGGGGCGGGCGACTATGACGGTCAGCACCGGCGTTTCCATGCGGGCTGGCGCAGCCTGCTCGAAGAGCGCGGCTATGACGACATCATGGTGTTCAACACGGATTCCCTGCTGCTCTACACGGTGCAGAAGAACGACGATTTCGCCACCAGCTTTGCCAAGGGCAGCGGCAATCCGCTGTCGGAAGGCGAGTTGGGCAAGCTGGTGCGCAATGTTTCGGCACTGCCGGCGGGCAGCATCGCCTTCACCGACTTCTCATTTTATCAGCCAGATGGCGACACGCCGCTGAGCTTTATTGCGACGCCGGTCTACAAGGGTGACACGCTCACCGGGGTGCTGGTCTTCGCTCTGTCGGCAAAGGCCATCAGCGCCAAGGTCAATGCAGTGGGTGGTCTGGGCGAAACCGGTGAGGCGGTGATCGTTGGCGCCGATGGTCTGTTGCGGTCGCAGTCGCGCTTCTCCGATACCTCAAGCGTCCTGGTCACGCCGCTGCGTGCCGGCCTGGTGACGGCAGCATTTGGCGGTGAACACGCCGGGGGCGTGATCGACGATTTCCGCGGGCAGAAGATGATCGCGACGGCCGCGCCGATCTCTGTGCACGGCGTCGACTGGGCTGTCGTCGCCATGCAGACCGAGGCCGAGGTGTTCGCGCCGGTCGACAATATGCGAAATACCATGCTGCTCGTCGGCGCACTGCTGCTGGCGGTCGCTGCGCTCGGGGGTTTCCTGTTTGCGCGGTCCATCGCGCGGCCGATTTCGCGGCTCACGCACAGCATGGATTCGCTGGCGAAGGGCGACCTGGCGGTAGTTGTCGACGGCGGCAAACGGCACGACGAGCTCGGCGCCATGGCGCGCGCGGTCGAGGTGTTCCGGGAGAATGCGCTAAAGGTCGATGCGATGACCGAGGAGGAGCGCGCCGGCTCCGAACGCCGCCGGGTGGACCGGACCAACATGATGCAGGCGTTGCAGACGGCATTCGGCGAGGTGGTCGATGCGGCGGTGCGGGGCGATTTCTCGCGGCGCGTCGAGACGGAGTTCCCGGACCGCGAACTCAACCAGCTTGCGGCGAGCGTCAACAATCTGGTGGAGACGGTCGATCGCGGCCTTGTCGAGACAGGGCGGGTGCTCGGCGCGCTGGCGCAGACCGACCTTACACATCGCGTCGAGGGTGACTATGAAGGCGCGTTCCTGCAGCTCAAGACCGACGCCAACGCCGTGGCCGAGAAGCTCAGCGAGATCGTCGGGCAGCTCAAGACCACGTCGAGCGCGCTGAAGCAGGCGACCGGCGAGATCCTTTCGGGCGCCAATGACCTGAGCGAGCGCACCACCAAACAGGCGGCGACCATTGAGGAAACGTCCGCCTCGATCGAGCAGCTGGCGTCGACGGTGATGCAGAACGCGCAGCGGGCCAAGGATGCGAGCGCCGTTGCCGGCAACGTATCGAAGACAGCCGAAGAGGGCGGCGTGGTGATGGGTAAGGCGACCGCGGCGATGGAGCGGATCACCACCTCGTCGGGCAAGATCTCAAACGTCATCGGGCTGATCGACGACATCGCCTTCCAGACCAATCTGCTGGCGCTTAACGCTTCGGTCGAGGCGGCGCGGGCAGGCGAGGCAGGTAAAGGCTTCGCCGTGGTGGCCGTGGAAGTCCGGCGGCTGGCGCAGAGCGCTGCGCAGGCGTCGTCCGAGGTGAAGGGGCTGATCGAGCAAAGCGCCGACGAGGTAAAGACCGGCTCAAAATTCGTCGCGGATGCGGCAAGCAAGCTGGAGGCCATGCTGAGTGCGGCGCGGTCCAGCAACGAGCTGATGACGGGCATCGCGAAGGATAGTCAGGAGCAGGCGGCATCGATCGAGGAGCTGTCGGCGGCGGTGCGCCAGATGGACGAAATGACCCAGCACAACGCCGCGCTGGTCGAGCAGACCAATGCCTCGATCGAGCAGACGGAGGCGCAGGCGAGTGAACTCGATCGTATCGTCGATATCTTCGCCGTCGGCGGGGAGGCGCCCGCTGCGAGGGGTATCAGGGGCCTGCAGCAAAAGGCCGTCGCGGCAGCGCGGACCTATCTCAGCCGTGGCAACGCGGCAGTCGAAAAGGACTGGTCCGAGTTCTAGGCCGGCCGCCACACGGTCTTCCTATTTTGCCGCCCGCATGCTTGAAGCAGGCGGCACGGAGGCACAGACATGGCCCGCATAGGTCTCGTCGCCCACGACGACAAGAAGGACGAACTGGTTGCCTGGGCACTCGGCAAGCGCCAGCAACTGGCGACGCACGAACTCTGGGCGACCGGAACCACCGGGGGGCGGGTGATCGAAGGGACCGGGCTGGCGGTGACCCGGCTGCTCAGCGGACCGCTTGGCGGCGATGCGCAGCTGGGGGCGATGGTGGCCGAGGGCCGGCTCGACGTGCTGATTTTCTTCGTCGATCCGCTGACGGCGCAGCCGCACGACGTTGACATCAAGGCGCTGATCCGTCTGGCGACGCTCTACAACACCCTGTTTGCGGTCAACCACGCCACGGCAAACGCCGTGATGGCAGCGCTGTAAAGCTGTCGGCGGATGGCCGGCCTGCTCGGCGGTTGACCACCCGTTTGGCTTATGCGCAGATGCTGTGAAACAGCCGTTCAAGGCTGAATAAGACGCACCAATCAGGACGGGGGTCGGGTGTCCTTCGACGCAGTCATCGACGTCAGGAACGTCACCAAGCGCTTTGGCGGCCTGACGGCTGTCAGCAATTGTTCGCTGAAGGTCGAGCGCGGGTCCATCACCGGGCTGATCGGTCCGAACGGGGCGGGAAAGTCCACGCTGTTCAACCTGGTGGCCGGCAACATCGCGCCGGACAGCGGCCAGATTTTCTTCGATGGCGCCGATGTGACGGGGCTCAAGCCCCACGCGCTGTTCGGCCGGGGGATGCTGCGCACGTTTCAGATCGCGCATGAATTCTCCAACATGACGGCGCTCGAAAACCTGATGGTGGTCCCCGCCGGGCAGCCGGGCGAAACGCTGATCAGCAACTGGATCGCCCCCGGGCTCGTCAAGGAACGCAACCTTGCGGTGCGGCAGAAGGCTAACGACGTCATCGATTTTCTGAAGCTGGGGCATGTGAGGCACGAACTGGCGGGCAACCTGTCGGGTGGCCAGAAGAAGCTGCTGGAGCTGGGCCGCACCATGATGGTGGACGCCAAGATCGTTTTGCTCGACGAAGTGGCGGCCGGCGTCAACCGTACGCTGCTGCAGGATCTGGCAGCCAATATCGAGCGGATGAACAGCGAACTGGGCTACAGCTTCTTCGTCATCGAGCATGACATGGACCTGATCGGCAGGCTCTGCGATCCGGTGATCGTGATGGCGCAGGGTGAGGTGATCGCGGAGGGGCCGATGAGCGAAATTCGCGCCAATCCCGAGATCATCGAGGCGTATTTCGGCAGCCCCGTGGACGCCGGCCCGGGAGCCACCCCGTGAGCCTGATCGAAGTCAGGGACGTGGTGGCCGGCTATGGCGGGGCGCCGATCCTCAATGGCGTCAACATCGCCATCGAGCAATCCGACATCGGGGTGATCGTGGGGCCGAACGGCGCGGGCAAATCGACGACGCTCAAGGCGATCTTCGGGTTGCTGCGGGTGAGCGCCGGGACAGTGAAATTCATGGGACAGGAGATCGCCAACTCGCTGCCCGACAAGCTGGTGCCGATGGGGCTCAGCTTCGTGCCACAGGAGAAGAACGTCTTCACCTCGATGAGCGTCGAGGAGAATCTCGAAATGGGGGCGTTCACGCGTACCGACGATTTTTCGGCGACGCTGGAGAGCGTCTACGAGATGTTCCCGCCGCTGCGCGAGAAGCGGCGCCAGGAAGCGGGCGAACTGTCGGGGGGGCAGCGTCAGATGGTGGCCATGGGGCGGGCGTTGATGAGCCAGCCGAAGCTGCTGATGCTCGACGAGCCTTCGGCCGGTCTCAGCCCGCGCTATGTGATCGAGATCTTCGAGACCATCGTCAGGGTCAACAAGGCGGGCGTCGCCATCCTGATGGTCGAGCAGAACGCCAGGCAGGCGCTGGCCTTCGCCTCGCGTGGCTTCGTGCTCGCCAGCGGGCAGAACCGCTTCACCGGTACGGGCGCCGAGTTGATTGCCGACCCGGACGTTGCGAAGAGCTTTTTGGGCGGTTAGGGCGGCACATGAACGAGCTGATCTTTTTCATCAACAAGGTGCTCATTTCCGGCGCGGTGCTGGGGTCGATCTACGCGCTCGGAGCGATTGGCGTGACGCTGATCTTCGGCATCCTGCGGTTTGCGCATTTTGCGCATGGGGACCTGATGACGCTGGGCGCATTCGTGTCGTTTCTGCTGGCGCTGGCCTGCGCGCATTACGGCATCGCTGCGCCGATCCCGACCGGCTTCCTGGTGCTGCCCGTCGCCATGGTGATCACCGCAGTCATCTCGCTCGGGATCGACAAGGGATTCTACGCGCCGCTGCGAAAACGCGGCGCACGGCCAGTGACGTTGCTGATTGCCTCGATCGGCGTGACGCTGATTATCCAGGGGCTGATCCGGCTGTTCTTCGGCACTGGCACCTACAGCTTTTTCGACAGCGGCGAGATCAAGACGATCATCCGGATCGACATGTCGATGTTCGGCGGGGCGCGACCGATCACCTTCACCGAACCGCAATTGCTGATGGTGCTGGTGACGGCCGCCGTGTGCATTGCACTGCATTTCTTCCTCACCCGCTCGCGGCTCGGCAAGGCGATGCGCGCCATGGCTGACAACGCCGACCTGGCACAGGTTTCCGGGATCAATACCAAGCTGGTGGTGCGGGTGACCTGGATCATCGCCGGCGCACTGGCCTGTGCCGCCGGAACCATGCTGTCGCTTGATGTGTCGCTGAAGCCGGATCTGGCGTTCAACATCGTGCTGCCGATCTTTGCCGCCGCGATCGTCGGGGGGCTGGGGCAGGCCTATGGCGCCATTGCCGGCGGGTTCCTGCTCGGCTTTGCCGAGACGATGTCGGTGTTCAACTGGGCGACGCTGCTCAGGCCGCTGCAGGCGGTGCTGCCCGAATGGCTGGTGCTGCCGACGGACCTCACGATCGTGCCGACCGAGTACAAGCTGACCGTCGCCTTCGTGATCCTCGTCATTACGCTGCTGGTGCGGCCGACCGGCATCTTCAAGGGAGCTTCAACGTGAGCGGGCTCTCCCACACGACGCGGGCATTTCTGCTCTATCTCGGACTGATCGTCTTCATTGTCCTGATCGCGCTCTGGCAGGGCGTCGCCAACATCTCACTGCTGATGTTGCAGGCGAGCGCCTTCGCGCTGGTAGCGCTCGGGCTCAACATCCAGTTCGGCTATGGCGGGCTGTTCAACTTCGGCATCATGGGTTTCATCATGCTGGGGGGCTTTGCCACCACGTTCGTCTCCTACCCGGTCAATGATGCGTTCTGGTCCGGCGATGGTCCGCTTATGCTGGGGCGGGCGCTGCTGGCGTTCCTCGGCGGCTTGGTGCTGGTGTGGGGAGCCCGCAAGGCGGATCGTATCGGCATAAAGGGCAACTGGAAAACCGCACTGATCGTTGTCTGCTGGGTTGTCGCTTACATCGTCTATCGCAGCCAAATCGATCCGGCCGCTGCCTACATCGAAGCCAACGCCGGCTTTGTCGGCGGGCTGGGGCTGCATCCGCTGCTCGGCTGGGTGTTCGGCGGCATTCTGGCGGCTGCTGTCGCCTACATCATCGGCAAGATCAGCCTGGGGCTGCGCACCGACTATCTGGCGATCGCGACGATCGGCATTTCGGAGATCGTCCGTGCGCTGATCAAGAATATGGACTGGCTGACGCGCGGCACGCTGACCGTGTCGCCGATCCCCTGGCCGGTGCCGGCACCACAGGATTTGCAGGCGATCGGGGTCAGCATCGACAATTCATTCATCTACGCGCGCGCCGGTTATCTGCTGGTCACCTTCGTGGTGCTGGCACTGGTGCTGTTCCTGGTACAGCGCGCCTATCGAGGGCCATGGGGCCGGATGATGCGGGCTATCCGCGACAACCACATCGCGGCCAACTCGATGGGTAAGAATGTCACCGGCCGGCAGCTCGAAATCTTCGTGCTGGGCGCGGTGCTGATGGGCGTTGGCGGGGCCATGCTGACCTCGATGCTGCAGATTTTCGATCCCGGCGCCTACCAGCCGATCCAGAACACCTTTCTGATCTGGGTGATGGTGATTGTGGGCGGCGCGGGCAACAATTGGGGCGTGCTGCTCGGCTCGATCTTCATCTATCTGGTGTGGGTGATTTCTGCGCCAGTGAGTCAGCAGTTGTTTGCGGTGATCAGCAGTTGGGGAACCAGCATGGGCTGGGGGGAGATCCCCGACATCGATTCGCGCTCGCTGCAGATGCGCGTGTTCGTGCTCGGCGTGGTCATAACGGTGGCGCTGCGCTATGCGCCCAAGGGGCTCATTCCCGAAGTGGTGCGGCGCGACGCCTAACGCCGGATGCTCTCGAGCAGAGCCAGGGCGGCCCGCTTCAGGTCGCGTTCGATGTTCGGCCGGAACGCTGCGAATTCGTCGCGCGCCAGAACGCGCGCCGCCGCCGCGGACGGATGCGCCGCCGGCCACATGCCAGCCACCAGCGTGCCGATCATCGACACCGACCAGAGGCAATCGGCAACGCTGGCAGCGGGCAGTTTCGAATGGATCGTCTCGGCCAGCCGGCGCGTCTGCGCCCCCATGGTGCGCTTGGTGTGCATGATCGTTGCTTCGGACACATTGGCTTCCAGCGTGCCCGTAAGAATTGCCGTCAAGCGGCCAAGACGCGGCCGGCCGATGAACTCGTCCGCAATGACTGCAGCGAGGGCCGGCGTGTCGCCGGCCGGCACCCCCTCGATTCCGGCGCAGAATGCGGGCACCAGGGCAGCCATCTCGTCAAGGAAGAGCTCGAGCAGCACCTGCTCGCGGCTCTCGAAATAGCGATAGACATTGGACTTGCTGAAGCCGGCCTTGGCTGCGATGGCATTGAGGCCCGCACCGTGCGGACCTTCGGTATCGAACAGCTCGGCTGCCGCCTTGAGCAGGGTTTCGCGGCGGGCTTCGATCTCCTCGGGCTTGCGCGCACGCTGGAAGCTGGGGGTCTCGTTCATGGGTCCAGTTTATGCCGCGCGTTGGCCGATGGGGAAGTGGATGCCGCTCAACTCCTCGGAGATGTCCCATAGCCTGTGCGCCACTGCTTCGTCGAGAGACTGGCCGGGGGGTGAGGCCTCGCCGGGGCGGCCGCGCATTTCGAGAAGGCCCTGCGGGCCATAGTAGCCGCCCGGTTTGGCCTGCGGATCGGTGGCCGCCATGAGCGTCGGCAGCGCACCCTGCGGCACCGGCTGGAACAGGAACGAGAAGTGCCGCCTTGCAAAGCCTGCGGGGCTGGAGTCGCCCATGCCGTTGGCAACAAGCTCGGTGCGCGAGACGCCCGGATGTGCGGCGATGCTGGTGATGCCCCAGCCATTGGCGTCGCTCCGGCGTTGCAACTCGAAGGCGAACATCAGGCATTCGAGCTTCGTCTGGCTGTAGGCAACCATGGGCGTGTAGTCACGCTGGGATTGCAGGTTGGCGAAGTCGATCCTGCCCTGCCGCGCCGCGACGCTGGAGAGCGGCACGACGCGCGCACGAGGCGCGGCCATCAGCAGCGGCAGCAAGCGGGCGGTGAGTGCAAAGTGCGACAGATAGTTGGTGGCGAACTGAAGCTCGAACCCGTCGCCGGTCAACTGGCGCCGCGGCGGTGCCATTACCCCCGCATTGTTGACCAGCAGATCGAGATGATCGTGCCGAGCGGAGAAGCGACGTGCGAAGTCCGCGACTGAGTCGAGGCTGGCGAGGTCGAGCAGCTCAAAGATGATCCGTGCATCGGGATAGGATGAGCGAATGCGGGCGAGGGCGTCGTCGCCCTTTTTTGCGTTGCGGCCGGTGAGGACGACATCGGCGCCGGCAGCGGCGAGTGCCAGCGCCGTTTCGTAGCCGAGGCCACCTGTGGCGCCGGTGACGATGGCGGTCTTGCCGGTCTGATCCGGGATATCGGCGGTGGTCCAGGTGCGCATGGCACTCCTCTGAGTAAGAGACCGTTGGTCTCTAATTATGAGACCAACGGTCTCTTGTCAAGGAGGCATTCAAAGCTGCGGACGTGACAGCGGGGACGGCGCGGCATGGCGAAACTCCCCCGGCCTCGACGGCCAGGTCTCATAGGCGCGGCTTGCAAGCAAAAGGCCCGGGGACAGTGCCCCCGGGCCTCTTCAATGAAGTTGCTTCGCGTGAGGCGCGAAGCACTGGACCGATCACTTGACCGGGCCGATTTCCTCGAACTTGCCACCCTTGACGTCGACCTCGACGATGACGCCGTCGACGTCGCCGTTGGCGTCGAACTCGGCAGGGCCACCGGCGCCTTCATAGTCGATGTCCTTGCCGTCCTTGATCAGCGCAGCAGCCTTGGCCCACTCGCCGGGAAGGATCTTCTCGCCCGGAGCGGTGGCCACGTCACGCAGCGCCTTGTTGAGGCCGGCACGATCAGCGGTGCCATTCTTCTCGATCGCGAGGGCGAGGAGGAAGGCGGCATCATAGGCCTGCGGTGCATAGGTCGCGGCCGGGTCCTGGCCGGCGTCGGTCGCCAGCTTCTTGTAGATGTCGGCAGACTCGCCAGCATAGGCGCCGGCGCGGGTGGCAACGAGGCCTTCGACGGCAGCCGGATCGATGCCGGTCAAGAGATCGTCGCCGATGACGCCGTCAACGCCGAAGAAGACGGTGAAGTCGCCCGCTTCCACAGCCTGCTGCAGGATGGTGTGGGCCGAACCGGAAGCGTAGCCGATCAGCACCAGATTGGTGCTGCCCGAACCGGCAAGGGTGCCGAGTTCGGCGCGATAGTCGGCCTTGCCGTCCTCATGCGAGACGTTGGCCGCGACCTTGCCGCCATTGGCTTCGAACTGCTTGACGAAAACGTCCGCGAGGCCCTTGCCGTAGTCGTTGTTCACGTAGGTGACGGCAACGTCCTTGACGCCCTTCTGGGTCAAGAGGTCGGCCAGCTTGACGCCCTGGAAGGCATCCGACGGAGTGGTGCGGAACACCAGATCATTGTCTTCGAGGGTGGTCAGCGCCGGGGCCGAAGCCGACGGCGAAATCTGGACCACGCCGCCCGGGATGCCTGCCGCGGTGGCAGCACCGATGGTGGCGCCGGTGCAGAAGGCGCCAACGATGGCGGTGACCTTGTCAGTGTTCACGAGCTTGTCGGCAGCAGGGCCGGCAACCGAGGGGTCGCAGGCGGAGTCGCCGGTCACGACGATCAGTTTGCCGCTGCCGCCGAGGATGCCGCCCTGGGCGTTGACTTCGTCGAAAGCAAGCTGGGCGCCGGCAACGATCGGCGGCGCAAGGCTTTCGATCGGGCCGGTGATATCGCCGAGGATGCCGACGGTTGACGTCGCCGGCGATAGCCGGAACCGCAGCCAAAAGCACGGTGCCCGCAACTGCCGCAGTAAGGAAAGTCTTCAATTTTTGCATGTATGTCCCTCTGCAAAGGTCACCCGGCCCGCAGTCTCCTTCGTGGAGCGTCTTCGACCCGGGCGACGTTGATTGGGGGCGCAAAAAGCGCCCCGCTGCCGCCGATATTGCACATTCAGCGCGCAGAGTCATTCGGATTTGATCGCTTGGTCAAAGCTCCGGCTATGTTGCTTAATGGGAGGGCCTTGACTATGGATCGCGGCATCGGACGCGCCGGAACCTCCTTTTTCATGCGGCATTTCTTCGGCCCCCTCGTCGTTCTCCTGCTGCTCGCGCCGGCCATGGTGCAGCCCGCCGGGGCGCAGGAAAGCTCCATCGTCACGCTGGGAAAGCCCGTTGGCGAGACGTCGAGCGGCGACGGAAACGCGGCCGCCGGTGGCGCAGAAGCACCAGATGAAGCTCCAGCCCCCTGCGGCGACCAGCCGATCACCATCGCCCGCATGCAGTGGCCGTCTGCGGCGCTGCTGGCGGAAATCCACGCACGGCTGCTGACGGCCAATTTCGGCTGCAGCGTCCAGGTGGTGCCCGGCGACCTCGCGGCCACCGGATCGTCGATGGGCTCGACCGGCCAGCCCGGCGTGGCGCCGGAGATGTGGATCTCGCGGGTGGCCGACATCTGGAACGCTGCGATGAAAGCGCAGACAGGTGCGGCAGGCCGGGCCGGCTTATGCCGAGCCGGTGTTCGAGGGCTGGTTCGTGCCCGACTATGTGACCGCGGCGCATCCCGAGATCAGCAGCGCCGCAGCGCTCAAGGCCAATGCCGGGGTGTTCAGCAAGGCGGGCAAGAGGGGGAAGTTCATCTCCTGCCCGCCCGACTGGGGCTGTGCGGTGGTCAACCGCAACCTGCTGCGCGCCAACGGGCTCGAGCAGATTTTCGACGTGGTCGAGCCGGCCAACCGGTTCGAACTCGATACGCTGATTGCCGAAGCGGTGGGCCGCAAGGAGCCGATCGTCTTCTATTACTGGCAGCCGAATGCCGTGCTGGCGCAGTTCGGTTTCAAGCCGATCGATCTCGGGCCCTTCAACAAGGACGCGTTCGTGTGCGCGGGCAAGCTTGCCTGCCCCACTCCGGCGCCAACCAGCTATGCCCCCGATCCGGTGATCATCGCGCTTGCCGACTGGGTCTATCTCGAGCGCCCCGGAGGTTGCGACCTATTTCCAGCGCGCCAAGATGCCGTTCGCCGAAATGAACGCGCTGCTGCAGAATCTCAACCAGCCCGGCGCGACGCATCGAATCCGTCGCCGACGCGTTTGTCGCGGCACGCGGCGAAATCTGGCAGCCCTGGATCGGCAAGCCGATCGCCAAGTAAGCCGCGCTGCTGGTTTCTCTCGGCAGCATACAGCTGCAGGTCTCTCTGCCTGGCCGGCCGGCCGCGCCCCGCCTCGTCACTGTTCCCGCTACGGTCAGCGCCGCCGCGTGAGGTCCGCGCTTCGGCGCAGTTGCTTCTCTATTCGCCGCATGGATATAAAGGCTGTGGGAAGCAGTGCCGGCCGATTTTGGAGCCACCGGCTCCAGCGGGAGATAACGATTTGGAATTGAAGCGGATCAACGATCACGTGAGCGTATCGCCGCAGATCAGCCCGGAAGACGTGAAGGCCATCAAAGCCGCCGGTTTCGTCGCCATCGTCAACAACCGCCCCGACGGAGAATCGCCGGACCAGCCGGATGGCGACGTCATCGAGAAGGCGGCGCAGGAGGCCGGCCTCGTCTATCACTTCATCCCGCTCGGGCGTGACGGGGTTTCGCCCGACATGGTCGAAAGAACCAAGTCGGTGCTCGAGGGGAGCGCCGGCCCAGTGTTCTGCTACTGCCGCAGTCGGCACGCGGTCGACGACGCTGTGGGCGCTGAGCCAGGCGGGCAAGACGTCCGGCGGCCGAAATCATTTCGGCGGCGGCGAACGCGGGGTACGACGTATCCCATCTGTCGGGACATCTCAGCCAGAAATAGCTACGGCCGTGCCTACCCAAGCGGGCGCCCTGCCCATCTTCCCCTCTTGCTCGGGTTACATCGATGTCAATCAAGAAAATCCTCGTCGCCAACCGCAGCGAAATCGCCATCCGGGTGTTTCGCGCCGCCAATGAGCTGGGGCTCAAGACCGTCGCCTGCTACGCCGAAGAGGACAAGCTGGCGCTGCACCGGTTCAAGGCGGACGAGGCGTATCTGATCGGCAAGGGCAAGGGCCCGGTCGAGGCCTATCTGCAAATCGACGAGTACATCCGTATTGCCCGGGTCTCCGGCGCCGATGCCATTCATCCTGGCTACGGGCTGCTGTCGGAGAGCCCGGAATTTGCCGACGCCTGCGAGGACGCCGGCATCATCTTCATCGGGCCGAAGGCGCAGACGATGCGCGACCTGGGCAACAAGGTCGCGGCGCGCAACATGGCGATCAGCTCCGGCGTGCCAGTGGTGCCGGCCACCGGCCCACTGCCCGACGACATGACCGAAGTGGCGAAGATGGCCAACGAAATCGGCTATCCGCTGATGCTGAAAGCGTCATGGGGCGGCGGCGGGCGCGGCATGCGCACAATCCGTGCCGAGAAGGATCTGAAGGCCGAGGTCTCGGAGGGCAAGCGCGAGGCAAAGGCCGCGTTCGGCAAGGACGAGATGTATCTCGAAAAGCTGATCGAGCGGGCCCGCCATGTCGAGGTGCAGCTGATCGGCGATGATCACGGCAATCTGGTGCATCTGTTCGAGCGCGACTGCTCGGTGCAGCGGCGCAACCAGAAAGTGGTGGAGCGGGCGCCGGCGCCCTATCTGTCGCAGGAGGTGCGCACCGAGCTGACCGATGCGGCGCTGAAACTGGGCAATGCGGCGCGCTATCGCGGTGCCGGCACGGTCGAGTTCCTGATGGATGCCGATACCAACAAATTCTACTTCATCGAGGTGAACCCGCGCATCCAGGTCGAGCACACGGTGACCGAAGTTGTTACCGGCATCGACATCGTCAAGGCGCAGATCAAGCTGCTTGAAGGTGCGGTGATCGGAACGCCGGAATCGGGCGTGCCGCTGCAGAAGGACATCAAGCTCAACGGCCACGCCATCCAGTGCCGGGTGACCACCGAGGATCCGGAAGAGAACTTCATTCCAGACTACGGCCGGATCACCGCCTATCGCGAGGCCACCGGCTTTGGGGTGCGGCTCGACGGCGGCACCGCCTATGCCGGTGCGATCATCACCCGGTTCTACGATCCGCTGCTCGAGAAGATCACCTGCTGGGCGCCGTCGCCGCAGGAAGCCATCGCCCGCATGCACCGCGCGCTGCGTGAGTTCCGCATCCGCGGGGTTGCAACCAATCTGGCTTTTCTCGAAAACATCATCACGCACCCGGATTTCGTCAACAACCGCTACACCACGCGGTTTATCGATACGACGCCGGTGCTGTTCGATTTCCGTCGCCGCAAGGACCGTGCCACCAAGCTCTTGACGTACATTGCTGATGTCACCGTCAATGGTCATCCGGAAGTGCGCGACCGGCCGCGGCCGCCCGCCGATGCAGCGGAGCCGCTGGTGCCGTCCTACGAGCCGCTGCTGATTGTCGAAGGCAGCCGGCAGGTGCTCGACCGCGATGGGCCGCGTGGGCTGGCGCGCTGGATGAAGGCGCAGAAGCAGGTGCTGATCACCGACACCACGATGCGCGATGCGCATCAGAGCCTGCTCGCGACGCGCATGCGCTCATTCGACATCACCCGCATCGCCGAGGCCTATTCGCGCGGGCTGCCGAACCTGTTCTCGCTCGAATGCTGGGGCGGCGCGACATTCGACGTCGCCATGCGCTTTCTCAACGAGGACCCGTGGGAGCGGCTGCAGAAGGTGCGCGAGGGCGCGCCCAACATTCTGACGCAGATGCTGCTGCGCGGCAGCAATGGCGTCGGCTACACCAATTATCCCGACAATGTGGTGCGCTTCTTCGTCGAGCAGGCGGCCAAGGGCGGGGTGGACGTCTTCCGCGTCTTCGACTGCCTCAACTGGGTCGAGAACATGCGTGTCTCGATGGATGCAGTGATCGCCGCCGACAAGGTGTGCGAAGGCGTCATCTGCTACACCGGCGACATGCTCGACCCGAACCGGGCCAAGTACGATCTCAAATATTACGTGGCGCTGGCCAAGGAGCTGGAGGCCGCCGGCGCGCATGTGCTGGGGCTCAAGGATATGGCGGGGCTGCTGAAACCGGCAGCTGCGAAGAAGCTGATCGAGACGCTGAAGACCGAAATCAGCCTCCCGATCCATCTCCACACACACGACACGTCGGGCGCCGCCTCGGCGACGATCATTGCTGCGGTCGACGCGGGTGTCGATGCGGTCGATGCGGCAATGGACGCGCTCTCGGGCACCACCTCGCAACCGACGCTGGGCTCGATTGTCGCAGCGCTGAAGGATGGGCCGCGCGATCCGGGACTCGATACCAAAGCGATCCGTGAAATCTCGTTCTACTGGGAGGCCGTGCGGACGCAGTACCGCGCCTTCGAGAGCGATCTTCGCTCCGGTGCTTCGGAGGTCTATCTGCACGAAATGCCGGGCGGGCAGTTCACCAATCTCAAGGAGCAGGCGCGCTCGCTCGGGCTCGAATCGCGCTGGCACGAGGTGGCGCAGACCTATGCCGACGTGAACCAGATGTTCGGCGACATCGTCAAGGTGACGCCGTCGTCAAAGGTGGTGGGCGACATGGCGCTGGCGATGGTGTCGTCCGGATTGACGCGGGCCGACGTGGAAGATCCGGCGCGCGACGTGTCGTTTCCGGATTCCGTGGTCGGGTTCTTCATGGGTGATCTGGGCCAGCCGCCGGGGGGCTTCCCGGAGGCACTGCAGACGAAGGTGCTGAAGGGCAAGACGCCGCTCACGGCGCGGCCGGGCTCGTACCTCAAGGATGTCGACCTGGAGGCTGAGCGGGCGAAGATCGCGAAGGAGTCGGGTGAGGAGATCGACGACAGACGCCTGGCGTCATACCTGATGTATCCGAAGGTCTTTTCGGACTTCCTCAAGACGCAGGATCGCTATGGCCCGACGGAAGTGCTGCCGACACCGGTGTATTTCTATGGGCTGGAGCAGGGTGAGGAAATCTTTGTCGAGATCGAGCGCGGCAAGACGCTGGTGCTCAACTACCTCGGGCGTGCCGAGACGAACGACAAGGGTCTCGTCCGCGTGTTCTTCGATCTCAACGGCCAGCCGCGCAACATCAGTGTACCGGACAGGCTGAAGGCCGGCGAGATCGTGGTGCGGGCCAAGGCGGCGCTGGGCGATTCCAAGCAGGTGGGCGCGCCGATGCCGGGTGTCATTTCTTCGCTTGCCATCAAGCAGGGCCAGAAAGTGACGGCGGGCGATGTGCTGCTGTCGATCGAGGCGATGAAGATGGAAACGGCCATTCATGCCGAGGCGGACGGCGTCGTTGCCGAGGTGACCGTGAAGCCGGGCGATCAGATCGATGCCAAGGATCTGCTGATCCGGTTCGAGTGATCAAATTTCGGCGTGCATGGCATCGGCGATGGCGCGGAAGTCTGTTTCACTGATCTCGAACAGCCCGAAACGCATCTGGTAGCCCCAGTTGCTGCGGCCGCGGGTGAACTCGAGCGTGTCGAGCAGCGGGGCAATCGGCGCGTCCCGGGCGTCGGCATAGTCGACATTGCGACGCCACGGTGTGAAGCCCTCGCTCATGTGCCCCTCGTAGAGCGCGTCGTCGCGCACGCGGCCGATGAGCGTGAAGGCCTGCAGTTTGTCCCTGCCGCGAAATGTCCCGGTGGGGGAGTAGTAGACGACGCCATCACCGGCGGAGATGCGGCGCAGCGGCGCCCGCTTGCCGTGGTTCACCTGCATGAAACCGGCACGTCCGCGGCGCGCGTGCTCGGCCGAGGCGACGGCGATCCAGTATCGGCTCAAGGTTGTCTCCCGCTTGTCGGCAGACCGTGCCATTGCCAGCTGTCAGAAACTGGCAGCAAGCATGCCGAAACGGCTCAGCGGCGGCGGTAGGTTCCGTCGATCACCTTGGCGCCGTCCGGCGCCCGGCGGATCGGCTCCGCCCGCGGCAGCAGGCTGACGATCCAGCTGACCAGCAGCGGGATGATCAGCGCGTCGTCAATCCAGCCCAACACCGGGACGACGTCGGGAATGAGGTCGATGGGGCTCAGCAGGTAGAGCGGCACCAGCAGCATCAATGCCTTGAGGTGCAGCGGCGTTTCGGGCGCCAGAAAGGCGCGCCAGAGCACGACGAGCTCATCGCGGAAGCGCAGAATACGGTCAAGCACTGTTGGTCGGACGGATCTCATGCAGTTCACTTGGGAGTGACGGAGACCCATTTCAAGTGCCGGCTGATGTTGGGCCTGCTCTGCCTAGACCCGTGCCAGTCCGCGAGATCCCTGGCAGTCCTTGTGGCACTGGTTTTCAGGCGGGAGCTGGGCTAGTGTTGCGCAGTCGACGCGAAGCCGTCGACCCCGGCGCAGGCCCTCCGCGCCACTTTTCCCCCCTCAGTTTCTTCGCCCGTTTCGCGGGCTTTTGTCGTTTCCCTCACCAACACAGGAGCGATCGATGGATCGTATCTGGATCATTGTCATCGGCGGATTGATCCCCGCCTTCGCCTTCGGCATTTCCGCCGTGCTGCAGAAGGGCGCCGTGCTGGCCGGCGTCGGGGCCGGCAGCTACATGATCTATGACGGGCTGATGCTGCTCGCCTGTGGCTTCGCCCTCCGGACCGTCTTGGGCGAGAGCGGGTGGGGTGGCGGCGGGATACCGCTGGCGCTCGGCGCCGGGCTGCTGTTCGCCATCGCGGTGGGCGCCATCTGCCTTGCGCTGCAGCGTTTCGCCGCGCCGATCTCACTGATCGCCCCGATCACGGTGATTTCGACGCTGGTGACAGTGCTGCTAGGCTTCGTGGTGTTTCGCGAGCATGAGGGTGTGTCGGGGCTGCGTCTCCTCGCCGGTGCGGCGCTGGTGGTGGCCGGCGCGGCGCTGGCGGCGACAAGCTGACGTCCGCCATGTTGCGCAAGTGTCATCAAAGGCATATTTGCTGAGCCAATGAGGTGAAGATGAGCGCTCTCGGACGCAGGCAAGCGGTTGGTGTCAATGTCGGCGGGGTGATGGTGGGCGGTGGGGCGCCGATCGTCGTGCAGTCGATGACCAACACCGACACTGCCGATATCGAAGGCACGGTGCGCCAGATCGCGCAGTTGCACCGCGCCGGATCGGAACTGGTCCGCATCACGGTCGACCGCGACGAAGCCGCCGCCGCCGTGCCGCACATCCGCGACCGGTTGCGCGGGCGCGGTATCAATGTGCCGATCATCGGCGACTTCCACTATATCGGCCACAAGCTTTTGACCGACCATCCGGCGTGCGCCGAAGCGCTCGACAAATACCGCATCAATCCGGGAAATGTCGGGTTCAAGGCGAAGCGCGACACGCAGTTCGCGACGCTGATCGAGCTGGCCATCAGGTATGGCAAGCCGGTGCGCATCGGGGTCAACTGGGGCTCGCTCGACGAGGAACTGCTGACCCGGCTGATGGACGAGAACGCCGTATCCGCGACACCGATTTCGGCCGCCGCAGTGCAGCGCGAGGCGATCATCCAGTCGGCGCTGCTGTCGGCGCAGCGGGCGGAGGAGATCGGGCTGGGGCGCGACCGGATCATCCTTTCGACCAAAGTCTCGGACGTGCAGCACCTGATCGCGGTCTATCAGGATCTCGCGGCACGCTGCGACTATGCGCTGCACCTGGGGCTGACCGAGGCGGGCATGGGGTCGAAGGGGATCGTCGCGTCGTCGGCAGCGATGGGCATCCTGTTGCAGCAGGGCATTGGCGACACCATCCGCATCTCGCTCACTCCCGAGCCGGGCGGTGATCGCACCACCGAGGTGAAGGTGGCGCAGGAGCTGCTGCAGACCATGGGCTTCAGGCAGTTCCTGCCGGTGGTCGCGGCGTGTCCGGGATGCGGGCGCACCACGTCCACGGTGTTCCAGTCGCTGGCGCAGGACATCCAGACGCACCTCTCGACCTCGATGCCGGACTGGAAGGAACGCTATCCAGGTGTCGAGGCGCTGTCGGTCGCGGTGATGGGCTGCATCGTCAACGGGCCGGGCGAATCCAAGCAGGCCGATATCGGCATCTCGCTCCCCGGCACCGGCGAGCAGCCGGCGGCCCCGGTGTTCATCGAAGGCAAGAAGGTCGCAACGCTGCGCGGTGCCGACGTGGCCGACCAGTTCAAAGTGATGGTTGCCGACTACATCGAAAAGCGCTTCGGGCAGGGCGCGAAGCAACCCGAAAGCACTGCTGCCGAATAGCGGCCTTTTTTCCGATCTTTTTCGGAACCTCACGTGGATTGAGTGGTTGCCCTATCACGGGGTGCATCAATCTTACCTGTGAGGAGAACGATTCAATGTCGTTTATTAAATCCATGGCTGTTGCGGCCGTGCTTTCTGTCGGTGCCGTAACTGCGGCTGCTGCAACCGAATCTACCACCGCACTTCACGTGCGCTCGGGACCGAGCACGAACTACACGGTCGTTGATACGCTGTACTCGGGCGAGCGCGTGGACGTGCAGCGGTGCCAGACAAGTGGCTGGTGCCTGATCGCTCATAACGGTCCCGACGGCTGGGTGTCGGCGCGCTATCTGACCGATACCGGCCAGACGTCGCGTCCGACACAGCCCGAACGGCCGCCGCGCGACACGCGCAATCAGCCTGACGTGAACTTCAGCTTTTCGACGAACGGGTTCGGCTTTTCGATCGGTAATGGCGGCGACCTCAATCCGCGTCCGGGCCGTCATACGGGCCGCGTGTGCTTCTACGAGGACTTCAACTATCGCGGCGCCAGCTTCTGCGCGCGCCCCGGCCGTGCGGATCGCAGCCTCGGCTCGTTCAATGACCGCATCTCGTCGATCCGTGTGATCGGTGATGCACAGGTGAAGGTCTGCGAGGACTTCGGTTTCAACGGCCGTTGCGCCACCCTGGATCGCAGCAGGGCGCAGTTGAATGGACGGAACAACGACATCATCTCGTCGTATCGCGTCCGCTAAGTTCACAGCGTCAGCGAACCAAGGCACGCCCACCCGGGCGTGCCTTTCTTTTTGTGGATCATGCGGTCCGCATGGTCAGCCGTAATACGTGACTGCGCCCAGCGCGACGAACTGCAGCACGCCGATCGCGATCGGGCCCCAGGTCTTGCCGGGGTCTTTCTGCATCATGCCGACATAGCCATCGACCAGTTGCACGACGCCGGCGAGGGTGCCGAGCCAGATGATCGCGATCAGCGGGCCGCCGAGCATCGCGGCTATGGTGATGACGGCGAGGGGTAGCGTCCGGGCCGCGGCATAGAGGGCGAAGATGCGCGAGCTTTCGGTCTGCGTGCCGGGGGCAACGAAGTCGGGGCGGATCAGACCGGCGATGGCGAAGCCCGCCGCGACGAGGACGTTTATGGTGGTGATGGCGTAGAGTGCCAGTTGGGCGATGGACAAGGGGTTGCCTCAGCCTGCTACCGGCGGATCGCAGGCGTCCGCCCATCTGCCGCCGCACAGTTCGGCCAGCCGCGCAACGGGGAGGCGCACCGAGGCATGGGTGTCGCCGCCGGCGGGGATCACTTCGTCATAGACGCGAAGCGAGGTGTCGCAATAGATGGTCAGCGGCGCGGGCAGGCCGAACGGGCAGACGCCGCCGACCTGATGGCTGGTGAGGCGCAGCACGTCTTCGGGCCCCAGCATGCGCGGGCGGCCGCCGAAGGCCGCCTTGGCCTTCTGGTTGGAGAGGCGTGCATCGCCGCGGGTGACCAGCAGGAATTCCTCCTCGCCGACGCGGATGGCGAGGGTTTTTGCGATCTGGCCCGGCTGTACCCCATGCACAGCTGCGGCAAGTTGCACAGTCGCGGTGCTGGCGTCGGTGACGATCACGGCAAGATCGGGGGCGCGGGCCAGAAGGTCAGCGCGGACGGTTTCGAGGCTCATCTGGTCAATTTTCCCGCGTGGCGAAATAGCGCGCCGTGGCGCGGAGGCTATCGGCTTCCTCGCCAAACGGCAGCAGGGCCGTCAAGGCGTCGTGGGTGAGGTTGCCGAGGCGGCGCTGCGCTGCCTCAACGCCAATGCGCGAGACGATGGTCTGCTTGCCCATCGCCTGGTCCTTGCCGGTGGCTTTGCCCAGCCGCTCGGTCGATGCGGTGACGTCGAGCAGGTCGTCGGCGAGCTGGAAGGCGCGGCCGCCGAGTTCGGCGAACTCGGTGAGCTGAGCCAGGGCGGTGTCCGAGGCGCCGCCGAGGATGGCGCCGATGCGCACGGCGGCGCGGATCAGCGCCCCGGTCTTCATTGCCTGCATGGCGGAAATCCCGGCTTCGTTAAGTCCGGTGGCCTCGCCTTCGATGTCGCGCATCTGGCCGCCCACCATGCCGCCGGCGCCGCTGCCGGCTGCCAGTTCGGCAACGAGCCGGATGCGCACTGCGGCATCGGGGTGGCAGTCGTCGCGGGCGAGGAGGCCGAACGCCAGGGTTAACAGAGCGTCACCCGCGAGGATGGCGGTGGCGTCGTCATAGGCCTTGTGAACGGTGGGGCGGCCGCGCCGGAGGTCGTCGTCGTCCATGGCGGGCAGATCGTCGTGGATCAGGGAATAGCCGTGCAGCACCTCCACCGCGAGGCCGGCCACCAGGCTCTGCGCGGGGGGGATGCCGAAAATGCCCGCAGCCTGCCGTACCAGCAGGGGCCGCAGGCGCTTGCCGCCATTGAGCGAGCCATGCCGGAGCGCCGCCAGCAGCCGGTCCGGGGGCAGGCCGGGGCCGGACAGGCCATCGGCGGTCAGCAACCGGTCCAGTGCCGCTTCGATATCGGCGGCGCAGGCGGCAAGTTCTGTATCGAAATCAGTCATGTGGCAGTGCTAGCCAATCCCCTGACGCCGGGCAAGCGAGGTGCCCGCAATTCCGACTAGCCAAGCGGCGGCAAATTCTCTATAGAACCGCCCAATCCTGACAGACCGACGTCTGTTGACCGCCCGACGCGGCGGAACGCTATTGAAGACGGAGTAACGAACATGGCCGTGCCAAAACGCAAGACCTCGCCGATGAAGCGCGGATTCCGCCGCTCCGCCGATGCGCTGGCCTCCGCGACCTATGTCGAGGACAAGGATTTGGGCGAACTGCGCCGTCCGCACCACGTCGACCTGAAGACCGGCATGTATCGCGGCCGGCAGATCCTCGAGCCGCGCAAGAGCTAAGGCTCCTTGCCGCTCATCTGACATTTCAGCGGCCAGTCCTTCGCGGGGCTGGCCGTTCTGCTTTCGATTGGGGGTATCCGGCATGGCGATGCGGGTTGAATTGGACTCGATGGGCACCATCAATGTGCCGGATGACAAATATTACGGCGCGCAGACGGCACGCTCGCTGGCCAATTTCGATATCGGCGGCGAAAAGATGCCGACCGAAATCATCCGTGCTTTCGGCATTCTCAAGAAGGCGGCGGCGCTCGCCAACAACAAGCTCGGGCTGATGGACGCTGCGACGCGGGACCTGATCGTCAATGCGGCCGACGAGGTGATTTCGGGCAAGCTGGCCGAGCACTTCCCGCTGGTGGTGTGGCAGACCGGCTCGGGCACCCAGTCCAACATGAACGTCAACGAGGTGATCTCCAACCGCGCCATCGAAATGGCGGGCGGGGTGATGGGCTCGAAGCAGCCGGTGCACCCCAACGACCACGTCAACATGAGCCAGTCGTCCAACGACACCTACCCAACGGCGATGCACATCGCGGCGGTCGAGGCGATCGAGAATTATCTGGTTGGCCGGGTCATGCTGCTGCGCAACACGCTCGCCTCGAAGTCCACGCAGTTCATGGACATCGTCAAGATTGGCCGCACGCATCTGCAGGATGCGACGCCGCTGACGCTGGGGCAGGAGATGAGCGGCTGGGTGGCGCAGCTCGACCTGGCGCTGGCGGCGATCCATGCGACGCTGCCGCAGCTATACGAGCTGGCGCTGGGTGGTACGGCGGTCGGTACGGGCCTCAATGCACATCCCAAATATGGCGAGACGGTTGCGACGGAGATTGCGACGCTGACCGGTCAGCCGTTCGTGACGGCGCCGAACAAATATGCGGTGATGGCCGGGCATGATGCCTTTGTTGGCTCGTCCGGCGCGCTGAAGCAGCTGGCCGTGGCGCTGATGAAGATCGCCAACGACGTGCGCTGGTTGGCGTCGGGCCCGCGCTCGGGGCTGGGCGAACTGACAATTCCCGAGAACGAGCCGGGCTCCTCGATCATGCCGGGCAAGGTCAACCCGACGCAGGCCGAGGCGACGACCATGGTCGCGGTGCAGGTCATGGGCAATGACACCGCCATCGGCATTGCGGCATCGCAGGGCAATTTCGAGCTCAACGTGTTCAAGCCGGTGATCGCCTACAATTTCCTGCAATCGGTGCGCCTACTGGCCGATGCGGCGAAGAGCTTCAACGATCACTGCGCCGTCGGCATCGAGCCGGATCGGGGACGTATCCGGCAGTTGGTCAACCAGTCGCTGATGCTGGTGACGGCGCTCAACCGCAAGATTGGCTACGACAATGCGGCCAAGATCGCCAAGAATGCGCACAAGAAGGGCATCACGCTGCGCGAAAGCGCCATCGAGCTCGGATTGCTGACCGGCGCCGAGTTCGACGCCGAGGTGAAGCCGGAGCAGATGGTCGGGCCGCTGAAGATCTAGCTGGGCGTCAGCGCGAGAAATAGCCGCGCGCCATCAGGCCGGCGCCGATCAACATGAGGATCAGCGGCCAGAAAATGCCCCAGGCGACGCCGAAATAAAGCGAGCAGGCGAGCACCAGAAAGATCAGTCCGCCGGCCAGCGAGCCGACAACGCGGTTTGAGAAGCGCTCATCGACGCGGTAGGCGCGGATGGCGGCAACGAGGGCGCCGCCGGCGGGGATCAGCAGGAATGCCGCCCACCAGTTCTCGGGCAGTTGCATGCCAAGATTGCGCGCCAGCAGCACGCCACCGATCACCAAAAGGATCAGCCCGCCGAGCGGCAATCCGCCGAACAGGCTGCGGACCATGTCGCGGCGTTCGTGCCGGTTGGCGCGGCGCTGCTCGCGCAATTCGGCGCGGCTCTGAGGCCGGTTGGTGTCAGGATCGGCCATGTCGATCTCCCGTTGCTGCGGCGAATATCGTCCTCGTCGCGAGCTTGTGCAATACGGGGCTGGCGGCTCCACCCACTCTTTGCCATTGTCGCCGAATCGCGAGGTGAGGAGCAGACGATGACCGACAGTACCGTGTTCATTCCGCCGGAACGCCGGCCGTCGCGCGGCGTGTTCATTCCGCCGCTGCTGCTGCTCCCGTTTCTGATCTACAATGCTGTGGTGTTCCTTGTCATGGGCGGCAGCGGTGCTGGCTGGACGAGCGAAGTCTTCACGATTCCGATGGTTTCCGGGGTGAAATGGGCGCTGACCTCGGGCGACCTGCTGCTCGTGCTGGGGCTGGTGTGCCTGTTCTTCGAGGTGCTGAAGTCGACCAATACCGGGCGCTCGTCGGTGATCGAGCACATGGTGTCGACACTGCTGTTCGTCATCTTCCTGGTCGAGTTCCTGCTCGCCGGGGCGGCTGCGACCTCGGTGTTCTTCCTCCTGATGATCATGAGCATTGTCGACGTGGTCGCCGGGTTCACGATCTCCATCACCGGAGCGGGCCGCGATGTGACGATGGGGTGAGGCCCCTAGACGACGAGCGTGGTGCGGAAGCCCGCTGGCAGGCGGCGGACGGCGATCGTGCTGCCGGTACGGTAGGTTTCAACCGCAATGTTCAGCGGCACCTGCCGCTTGAGACGCTGCGGGGCGAGCCGGTAGCGCTCGGCGATCAACTGGCTGATGAAGGCGGACTTTGGCGCACTCCGCGCCAGCGACGGGCGCGGCGCCGCAGGGGCCGTCAGCGCCGGCAGATGATGCTCATTGACCCGTTCGGGCTCGTTCCGAGACATGTCGTCTGAATCCCTGTGTCAATCCAGCACATTTGTCCCAAATTGGAACGGTGTGTGCCGTCTCCTGACAACAACGTCGCAACCGCCGTGCCAGTTCGCAAGGATTTGTTAAGTTTTACCACCACCCAGCGATTTCAGGGTTAATCGGGGCGGACGATTGTGGCGGCGGGATCAGCTGAAGTCGTCCTTGGCCTTGCGGAGTGCTGCGAAGACCGCCGAGGGCACCACGTCCTCGCTCAGCCCCATGGCTCGCGCCAGCACCGGATTGTCGGCGCGGAGGAAGGGATTGGTCGCCTTCTCGAGCTTCATGCTCACCGGAATGGTGTAGCGTCCGGCCTCGCGCATGCGCTTGACCTCGGCAGCGCGGATGTTGAGCGCGGCGTTGCGCGGATCGACGCTGAGGGCGAAACGGGAATTGGCCTCGGTGTACTCGTGCCCGCAATAGAGCAGCGTCTCGTCCGGCAGCTCGCGGAGCGCCTTGAGGCCTTCCCAGGCGGGGCCGGGCTTGCCCTCCAGCAGCTTGCCGCAGCCGAGCGAGAACAGGGCGTCGCCACTGAACAGGTGACGGTCGGCGGCGTTGTGGTAGGCAACATGCCCCAGCGTATGCCCGGGCGTGCCGATGACGTCGAAGGTGGTGCCGCCGAGCGCAATCCGGTCGCCGGGCTGGACGACGACATTGAGCCCCAGGATCTTGTCGGCCTCGGCGCGCGGGCCGGTCACCGTCACCTCGAATTCGGAGCGCAGCACCGGGATGCCTTCGACGTGGTCGCGGTGGTGGTGGGTGACGATGATATCGGTCAGCGTCCAGCCGCGCCGCGCCAGTGCCGCCTTGACCGCTTCGGCGTCCGGCGCGTCGATGGCGGCAGTCTTGCCGGTCTCGCCATCGTGCACCAGATAGCCGTAATTGTCGGAGCGGCACATAAAAACGTCGGTGATCACAGCCACGGCGCAGTCCTTCAAATTGGTCAGGCGCAGCAAGGGGATGACAAGCGTTGCGGCGCAAGGCAGAGTTTAGAGCGAAACCCGAGGCAATGCCATGACTCCGGATGTAAGGCGGCTGATCGACTTCTACAAATCTCCGCTGGGGAAGATTTCGCGTGCCCTGATCCGGGAGGAAATCCTGCGGCTGGCCGGCCCGGTACGGGGGCTCCGGGTGCTGGGGCTGGGCTTTGCGACGCCGTATCTGCGGTTCACGCTGGAGCGGGCGGAGCGGGTGCTCGCCTTCATGCCGGCCCGGCAGGGATCATCCGCCTGGCCGCGTGAAGGACCGTCTCACACAGTGCTCTGCGACCCGCTCGAAATGCCGCTGACCGACTCCGCGGTGGACCTCATCATTGCGGTGCATGCCTTCGAGCACGTTGCCGATGCGGAGGAACTGATGCGCGAGATCTGGCGCGTCGCTGCGCCGAACGCCAAGCTGATCGTTGTGGTGCCGCGCCGCCGCGGCTTCTGGGCACAGACCGACAATACGCCGTTCGGTGACGGGTATCCGTTCAGCAGGGGGCAATTGGAGCGGCTGCTGCGCGATCACTCGTTCGTGCCGGAAGCCTGGCGCGACGCGCTGTTCCTGCCGCCGTCGAACCGCACGCTGCTGCTGAAATCGGCGCGCTTTTTCGAGCGGGCGGGGCGGCTGCTGGCGCCGATGTTTTCGGGGGTCATCTGCGTGCAGGCGCGCAAGGAACTGTTTCCCGCCGTGCCGCGGCGCAAAAAGAGCGAACGGTATGTCCGCGTGCCGGCGCTGGCGCCGCAGGCGGCAATGGAGACGCTGCCGAAGCGCTGATACCTTTCCTTTGCCTTCCAATCCCGGTTTCTCTATGGTCCGCGCGGCTTTAACACCCGTGAGCGCATGGCAGACCGACCCACCCCGCAGCCCGGCATTTTGAGTATTGCCCCCTATACGCCAGGCAAGGCGCAGGCAGCGTCTGGAGTGACGGCGGTCAAGCTTTCGGCCAATGAGTCGCCGCTGGGGGCCAGCCCCCGCGCCATCGCCGCCTATGAGGAATGGGCGCGCAAACTGGAGGTCTATCCCGAGGGCTCGTCCCGCGCCTTGCGGCAGGCGCTGGGCGAGGTGCACGGGCTCGATCCCGAGCGGATTGTCTGCGGCAATGGCTCGGACGATATCCTGCATCTTCTGGCGCAGGTCTATCTGGGCGAGGGCGATGAGGCGGTGATGAGCCGCTACGGCTTCTCGGTCTATCCGATCGTCACCAAGGGCGCCTCGGCCGAGATCGTGATGGCGGACGAGGCCGACTATACGGCGAGCGTCGATCGGCTGCTGGCAGCGGTGACGCCGAAGACCAGAATGCTGTTCCTCGCCAATCCGAACAACCCGACCGGCACCTATCTCAGCGCTGCCGAGCTCGACCGGCTGCATGCGGCGCTCAGGCCCGATATCCTGTTCGTGCTCGACAGCGCCTACGCGGAATATGTGACGGCAGGGGACTATGAGGTCGGCATCGAGCTGGTGAACCGCGCCGAGAACGTGGTGATGGTGCGCACCTTCTCGAAGATGGGGCTGGCCGCGGCGCGCATCGGCTGGATGTACGGCCCGGCGGCGGTCGTCGATGCTGTGAACCGGATCCGCGGACCGTTCAACGTCAATGCGCCGGGGCAGGCGGCGGCCGCCGAGGCGGCGCGCGACGTGGCCTTTACCGCAAAGCTCCGCGACTACAATCGGAAGTGGCGCGACTGGCTGGTAGAGGCGCTGAGTTCGAACGTCATTCGCGTGGTGCCCAGCCAGGCCAATTTCGTGCTGGCGCTGTTCCCGGACCCTACCGTCGCGGCAGCGGCGTTCCAGGCACTGTTCGACAAGGGGTTGATCGTGCGGGAGATCGGCGTCTATGGCATTCCCAACGGGTTGCGCATATCCATCGGGCCGGAGGCGGCCATGCGACAACTGGTTGAAGTCCTCAAAGAGTTCGGTGCGCCGGGGGTGCGTGATTGATGTTTGAAAAACTCGCCCTGATCGGCATCGGCCTCATCGGCTCCTCCATCGCCCGTGCGGCACGGGTCAAGGGGTTGGCCAAGAGCATCGCCATTTCCACCCGCAAGTTCGAGACGCTGAAGGAGGCCGAGACGCTTGGGCTGGGCGATTTCTATACGCTGGATGCGGCGGAGGCGGTGCGGGGCGCGGACCTCGTCATCCTCTGCGTGCCGGTCGGTGCCTACGACTCCGTGATGCGGTCGATCGCGCCGGCGCTGCGGCCCGGCGCCATTCTGTCCGATGTCGGTTCGGTCAAGCAGTTCGTGGTCAATGTGCTGGTGCCGCTGGTGCCGGAGGGTGTGCACCTGGTCCCCGGCCATCCGCTGGCCGGCACCGAGTACTCCGGGCCTGCCTCGGGTTTCCCGGAGCTGTTCGAGGGGCGCTGGTGCGTCCTCACGCCGGGCCCGGATGCCGATCCGATCGCCGTCGACCGGCTGACGTCGTTCTGGGGCGCCATGGGGTCGAATGTGGAGACCATGGAGCCCGCCCACCACGACATGGTGCTGGCGATCACCAGCCATGTGCCGCACCTGGTCGCCTACAATATTGTCGGCACGGTCGCCGATCTGGAAGCGGACACGCAGTCGGAGGTGATCAAGTTCTCGGCCTCGGGGTTTCGCGACTTTACCCGCATCGCCGCCAGCGACCCGGTGATGTGGCGCGACGTGTTCCTGACCAACCGCGATGCGGTGCTGGAGATGCTGGGCCGGTTTCTCGGCGATCTCGGCGAGTTGCAGGCCATGGTGCGCGACGGCGATGGGCCGGGCATGGAGGCGCTGTTTACGCGCACCCGCGCAATCCGCCGCTCGATCATTACTGCCGGGCAGGAGACCGCGGCGCCGGATTTCGGGCGACCGCATGGCAGCGAGAAGGCGGCGGAGCCGCCGCAGGTCAATATCGAGGCGCCCAAGCCGGTGCGCGATCATGGCGGCGGCGACGACGCCTGAGTGGCTTTTCGCTGAACCGATGCTGAACGCCGGGCAGTTCTTTTGGCCCCGGCTGCAAAAATCCCCACTTGCCTGGGCTGCCGGCGACGCTAGAACGCCCGCTCCGCGGGAGGCGCTAGTTCGTGGAGTCAGCCATGACAGAGACATCCGGTTACGAGAAAATGCGGGCGGGCCAGCCCTATCCCAATCCCGACTGGGAACTGATCGCATTGCAGGCGGAGGCGCGTCGCGGCCTCGATGCCTACAACGCGCTGCTGCCGAGCGAGATGGAGCATCGTGGCGCATTGCTGCGGACGCTACTCGGCCAGTTCGGGCAGAGTTTCCTGCTGTCGCCGGTGACGTGGGAGTACGGCAGGCACATTCACATCGGTGACGCCGTGTTCATCAATTTCGATTGCGTTTTCCTCGATGGGGCTGACGTGTACATCGGCGACGGCACGGTGGTGGCGCCGCGGGTACAGTTCCTGACTGCGGGGCATCCTGTCGATGCAGCGGAGCGGGTGACGCGCGATCCCGACACCGGCAAGCGCAATGGCGGCTACGCGATCAACAAGCCGATCGTTGTCGGCAAGGATTGCTGGATCGGCGCGGGCGCGCTGATCCTCGGTGGTGTCACAATCGGCGACGGCACGACGATCGGGGCGGGCAGTGTGGTGACCCGCGACGTTCCGGCCGGGGTGGTCGCGGCGGGGAACCCGTGCCGCGTCATCCGTTCGGCCAGTGCGGGGCGGCAGGACGCGGCCAACGCGGCCTGAGGCGGCGTCGCGCGTGTTCAGGCCTTGCCGAGCATGGCTTCGACTTCGGCGCGGTTTGGAGCGCCCAGACGTCCGCCAAAGCGAGTGCACTTGATGGCTGCCGCCGCGGACGCAAAGCGGATGGTCCGCTCGGGGCTCCAGCCTTCGGCGAGGCCGACGGCAAATCCGGCGTGGAACACGTCCCCGGCGGCAAGGGTGTCGATGGCTTCGACCTTGTAAGCCTTGACGTGGTGCATGGTCTGCGCCTCGCGACTGTACCAGAAGCAACCCTGGTCACCCGCCGTCACCGCAACGAACTGCGCGCCGCGCTTGGCCAGCAGCCGCGCCGAAATGACCGGATTGGCGGAGCCGGTCACCACAGCCGCGCCATCCTGCGAGGCGACGACGTGGGTGGCAAGTGGCAGCAGCTTTTCCAGCACCTCGCGGGGTCCCACATCGAGGTCCAGCATGGCCGGAAGGTTACGAGCCCGCGCGGTGTTGAGCGCGATTTCCGCGGCAACAGGCCAGCGCACATCGGTGCTGACCACCGTTACGTCGTCCATGTCGGGACGCTCCGACGGCGCCGAGGCCAGCGCCAGATCGTAACGCGGCACGATGATGCGCTCGCCGCTCCTGTCCATGAAGATCGACGAAAAGCCGGAACGGGCGCCTTCGACGCGGCGGACGAAGCTGCAATCGACGCCTTCCGCGCCGAGCTGGGCGATCATGCGGTCGCCGATGGCGTCGTCGCCGACCGATGCCCACAGCGCGCGCCTTGCCGCCGAGCCGCACGATGCTGGCCGCCTGAGCGCTGGCCATGCCTTCGGCCACTTCGACGGCATCAAGGGGGATGTATTTGCCCGGCTTGATCGGCAGACTCTCCATCGCGAAGATGGTGTCCATGGCGAAGGCGCCGACGCAGAGGATGGTCATATGCCGATCAGTGCCTCGATCACCTTGTGGCCGTCCGGCGTGTCCCAGGAGGCGGGGCCCTGCAGCACGCCGAGTTCGCATCCCTTATCGTCCACAAGCAGGGTGGCGGGCAAGCCGAGCGCGACCGCATTGGTCTTCAGCCGCTCGAACGCCTTGAAGCTTGAATCGGCGTAGAGCGGCAGGTTCGGCCAATTGCCGTCGGCGAGGAATTCCCGGGCCTTTTCGAGCCCGCCGGCACCGATGTCGAGGTTGATCGGCAGCACCATGAAGGTGTCGGAATTGTACCTGGCGGCGAGGGCATTGAGCGCCGGCATCTCCGCCCGGCAGGGGATGCACCAGCTGGCCCAGAAGTTGATCAGGAGCTTCTTGCCGGCGAAGTCGGCGACGGTGATCGGCTTGCCGGCCGCATCGGTGAACGCCATGTCTGAATAGCCGCGGCCAGTGCCGGTACCGTTGAGCGCCGCCAGTTCGCCCAGCGCCGCCACGTCGATCAACTGGGCCGCCGCCGGGTTGGCGGCGCACTCCTTGGCCTGCAAGCCCGGCATTGCCAACCCAAAAGGTGATCGCTATAGCTATCGCCGCACCGACAAGAGCCAACAGAGTGACGCGGCGCGGGATCAGTTTTGGTCGCTGTGCTGGGCCGGGTTCAGTCATTTTTTCTCAAGGGCTTGGCTACTCCAAGGGACCGACGATGAGCAATCGCATGTGGGGCGGACGGTTCTCCTCCGGCCCCGACGCCATCATGGAAGAGATCAACGCCTCCATCGGCTTTGATCACCGGCTCTACCGGCAGGATATTGCCGGGTCAATCGCGCATGCCCAGATGCTGGCCGAGACGGGCATTCTGACGCAGCAGGACCGTGACGCGATCGTCAACGGTCTAGAGGCGGTCAAAGCGGAGATCGAGGCACAGAATTTCAACTTCTCGCGCGCGCTCGAAGACATCCACATGAATGTCGAGAGCGCGGCTGAAGGAGCTGATCGGCGATGCCGCCGGGCGGCTGCACACCGCCCGTTCGCGCAACGACCAGGTGGCGACCGACTTCCGGCTCTATGTACGGGACGCCATCGATACCCTGCTGCGCCCAGATCAAGGTGCTGCAGATCGCGCTGGTGAGCCGGGCCGAGGCGGAAGCCGAGACCATCATGCCGGGCTTCACGCATCTGCAGAGCGCGCAGCCGGTGACCCTCGGGCATCATCTGCTCGCCTATGTCGAGATGCTGGGACGCGACGCCGGGCGCTTCGCCGATGCGCGCACGCGGCTCAACGAGAGCCCGCTGGGGTCGGCGGCGCTGGCCGGTACGCCCTATCCGATCGACCGCGGAATGACGGCGACGGCGCTTGGCTTCGACCGGCCGACGGCCAATTCGCTCGATGCGGTTTCGGACCGCGACTTCGTGCTCGAGACGCTGAGCGCGGCCAGCCATCTGCGCCGTGCACCTCAGCCGCTTCGCCGAGGAACTGGTGATCTGGAGTTCGGCGCAGTTCGGCTTCGTCAAGCTCAGCGACAAGTTCACCACCGGCTCGTCGATCATGCCGCAAAAGCGCAATCCGGATGCCGCCGAGCTGGTGCGCGCCAAGATCGGCCGCATCCTCGGCGCGCTCACCTCGCTGCTGGTGGTGATGAAGGGCCTGCCGCTCGCCTATTCCAAGGACATGCAGGAAGACAAGGAAGTCGCCTTCGACGCGCTCGATTCGCTCAGCCTGTCGCTGGCGGCGATGACCGGCATGGTGGGCGACCTGACGGTCAACCGGGAACGCATGCGGGCTGCGGCCGGATGCCGGATTTTCCACCGCCACCGATGTCGCCGACTGGCTGGTGCAGAAGGCCAACATCCCGTTCCGCGAGGCGCACCACATCACCGGGCAGATCGTGGCGCTGGCCGAACAGCGGGGCATGCGGCCTCGATGGTCTGACCATCGAGGACTTCAAGTCCATCGACCAGCGCATCGACAGCCGCATCCACAAGGTGCTGAGCGTCGAGGCGTCGGTGCGGTCGCGCAAGAGCTATGGCGGCACCGCGCCGGACAACGTTCTGGCGCAGGCGGCGCGCTGGCGGGAAGTGCTGACCGGCGAGACAGTTGCGCCGCGAAGGGCCAAGTCCTCTGGCGGTCATGGTGACGGGGGGATCGAGTAGATGCCCCGCGCGCCACGGAAGATGCGGCTGACCCAGCGTCACGTCGACCTTATGCGCCGCGATACTCCCGACCCCGGGCAGAAGCTGCTGCCCGGATTTCGTCCGGCGACCGATGCAGACTACGCCAAAGCGGTGGACGAGATGCTGGCGACGCAGCCGCCGGGCGGGTTCTGGATTTTTGGCATCAGTTCGCTGATCTGGAAGCCCGAAACGGCGTTCATCGAGAAACGCGAGGGCGTGGCGCGGGGCTGGCACCGGCGCTTCTGTCTTGGCTGGGATTACCGCTATCGAGGCAGCCCGGAAGCGCCGGGGCTGATGATGGCGCTCGACCGTGGCGGGCAGTGCCGGGGCATGCTCTACCGCCTCCCCGAAGCGGGCCTTGAGGACGAACTCCACAAACTCATCCGCCGCGAGCAATCCATGGTGCCCTCGGCCTTTCCGTGGCGCTGGATCGAGGTGATGACCACCGAGGGCCGGGTGCGGGCGCTGTCCTTTCCGGTGGACCGCAAGAGCGGCCGCTATGTCGCGGGGCTTTCCGAGGCGGAACTCGCCGACATGCTGGCCACGGCCTATGGGTTCCGGGGCTCGATGGCCGAATACCTGTTCTCCACCGTGTCGATGCTCGAAAGCCTCGGTATCCATGACCGCAACCTGTGGCGGCTGCAGGAACTGGTGGCCGACCGCATCGACGCCGCGCACCCGGAGCGCTGAGGCTTCCGGAAAACTCGGTTCTCGCCTATGAAGGCGCACTTCTCTTTGGGGGCGGGCTTCCTGTGGTCCATCATTTCCAGTATCGCGACGGCCGCATGTTTGCCGAAGACGTCGACGTCACGGCGTTGGCGGACAAGGTCGGCACGCCGTTCTACGTCTATTCGGCGGCGACGCTGCGACGCCACGTGCGGGTCATGCGCGAGGCGTTCGAGGGCATCCCGACGCTGGTCGCCTACGCGATGAAGGCAAATTCCAACCAGGCGGTGCTGAAGGTCATCGCCGGGGCCGGGGCAGGCGCCGACGTCGTTTCGGGCGGTGAACTGGAGCGCGCCATTGCCGCCGGCATGCCGCCGGAAAAGATCGTGTTCTCGGGCGTTGGCAAGACTGTCGCGGAAATGCGCCGCGGGCTTGAGCTCGGGATCAAGTGTTTCAATCTCGAGAGCGAGCCGGAGCTGGAACGGCTTTCCATGATCGCGCAGTCGATGGGGACGGTGGCGCCGGTATCGGTGCGCATCAACCCGGATGTCGATGCCGGGACACATGCCAAGATCTCCACCGGCAAGAAGGAAAACAAGTTCGGCATTCCCTATGCCCGGGCGCTTGACGTCTATGCGCGCATCGCCGCGCTGCCGGCAGTGAAGGCGGTCGGCGTCGATATGCATATCGGCAGCCAGATCACCGACATGACGCCGTTCGACAATGCCTATGCACTGCTGGCGAGCCTCGTCGTCGAACTGCGTGCGGCCGGGCATGATATCCATCACGTCGATGTCGGGGGTGGCCTCGGCATCCCCTATCACCACGACGAGGACGCGCCGCCCGATCCCGTGGCCTATGCCGCCGTGGTGCGAAAGCACGTGGCGCCGCTCGGCTGTGAGCTGGTGCTGGAGCCGGGCCGGCTGATCGCGGGGAATGCCGGTATCCTGGTGACCCGGGTCGAGTATGTGAAGGAAGGCGAAAAGAGCTTCGTCATCGTCGATGCAGCGATGAACGACCTGATCCGCCCGACGCTCTATGAGGCGCATCACGATTTCCAGCAGGTGGTGCATTCGAACCTGCCGGCCATCACCGCCGACATTGTCGGTCCGGTATGCGAGACCGGCGACTATCTGGCCCTCGGCCGCCGCATGCCGGGCGTCAAGGAGGGCGACCTGCTCGCCGTGATGTCGGCAGGGGCGTATGGCGCGGTCATGGCGTCCACCTACAATTCCCGCCCGCTGGTCCCCGAGGTGCTGGTCGATGGCGACAGATGGGCGGTGATCCGGGCGCGGCCCAGCATCGCGGCGCTGATCGCACTGGACACGGTGCCGGACTGGCTGTGATCGGCCGCTGACAGAGACTGTCAGCGTGGCCGCGTAACGTCGCTCGTGCAACTATGGGCGTCGACACATGAGCAAACAGATCCTCACGGACCGGCAGCTGAACCGCGCCACGCTGGCACGGCAGTTGCTGCTGGAGCGCTCGGATATGGGGCTGGTGGCCGCGATCGATCACCTGATCGGGATGCAGGGGCAGGTGAGCGAGGGGCCGTACCAGGGCCTCTGGACGCGGCTCAACGGTTTCCGGCACGCGGCGCTGACCGACCTGATCGTGGCCCGGCAACTGGTGCGGGCGACGAGCCTTCGGGCGACGCTGCATCTTCATACGCCGGACGATCTGCTGGGGCTCCGTCCGCTGGTGCAGCCGGTGCTGGACCGGATGTGGCACAGCGCCTTCAGCAAGCGCTTCGGCGGCAGTGACCAGAAGGCCGTTCACCGCGCCGGCGTGAAGCTGCTGAACGGTGGGCCGATGACTGGCGGCGCGTTGGGAAAGGCACTGGCCGAGCGGTTCACTGAGAGCGAGCCGCTGTCAATGTCGGTGCTGTTGCAGGTGAAGGAGATCCTGGTCCAGATTCCGCCGACCCGCATCTGGGGTTCGGGCCATGCGCCGCTGCTGAGCCGCGTGGAGAACTGGCTGCCGCCACCACACAAGCGGTCTCTCACGCGGGCCGATCTGGTGCGGCGCTATCTCAAGGCGTATGGGCCGGCCAGCGTCAACGACATGCAGTCGTGGAGCGGCCTCACTAGACTGGGCGAGGAGTTCGAGGCACTGGGCGGGGCGTTGATCCGCTTCGAGGCGGCGGACGGACGCGAACTGTTCGATCTGCCCGAGGCGCCGCGGCCCGACCCGGAGACGCCGGCGCCAGTGCGGTTTCTGCCGCTCTATGACAATCTCTATCTCGGCTACGACGATCGCCGCCGTGTGCATGCCGCGGCCGGCGCGAAGCAGGTCAACATGCTGGCGGAGTACAAACCGGGCGTGCTGGTCGACGGCTTCATCTCGTGCAGTTGGGCCATCGATGGCAAGAAGGGAGCAGTTGCCCTCGAGGTCGAGCCCTATCGCAAGCTCAGCAGGCGTGACATTGCGGCGCTGGAGAAGGAGGGCCTGGCGTTCCTCAGATTCATGCGGCCCGAGGCTTCGGCGTTCGATGTGAGGGTCGGCGCGGCGGCCACAGACTGAGGCGGCGCCGCCTAGGTCTCCTGCCTCGTTGACGCCGCCAAGGAAACCACCTGCACCGGCTTGCCGGTCAGGGCGTCCTCGACCTTCTGCATCAGCGCCGAGAGTGAGAAGGGCTTGGCGATCACGTCGTAGATCAGCGTTTCAAGACCGTGCGCACGCTCGCGCTGGTCTGCGAAGCCGGTCATCAGCACGATGGTGAGATCTGGATAGGACGCCGCGGCACCAAGGGCGAGGGCGATGCCGTCCATCACCGGCATCTTGATGTCCGACAGCAGCAGGTCGAAGCGGCCGTTCTCGGCCGCCAGCAATTCGGCGGCGAGGCCGCCATCTTCGGCCTGCAGCACCTCGTGACCGGCATGGATGAGAGCCCGGGTCACGAATTCGCGAACGTTCTCGTCGTCTTCGGCGATCAGGATACGGGCCATCAGGGTCTGCTTCCGGTGATCGGGGCGGTTGGGCCCTTCGACTGCGGGCGACTGTCGGTGAAGGTCAGCCGAACGCGCGTGGCGCCCTCGGGGGGGCTGGTCACCTGGGTCGAGAAGTCGGTCACCTCATTGGGGTCCAGATCGCGCACCGCGGGGGTGACGCTCCACTGGTAGATTGGGTTGCCGCCATCGTCGAGCAAGGTGACGAGCACGCCGGGGACGATCACGTTGGCGGCAGCGATCGAGTAAATCTTGGCCGTGATCCGCATGACGTTGCGGCCTTCGCTCAGGCCGAGCAGGGTTTTCACATCGCGAAACTTCAGGCCAACGACGTTCACCTCGATCCCGAGGCTGGCATAGACCTCTGCGAGCGCAGGAAACTGCCGCACGATGTCGGTGCGGAACAGCATGCCGAGGGCCAGGATTCCGATCAGCAGTCCGAGTGCTCCAAGCCGGGCGGCGCGGCGGAAGCGGGCGAAGGGCAGCGCCCGGGCCACACGATCCTGCCGCCGCAGGAAGGCGTTTCTGCGTTTCTTGCTGAGCGCCGGATCGATGCTGGTCTCGGCTGGCTGAGGCGCCGGTTTGGGGGCGATGGCTGCCTTGATCTCGGCGATGGTGCGCTCGCGGCCGGCGCGATTTGCTGCACTCTCGGCGGGGGGCAGAGCAGTGGCCGGCGCCGCGCCGCGGGCCTCGCGCTCGAACGCGGTATCGAGCGCCCGTTCCTGCGACTCGTCGAACAGAGTGTCATCCTCAATCGCCGGAGGCGGAGTTCTGGTCGGCGCGCGCCTGCCAGGATTTCTGGCAATGGGCGCATTGCACGACCCGGCCGCCGGCGCCGAGCGTGGCGCGGGGCACCTGGTAGCGCGTGCCGCAATGCGGGCAGGCGATGACGGTCGTCTGCGGATCCGGTGAATTCATGTGCAGGAGCCTAGCCCGGCGCGGTTAAGTTTCCTCAAACTTGCCCTTATTGCCGGTTACACAACGCGCCTGAGCGGTGTTTGGCCGCTCCGTCGGGCGCGGGACGAATTCTCATCTCCTCATAGTATGATGCGGCACGCCTGATTCGGAGATAGCTCCCGAGTGATCGAGTTTACCAATGTCGGCCTGCGCTATGGCCATGGTCCCGAGATCCTGCAGGGACCTGAGCTTTCGCATCGAGCCCGGCTCGTTCCATTTCCTCACCGGCCCGTCGGGTTCGGGCAAGACCTCGCTGCTGAAGCTGCTGCTGCTGTCGCTGAAGCCGACGCGCGGCCAGGTCGAACTGTTCGGCAAGGACGTAATGCGCGCTCGACCAGGATGCGCTGCTGCAGATGCGCCGCCATATCGGCATCGTGTTCCAGGAATTCCGCCTGCTCGACCATCTGACGACGTTCGAGAATGTCGCGCTGCCGCTGCGCGTCCTCGGCCAGCCGGAAAGCGCCTATCGCGCCAATGTCACCGAACTGCTCGAATGGGTCGGGCTGGGCGAGCGCATGGATGCGCTGCCAGCGCTGCTGTCGGGCGGCGAGAAGCAGCGCGCCGCCATCGCCCGGGCGGTGATCGGCCGGCCGGATATCCTGCTCGCCGACGAGCCGACCGGCAATGTCGACCCCGAACTGTCGCTGCGGCTGGTGCGGCTGTTCGCCGAGCTCAACAAGCATGGGCACGACCATCATCCTGGCCACCCACGAACTGCCGCTGCTCGACAGCTTCCGTTTCCCGCGCATGCTGCTGCGCGACGGTCAGGTGCTGATCCATGACTGACGCTGTGGCCACTGCCCAACCGTCCGAGGCGGTGCAGCGCCGATGCCGCGGACCGCACTGCCCCGATCGTCCCCGAGCGCTCGGTCGCCGGCCGCACGCTGGTGCTGCTGATCGCCATCATGACCTTCCTCTCGGGCGTGACGCTGGGCGGCGTGGTGCTGGTGCAGAAATCGGCCATCGCCTGGTCCTCCGATGTCGGCCGCGAAGTCACCATCCAGATCCGCCCGGTCGAGGGCGAGGTGATGGAAAGCAATCTGCGCACCGCCGTGGCGCTGGCCGAGGCGACGCCCGGCGTCGCCTCGGCCCGCGCGCTCAGCATCGAGGAGAGCGAGAAGCTGCTCGAGCCCTGGCTCGGCGCCGGGCTCGACCTGTCGGCCATCGAAATCCCGCGGCTGGTCGTGGTGCAGTTGGCCGATCCGGCCGACGCCGATATCCCAAAGCTCGAGCGCGACCTGCAGGCGGTGAAGGGCGCCAGCCTCGACACCCACGCCGCCTGGCGTCAGCAGCTCAACGTCATGGCCGGCACCATCGTGGTTTCCGGCCTGCTGGTGCTGGCGCTGATCGTCGTCGCCACGGTGCTGGCCATCATCTTTGCGACGCGCGGCACCATGGCCTCGAACCGCGAGATCGTCGACGTGCTGCATTTCATCGGCGCCTCCAACAGCTTCATCGCCGGCGAATTCCAGGGCCGCTTCCTGTCCATCGGCTTCCGTGGCGGGATGGTCGGCGGGCGTCGCGGCGATCGCTGTTCTTCGTCGCTCGTCGGCTCTGACGGCCGGCAGCGTCGTGCCGAATGAAGCCAGCGCGCAGCTCGGGATCCTGTTCGGCCGCTTCGCGCTCGGCCTCGACGGCATCATCGGCATTGCGGCCGTGGTGCCGGTGATCGCGGCGCTGACCGCCATCACCTCGCGGATGACGGTCCGGCGCTTCCTCAGCCAGACGTCGTAGGGGCTGGACCTGTTCGCGCCGTTCCTTCAGGTATTCGCGGTGAATGTCCAGCCGGGCTGCCGGCACGGGAGGCGTGTCGATGATCGTTCAGGCGATCCGGTCTTTGCTGTTCTATGTTCTGTTCTTCGGCCAGACGGCGGTGCTTGCGCATCATCGTGGGTAGCGTCGAGGCGCTGTCCAGCAAGCCGACCGGTTTCGGCTGGGTCATCGCGCAGTACTGGGCGAGTGCCAACGTCTTCCTGCTGCGGTGGGTCGCCGGCATGCGCACGACGGTTGAGGGGGCCGAGAATATCCCGGCAGGGGCCTGCATCATCGCCTCCAAGCACATGAGCGACTGGGACATCTTCGCCATCCTGCCGTTTACCGTGCGCCCGGCCTTCATCGCCAAGAAGGAACTGATGGACATTCCGTTCTTTGGCTGGGCAGCACAGTCCTTCGACACCATCCGCATCGACCGCTCGCGCGGCGCCGAGGCCATCCCGCTGATGCTGGCCGACGGGAAGCGCGCGCGCGACCGCGGCTGTCGCATCGTCATCTTCCCGGAAGGCACGCGTCGCGCCCCGCTCGCCGCTGCCGGACTACCGGCAGGGGCTCGTGCGGCTGTATGAAAGCCTCGACGTTCCGGTGGTTCCGGTGGCGCTCAATTCCGGGCTGTTCTGGGGGCGCAGGAGCTGGATCCTCTGGCCCGGCACAGCGCGCGCCAAATTCCTGCCGCCGATCCCGCCGGGGCTGACCGGCGCGGAGTTTCAGGCGCGTCTGGTCGGCACCATCGAGCGCGAGACGGACGCGCTGATTCTCGCGGCCGTGGAGGCGGGGCTGAGCCGTCCCATCGATCCCGAGTTCCGTGCGAAGATCGTGGCGCTCGAAACCAGAGTTGGTGGGGCGGAGGCCTCTGCCCACTAGATGTTGACACAATCAGCGACGCACCCCATAGATGTTGAGGTTTCCAGAAGAACAACTTGACGATCCGTCAAATTTGTTCTAGTTTTGTTCCCTTTCGCGGGCAGTAGGGGGAATGCGTCAAATGCGGGCGATTGCTGAAAGACTGATGACGGTGCCGGCGTTGGCGCGCCAGGTGAACTGGCGCGGCCGTTCCGGACGGCTCTATGCTCTGACGCCTGAGCGGCTTGATGATTTCGCGCTTGCCTCGAACGATCTCTACCTGATTGCGCGTGGCAATCTGGTGCTCTGGGCAGGCTCAGCACAAGATGTGATCAACGATGCGCCGAGCCGTGCCCGGTTCCGGCTGGCACTCGACTGCGCCGACCGGGTGTTCAATGTCGATGCGGGGGAAACCGACCTCGAGCGGATGACCGTGGTCTGGGATCTCGAGGGCGCGGAACCGGTCGTCGGGCTCACCGCGGCCTAGGCCGCTTCACGCTCCAGCGCATCGGCCAGCCGCATCACGTAGCGATCCCTTATGCCGAGTGCCGCGAGGTGGCGGGCCGTGTTCAGCACATAATCGACATTGGGACCGGACTGCCCGGTGCCGCCGCGGATCAGGCGAAGCTGTTCGTCAACGTCAAGGCCCCCGGCGAACTGGGTGTGGGCCTCATCGACCATGAAGGCCAGCGCCCGGACGCTTTGCCCGCTGGCGAGATGCAGTTTGCGCCAGGACTCGAGGTAAACGCCGCGGTCGCTCTCGCGCTCGATGAGGTAGTTGTGCACCTCGTCCCAATGCTGCGCGTCAATCTCGAAAGCGACACCCCGGCAGGAGCCGCCGCGGGTGAGTCCGAACACCAGGCCGGGCCGTTCAGGCGTGCCGCGATGCCGGTACGAGTAGACCGAGAGGCTGCGATGCGCACCGTTCAGCATCGCCGGCAGTGAGCGGAGGAAGGCAAAGCCGGGGTTCCAGATCAGCGAGCCGTAGCCGAATACCCAGCGCGTGGTCGACACATCAGTCATACCGCAGTCCTAGCGCCGCCGCCGAACGGGTTCAACGGCGTTGCCTGGATGACTGGCATGCAGGAGACGGCTAGAAGGAGCGGATGAAGAGATTCGCATTCCTGCTCGCCGCTATCGTGGTTGTGGTCGCGGTGTGGACTGGTGGCTGGTTCTGGGCCGCCGGTGAAGCCACGCGATTTGTGACGTCGCTGGGTGACGGCGACGGCGTGACTACGCCCAGGGTGACCTGTGACAGCTTTAGTCTCGGCGGCTATCCCTTCGGATTTGACCTGACCTGCACCGGCGCCACCATTGTCGATGAGGACGTCACGGTGACGCTGAAGGGTCTCAAGGCCACGGCGCTGGTGTATCGACCGACCCACGTGCTGGTGTTCGCGGAAGCACCGCTGAGCATCGCCGATGCATTCTCGGGCAGTCAGAGCCGGCTGGATTTCACCAATATGGAGGCCAGCGCGCGGCTTGAAGGCTGGCGCATCGGCCGGGTGTCGCTGGTGGCCGACAAACTGGTATGGAATGACACTCTAGTCGGTGACCGGCTGCTCGGCAGTGCCAGCCATCTGGAGGCGCATCTCATCGACATTCCCGAGCAGCACGACCCGGAAAAGCACGTGGGCGCGCTCGCTGCCTATTCAAAGCTGGACAACATCGTCGCTCCCGGCTTCCAGGTGAGCGATGGTACGGCCAGCTTCGAGGCGGAGCTCAGCGGCCTGCCGGACGACGTGCGGACGTACAATGATCCCAACCTGCTGCGGCGCATGCAGCAGGCCGGCGGCAAGCTGAAGCTGATCGGCTACAAGGGCAGCGACGCCGACACGCATTTCGAGGCGACGGGGACGCTGGGGCTCGATGATGGCGGCAAGGTCGAGGGGCAGATCAAGCTCAACTCGAAGGGCGTGGTCGAACGCATGGGCGAGCTGATCCCGGATAATCTCAAGGGCCTGATGCTGGGCGGGCAGGCGGCCGATGGCAGCTACACGCAGACCATCAACATCCGCGCCGGTATCGTGTTCTCGGGGATCGTGCCGACCGCAGTCATTCCGGCACTGTACTAGGCGGTCTTGTCGAATTGCACGCCGGTGCCGTCGACGGGTGCGCGGACGACCCTGGACTGAATCTGCAGCATCGCCCGGTAGAGATCGCCGGCGTGATTGACCGGCGCCCCGTCAGCTGGCGCATCAGTGGTGCGGAATTCGCTCATTGCCGCTTCGAGGTCCGCGCGGTGCTTGGCGACGAGCAGTTGCGCCTCGCCGGTGGAGCGGGCTTCCGCAAACGCCATGTTGGAAATCGCCAGGTCGATGCCCATGCTAGGCCCGCCTGTCGACGACCAGCCCCTGCCCGGACGGCGCGGGCGCGGGCGTCGCCTGATCGATCATCTGCACGAGCTGCATCTCCATCTCGTGGCTTTTCTTGATGATCGCGATCTGGGCCAGCGTCTGCGTGCGGCCCGTCTGCAGGTTCAGCAATTGCATGGTCAGATCGGTGTCCATGCCGCCGTCTTATCTGACTGGAGTAAAGGAAGGCTTGTTCGGGAGCTCACAATTGACTCGAATGCGGGCGGCCGGAAGCGGCTATTCGGGTCCGAGCTGGCGCGAGGTGCCGTGCACCTGGTCCTTGGTGAATTTTCCTGGCGACCACAGCACGTCGTTGCGGCCGTTGTTGTTGGCGACACGGGCCAGGACGAACAGCAGGTCGGACAGGCGGTTGAGATAGATCAGCACCGCAGGATTGACCTCGGGCTCCTTAGCGATCAGTTCGACCACCAACCGCTCGGCCCGGCGCACCACGGTACGAGCCACGTGTAGCGCCGCCGCCAATGCCGTGCCGCCGGGAAGGATGAAGCTGGTGAGCGGGGGGAGACCCTCGTTGTAGCGATCGATCTGGGCTTCGGCCCAGTCGGTCTGCACATTGGTGATGCGCAGCGACGTCTCGGTGCCCGCGGGATCGGCGCCCGGGGTGGCGAGGTCAGCCCCGAGATCGAACAGATCGTTCTGCATGCGCTCCATGATGGAGTCGATCTTGGGCATCGACACGGTGTTGAGACGCGCGATGCCGATCAGGGCGTTGGCCTCGTCCACGGTGCCGAAGCAGTTGACGCGCAGGTCGTGCTTCATGCGGCGCGGGCCGCGCACCAGTCCGGTCGTCCCGTTGTCGCCGGTGCGGGTGTAGATCTTGTTCAGCTTGACCATGGCAAACCTCGTTAGGCGGCGGTTGGCGAAATCTCAGCTGCCGTTGCCGCGGCCGAAGAAGAACAGGGCGCCGAGGATCACCACCAGCGCCACGAACTGGGCGATGACGCGGGCCCGCATCAGCATCTGGCTGCGGTTGGCGTCACCTCCCTTGAACATGTTCCACAGGCCCATGAACAAAATGATAGCGACGATGCCAACGGCGATGACGCTGACGATGGTTACGATGGTATGATTCATTGCGGTTCCAATTGCGCCGGCCGGGGACCCATCCGGCCAGCATAGGCGTGAAGCCCTTCTGCCAGCCGGTCATAGATGGCACGGATTCGGCGGCTGGTGAACAGTTCCCGGTGGGTGGTCAGCCACATCTCGAGGGCCGGCGGACGCAGGCCGGGCAGCAATTCCACCATGCCCGGCGTCTCGCGCACCAGATTGAGCTGGGCAAAGCCGATGCCGAGTCCGGCTTTCATCAGCTCCCACATGCCTGTCTGACTATCGGTCCGGAGGCGGAAATCTGCGCGCCTGAGGTCGAAGCCCAGGGCCCGGGCTCCGGAGATGATGGTCTCCGAGCGATCGAAACCGATGAGGTCGTGCGCGCGCAGGTCCTCCGCGCGCCGGGGAGTGCCGCGCCAGTCGAGATAGGAGCGATGGGCACAGCAGACGATGGGGAATTCACCGAGCTTGCGGGTGATCAGTTCGAGCTGGGTGGGGCGGAACATGCGCACGGCGATGTCGGCTTCGCGCAGCAGCAGGTTTTCGACCGAATTGGAAGGAGCGATCTCCAGTGCGATGGTGGGAAAGGCGCGGCGCAGCTCGCGCAGCAGGGGCGGCAGCACGTAGTGCGCGATGACCGTCGAGGCGGTAATGCGCACGGTGCCCTCGAGTTCACCAGTTTCGCCTTCGGCCATCAGCCCCGCTTCGGCCAGTGACTGGCGCGCCGCACATACCGGCTCATAGAGCCGCAGCGCCGTTTCCGTGGGCTTCAGTCCCTGCAGCGTGCGTTCGAACAGGGTGACGCCCAGTGTCTGCTCCAGCGCTTCGACGTGACGGCTCAGGGTCGGTTGGCTGAGACCGAGCCGGCGGGCGGCGGCCGACAGCGAGCCATCCTCGACGACTGCGCCGAAACTCCGCCAGAGCGCCCAGTCCGGTTCGAGCATATTCATTTATGCATATCGTTCGGTCAATCTTGTGGAATTTCTAAACGATAATGGATGGCTGATCATGTGCCTGTCAAATCAAAGGAGATGAAAATGACAGATCGGGCGAAAGTCACGGTACTGGGGATTAACGGGCACATCGGCCGCGCCACGGCGCAGGCCTTCGCGGCGGCCGGATGGCAGGTGAGCGGAATGGGCCGCAGCGAGCGCCACGCCATTGCCGGGGTCAAATTCATCAAGGGAGATGCCGACAGCGTTGATGATCTCAGACGCGCCATCGGCGAGTCGCGGATTGTCGTCAACGCGCTGAACCTGCCCTACGACAAGTGGGACAAGGGCCGCATGGAGGCGCAGACGGGCCGCGTGATCGAGGCGATGGGACGCGACGGCAAGACGATGCTGTTCCCGGGCAACATCTACAATTACGCGGCCGACCTCCGGCACGTCACGCCCGAGCAGCCCCAGAGTCCGCAGACGCCGCGCGGGGCCATCCGGGTCCGTGTCGAGCAGATGCTGGAGGCGGCGGCGCGGCGCGGCGATATGCAGGTGGTGATCATCCGCGCCGGGGATTTCTTTGCCCCGGACAACCGGCAGGATTGGTTCGACCAGGCGATCTTTCGTGATATCGCCAAGGGCAAGGTTGCGACGATGGGCGTGGCGGGGGTCGGCCACAGCTGGGCATATCTGCCCGATCTGGGCCGCGCGTTCGAAAAGCTTGCCTGGCATCGCGAGGAACTCGGCGTATTCGAGACTTTCCACTTCGCCGGCAATTTCGTTACGCCCGAACAGTTCGGCGCTGCGATTGCCGCAGTAGCACCCGTGCCGGTGAAGCTCGTGCCATTCCCGTTCCTGCTGCTGCAGGTGATGGGCCTTGCGATGCCGGTGATGCGTGAGGTCGGTAAGATGCGTTATCTGTGGACGCATCCGATGCAACTCGAGGACAAGCGGCTGGACGCCATCCTTGGCCCCGATTTCGGCACGCCCTTCGAAGAGGCCATCGCGGCAACGGCGGCGCCATTCTTTGCGGCGCGACAGGTGGCGGCATAAGTTGCTGGATGAAGGCGACTCCCGCCGCCATCATCCCGCCGCACCAAAAGCCGATCCTGAACCGGGAATGAATTCGCCTGTCATAAGGGCTTCAGTTCACACGGGCTAGTTTCAGGTCACGAACGATGCCTCCCATCGTCTGAATCACAAGAGGAAATCCCCCCATGAAAGCACTCCTGGCCATTGCGGCTCTCGCCTTCACTGCTTCATTCGCAAGCCTGGCTCATGCCGACGACATAGCGCTGGGGCTTCCCGGCTATGGTGGCAATGGCTGCCCCGGCGGCAGCGCCTCCGCCACACTGAGCGACGATCAGAAGTCGCTGAGCATCATTTTCGACCAGTATTCGGCCGAGGCTGGCGCCGACACCGGCAAATCGTTCGACCGCAAGAGCTGCAACATCGCCATTCCGGTGCATGTGCCGCAGGGCCTGTCGATCTCGGTGCTCGCCATCGACTATCGCGGCTACAACAACGTCCCGGCCGGCGCCAAGTCCGAGTTCAATGTCGAGTACTTCTTCGCCGGCTCGAAGGGTCCGAGCTTCAAGAAGACCTTCACCGGTCCGAAGGACGAGGATTACCTCATCCACAACGAGCTGACGGCACAGGCCGTGGTTTGGTCGGCCTGCGGCGCGGATGTGAACCTGCGCACCAATTCGAGCATCAAGGTCACCACCAAGGCCAACAAGCAGGCCGTGGCAACCGTTGACTCCGAAGATGTGAGCGCGGCCATCGTTTACGCCTTGCAGTGGAAAAAGTGCTAAGTAGACTCTAGTGCATCGAGAGGGGCGGCCTCGCGCCGCCCCTTTTCGTCTCTGGAGTGACGCGAATGAAGCATCTTGGATTTGTGGTTGCTGTTGCCCTTCTGGGGGGCTCATGGGCGGGTGTAGCGGTTGCCGCCCCCGACTGCACGTTCACCACAACCAGCCTGAACGGCTATCCGGCATCGCTCATTTTCTCGAATACGCTGACCGTCCTTCCCGGTGAGACGGCCAATTGCGTGCTTTCCGCGCCGACGTTTTCACCCCACTCAGCCGACGAGTTCGTCCTCTATTCGGCGGACTATCGCGGCAATGTGGAAGACGGGGACACCGCGACGATCGCGATCAATCATGACGGAACCTCGGATGGTGCAACGATTCCCGGGCCATCCAGCGATCCCGTCTACCGCGACTACATGACCAGCAACACCAACGGCGACATCAAATCGAAGCTGCACTGGTCGCTGTCGAGTGATTCCAGTGCGGTGGGCGACCTCGACACCATTGACTACGACGTGGTGGCGACCACCACGAAGGCTTCCGTCCAGGCCTCGATCAATCAGCTCGCGACGCAGCAGACCTCGATCGTCACGCACCTGAACACCACCAGCGATCTGCTGACCGGCGGCAACCAGCCGTTCGAACAGGCGAACAATGTGTCGGCATTTGGCGCGCTCGGCTCGTTCACGACGGGCGTAACCGGCCACTACAACCTGCTCGACGGCTTTTCCATCAGCGGCGGCGCGGCCTACACCAGCCAGCCCAATGCAGCGGGCGTACTGTTTGCGGGCGCCGTGCGCTACCTGCAGCCTGAGACACAGGCCATGCGGTTCTTTGGCGAGGCCGGGGCGAATGGGGCGCCAAGCCTCGCAATGACCTTCACCCGGCATTACGACGATGGCAGCACCGATGGTGCCACGATCACTGCGACCGGTACCGGCTATCTCACGGGCGTATATGTCGAGGGGGGCGTGCTGCTGCAGCCCGACGCAGGCAGCGAACTCGCGCTCTCGGGCCGCTATACCCACAACTGGGTGGGCGGTTACGCAGAATCGTTCAGCACGTCGAACTTCTTCCCCGTCACCAGCAGTTCAGGCAGCTTCGATACGCTCAAGGCCAAGGCGCGTTGGACCACCGAACTCGTTCAGGATCTGGATCTGACGCTGAGCGGCGCGCTGGGCACCACCTTCTCGCATGGCGGTATGGCCGCCAATGTGATGTTCGTCGGCGCCGTCAACGGGGCGAGCGCGGACGATCTGTTCGCCGAATACGGTGCGCGGTTGGGCTGGAAAATGACCCCCGAGACCACCGCGGATGTGTTCGTGCAGGGCTCGACGGGAACGGTGTCAGGCACGCATGCGCAGGTCGGCACAGGCTTGCACGTCCAGTTCTAGTCGAAGCCGAGGTGCCGCCGCACGTCTGCGGCGCTCCAGCCTTCCGCCTGCAAATCGCGCAGGCTCTGCGAGCCCTTGGACTTGGCGAGCTTCCGGCCGTCATCGCCGAGGATCAGCCTGTGGAAGGTATAGACCGGCGAGGGCAGACCGAGCAGGAACTGCAGCAGCACGTGGATGTCGGTCGCTGCCTCCATGTCGCGCCCGCGCGTTACGTTGCTGATACCCTGTGCAGCGTCGTCGACGACGACGCTCAGATGGTAGCTGGTCGGGGTCCCGAGGCGCTGCAGCACGAGGTCGCCATAGCGTTCCGGTCGGGCGTAGCGGATTTGCGGCCTGTCGGTCGGCAGTGGCTGCGCAATGGTGAAGGTAAGCGGGCCGGTCAGCCCGATCGCGCGCGCCGAATCGAGCCGGTAGTTCGCGACCTCGCCGCGTTCGAGCCGCGCCGTCACCTCGTCAGGGTCGAGATGACGGCAGGTGCCGGGATAGAGTGGCGCACCATCTGGGTCGGCGCCAGTGGCCCTCGCGACGACTTCGGCGCGCGAACAGAAGCAGGGATAGAGCAGATGCATGGCGTCGAGTTTTGCTGCTGCATCGGCGTAGATATCGAAGCGTTCGGACTGGCGCAGCACCGGCCCGGGCCAGGACAGGCCAAGCCAGTGCAGGTCCTCGATGATCGCGACGGTGAATTCGGGTTTACTGCGCGTTATGTCGGTGTCCTCGATGCGCAGCAGACAGTGCCCGCCGAGCAGGTCGGCGCAACGTGTGGTGAACAGCGCCGAATAGGCGTGGCCGAGATGGAGCAAGCCGTTGGGACTTGGCGCGAAGCGGAGAACCGGGGCGGACATGCCGCCTCTTAACACGGCGTCCGGGGGCCATCCAGAACGCCTCGACAGTGCCAGTGCACTGCAGGCTCACCTCGAGGCGTTGCTGGGGCGTGATCCGCGTCTTGTGCCGATTCGCGCCCGCGTCGGTGCGTTCGCAATCCGCACCGGTGAGCCCGGCTTTGCCGGTCTGGCGAAAGTCATCTGCGGGCAGCAATTGTCGGTCGCCAGCGCAAGCGCCATCTGGTCGCGCTTCGCAGCACTGCCGGGGGCGCTCGAGGCCGCCACCTACCTGCTGCTCGATGAAGCGAGCGTCAGGGCAAGCGGCTTTTCGGGCGGCAAGTTCAGGACGCTGCGGGCCGTCGCGGAAGCGACGACGGACGGGCGGCTGAACTACGACGAACTGGCGACGCTTTCCGCGACGGAGGCGGTGCGCACGCTGTGCGCCATCAAGGGCATCGGTCCGTGGACGGCCGAGATCTACCTGATGTTTTCGCTCGGGCATCCGGACGTTTTCCCGGCCGGCGACCTTGCCTTGCAGAAGGCGGTGGGCCACGCCCTCGAGATGGAAAATGCGCCCAGCTCCAGGGATCTGGCAATCATCTCAGAGGCTTGGGCACCGCACCGGCACGCCGCTGCGCTGCTGTTCTGGCGCTATTACGCGGCGATGCGCGACAAACAAGGAATCTTTGCATGACGAGCAAACTCTCGGGCCCCATGCTGCCACCGAAATCGGGAGGAATACCCAAGCAAATCATGGTGTTGCTGCATGGGTACGGCTCCGACGGCGCCGATCTGATCGGCCTGGGGCAATACTGGGGAGAGCAGTTTCCCGATATGCTGTTCGTGTCCCCCAACGCTCCCGCCGTCTGTGCCAGCAACCCCGGCGGCTACGAATGGTTTCCGCTGGCTGCCGACCGCATAGCCGGGCGCATCGAGGGTGCCGCAATCGCCCGCCCCGTCGTCATCGATCTCCTCACAGACCTGTGGGCACAGACGGGGCTTTCGGCGCGCGACACGGTGCTCTGCGGCTTCAGCCAGGGTGCCATGATGGCGCTCAATGTCGGCACTTCGTTGAATGTGGCGGTTCGAGGCATCGTGGCGTTCTCAGGCGCCTTCATTCCGCCCGAGGGCTTTGGCGACAGGGTGTTCGCAAAGCCGCCGGTCTGCCTCATCCACGGCGAACTGGATGGCGTGCTCGATCCTGCGTACAGCCGCGAGGCGGCGGCGGTCCTTAGCGCGGCGGGGTTCGCGGTCAACTCGCATGTTTCGGTGGGCGTGGGGCACGGCATTGCGCCCGATGGACTGGATTACGCGTCGGCTTTCCTGACCGCCCAGTTGGCCGCTAAGGGCTGACATTGTCTCGCTTTTAGCCGCTTCACAGCGCTGTCACAGTCAGCGTACAATAGTGCCGAAATGACTACTCGCAATTCCTTAGGCGGGTGTCTCTCGTGACCGTTCATGTGTCGCCTGAGTCCTGTCCCGCGCTGGTCCTGAACGCCGATTTCCGGCCGCTCAGCTATTATCCCTTGTCGCTATGGTCCTGGCAGGACGCGATCAAGGCGGTTTGCCTTGACCGGGTGCAGATCGTGTCGAACTACGACCGGATCATCAAAAGCCCCAGCTTCGAGATGTTCATCCCCAGCGTTGTGTCGCTGAAGGAATATGTCAGGCCGGCGCGGCATCCGGCATTCACACGCTTCAACGTGTTCCTGCGCGACCGGTTTCAGTGTCAGTACTGCGGCAGCAAGGACGATCTGACGTTCGACCACGTGATCCCGCGCTCAAAGGGCGGCCGCACCACCTGGGAAAACGTGGTTGCCGCCTGCGCACCGTGCAATCTGCGCAAGGCCAACCGGCTGCCCAAGGAAATCCGCATGTTTCCGCATCAGACGCCGTACCAGCCGACGGTGCATGATTTGCACAACAATGGCCGGGCGTTCCCGCCCAACCACCTGCACCAGAGCTGGCTGGATTATCTCTACTGGGATATCGAACTCGAGCCCTAGGCTCGGGTGCGCCGGCGCATCGCCTGATTGGCAATTGCCACCACCAGCAGCCCAACGATCAGCAGCGAGATCAGCGCATTGTAGCCGGCAAGCGAGATGCCGAGGAAGCGGAATTGCACGACGTCGCAGGGAACGACCTTGACGTCGTTGAGGCTGCCCAGTCCGTTGAGATCAAGTTCCGTGCCGATGCCGCTTGCCGTTCCGGTTCCGGTGCAGGCCGACGGCCCCGGCCAGAAGCCCCACTCTACGCCTGCATGGAAGCTGCCCATGTAGCAGCCCCAGGCGAAGATTGCCACGGCGACGACCATGGCCGTGTACCACACGGCGAGCGGCAGCCGGTTCCACATGATGAGAATCAGCGCCAGCACCGGCAGGCCCCAATAATATGCCATCCGCTGTTCAAGGCAGAGATCGCAGGGCACGAGGCCGCCCCACAGCTGGCTGGCCCAGGCCCCGCCGATGGTGGCGAGGCCGAGCAGAAACGCCAGGGCCGTCGCGAGCTTGTCGTAGGGCGGTGAGGCGGGCAGGGGCTGGGCGGTGACGCTGCTCACGGGAGCTCCGGAATGCTGGCGCTCGGGGCGCTAGAAGAAGAACTTTACGGCGATGAAGCCGCCAACCAGAAGCACCACAAACAATGTCAGAACCAAGGTCAACCGCTTCTCGATGAATTGACGGATCGGCTCGCCGAACCAGAACAGCAGCGCCGCGACGATGAAGAAGCGCATGGCGCGGGCCACGATGGAGGCGCCGACGAAGGCGATGATGTCCATGTGCGAAACGCCGGCCGCGATGGTCAGGAGCTTGAACGGGATCGGGGTCATGCCCTTGATGACGATGATCCACACTCCGTAATCGTTGAACAGCTGCGTGAAGCCCGCGAAATCGGCGGCCTTGCCATAAAAATTGAGAATGGGCAGGCCGATGGTTTCGAACAGCGCGTAGCCGATCAGATAGCCGAACAGGCCGCCGATCACCGACGAGAGCGTCGCCAGGCCCGCATACGTCCAGGCGCGTGTCCGTCGCGCGATGATCATCGGGATCAGCATCACATCTGGCGGGATGGGAAAGAACGAGCTTTCGGCGAAGCTTACGCCGGCGAGGGCCCACGGCGCGTAGCGGCCGGCAGCGAGCGACATGGTCCAGTCATAGAGACGGCGCAGCATTGGAACTCCCGGTCGGATGGCCGCTCCTTATTGAGGGCACCGTGGGGGCTGTCAACGGTCAGGGACGACGCCGAGCTTTGCCGCCAGCGCCAAGGCGTTGGCCGGGGCGTGCACCTTGTCGGTCGAAACGAAGTAGGCAAACACGTCGCGCGGCTTTGCCGTGGCGGCAGGCGGGGTGACGAAACTGCCGCCGGCAAGCGGCGTCCCTTCGGACCACGAGGCCACGCGTTGCGCCCAGGCATCGATTTCGGCGGCTTCGTAGTGGTCGGCGCCCGGCGCACCCTGCAGGCGGGCATAGCTGAAGTCCGCCGTCTGGTCGAGGAAGGGCCAGTCGGCGGTATCGGCGATGACCAGCGCGACGTTGTATTTGCGCAGGAGGGCGATGAAGGCGGGGTCGGCGAAACTCTTGTGCCGGACTTCGATGGCATGGCGGATTCGGGTGACGCCGCTGGTATCAGTGAAGGCGGGATCTTTCAGCCGCTCGTCATGCTTTGCGGCCAGCCGCACGGTGGCGTCCGGGTCCTGCGGCAGCAGCGCCAGGAAGCTTTCGATGCGTTCGGCGTTGAAGCTGAGATTGCCCGGCAGCTGCCAGCAGAACGGGCCGAGGCGCGCGCCGAGCGCCAGGGGACCGGAGGCAAAGAAATTGGCCAGCGGCACTTCGACGTCGTTGAGCTTCTTGATGTGGGTCACATACTGGTGGCCCTTGATGGAAAAGACGAAGTCCCCGGGTGTCTGGCTTGCCCAGTTCTGAAAGCTCGCGGGCCGCTGGTTGCTGTAGAAGGTGCCGTTGATCTCGATGCTGGTGAGGGCGCGGCTGGCGAAGCCGAGCTCTTCCTTCTGCTTCAGGCCTGCGGGATAGAAGGCGCCACCGCGCCACTCATCGAACACCCAGCCGGCGATCCCCGTCCTCACCCGTCCCGCCATGTCGACCTCCCGATGTTGCCTCGGCGGAGACCATATGGTTCGCTGTGCCCGGCAGCAACTTGGGGCTCGTCAAAATGAAGGGACAGCTTGGCATTGCAGTGGTGCTGGTGACGGCGATGGGCGGCGCGACGATGGCGGCGGATTTCGGAGGGCGCTACACTGTCACGGGCACCAATCTTGACGGCACTTCGTATTCCGGAACCGCAGACATCAAGATCACGTCCAACACGACATGCGAGATCACCTGGGTCACCGGTTCCACCACGTCTGTCGGCCATTGCATGGGGATGGGCGACATCATCGCCGCCAGCTATTCGCAGGGGAAGAATGTCGGCCTCGCGATGTACCAGCAGAACGCGGACGGCTCGCTCGACGGCTACTGGACCGTCGCGGGCAGGGATGGCAGCGGCACCGAGACGCTGACGCCCGAGTAGCGGCGGCGATTGACGTTGGGGGCGGGATTGCATTATGTCCCGCGCACCACTGGTTTGCCCCTGTGGTGGAATTGGTAGACGCAGAGGACTCAAAATCCTCCGCCGAAAGGCTTGTCGGTTCGAGTCCGACCGGGGGCACCACAACCATCAACTATGACCCCGCTAAGCTGCTGATTTGCCCTTCGATCTGAGGGGACATTACGAAATAGATCGAATCTCATTTTCTCTGAGGACGAGAATCCACATCAGAAACCTCTTGCCTTGTCACAGGCGGCAAAGCTCGATGACTTCTGGTTTCAACCTCGGATGTCCGAAAGTGACAATCCCGGGAAACACCGCCATCGTCATGTTCCAGTGAAGGGAGCTGGTCGACTAGACGGAAGCATGGCTTTTGCGTCGCTCTCAATCATCGCGAAAAAGCCTGCCATTGCTTGCGTAATCCAATCGCTGTGCAAGACAGGATCGCTTTCCCTACTAATCCCCTACTACGGCTGCACTAGCTTGAGGCGGCTTCACTCCAACTGGCGGGTGGCATCGCGACGGCAGGCGAAATCGCCGAAGCGATCGGTGTAGCAGCTGTAGTCGATGCGGAACCGCGACAGGGTGCGCTCCGGCGTGCCGGGCCGGCAGACCGTGACGTCGAGCCGATAGGCGTAGATGGTCGACCCGACCGAAGCCTCGGGGTTGCGTGACTGGAGGATGCTGCCCGGGCTGGCGATGGCGGTTTCGCCGGCCCGCACCTTGTCGAAGTAGACACTTGGGTCGTTGCCCTGCTGCTCGGCAATTTCGGTGGCAACTGCCTGCTTCACGTGATCTTCGATTGCCTCACCTGCGTAGTCGACGGCACGCCCGCCGGCCGGACAGTTCTGCACCTCGGTGCGTTGCTCCTCGCCGTTCCTGATCTCTTCCGCAGTCGGAGGAGGTACAGACGGTGGCCGAAGGTCCAGATCGGTGGCGCCAAACTGTTTGGTTTGAGTGCCGAGCCAGTACTCGACCCTATAGCTGCAATAGCGATCGCTGCTGAGGATGGTCGCGGCCCGCCACTCGCCATACTGGTCGTGCAGATCCGCCTTGTCGCTAGGCGCATAGGGACAGCCGAACGGCTTGTCGTAGGGCGGCACTCCGACCAATTGCGTCAGGGCAGACTGATAGAAGCCCTGAGCGTAGGCGTCGAATGGCTGCCCCTCAACCATCAGCACGCGCACGGTCACATAGCAGGGATCGCCCGTGGCCTCGAGCACCATCGCGGGCGAGACGCCACCGCCGCTGTCGGCATCGACGTAATCGCCCGGCGCCAGCGTGCAGGTCTCGGCCAAAGCAGCCGGCGCGAGGAGGCATGCGGTCAGCATCGCCCCGGCGATCACGAGAAGTCGCAGCATCGTCTTTCCCCCAAAGAGGCCGCTATGCGAGGCTACAGAGGGCGAGGTTCCGCGGTCAACTGCCCTGCCCCGACGAAACCTCCAAACTCGCCGCCTCTGAAGTCTCCCGAGCCGTCAGCGCAGGTCGAGAGGCACCGATGACGGTAACAGCGGCAATGAGTGCTGGGCTGGGCCACAGTCGGCGAGGGGCAAGGTTACGGAGAAGGCTACCCTCTGGCAGTTGTGTCAAAGTGGATGAGGAAACCGGCGAACCAGCACTTCTGGGGCGATGGAAGTCCGGTGAGGTCAGCGACTCAAATCGGGAAGCGCAGTCGAGCACGCTAAGGGACGGTCATGGCTTCATGTACCCGGCCGCTCGTCATCCCTTCAGAGGCGGACAGTCAATCGTCGCTGCCTTCGTGATCGTCGCCGCCGTTGTCACCGCCGCCTTCACCATCACCGCTACCGCCGTTATCATCGGAGCTGTCTCCGCTATCGTCCGAGCCATCATCGGAACTGTCATCTCCGCTGTCGCCGGAGTTGTCGCTCCCATTGTCGTCGGAGCTATCGCCGGAGTTGTCACCGCTATCGTCCGAACTATCATCGGAGTTGTCGTCGGAGCTATCGTTTCCACTGTCGGAGCTGTCACCGGAAGTTCGAGCGGGGGAATTGGGATTGCCCGAGGAGGCCGCAGCGAATGCTTCGGACCCACAGTCGACCTTGCCGGTAACGGTTGAGCCATCAGGAAACGTAACCTTCGCAGTCTTGTCTGTGCCGACACCCGCATCGCTACAGAAGGCCACGAGCTGCGCGTTGCTCACCCGGTCATTGATGGTGTTGTCGGAGGCTAAAGCGGACATCGCCGACATGGCGTGAACCAGGGCGACCAGCGACGTGCCGAGCAGGGTTTTCTTCATCGAAAGAGCACTCCTCCAATGCGCTTGGATCGCGCACGAGGGGAGAGATACGCCCCAGCTGTCACCAATGGCTGACCGGCGTCAGCTCAATTGCGTGATGGTCAGTAACCAATCGGCACGGAGATTACAGCAGAGTACCAACTGCCCCACATTTGGTGATGCGGTTGGTCGCTTGCTTTGGTCGCTGACCTTTCGATGAAGTCCTACTTAATAGCCCAAACCAGCGAAACTGTTGCCCGGGAAGAGGTGAAACCAATGTCATGGGTGTGCAGGGCGTCTTCCGGAAATGAGTAGGTCGCCGGAGCAAAAGCCGCGTAGCTGAGCTCACCCCTTACGCTCATTGTGTCGCTCACTTGATATTCAGTACCTACACCGACGATTCCGCCGACGTGCACAGCGGAACTGCCCTTATCACCACTTCCATGATTCTCGGTCGCATTCCCCACAGCCATAGCAAGCCCTGCTTTGCCATAAACGGTAAAGCCACTGACCATCATTCCTAAACGCCCGCTCAGTGAACCAATGGCGTTCACCGTCAAGCTTGGCGTCGTCGGGGATGGGTTTGTTCCTGCGATCCTTCCCACGGAGACTTCTGCTTCCAGTCCGTAGAGCAGGCTATCCTGCGTAGCATTGAAGCCGCCAAAGACGTCGAACAGGCCGCCGCTGCCAGTAAAAGTCGATCCGCTCGTTCCCGACGGTGAAAGACTACCGGGGCCGGCAGACACATCAATTCCAGCAATGCTGCCTCCGAAGCCGGCATAAAAACCCGCCCAGTCATACACTGGCACTGGCGCCGAAAGGGCAGGCCCAGAAGCCGCCAGAGCCGCCAGAGCAGCCAGAGCTGCGAATACTACCTTTGGAGAAGAAATCGTCATCAGAGCCCCCAGGCATCATCGAATGATCAACGAAGCTAGAACAACGGCAGTCTCGTCGCGATAGGTGATTTTTAAAAAAAGTGTTAATCTTTGCGCAGCAGTCTAGCAAAGTACCAAATTGGCAACAGTGCGGATCAGTTGTTAGGCCCGATGGGCCGATTTAAAGCCTGTTCAAGACAGAATTTGAAGGCACAGTAGCCGGAATGGCTCCGACCAGGGGGCACCAAGGGACTGTATCGCGGTCCAGTGTGGACATTACCCAGCAGTCGGCGTTTCCCACATTGGTGCAAACCGCATCTGTTGCTGACCCCAGCCCTTGCCGGTCGTTCAACCTGATGCCACTCGTCTGAGGGTGGCTCGACTCTGCCCGCAACTTGGAAGGATTCCTCGCCATGGCAAACCCGCACGATTTCCATACTCCAAAATCCAGCTATTCCAGAGAGGATCTGTTGCAGTCGTCTCGGGGCGGATATTTTGGTCCTGGCAATGCGCAACTCCCTGCGCCGCCGATGTTGATGATGGACCGTATTACGGAGATCACGTCAGGTGGTGGCGAGTTCGGCAGGGGTCACGTCGTCGCTGAGCTGGACATAACGCCGGACCTCTGGTTCTTCGCCTGCCACTTCATCGGTGACCCGGTGATGCCCGGGTGCCTCGGTTTGGACGCTATGTGGCAGATCGTGGGCTATTGGCTAGGATGGTCAGGCTCGCCAGGCAAAGGACGCGCGTTAGGTGGCGAGGTCAACTTCCGGGGCCACGTCACCCCCGACACGCGTCTCGTCCGCTATGAAGTGGATCTCAAGCAAGTGCGACGTGGCAAGCTGGCTTTGGGCCTTGCGCAAGGTCGATTGTTTGCCGATGGAGTTTGCGTCTACACGTCCAGCGCTCTCAAGGTCGGTATGATCGCGGCAAGTCAATGAAGGTTACCGACGAGGCGGACGGTATGAGGGAGCGTTCTATCGCGCAAACCCGCGAAGCCAACCGCGGGGCTAACCACCAGCCTTGCTACGACGCCGGGCCAAACAGGTCGTTGCGGGCGATGTCCGTCACGTCATCGTCGTCGGCCAATGGCAGGTGAATGGCCGAAAGGATGCGCGCCAGAAATCCCTGTTCGGTCTTGCCGGGGTGTTCGCGCGAGAGTTGGACCAGAACGGCCGTGGTGGCGTCGAGACGCCCGGCGACGAGTGAGGCGAGGCCCAAGGCCATTTCCGGATCTGCGAGCAGATGGCTTTTTGCGTCTTCGATCGTCCGCACGGTGGCAATGCCGACGGCGCGGACGGTGGCGCTATGGGGTTTGTCGAGCAATACGGACATCTCCCCGACAAGCGCGTTGCGATGCGAAATCGTGGTGACCGGAACGCCGTCACGCTCCACCAGCAGTTCACCGTCCTCAAGCACGTAGAGGGCGCCGCCGGGCTCGCCCTGCACCAGCAATGTCTCGTTGGGTTCAAGCACCCGCGTGGGACGCGAGGAGGCAACCGTCAGAATGCTGGCCATGGCAGGTACAAATTCCGTTTGCGGGTCCGGCAGTCACCCTAGCCTGCAACGCAATGAGCGAAAAGGTATTCGCTGTGGCCGGCGCGGGGTAGCGCTACCAGGAGAAGAACGGCCTGATAGCAGCTTCATCCTTGAAATCGGTGCTTTCGAGGGACATCAAGTCCTGCATGTCGGCAAGCAATTCGCGAAGGCCGCGCTTGCGCGGGTCGAGCCGGATCATCATCTCGTTGGTCTGGCGCAGCCGGCGTACCAGGGTCCGCATGAAGACGATCGCCTGTTCAGGCTGGTCCTGTATCGACGCGAGGAAATCGTCGTAGGTGGTCTCCATGCATGCCACGTCTGTCAGCGCGATGACCGAGGCAGATCGCCGGCCGGGTTCGAGCAGGCTCATCTCACCGAAAACCTCGCCTGCATCGAGGGTCGCAACCTGCTTCGCCTTAGCCCCCGCGCCGAGGACGACCTTCACCGAACCGCTCGTCAGCAGATAGGCGGTGTCGCCGTGCAGACCTTCGGTGAGGATGGTTTCGCCCGCCCTGAATTGCAGTTTTTTCATTGTCTCCCCTTAGCGCCTGCGGCCCAGGCGTCTGTCGGCGCCGAGCGCCTCAGTTGTGCACAACGTAGCCCAATTACCCTCGGAGTTTCAAAGGGATAATAGTGGATGATTTGCCGCACTCCGAGGTTCTCAACCGCCTGTGGGGTCAGGCGCCAAGCCAGAGGCGGACGAGGTAAACGGCGAGCACCCCGGCGACCATGGTGGCAAACAGGTTGCGGGTGATGAGATAAGCGAGCACGCACACCAGCGTGGCGACGCTTTCGGCGATGCTGCCGCGGGCGACCGCTGCCGCCACCAGGGCCGACAGCACCGCACCGGGTATGTGCTTCATCCACGCGGCGACGAATCCCTCGGTCGGGAGGCGGCTGGCGAGCAGGAATCCGCCGGCGCGGATGGCATAGGTCACCGCCGCCATGCCGAGGATGGTGAGCAGTACCTCAAGCGACATTGCGCCGTCCCCCGTAGGTTTCCGCCCATGCGCCGGCGAAGCTTCCTGCGAGGCCACCGGCGATGATGTACCAGTTGCCCTCAATGAAGCGGGCGCAGGCGATGGCGGTGATGGCCGCAACCAGCCAGGGCAACAGGTCGCGCGGGCCCTTCCACATGCCCAGCAGCAGCGCGAGGAAGGTCGCGACAAAGGCAAAGTCGAATCCATACTGGGCCGGATTGTCCATGCTGGCGCCAAGCAGCCGGCCGGCCAGCGTTGCGCCCACCCAGGCGATCCAGCCAAGCACGCCGACGCCGATAAAGAATGGCACGGTGCCCTCGCCCCTGGCCATTCGACCCATGGTGACCGCCCATTGCTCATCGGAGATGAGGAAAATCGCGGCCAGCGCCTGGCCGAGCGGCAAGTGGGCGATCAGCGGGCGCAGCGTCGCCGACATCAGCAGAATGCGGAGGTTGACGATGGCAGTGGCGAGGACGATCGCGAGGATCGGCAGGTGCCCGGGGTCCCACATGGTGAGGGCAACGAACTGGCTGGCGCCGGCATAGACCAGGGCGCTCATCAGCAGCACTTCGACCGCGCTCATGCCGGCCTGCCCGGCGAGCACGCCCCAGACCAGCGCGTAGGCGGCGATGGAGATCGCCACCGGCAGGAAGACCCGCATGCCGAGCCAGAACTGCGGCCAGATGCCGGAAGGCTGCGAATCCGTGCTCAAGCCGCAGCCGGTTCCGGCAGACGCCGCGAGCGGACCCAGCGCAGGATCATCACCAGGCACAGTGCGAAGATGGGGAGGATGCCGAAATTGAGAATGGTCCAGCCGAGATTGGTCAAGACAATTCCAGACGAGAGCGCAGCGATGGTCCCTGCGACGTTGATGGCCAGCCCGGCGGCGGCCTGCGTGCGGGCGCGCTCGTTCGGCCGGTAGGATTGCGCCAGCAGCGTCGTGCCGCAGACGATCATGAAGTTCCAGCCGACGCCGAGGGCAAACAGCGATGCGTAGAACGCAGGCAGTGCCGTGGAGGCAATGGCGATCCCGGCGGCGCCGACGATCAGTGCCATGCCGAGCGCCAGCATCGGCCAGATGCCGAAACGCGCCACGAGGCCGCCGGCGAAAAAGGATGGCACGAACATGCCGATCAGGTGCCACTGGATGATATGCGCGCCATCCTCAATGCCATAGTTGCAGGCGACAGCGGCGAGGGGCGCCGCGGTCATGACGAACACCATGGCGGCCGCAGCGGCCATCGAGGTGGCGAGTCCTGCGCCGAAGATCGGCTGTCGCGCAATCTCGCGCAGCGGACGAGGCGGAGCCGCATCGGCGGCGTAGGAAGAATGCGGTTCTACATCGCGGTAGAGGCTGAGCAGCAACGCCGTCGAGATCAGGGCCAGTACCGCTACCATCAGATAGGCGCCGGCGAACAGAACGCCGGGGATCAGGTCCTTGGCCCAGGCGGCGAGGGCTGGTCCGGCAAGTGCCGCAAGGACGCCGCCGGCCAGCACCGTGGAGATGGCGCGGCTCTTCTGTTCGATCGAGACGGAATCCGCCGCGGCGATGGAGAAGTATTGCGCGAAGCCCTGGTAGGCGCCCACCAGGGCAGTTCCCGCGCAGAAGGTCCAGAATTGTCCCTGCATGACGGCCAGTACCGAGATCAGACCGCCGGCCGCGCCGCAGAGCGAGCCAATGGCGAAACCGACACGACGGCCGAGACGCCCCATGATGAACGCGGCGGCGACGGTCACGCAGGCGGCGCCGACTGTGATCAGCGCAAAGGGCAGGGTGGCGAGGGATTTGTCGGGGGCCAGTTGATAGCCATTGATGCCGGTGAGGGTGAGGTCGACCGAGATGCCGCAGACATACAGGCCCTGGCAGAGCGCAAGGATCAAGGCGTTGCGGCTGCCGGTTCCGGCAGGAATGAAGCGATCGAAGAACATGAGAGCCATCCAGACGGCCGGATCATTATCCCGAACGATTTGGGCCGCCAAACAAAAAGCTTGAATGAGGCCATTCGTCGGAGGAATGGGTCAGCTGCGGAAGCGGCGTTCCAGCCAGCGCACAGCGAAGGCCACCATGTCCGCAGCGGGCACCAGGACGCACGCGGCGTTGCCAACGGTGCCTTCGGTCCCACCACCGCTTTCGATATAGGCGCGCACGATGAGCGCGAAGTAGTCGTCATCGAGGCCGTCGACCACGGGATGGGTGGTGTCGAATTCCTCGAAACGCCGCCAGACCGTATGACCATTGACGAGGATTGGCGCCTGAAAGCGCCGGACGTGCTTGCCGGGAATATCGGCCAGGTGTTCGGCGTGATGCAGCAGGGTCATGGTGTCCAGCGGTGCGCCGAGCAGCAGCGTCTTGCCGTTGGCCTCGACCAGCTTGCCGAACGGGGATTGCGGACCATAGCCGTAGTCGAGCGCATGGTCGGAGGTGAACCACCAGGCATATTTGCCGAGCGCCACGCAGGAGGCACCCGGGTTGGCGCTGCGCAGCGCGCCAGGCGTGGTGCGGAGCAATTCGGGGAAAGCGCCGTTGTCGCGGACGGCGCGCGAGGCCAGTGGATCGAAGGCCGGAATGTCGTCGCGTAGAGCGGGGTTGGCGAGAATGTCGTCCTCGCCCTGCCAGTCGGCATAGCCGAGGATGGTGCCGTCTTCGCCCACGGCATCGCGGAGGGCCGCGATCAAGGCGTCCGCACCGCCAACGATGCGGCCGACGGAGCGAAGGCCGGCGTGCACCAGCACAGCGTCGCCATCCGCCAGCCCGAGTGCCCGCAAGTCTGCGGTGAGGCTGCGCCACGTCGCGACGCCCTCAGGCACTTAGTCGGCAGCGCCGGCGTAACGGCGTTCGGGGCGGTGCTGCTGTGCCTCGGTTTCGCCGTGGCGCACATCGTACTCGGTCCGTGCTGCCTTGATCTGTTCCATGTGCTCGCCGGCCCAGTTCCACAGCGTATCCAGCGGCTCGGTGAGTGTGCGGCCGAGATCGGTCAGCTTGTATTCAACGCGAGGTGGAATCTCGGGGTAGACGGTGCGCGTCACCAGGCCGTCGCGTTCGAGATTGCGGAGGCTGAGGGTCAGCATGCGCTGCGAGATGCCGCCGATGGCGTTGCGCAGTTCATTGAAGCGCATGGTGCGGCGCGTCAGCATGCCGACCACCATCACGCTCCACTTGTCGCCGATGCGGTTGAGGATGTCGCCCATGGCGTTGCAGACCTGCGCCACGTCCTTGTCAGTGTTCTTCATGGCTTTCGCCCTTCGGTGATCATTCAGGTTACTGATATAGAGAGAGTTACTGCTTGTGCCTAGGGGTGAGTTCTGGTGCGGACGGAGTCCCCGATTGCCCGCCGTCCAGCACCTTCACTCGCCTGCCACGGGGAGTATGCCCCCTTGCGGCACAGCTATTTCCAGCGCTGGCGGATCGCCAACAATTTGCCGGAATTGCCGTGGAGTTCAAAACCCTGTCAGAGCCGGGCGCGCGGCATTGAGGTCGCGACTTGTCGCTGTTACAAGCGGCGGCGCCCCCCAAATCCTCCACTTTGGAGCTTATTGTTCGTGCAGCTTGTTCGCCGTCTTGCGCTATCCCTCATGATCCTGCTGCTGGCCCAGAGCGCGGCGTTCGCGACGCCGAGACTGCTGGTTGATGCCGCCACCGGCGAGGTGCTCTACAACGAGGACGGAGGCGTTGCATGGCACCCGGCGTCCCTTACCAAGCTGATGACCGCCTATGTCGCCTTCGCTGCCATCCAGCAGGGCCGGGTGACGCTGGACACCCCTGTCGTGGTGTCACAGAAGGCGTGGAACCAGGCACCGGCCAAATCCGGGCTGAAGGTCGGCGCGTCGATCACCATGAAGGACGCGCTCTACATCATGCTGGTGAAGTCGGCGAACGACATCGCCGTGGCTGTGGGTGAGACGGTCTCAGGCAGCGCGGACAGCTTCGTCATGGAGATGAACGACATGGCGCGGAAGATGGGGCTGACGGCGACACACTACGAGAACCCCAATGGTCTCAATGACAGCAAGCAGGTGACCTCGGCGCGCGATCTCGCGGTCCTCGCGCTCTATATCCGCCGGGACTTTCCGCAGTACCTGCCGATCTTTCAGACCGAGGCGGTGAAGCTCGGCAAGTACAATCTTGAATCCAACAACGGCCTGCTCGAGCATTTCGAGGGCACCACCGGCATGAAGACCGGCTATATCTGCGCTTCGGGCCTCAACATCGTCGCGACGGTGGAACGCGACGGGCGGTCGTTACTGGCGGTGGTGCTGGGCGGTTCGTCGGCGCGCGAACGCAATGAAATGACCGCAGAACTGTTCCTGCGCGGCCTGTCGGGCGCGGTGAAGGGGAGCGGCAAATCCATCGTCGCGCTCAACAATGTTCCGGGGGATCCCGTGGACATGAAGCCGCTCATCTGCGGCAAGAAGGCCAAGGCCTATGTCAAGGAGCGCGAGGCCGACTTCCCGATGGGTCTCAAGGGACAGCCGAGCTATCTGACCGACAGGATCCCCGGCACGGTTTATGTGGCGACCGATCTGAGCAGCCTGCGGGACGACGTGCCCCTGCCGCGCCGCCGCCCTGCCGATGGGCCGCTGGCGAGCAACTAAACGCGCTTGACGATCCGGAAGCGCAGCACGTCTCCATCGCTGCTGGTGGCGCAAGCATGCCCGGCGCGCCTGCAGAACAGCGGAATGTCCACCTTCGCGATCGGGTCGGTTGCCAGCACGAGCAGCTGTGCTCCAGCCGGCAATTGATCGATCCGCTTTTCGAGCTTCAGCACGGGCAGGGGGCATTTCAGCCCGCGCGCGTCGAGCGTTTCGATCTCGTCATCAGTTGGCAAGGACCAGCACCCAGTAGACGCCGTAGGACGATTTCGGGTCATAGACCGCGCCGAGGCCAGCGCGGCCGGCCGACTGCCGGAGCACTGCGGCGTCGGCGGGGCTGTTGCGCCAGCCCGAGAAGGTCTCGGCGAAATCGTAGTAGCCGGCGCTATAGCGAATGCCGGTCGATCCCGCGGGCTTGCCTGGAGGTGTGCCGGTTTTGGCGTACTGGACCGCAAGACCTTGCGCCGAGCTGTCGAGGCCGGCGTCCGCCACCAGCATACCGGCGCCGGTCGTGCTGCGGTAGTGGTTGATCAGGTTCAGCGCCTCGACGCGATCGATGCTGGCGCCCGGACTGTCGAGGCGCGCTGTCAGCCCCGGCGCCAGGCCGCCCCCGCCGCCGCCCATCGTGCAGCCCGAGATCAGCAATACCGCCAGCCCGGTCAACAGCAGACGCGGCAAGGTCGTGGATCGGGCTGCGATCATCAAGGAATCGTCCTTCGATTGCTTCGGGGGAGGTGGTGATCCCGATGAGATTCGAACTCATGGCCTCAGGATTAGGAATCCTGCGCTCTATCCTGCTGAGCTACGGGATCAACGCGGCGCAACTTAGACAATGGGCCTTAACGAATAAAGCTCTTTCGCGCCGCGGCAGCCCGCAGCGTGCCAGTCCGGAAAGCCCATCACCGAATGGACGCGGCGCGTGTCGTGGCTCTCCTCTCCCAACGGGGCAACCTCCCAGAGCCAGCTGCTGTCCGGCAGTGGCAGGGCGCGGCCGTGCAGCATGTCGAATTCTTCGAGCAGCGTGCCCGCGCGGTCGAAGACGCGATAGTCGTGGTCGGTTACCAGCGTGACCCGGCAGGGCAGCGACGACAGGCCGTCAAGATGGGCGTCGATCACCGTCCGCTCCTCGCCATCGGGCGCGGCGCGCCCGAGCTGCGAGAGCAGATTGACCGAGATCACCCAGTCGAGTTCGGGGATGCCGGGCAGAAACGACAGTGCGCCAGGTGTCGTGGCGTGCGACAGGTCGTGCCAGTGCAGCTCGACATTCGGCCAACGCTTCACCCGGGTGTTGATGGTGCTGAGGTGTGTGCGGTCGACGAGCAGCACGCGGCGGAAATTGCGCGCCAGCGATTCGAGCGGCACGTCGATCAAGGGTCCGGAACCGAGCACCGCGACGGTGCGTCGCGAGCGCACGTCGTCGATGGCGTTGTCGATAAGCGCGAGCGTCTTCGAGACATGCGGCACCCACGCCCGCAGCTGACGGCGGCCGCGGGCCCACAGCCCGATCGACTCAGCCAGATAGGGGCGGAACGCCGCGGGCGTCGCGAAATAGCTCCGCGCGTAGATCAGGCTTTCGACGATCATGATTGGAAAACCCGCACCGGTGTGGCAGCGAGGCTAGCCCCTCGGCCGCGGTGAGAAAACCCCTGCCACCGGGTGCTGCACAGCTGGAATTTTCGCCGCAATTCCGAGGCAGTGTCAGGACGCTGGTCGTGGGGCGTAGATGATTGCCAAGCTTGCCGGACGTGTGGCGATGATCGCCGTGCTGATGACGCCAGCGCTGGCGTTCGGCTGCGATGGGTTGATCGACGGCCCCAAGGGCATTGTCCGCGAGGTGACGGACGGTGACACCGTCATCCTCGATAACGGGCTTGTGGTGCGGCTGATCGGTATCCAGGCGCCGAAGCTTGCGCTCGGGCGCGAGGGTCTCGCGGACTGGCCGAAGGGCGCCGAGGCCAGGGCTGCACTTGAGGCCCTGACGCTCGACAAGCCGGTGCTGCTTCGCTACGGCGGTGAGCAGCGGGACCGCTACGACCGGGTGCTGGCGCAGATGTATATTGCCGGCGACGGCGGGGCTTGGGTGCAAAGCGCCATGCTGCAGGCCGGCATGGCGCGTGTCTATTCGTTCCCCGATAACCGCGCCTGCCTCACGGAATTGTTTGCTGCGGAAACGCGCGCGCGCGCAATGAAACTTGGCATCTGGGGCGATCCCTATTACAGGGTGCGGCAAGCCAGCAAGACGCAGGACCTGCAAACACTGCAGGGACATTACGAACTGGTCGAGGGACGAATCCTGACGGCGGCCAATGTGAGCGGGCGGATCTACCTCAATTTCGGTCGCTTCTGGAAGGAAGACCTGACCGTGGTCATCGAGGCCAAGGCGCTCAAGCTGTTCCAGGCGAGTGGACTTGACCCGCTGCAATTCGAGAACACGTTCATCAGGGTGCGCGGCTGGGTGGATATCAAGGATGGACCACGTATCGTGGTAACCCATCCCGAGCAGATCGAGGTTTTGACGAGCCGATGAGTGTTGGTTGGGGGCTGATCAAGGCCGGGCCGCGACGGGTTGCCATGCTGGTCATGCTTGCCGTGCTGGCTGGCTGCACGGACATGCTGGCGCCCGGGGTCTCCGTCACCGAGACCGCAAGCCAGACAGCGCCAACGGTTTCGAACGATGGTGATCCGACAGACGAGATCATCGGGGCACGCGAGCACCCAAAGATCATTGCCTCATATGGCGGCGTCTATGCAGACCGCAACGCCGAGATCATGCTGGCGCGTATCGCCGGGCGCCTGCTCGCAGCGGCCGACCAGCCGAACACGAAATACACGGTGACCATTCTCGACACGCCCGAGGTCAATGCGTTCGCACTTCCCGGCGGCTACATCTATGTGACACGCGGCATCCTGGCGCTTGCCTCCGACACAAGCGAGCTGGCGGCGGTGCTGGCGCATGAGATTGCCCACGTGGTGCTGAAGCACGCGCGGGCCCGCACCAACCGGGCCCGGACCACCGAGATCGTCGACCGCGTGGTAACCGGCGTGTTCGGCGCCAGCACGGAGACGGATCAGAGTTCGAACAAGGCGAAGCTATCGCTTGCGGCGTTCAGCCAGGCGCAGGAGCTCGCGGCGGACAAGCAGGGCATCCTGATCGCCGGCAAGGCCGGATATGATCCGCACGCGGCGGCGCGTTTCCTTGGAGCCATGGGGCGTTTTGCCAAGTTCTCGACCGGCGATGCCGATCAGGCGGACGATTTCCTCTCGTCACATCCTTCGACACCTGATCGCATCCAGAAGGCCATCGAGAACGCGCGTGCGTTCTTTGGCGCGCCCGGCATCGGCGAGACCGACCGGGCAGGCTACATGGCGAGCATTGATGGGATGAACTTCGGCGACAGCCCGATGCAGGGGGCCATCATCGGGCAACGCTTCGTGCATCCCGGGCTGAAGCTCACCTTCACCGTTCCGAATGGCTATACTCTGCAGACCTCCACCGGCGCCGTCGTCGGGGTGGCGGGCGATGGCGAGGCGGTGCGCTTCGACAGTGCCGAGGTGCCCGACAGCATGGCGCTCGGCGACTACCTGAAGTCGGGCTGGATCGCTGGGTTGCGGCCGGACAGCGTCAAGCCGCTGAGTTACAACAGCATCGAGATGGCGTCCGGCGTCGCGGTGACCGAGCAGTGGAGTTTCCGCGTCGCGGTGATGCGCTACAGCGGCAAGGTCTACCGCTTCATCTTTGCCGCCAAGACGGACAGCCCGGCTTTCGCGCAAGGGCGCGGAGCAGACGCTGCAGAGCTTCCGTCAGGCGTCGGCGCGGGATATCGCACAGGTGCGGACGCTGTCGGTGCGCTCAGTCGTGGCCGGTGCGGTGGATACCGCAGACTCGCTGGCGCGAAAGATGGCCGGGCTGACGCGCGGCACGGAGCTGTTTTACATCCTCAACAATCTCTACCCGGGCGATCCGGTGATGGCCGGCCAGAAATACAAGGTCGTGGTGGTCAAGTAAGGCCGGCAAAGCAAAAGGGCCGGTTTGCACCGGCCCTTGGCATTTTCGACGGGTAGTGTCCGTCCTAGGCGGCAGCTTCCTCGGCGTCCGGTTCGGTCTTGGGACCGCGGCGCGGGCTCTTGGCGAGGTTCTTTTCGATCAGCTGAACGGCCTCGGTGAGCGTCAGCTTGTTGACGGCGCCGATCTCGCGGCTCATCCGGTCCATCGCCTGCTCGAACAACTGGCGCTCCGAATAGGACTGCTCCGGCTGCTCTTCGGAGCGGAACAGGTCGCGCACAACCTCCGAGATCGAGATCAGGTCGCCGGAGTTGATCTTTGCTTCGTATTCCTGGGCGCGACGGCTCCACATGGTGCGCTTGACGCGGGCGCGGCCGGTGACGGTGTCGAGGGACTTCTGCACCACGTCCTCCTCGGCGAGCTTGCGCATGCCGACGGACTTGATCTTGGCGGTGGGTACGCGCAGCGTCAATTTGTCCTGCTCGAACGAGATCACGAACAGCTCAAGGCTCAGCCCCGCAACTTCCTGCTCATCGATCGAAGTGATCATACCGACGCCGTGGGCGGGATAGACGATGTACTCGCCGGTCTTGAACCCCAGGCGCTGCGTGGACTTCTTGGCTACCATTGAAAAAACTCCTATGTGACGCCGCCTTGGAGCGGTTCTTTTGCGGAAAGACCGTCCCTTGTTACTTTCGTTTTAGTGCAGCCCACTGCACCGGCCGGGTCCGCGGGACCAGCCGGGGCGCCTATGCGCGGTCCGGTCAAAAAAAAGGGTGCCGAATGGCACGTGCTGGGCGAGGGGGGTACTGCATTGATTTTTCGACCATAGCACAATTTTTCGGCAAAATCAAAAGTGCCAAATCGTTGCGTTAATGGAAGCCGAGAACCCCCGGGAAGCAGGCGTGCCGGGGGTCAGTCGCCCTCGCCCGGCGCTTCAGAGAAGTACTTCTCGAATTTCCCGGCCACGCCGTCGAATTCCTTGGCGTCAGCCGGCGCGTCGCGCTTTTCGGTGATGTTGGGCCAGGCGGAGGCGTATTTGGTGTTGACCTCGAGCCACTTGTCCAGGCCGGGCTCGGTGTCAGGCTTGATCGCTTCCGCGGGGCATTCGGGCTCGCAGACGCCGCAATCGATGCATTCGTCCGGATGGATGACGAGCATGTTCTCGCCTTCGTAGAAGCAATCCACCGGACAGACTTCCACGCAGTCCATGTATTTGCACTTAATGCAATTGTCCGTGACGATATAGGTCATCAGCGAGCGGTCCTGCTCAAACTCCCGGGAGATCAGGGAGCGCCACGGCGGGGAGGGGCCGGAGGCGGTCAGCGGTTGCTAACGCGTTTTCCCGGGCACCGCAAGTGACGCCTGAGGCAAGGAATTGCCGCAAAATGCGACGGCGCGGAAGGGCTTGCCCAATGCTCCGGGGCGCTGCCAGTCATACGGCGGCCGTTGCTGCGCTGCTCGCCAGGCGAGCCGGAGCAGGCGAGGGTCAGTCCTCGCCGAGCAGCCGGTCGGTGTCGCGGCGTTCCTTCTTGGTGGGGCGGCCCGTTCCCTGGTCGCGCAGCACGGTTGGCGCGAGCGTGGGGTCGTGGGGCAGGGGCGGTGGTGACATGTCTTCATAAAGGGTGGTCGCTTCGCTTGCCGGCCCGCGCCGGCTGCCGGCGTCGCGGATGCGCCAGACCAGAAGCTGCCGGTGCACCGTCATGGTGAGCACGTCGCCCGCTCCGACGCGATGGTCGCTCGAAAGTGTCCGCTCGGAGTTCACGCGAACAGCACCAGAACTCGACCAGTTTCTGCGCCAGCGTTCGCGATTTTACGACGCGCGAGAAGAACAGCCAGCGGTCGAGGCGCTGCTTGTCCAAGGCTACTCGGGCTTGGGGTTCCGGAGCGCGGCGAGCGCTGCAAAGGGCGAATCCGGGTCAAACACAGGCTCGCGCTTTTCGCGCGGGCGGTGTTCCTTCCAATCCTCGCGCGGCTGATCGGGGCGCTTCTTGCCGCCGAACTTCGGACGGCTCTCTATCGACTTGCCGCCGTCGCCATTGGACCGTCCCGCATCGGGGCGCGGACGGCTCGGCCGATTGCCATCGCGCTCCGGGCGTTGGCGATTGTCGTTGCTGGGGCGATGGTGATGATGCGGACGCGCCGGCTTTTCGCCGTCGACGGGCGGGGCCGCATCCGCGGAGCGGTCTGCGGCGGCGGGCTCGCGGCGCGGCGGGCGAGCCCGCGGTTCATGACGTGTCCCTTCGGGGCGACGGCCGCCGGGGAACCAGACTTCGTCGTACTCCAGCTCCGCCGGGGCAGCGTCAACGGCTGCCGGGGCAGGTGCGCCAAGGTCGGAAGCTGCCTCGGCAATTCCGGCCTCCTCCTCGGCGACTGCGGCGCCGGGGCTGCCCTCAACCTCCACGGATGCGACAGCGTCGGCATCGAGCATCCGGGCTTCGGCGAGGTCGATCGCTTCGGTTGGCTGCTGCGGTGACGTGGACTTGACTGCGGCGCCGTCGAGCGCTGCGAGTTCGGCCAGTTCGTCCGTGCCGGCGCGAGGCAGGTCAGGCGCCGGTTCAGCCGGCGCTGCGACCTTCAATGTCTTTCGCATACGGTAGCCGAGCGAGCTCAGCACCGAGGCAAAGTCCTCGCCGGAGGTGCCGAGCAGCGATGTCATCTCGACGGTGACGCGGAAGCCGTTGCCCTCGGCGGCGCCATTGGGAACGGTGCCCTGATGGCGCTTGGGGTCGATGGCGATCAGCGGCCGGATGATGTCGGCAAGACGCTCCAGAATATCGACGCGGACGGCACGCTTGCCGGCAACCTTGAAGCCTGCGATCTCGTAGAGCCGCGGGTCGACCGCCGGATCGATGAGGAACGAGGTGCGGCCGGACAGTACAATCTGCGGGAGCTCGGCGACACCCGGCTGGCGGACCCCACCGTGCTTCAAAGCGTGGAGGATAATGGCGAGTTCGCGCGGCGCGGGCTTGAGGCCCAGCGGCACGTAAATGTGGTAGGCGCCGAATTTGATGCCGAGTTTGCGCATCTTGGCGCGCACATCCTGATCGAGCCCTTTGACCTCTTCGGCGACCGCGGCACGCGGCAGCAGCCCGAGGTTCTCATAGAGCCGATAGGCGATGCCGCGGGCGGCGCCTTCCAGTTCGGCGGGTTCGGCCAGCGCCATCACGGGCTCGAAATGCGTATTGATGAAATGCCGGAGCCAGAGGTTGAGCCGGTCCTGAACGCGCTCGAGATCGGGCCCGGTCAGGCTCTCGTCGGCGAGGATCATCAGCCGCGGCGTCAGCAGCGTATCGCCCTCGACGATGTTGGCGATGACTTCGCCGCGCCAGCGCACATAGCCGTCGGTGGCGAGCACGATCTCCTCGTTCGGCGCACCGGTGAGGCGTTCAGCCCGCTTCAGGATCTCGGGCGCGATGGCCTGAGTGGCGGCGGCCTGGAGCCCCTTGGCGTCGGCCTCGCCATCGGTGCGGGCAAGCGTGAACCGGAAGCCCTTGATCGATCCGATCAGGTGGCCTTCCAGGCTGATATCGCCTTGCTCATTGATTTCAGGCGTAGCCATAGATCTGTCTCTCAAATGACGCATGAGAACGCTGGTGCGGCGGTCCACGAAGCGCTGAGTAAGGCGCTCATGTAAGGCGTCGCTAAGGCGATCCTCAATATCTCGGGTCTTTTCGCGCCAATGGGCCGGGTCTGCAAGCCAGTTTTTCCGGTTGGCGACAAAGGTCCAGGTGCGGATCTGGCGTATCCGGTTGGAGAGGGTGTCTATATCGCCAACGGCATTGTCGCAGAAGCGTACCTGCTCGGCAATCCAGTCGGTCGCGATGGCGCCGTGGCGGCGGAGGTCGGTATAGATGCGGGTGACGATCTCGCCGTGCTGGGCCGGCGAGATGTCGCGATAGTCGGGGATCTGGCAGCACTGCCAGAGCAACTCCACCGCCTCGCGGCCGATGGCAAGGTCGCCCGCTTCGTTGCGTGCAAGGAATTCCAGCGCGTGCTGGTCGGTGGCGACAGGCACGCGGGTCAGGCTGCGCATTTCGGGCGCCATGTCGAGACTGGCGCGAAGCGCCTCGATCGAGCTGAACTCGAGGTCCGAATTGCGCCACTGGATCACGCGCACGGGCTCGAAATCGTGCGTTTGCAGCCGCACGATCATTTCCTCATCGAAGGCGTCGGCATTGCCGGTGACACCGAAGGTGCCGTTGAGCATGTGGCGGCCAGCCCGGCCAGCGATCTGGCCGAACTCCGCCGGAGTCAGCGGCCGGGTCTGGTGGCCATCGAACTTGCGGTCATCGGCAAAGGCGACGTGGTGGACGTCGAGATTGAGGCCCATGCCGATGGCGTCGGTGGCAACGAGGAAGTCGACGTCGCCGTTCTGATACATGTCGACCTGGGCATTGCGGGTGCGCGGGCTGAGCGCCCCCATGACCACAGCCGCGCCGCCGCGCTCGCGCCGGATCAACTCGGCAATGGCGTAGACCTGGGTGGCGGAGAAGGCGACGATGGCCGAGCGGTGCGGCTGGCGCGACAGCTTCTTCGAGCCGGCATAGGTCAGCTCCGAAAAGCGTGGCCGGTAGATGATCTCGGCATTGGGGAGCAGCGCCCTTATCACCGGCGCCATGGTGGCGGCGCCGAGCAGCAGCGTCTCCGATATGCCGCGCGCATTGAGGATGCGGTTGGTGAAGACGTGCCCGCGATCGAAGTCGGTCGCCACCTGGATCTCGTCGACCGCCACGCATTCGACGCTCATGTCGAGCGGCATGGCCTCGACGGTACAAACCCAGTAGCGCGCCTTGGGCGGCACGATGCGTTCCTCACCGGTCACCAGCGCCACGGCGCCTTCACCGATGCGGGCTACCACGCGGTGATAGACTTCGCGCGCCAGCAGTCGCAACGGCAGGCCGATCATGCCCGAGCGGTGCGCCAGCATCCGCTCGATGGCGAAATAGGTCTTGCCGGTATTGGTGGGGCCGAGGATGGCCTTTACGGGCGAGGAGCGGTCGGCGGTCATCTCAGCCTATTTAGGCGAGGATGGTGCCATATGCGAGTGTTTCAGCACGGCACAATCTTGTCGCAACTTCGCCCAATCGGTTAAGGATCGGAACGGGAGGGGAACAAACGCGAACCGAATCGGCGGCGACTCGGCAATCCGCCTTTGTTCCCTACTGCATGTGGTGGGTGTGTCAGGGCCTTAGGACTAGCCTCTCTGGCCGCCGGCGAGGCCCTGGAGGAAAAGCTCAAAAGCCGTTCATATTGGTTACCAAGGGGTTAGTTTTGGGCCGCAGGGCCCGCGAATTGGGGATTCGTGAAGCCAACGTAAAGCGCTGATCGCAAAAGATTCTTTGTCGATTCAGGATCGACCTCCCGCGCTGCGGGGCCCGCCGGGCTGAAGATTGGTGATAAAGCCGTTGACCGTCCCAAACTGGCACGCGGAAAATCTTCACACCCGGTTAACCATAATTGTGGCGAGCGGTGAATTCCGGCCGTTTGCTGTAGCGGGCGCGGGCGCTGCGCTCAGTTCTTGAGGCTGGTCAGGACCATGGAGAAATCCCCCATCGAGGTGGTCAGCAGCACCCGGTAGGGGATGAAATAGCCGGTGGTGCCCAATGGCGCGTACCAGACCAGTATACGGTCATCCTGCGCCAGCGAGCGGGTCAGCTCCGAGGTGGTATAGTGGCCCGAGATGGGCTTGTACGCCACGCTGCACAGCACCACCGGGCCCTGGTAGCCGGTCTTCAGCGAAGTGGCGACGTCGTCCTTGGTGTAATGGAAAGCCAGGTCGAAGCGCTCGACGCCGGTAAACACCTGCGCCTTGTAGCTGCACAGCGACCGGTCCAGCGCGTTGCCCTTGAGGATGAACGCCGCCATCATGTCGTTGACGCCGTGCAACTGTTTCCGCTCGATCGGGATGCGGTCGATGTTGTTGACGATCGGCGGGGTCACCATGAACGCCGTCACGTCGCCGGCCGCGTAGCCGATGTTGACGTTGAAATCGTCGCCGCCGGAGCGGGTGAGGAGGCTGAATTTTTGCGATTTCAGCCCGCTGGAGGTGGAAACACCCGCCGATGAGGCGCTGCCGGTGCCGCTGGAAACCAGTGACGCCATGCCAGAGATATTGGCCTCGAGCGTCAGGCTGTAAGCGGAGCCGTTGTCACGGAGGTTGAAACGTGCGTTGGCAACGATGGTGCCGCCGGCGCTGATGACGTAGTTGGCCTGCGCGTTGACCTCAGCCGCCGATGCGGGGGCAGCGGCGAGAGCAAGGGCGAAGGCCACAGCCGGGAGACTATGCAGGACACTCGAGCGGGCCAAGGCAACCTCGGGGTGAATCGTGGGGGCCAAAATGCCTCCGGATGGGCGGTGTTGCAAGGCGATCACGGGCCGCAACGGCCCGGTCCAGCTTGACGCCAACAGTCTGTTTCATTATGGAGACGCCACAATCAAGAACAGACTGCAGCCCGTTGCGGAGGATTTCCTCCGCCCAGGGCCACTTGCAAGGACAAAATACGATGGCACGCCGCTGTGAACTGACCGGTAAGGGCGTTATGACCGGTAACAATGTGAGCCACGCGCTCAACCGGACCCGCCGCCGGTTCCTGCCCAACCTGCTCCAGGTATCGCTGATCTCGGATGCGCTCAACCGCACCGTGAAGCTGCGTATCTCCGCTAACGCGTTGCGTTCGGTTGAGCATCGGGGCGGTCTTGATGCGTTTCTGGTGAAGGCGTCGGACGACGAACTGAGCCCCAATGCGCAGGCGCTGCGCAAGGAAATCCGGGCCGCTCTCGCCTCGTAAGCAATATTTGCTCGCACAGTTTTGAGCGCGCGATCCCCAGGTCGCGCGTTTTGTGCTGCAACCAGCTTCATCGCGGCCGATAGGGATACCCCATTGCGCTGCGGTCAGTCCTTGCCTCACTGCGGCAAACTGAACTCCAGCAGCAGGTTGCGTTCCCAGTCGTTGAAGTTGTCGTCCGAGACCAGCGTGATGCGTGTCTCGCCGGACGCTGTCTGGTGCACGGCGAGCGCTTCCATGTTGTCGATGTCGCCGCCGCTGACCGACAGCAGCGTTTCACCGGTCAGATGCGCGCCGGGCTTCACGTCGGCGGCTGGAATGCGTTTCAACTCCATGCGAAACGACAGCAGCGCGAGGCCGCGTTCCAGCACCAGCAGGTCACCATTGGGCAGGAAGGCACAATCGGTTGGGTTGGTGCCGGCGCCCGACATATAGCTCAGCGGGCCCTTGTCGTTCTGCCCAAGCAACCAGGCCGAGTGCTGGCCGTCGTCGGTGATCACCCCCTCGGTCAGCAGCAGGGTGGAGCCCGCGACGGGCGAGGTCGGGGGCGCGATGCACACGGCCTCCAGCGTTTCGTTGGTGCGGGTCCTGCTCAGCCAGGCGGGGATCGTCACTTCCCGCGCCGGGCCGCTGGGCACGCCATTGACCAGCTGGAAATCGGCGACGCGGGTCAAATTCTCGAAGCCGACACGCACCGCCGCGGCGACGCCATTGCGCACAATGACGTTCAGCGCTTCGGCGTCGCGGGCGTAGGCGCGAGGCAGATCGGCGCCCTTGGAATTCTTGATGGCGGCGATGCTCACCCCAACTAGGCTGAGCGGATGTTCCGCCTCATCGTAGATCAGCTGTCCTGAGACAAAATTGCCGCGGTCCGAGACCATGGTCAGCCGCCCTTCGACGTCGATGAAGCCAAGGCCGGAGAGACCGCCAAAATCCGGGGACGCACTCTGCAGCGTCAGGCCGCCCCGCCAGATCAGGCCTTGTACGCGCTCGCCGATTGCGGCGTCGAGGAAGGTGGTGATCGGGGTTGAGATCACGGTCTCGTCTTCGGCGAAGGCGACGCGACCCGCGACCATCACGCTGCCGACCAGAGTTGCCGTCATCAAGAGGGCTGCCACAAAGCCCGCCTGCCGTTTCATCCGAAGCGGCTCTTGCGGTATTCGCCGGGTGGCTCCTCATCGAACAGCGCCGCCAGTTCGTCGGTCAGCGCGCCGCCCAGTTCTTCGGCGTCGAGCAGCGTCACGGCGCGGCGGTAATAGCGCGTCACATCGTGGCCGATGCCGACGGCAACCAGCTGGATCGGCGAGCGGGTCTCGATGTCTTCGATCACCTGGCGCAAATGGGCCTCGAGATAATTTCCGGCGTTGACGCTCTGGGTCGAGTCATCGACCGGCGCACCATCGGAAATCACCATGAGGATGCGGCGGTTTTCGGGCCGTCCCATCAGCCGCTTCTGGGCCCATTGCAGCGCTTCGCCGTCGATGTTCTCCTTGAGCAGGCCCTCGCGCATCATCAGCCCGAGATTGCGCCGCGCGTGCCGCCAGGGCTCGTCCGCAGCTTTGTAGATGATGTGGCGGATGTCGTTGACGCGACCCGGATTGGCGGGGCGGCCCGCTTCCAGCCAGGCTTCGCGGCTCTTGCCACCCTTCCAGGCGCGGGTGGTGAAGCCGAGGATCTCGACCTTGACGCCGCAGCGCTCCAGGGTGCGGGCGAGGATATCGCCGCAGATCGCGGCGATGGTGATGGGGCGGCCGCGCATCGAGCCGGAATTGTCGATCAGGAGCGTCACCACGGTGTCGCGGAAATCGGTCTCGTTCTCGACCTTGAACGACAGCGCCTGCATCGGATCGGTGACCACGCGGGTGAGCCGCGCGGTATCGAGCAGGCCCTCCTCGAGATCGAACTGCCAGGAGCGCGACTGCTTGGCCATCAGCCGGCGCTGCAGCTTGTTGGCGAGCCGCGCCACGGCGCCCGCGAGGCTTTCGAGCTGCTTGTCGAGCAGCGCCCGCAACTGGTCGAGTTCTTCGGGCGGACAGAGTTCGGCTGCCTTGATGGTTTCGTCGAACTTCTGGGTGAAGACCTTGTAGTTGAACTGGTTGGCGAACTTTTCGGCATTGGCGCCGGGCGGTGGGTTAGGCGCGTCGTCACCTGCATCGGCGGCCGAGTCCTCGTCGGTGTCGGTCGCCTCGGTTTCCGAGCCGTCGACATCGCCCATCTCGTCGCTGGAGCCGGGGGTCTCGTCCTCCTCCGTCTGGGCGTCGTCGTTCTCGCCTTCGCCCTGCTCGGGAGACTTGTCGGAATCCTCGCCCTGTTCCGGTTCCTGGTCGTCGCCACCTTCCGAGTCGTCGCCCTCGCCGTCATCCAGCTCGCCGTCTGGAATAAGGTTCAAGTCGCGCAGCAGCGCCTTGGCGGCACGCGAGAACAGCTCCTGGTCCTCGAAGCGGGACAGCAGCTCGGTCAGCGACATCGCCGCCTTGTCCTCGATGTCCTTTTTCCACAGATCGACAATGGCATTGCCGGATGGCGGCACGCTGACGCCGGCAATGCGCTGGCGCAGGATCAGCCCGAGCGCTTCGGCCAGCGGGGCGTCGTCTTTCTTGGTGACTTCGGCAAAGTTGGCGCGGAACAGCCGGTCTTCCAGCATCTCATGGATGTTGCCGGTCATTCCCGGCATGCGGATGCAGCCCAGCGCCTCGACCCGCGCCTGTTCCAGCGCATCGAAGGCGGCGCGTGCCTCCGGTTCGGCGGGCGCGCGCCTGCGGTGCGCATCGGGATCGTGACTGGCAATCCGCATCGCCATGGCGTCGCCCTGGCCGCGGGCGATCGCGATGTCGCGCATGGATGGCAGGCGCGGCAGATTGGCGAGCCGCGCCTTGTCGGAGGTGAGGATCGGCCGGTCGGCGGTGAAGCTGACTTCGAGGTCCGGCTTGCCGGCAACGGCGCGCACCGCGGCGCCTACCGCCGTCTTGAAGACAGCGGTGGTATCGGGCTTGTTGGGTTTGCTGCGCGGCGGCTGGGCCATCTTTTCTCACTTGCCCGGCGTCTCATTTCCGTAGAAGCGGGACCCTGCTCGCCGCTTGCGCGGGATCACAGACGGGTCCCGGCCTGCACCGGAATGAAACCCGAGAATATCAGGCGGTGACCGCCAGGTTCGCGGCGCTCTCCGGCAGGTCGTCGCCAAACACGCGCTGATAGAACTCGGCGACCACGGGGCGTTCGAGTTCATCGCACTTGTTGAGGAAGGTCAGCCGGAAGGCGAAGCCGACATCGCCGAAGATTTCGGCATTCTCGGCCCAGGTGATCACCGTGCGCGGGCTCATCACGGTCGACAGGTCGCCATTGATGAAGGCGGAACGCGTCAGGTCGGCGAGACGCACCATGTTGGAGACGAGCTTTCTGCCCTTCTCGGTCTGGTAGCTCTTCGCCTTCGCCAGAACGATGCCCATTTCCTTGTCGTGCGGCAGGTAGTTGAGCGCCACCACGATCGACCAGCGGTCCATCTGGCCCTGATTGATCTGCTGGGTGCCGTGATAGAGGCCGGAGGTATCGCCGAGGCCGATGGTGTTGGTGGTCGAAAACAGCCGGAACGCCGGATGCGGGACGATGACACGGTTCTGGTCGAGCAGCGTCAGCCGGCCCTGCACTTCGAGCACGCGCTGGATCACGAACATCACATCGGGGCGGCCGGCGTCGTATTCGTCGAACACCAGCGCGACATTGTTCTGCACCGCCCAGGGCAAGATGCCGTCGCGGAACTCGGTAATCTGCTTGCCGTCCTTGAGGACGATGGCGTCCTTGCCGACGAGGTCGATCCGGCTCACGTGGCGAATCGAGGTTGACGCGGACCAGCGGCCAGTTGAGACGCGCTGCCACCTGCTCGATATGGGTGGATTTGCCGGTGCCGTGATAGCCCTGCACCATGACACGGCGGTTGAAGGCGAAGCCCGCCAGAATCGCCAGCGTGGTGTTGCGGTCGAACAGGTAATCCGGATCGATCGGCGGCACGTGGCCGTCGGGCTCGGCGTAACCCTTCACCTTCATGTCGGTGTCGATGCCGAACAGCTCGCGCGCGGAAAATTCCTTGTTGGGCAGATTGGTGTAATCGGACATTTTCGATTGGCTCTTGGCGGAAATAGGTCAAGGCGGCTGCCTTGAGGTTTTCGGGCTCTATAGCAGCATCGTTCCACGGGGGGTAGGGCTGGAATTGCACGCGTGCGGCATCGCCGGGCGGAGCGGTGGGCGCTCGAATTGCGAACCAAGGTGCTGAGATTGTGCCGGATCGCCGTGGGTGCGGAGCGCGTGCGCCGCCCATGGCACCGCCGAACAGCCCCTTGCTTTCCCCAATCCGATTTGTTCATGTCCGAACCAATTAAGAAGAGGAGGGTGGCGTGAAAACTGCGCTGATTGTGTGGGGCGGGCTGGAACTGCATGAGCCGGAGGTGGGCGCCAACATCGTCCGCGCGATGCTTGAGGCCGAGGGGTTCGAGGTCAAAGTGACGGGCGACTATACCGCGCTCGGGGCCGGCGAACCGGGCGCTTACGACCTCATCGTGCCGCAGATCACCGGCGGTGAACTCGACCGCGAGACGACCATCAGCCTCGCATCGGCCATCGAGGCGGGGACGGGGCTTGCGGCGTTTCACCACGGGCTTGCGACGAGCTTTCCGCACAATGCGCGGTTCCGCTTCCTCGCGGCGTGTACGTTTGCAACGCATCCCGGCGACATCATCACCTACCGGGTCGATCCGAGGCGCAGCGACGATCCGGTGATGGCCGGCATCGGCGCGTTCGAACACACCTCCGAGCAATACTACATGCACGTCGACCCGGTGGTGGACGTGCTGGCGACCACGACGTTCAGCGGCGAGCACGCGTTCTGGAAGAAGGGCGTCGAGATGCCGGTGGTGTTCAAGACCGCCTACGGCAAGGGACGGGTGTTCTATACCGCGCTGGGCCACAAGCCGGCCGAACTGCAGAAGGCCGAAATCATGACCATCATGCGCAGGGGCTTCGTGTGGGCGGCGCGCTGATCGAGACACGCCCGATCGGGGCCACGGGCATCCGGCTCAGCCGTATCGGCTTCGGCGGCGCGCCGGTGGGCGATCTGAAGCGGGCGCCGTCGGATGCCGATTTGCGGGTACTGCTGCAGGGCGCGTGGGACGCCGGCATGCGCTATTTCGACACCGCGCCATTTTACGGCAGCGGCCTGTCCGAGCGGCGCATCGGCGATTTCCTGCGCGACAAGCCGCGCGACGACTACGTGCTCTCGACCAAAGCGGGCCGGCTCCTGACCCCGGATCGCGAATGGGCCATGCAGCGCTTTGGCGAAGCACGTGCCATGCCGTTCCGCCCGGTGTTCGATTTTTCCTACGACGGCATCATGCGCAGCTACGAGCAGTCGCTGCAGCGGCTGGGGCTGGAGCGCATCGATATCCTGCTGCTGCACGACATCGGCAAATTCAGCCAGCGCGAACGGCACGAAGCAAGCTTGCAGTCGGCACTCGATGGCGGACTGCGGGCGATGGCGGAGTTGCGCGAGGGTGGCGCCGTGCGGGCCATCGGCGTTGGGGTCAACGAATGGGAGATTCTCGACCTGCTGATGGATCACGCCAGGTGGGATGTGTTCCTGTTGGCCAACCGCTACACGCTGCTCGATCAGCGGGTGCTGGCGGACTTCCTGCCACGCTGCCAGCGTGAAGGTGTGTCGATTATCGATGGGGCGCCGCTGCACAGCGGTATCCTCGCCACCGGTGCGGTGCCCGGCGCCCAGTATGACTATGCGCCAGCGACGCCCGAGATGCTGGAAAAGGTCCGCCGGATCGAGGACATCTGCGCGCGCCATAACACCCCGCTGGTGCGGGCGGCGCTGGCTTTTCCGCTTGGACATCCGGCGGTCGCGGCGATCATCCCGGGCTTCGCGCTGCCGTCCGATCTGCAGCAGAATCTCGCTCACTACCGGGCGGCAATTCCGCCGGTGCTGTGGGACGATCTGAAGGCAGCGGACCTCATCGACCGCGATGCGCCTGTGCCGGCGACGCCATTGCTCGCGGGCTAAGTGGCGACGAAGCCCTTCACCTTGAGGTGGGTATAGGCGGCGATGATGGCGCGAAGGCGATCCTCTGAGCTCTTGTCGCCGCCATTGGCATCGGGATGGTGGATCTTCACCAGCGATTTATAAGCCTTCTTGATCTCGTCGGCCTTGGCAGCGCCGTGAATGCCGAGGGTTTCAAGGGCGCGCCGATCCGGCTCGTGCAGCTTGATCTCGCGCTCCTTCTGCGGCCCACGTGCCTGCGCGCGTGCATAGCGCGCAAAGATATGGAGCGGGTCGGAGAAATTCTTCACGTTGGGATCGCGGATCTTGCCTTTCGGCATGCGCGGGCCGGGACTGCCGGGCTTGGCGCCGAGACCCCAGGTTGGCCGTCCGTCGGTCTGGTTCGACTGATGGATGTGGCTTTCCATCTCCTCCGGCTTCATGCCGGAGAAAAAATTGAACGCCGTATTGTAGTGGCGGACGTGCTCCAGACAGAAATTGTGATACTCGCCCACCGAGCGGTGACCTTTCGGCGCGCGATAGATGCCGTCCTCGGAGCACCCCTCCCAGGCGCAACGGGGCGCAGCCACACGCGGCTCCACCTGGTGCCGGGGCTTGATACGGATCGCGTCAAAGAGCTTGGAATTCAGCTTCATCAATCCTAGTTACGCTCTATCTGCCTGGCTGTTGACCTGCACTCGAACATGAACCGGTATCCATATGTCCGTTCGCGACGTCATTGTCGAAAAACTTTCCGTCAAATTTGCTCCCGAGCATCTTGAAGTGATCGACGAAAGCGCAAAACATAGGGGGCACGCCGGTTGGCGCGAGGGCGGAGAGACGCATTTTCGTGTCCGTATCGCGACCCGTGAGTTTGCCGGAAAGCCGCGTCTGGCGCAACACCGCGCGGTGATGGAAACCCTTGATAGTGAACTGAAAAGCGGGGTGCATGCCCTTGCCGTCGAAGTGCTGCCGGTGGGTGGCCCGAGGGAGTTTCCCACAGGCATTTAGCCCCTGTTCAGATAGGGGGCCCATCGCGCATTTTCGAGTGCAGCCCACTCCGATTCGGGCGTTCTCATGGCATCGCCCTATCACCTTGGCGTTACGTTCTGAATTGCGGCCAACGGGCAACAGCCTCAGCGCTTTGCGGCCAAACTCCGGCGCTTCGGTGTTCGGCTGCCTCTAACGCGGCGCACTATTGCCCTTCTCGGTGCCTAGCACTTTTCGTGCAGACAGTATCAGGAGGGCAACATGAACTGGACGCGAGGGGCCATGGCTTTTGCCATGCTCGGCCTTACCGCCGCACCGTGCGCAGCACTGGCGGCAGATGGCACGCTGACGCTCGTCATTGGTGGCGAGGCGTATGACGGACCACCCAAATTTGCAGTGACCTTCGACAACCAGCCTTTGGGGGAAGGCGCGGTCGCTGCAGCCATAGACACCGCGATAACCGGCCGCTTCGCAGATGCGGCAGACAAGGCGCAATACGTGCAGAGCTTCACCTTCAGGATTCCGGAAGACCGGTTCACGCCGGACGGCGAGGTGCGCGTGCGGCTCATGAACGAGGCGTATGGCGGCGATGGCTCCAACCGCGACCGCAACCTCTATGTCGCTTCGGTGGCCATCAACGGCCGGCCGGTGACCGCATCCGGCTTCACCACAGTGTCGAGCGACGGCGTCCAGCCGAATGCCATGCTGGGGGAATTCCTGGTGCTCTATGACGGCAACGCCGACGGTGTCGCCGAGGCGCCGCAGGGCGGCTGGCCGGCGGCGTCCGACAAGGTGGCGGCAGTGGTGCCCAACACCAGCAATGCGCGGCTCGCGCCGTCGCTGGACCTGGTGAGCGCCAAGTCCGACCGGGAGGTGATGCCGGAGGCCGTGGTGCACGAGGCGGCCCTGAGAAGTGAACCGCTGGAACCGATGGAAACGGCGCACCTCGATCCGGATCCCGAAGGCAATGTGCGCAACTGCGACATCGATGAACTCTACAATGTCGTCGGCTTCAACGAAAACTCCAACGAGTTGACGCCCAAGCTGCTCGAGCGGCTCGACCAGATCGCGCAGGACATCGGTGACCGGCAGTGCAACGTGCAGGTTACCGGCTATTCGAGCCGGCAGGGGTCGTACGCCACCAACGCGTTGTTCGCGGTGGAACGGGCGCAGAACTCGCTGCGCTATCTGCAGGAGCGGGGTGTGAAGTTCGTGCGCGCCAGCGCTGCAGGTGTCGGTGCGACCGACCAGTTCGGACCGGACTTCCGCGCCAACCGGCGCGTCGTGATCACAGTTACGCCCTAGGGCGCAGGAACTCCTCTCCCTATTGCCGGGAGAGGATAGGGCGGGTCTGCTCAGCACAGGCCCCTCCAACCGGCGTCATTCGGGTGGAAATTCGAATCCAGCAAAGTTGTTGTGCTTGCGTATTGCTGGACTCTGGCCGGAGGCAATCCCAGGACCCGCGCCCCGCCGCGCGGAATCCCAGGGCCGGAGTGACGCCGGACTTATTTTACTAGACGCAACTCGTCGAGGAAGGCGGCCACCAAAGCGGGGTCGACCTTCCTCTCGATGAAGGCCTTCCCGATGCCGCGGGTCAGGATGAAGGTCAGTGCGCCGCGAACGACTTTCTTGTCCTGGGCAATGGCGTTCATCAGCCAGGCCGTATCGGGCAGATCGCCCGGAATGTCCGACAATTTCGTCGGCAACCCGGACGCCTCCAGATGCTGGGCCACCCGGCCGGTGTCCTGCGATGGCGCCAGCCCCAGCTTCGCGGAAAAGCCGTGCGCCAGCACCATGCCGATGGCGACGCCTTCGCCATGCAGCAGGCGGTCGGAATAGCCGGTGGCAGATTCAAGCGCGTGGCCGAAGGTGTGGCCGAGATTGAGCAGGGCGCGAACGCCGGTCTCCTTCTCGTCGGCGAGCACGAAACGGGTCTTGGCCGCACAGCAGCGGGCAACCATTTCACCGCGCAATGCGCCATCGCCGGCAAAGATGGCGCGCTGATTCTGCTCCAGCCAGAAGAAGAACGGCTCATCGTCGATGAGTCCGTACTTCACCACTTCAGCATAGCCTGCCGCGAACTGCCTCTGGGGCAGTGTGGTGAGAGCGGAGAGGTCGGCGAGCACCAGTTTGGGCTGATGGAAGGCGCCAATCAGGTTCTTGCCATGCGGCGAGTTGATGCCGGTCTTGCCGCCAACCGAGGAGTCGACCTGCGCCAGCAGCGAGGTCGGAAGCTGCACGAAATCCATGCCGCGCCGGGCGACCGCGGCGGCGAATCCGGCAAGGTCGCCGATCACCCCGCCGCCCAATGCGAGAATCAGGTCGCCGCGTTCCAGCCGCGCGGCGAGAATGGCTTCGACCACCTCGCCGAGCCGCGTGAACGATTTGGTGGACTCGCCGTGTGGAACGACGATCTCGGCGTGGCTGAGCCCGGCCACATCGAGACTGCGGAGCAGGCGCGGCAGTTGTGCCCCGGCCACCGCGTCATCGGTGACGATGCCGAACCGCCGGCCCGGAAACATCGTCCTGAGTCGCGCGCCCGCTCCATCCAGCAGATCGTCACCGATAAGGATATCGTAGGCCCGCTCGCCGAGCGGCACATGCACCGTCTGTGTGTCAGTGGCCATCGATGGTGGCCTTGTCGGAGGCCGGCGCCAGATGCGTCAGCAGGGCGGCGATGACCTCTTCGGCGACGATGTCCTGTGGCACGTCCTTGGAGGTGACGGTCACGTCCGCCTCGGCATAGATGGGGTAGCGTGCATCGATCAACTGCTTCAGCGTTTCGCGCGGGTTGGCGGTCCTCAGCAGCGGCCGGTGCGAGCGGCGCGCAACACGGCTGAACAGCAGCTCGAAGTCCGCCTTTATCCAGACCGAGAGGGCGGAACTCTTCACCAGCGCCCGGGTCTCGGGATTAATGAAGGCGCCGCCGCCGGTGCCGAGCACAATGTTGGCGTCGCGCAGCAGCCGTGCGATGACGCGCACTTCGCCAGCGCGGAAATCGGCTTCGCCGTGCGTCTTGAAGATGTCGTCGATGGTCATGCCCGCTGCCGCCTCGATCTCTTCGTCGCTATCGATGAAATGGCGCTGCAGCTTGCTGGCGAGCCGGCGGCCCACCGTGGTCTTGCCGGCCCCCATCATGCCGACGAGCACGATCGGGCGGCCGCCGAGCAGCGCGATGAGTTCGTCTTTCCGGCTATCTCTGGCGGCGGTGTTGCCCTGGCTCACGGCTTGATCATCCCAGACCCGTCAGCCTTGAAGCGTTAGGGGAGGGTAAAGTCAATCCCGCTATGGTTTGGCCCGTGGCCGGTCCCCGCCCTTGATCGCTCCGGCGAAACAGGGGACAAATGCACTGCATTCGCCTGCCCAAAGCGGAAGATCATGCCCACTCTCATTCGCCTGTTCATTTTTCTACTGGTGCTGGCCGGCCTGGTGTTCGGGGGCATGGTGGCGCTGACGGTGGTGGTCGATCCAGGCGAAAAGGATATCACCATCAAGATTCCGCCGCGCGACCTCGTGGCGACGCCGGAGAATGATCCGCTTGGCATCAAGCCGGGCAGCGGTGGCGGTATCGACCTGCCCGCCCCCGTCGCCATCATTCCCGACGTGCCCAACGACGTGACGCCGGACGACAGCGGCAGCGAGGCGACCGCAACCGGCACGATGACCGTCGAGCCCGGCCAGCCGGAATGAGTCCCGACGCGCATCTGGCCGAAGCGTTTCTCGAGATGATGAGCGCCGAGCGCGGTGCCGCCAGGAACACCATCGAGGCGTATCGGCGCGACCTCGCAGATTATGGCAGCTTTCTCAGGGCCAAAGGCTCGGGCTACATCGCTGCCGGTCGCGATCAGGTGGTCGGTTACCTTGCCGCGCTGTCGGCCGAGGGACTTTCGGCATCCTCAAGCGCGCGCCGCCTTTCGGCGCTGCGGCAGTTCCACAAGTTTCTGTGTGCCGACAATCTGAGGCCGGACGACCCAACCCGCATCGTCGCCTCTCCGCGCGCACGGCGGGGCCTACCCAAGGTGCTGTCGATCGCTGAAGTCGAGCGCATGCTGGTTCTTGCCGAGGAGGAGGCGAATGCGGAGATCAGCGCGAAAAGGCACGCCGCGGCGCTGCGCCTCTACGTGCTGCTGGAGTTGCTCTATGCAACCGGCATGCGGGTCTCCGAACTGGTGGGACTGAAACGCAGTGCGCTGATGCGCGATGCGAGCTACCTGACCATCACCGGCAAGGGCAACCGCGAGCGGATCGTGCCGCTCAACGATCGGGCGCGGGATGCGGCAAAGTCGTATGTCGAAACGCTGCCGCCCGGCTCCTGGTTGTTTCCCGCCAATGGCGAGGACGGGCATTTGACACGGCAGGTGTTCGCGCGCGATCTGAAAGGGCTGGCCGGTCGCGCCGGGATCGGCGCAGCGCGCGTCACGCCGCATGTGCTGCGCCACGCCTTCGCCAGCCATCTGCTTGCCGGGGGCGCGGACCTGCGGGTGGTGCAGACATTGCTGGGGCATGCCGATATTTCCACGACGCAGATCTACACGCATGTGCTCGATGAGAAGCTGCGGACGCTGGTCGAAACGCATCATCCGCTTGCCGACAAGGCCTGAGGGCAGCTAACGCGCCCAGCGGGTCAGGGTCACGCCGGGATCGATCTCCAGGCCCGGTCGCGGCCGCAGGCCATGGCGGGCGAGCACGCTGCGCGGACTGCCAGTGGTAAAGCAGGGCACGCCATCCGGCAGGGCGAAGCCGCTAACCTCGACCAGGTCGAAGTGGTCAAAGCGCGCGGCGAAAACGTCGAAAACGCCGGTGATCGCCACGATGCCGCCGCCGATATTCAGTGCTGCCAGGACCTCGGGCAGTCCCATGCCGGCAGGGTTCCAGAGCGTGGCATTCCGATCGTTGGGGTCAGGCTCCATGGTGACGATTTGCCGGGTCAGCACCAGCCGCCGGCGGCCCGGATTGGGGTGCAACTGATGCGAAATCCGCCCGATGACCACCAGTGCTGCGCGGTCAAGCGCCGCCTGAAACAGCTGCCAGTCGGCGTCGTTCTGCAATTGCGGCGGACGCGAGCCATCGGCGGCGGCGATCATGCCGTCGGCGGAGACGATGGCGTGGCCCTGCAGGTCGAATCGGTCGGCGATCTTGTGGTCGGTCATGGTCCTTCGACGCGGGGAATGTGGTCTCTAGCCGGAATTGCATCCAATTGAGCAGACAATTGCCACAATAGCTTTGTTTGTCGCCGCTAGCTTCCGCCTCCGCGGCGGTGATGCCATAAGGGGGTCGAGGGAGATGCGGCGCATGATCCAACTAACCCGCGGTGCAACCGCTGTCTGCGTGATCGTCGGGGCTCTGGCTCTGGCGCAGCCCGTCGGCGCGCTCCCCCAGCAGGTGGGCGGCGCGATCACCGAACAATCGACCAAAGTCGACGTGCCGCCTGCATTGTTTGCGGTCAGCGTCCCGACAATCGAGGCTGAGGGGTCGAGCGTCGACGACGCGGCGCTCAAGGCCATCTTCAACGGCGATATTTCCGGCCACGCCGACGCACTGGCGGCACTCAACGCCAAGCGCATTCATATCCCCGAACTGACGATGCACTTCAACATTCCGGACGGCACGGGCACAACCGAGTCCGGCGATGTGATCTATCGCGACGTATCATTCGATGATGTGACCGCCGGCGTGGCCGCCGCCGCATCGATCGGGGCGATCGAGGTCAGCGGCAGCGACGGCACCACGATGGCCCTGGGCAAGATGGCGACAAGCACCTTCGACATCGGCGGGCTGCTCGCGTTTTATGGCCTCGTTCCGGGCTCGCCCGAACAGCCGATGAAGACCATCTACAAGGACTTCAGCTTTGCAGGTGGCACCTTTGTGACGCCAGACGTCAGTTGCAGCATCGGTACGGCGACGGAGGGCGAGTTTCGGGCGCGACCGCTGAAGACGAGCATTGCGGAGCTGATCGCCATTGCCAGCCGCATGGAGGCCGAGGGCGCCAATCCGACGGCGGAGACCATCGGGCAGTTCGTCGGTTTCTACGCCGACCTGTTTTATGCCGTGGAATCCACGCCCACCGAGTTTTCGGGTCTCGACTGCTCGGGCACGACGGACGACGGCAAGCCGCTGGTGATCACGGTCGGCAAGATGACGATGGGCGGATTTTCGGCCGGCCGCTATCCCGAGTTCAGCGTCAATGACGTGAAGATTTCGGCCGAGGGCGATGGCCGGATGAGCCTTGCCAGCTTCACCTTCAAGGCTGCCGATCTCAGCGGCCCGATCGCGGTGCTGGCGGACGCCGGTGGCAGGGTCGACGATGCCTGGTTCAACGACAATGCCCGCAGGCTCGTGCCCGCCTTCGAGGGCCTCTCGTTCAGTGGGTTCTCGATGGATATCCCCGACGGAGAGCACTCCGGGCGGCGTTTCAAGGCCGAAATCGGCGATTTCGATCTCAGCCTCGCCAACTATGTAAACGGCATCCCGACGCGAATTGCGTCGAAGGCCAGCGGCGTCATCGTTCCGGTGCCGACCGATAGCACCGACGAGCAGGTCAAGATGCTGCTGGAGCTCGGCGTCACCGAGATCAATGCCGGCTATGAAGTGAGCGCGGCATGGGACCAGCCCACGCAAACCATCAAGCTAGACAAGCTGTCGCTATCCGGCGCCGACCTCGGTGCGATCACCATCACCGCGCTGTTGGGTGGTGCGGGGGACGACCTCTTCGGCAACGACGTCAACCTGGCGATGATGGCGGCGACGCAGGGGCTGACGGTCAAGCAGATCACACTCGAGCTCAAGAACGACGGCGCCGTTGCCATTGCGTTGCAGCAGGGCGCAGCGCTGGAGGGGAAAGATCCCGCAAGCTATCCATCCGCGATTTCGGGCCTCATCGAAGGGGCGATCCTCAGTGTGCTCGGCAGTAGCGAGGAAACACGCAGACTCAGCGCCGCAGCCGGAGATTTTGTCGCCGGCAAAGCGAATTCGGTGTCGATCACCATCAACGCGAATGCCCCCGATGGCATCTCGATGGACGCGCTGATGGCAGCGGCCGCCGACCCCACGGTGCTCGCCGGCAAGGTGACCATAACGGGCGGTTCGCAATAGGGCCGCTTGACAGGGTGGCGGCGCGTCGCCACTTTCCGGCCACGATAGGGCACCACTGGAGTGCCGGGAAAACAAGGGCTTGGGCCAGGGATCGGTGATCCCTGCCGAATTGGCGGGTGGGATGCAGTCATATCTTGATTTCGAAAAACCGGTCGCGGAGCTCGAGGCCAAGATTGCAGAACTGAAGTCGCTGTCGTCCACCGACAAGGCGGTTTCCATCGATGAAGAGGTCGGCAGGCTTTCGGCGCGCGCCGATGAAGCGCTGGTCGACATCTATCGCAAGCTGACGCCGTGGCAGAAGACGCAGGTGGCCCGGCACCCGCAGCGCCCGCACTTTTCCGACTATGTGAAGGATCTGGTCACCGAATGGACGCCACTGGCTGGCGACCGCAAATTCGGCGAGGACTCCGCGGTGCAGGCCGGGTTCGGGCGGATCAACGGCCAGTCCGTTGCCATTCTGGGGCAGGAGAAGGGGTCGTCCACGGAGACCCGTCTCAAACACAATTTCGGCATGGCGCGGCCCGAAGGCTATCGCAAGGCGGTGCGCATCATGGATATGGCCGACCGCTTCGGCATTCCGGTGATTTCGTTCGTCGACACGGCCGGCGCCTATCCGGGCATCGGCGCGGAGGAACGCGGCCAGGCCGAGGCCATCGCGCGTTCGACTGAAAAGAGCCTCGAGCTCGGCGTTCCCAACCTCGCCATCATCATCGGTGAGGGCGGCTCCGGCGGCGCCATCGCCATTGCCACGGCCAACCGGGTGCTGATGCTGGAAAATGCGGTCTATGCGGTTGCCTCGCCGGAAGCGTCCGCGGCGATCCTCTGGAAGGACGCGGGCAAGGCGCAGGATGCCGCAAACAATATGAAGATCACGGCGCAGGATCTGCTCGGCTTCGGCGTCATCGACGGGATCATTGCAGAACCGGCGGGCGGCGCGCATCGCCATCCCGATGCGGTCATTGGCAATACGCGTGACGCGATTTCGGCGTTTTTCAGGGATTTTCCCGGCAACAAGGGCAGGCTGGAGTTGCGCGAACAGCGGCGCGAGAAGTTCCTCGCCATCGGCACCAGCTTAAGTTGATCGCAGTCGGCGATCGCCGCATGTTATCAATTGATTCACCATCGCCGCACAGCTTGCGGTAACCAGATGGCGACTACACAGACGCTTTAGATACCGGGCAGACTTTTCTGATGTTGACGTCATTCGGCAGCGTTTTGCGGTTCCTCCTCATTGCCGGCCTCGCGCTGACGCTCGCCTCGTGCTCCGACCTGATGCCGGGAAGTTCGCAGCGCGCCTATCAGCCGCTGAAATCGTCGGTGGTCAACAAGCTCAACTCGATGGGCTCGTCCGCCGGCGAAGCGATGCTGATCCGCATCTTCAAGCAGAGTTCGGAACTGGAGGTCTGGAAGCGGACCAAGTCCGGCAGCTACAAGCTCTACGACACCTACAAGATCTGTGCCTGGTCGGGCGGCCTCGGCCCCAAGGTGAGGGAGGGCGACCGGCAGTCTCCCGAGGGATTCTACAATATCACGCCCGGCCTGATGAACCCGAAGTCGAACTACTATCTCGCCTTCAACACGGGCTATCCCAACAAGTTTGATCGTGCCTGGGGGCGTACCGGCTCGGAGTTGATGGTGCATGGCGACTGCTCGTCGCGCGGCTGCTACTCAATGACGGACGAGGGCATTGCCGAAATCTACGCGTTGGCGCGCGAGAGCTTCAATGGCGGCAACACCGTCGTGCAGCTGCAGATCTATCCGTTCCGCATGACCGCCACGAATATAGCCGCGATGGCGGGCGACCCGAACATGAGCTTCTGGAAGAACATCAAGGAAGGCTACGACCGCTTCGAGTTGACGCGCACGGCGCCAAGCTGGGATGTCTGCGAGAAAAAATATGTGTTCGACCTGAAGAACGCCGATGGCACGCCGCTCGATGCGGCCTCGGCCTGCCCGGCGCGGCTGAACGATCCGCTGGTCGCCGCACTCTCTGCCAAAGAGGCCGCGGACGAGGCAGCGATCACTGCGGAGGCCACGGCGATAGCCGCCAAGAAGGCCAAGGAAGCCGCCGAAATCCAGAAGGCAGCCGATGCACAGGCGGCTGCCAAGGCGCGCGGCGAGGCAATCGGCGGTTTCGTCAACGGTATTTTCGGCGGTGCTACGCCGCCGGCCGATGCCGGGGTCGTCACCCCCGATCTGGTTGCCCCGACGCCGGCGCCGCGTATCCAGCGCGGCTGACCCATTGTTGCCGCATGACGGGCGCTTAGCTTTGCCGGTCGCATCGAGGGGCTTTCGTCTAGCAGTATGGGTTCGCGCCTGAAACCGATCGCCATCGGACTTGCGCTCTCGGCCGGGCTCTGGTTCTTCGGCATCGCATGGCCGTTGAGCGAGGGGTATCCTTCGCTGCTGCACTGGCTGGGAGATCGCATCATCGCGGACAAAGAGCCCAGGTTCGACCGCGCGGGACTCAGCCGCGACATCGCCGCTGCCGGCTACGCGCTGGGCGACGATGCGCATGTGCGCATCTACAAGCGCGAGCACCGGCTGGAGCTCTGGATGCGGCCGCCGCAGGGGCGCTACGGGTTGTTCCGCAGCTACGCCATCTGCAAATATTCGGGCGGCATCGGACCCAAGCTGGCGGAGGGCGACCGGCAGTCGCCGGAGGGTTTCTACCGTGTGGCCAAAGCGCAGCTCAATCCCGGCTCCCGGCATCACCTGGCGTTCAATCTCGGCTTTCCCAACGCCTTCGACCGGCAGTTGGGGCGGACAGGTTCGTTCCTCATGGTGCATGGCGGCTGCACGTCGATCGGCTGCTATGCCATGACGGACGAAAAGGTCGACGAGATTTACGCCATCGTCGAGGCGGCGCTGAACCGCGGGCAGGACGAGGTGGATGTCTCGATTTTTCCGTTCGTGATGAGCGATGCGGCGGTGGAAGCGACTGCGGGGGACGAGTGGCATCCCTATTGGCGCAATCTCAAGCAGGGGTTCGATCTGTTCCTCCAGACCGGCCTGCCGCCCAGCGTCGCAGCCTGCCGTGGTGAATATCGATTTGGTGCCGACGCCACCGGTCCCGGCTGCGAAGCCATTCGCGGGTGGGTGTGATGGACCGGTTGATCTCGCTCCTCGCTGCACTTGTCGGCCTCATCGCTCTTGCCGGCGCGGTCGTCGTGCAACTGCACAATGACGAGACGGCACGCGGCATCGCCTCCGATCTCGCCGAAATGAAGGTTGCCATCAGCCTTCTGGGACAGCAGCAGAGCACAAAGACCGAGCCCACGCCGGCGGCACCGGTGCATGATGGCGTGCCGGAGGCGCTATTGGCACTGCAGACCCGAATCGCGGCGCTGGAGAAGGCCGCGACCCAGACACCTGCCGTTTCGGTCACCCCGGACTCCGCAGCCTCGCCCTCCACCGCGTCGGCCATAACCGCCAAGGGCCCGACCACCGACTGCATTCCGCTGGACCAGCGCTTCATGGCAACGACGGGTGAATCCTACCCGATCTGCCGTACCGAGCAGGTCATCAAGGTCACCGACATCCAGGCCAGTACGGTGATCCTCGAGGGCGGCGGCGCGATCAATTCCGGCGGCTTCAGCAAACTTGGCTTCACCGGCTGCACCGTCATGGTGTTCTCGGTCGACACCGCGGGCTTCGCGGAGATGCGCGTGACCTGCCAATAGGTCGGGATACGAAAAGGCCGCCCCGTGGGCGGCCTTGAAATACTGTTCTAGCTGAGCTCAGAAACTGCCGTGGCAGTGCTTGAACTTCTTGCCCGAACCGCAGGGGCAGGGGGCATTGCGCGAGACGCCGACGAGCAGCTTGGGATCGATCGGACGGAGCCGCGGATCGGCATCGGCTTCGGACACGCCGGCCAGCGCTCCAGCTGCCGCCAGCGCCGCCACCGATGGTGCCGGAATAGTCGGTCTCGGCGTCGTTCTCGCCGGTCGTCGGATCGATGTGGATCTCGCTGACAGCTGCGACAGGTCGGGAGCCGGCGGCGGCTCGGGCTGGCGCATCTGGATTTCGACGTGGCTGAGCTGGGTCGTCACCAGTTCGCGCAGGTCTGCCAGCAGCTTCTGGAACAGCTCGTAGGCTTCCTGCTTGTATTCGTTCAGCGGATCGCGCTGGGCGAGGCCGCGCCAGCCGACGACCTTGCTCAGATGGTCGAGGGTGACCAGGTGCTCGCGCCACAGGCCGTCGATCGACTGCAGCAGGATCGAGCTTTTCGACCTGGCGCATGATGTGCGGGGTGTAGCGGCGCCACCTTGGCGGCGGCGGCCTCGTCGGCGACCTTGATGCATGCGCTCGCGACGACCTCGGCGTCGATACCTCTTCCTCGGCCGGCCCATTCGGCGGCGGGAATATCGATGTTGAGGTGGGTCTTGGCGGCGGCCTGCGAGCTGCTCGGTGTTCCACTGCTCGGGATAGGAGCGCTCGGGGATGGCCTTGGAGACGATCGACGTCGACCACGTCGTGGCGCATGTCGGTGATGGTGTCGGTGACGTCTTCGTCGTCCATCAGTTCGAGGCGCTGCTCGAAGATCACCTTGCGCTGATCGTTCATCACGTCGTCGTATTTGAGGATGTTCTTGCGGATGTCGAAGTTGCGCGCCTCGACACGGCCCTGGGCGCGCTCGATGGCCTTGGTGACCCAGGGATGGGTGATCGACTCGCCCTGCTCGAGGCCGAGCTTGCCGAGCATCGAGTCCATGCTGTCGACCGGGAAGATGCGCATCAGGTCGTCCTGCAGCGACAGGAAGAACTTGGAATGGCCCGGATCGCCCTGGCGGCCGGAACGGCCGCGCAGCTGGTTGTCGATGCGGCGGCTTTCGTGGCGCTCGGTGCCGATCGACCATCAGGCCGCCGGCGGCGATCGCCTTGGCCTTGTCGGCGGCGATCTGTTCCTTGATGCGCGCGATCTTGGTGTCGCGCTCGACGCCTTCGAGGCCCTCGGTCTCGGCTTCGACGCGCATCTCGAGATTGCCGCCGAGCTGGATGTCGGTGCCGCGGCCGGCCATGTTGGTGGCGATCGTCACGGCGCCCGGAACGCCGGCATCGGCGATGATGTGGGCCTCCTGCTCGTGGTAGCGGGCATTGAGCACCTTCATGCTCGCCGATGCCCTTCTTGCGCAGCAGTTCGGCGAGCATTTCCGACTTCTCGATCGAGGTGGTGCCGACCAGCACCGGCTGGCCGCGCTTCTGGCAGTCCTCGATCAGGTCGGCGATCTCGTCGAACTTTTCTGCCGCGGTGCGGAAGATGGCGTCGTCGTCGTCGACGCGCGTCACCGGCACATTGGTCGGGATGGTGACGACGTTCGAGGCCGTAGATGTCGCCGAATTCCTCGGCCTCGGTGGCCGCCGTGCCGGTCATGCCGGCCAGCTTCTTGTAGAGGCGGAAGTAGTTCTGGAAGGTGATCGAGGCGAGCGTCTGGTTCTCGGCCTGGATCTTGACGTGTTCCTTGGCCTCCAGCGCCTGGTGCAGGCCTTCCGAATAGCGGCGGCCCGGCATCATGCGGCCGGTGAACTCGTCGATGATCACCACTTCGTCGTTGCGGACGATGTAGTCCTTGTCCTTCTGGAACATCTTGTGGGCGCGCAGCGCCGAGTTGGCGTGGTGCACCAGCGCGACGTTCTCGATGTCGTAGAGCGAGTCGCGACTTCAGCAGGCCGTCGGCGCGCAGCCGCTCTTCGAGCTTTTCGATGCCCTGGTCGGTGAAGGTGGCGGAGCGCTGCTTTTCGTCGATGCTCGAAGTCGCCCTCGCCGATGATCGGGATGATCGCGTCGAGCTTCTGGTAAAGCGTCGGAGCGGTCGTCGGACGGGCCCGGAAATGATGAGCGGGGTGCGCGCCTCGTCGACGAGGATCGAGTCCACTTCGTCGACGATGGCGTAGGCGTGGCCGCGCTGCACCATCTGGTCGCGCGTGTACTTCATGTTGTCGCGCAGATAGTCGAAGCCGAATTCGTTGTTGGTGCCGTAGGTCACGTCGGCGGCGTAGGACTGCCTTGCGCTCGGCATCGGTCAGGCCGTGCACGATGATGCCGATCGATCAGGCCGAGGAAATTGTAGATCTGGCCCATCCAGGCGGCGTCGCGGCGGGCGAGGTAGTCGTTGACGGTGACCACGTGGACGCCCTTGCCGGCGAGCGCGTTGAGATAGACCGGCGAGGGTGGCGACCAGGGTCTTGCCTTCACCGGTCCGCATCTCGGCGATGGCGCGCTCGTTGAGCACCATGCCGCCGATCAGCTGTACGTCGAAATGCCGCATGCCGAGCACGCGTTTGCACGCTTCGCGCACGATGGCGAAGGCGGGGACGAGCAGATCGTCGAGCTTGATGCCGTTCGCCAGCATGGCGCGGAACTCGGCGGTCTTGGCCTGCAGCTGGCTGTCGCTGAGCTTGGCCATCTCGGGCTCGAGCGCATTGATCGCATCGACCTTGGGCTGGTAGCGCTTGACCTGCCGATCATTGGCAGAGCCGAAGATCGCCTTGGCGAGGTTGCAGCAAAACCATGGGATGGCATGTCCTTGATCTTGGTGGCGCGGGCGCTGCGGCGGCGTGAATGTCCGGCAATGCAGCGGGCCTCGGCCCGCTGCGCTCCTTGCAAAGCGTTGGGACATGTAAGAGCGGGGCTTTGGCTTGTCAACGCCAGCAAAATCGGCCAAACCACCGCCGTCGCGCCGCGGGGGCAAGGCGCTCTCAGGGAGACCAATGTGATGATGTTCCGTGTTTCGACGCGCGTTCATTTGCCCCCGGCTGGCGTGCGTCAGGTGCCGGCTTCTTGTTGGCTGCCGCGCTGATTGGCCTGGCGCCGCTTTCCGCGCCATGCCCAGGGCACCCAGGTTACGCCGGCTACGGTGGTTGCGACGGTTGGCGGCGTGCAATATCACCGAGGCCGACCTCGCCTTTGCGGCCGAGGATCTCGGACCAGGAATTGCAGCAGGTGCCGCCGGATCAGCGCGTGCGTTCCTGCTGACGCGTGCTGATCGACTAAAGTGATGGCCAAGGCCGGCGAGGATGCCAAGCTGCATGGACCAGACGACGTCTTCAAGCGCCGCCTCAGCTACCTGAGGATCGCGCCCTGCGCCGGGCCTATCTTGCCGAAAAGATCGCTCAACGACGCGATCACGCCGGAAGCCGTCCAGGCCGCCTATGACAAGCATGTTAGCGACCTTCAGCCGCAGGAAGAGAAGTGCATGCGCGCCACATTCTCGTGGCAACCGAGGACGACGCCAAGGCGATCAAGGCCGAACTCGATGCCGGCAAGCCGATTTCGAAAGCTCGCCAAGGAGAAGTCGATCGATCCGGGCGCCAAGCAGAATGGCGGCGATCTTGGCTTCTTCACAGCCAGCGGCCGATGGTGAAGCCATTCGAAGACGCGGCCTTCGCCCTGAAGGTCGGCGAGATCTCCGATCCGGTGCAGAGCAGTTCGGCTGGCACATCATCAAGGTCGAGGAAAAGCGTCCGAGCGCGCCGCCGACGCTTGAAGAGCTGACCCAGCAGATCGCAGCAGCAGCTGTCGGAGACCAAGTACCGTGAGCTGTTCGACGGTCTCAAAGCCGGGGTCACCATCGATATCCCGGATGCTGCCCTCAAGTCGCAGGTCGACGCGCAGTCCGAACGCGGCGGCGGCCAAGTAGGCAATAAGCCTGACGGGCGCGGCTTCGGCCGCGTCCTCTGCCCCGCCCGGTGGCCTGTGCCACGCGGGGCGATTTTGCAATCCGCCTTGCACCGCCTTGATGGATGGGGCAAACGGTTCGGGTCACATCCCGGACTGTTTCCATGGCCCATCCGGTTTCCCCGCTCGCCCCCAAATCCTACCCGGAACTGCCGGACGTCGCCGGCGTGCGCTTTGCCACGGCCGAGGCCGGGATCAAGTACAAGAACCGCACCGATGTGCTGCTGGTGGCGATCGACGAGGGCACGACCGTTGCCGGCGTGCTGACGCGCTCGCAAGTGCCCCTCGGCCGCCGTCGACTGGTGCCGCGAGCAAGCTCGGCGGGCGGCATGGCGCGGGCGCTGCTGGTCAATTCCGGCAATGCCAACGCCTTTACCGGGCATGAAGGGCAGGTCCTCGGTTGCGGCCTCCGCCGCGTACGCCGCCGCGGCGCTGGGCTGCTCGGCGGACGAGGTGTTCCTCGCCTCCACCGGGGTGATCGGCGAGCCGCTCGATCCGAAGAAGTTCGCGGGCGTACCGGCGGATATGGCGGGGCGTCTGGCGCCGCTGCCCGTGGATGGACGCCGGCCAAGGCCATCATGACCACCGACACCTTTCCCAAGGTCGCGACTGCGACCGTCGACGTTCGACGGCGTGCCGGTGATGATCTCCGGCATCGCCAAGGGCTCGGGCATGATCGCGCCCGACATGGCGACGATGCTGAGCTTCGTGTTCACCGATGTGCCGATCGCCGCCGCGGTGCTGCAGGACCTGCTGCAGCCGCAGATCGACAGGAGCTTCAACGCCATCACCGTCGACAGCGACACCTCGACCTCGGACACCTGCCTCGTCTTTGCCACCGGCAAGGCGACGGTTGCCGCCGATCGACGCGGCCGACGATCCGCGCGCCGCGATCTTCGCCGAGGCGCTGGGCGACGTGCTGCACGATCTCGCCATGCTGACGGTCCGCGACGGCGAGGGCGCGACCAAGCTGGTGACGGTCAAGGTCGAGGGCGCCGACCGACGATCGCGAGCGCCATCCGGATTGCGCACTCGATCGCCAATTCGCCGCTGGTCAAGACCGCCATCGCCGGCGAGGACGCCAACTGGGGCCGCGTCGTCATGGCCGTCGGCAAGGCCGGCGAGCCGGCCGACCGCGACCGGCTCGTCCATCGCGTTCGGCGACATCCTGGTTGCCGAGCACGGCGAGCGCGCCGCGGGCTACGACGAGGCCGCCGCCAGCGCCTACATGAAGGACCAGGAGCTCGATCTGCGGTCGACCTCGGCCTCGGGCCGGGCTCGGCGACGGTCTACACCTGCGACCTGACGCACGGCTATATCGACATCAACGGCAGCTACCGGAGCTGACATGGCGCTGCCGAGCGCAGGCGAAATCGAGCCGGCGACGCTCTCGGCATGGCCGGCGCTGCAGGTGGCGTATGACGGGCTGTGGATCTGGCGTGGCGGCACGCGGCTACACCAAGCGGGCCAACTCGATCCATTGTCTCGATCCCCGGCGATGGCGCGGATGCCGATGTCGCGGCTCGCGGCGATGATCGCGCTGTCGCGGCGGCACGAGCTGCCGCCGGTGTTCCGGGTCACGCCGCTGACGGCACCGGAGGCTATCGCCGCGCTGGAGCGGCTGGATTGGGTGCGATTCGACGAAGCCTGGTGCTCGCGATGGACATGCCTGCCGAGGACTGGCGCGGTGGGCTGGCGCACCGAGCAGTTCGAGGCGACGCGATCCGGCGTGGTACCGGCCGCAGGCGGAAATGAGCGGCTACTACGCCAGAGCTCCGTGGATGCCCTGGCGGCGATCCTTGGGGTCATTACGCCCCGATGCGCGCGGTATCCTTGCTTATGACGCGGAGGGTCGGCCGGTTGCCGCGGCGCTGGCAGCGGTGGCCAACGGGATCGGCATCTACCTGCAACGTGGTGACGCGCCCAACGGCGCGGCGACAGGGGTTTGGCCGGGCGGTCATGAGCGCCGCGCTCAACTGGACGTCGTGAGGCTGGCGCACAGTCTGCAGCGATCCAGGTGCTGGCCAGCAATGGGCCGGCGGTCGCGCTCTACAGTTCGCTGGGGTTCGTCGAAGTCTACGACTACCACTACAGGACACCGTCCGAGTACCTGCCCCGATGAACATCCTTCTGGTCGTCGCCTGCGCGCTGGTCGATGCCGACCGGCGCGTGCTGATCGCGCAGCGGCCGGCGGGCAAGCAACTGGCGGGGCTATGGGAATTCCCCGGCGGCAAGCTCGAAGCGGGGGAGACGTCCCGAGGCGGCGCTGATCCGCGAACTCGACGAAGAACTCGGAATCGCAACCAAGCATGCGTGCCTCGCACCGCTCAGTTTTGCCAGTTATTCTTATGAAAGCTTTCACCTGCTGATGCCACTTTACGTCTGCCGGAAGTGGCAGGGGATGCCGCAGGCGCGCGAGCATGCCGCTCTCAAATGGGTGCGCCCGCAGGCGCTGCGGGACTATCCGATGCCCCCAGCCGACGAACCGCTGATCGCGCCGCTGTGCGATCTGCTCTGACGCGTGGAGGCCAGATGGCCCGGTTTGGTACCCTGATTGCTGCCTTTGCGAGAGACGACAAGGGCGCAACCGCGATCGAATACGGCCTGATCGCCATGATGATTGCCATCGGCATCCTGATCGCCCTGACCGCCTTTGGCGGCAGCGTATCCGGCTTGTTCAACAGTCGTGGCGGGCCGCGCCGGCAACGCCATGTCCAACTAGCGCTTTGTTGCCCAGCACTCCTGTGAGGCTCGACCTCGGCGCTGCCGGGCTGCGAGCGGCTTCTGCTGGCTCTGTGCGGGGCCCAGCCGATCAGCCAGATGATTTCCAGCGTGGCGCGAACGCGACCATCGGGGTCGCCCGCTGCAGCCTCATAGGCGGCGGAGGCCGTCGCCAGCAGACGTCGGCGTCGCCGGCTTTCCCGGCCGGTCCGCCAGCGGGTTGGACGCCCCCAGGGCCTTCAGCTCTGCCATCAGCGCCAGCGGCGAGCGATAGCGCACGAGGTGCGGCTCGACGTCGGCCACCGGCAGGGCGAAGCCGGCACGCTGCAGCAGTCCGCCGCCATCGCCCAGCGGAATGAACGGCGCGACGCGCGCAGAAGCGCCGCCGCTGACCTCGCTGTCGGCGCTCAGGAAGGCCTGCGCGCAACTCGAGCAGGCTGTCGCCGCCGATCGCCGCGGCGAGAAACAGCCCGTCAGCCGCCAGATGCGCGCGCACTCGCGCCAGAAAGCCGGGCACGTCGTTGACGATCTGCAGGTCGAAGATCGAGACGATCAGGTCATAGCCACGCCGTGGCAGCAGCAGCTCCTCGGGATCGACCAGCGGCGTGCCGGGTGTTTCGAGCACGCTCGACACGCGCTCAAATGCGATCGGTGCCATCGGCGCTGCGGCCTGCCGGAGGCAGCACCGAAGCGTCGGGCGACATGATCAGCGCCTGCTTGAAGGTACGGGTCACGGTCGCCAGACGTCGGCGAGATCGGCGAGCACCAGTTCGGTGACGAAATCCGTGCCGTTCGTGCTCCGCCGCCTGAGCCGGCGGGCGATCAGGCCGCGGTCGAAGATCTTGGGGGGCAGGGGCATTGGCGGAGCCGGTCTTCGCTCGTAGGATGTGCAAAGGAGTAGCCTTATGGATGTGCGGGGCAGAAGATGTCAAAGCGGCGGGGGTCCTGCCGCGCGCATCGAGCCTGCTGCGCCGTCTCGGCGGGGCGGTGCTCGACCAGCTCTATCCGCCGCTCTGCCTCAGCTGCGAGGCGCCGGTCGCCAGCGCCGACGCGCTTTGCGGCGACTGCTTCCGCAAACTCCGGCCGATCACGGCGCCGCTCTGCCCGGTGCTTGGTCTCCCGTTCGAGGTGTCGCTCGGGCCGGACGCGCTCTCGGCCGAAGCCATCGCCGATCCGCCGCCGTTCGAGCGCTCGCGCTCCGCGGTGGTCTACAACGAGGTGGCCCGCACGCTGGTGTCGCGGCTCAAATATGGCGACCGGCCCGAGCTGGCGCGGTTTTGCGCGAGGCTGATGGCGCAGGCCGGGCACGAGCTCTGGCACGATCAGCCGGTCCTCGTGCCGGTGCCGTTGCACCGCACCCGGCAATTCTCGCGCCGCTACAACCAGTCGACCGAACTGGCGCGGGCCCTGGGCGCGCTCACTGGCCTCAGGGTCGATCCGCTGCTGGCCAGCCGGTCGAAGCGAACGAAGCAACAGGTAGGCCTCAGCGCCGATGCGCGAACCCGCAATGTCGCCGGGGCGTTCAGCGCGCATCCCGACGCGCTGCATCGGGCAAAGGGCAGCCGCATCGTGCTGGTTGACGACGTCATCACCACCGGCTCGACGGTCAAGGCCTTGACCCGGGCGCTGAACAAGGGCGGCATCGAGCGGGTGGATGTCATCAGCTTTGCGCGGGTGGTCGTCGGCGGCCGGGACTTCGCCTGAGCCTCATGCGCCCGTCGCGTCTCCGCCTCGATCCGTCCGCTGTCCAGTCCGCGCCGCTGCCGGGTATCGGGCACAATGGTGGTCCACCGCTCGATGACCGGGTGCCCGAATGGGGCATCGGTGGGGTTGGGAACTATTTTCAGTGGAAGGCGGCGAAGGCCGCGGCATTCAGGGCGGTGCCCTACGATACCGTGCTACGGCGTGCCGTGAAGGCAGAGGCGCTCGGTCTCACCTATGACGAGTACACACTCGAAATCCTCGAACGCGGGCGCTACCTGCAGGTCGGGGATACGGAGCGTATTGCTGCCATCAAGGCCAGGCGAGGCCGCGATCAGCCGGGGACTGGATAAAATGCCCGTGATCGGCTTCACTTGCGTTGTTATCCGGGCGGGTCGGCCCATATAGGGTGCAGCAGAGTTTCAGGGCGTAACAGCATGGCCAAGGTCGAAATCTACACCACCGGTTGGTGCCCCTATTGCAACGCGGCCAAGTCGCTGCTGCAGGACAAGGGTGTGCCGTACGAAGAAACCGACGTCACTGATCCGCAGCTGCGGACGGCGATGGTTGAGCGTGCCCACGGCCGCCGTACGGTGCCGCAGATCTTCATCGGCGAGACCCATGTGGGCGGCTATGACGATATGGCGGCGCTGGAGCGGCGCGGCCAGCTCGACGCGCTGCTCGCAAAGTAGCACCGGCCCGTGCGTGTCGCTGCGATCCAGATGTGCTCGGGGACCGAACCTGGGCCCAATCTGGAGGCGCTTGATACGCTGGTCGGTGAAGCGGCGGCGCAGGGCGCCGTCTACGTGCTCTCCCCTGAAGTCACCGTTGTACTTGCCGAGAACCGGGAGGGGCTGAGTTTGGTCGCGGGACCGTGGGAGGACAATCCTGCCATAGCTCGCGCGAGCGAAATCGCCCGCAGGCACAAGATCAATCTCCATCTCGGCTCGCTCGCGGTGGCGCTTGAGGACGGGCGTTTCGCCAACCGTTCCGTGTTGTTCGGCACAGACGGGGCGATCCTTGCGACCTACGACAAGATCCATCTTTTCGACGCGACGCTTCCCGGGGTCCGCGAGTACCGCGAAAGCGCTACCTATCGTGGCGGCGACAGGGCGGTCACGGCAGAGGTCGCGGGGTTCGAGCTCGGCCTTACCATCTGCTACGATGTGCGTTTTCCGCAGCTGCATGCCGCGCTGGCAAAGGCCGGTGCTCAGGTGCTGTCGGTGCCAGCCGCGTTCACCGTCCCGACCGGCGAGGCGCATTGGGAGATCCTGCTCCGTTCGCGGGCCATCGAGACCGGCTCCTATGTCATTGCAGCGGCCCAGGGCGGCCAGCACCAGAATGGCCGCTCCACCTACGGGCACTCGATGATTGTCGATCCGTGGGGCAAAATCATCGCCGAAATCGACGGTGATCAGCCCGGAATCATCACTGCCGAGCTGGACCTCGCGGCGGTGGCCGAGGCGCGGGCCCGCGTCCCGGCGCTTGCCAATGCCCGTGAATTCTCACTATCCGTCAACGATGGCGGCGCATTCTGAGGTGCGAAATTCGTAGAAATTCGACGCCTGGTTCCGCAATGCGCGCGGCGCTGGAACGGCGTGGCCAGTTCGACGCCTTGCTGATGGGTTAGCGGACGACCATCACGGTGGTGCCGACGCGGACCCGTGCGTAGAGGTCCACGACGTCCTCGTTGTACATGCGAATGCACCCATGCGAGACGAAGCCGCCGATCAATTCCGGCGCGTTGGTGCCGTGGATGGCATAGGCGGTGCCGGCCAGTGTCATGGCGGCCTCGCCCATTGGGTTGGCAGCGGAGCCGCCGGCGATAACGTCCGGAAGCCCCGGTTTCTCGCGACGGATTTCGGCGGGCGGGGCCCAGTTCGGCCGTACATATTTGCCGGCAATCTTCGATGTTCCGGACCATTGCATGCCTTCGCGCCCGACGCCCACGACGTAGCGCAACGCCAGTCCGTGTGACAGCACGAGGTACAGCCGCCGTTCGACGGTATTGACAATGACGGTGCCGGGCGATGCCGCTGTTGCGAAGGGTACAGTTTCGGCAGCGGCGTTCGAGGGGCCGGTCATCCCGATGCCAATGAGGACCGCGAAGGCAGCGAGGATTGGGAAGCAGGTGGTGTTCATCCACCGACTTGTGGGCTCGCCGCCTTAGGGATGCGTCCGAAAACTAGATAAGATTGATTCTTTACCCGTCAGGCCCACGGCAACCTACCAGGAGTGGCCCAGATGCATTGAGGCGCCGTAGCGCCGTGCATTGAAAGCCAACGAGGTGTCGAGGGACCCGCTGAGCAGGAAGCCATTGTTGAGGTCCATGCTGGCGCCGGCGGTCAGCAGGATGGCATCTGCATCCGGCGCGGCGCCGGTCACGGTGAAGCCAGAGCCGGGCAGAACCTGAAAGCTGGCGTTGGTGGTGCCGGCGGTCCCGTAGGCATGAGTCCAGGCGACGCTGCTGCGCAAGGTAATCTTGCCGGCTTCGACATCGGTCGACCAGTTGAACTTCGCACCCACTTCGGTGCGTGCAGACAGGCTCACCTGGCGATCGTAGGCCAGGGCAAAGGTCGATGAACCGGAGATGGTCTGCTCCACATAGGCGGGGGTCAGGTAGGCCTGGCCGCGAACGGCGACGAAAGGCGTGAACCAGCCCATATGATAGCCCGCTTCGAGCGAGGCGGCGACGTTCTGTCCGATGAATTCACCGCGCAGATGGTCGGTGCCGCCGATGGTCAGGAAGCGGTCGGTGGTGACCGCATGGGCGCCATAGGCCGCCGAGGAGGCAAGGTACAGCTGGTCGAAGTCCGTCTTGCCATAAAGGGCTGCCTGCAGCATGGCACTGCGCCCGCTGCCAAGACTGTCGGCAAGGCTGAAGTTGGTGCCGCCGCCGGAAATGGCGAAACCGAACAGCGTGTCGGCGGAGACGTGGCGTTCAAAGCCGATGGCGTAGCCGAAATCCACTGTAGATGCGGTGTGCGTGCCGGCCGCGACATCGCCCTGGGTCACGCCGTAGCCGCCGAAACCAGCGGCCCAAACGGTCCATCGGCTGATCTCCGGCATCGTGGCTGCTGCTGCAGCGGCGGTCGCCGCGGCCGAGCCCCGAGCGGAGCGGATTTCTTCGGCATAGCCCATGACGCTGACCGTGTTGTCGGTGTCTTCCTGGGACAGTCGCACGACGCCTGGCCCGGTATGGTCACTGGCCACCAGGTCAAGAAACGAATTCATCGCCTGGCTGCCGGCACGCGTCACACCCGTGGCGGTCTCGCCGCTCAGCTGGTCGAGGGCAACGGCAAGTTCCGCCGGGGTCAGCAGGGCCAGCACCTCGTAGCTCAGTGGCAGGGTGCCGCCACCTGAGAGGAAGTCGTTGAGCGTATCGCGGACCGCCAGCTGGTTGGTGGTTCCGGTACTGTCGAGGGCACTGCCCAGAGTGCCGGGCGTGATCGCAAAGGTGCAGATGCCGATGGTGTTGGTGTCGAGGGTCACTGCACCGTTGCGCGCCCACGCGGCGCCACAACCGAGCGTCGCCCCGGTGTTCATCGTGATGCTGGCCAGGGCCAGGATCTGCCCCTTGAAGGCCGTGGTGGTGTCGAGCGTTGCCGAGCTTCCGACGACGAAGAAAACATTTGCGGCGTTCACCGTACCGCCCAGCACGATGGACGAGCCGGGTTCAGTGATCAGTGTGCTGCCGATCTGGAAGATGAAGACGTCGTCGGCATTGCCGTTGAGTGTCAAGACACCGTTCAATGAGGCTGAGGTGTCGAAATTGTACACACCAGCGGTCAGCGCGCCCACGGTGCCCAGGCTGCCCAGCGTCTCGCCGGTCAGGTTTGCGGTACTGGGGCGTCCCATCAGCACGTTGAACGCCGTTGTGAGGTCGCTCTTGGCTTGGATGGCCACTCCGTCATTGACGTGCAAAGTGCCGGTGAGGACGATGTGATTGATGCCGGCGGGGCCGGTGCCCGTGGTCGACGAGCCCGGGCTGACGCCGATGTTGCCAGTAACCACAGACGTGTTTTTGTTGGTGATGGTTGAGCCGCCCAGAATGGCAAAGCTGTTAAGGCTTTGCGCCTGTGCGTCACCTACTCCCAGACCGGCGATAAGTATCAGCAGTGCGGCCGAATGGCCGGAGCCGCGTCCGAATCGAGGAGTGCGTAACATCAGCTTCATCTCCGCTGTACGCCAACCGAAACAGGACTACTTCCTGCATGCCCGCTGGCGCGTAATGAATTCACTATGCATGGTCGCGTATTTTCAGAATTCAGGATGAAGTTTGTTGGTTAATATTTTACTAATACGCCCCCGCGTCTTAGTCCTTCAACTAGTAGTTTAACTAGTATCGTATGATCTTAACCGATATTTACTTGTCTATATACTTTTGTTCGACAAGGTGTCGGACCAATACAATTTGGATCACTTGAAGCAAGACGTGCAAGAAAAGGGGTTGGGCTGGACACGGCGTTCGGTATGGTGCCGGACAGCGACCACTATCGCGGGGTGCGAAGACTTGCCCGGCGGTCGCGATGCTCGACGATCCAGGGCATCAGAGGCGTCTATTGGGGGCTGTTGCATGACCACGGTGGATCGCAGGTAGCGTTGCTGCGTTTGATCATTGTCGTTCCATGATCTCACGGAGATGCGCAGAGCAGCGAAAATGTGATCAAGTCCTGCAGCGGCAGCTGGTGTTGCAGTTGCCGGTCAGTGTCACGCTCCGGTGCGCGCAACGCTTGCCAATGCCGGTGAATTTTCGCTATCCGTTAACGATGGCGGCGCATCCTGAGACGTCGAAAGGACCTTTCAGACGTGATCCAGTACGCATTGGTTTGCGAAAATTCGCACAAATTCGACGCCTGGTTCCGCAATGCGGATGCCTATGACGAGCAGCAAAAGCGCGGCATCGTGATCTGTCCGATCTGCACCAGCCCGGCGGTGAGCAAGGCGATGATGGCTCCTTCGGTCAATCGCTCCGGCTCCGAGAAGATATCGTTGTCCATCGGCCACCCACAGCATGCCCAGCTGCGCGCCGCGATGCAGGCGCTGCGCACGAAGGTGACGACCGAGGCCGACTATGTGGGCGACAGGTTCGCCGAGGAGGCCCGCAAGATTCACTTCAAGGAAGTCGATCAACGCGGCATCTATGGCGAAGCCACGCACGAGGAAGTTGCCGGGCTGATCGAGGAGGGGGTCGATTTCATGCCGCTCCCGAACCTGCCGGAAGAGCACAACTAGCTCTATTGCTCCAGGTATTCGCGCAACAGCCGCCGAGCCCGGTGTAGTCTGGCTTTCACTGTTTCTCGCGTTGCCTCGAGGATATCGGCGATCTCGGCGATGGTGAATTCGTTGACGTCGCGCATCAGGATGATGCGGCGGTAGTGGTCTGGCAGCGAATGGATCGCCGCCGCGAGATCGAGCCGGAGGTCGGTCTCGGGACGCATGGCAAAGCGTTGGTCGTCGGCGATGGTCTCTATGGATGCCATATGCGCGAGGCCCCGCCGGGCCAGCCGTGTGCATTCGCGGCGGACCAGCGTGAACATCCAGCCGGCGAACGCCGACACCATTCGTAGACTGCCGATCCGACGGTGCAGCAGGCAGAGTGCGTCCTGAACAGCATCGTCCACATCCGCGCTGCGGCAGGTGGCGCGGGCGTATCGCCGGATATCTGGCTGTGCCGCAACGAGCAGAGAGGCGATCGCTGTCGCATTTCCGTGCTGCGCTGACAGGATCAGCGCCTCGGGCAGGCGTGGCATGGTGCGCCTCCTCATGGCTTCGAGATTGGTTTCCGCCCAAGCACCGCGCAGGCGGGACAATAGCCGACGATGCCGGTGGCGAGGTTATAGAGGCCGAGGATCGCGATTGCATAGCCGACCCAGTTGCCCGGCAGGCTGAAGAGACCGAAGCCGATCATTGCGATGCCCGCGACAATGCGGACGACCTGCTCCCAGGCGAAGACATTCTTGCGATAGAACATAAGGCACTCCCGTTCTGTGCCGATGGTGGACACATAGGACAAGAGGCCCGAAAGCGGCAAAACGGTGCGGACACAAACATCCTCATTTTGGGGCGACCGGACGGTTGCCTTGCATCGTCAGTGGCCGATAGATTGGGTCGTTCACCTCGGAGCATCCTTTATGGCCACACCTGATGCAGCCCTTTCGGGCACGTTCACTATTGGCGGCGAACTGACCGTCAGGCGGCTCGGTTTCGGTGCCATGCGCATCACCGGACCCGGCATCTGGGGGGCGCCCACCGATCGGGCCGAAGCGCTCCGGACGCTGAAGCGCCTGCCGGAGCTCGGCATAGACTTCATCGATACGGCGGAGTTGTACGGCCCCAATGTCAGCGAGGAGCTGATCCGCGAGGCACTTCACCCCTATGATGGCCTGGTCGTCGCAACCAAGGGCGGGTTTCAGCGCTCCGGCCCCGACCGCTGGAATGTCGATTGCCGTCCCGAAGTGCTGCGCCGGGGGCTTGAGGGCAGTCTGAAGCGTCTGGGGGTCGAGCGGATCGATCTGTGGCAATTGCACCGTATTGACAGCGCCGTGCCGCGCCGCGAGCAGTTCGATGCAATACGCCAGTTCCAGACCGAAGGGCTGGTCCGGCACGTGGGGCTGAGCGAAGTCAGCGTCGCGGACATCAAGGACGCGCAGCGCGTGTTCCCCGTGGTCAGCGTGCAGAACATCTACAACATCGCCAACCGGCGGCATGACGATGTGCTCGCCTATTGCGAGGCAAACGGCATTGGATTCATCCCGTGGGCGCCGCTGGCCTCGGGCAATCTGCGGGTCAGCGCGACCATCGAGGCGGTTGGCAAGGCGCACGACGCCAGTCCCAACCAGATCGCCATCGCCTGGGCGCTAAGGCGCTCGCCGGTCATGCTGCCGATTCCGGGAACCGGGAAGGTCAGGCATCTCGAGGAGAATACGGCCGCTGCCGGGATCCAGCTCTCGGACGCCGACTACGCCAGGCTGAATGACGCCAGCAGGTAGAAAAGTTCGGCTCGACGGGAAGGGTGGAATCCCCCACGTCGAGCCTGACCAAAGGTCAGCCTTGGCAGACCGGCAATCGGCTGGGCGAGGCTTAGCACGCTCGTGACGCTGCGCACGCTTTTTCTTTGGTGCCAAGAGCCCTGAACCGGTCGTTCAATCTCCGTTCAAGCAGCCACTGCAAAGACTCCTCGCAACAGTCAAGGAAAGGGCTTGCCATGTTCCACGATCCGCATTTGAACGGTCTTCATGCCGCCACCGCCATTCTTGCCAGCGTCGAAGGCGAGCTCACCTCAGCCCTCCGCGCGCCGAACCGGTTCGACGCGGAGGTCGAAAAAGCGCTCGACAGCGCGTTCGGCAAGAATGGCTGGTTTCTGTTCTGGGACGAGGATCTGCGCGGCCGGCCGATCCGCGGTACGGTCAGCCTCGCCTTCGGGAAGGAAACGCTGGTTGTCGCTTAAGCCACCGGCTTTTCCGCCAGCAGCATGTAGTTGATGGCGGTATCCGCCGAGGTGCGGAACTCGTTCCTCAGCGGATCGAAGATCACGCCCATGCGGTCGGTGACCTTTAGGCCGTAGCGCTCCGTCAGCACGGTCAATTCGTCCGGGGTCAGGAATTTGCTGTAGCTGTGGGTACCGCGCGGCAGCCAGCGCAACACGTTCTCAGCCACAAAGATGCCAAGCGCCAGCGCCCTGAGGGTGCGGTTGAGTGTGGCGGAGACCAAGAGGCCACCTGGTTTCACCAGGTCGGCGCAGCTCTTCATGTAGAGCGGCACGTTGTCGACGTGCTCCACCACCTCCATGTTCAGTACGATATCGTACACTTCACCAGCGGCGACCAGCGCCTCCGAGGTCGCTGCGCGATAGTCGATAGCGAGGCCGGATTGCTCCGCGTGCGCCTTGGCGATTCTGATGCCGTCGGTCGCCGCGTCGATGCCGGTGACCGAGGCGCCGAGCCGCGCCAGAGGCTCACACAGGATGCCTCCGCCGCAGCCCACATCGACCACGGTCAGCCCTTCGAGCGGCCGGCGCTGGTTGGGGTCCTTGCGGAAATGCCGCAATGCGGCGTCGCGGATGTAGCCGACGCGAATGGGGTTCATGCGGTGCAGTGGTCCCATCACGCCTTTGGGGTTCCACCAGTCGGTGGCCATGCGGTCGAATTTGCCGACTTCCTCGTCGTTGATGGTTGTTTCAGCCATACCGCCGATCATAGCCGCGGTTTGGAGCGGGGGAAGGGCTATCATTGCCACAGGCTGCCTGACGCGGGGCATTCGTGCATCAATATTGCCCTTGCGGGCGCGTTGTGGCATGTCCCCGCCCGAAACCAAACTTTGCGTGCCGGGCCCAACCCGGCAGCATCCGGGGATTTTTTGTGGCCCGTATCGTGATGAAGTTCGGCGGCACGTCGGTCGCCAATGTGGAGCGCATCCGCCAGGCGGCGCGCCATGTGAAGCGCGAGGTCGACGCCGGCAACGAGGTTGCGGTGGTGGTTTCGGCCATGTCGGGCAAGACCAATGAGCTGGTCGGCTGGGTCAACGAGAGCTCCAAGCTGCACGATGCGCGCGAATACGACGCCGTCGTCGCCTCGGGCGAGCAGGTCACCGCCGGCCTGATGGCGATCGTTCTTGCGGACATGGGCATCCAGTCGCGCTCATTTTCGGGCTGGCAGGTGCCGATCCAGACCGACGACGCGCATGGCGCGGCGCGCATCACCGACATCGACCCGACCGAACTCGAACAAGCGGATGAAGGATGGCTGGGTGCCGGTGATCACCGGCTTTCAGGGCATCGCGCCATCCGGCCGCATCACGACGCTCGGCCGCGGCGGTTCCGATACCAGCGCCGTTGCCATTGCCGCCGCCGTGAAGGCGGACCGCTGCGATATCTATACCGACGTCGATGGCGTCTACACGACCGATCCGCGCATCACGCCCAAGGCGCGCCGCCTCAACAAGATTTCCTTCGAGGAAATGCTGGAAATGGCCTCGCTCGGCGCCAAGGTGCTGATGATCCGGTCGGTCGAGATGGCCATGGCACATAAGGTGCGGCTGCTGGTGCGCTCGACTTTCGACGATCCCGATGCGCCGCAGATGGCGCCGGACGGAACGCCGGGCGTCCCCGGCACGCTCGTATGCGATGAGGATGAGATCATGGAAAAGCAGATCGTTTCGGGCGTGACGCTGGCCGGGCCGAGGCCAAGATCACGCTGCGCGACGTCAAGGACAAGCCGGGCGTCGCCGCGGCAGTGTTCGGGGCGCTGGCCGACGAATCCATCGTCGTCGACATGATCGTGCAGAACGTCTCCGATGACGGCAGCCTGACCGACATCACCTTCACCGTGCCCGACAGCGAATACGACAAGGCGGTCAAGGCGCTCGAGGGCGCGCGCGGCCGCATCGAATATCGGCCGGATTTCCGGCTCCAAGGGCGGCGCCAAGATTTCGGTGGTCGGCGTCGGCATGCGCAGCCATGCCGGCGTTGCCGCCTCGATGTTCAAGGCGCTGGCCGACAAGGGCATCAACATCCAGCTGATCACCACCTCGGAAATCAAGACCTCGGTGCTGATCGAAGATGAATATGCCGAGCTTGCGGTCGGGCGCTGCATACGTATTACGGGTCTGGACAAGCAGGACGCCTGAGGCGGAAGCGACGCCAGTCGCCGCCGCGGGCAGGGGAGGCGGCGCGAGGCCGCTCGTTGGGACTTATGGCCACATCGATCGGCGGTCCGCGCGTGCTGCTGCGGCAACTGCGCGAAACCATGGCGGAGCCGCTGGCGTCGCAGGACCGGCTCAACAAGATCGTCGACTCTGATCGCCGACAATATGCGGGCGGATGTCTGCTCGTTCTACGTGCTGCGCGATGACGGCGCGCTCGAACTGTTCGCCACCCGCGGCCTCAAGGCCGAATCCGTGCACATGACGACGCTGCGGCTGGGCGAGGGCCTGGTCGGCCTCATCGCGGCGCGAGGCCGAACCGCTGAGCCTCGATAACGCGCCGTCGCACCCGGCGTTCGCCTATCGCCCGGAGACCGGCGAAGATCCGTATCATGCCTTTCTCGGCGTGCCGGTGCTGCGCGCCGGGCAGACGCTCGGCGTGCTGGTGGTGCAGAACATCGGACCGCCGCGTCTATGGCGAGGACGAAACCGAGGCGATGCTGACCACGGCGACGATTCTCGCCGAGATGATCGCCACGTCGGATTCGACAGCCTGATCAAGCCGGGCCAGGACATCGATCTCCGCCGGCCCGCGCACCTTCGAGGGCATCGGCTTCACCGACGGCATCGCGCTTGGGCAGGTGGTGCTGCACGATCCGCGCGTCGTGGTCACCAATTTCATTGCCGAAGACACCGACGAGGAACTGGCGCGCCTCGATCAGGCGCTCGAGCACGATGCGGCTCTCGATCGACGACATGCTCGAGCCATGGCGACATGCAGCGCGTCGTCCGACCATCGCGAGATTCTCGAGAGCTACCGCATGTTCGCCCATGACCGCGGCTGGGTCGACCGGCTGATCGAGGCGATCGACAACGGCCTCACCGCCGAGGCGGCGGTCGAGCGGGTGCAGAACGACACCCGCGCCCGCATGATGCGCTCAGACCGATCCCTACATCAAGGACCGGCTGCACGATCTCGACGATCTCGCCAACCGGCTGCTGCGCATGCTGACCGGCGACGGCGCCGGGCATCGGAGCCAAGGAGCTGCCCGAGAACGCCATTCTCGTCGCGCGCAACATGGGGCCGGCGGACCTGCTCGAATATGACCGCACGCGGCTGCGCGCCGTGGTGCTCGAGGAGGGCGGCGCCACCGCCCATGTGGCGATCGTTGCCCGCTCGCTCGGCCTGGTCGCCGTCGGGCAGGCCGAGAACATCGTTTCGCTGTCGCGAGGCAGGCGACGACATCATCGTCGATGGCCCGGCCGGCATCGTCCATCTGCGGCCCACCGCCGACGTCGAGGCAGGCCTATGTCGACAAGGTCCGGCTCACCGCCAAGCGGCGGGCGCACTATCCGCGAGTTGCGCGACAAGCCATCGGTGACCCGCGACGGCGTCGCGATCACGCTGCTGCACAATTCCGGGCTCGTCGCCGACCTGCCGATGCTCGACGATACCGGCGCCGCCGGCGTCGGGCTGTTCCGCACCGAACTGCAGTTCATGATCGCCTCGCAAGCTGCCGCGGCTCAACGAGCAGGTCGAGCTCTATCGCGAGGCGATCCGGCTCACCGGCGGGCAAGCCCGATCGTCTTCCGCCTGCTCGATATCGGCGGCGACAAGGTCATTCCGTATTTGCGCTCCGACGGTCGAAGAAAACCCGGCCATGGGCTTCCGCTCGCTGCGGCTGGCGCTCGACCGGCCCGGCCTGCTGCGCACCCAGATCCGGGCGCTGCTGCAGGCGGCCGAGGGCGGGCCGCTGAAGATTCTCGTGCCGATGGTCACCGAGACCTGCGAGTTCCGCGCAGACACGGCTGGTCGTCCGCAAGGAAGTCGAACGGCTGGAGCGCGCGGGCGAACCGGTGCCCTCCAAGCTCGAACTCGGGGCGATGATCGAGGTGCCCTCGCTGCTGTGGGAGCTCGACCAGATGCTGCCCGAAGCAGATTTCGTTTCCATCGGCTCCAACGACCTCGTGCATGTTCCTCACCGCGTCCGACCGCGCCAATCCGCGCGTCGCCAAGAGCTACGACCCGATCGCCCTGCCGCGGCTGCGGGCGCTGCGGCACATCGTCGACGCGGCGAGGCGCTACGACGTGCCGCTGACCATGTGCGGCGAACTCGCGGGCAAGCCGATCGAGGCGCTGGCGCTGATGTCGATCGGCATGACGCGGCTGTCGATGAGCCCGCCCTCCATCGGCCCGATCAAGGAGATGGTGCTGGGCCTCGAACTCGAGCCGATCCGCCGGTCGGTCGGCTGCCGCTCTGAGCGACGGTGCCGACGGGCGTCGGCATCCGCGACCTGCTGGTTGACTGGGCTGAGCCGCCAGGGTCTGGCGATCTGAGCCCCATGGCCGGCACTTCCCGAAGACAAGCTTGACGCGCTGGAGAAGCGCTTCGACAGCGTCGAGGCGGCGCTGTCGTCGGGACCCTCGGCCGAGGAGTTCGTCCGGCTTTCCAAGGAATATGCCGAGCTGGAGCCGGTCGTGCGGCCGATCATCGCCTATCGCAAGGCTGCCGCCGAACTGGCCTCGGCGCGAAGAGCTGCTGCAATCGGGCGACAGGGAAATGGCGGAGATGGCGTATGCCGAAATCGGCGAGTTGAAGCCGAAAATCGAGGCCGATGCAGTCCGAGATCCGCATCCTGCTGCTGCCCAAGGACGCTGCCGATGAGAAAAGCGTCATCCTCGAAATGCGCGCCGGCACCGGTGGCGATGAGGCGGCGTTGTTTGCCGGCGATCTGATGCGCATGTATCAGCGCTATGCCGACCTCCAGCGGCTGGAAATTCACTGTCATGGAGGAGAGCCCGGGCGAAGTCGGCGGCTACAAGGAAATCATCGCCAATATCGCCGGCAAGGGCGCGTACGCGCGGCTGAAATACGAAAGCGGCGTGCATCGCGTGCAGCGCGTGCCGACCACCGAGGCATCGGGCCGCATCCATACCTCCGCAGCGACTGTCGCCGTGCTGCCCGAGGTCGAGGATATCGACATCGAAATCCGCAACGAGGATATCCGCATCGACACCATGCGTTCGTCCGGCGCCGGCGGGCAGCACGTCAACACCACCGACTCGGCGGTGCGCATCACCCATATTCCGAGCGGCATCGTCGTCACCTCGAGCCTGAAGAGCCAGCACCAGAACCGCGCCAGGCGATGATGGTGCTGCGGGCGCGGCTTTATGAGGAGCAGCGCAACGCCCGCGACAGTGCCCGCTCGGAAAGCCGCAAGGAACAGGTGGGGTCCGGCGACCGCTCCGAACGCATCCGCACCTATAATTTCCCGCAGGGCCGGGTGACCGATCACCGCATCAACCTCACGCTCTACAAGCTCGACAAGGTCATCGCTGGCGATGCGCTGGATGAATTGATCGAGGCGCTGATCACCGAAGATCAGGCGGCGCAGCTGGCCGCCATGGAAGGCATCTCCTGAGCGCGGTGCCCATCGGGACCGCCTGGCGGCAGGTCCGCGACCGCTTCCGCGCCGCCGGGCATCGACACGCCCGAACTTGACGCGCGGCTGCTTGCGCAACTCGCTTTCGGCCTCGATTCGCTGCAACTGGTGCATCGGGAACGCGACGAGGCGCCGGCGGAGGGTCTTGAAAAGCTCGAACATTTCGCGCTCCGGCGGCTGCGCGGCGAGCCGGTGGTGCGGATCATCGGCGAAAAGGAGTTCTGGGGGCTGGCCTTCACGCTCAATGCCGAGACACTGGTGCCGCGACCGGAAACTGAAATGCTGGTGCGCAAAGGCGCGCGGCTGCTGGAGGGCAGGGGGCTGGCCCATATTCTCGATCTCGGAACCGGCACGGGCGCCATCGCCATCGCTCTGCTGACCGAACTCCCCGATGCAACGGCGCTGGCGGTCGATCTCTCCAGCGAGGCGGTGCTGGCGGCGCAGTGGAACGCCGAGCGGCACGGCGTCGCCAAGCGGCTCGATGTGCGGCAGGGCTCGTGGTTCGAGCCCGTCGCGTCGGACGACAGGTTCGACCTCATCGTCTCCAATCCACCCTATATCGAACATGAAGTCATCGAAGGGCTGGCGCCTGAGGTGCGCGACCACGACCCGCGGCTGGCGCTGGATGGCGGCCGGGACGGGCTTGCGGCCTATCGTGTCATCGTGCCGCAGGCGCTGCGGCGGTTGAAACCGGGTGGCTGGATGCTGCTCGAAATCGGCTCAGATCAGGGTAAAGCGGTGTCCGAACTGGTTTCGCCGCGCCGGCTTCGGCAATGTTGCGGTCGAGCCGGATCTTGCGGGCCTTGATCGGATGGTCGTCGGCATCCAATCTTAACGCTTAACCGGCAAAACCCAACTTTCCGCTTGGAAGTTCAAGGCGAACCAGTTAGTTTCCCGATGCTGTCAACGGCGCCTAGGTGGTGCCAAGGTGACGGCCACCCGCTCATCGGCGATGCTGCGATCTTGCCAGCAAGGGTACCCGGAAGTGGACCCGGCCTGACTTGATGAGCCACAAGTGGTTCAAACCGCGCAGCTCTAGGCATGACAATTTGCGAAGGTTCACGGCTGCCGGCATGGCGCCGGTGACGCTGCAGAACAGTGCCAAGGACCCGATTTTAGGCTCATTCCCAAGGCTTGTAAAGCGATCCAATGAGACCAAACCAGAATAACAACAATAATAACAACAAGAACCGCCAGCGCGGCCGCAACAACAATGGCGGGCGCAAGCACGTCAATCCGCTGTCGCCGCAACTTCGAGAGCAATGGTCCGGACGTCAAAGTGCGCGGCAACGCCTCGCATGTCGCCGAGAAGTACCTGCAGCTGGCGCGGGATGCGCAATCCGCCGGCGATTCGGTGATGGCAGAGAACTATCTGCAGCACGCCGAGCATTATTTCCGCATCGTCGCCGCGGCGCAGCCGCAGAATCAGCAGCGCCCCGACCAGTTCGGCCAGGTCCAGGACCAGGAAGACGACGACGATTTCCCGCCCATGAACGACCGGTTCGCCTCTCCCGAGCCGCAAAACCAGTATCAGCCCCAGCAGCCGCAGCAGCAGGCGGCGCCGGAAGGCGACGCGGACGAGAACGCCCCCGCCGCCCAGCAGCAGGCGCCACAGCAGGCGGACGCCTCGGGCTCCGACGAGGCAACGCCCGCGCAGGGCGATGGCGAACCTCGCCGCCATCGCGATCGCCGGCCGCGCCGGCGTCCACGCGGCAATGGCGAAGGCGGCGGCAACACTGGCGATGATCCAGCCGGCTCGCCGCAGCCCGATGTCGGCGACCTGCCCGCCTTCCTCACCGCAGGCACGACGCCCGCGGCGGAGTAAGGCGCGGAGACAGCATGTGATGGCCGGGCGCAGTCCGGCCTTTTGCTTTTCCGCCCCTGCATTTTGGCACTTCCCTGACCGTGGAGGGCCTTTTCCCCGGCGCAGCGCTTCCTATATCTTGATCGAAGTCAGGCGATGCGCCGCGCAAAGCGGGTATAGCCAAATCAACACTTCGAGCGACCGGACCTCGTGCCGCATGACGGGCGGGCCGGCGTGGCAAAAGGAGAGTTGCATTGAATATCGAGAAATATACAGAGCGGGCTCGTGGTTTCATCCAGAGCGCCCAGACCACGGCGCTGGGGCAGGGCCACCAGCAGTTTGCCCCCGTCCACCTGCTGAAGGTGCTGATGGACGATGACCAGGGGCATGGCCTCCGGCTTGATCGAGAGGGCCGGCGGCGACGCCAAGGCAGTTCGGGCCGACATCGAAGCCGCCATCAAGAAGATTCCGGTCGTCTCGGGTGACGGCAGTCAGGTCTATCTCAGCCGGGAACTGGCGCGAGTCTTCGATACCGCCGAAAGCGCCGCGCAGAAGGCCGGCGATTCGTTCGTCGCGGTCGAAAAGCTGCTGCTGGCGCTGACCATCGAAAAAGACACCGACGCGGGCAAGATTCTGTCGTCCGCCGGGGTGACGCCGGCCGCGCTCAACCAGGCCATCGAGGGGCTCCGCAAGGGCCGCACCGCCGATTCGGCCTCGGCCGAGCAGGGCTACGACGCACTGAAGAAATATGCACGCGATCTCACCGCCGTCGCCCGCGAGGGCAAGCTCGATCCGGTGATCGGCCGCGACGAGGAAATCCGCCGCACCATCCAGGTGCTCAGCCGCCGCACCAAGAACAATCCGGTGCTGATCGGCGAGCCCGGCGTCGGCAAGACCGCCATCGCCGAGGGCCTCGCCATCCGCATCGTCAACGGTGACGTGCCGGAGAGCCTCAAGAGCAAGTCGCTGATGGCGCTCGACCTGGGCGCGCTGGTCGCCGGCGCGAAATATCGCGGCGAGTTCGAGGAGCGGCTGAAGGCCGTCCTCATCGAAATCGAATCCGCCGAAGGCAACATCATCGTCTTCATCGACGAGATGCATCAGCTGGTCGGCGCCGGCAAGACCGACGGCGCGATGGACGCCTCCAACCTCCTGAAGCCGGCTCTGGCGCGCGGCACGCTGCACTGCGTCGGCGCGACGACGCTCGACGAGTATCGCAAGTACATCGAGAAGGACGCGGCGCTCGCCCGCCGCTTCCAGCCGGTGTTCGTCAACGAGCCGACCGTCGAGGACACGATCTCGATCCTGCGCGGCATCAAGGAGAAGTACGAACTGCACCACGGCATCCGGATTTCCGATTCGGCGCTGGTGGCTGCGGCAACCCTCTCCAACCGCTACATCACCGACCGGTTCCTGCCCGACAAGGCCATCGATCTGATGGACGAGGCGGCGGCGCGGTTGCGCATGGCGGTCGATTCCAAGCCCGAGGCGCTGGATGAGCTCGACCGGCGCATCATGCAGCTCAAGATCGAGCGCGAGGCGCTGAAGAAGGAAACCGACGACGCCTCGAAGAACCGGCTGCTCAAGCTGGAGACCGAACTGTCGGACCTCGAGGAAGAGGCGCAGGTGCTGTCGCAGCGCTGGCAGGCCGAAAAGGAGCGGCTGCAGGGCGGCCAGAAGCTCAAGGAAGAGCTCGACAAGCGCGCGCACCGCAGCTCGAACTGGCACAGCGCTCGGGCGATCTGGCACGGGCCGGCGAGCTCGCCTATGGCGTGATCCCCGAACTCGAGCGGAAGATCAAGGCCGCCGACGATCCGGATGGCGACGGCGTGCCCAATGCCGCGATGGTCGAAGAGGTCGTCACCCCCAGCCATATCGCGCAGGTGGTCAGCCGCTGGACCGGCATTCCGGTCGACCGCATGCTGGAAGGCGAGCGCGAAAAGCTGCTGCACATGGAAGGCACGCTGAAGTCGCGGGTCATCGGCCAGGACGAAGCCGTCGCGGCGGTGGCAAAAGCGGTTCGCCGGTCGCGTGCCGGCCTGCAGGATCCGAACCGGCCGATCGGCTCGTTCATGTTCCTCGGCCCGACCGGCGTCGGCAAGACCGAGCTGACCAAGGCGCTGGCGCAGTTCCTGTTCGATGACGACACGGCGATGGTCCGGATCGACATGAGCGAGTTCATGGAAAAGCACTCGGTGGCGCGGCTGATCGGCGCGCCGCCGGGCTATGTCGGCTATGACGAGGGCGGCGTGCTCACCGAAGCGGTGCGGCGCCGGCCCTATCAGGTCGTCCTGTTCGACGAGATCGAGAAGGCGCATCCGGACGTGTTCAACGTCCTCCTGCAGGTGCTCGATGATGGGCGGCTGACGGACGGGCAGGGGCGGACGGTCGATTTCCGCAACACGCTGATCATCATGACCTCCAACCTCGGCTCGGAATATCTCGTCGACCTCAAGGATGGCGAGCCGGTCGAGCTGGTGCGCGGCAAGGTGCTCGATGCGGTCAAGGCGGCGTTCCGCCCGGAATTCCTCAACCGCATCGACGACATCCTGCTGTTCCACCGGCTGGAGCGCGAGCACATGGGCGCGATCGTCGATATCCAGTTCGAGCGGCTGAAGAAGCTGCTCAAGGAGCGCGACATCACGCTCAACCCTTACGCCCAAGGCGCGCGAGTGGCTGGCGGCGGAAGGCTACGATCCCGCCTATGGCGCGCGGCCGCTGAAGCGCGTCATGCAGCGCGAGGTGCAGGACAAGCTCGCCGAGGAGATCCTCGCGGGCACGATCAGCGACGGCATGACGGTCAGCGTCGATGCCGGCGACGGTGGCCTGCTGCTGTTCCCCCAGATCGAGGGCGAGGTCATCTCCAAACCCGCTGCCGCCGCGTAAGCGGCGAATCGAAAGAGAACACGGACCAACACCGCGAGGGCCGGCCGAAAAGCCGGCCCTCTTGCTTTCGCGTTCCTGGCGATATAGAACAAAACACGAACATTAGGGGACGGATGATGGCAAGCTTCAAGGTGGACTATTTCGAACTGCCCGTGGTCAATGCGGGCGCGAGCGGGGCGTTTTTCAAGGCGGCCTTTGGCTGGACGCTGACGGCCTATGGCCCGGACTATGTCGAACTGCGTGACGCGGGCACGCTGGGCGGCGTCAACGGCGATGCTGGCGACCAATCCAAAATGCCGCTCGTCGGCATCCGCACGGACGATATCGCGTCGGCGGAACAGGCGATTGTCAAAGCCGGGGGCACCATCACCCGCAAGCCCTACCAATATCCGGGAGGAACGCGCTTCTTCTTCCGCGAACCGGGCGGCAACGAGCTTCTGGTGTACCAGCCCTCCGAATAGGGAACCCGGCTTGCCAGTGTGGACCGGCGTGCCGTGATGCGGACGCGAACGCTAGCGCGTCGGCCACCGCAAGGTGCTATGATTCGCCATTCTGGAGGTGGTGATGTCCAACTCAAGTAGCGCATCCGTTGCGGCCGAAGCGCCGTTTTGCCCGCCGGCGAACCGCATCTACGTTCTCATCGCAGCGATTCTGGCCTCGTCGATGGGGTTCATTGATGGCTCGGTGATCTCCATTGCCACCCCAGCCATCCGGGCGGATCTGGGCGCCACGCTGGCCGACGCGCAATGGGTGTCCAACGGCTACCTGCTGCTGCTGTCTTCCGTTCTTGCTGATCGGCGGTGCGGCCGGCGACCGATTCGGCGTGCGCAACATCTTTGCGCTCGGCATCGGCCTGTTCGTGCTCGCTTCGCTGATTTGCGGCGCTGGCACCGACGCCGCTGCTGCTCATCATCGCGCGCGTGGTGCAGGGGTTTGGCGCGGCGTTCATGGTGCCGAGCAGTCTGGCGATCATCGCCAAGGCCTACCCCAAGGAAGAGCGCGGCGCCGCCATCGGCATCTGGGCTGCGGCGTCGTCGCTGACCACAATTCTCGGGCCGGTGCTGGGCGGTCTGCTGCTCACGGCGCTTGGCGACTGGAGCTGGCGGCTGGTGTTTGCCATCAACCTGCCGCTCGGTGGCGTCGCGCTGGCGCTGCTGTTCCTGCGTGTCCCTGCCGATCCGCCCGAGGCAGGGCGGCGGCTCGACATCGTCGGCGGCATCATTGTCACTGTCGGCTTGCTGCTGGTGGCGCTGGCTTTACCGGGGACGGGCTCCGCCGACAGCCGATCGCGACTGGTACCCTACCTGGTCGGCGGAGTGGTGCTGCTGGGCGCCTTCCTGTTCTGGGAGCACCGCGCCCGGGCGCCAATGCTGCCGCTCGGACTGTTCCGCAAACGGCGTTTTCGGGGGCGCAGGGACTGACCTTCGCGCTCTACTTCGCGCTTGCGGCCATCACCTTCTATCTGCCGATGACGCTGATCGCCGGCTGGGGCATCAGCCCGGCGGAGGTGGCGCTGGCGCTGCTGCCGCTCGGCATTGCGCTGACCCTGCTCTCGCCATTTGCGGGACGGTTCGCCGACCGTCTGGGGGCCGGGTCCGATGATCGCAGGTGGCTCGGTGCTGGTGGCCCTGGCGTTCCTGCTGCTCGGGCTCACGGCGCCGCTCCACAATCTGTGGGCCATCGTGCTGCCGCATCATGGCGCTGTTCGGCATTGGCATGGGGTTTGTCGTCTCGCCGCTCTCGACCGCGGTCATGACCTCGGTGGCCGACCGTGACACCGGCATCGGCTCGGGGGTCAACAATGCCGTGGCGCGCGTCGCGGGCCTGCTTGCGGTGGCCATGATGGGCGCGCTGGCGGCCGCTGTCTTCGAGTGCAGCCGGGAGGCGTCGAGCGCAGGCATGAGCTTCGGCTCCATGCCGGAGGTCGCGCTGCCGGCCGAGGCCGAAGCGGCGCGTGTCGCGGCCACCGACGCCGCCTTCGCTGCCATCGCCTATGTCACCGCGGGTCTCGCGGCGCTGTCGGCGATCATCGCCTGGTTCACGCTGGAACGGCGTTTCTGAGGCGACAGCGGTGGGTCGCGGAAGAGCGACGCAGCCCTAGTTGACCGAGGCGATCTGCACCGGGGCGGGGTCGCGTTTCATCAGGTCGCGGATCTGGGCGATGGTCTGGTCGAACACCTGATCGTACTGGCTGGGCAGCGACTTGTCGCGCGGCAGCTTGACGCTCAGCGGATCGACGATAGCGGCCGTTGACCTTGATCTCGAAGTGCAGGTGCGGGCCGGTGGAATTGCCGGTCGAGCCGACATAGCCGATGATCTGGCCCTGCCGCACATGGGCGCCCGGCTTGATGCCGTCGGCAATCGTGCTCATGTGGCCATAGCCGGTCTCGAAGCCGTTGACGTGCTTGAGCAGCGACGTAACTGGCCATAGCCCGAAGACCAGCCGGCGCTTCTCGACGACGCCGTCGCCGGAGGCATAGATCGGCGTGCCCTTGGGCGCGGCCAGGTCGACGCCGGTGTGCAGCTTCGTGGTGTGGAAGATCGGGTGGATGCGGTAGCCGAAGCGGCTGGAGAGCCGTCCGCCGCCCTGCAGCGGCCGGCGGGTCAGGAAGCGCTTGCCGGTTTCGCCGGACGGATCGAAGAAGTCGACCGTGCCGTCGTCGGTGCGGAAGCGGATAGAGCTCGCGTGTGCGTGGTGCCGAGTTTCAAGCCGACATAGAGCAGTTCCTGGTGGCCCTGCGGCGTCTGGCTCGGTCTCCAGCATTTCGATGGAGTCGCCGGCGCTGATCTTCTTGGTCAGGTCGATGTCATAGGCATACATGGCGACGATGCGCTTGGTGATGGCGTCGTCGATGTCGTGCTTGCGCGCCGTCTCCCAGATCGAGCGATAGACCGTGGGCAGGTTGGAGACGTTGATCTCTTCGGTGTCTTCCTCGGGGAATGTAATGGCCGATGGGCGCGAGGCCGAGCACATAGGGGCCGCGGTCGGTGAGCGCCACCGTCGCGGCGTGCTGGTCGCTGCCGGTGGCGTCGTTGGGCACATAGATGCTCAGCCGGTAGGGGATCAGCGTGTCGGAGGTGCGCGACGGGCCGAACAGGATGCGCAGCCGCGCGCCGCTGCGGCAGGTTGGTGGACGGATAGACGTTCTTCAGCGTTGCCGAGATGGCGTCGATCATCTGCTGGGTGAAGCCGTTCTTCAGCAGCATCTCCTCGAGGCGGTCGGTTCCTTGACCGTCAGAATGCGCTCGGTGCGGCCGAGCCGACCTCCTCGGCGCCGGTGGTCTTGGGCAGCACAGTGACGTTTTCGGCGACGCCCTCGACCAGATCGCCGTTTTCGACCACGCCCAGATCGCGCACCGCATTGACGAGGCGCATAGGCCAGCGCCTCGGGCTCGGAGCCCTCGGAGAAGGCGCTGTCGACGCGTCAGGCGCACGAAATCGGCGGCGGTCTGGTCGGAAATGGCGCGCGGCGGCGACAGCGTGGTCGGCATGGCAGCGGTGCTTGATCGACACCTCGCCTTCGACCTCGGCGCCGTAGATATCGGTGTTGGCCGCTGTGGCCCTCGGCGAGGCCTCCGGCTGGCTGGCGATTCGAGCATGGCGACCGGATCGTACAGCGGGACGTTGTCCGAGAGCGAGGTCGCCGCCGTGGCCAGCGTCGCACGGATGCGCACGAACGGCTGCTTGCGGATGATGTCGCGGCCGTCGACGGTTTCCTTGATCGAGGCCTCGACGATCTCGAGTTCGGACCGGGTCTGCGCCACGGGGCGGACGCGGGAGGTCTTTTGCCGCCGAATCGGTGGCGGTCATCGGCCTGGTTGGTGACGATCTGCAGCGCTTCGTAGGCGGTCGAGAAGGTGTCCTGGCCCTGGAAGGACACATAGAGCGCGGCGCCCATCAGCATCACGCTGGTCAGGCCGGTCATCACCGTGCCGGTGAGCCAGGCGAAGCTCAGTTCGCGGCCCTGCGGGATCTCGCCATCGGTGGAGTCCACGGTCAGCGCCGGGCCGTCCTCGTAGCCGGCCCGGAGAAGGGCCGCGTTCCGATTGCGATGCGCCGGATTCACCCGCGGTCCTGCCCTGTTGCCCGCCACCATGCTGCCCGAAGCCCGGGTCCGAGGACCGGGCCGAATCCATGGCGCGCCGGTGTGCGGCATGTCAAGGCTCGGGAGCGTCTGCCTTGGTTGGCCGCAAATGCGGCAAAACTAGGTGGAATCAGGTTCTTGCGGGGGATTTGCCCCTTGTAAACAGGGGCTTTTCACACCAGATGACAAGCCTCGCGCCCGCGTGCTATATATGGGCGAAAGGCGGACCCAAATCCGGCAGATTTATCGGCGTTGAAAAAAAAAAAAAACGATCGGCTGGGTGTCGTTGAGCATGGCGACCGGGTCGTAGGCCGGGATATCCTCGGACAGGGAGGTCGCGGCGGTGGCCAGCGTGGCGCGGATGCGCATGAATGGCTGCTTGCGGATCATGATCG
>CAWCMZ010000007.1:0-1632500 GCA_963796775.1 uncultured Alphaproteobacteria bacterium | reverse complement strand
CTTCTATTCGGGCAACCTGGTAGGAGTGGCACAAAAGAGGGGGTGGCGACTGTTTACTAAAAACACAGGGCTCTGCGAAGTTGCAAAACGACGTATAGGGTCTGACGCCTGCCCGGTGCCGGAAGGTTAAAAGGAGAGGTGCAAGCTTTGAATTGAAGCCCCGGTAAACGGCGGCCGTAACTATAACGGTCCTAAGGTAGCGAAATTCCTTGTCGGGTAAGTTCCGACCTGCACGAATGGCGTAACGACTTCCCCACTGTCTCCAGTATAGACTCAGCGAAATTGAATTCCCCGTGAAGATGCGGGGTTCCTGCGGTCAGACGGAAAGACCCCATGCACCTTTACTATAGCTTTACGCTGGCATTTGTGTCGGCATGTGCAGGATAGGTGGTAGGCTTTGAAGCAGGGACGCTAGTTCTGGTGGAGCCGCAAGATGAGATACCACCCTTATCGTCATAGATGTCTAACCGCGGCATAACAGTGTCCGGGACAGCGTATGGTGGGTAGTTTGACTGGGGCGGTCGCCTCCCAAAGAGTAACGGAGGCGCGCGATGGTGGGCTCAGACCGGTCGGAAATCGGTCGCTGAGTGCAATGGCATAAGCCTGCCTGACTGCGAGACTGACAAGTCGAGCAGAGACGAAAGTCGGTCATAGTGATCCGGTGGTCCCGCGTGGAAGGGCCATCGCTCAACGAATAAAAGGTACGCTGGGGATAACAGGCTGATAATGCCCAAGAGTCCATATCGACGGCAGTGTTTGGCACCTCGATGTCGGCTCATCACATCCTGGGGCTGGAGCAGGTCCCAAGGGTATGGCTGTTCGCCATTTAAAGTGGTACGTGAGCTGGGTTTAGAACGTCGTGAGACAGTTCGGTCCCTATCTGCCGTGGGTGTTGGAATATTGAGAAGAGCTGACCCTAGTACGAGAGGACCGGGTTGGACGAATCTCTGGTGGACCTGTTGTGGCGCCAGCCGCATTGCAGGGTAGCTAAATTCGGACGGGATAACTGCTGAAAGCATCTAAGCAGGAAGCCTCCTTCAAAACTAGTATTCCCTTGAGAGCCGTGGAAGACCACCACGTTGATAGGCCGGATGTGGAAGCGCAGCAATGTGTGAAGCTTACCGGTACTAATAGCTCGATTGGCTTGATCGTTCTCATTAATCTATGTCCGCATAGAACTGTGAAATGATCGGCTCAGATAAACACCAGACCAACACTCCTTGCATGGGAGAGCAGTTGGTCCAAAACAAACAAAACCAGAATTCACTCATATGTTTTTCGCCGACCTGGTGGTTCTTGCGAGGGGCCCAAAACCCGATCCCATCCCGAACTCGACCGTTAAATCCCTCTGCGCCAATGGTACTAAGTCTTAAGGCTTGGGAGAGTAGGTCGCTGCCAGGTCTGCCAAAAACATCTGATCTCATTACGATGTCGAAAGAACAAATCAAACGCCGGTTCCGCAAGGAGCCGGCGTTTTTGTTTTCCGGTGCGGAGGCGTCCGGTCGCGCTCCTCGAAGCGCTCTCCGGCCTATGCGGCGGGAGGAATGTTCTGGTTCCGGCGGAACAGGTTCTGCGGGTCGTATTGCCGCTTGATCCGGCGCAGACGTTCCCAGGTCGCGCCGGGATAGGCGGCGGCGATGCGCTGCGGTCCATCCTCGCCGAGGAAGTTGACGTAGGCGCCGGCGTCGTCCTGCTCGAGTTTACGGCCCAGCTCCGCGACCCAGGCCTCGCGGATCTTCTTGTCCTCGGGTGTGGTGTAGAATGCTGCGACATTGGCCATGATGGGCGCCTTGCGATGGGCGTAGGCGGTCGCCTCCACGGGAACCCGTGCCACGGCGCCGCCCAGGACCCGCAACTGCACCACACGCAGCGTCGCGTCCGACTTGGCGAGGGCGTCCACCATTGTCGCTGCCGTCGCGGTGTCAACGCGGTTCATGAACATGGTGCGCGCCACCGCGGTCGGATGGTAGCTGCCGTCCTCCGGCGGATACATGCTCTGCGTGTAGGAGCCGGGTTTGACGAAATCGGCGAGCGGCGTCGCCAGCGCCCGGAACGGCGCCAGCGCCTGCTGTGCCGCCTCGTCAGGTCCGGCGAATGCCAGCATGCCGAGGATCACCAGCGAGCCATGCAGCGCCTCCGGGAGGAACGGCATGGGCGGCGCCGGCATGACGTTGGCGATGGTGGAGAGCTCCTCGGGGGCCGCTTCGGCCGCCGCGATGAAGCCGGCGACCGTCTCTGGCGTGGCGGGGAGGCAGAGCATGCCGCCGGTGAACGCGGGCAACGGGCTCAGCCGGTATTGCAGCCGCGTTGCGACGCCGAAATTGCCGCCGCCGCCGCGCAGCGCCCAGAACAGATCAGGGTGCGTGTCCTTGTCGGCAAGCAGCACCTGGCCGTCGGCCGTCACCAGTTCGGCCGCCCGCAGCGCATCGATGCTGAGCCCGTACTTCCGCGCCATGTAGCCAACGCCGCCACCCAGCGTGATGCCGCCGATCCCCACAGTCCCGGCGTCGCCAAAGCCGACAACCTTGCCGTGCTTTTCGAGTTCGGCGGTCAGCTCGGCCGCGGTCACTCCGGTCCCTGCCCACACGGTCTCGGCGGCCAAATCGATTTCGATGCGCTTCAACTCGCGCAGGTCAAGCACGATTCCACCCTCGACGTTGGAGTGTCCGGCATTGGAGTGGCCACCGCTGCGCACGGCGAGCGGCAATCCGCTGTCACGCGCTACCGCGATGACCTTCACGATATCCGCAGTGCCCGCTACCCTCGCGATGGCCGCCGGCCTCGCATCGAAACCGCCATACACGATCATGCGGAGCGCATCGTAGTCGACATCCGCCGGTACGATGATGCGGCCCGCGATGTTGCGCAGGCTCTCGATCGCCGCGTCTGTGCTCTTGCTGGTCAACTGCTTTTCCTTTCACATCTGGTTGGCCGTCACGAGACAACGACGAGTGAGCTCCGTCCGAATCGACATCGACCATGCGAGGATTTTTAGCCGCGGGAACGGCCGGGCTGCTACTTGATCACCGGACGCGGCTGGCTGAAATCGACCAGCGGCCGCACCTCGACCGAGCCAAGTTCGGCCATCGGGTTGGTGGCGGCGATGCGTGCCGCGTCCGCAAGGCTGTCGGCCTCGATCAGCACAAAGCCGCCCAGCACTTCCTTGGTTTCAGCAAACGGGCCATCGGTGGTTGTCGTCTTGCCATTCCTGACGCGGACCGTCACCGCGGCATCGGGCAGGGTCAGCGCTTCGGCGGCGAACCCCTGACTCGCCAGCAGCTGGCTGTTCTCCCCCGCCCGCGCCAGCACGGCGTTGCTGGCCGGCGAGTTATCGAAGACGATTTTGGGGTCGAAATAGACGAGACATGCAAAACGCACGGGAAAGCTCCATTGCTGAGATCAGGGCTAGTCGACCGCCTGGGGGCGATTTCGACATTTCCACTCTCTCTTTGCTATCTGATCGCGCCCTGCGTCAGGCCGCGCACAAAATAGCGGCCGCCGAAGAAGTAGAGCAGCAGGGGCGGCAGCGCGGCGATGATGACGGCGGCGCTCTGTCCGCCGACGCCCGCGCCCATCAGTGCCGCGGTGATCGGCTGCTGGTCGCCCGAGGTGAAGATCACGGCGTAAAGGTATTCATTCCAGATGCTGGTGAATTGCCAGATCAGCGTCACGATGATGATCGGCGACGAGAGCGGCAGGATGACCTTGAAGAAGGTACGCCAGAACCCGGCGCCGTCGATCTGCGCCGCCTTCACCAGATCGTCGGGGATGCTCACATAGAAGTTGCGGCAGAACAGGGTGGCGAAGGAGATGCCCTGGATGCTCTGGATCAGGATCAGCCCATAGACCGAATTGGCGAGGTGCAGCTTGCCGATGATGAAGGCCCAGGGCAGCAGCGTCACCTGGCTGGGGATGAACACGCCGAAAATCATTGCCGTGAAAATGAACTCCGAGCCGCGGAAGCGCCACTTGCTCAGCACATAGCCGTTGAGTACGCCCAGTGCGGTGGAGATCAGCGTCGAGGGGATGGCAAGCTTCAGCGAGTTGAAGAAATTCGCCTGCACGCCGCTGCAGCGGCCACTGACGCAGTACGTGTTCCAGGCGCGGTCCCAGGAGGCGAGGCTGAAGCTCTGTGGAAAGGCGATCAGCCCGTGTTCGGCCACGTCCCGCGCGCTCCGGAAGGCGTTGAAGAATACCACCAGCGCCGGCATCAGGTAGATGAAGCCGAACAGTGCCAGCAGTCCATAGACCACGACCCGGTTGGCCAGGTAGCGCCGTTGGGCTCGCGCGGCATCCCTGTCGATCCCATCGAAGCCGGCAAAGCTGATGGTAGAACTCCCGGCCCCGTCGATCACGATTCTCCTCACGCTGCCTCACCATAGGAAGGGTAAGTGCCGCTGTCCAACCGTGTGCTTGAAACATCGGAGGGGGATACCGACTTAATATTCCCAAAGCGCGCCCGTTCGAGTATGCTGCGCGCCACTTCAATGACTTGCTGTCTGCGACGCGCGCTGCGCTTTGTTCGCGCCCCAGCAGTTCACCACATACCCGGAAGCGGCCAGCCGAACTCCTCGGCCCCTCTTCGGGGCCGATTCAGGAGACTACATGCCAAAAGAAGACGTGCTCGAATTTCCGGGCGTCGTAACCGAACTGCTCCCCAACGCGACCTTCCGGGTCAAGCTGGAGAATGATCACGAGATCATCGCCCACACCGCCGGGCGCCTGCGCAAGAATCGCATTCGCGTGCTCGCCGGCGACAAGGTGCTGTGCCAGATGACACCGTACGACCTGACCAAGGGCCGGCTCACCTACCGCTTCCGCTAGGCCTCAGCCCGTTGCCCCGGCGGGGCGGCGGTCCTGTCGTCCCAGGTGGCCGGTCATGGCGTTCGCAAGCCTGCCGAACAATCTCTGGCCGGGCTGCTCCACAAATCGATAGCTGAGGCTGGCGACGGCGAGCACCACGGCGACATAGCCCAGCGTCAGCGCGTCCATCACCCATGCATTGCCGAAGAGCATCAGTGAATCCTCCGCCATGCGTGCGGTGGTCGCCGGGCCATAGATCTGCTCGACCGGAAAGATCAGTTGCGTGCCGGTCTTTTTCTCCATGAACCTCACCGCTGCACCGATCAACAGCAGCAGCGGGTAGTGCACCATGTAAATCGAATAGGAGATGCGGCCCAGATACTGCAGCGGCCCGCTCCGCAGCAGCCGCGAGACGATGCCGTCGCTGCCGGCGAAGACGTAGATGGCGGCCGCGAAAACCAGCGGTGCGAAATACCCAAGCCACGTGCCGTGCACCGAGCCAACGTAAACAACGATGGCGGCGACCGATGCCAGCTCGAGCGCGTTCGCCTTCGGCCCGCCCGCTACGGGGGTGCGGCTGCGGAAAGCCAGGTAGGCCAGATTGCCGGCAAAGAACCCGGTGCAGGCGCGCAACGCGCCCAGCTGGGCAGTCAGGTCCATTCCGGTGCGCGACGAGGCGACGATGACCATCATCGAGATCGCGATAATGGCCAGCGCAACGGCAACCTTCAACTTGCCGGCGCCGAGGCTAACGGCAGCAAAGACCAGATAGGCGATGAACTCGCCGCTGATGCTCCAGCTCGGAATATTCCAGGTGGCCGTGTCATGCGGATAGAGCGACTGCAGCATCAACAGGTTGAACGGCAGCGCCTGCGGCGCGGTGGTGCCCTCGAAAGCCGTGTGGGCCAGTCCTGCCGATGGCACGAGCCTGACCAGTTCCATGAGCACCAGCGCGCCGAGCACGGCGACATGCAGCGGCCATAACCGGCCGAAGCGGCGGATCACGAAATCCAGCGTCGTTCCTGCGCTCACCAGCCTTTCGGAATAGGCATAGGTGATGACGAAGCCGCTCAGCACAAAGAAGAAATCGACGAACAGGTACGCATCGCGCAGCACCGGAACAGCGTAGAGGTGCGAGGCAAACATCAGATGGAACAGGGCCACTGTCAGCGCAAACACGCCTCGAAAGCCATCGAGCGAGGAGAACCGGTGCATGCCATGCTGCGCGGGGGTCATCTTCGATGCCTAACACCACAGACCCTGATGCTGCGGATTTCTGCCCACGATGGTTACTGGGGGTGGCCGATGAACCCGGGGGGCATTGGGCTGGTGGGCGCGCTTCGCTGGGCGCCGGCCTCCGGTGACGCGGTGGACGCCTGCCGCGCTGCACGGTATTAGCGATCAAACGGCGGAGCTGCCGCGCGGGAGAGAGACGATGAAGAAGATCCTCAACGATCCGTTTGCCTATGCCGAGGAGACGCTCCGCGGGCTGGTTCGGGCCTACCCGCAATATTACCGGCTGGTCGATGGGCAGACGCGCGTCATCGCGCGGGCGGGTGGAGCGGTAAAGGGCAAGGTCGGCATCGTCACCGGTGGCGGCTCGGGGCATCTGCCGGTGTTCACCGGCTATGTCGGGCCGGGACTGCTCGATGCCTGTGCATCGGGCGATGTCTTCGCCTCGCCCACCGCAGACGAGATGGCGGAAGCCATCCGTGCCGCCAATGGCGGTGCCGGGGTGCTGCGGCTGTACGGCAATTACGGTGGCGATGTGATGAACTTCGACATGGCGGGCGATCTCGTCGCCTTCGACGACATCGAGTTGACGACGGTGCTGCTCGCCGACGACGTGGCGAGCGCCCCGCTGGTTGAACGCGACAAGCGGCGCGGTGTCGCCGGCATGGTGCTGGCGTTCAAGATTGCCGGCGCCGCTGCCGATGCGGGCCTCGATCTGGTGACGGTCACCGCCATCACGCAGCGCGCCGCGGATGCGCTCCGCACCATGGGCGTGGCGCTGTCATCGTGCACGGTGCCGCAGGTCGGGCACCCGACGTTCACGGTTGGCGAGGACGAGATGGAGATCGGCATGGGCATCCATGGCGAGCCGGGCGTGACGCGCGGTAAACTGCAACCGGCAAGCGCCATCGCCGACCAACTGCTCGACCCGATTATCGCCGACCTGTCGCTCGGTCGCGGCGACCGTATCGCTGTGCTGGTCAACTCGCTCGGCGCGACGCCGTCGGAGGAGCTGTTCATCCTGTTCGACCGTATCGCTGACCGGTGCGCCGATGCCGGTATCTCGATCGCGAGCACGCTGGTCGGGCGCTATGCAACCTCGATGGAAATGGCCGGCGCGTCGCTGACCGTCATGCCCGTCGATGCCGAGTTCGAACGGCTGCTGGCGGCGCCCGCCGCCTGCGCGTTCTGGAAGGTCTGAGCATGCTGACCTCGGCCAGCCTCAGGCATGCCATTATCGGCATCGCCGCAGTGCTCGAAAACGAGCATGCCCAGCTCACCGAACTCGACGGGAAGATGGGAGACGGCGATCTGGGGTTGACCCTGCTCAAGGCGTTCCGGGCGCTGGATGGGATCAAGGACGCGTTGCCGGCCGATCTCGGTCAGGCCTTCCTGCTCTGTGGCAGCACTGCGTCAAAGGTCTCGAGCTCAAGCTTTGGAACGCTGATGGCAACGGCGTTCCTCGCGGCCGCAAAAGCGTTGCGCGGGCGGGAATCGGCCGCCTGGTCCGAGACGTCGCAACTGCTCAGCGTCGGGGTAGCCGCCATGATGGCGCGGGGCAAGGCGAGCCTGGGCGACAAGACCGTGCTTGATCCGTTGGATGCAGTTGCAACCGCCATTGCCGGGCTCGACGATCCGGCGGCGCAGTTGAGCGCCGCCAAGGCCGCCACCGAAGCGACGATTGCCGCCTTCGGCGACAAGCCAAACCGGATCGGGCGGGCGCGCGTCTACGCTGAAAAGAGCATTGGCCTCGACGATCCGGGCATGGTGGCCATTCGTGTCATGCTGGCGGGGTTGTGAGAACGAGTCACAAATTCTTCGGGTTTGCCAGGCATTGATCGCCGCGAGCCAATTCACACCAACCGCGCGATCATTCTCCATGCCGTTCCTTCGCCTTCTCGCCGCAATTCTCGCCCTCTCGTTCGCCCTGGCACCGGCCGGGGTCAACGCGCAGGTCACCATCTTTTCGCCCTTCAATGTGCCCGGATCGGTGGACGAGAACGTCAGGGTTCTGGCCAAGGATGTGCCCTACGCCGATGGCGCACGACAAAAGCTCGACATCTACGGCCCGTCGGAGCCGCAGGGGTTGCTGTCTCCGGTCGTGATGTTCATCTATGGCGGCTCATGGCGCTCGGGCGACAAGTTCGAATATGAATTCGTCTGCCGTGGGTTGGCGGCGCAGGGCTTCGTCTGCGTGATCGCCGACTACCGGCTGTTCCCCGAGGTCAAATATCCTCAATTTCTCAACGACTGCGCGCAGGCGGTCAAATGGATCGAGGACAACATCACCAACTACGGCGGCGACACCAAGCGCTTCTTTCTGGCCGGGCACTCGGCCGGCGCCTACAATGCTGTGATGCTGGGGCTCGATAAGTCGTTCCTCCACGATTTCAACGTCACCATGCCGATCCGCGGCGTCGCATCGATCTCCGGACCCTTCGATTTCTATCCGTTCGAGTACCAGGAGGTGATCGACGCCTTCGGATCGGCGGACAATCCGGAAGGCACCCAGCCGATCAATCTGGTGACCCCGGACGAACCGCCGTTTTTCCTCGCCAGCGGCACCTCCGATCCCATCGTCAGGGTGCAGAACACGCAGAATCTTGCCAAGAAGCTGAAGGCAGACGGCGATTGGGTGACCGAGAAGTACTACGAGGGATTCGGGCACCTGGCGCCGGTGATCGCCATGGGCGCGATGTGGCGGTTCACCATGCCGATCCTGTCCGACATGGTCGACTTCTTTCGCACCTTCGGTGCCTTTCCGAGCGGCACGCCCAAGCCGGTTTACACGCCCGCCCCACCCGATCCGGAGGCAGGTTCGATGGCCGATATCGTAACGCGCCTCGACAAGGTGCTTGCGCCGATTTCCACCGATCGCCGCGATGAGTAGGAGCGTTGACCGCGGCGGACCGCGCTCCTAGACTGCGCTGGTCAGACTGTTCCCCGCACATTGCCACAAAGTTCGCCGCGTACACGCCAGCGTTGCGGGTCATCGAAATCAGCGTTCGGACGAAGGGTATTCATCATGGACTATATCAAACTCGGCAACACCGGCCTGCAGGTCTCGCGGGTCTGTCTGGGCTGCATGTCGTTCGGCGACCCCAAGCTCGGGCGCGAGTGGGCGCTGCCGGAAGAGCAGAGCCGCCCGCTGATCCGGGCTGCGTGGGAAGCCGGCATCAACTTCTTCGATACGGCAAACGTCTATTCCGCCGGCACCAGCGAGGAGATCACCGGCAGGATTCTCAAGGAACTGGGCAAGCGTGAGGAACAGGTCATCGCCACCAAGGTCCACGGCGAGATGCGGCCCGGCCCCAACGGCTCTGGCCAGTCGCGCAAGGCCATCATGGCCGAGATCGACAACTCGCTGCGCCGGCTCGGCACCGACTATGTCGATCTCTACCAGATCCACCGCTTCGACTACGGCACCCCGATCGAGGAAACACTCGAGGCGCTGCATGACGTGGTGAAAGCCGGCAAGGCGCGCTACATCGGCGCCTCGTCGATGTGGGCGTGGCAGTTCATGAAGATGCTGAAGACGCAGGAGGCGCATGGCTGGAGCCGCTTTGTTTCCATGCAGAACCATCTCAACCTGCTGTACCGCGAGGAAGAGCGGGAGATGCTGCCGCTCTGCATTGCCGAAGGGATCGGGGTCATTCCGTGGTCGCCGCTGGCGCGCGGCAAGCTGGCGCGTCCGTGGGGCGAGGAAACGCTGCGCGCCACCACCGACAGTTTCGGCAAGACCCTCTATGAGGGGGGCGAGGAGGCCAGCCGCCAGATCAATGACGCGGTCGCCAGGGTCGCGGCCGCGCACGGCGTTGGGATGGCGCAGGTGGGGTTGGCGTGGGTCATGCAGAAACAGTCCGTTGTCGCCCCGATCGTGGGCGCAACCAAGCTGTCACATGTCTCGGACGCGATCGCGGCGCTGGAGGTCAAACTGAGCGCCGACGACGTGGCGCAGCTTGAAGCGGCCTATCGGCCGCGCGCCCCGGCGGGGTTCCAATAACGCCGCCGCTCAGCCCTCATCTGGTCATTGGTCTGCCGCAGATCTCGCGCTAAACTCAACCGAAGACCGCGTATTTCGGAAGACCAGGCATTTCGAGGGGATCGACGATGGGCTTGAGGGCGTTTGCCGCGCTGGCTGCCATTCTCATGGGCGGGCTGATGGCGGCGCTGCCGGGCGCTGCAGCTGGCTGGCCCCAAGGTCGATGCCTGCGCGGCGCAGGCGGCCTCGGACTTTGAGGCGGGGTTCGAAAAGGTTGGCCGCATCTCGGAGCGGATCGACAGCAGCAAGGCGACCCGCCTCTGCGAAGCGGCGCTGAAGGCGGAGCCGGATTCCGTGCAGGCCAAGGCGTGGCTGGCCCGTGCCTATATCAGCGCCGACCGCTTCACCGACGCTCAACCGCTGCTCGAGGAGGCCGCGGCCGCGGGCAACCTGCTCGCCGAAGCGCTGCTGGGCAATCTGCTGCTCGACGACAGCGCCATAACGCCAGATCCCGAGCGTGGCATAAAATTGCTGCAGGCGGCGTCCGACGAGAACTTTGCACAGGCCGAGGTCTATCTCGGGCGGGCCTACGAAAGTGGACTTGGTGTTCCGCAGGACATAGAGGCCGCGGCGAAATGGTATGCCGCCGCCGCCGACCAGGGCTTTCCGCGCGGGCAGGCGTTGCTCGGTGGTATGTATGACAGCGGCCGGGGCGTGAAACAGGATTTCGCCAAGGCGATGGAGCTCTACATGTCGGCCGCGTCGCGTGGCGACTCGATGGGCAATTTCGGCGTTGGCCAACTCTATGAGCGGGGCGCCGGGGTAACGCAGGACTATGCCAAAGCCGCCGAGTACTACGCGCCAGCGGCGCTGGCCGGCCACCCGATCGCACAGAACCAGCTCGGCTTGATGTACGACGAAGGGCGCGGCGTTGGGGAAGACGACGCGCGCGCGTTCGCTCTCTACGAGAAATCGGCAGCGCAGGGGTTCGCCATGGGCGAATTCAATGCCGGCATGATGTATGATTTCGGCCGCGGTATTGAGCGCAATGCAAGCAAGGCGGCTGACTACTACCGTCAGGCGGTCGAGCAGGGTCAACCCGACGCCGCGACCAATCTTGGCCATCTCTACATGAATGGTGACGGCGTGCCGCTCGACTATGCCGAAGCGATGCGACTGACGCAGCTCGGCATCGACGCGGGCCAGCCAATGGCGAGCTTCAATATGGGGCAGCTGTTTGAGCTTGGGCTGGGTGTCGACAAGGACATCGACAAAGCCATCGCGCTCTATCGCACGGCAGCCGCAGGCGGAAGCGAACTTGCCGCCGGCCGGTTGAAGGAACTGGAATCACCTTCCAGCACCACCACCGCAGATGGCAGCGGAAGCACGTCGAACGGCAAGACCGACGGAGCCTCCGATGGCAAGACTACGGTGGCCGCCGAGAACGCTGACAAGTCGGGAAAGACCACCGCCGGTGTTGACGGCAAGACCGGTGCGTTGAACGCCGACGATGCCGTTGCCAACTGCGCCGCTCTGGCCGCATCGCCCTTTGAGTCGGGCCATGAGGACAAGGGGGTCGCCATGTCCGATCTCGACGCCGACGCGGCGATAGCTTCCTGCGAAGCGGCGCGTGCGGAGGTGCCGGACTCCGTTGAAGTCCAGACCTGGCTGGCGCGCGCTTATATCAAGGCGGATCGCGCGGCGGACGCCGTCCCGCTGCTCGAAACGGGTGTCGCTGCAGGCAATGTTTTTGCCAAAGCCATGCTCGGGGACCTGCTGGCCGGCACAGCTGGTGTTCCGGCCGATCATACCCGGCAGGTGTCGCTGTTGAAGGAGGCCGCCGATGCCGGCTTCGCCCCGGCACAGCTCAGCCTCGGCTATGTCGAGTATTCAGGCAACGACGCTATTTTTCAGGATTATGCCGAGGCCTTCCGGCTGTTCGGCCTTGCCGCCGATCAGGGGCTGCTGCGCGCTTCGGCCGAAGTGGGGCGCATGTATCACGGCGGCCTCGGGGTCGAGGCCGACTACGCCAAGGCGCTGAAATACTACACTGCCGCTGCCGATGGGGGCGATGCGCTTGGTTACTACGGACTTGGCCAGCTCTACGAGTTCGGGCAGGGCGTGACGCTCGATTACCTAAAGGCGGCCGGCTATTTCCAGAAGGGTGCCGACCAGGGCGATATGCTTTCGCTCGGTGAACTCGGCTACCTCTACGGCACAGGCAAGGGGGTCGGGGTCGACACCAAGAAGGCAGCCGAGTTGTACCAGAAGGCGGCGGACCAGGGCTACGCGATCTCGCAGTCGAACCTTGCCTCGCTGTACATCTCCGGCGACGGCGTGCCGCAGGATTTCCAGAAGGCATTCGATCTCTACTCAAAAGCCGATGCGCAGGGCGAGGTGAACGGTACCTCGGGACTTGCCGGCATGTACATGAACGGACAGGGGGTCGACGTCGATTACGCCAAGTCGCTGGACTACGCGGAGCGCGCCGGTGGCCGCGGCGATGCCTATGCGCAGAGCATTGCGGGGTACCTGTACAGCGAGGGGCTGGGCACCGCACGCAGCTACGACACGGCGCTTGAGTGGTTCCAGAAGGCGGCGGACCAGGGAGACAGCTACTCGAAGGACCGCATTGCGGTGCTGCAGGGAGAACTGGCATGTGCCAGGGAGGCGGCCTGGACCTACGAGCGGGATTTCGGCAATGTCGGGCGGGAGATGAGCGATGTGGTCGCAGACACGGCCATCCCGGCCTGCAAAGAGGCGGTGCGGCTCAACGGCAGCTCGCTGGAAAACAAGTCGTGGCTGGCGCGCGCCTATTTGCGGGACGACAAGACCGCCGACGCGCTGCCCCTGCTGAAGGAAGCCAGCGAGGGCGGCAACGCGCTTGCCGAGACGCTCTATGGCGGGCTGTTGCAGCAGGGTAAGGGCGTGAGCAAGGACTTGCCCAAATCGCTCGAACTGTTCACTGCGGCGGCTGACCAGGCGTTTGCCCCGGCCGAATACAGCCTTGGCCTCGTCTATGAGAACGGCCTCGGCGTCACCGCGGATCTGGAGCAGGCGAACACCTGGTATCAGCGCGCCAGAGACCACGGCATGGCGCTGGCGTCCGATGCGCTGAAGCGGCTCGCGGGCAAGCCGAAAACTACGGCTCCAGCCGCATCAGGCAACGGACTCGGGCGGGCCCGCGCCGGCTACTAGGTCGCGTCCACGGAGGGTTACACGCTGCCGGCCGCGTGCCATAAGCGTTGCCGGACATGAGAGGCGACGGCGTGAGCGTAGTGGCGATTGAGCGTGTGCAAACGAGCGGGGACCTGCTGCCGCTGCCACTGCTCAGATGGGTCGCGGCAGGGCTCGTGGTGCTCAAGGTCGTCATGCTGTTCAGCAGCGGCGCGTTCATGGACGAGACCTATTACTGGATGTGGGGTCAGCATCCGGCGCTGTCCTATTACGATCACCCGCCGCTCAACGCCTGGCTGCTCGGCCTCTCGTCGCTCGCCTTCGGCTGGAACATGTTCGCACTGCGGTTGCCGGTGCTGATCGGGCTCGCCGCCGATATCGCTGTGATCTACCTGCTGGCGCGCCGCCTGGCCCCATCGGCACCGGGTCATTTCTGGGTAACGCTGGTGCTCTTCCTGTCGACCCCGATGTTCCACCTGCTGACCGCCGTGGCGTTGCCGGATCACGTGCTGATCCTCTGCGTGCTGGTGGCGCTGCATTTCTTCTTCGGCTTCTTCCGGCAATGGAATGCGGATGGGCAAACCGGCTACCGCGATCTCTATCTTGGCGCGCTGGCGCTGGGGCTGGCGGGACTGGCCAAATACAATGCGGCGTTTCTCGGCCTCGCGCTGGTCGCGTTCATTATCCTGACGCCCCGTTTTCGACCGCTGCTGCTGCGCTGGCAGCTCTATGCGGCGGCGCTGCTGACGCTGGCGCTGCAACTGCCGGTAGTCGTCTGGAACGTCAGCGAACGTTTTGCGTCTTACGGCTTTATCCTGATGGGCCGGCACGCCGGCGTCGGGGCATCGCTGGGCGGTGCGGCCAGCTTTCTCTACATGGCGCCGCTGTTCCTCTCGCCGTTCCTGCTGGTGCCGCTGTTCCGCTTCGCGTTCGGCAAGAGCGCGGACCCGGCGGAGAGTCTCGCAAGAACGATATTCTGGCTGTCAACGCTTTCGATCTTCGCCATCAGCTTCATGACCGTGACGCTGTTTCACTGGAACCTTGTCGCCTATTGCGCGGCGCTGCCCTTTCTGGCCTGGCATTTTCGATCACGCTGGCTGTTCGCGGCACATGTGATCTACGGCACCGTCGGGCTGGCGCTGGCTTTCACCAATTACGCGATCTATCCGCTTGCCGACGTCCAGCGCGCGCATGACGAAACGTCTGCCTGGTCTTTCGGATGGGCTGACACCGTCGCTGCGGTGGACGCACTGAAGGCGGAGAACGGGGCCGGTTTTGTTGTCGCCCCTGATTACATGACGGCTTCCGTTCTGGGCTTTGCGCTCAAGGATAAGGATATCACCAGTCTTGCGGACAAGACGGACCAGTATGATTTCTGGTTCGATCCGGCGTCGCGCGCAGGTGAGAGTGCGATCGTATTCGCAGACGACTTCCGTGGCCTCAACGAAGTGCGCCAGCACTTCGAGAGCCTGACACCATTGACGCAGTTGCAAGTGACGCGCTTCGGCAAGCGCCTCGATACGCACAAGCTCTACCTCGGCACGGGATACCGGCCCTGAGCGAAACCAATCGCGGGCCGTGCTCGTATCTGAGGTGAAATGCTCCCAGGTGTGTCGTGAAATTTTCTGTCTATGGGCTGCTGTCACTCGTTAATCTGCTGACGCCGAAGAATTGCGGGTCGCGCCGGGTTGTGATCTCGGCCGCCTACGGGGCACACCCGCGGCAGCGCCTCGACATCTACGCTCCGCTGACGCAGGCCGGGCCGCTGCCTGTTATCCATTTCATCTATGGCGGTTCATGGAACGATGGTGACCGGCGCTGGTACACGTTCGTTGCCCGCAAGCTTGCCGCGCAGGGGTTTGTCGTCGTGGTGCCGGACTACCGGCTGGTGCCCGGGGTGGAGTATCGAAGTTTCATTCAAGATGCGGCGGACGCCCTTGTGTGGGCTGTCGATCGCGTCGCTGCTCACGGCGGCGATCCGGATCGCATCGTGCTGGCCGGGCACTCGGCGGGCGCCTACATCGCGGTGATGCTGGCACTCGTGCCGGAATCCCTGGGGCCATTGCGGCGGCGGGTGCGGGCGGTTGTCGGACTCTCAGGGCCGTATGACTTTTTTCCGTTCGACGTCGCCGTCACGATGCGAACATTCGGTGCTGCCGCCGACCCGGCGCGGACGCAGCCGGTCAATCTTGTCACCGCGGACGCGCCGCCAATGTTCCTCGCAACTGGGGATAACGATACCCTGGTCTATCCACGCAACAGCGTCGCGCTGGCGCACAAGCTGCGCTCCGCCAACGTCCCAGTGGTCGAAAAGCACTATGCCGGGGCCGGGCATGCGGAAGTGCTGCTTGCCATCGGATCACTGGGGCAACGCCGCTGGCCCGTGCTTGCAGATGTCATCGCTTTCATTCGGGCCCATTGCGGCTGAGCCACCTTGCCCGTTCCCGCCGCCCCCTTATATGCTCCGGCGGGGCCGCGGACGGGAGAGAGTGGATGAGGCAGTCTGTCATCGGTTCGGCGTGCCGGGTGCTCGCACTCGGGCTTGCGCTTGCCTTCGCTCCGCTGACTTTGGCACATGCGGCCGGGACGCAATTCGACGCCTGTGCGGCGGCTGCCGCCAGCCCCTATGAGCCGGGCTTTGAGAGCATCGGGCGCGACCTGTCGGAAATAGACCCGGCCTCTGCGATCGAGCTCTGCCGGGGGGCGCTGGACCAGGATCCTGGCTCTGCCCAGGTGAAGGCCTGGCTCGGCCGCGCCTACTTTGCAAACAACCAGAAGGACGTCGCGGCTCCAATGCTTGAGGAGGCAGCGGCCGCTGACAATGTCGTGGCATTGACGCTCTATGGCGACATGCTGATCACCGCGGACACCGTGGCACAGGACATGGCGCGCGGCACGCAGATGCTGAGCATTGCCGCAGAGGCGGGGTTTGCCCCGGCGCAGAACAGCCTCGGCTATTCCTACGATCTCGGCGAGGGCGTGGCGCAGGATTATGCGCTGGCGTTCAAATGGTACCGGGCCGCCGCGCAGCAGGGCCTGCCGCGGGCCCAGGCCAATTTGGGCTGCTTCTATGAGCAGGGTCTTGGCACCGAGCAGGACTATGTCGCCGCATCAGCCTGGCTGCAACGGGCCGCCGACAATGGCGACTCCAGCGGGCAGTACAATCTGGGCAAGCTCTACCAGGACGGGCTCGGCACCAAGGTCGACTACGCCAAGGCAGCGGCGCTCTATAAGCAGGCCGCGGATCAGGGCAGCCCCTATGCGCAGAACAATCTTGGCTATCTGAGCGAAAACGGCCTCGGCATGGACGCCGATGCGGCGGCGGCAGCGTCGTACTATCAGGAGGCCGCCGACCAGGGTTACGCGCTGGCTATGCACAATCTGGGTCTGCTCTACGAGGACGGCAGTGGCGTGACGCAGGACCTGGCGAAAGCGCGGGAGCTCTACGAGGCGGCGGCCGGGAAGGGCGAGATGCGCGCGGCGGTTAATCTCGGGCTGCTGTACATCAACGGTACAGGCACCGAGGTCGATCTCGATGCCGGCCTGAAGTGGACCCAGCAGGCAGCTGACGCCGATCAGGCGGTGGGCGAAAACAATCTCGGCTATCTCTACGAGCACGGCATGGGGGTATCTGCCGACCGCGACGCCGCACTCAAATACTACCAGCTCGCCGCCGATCAGGGATACCAACTCGCATTGGACAATCTCGCCCGCCTGAATGGAACCGATATAGTGCCCGAGGACGACACTGTGCCGCCGTCAGACGACACCGGCATCAAGCCGATCGACGCCAACAAGCTCGACGACTAAGCGCCAGCCGTCGCGGTGGCGTCCGCCGCGTCACCTACTTCGAGCGCTCCATTTCACGGCGGCTGGCGATCACCGCAGCCGAGGCGGCGACGCGGTGCGCCGTCGAGAAAAACTCGCGATGTACGATGAAGGCGACGGTCAGCAGCGTCACCCCGATCGCCAGCCAGTCGGAGGCGAACCATGCGACCGTGGCCACCGAAAAATAGTAGGCGCGGATGCCGTTGTTGAAGTTCTGCGCGGCGAGGGAGTTGAGCTGGGCGATGGCGTCGATTTCCTGGCTGGTGACAGCGCCGGATGGTCGATGGCACCGAGCATGATGCAGAAATGGTTGAACTGGCGCAGCGACAGGGTGAACGCGAAAAAGCCCATCACGAACATGCTCAGCATCACCAGGAGGTGGATCTGCACCTCTGAATTGTTGTAGCCGATTCCGAAACGCCCAGAGTCCGCAGGGTGTCCATCAGCGACGGGAGCTGGCCGAAGGCCGCGAACACCGCCAGGATCAGCAGCACGGACGTCGAGGCAAGAAAGCTCACCGACTGCATGAGATTGCCCGACAGGATCGCGTCGAGCGGGGTTTCGCGCCGCGCCGCGTTGGCGACCCAGCGGCGGCGCTGCATGCTCATGATCACCGAGAGCGACGGCCGCCGCTTTTCCAACAGCGGCACGCTGAGATTGTAGGCGAACCAGCAGAGCAGCGGGAACAGCGTGACGCAATGAGCGAGGTTGACGACATGGCGAGCCCCCGGGTGACGACATGCCCTTATAGCGCGGCTGCAGCGAAAGGCGACGCTGCCGCTCAGATCGGACGCGGATGGCGCCGGTGGACGTCGTCGATGCTGGCGAGGAGTTCGGGCGGCAGAGTGAGCGCTGCCGCGTCGATATTGGTGGTCAGTTGCGCCCCGTTGGTCGCGCCGATGATGACCGAGGTCATGAACGGGCGCGTCAGGCAGAAGGCGATGGCCATCTGCGCCGACGTCGAGCCGTGCTCGCGGGCCAACTCGAGATAGGCGCGGATGGCCGGCTCCGAGTGCCGGTTCATGCGCCAGATGCCATTCGACACGTCGCCCCGGCTGCCCGCCGGCATGGCGCCGTCGAGGTATTTCCCGGTGAGCACCCCCGCCGCCAGTGGCGAATAGGCCAGCAGGCCGACATCCTCGTGGTGCGCGACTTCGGCCAGATCGTGGTCGAAGATGGCGGCGGATGAGGTTGTATTCGTTCTGCACCGAAGCCAGCCGCGGCAGGCCATGCTGTTCGCCGAGCTTGCAGGAACTGCGTGATGCCCCAGGCGGTTTCGTTGGAGACGCCGATGTGGCGGATCTTGCCCTCCTTCACCAGCGCGCCAAGCGTTTCGAGGGAGTCTCGAGCATGTGGCGGCAACGTCGGCGTTGTCCTGCCGTTCTGGATGGAAGGACCAGTAGTTCTCGAAGTGATAGTGGCCGCGCCACGGCGCATGGATCTGATAGAGGTCGATGTAGTCGGTCTGCAGCCGCTTCAGGCTGCCCTCCAGTGCCTCGCGGATCGAGGGACCATCGGCGCGCCGTCCATTGCGGATCCACGCGGTGCCGCCGCCGGCGACTTTCGTCGCGAGGATGATCCTGTCGCGCTTGCCGGATGCCTTTAGCCAGGTGCCGATGATCGTCTCGGTCTTGCCATAGCTCGCGGCGCTGGGCGGAACGGCGTAGATTTCGGCGGTATCCATGAAGTTGATGCCGCGCTCGAGGGCGTAGTCGATCTGGGCGTGGCCTCGGCCTCATGTTCTGGTTGCCCCAGGTCATGGTGCCGAGGCAGATTTCGGTCACCTTCAGGCCGGTGCGGCCCAGTTGCTTCAGCTTCATAAACGGCTCCGGGAATTGCAGAAAAGCGGCAGGACCTTAGGGTGCGAAAGGGCAGGCGGCAAGCTCCGGAGCCCCGGTACCGGGGATGGTCAAGAAACTGTCATGGGAGGGCGCTTTTGCCTTGAGTTGGCACGGTGCGACCCCCTATATAGGCCCTGCGTTGCGGCGATGGCCGCGGTCTTGCTCGACGCAAATGCAAGACAATTGGCGCGGGGTGGAGCAGCCCGGTAGCTCGTCAGGCTCATAACCTGAAGGTCACAGGTTCAAATCCTGTCCCCGCAACCAAATCAAAAGCCCGCCGCAAGGCGGGTTTTTTGTTGCCGCGGTGCGGTCCGCCCCTTCGAAGGGCTGCTAATGGCCGCGATCGGCAACGTCGACTTTGGCCATTTGCTACCGATGGGCGACCTCCGCTTTGCGCGGTGGTCTCAATCGGTGAGCGCAACACACTAATCTTCAGTTGGAGATGGAGTGTGTGCCATGACGCAACGACGTCGCATAGAGCGTCGTCCCCGTGTTCTCGGTGATCTCTCCGGCCGGCGGCATTCGTCCAGCTGAGCGGCGGGGGGCGAGCGGGAAGAGATCTCCCGCGGCTCAAGCACGGGGAGCTCGTTGGTTGCGCCTATCTGCATTGGTGCATCGCCCAGGCTAGAAAGGCGCCATTCTGTTCGCGGCGAGGAACTTCGCCTCTTCAGCGGTGGTCTCCCGCCCCAGGATCGCGTTGCGGTGTGGGAAGCGGCCAAACCGCTTGATGATGTCGAGGTACTTGGCAGTCTGAATGCGACCTGCCTCGTAGAAGCGGTTTTCGACGGGGGCGAACGGAGCGACATCGTCGAGGTAGTGCTTCAAGGCGAACTCCTGATCCGCAAGATGCTCGCTATGACCAAGGCAAATGCCCATGAAGGCGCGCTCGATCAACTTAAACCGCTGCATGCCGCCGGCACTCGCAGTTCTAGCAACGGCACGCGCCTTTTCGTCGAATGCGTAGCTCCGAGGCTGGCCGCGAAAGATGCTGCGGGGAAACTGGTCGAGAAGAACCACCAGCCCAGCCTGCTGCGATGGGCTCAGGGCGGCAATGTCGAGGGCAGCATTTTCCGCCTCGCTAAGGGCAGCCAGGAACCGCTCCGCAATCTCTCCGTCCCGGGCGCCGCCAAACCAGAGTGAAAGACGATCGTCGTTGAAGGAGTCGAAGGCGGGCAGCGGTCCAAACCAAAACAGATGCACCTCGTCGAAGATTGTCGGCTGCATCGCGCGCCCCGGTTGAATTCATATCTCGAGCATCGAACGCCCGCCCCGCCCAACATGCAAGAAGTGATATGGTCTGCTCCTCTCATGATGGCTAACGAAGCTCTCGAGCCGCCCGGCGGCCGGACCATCATCCATCGCCCACCCCTTGGCCTATTTGCGCTCTTTCTCGCGACCTTCTGCATCGGAACGACCGAGTTCGTCATTGCCGGGCTGCTGCCCGAGGTATCGTACGATCTTGAGGTGACCATCCCGACTGCTGGCTAGTCTCATAACGTCCTACGCATTGGGCGTGGCGGTCGGCGGTCCCCTCATCTCCATGCTGACGTATCGCTTTCCACGCAAGCCGATGATTCTCCTGCTCATGGGTATCTTTATCGCGGGCCACCTGCTTGGGGCATTGTCCGCCCAATATCCGATGCTCATAACCGCGCGGATCGTCATTTCCTTTTCGCATGGCAGCTTCTTTGGGCTTGCACTCGTCATGGCCGCGTCGCTGGTCTCCGAGGAGAGGCGCGGCAGGGCCAGCGCCCTCGTCTTTGCGGGCCTTACCGTTGCCAACATCCTTGGAGCACCGGGTGGCACCGCCATCGGCAATGCGCTTGGCTGGCGCGCAACGTTCTGGATTATTGCCGGGATCGGCTGCCTTGCGGCGCTATTCATGGCCCGCGCCTTGCCGGACGACCGTAACGGGCATGGGCGGCCAAACTTGCGAGATCAGGTCCGCGTTCTCGGACGGCAGATGGTGTTCACTTCCTTCCTAATGATGGGCCTTTTGACGGTCGCCGTCTTCTCGACATTTAGCTATATCGCCCCAAGCCTGATTGAGGTCACTCAGATCGCTCCGGACACAATTGCCTGGATCCTGCTGGGGTTTGGTGTCGGAGCAACCGTCGGTGTCGTTCTCGGCGGGCGGCTGGCGGATATTACGCCGAGGCGTACGCTGATCGCCGGGCTGTTGCTGCAGAGTCTCGTCTTCGTTGCCCTGTTTGCACTGAACCAAAGCCCGGTGGCGATGATCATCCTCGTGCCAATCTGGGGTTGCGTGAACTTCATGTCCGGACAGATCATGCAGGCCAGAGTTCTGAAGGGTGCAGCGGCGGCGCCCGAACTGGCGTCGACATTGATCTCGTCGGTCTTCAATTTCGGGATCGCGGGCGGAGCAACCTTGGGAGCGATGGCACTCACCAGCGGCGCGGGATATGCTCAGTTGCCCTTGATTGGCGTAGCAATTGCGATAGCAAATGTCTTTCTCGCAGTAGTTGTGACCCAACTCGACCGTAGAGCGCTCATTGCGGCCGCCTCCGTGTCGCAAGTGCGGACTTTGGCATAGCGCCAAAGGCGGTCGGTGAGAGCCTGTTCCGTGATGGTGCTGCGACACTACTACAGCGACTGTTAGGCGCCGCCAGTTGGGAAGTTGAGTTGGGCCGCCAGGCCCGGCTGGCGGTCGCGATAGTCGATTGTGGCGTTTAACGAGCGGGTCATGGCATTGACGATGCGGGTGCCGAGCCCGGTGCCTTTGGGGTCACCGGTGCCGCGACCGACGCCATCATCTTCGACCGCCAGTAGCGCCCGACCGTCGGGCAGCTTGCTCAGCGTCACCCGCACCTCGCCGCCGCGATCGGGGTAAGCGTATTTCGCCGCGTTCATCACCCATTCGGCGGCGATGACGCCCAGGTTGATGCTGGCATCGGTCTTGAGCGCGAGCGGCTCAAGCTGATAGCTGAGCTTGATGCGGTCGCCGTAGCCCGTCGCCGACTGGACCTGGTCGAGCACGCCGCGGAGGTAGTCGTCGAGCGCGACTTCGGTGACATCGCCCGAGGCGTAAAGGCGCTGGTGAACCATGGCGACAGCCTGGATGCGCGACTGGGTTTCCGCCAGCACCGTCTTCGTCGCCTCGTCGCCCAAGGCGTTGGCTTGCAGGCCGACCAGTGACGACACCATGGCCAGACTGTTGGCGACGCGATGATTGACCTCGCGCATCAACAACTCGGTGCGCTCCTTGGCCTCCCGCATTTCATCGGTGGTTCGGGCAAGGTCGGCAGTTCGCGCCTCGACCCGGGATTCGAGTTCGGTGTTGGCGGTAGTGAGGGCATCCCGGGCCCGGCCGAGCTCGGTGGCATAGCGGATGATGGTGAAGAGCGCGGCGGCAGCAGCGGCAATGGCGACCAGCGCCCCCGTTACCGAGACAAGACGTTGCCAGCGGGCATTGCTAGCCTGCTCAGTGACGAGGCTCGACAAACGCTCGTCGGCGGCAAGGCTGACGCCGGTGATGTAGATGTTGGCCTCGTCCATTAGCGCCTTGCCGCGATTGGTGAGCACAAGCGCGAGGGCTGCATCTGGCTGGCGGTTGCGGGTAAGGTCGATCGTCTTTTCCATCTCGGCAAATTTCGCGCCGACGACTGCCGATAGTTTGGCCACCGCCGGGGCGAGGGTAGGGTAGTCGGTCAGCCGGGCGGGCAAGCCGGCCATCCCCTGCTTGGCCTCGCTGGCTGCGGTGGTAAACGGGGCCAGGTAGACTTCGTTATTGGTGTAGAGGAACCCGCGCTGGCTCGATCTCCGCGCGCTGCAGGGCGCCGCGCAGCTCGACCGAGGCGGTTTTTAGGTCGCGCGCGGCGAGTATCTGTTCGGCTAGTTGCGACGAGCGCTCGCCGAGCCAGAAGGCCACGGCAACCACCGCCGCCAGCGCGATGAAGCCGACGACGAGCAGCAGGATTTGCGTGCGAACGAATGACTGGGCGCTTGTGGGCATCTCAGCGAGCTTTCATGGCAGATCCCCCGTCACCATGCCAATCAGCTGTCAGTGGTTCTCCGAGGACCATGGGAAATTCACATATTGGTCTCGGGTGTCGTAGCAGATGTTGCCGTACATCCTCAGGTAGTCGGCGCGCCGTGCCGGATCGTTAAACACCGCGGCGGGATTCTCAAGATCGGCTTCGTAGGCGGCAAGGTTTTCGCTAGTGAGCGCGATGGGCAAGATGTCCATGGCCTGCGGCACGCTCCTGCCGTCCAGCCAGTCGGCACCGTACTGCCCCATGGCGTAACCGAAGACCGGGGAGTTGAGCGAGATGCTTGCCTTGTAGGGGCTGTTGCCGGACTTGATTTCGCTGACGGCCTGCGGCTCGCCGTCAATACCGCCGAGGAACTGGTCGGGGCGATCTCTCCTAGCATCACGCAACGCACGCAACGCGCCAAGCACCACTGCATCACCGCCGAGCACGACATCGACATCCGGGATTGCCTGAAGCACGGTGGTCATGGTGTCGTAGCCGCCTTGCTGTGTGACCGGATTGGGGGCGATGTCGGCGACGATGGTGACGCCGGGAAGCTGGCTCAGTTCGTCGCGCATCGCCTGGAAGCGCGGAGCGAGATACTGCATTGTGTCCTGGGTGAGAAGCACGACCTTGGCGTTGCCGCCAAGCTTGCCCTGGATGTAGTCGATCGCCGCGTCGGCGAGGACCTTGCCGGTCGCGTATTGCGGGGCGTTCAACAGCAGCGTCGCGGGCGGCGGAACGATGGTGCCAACATAGGCGCCGGACCAGATCGCCTTTTGGATGTCCTTGCTGACCGCGGCAGGGTCGGACGAGGTGGCCACCATTGCGCCGACCTTCTGCTCGACCAGATCGCGGATTTCCGCAGCGGCCTTCGGGGCGTCGCTGTCGGTAAGCACCCGGCGGTATTGGAGCCCCCGGTCGACCGCAGCCAACGACAGGCCGTGGTTGACGCCTTCGAGGAAGGCGCGGTCGTTTTCCTGCACATAAGCCAGCGTCGAAGAAAGACCTAAAGGAACTGTGCAGGCCGGTGCATCGGGGTTGAAGGGCGCAAAGACTACAGGAGTGGTGAGGCCCGGCGGGTCGTCCTGCGCGGCTGCAGAGGAACTGCCCAGTAGCGGGCCAAAGCCGGCCACCACTAGGCTGATTGCCGCAAGTTGCAGCGCAGTTCTCATCACGCGTCCCTCACCCAGCGCGTCATTCTGTCCGGGCACACTGCTCAGTAGGCCTTAAGCGTCAATCGCGTCCAGAAGCGGCCGCGCGCCATGGCTTCGCTATCACACCTGTAACTCATACACGAATCCGCGAAACATCATTTCGTATGTTGCAAACGGCCGCCGAGGATTCTCTCGGCCCCCTCAAGTAAGATAACCTGCCGGTGCCTTCGTTCTTAGAACCGAAGAATGGGTAGATAACTCCCGTTATCGCAATCCTTCCGAATGTCCGCTTCGGGCAAAAGCGACTCTTACTGGGAAATGAAGCAGTCACTAGCCAGCGTCCGCTTGGCGCCAGGAGCGGCCGCTGGCATGAATGGCGGATCGGACCATCAGTGTATCCGACCGTGGATGCGCGATCCGAATGTCACGAACAGACCACTTCGACCCGGCGGTTCATGGACCGACCACTCTCGCTGGTGTTGTCAGCGATGGGTTGTGTCTCGCCCGCTCCGAGAGAGCTCAAGCGCGCCGCGTCGATCCCGCGCCGGATAAGGTCGTCGACAACCGACTGCGCCCGGCGTTCGGACAAGGCAAGATTGTAGCTGTCCGCTCCTTCGCTCGAGGTGTGCCCCTCGATCCGGATGGCTGCGCTTGGATCGCCTGCGAGGCCCTTGAACAGGGCCATGAGGACCGGCTCCGCATCGGAGCGGATCACGGCAGAGTCATAGTCGAAGCCGATCCCCTGGATGATCGAGCCACATCCGAGCGTCACCTCGGGGATCTGGCATCCGGCATCGGTTCCGGGCTTGGCTGGTGGGACGGAATAGAGCCGGAACGGCGCACCATTGGCCGACTGTACACCGCGCAGGCCACCATCGTCCGTCAGCGACAGAATGAATTGGGATGGCACACCACTGACGCGATCGGTTCCCGAGGCCTTGAGGATACTCCCGCTCACCGTGCCCTTCAGGTCACCCGAGGGATAGTAGCATCCCGATACAACTCCGCCGTCCTGCGACAGTGCAACGACATTGCTGCCCTGCTTCCAGACACCGCTGAAGCCGGTGACCAACTCAGCGGACTCCTGGGTGCCGTTACCGATAATCTCGCTGAATTCGAGAAACCCATTTCCGTTGGGCAAATCGATCCCACCGATCAGTCGCAACTTGACCCAGCGCACCTTTACCTGTGCGACGACGGCAAGCTCCGTCTCCTGTCCCTTCTCCCCGTGTATGGCAAGCGTGCCCTCGGCCAGCAGGGTGAAGCCGTCATCGGGCCCTTGAGCGGAGCCCAGGACCTCGACCCTATGCGTAAACGTCTGGCTCGGGCTCGGCGTCTCGTAAATCTCGGGCACTGCAAATCGGTCGAATATCGTTGCGGCAGGCAGTTCGTAGACAAACTCGGTGTCCGTAGCGTCGGTGGCCTTACCCTTGGGTACGACGATGAAGCCACCCCTGTCACCGTCTACGGACTGAACGGCCTGCTCAAAACTGGCCCCCCGCGTTGCGCCCTCGCCGCCCACATGGACCGGCACCGCGCCCTGAGCGAAGGTGAGGTAGTCGATACGTGCCGGCCCGTCGTCGTCAGAGACCGCAGGTGCGGTAGTGGCGAGCGCGGCCACCACGACTGCAAGCGCACGGCAAACTGTCCCGGTATTCATCAACTGCCCCCGACTGTCTGATCCTGCCTTGCCGGACCTTAGCCACTGACGGAAAAAAGGCAACGCGGGCGAAGTTTTCGGTTCGCTCTTGGGCATGAGCGGTCGCAGGACAATGTCCCCACCGCGAGGCTGGGAAGGGTCTGGTAGAATGTTCGGCCGTGTGGATGTACCAAAGATCCAGGCGCTACATCTCGACGGTGTGCGAGGGCCGACCATGGAAGCCAGCAGTCAGGCCTTTTGCTTTTGCTCTCGCGCCGGCATCGCCGTGTGGTGACCCCACGTCCGGAGCAGCGCGGCGACGCCCGAGGCGGGCAGCGGGGGCGAGAACAAAAACCCCTGAACCTCGTCGCAGCCCAGGCTACGTACGGCGGAGAGCTGCTCCTCGGTCTCGATGCCTTCGGCTGTGGTCGCCATCCCGAGGCTCTGCCCCAGATCGATCACTGTCTTGATGATGGCCCATGACTGCCGCCGGGGGCCCAGGTCGGACATGAAGGAGCGGTCGATCTTGATCTTGTCGAACGGGAAGGATCGCAGATAGCTAAGAGAAGAGTAGCCGGTGCCGAAATCGTCCATCGAGATGTGGGTGCCGCGGTCACGCAGCCGATGGAGGGTCTCGAGCGTCTGCTCGGTATTGGAGAGCAGCAGCGACTCAGTGACCTCGAGTTCGAGTCGCGTCGGCGTCAGTCCCGATTCAGCCAGGGCCGCGTTCACGATCTCGACGAGGCCGCGTTTCCTGAACTGTGCCGTTGAGAGATTGACTGCGATGCGGACGTCCTCGGGCCATGGCGCGGCAGTGCGGCAGGCTTCCCTCAGCACCCATTCCCCGATCGGATTGATTAACCCGGTTTCCTCGGCGACGGGGATGAATTCGGCGGGCGAGATCAGGCCTTGCTCCGGATGATCCCAGCGCAGTAGTGCTTCGAAACCCGCGATCTTGTTCCGCTTAAGGTTGACGAGCGGCTGATAGACCAGGCGGAGTTCGCCCCTCGCAAGAGCGAGTTTGAGCCCCTGCTCGAGCATGCGGCGGTGCTGAACAGCCTCGTCCATTCCCTTTTCGAAGAAGTGGTAGGACCCGCGGCCGTCGCTCTTGGCACGATAGAGCGCCGTGTCGGCGTTCTTGAGCAGCGTGTCCATATCCTTCCCGTCGCCGGGAGAAACCGCGATGCCGACGGAGACAGTGGTCGCAACATGATGGCCATCAATCTCCATTGGCTGCGCCACTGCGCTGACGACGCGACCCGCCGCCGCTGACGCGTCTGCTGGATCCTTGAGGTCGTGGATGAGGATAGCGAATTCGTCGCCGCCCATCCGGACGATGATGTCGGTTTCCCGGGTCGCCTCGCAGAGGCGCCGGGCAACCGTGACCAACACCTGATCGCCGACCCCGTGGCCAAGCGTATCGTTGATCGCCTTGAAGTGATCGAGGTCGAGGCAGAGGATGGCCACGCGGTCGTTGAGCCGAATCTGCGCTTCGAGCTTGTCCATCTCCTCGCGCAGGAACACCCGGTTCGGAAGATCGGTCAGGGCGTCATGGTGCGCGAGGTGACGGATCCGCGCCTCGATCTTGCGCTGCTCGGTCACATCCTCGTGCGTCGCCACCCAGCCACCATCCGCCATCGGGTGATGCTGCACCGAGATGACGCGGCCGTCTTCGAGCTCGATCTCGTCCTTGGCGTCGAGCGCCTCGACGACGAGCCGCTTGCGGCCGATGGCATAGGCATCCCGGCCCTGCTTGGGACTCATGCCGTGGGCGAAGCGAAACTCGAGGACTTGCGTGAGCGTGGTACCTGGCCGAATGAGTTCGGGCGGAAGATTGTAGATTCGGGCATAGGGCTCGTTGCAGACGACGAGTCGTTCCTCGCCGTCGAACATGCACAGCCCTTGGTTCATGTTGTTAACCGCTGCGTCGAAACGCATGTTCTGAAGGGCTGCCTCCTCGCGACTGGCCCTCAGGGCGTCTAGCCGTTCGACGTCATCGGTGATGTCCTGGTGGATGGCCACGAAGCCGCCGGCCTCGATCGGTGACTGCGTGATCTGTACGACTCGTCCGTCTCCGAGGCGATAGGTCTGCACCTTTCGCCTCGTCGGATCGGACGTGGTGAGCACGTGCTCGGCATAGTCGCCGTCGATGTCGACGGGCACCGCCCCATCTTGGCGGCGTCGCTCGATGATGGTCTTGAAGGGCGTCCCGGGCTTGGAGAACTCCGGCGGCAGGCGATACATTTCGAGGTATCGCTGGTTGCAGCTCACGAGTCGCCACTCGGAATCGTACATGGAAAGGCCATGCGCCATGTTGTTGATCGCTGCATCGAAGCGCACGTTCTGCAGTTTCAGTTCCCGCTCGCTCGCCTCGATCGCCCGAACACTGCGCCGGTCCTCGGTTATGTCCTGGTGCGTCGCCACCCAACCGCCGTCGGCCATGGGGTGATGGCTAATTGAGATCAGGCGTCCGTCCCAGAGCATGACGGTGTCAATGCGGGTATCCTTGTCGCCCCGCAACCGGCTATGGCGCTCCTGGAACGGCTCGGGCACGTCGACGTGCTTCATGCCTCTTGTGACGCGGTAGTCCACTATCTCCTTGTGCGGCGTGCCCGGCCGCACGAGCCCGCCGGGCAGGTCGTAGATCTCCTGGTATTGCTCGTTGCAGACCACGAGATGCTCGTTCCTGTCGAACATGCAGAGGCCCTGGTTCATGTTGTTGATCGCCGCCTCGAAGCGCAGCTTCTGGCGGGCGACTTCCTCGCGGCTGGCGCTCAGCGTTTCCAGCCGCTCGACTTCCGCCGAGACATCCTGGTGGATGGCGACGAAACCGCCGCCTTCGACGGGAGAGCGGGTAATCTGGATCACGCGGCCGTCGCGCAGTCGGATCGTCTCCACAAAGCGCTCGGTTACCCCCGCTGGACGGGAGGCGATCTCGACGAAGTCATCCATGTCGATGGGAACAGTGCCCAGCATCTGGCGGTGCTCGACAATGGCGCGGATGGTAGTTCCACTCTTGCCCAGCTCGTCGGGCAACCCATAGATTTCGAGGTAGCGGGGATTGCAGGTGACGAGCCTCATCTCCGCATCGAAGATGGAAATGCCGTGAGACATGTTGTCGATGACGGCACTGAAACGGCGACCCTGCTGGGCGAGCCGTATTTCGGCCAGTTCGGTCAGCCACTGCTGTTCTGCCTCCTCCGTCACGTCCTCATGCGTGACGATCCAGCCGAGCCCGGGGCTGAGCACATGCGTGGTCTTAATGATGCGCCCCCGGATGGCCTTCTGGGCCTTGATGGGGCGGCTCGGATCGGTGCAGTCCCGCAGCCGCTGCTCACAGGCAGCAAAGAGCTGTTCGGCGGTAACGTCCGGATGGTTGCCAAGCGCGACGGTGACGTCGCAAACATCGCGCAGTGACATGCCCACGCGTAAGTCATCGGGGCCGAAGCGATAGAGCGCGCGATAGGTTTCGTTGAACAGGACGAGGCGCAGGTCCTCGCCCCAGACCGAAAAGCCGTACGGCATGCTGCTGAGCACGGCTGTCAGCGGGGTATCGCTGCCGCTGCTCAACTGGGACCGATCGGTCGCTGCGTGCATGCTGCTGGAATCCTGACCCCGGGCAGTCCGCGGGGCGGGCATATTTGCATACGCGGCTTTAAAAACCGCTTAATATTGGCCGTTCGACTGAGATCAGAAGGCCAATTTGCCAGCAACCGGATTGGGCCAATTGCGGGCTGCCGAACTCGGCCGTTGCAGCGCCTCCCTAAGTCGCGAGCGGCGGTTTCACGCTGTCGATGAAGGTCTTTGTCAGCCTCGGCATTGGGGCGCCCTTCCTCCGGATGCGCAGGCCTTGCTTTTTTGGGCTGCCACCAATTCCCTCCACTTGACACCTCACGCCGCGCCCGCGAGGCTCAGCACCAATAATTCGTGCCTGAGGGGGCTATGCTGAGCGTCTTTCGTGCCGACCCGCATTTCGGCGCGATGGCGCCCGGATCTGCCGTGATCGAACTGCTCTTTGTGCGGGGTGGATCGTGGCGCTAAGTCGCGTGGCCGATATTCTGATCATCGGGACGGGCGCTTCCGGTGGGGCCGCAGCGTGGAGGCTTTCCGAGGCGGGGTTCGACGTTGTCTGTCTTGAACAGGGCGGGTGGCAGAACCCGGCGGACTACCCGCCGTCGAAAGCGGACTGGCAGCATCGGGCCAACACCAGCTTCTCGTTCGACCCAAACATCCGCAACTGGCGCGAGGACTACCCCGTCAACAATTCGGAGTCGGCGCTGACGCCGCTGATGTTCAATGCGGTGGGCGGCAGCACGATTCACTGGACGGGCCATGCGCCACGGCTGCATCCGTCGGACTTTCGCGTCAAATCGCTGGACGGTGTCGCCGACGACTGGCCCATCACCTATGACGATCTGGCGCCCTACTACGACCTCAACGACGTCTGGATGGGTTGCTCGGGCATTGCGGGCGATCCGGCTAACCCGGCGCGCTCGCCGCGTCCAATGCCACCGTTGCCGCTCGGCTGGGACGGAGAGCGCCTGGCGCGCGGCTTCGACAAACTCGGCTGGCACTGGTGGCCGTCGGATTCCTACATCAATTCGGAGACCTATCGCGGACGCCTCGCCTGCAATCACTGCGGCCCCAACGGGCTTGGCTGCGTGCGGCGCGCGAAGGGATCGACGGACATCACCTATCTGCCAGAGGCAGTGAAGAACGGGGCAGAGATTCGAACCGGGGCGCGGGTGTTCGAGATCACCACGGGGCGCGACGGACGGGCTACCGGGGCTCGCTATTATGACAGTGCCGGGGCGATCCAGGAGCAGCGGGCGCGCGCCGTTATCATCGCCGCCAATGGTGTCGGTACGCCCCGGCTGATGCTGCTGTCGAAGTCGGACGCGCATCCGAACGGCCTCGCCAATTCGTCTGGACTGGTCGGCAAGAATTTGATGTTTCATCCGTACGGCATCGTTACCGGCTTCTTCGACGATCCGGAGCCGACCATGTTCAAGGGCGCTCTGGGCAATATCCTGATGTCGCAGGAGTTCTACGAGACCGACGCAAGCCGCGGTTTCCTGCGTGGCTATACCTACCAGATGAACCGCAGCGCCGCACCGGCCCGCACCGCCGCCGGGTTCATGATTCCGCCGGTGCCGTGGGGTGAAGGTCATCATGAGGAGTTCGCACGCCGTTTCGGCAAGTGGAGCCTCTTGTGCGTCATCTCCGAAGACCTGCCGGAGGAACAGAACCATGTAGAACTTGATTCTACTCTGGTCGATTCAAACGGCATTCCGGCGCCGAAAGTGGTGTACCGGGTTTCGGACAACACGCGAAAGCTTCTCGATCACGGCATTGCCAACGGTGAGAAGGTGTTGCGGGCGGCGGGCGCCGTGCGTACCGCGTCGAACCCGGTGTTCCGTGGTGGGGGCTGGCATCTGATGGGCACGGCGCGCATGGGGGCCGATCCGGCGCGCTCGGTGGTCGATGGCAATTGCCAGGCGCATGACGCAGACAATCTCTTCGTCATCGACGGCAGCACGTTTGTGACCAGCGGCGCGGTCAATCCGACGCCGACGATTCAGGCGATTGCGCTCCGCGCGGCCGACTACATCGTCAAACAGCGGCAGGATCTCAGGCAGTGAGCGACGCGGGCCATTTCGAGGCGGCGCTGAACCGCCTGATTCCGGCGATCGATGATCTGCCGGCCGCCGGGGACATGGACCTTGCCGCAGACATACGCCGCATGGCCACGGATCATGCACCGTATGGCGTGACGCTCACCTGGTTCGAAGCGCAACTGGCCGCGAGCGGCGATTTCACCGGATCTGCCCCCGCGCAACAGGACGCCGCCATCCGCGCCATCGAAGCCGCCGATGTGCCGACGTTCAACCACCTGCTTGGAGTTGGTCTACACGGCCTACTACAGCCGTCCGGAGGTGGGTGCGCATATCGGCTGGCGCAGTGGCCCGCTGCAGCCGCTTGGCTTCGATCTGCCGGGCTTCGATGACTCCGTACTGGCGGTGGCCCGGCAGCGCAAGCCGTTCTGGCGGCCAGCCAGCTAGTCCTGGACGGCGGCGACTGGTTTCGAAAGGCGACACCAAGGGCCGATGGGTCAACTATTCGCGCGAAACAAGTCCGTAGCGTCTCACAGGCTCCCCGTAGAAATACGGGCAGCACTCGATCAATTTTTGTTTAGCACGGTCCAGAAAACTGTCTTGAATGACGCCAATTTGGCTGCAGTGTAGTGATTCTGATCGTAAAGAGAGCAAGTTTAGGAAGTGGCGGTGGGGTTTGTTCATCGCGTCGACCGCGCCAATTTGCACCAATTGTTTACATTGTGGTGTGCTTAGTTTTAGGCCGTAACTATTTTGATCGTGCAGGATGTCCGCCTCCAAGCCCAACCCCGGTCAGGCACACGCGTTCATCGTCGACGACGAGGTTCAAATCCGAACCTTCGTCTCGAACGTGCTGGTGTCGGCAGGGTTTGTTACGCACCAACTGCGCAGCGCCTCCGAGGTCGAGACGGCGCTGGTGCAGTGGCTCCCGCAGATCATTGTCCTCGATCTGTCGCTTGGCAATTCCGATGCGGTGGAGGTGCTTCGCGGTCTCGCAGCGCGCCGCTACAGTGGCGAAGTGCTGCTGATCAGCGGGCACGATCAGGGGACGCTCAACGAGGTCCAGGAGATCGGCAAGAATCGTGGCCTCGTCATGTTGCCGCCGCTGCACAAGCCCTTCCGTGTGGCGGAATTGCGTGAGCGCCTCGCCGCTGTCCGGGTTCAGGCGGCGAGCAATGCAGACGACGTAGAGTCTCGACGCGGCGCTGCAGAATCACTGGCTCGAACTGTGGTACCAGCCAAAGATCGATCTCAAATCGATGCGGCTGTGCGGGGCGGAGGCGCTGATCCGGCTGCGCCACCCCTCTCTCGGTATCATCCTGCCCGGCGGGTTCCTGCCGACGGCGGGCGACCCGCTTTACTACCCTCTCACGGACTTCATCGTCGGGCGCTCGCTGGCCGACTGGTCACGTTTCGCCAACAAGCAGATGACCAACCGGTTGGCCATCAACGTTCCGGCGTCGGTGCTGCAGCGTCCCGATTTCGTCAGCAACCTGCGCAAGCATCTGCCGGTTCATCCGAAGTTTCCGGGGCTGATCGTCGAGATCACCGAGGACGAGGCTATCAGCGACCCCGATCTGGCGCGAGAAATCGCGGTTCAGCTCAAGCTCTACAATGTGCATGTCTCGATCGACGATTTTGGATCCGGCTTCTCGTCGTTGGCGCGCCTCAATGAGCTGCCCTTCGCCGAGATCAAGCTCGACAGAAGCTTTGTGCATGGTTGCGCAAATGACGACAAGAAGCGCGATATGTGCCGGGCAGTGGCGGATCTGGCGCGCCGCTTTGCGATCAGTTCGGTCGCAGAAGGCGTTGAGACCAAGGATGATCTTCAGGTTCTGATGGAATTGGGTTACGATGTGGCACAGGGTTTCCTGTTCGCCAAGCCGATGAGGAGTGACGATTTCATCGACCTGCTTGTTGCACGCGCGTCCACGGCATGATGCGCAATCCTGAAGGAGCGGCATGCTCGATCCTGCGCTACCCCCGGATGACGAGATAGATTTCGAGGCGATATTCGCCGCCGCGCCCAACCTCTATCTGCTGCTGAACCCTGATTTTGTCATTGTCGGCGCCAGCAATGCCTACCTCGCCGCGACGATGACTGAGCGGGCGAGCCTGATCGGCAGCGATTTGTTCGAGGCGTTCCCGGATAATCCAGAGGACATTGAGGCCACTGGGGTGAGCAATCTCCGGGCGTCGCTGTTGCGTGTCCTGCGCTCGCGGCAGCCTGACGCGATGCCGACGCAGAAATACGATATTCCCCGCCCGGCGGACGAGGGTGGCGGCTTCGAGGAGCGTTACTGGAGCCCGCTCAACACGCCGATACTCGATAGCAACGGCGAGGTTCGCTGGATCGTCCATCGTGTCGAGGACGTAACGCGGTTCGTCCGCATGCAGACGGAGGATCAACTCGCGCAGCGGGCTATCGCCGAACTTGAGGAGGCCAATGCGACGCTTGAATCTCGTGATCGCGAGAATGCCAAGCTGCAGAGCGAACTGTTGCTGCGCACGACTGAACTGGTGAGCGCGAGCTCGTTCCTCAATCTTGTGGTCGAGCACATCCCGGCCATGGTCGCCGTCAAGGACGCGACAGACTTGCGCTTTGTGCTGCTCAATCGCGAGGGTGAGGAGCTGACGGGCATTCCGCGGGCCGAGTCGCTCGGCAAGAGCGACCATGATTTCTTTCCACCGGAGCAGGCCGAGTTCTTCGTTGCGCGCGATCGCGAGGTTCTGGACTCGGGGCAGCTGCAGATCATCCCGGAAGAGTTGATCCAGACCCGGCACAAAGGTCTGAGGGTGCTAAGGACGACGAAGCTGCCGGTGCCCGACGAGCACGGCAGGCCGAAATTCCTGCTGGCCATGTCTGAAGACATCACGGATCGGAAGCGGGCCGAGAGTGCGCTCGCGGCAAGTGAAGCGTTGTTTCGCAGCCTGCTCGCTGCGAGTCCCGACGCGATGCTGGTGATTGACACGCAGGGAAAGATTCTTATCGCCAGCGATCGTGTCGAGGTGATCTACGGCTACAAGCCGGAAGAGCTGGTCGGCCAGTACACCCGCATGCTGCGGCCGGCGCGGCTGAACGAGGCCTACGCCGCACGCTTGCGAGCGCTCGTCGATGCCGAACCTGCCGTCACCAGAAGCAGCACCGAAGATCTGGTCGGGCTGCGGCGTGACGGCACCGAGTTCCCGATGGAAGTGATGACCAGCCCACACATGACCGCCGAGGGCAAGGTGCTGATTGTTGCCATTCGCGACATTTCCGATCGCAGGGCCGTCGAGACCCAGTTGCGGCAGGCGCTGAAGATGGAGGCCATCGGCAACCTCACGGGTGGTCTGGCGCACGATTTCAACAATCTGCTCGGCGTGATCATCGGCAACCTCGACCTGCTGTCGGAGGAACTGGGAGGTGACCCGGACAGCGTAGCGTTGGCGGAGCAGGCACTGGCCGCGGCGCTCCGCGGTGCGGACCTGACGCGCAGGTTGCTGGCCTTCGCGAGGCGACAGCCGCTGCAGCCACAGCTGGTCGACCTCAACGGTCTGGTGGAAGGCATCAGCCTACTGATGCGTCGTACGCTTGGCGAGAACATAGAGATCGAACATCAGCTCGACCCCAATGTGTGGCGGGTGACAGTCGACCCGGTGCAATTTGAGGCCTGCCTGGTCAACCTTTTCACCAATGCGCGTGACGCCATGCCCGATGGCGGCTCGTTGCAGATGACAACCGGAAATCGTCGGCTCGATGCTGACTACGTCTCGCTCTACCCGGAACTCCTCGCCGGCGACTACGCCGTGGTCGAGGTCACCGATACCGGCACTGGCATGTCGCGGGACATGCTCGACAAGATTTTCGAACCGTTCTTCACGACCAAGACAGATGGACGCGGCACGGGCCTGGGTCTCAGCATGGTGTTTGGCTTCATGAAGCAGTCGGGCGGCCACATCAACGTTTACAGCGAGCCGGATGTTGGGACGACGTTCCGGTTGTATCTGCCGCGCGCCGAGTCCGAGGCGGCTGCATTCGCGCCCCGTGTGGTCGCGGTGGATCACGTCGGTGGCAGCGAAACCATCCTGGCCGTCGAGGACAACGCAGATCTGCGTGAACTGGTGGTCAGGCAGCTGACACAGCTTGGCTATACGTGCCTCGAGGCGGGCGATGGGCCGTCGGCGCTGCGCATCCTCGCCGAAAACCACGTGGACCTGCTGTTTACCGATGTCATCATGCCCGGCGGCATGAGCGGCTATGATCTGGGCCGGGCCGCCAAGCTGAAATGGCCGCACCTCAAGGTGTTGCTGACCTCGGGATTTCCCGAGGAGAAGCTGAACGGCAACGGTCAGCCGCCGTGGAACATGCGGCTGCTCACCAAGCCCTACCGCAAGCAGGATCTGGCACAGATTCTACGCGAACTGATCGAGGCGGACGACTGATCTAGCGCAATCTGCCATGGTGCTGCAGCACCATGCCGACGGCTCCCATGCAGGCATCGTTCTTGGTGAACCTGCTTGGCACGATACGGGTCCGGGCGTTCTCCGCGACATCGGTGCGCTTCACCAGGGCATGCTTGTTGTAACTTTGTTCCAGTGGTCCCATGAACAGGTCGCCGGCGAGCACGAGTCCACCGCCCACTACGATTAGGCCGGGGTTGATCGCCGATCCAATAATGCCGAGACCCCGTCCGGTGGCCTCTGCCGCATCGGTGACTAGGCGCGCGCAGCCGACGTCGCCGGCAAGCGCCATTTCGACCACGCCATCGATGGTCATGGGCCGGCCAAAGCGCTTGGAGGCCAGTTGCACCGGACCTTGAAAGCTGGCGTAGAGTTCGAGGCAGCCGCGGTTGCCGCAGCGACAGAGTTCGCCATCTGGATTGATCGACATGTGGCCGAATTCGCCCGCCGCGCCAGCGATTCCGGTCATGACCTGACCGCGGTTGACGATGGCGCCACCCACTCCGATGTCGGCGGTGAAGAGGACGAAGTCCTCATAGCCGACGGCGGCGCCCCACATCATCTCGGCGATCGCCGAGCAATTGCTCTCGTTGTCGGCGAAGATGGGGTGCTTGAGGACGGGCTCGAAGACGGCGCGCAAGTCGACGCCCGCCCAGGTGGGCACGCCACCTGCCCGCAGCACGCGGCCATCGAAGGGATTGATCGGGCCGGCGAGCGCGATGCCGACACCCAGAATTGAGTTCGTCCGAGATGTGTTCTTCGGTGCAGGCTTCGGTCAGGAGCTTTCGCGCCAGCTTTGCCGCTTCGGCCGGAGAGTAGTCCGGATCGAGATAGACGCGCTTGTCCGAGATCACCGCGTGCGACACGTCGGCGACAATCATCTGGATGTGCTGCATGCCGAACAGCAGGCCGACGCAGGTGCCCGCCAGCGGATTGAGCGATACCGTGGTGGAAGGGCGTCCGACCCGCGCCTTGCCATTTTTGGCACTGACGCCATCGACGATGATGTTGGTACGCCTGAGTTCGGCCAGCGCGGTGGAGACGGTGGATTTGGCGAGACCGGTAATGCTCGCGAGGCGGGCGCCGCTCAACGCGCCGCGTTCGCTCAGCACGCGCACGATCCGGCCAGCCGGCGTGCCCAATGTCCTGTCGCCAAGTAGAGATTTTAATTCGATCTTGTTCACCGGAGCGCTCCCGTTTAGCGCGTTGACATTATGAATAAGTTCACCATAGAACAAATGAGGTGGTGTTCGTGAGGATGAGCATCACCGGGCAAAAAGTGCAAGCGACAACGCTACAGGCCAAAGGTCGGGTGTGTCGGGAGCACGCAAGGGAGAGAGATAATGACGTTCAGGATGAAGGCTGCGGCAATCGCGGCTGCGACGACTCTCGCGCTGCTTTCGGGCACCGCGATGCCGGCCCCAAGGTGCTTATGCTGCACCAGTGGGCCAGCGGCAACGACGCCGCCTCGATCGCCAAGCTCGGCGAGATGTTCACCGCGGCCGGCGGCGAGTGGCAGCAGACCGCAATCGCCGGTCACACCGCCAACACGCTTGCCAAGCTGCGCGCCGACGTGGTGGCCGGCAACGCCCCCGCTGCCGTGCAGCTCAAGGGCCCGGAAATCGCCGAGTGGAACGCGCACCGGCGGCACCGCCAACATGGATGATCTCGCCGCCAAGGAAGGCTGGGACAACGTCGTCGCCCCGCAGTTGCTGCCGGTGATGAAGCCGGACGGGCACTGGGTCGCGGCGCCGATGAACATCCACCGCATCAACTGGATCTGGGGCAACAAGGCGGCCATGGAAGGCGTCGGCGTCACCGAGCTCCCCAAGACCTGGGCCGAGTTCAACGCCGACTGCGACAAGGCCGTCGCCGGCGGCAAGATCTGCCTCGCCCACCTCAGCGCCGACTGGACCGACGCGACCACCTTCGAAGTCGTCGTCTATGGCCAGGATCCGGAGCTGTTCAAGAAGGCCTTCGTCGAGGGCGACGTCGATGCGCTTCGCTCCGACGGCATGATCAAGGCCTTCGACCAGATGCGCCTGATGGTCTCCAAGTACATGGACCCGGCCATCGCCGGCCGTGACTACGACACCGCCTCGAACATGATGATCAATGGCGATGCGCTGTTCTTCATCATGGGCGACTGGGAACTGGGCACCATCAAGTCGGTCGGCCATGAGCCCGGCGGCGACATCCTTTGCGGCCAGGCACCGACCGATTGGGGCAAGCCGGGCTTCATCCTGAACTCCGACTCGGTGGTGTTCTTCAAGCAGAACGATCCGGACTATCATGCCGGCCAGCAGCTGCTGGCGCACCTGATCCTGTCGCCTGAGTTCCAGACCGTGTTCAATATCGCCAAGGGCTCGATTCCGGCGCGCCTCGACGTCGATCTGTCGAACGGCTTCAACGTCTGCCAGCAGCAGAGCCAGAAGGACCTCCAGGCCTCCATCGATGATGGCGAGCTGGTCCGCTCGATGGCCCACAACATGACCGTGCTGCAGAAGTATCGCGGCGCCATGATGGACCTGATCACCGAGTTCGTGAACACGCCCGAGATGTCGCTCGGCCGATGCCGCGAACGCCATGGCTGACGCTGTCGAAGCTCAGATGTAACCTCCCGAAGCGACCGGTCGCGGCGGATCTGCCGCGGCCGGCCTACTACTCAGCCTCGAGGGGGAAATCGGTGACCAGTGCCGGATATGCCGCCGTTGCGGGCGGAGAGACGACCTGATCGATAAGCTCGAAGCGATGGGTGCCGATCTTCGTGCTGGCGCCTTCGATGCTTGCCTCGTTCGTCTATGTGTTCGTGTTCGCCGGGCTGGACGCTCTACATCTCGCTGAGCAATTCCACGCTGCTGCCGACCTATGGCTTCGAGGGGTTCGAGCACTACGTCGACCTGTGGGCCAACCGGCGCTGGAACATCGCCTACACCAATCTGTTCCTCTTCTCGGCCTTCTACGTCGTCTTCGCCATGGCGGTCGGCCTGCTGCTGGCGCTGCTGATCGACCAGAAGATGCGCGCCGAAAGTCGTTCTGGCGCACGATCTTCCTCTATCCCCTGGCGGTCAGCTTCATCGTCACCGGCACCGTATGGCAGTGGCTCTACAATCCGACGAGCGGCTTTGAGTTTCTGATCAAGTCGATGGGCTGGACGGACTTCCATTTTGCCCTGACGTCGGACCGCAAGAACGCGATCTACGCGATCATCATCACCGGCATCTGGCAGTCCTCGGGCTTCGCCATGGCGCTGTTTCTTGCCGGGCTGCGTTCGGTGGACCAGGACATCATCAAGGCTGCGCAGATCGACGGCGCATCGACGTTCCGTACCTATCGCAAGGTGATCCTGCCCTCGATCACGCCGATCTTCCTGGCGGTCGCGGTGGTGCTGCTGCAGTTCGCGATCAAGACCTTCGACCTCGCCGTGGCGCTGACCAATTCCGGGCCCGGCATCTCGACCACATTCCCCGCGACCTACGTCTACGACCTGATGTTCCAGCGCGGCGAAATCGCGGAGGGTGCGGCTGCGGCGATCATGATCCTGCTGGCCCTGGCGGTGGTGCTGGTACCCTATTCGCTCTATCTGGTGTGGCGTCGCAGACGGGAGAGCGGCAATGGCTGATGCTGTCATGTCGGTTGATGCCGTCGATCGTGAGGCGGCCGCTGCAAGCCGCAAGCGCCTGCTCAGCCGGATCGTGATCTACGGACTGCTGACGCTGTTCGCGCTGGTCTACGTGATCCCGCTCTTCGTCGTGGTGTTTAACTCCTTCCGCACCCTGCCGGAAATCTCTGCCCATGGCCTTATCGCCTTTCCGCAGAGCTTCCGGCTCGAGGCCTGGCCGCAGGCGTGGGGCACGTTCTGCATCGGTGGATCGTGCGAGGGGGTGCAGAACTATTTCTGGAACTCGGTGAAGATGGTGGTCCCGGCGACGATCATCTCTACCGCTCTGGGTGCGATGAATGGCTACATCCTGAGCAAGTGGAAATTTCCAGGCTCCGAGATCATTTTCACCTGCATCCTGCTCGGCGTATTCATGCCTGGCCAGATCGCTCTGCTGCCGTGGGCGTTCCTGCTTGGCAAGCTGGGTCTCGCCAACTCGGTCTACGGCCTGATCCTCGTCCACTGCATCCAGGGACTGAGCTTCACCACGCTGTTCTGCCGCAACTACTACCTGTCGATCCCCGACGATCTGATCAAGGCGGCGCGTATCGATGGGGCCGGGTTCTGGCGCATCTTCTACCGCATCATCATCCCGCTTTCGCCGCCGATCCTGATCGTGACCGTGATCTGGCAGTTCACCGGCATCTGGAACGAATACCTGTTCGGCGTGGTGCTGAATTCGGGCTCCAACCAGCCCATCACGGCGGCGCTCGTGGCGTTGTCGCTCAACGGCACCACCGTGCGCACCTACGACGTGATGAGCGCGGCGGTGTTGATCGGCGCGCTGCCGCCGCTCCTGGTCTACTTCCTGGGCGGGAAATATTTCGTGCGTGGTCTCACGCAGGGAGCAATCAAGTGAGGCACGCATGGCATCGTTGACAGTTCGCAATCTGCGCAAGAATTTCGGCGCGGTCGAAGTCCTCAAGGGAATCGACCTCGAGGCCGGCACAGGCGAGTTCATCGCGCTGGTCGGACCCTCCGGATGCGGCAAATCCACACTCCTGGCAATGATCGCAGGGCTCGAGACGGTCACCTCTGGCGAGATCTACATCGGCGATCGCATGGTCAACTCGGTGGCGCCCAAGGATCGCGACATCGCCATGGTGTTCCAGTCCTACGCGCTCTATCCGACCATGACGGTCAAGGAGAACATGCTGTTCGGAATGGAAAGCCGCGGCGTGCCGAAACCCGAGCGCGAAGCTGCCATCTCGCGCGTCGCAGCGCTGCTGCAGATCGAGCCGCTGCTCGGTCGCAAGCCGGGGCAGCTGTCGGGTGGCCAGCGGCAGCGCGTGGCGATGGGCCGCGCGCTGGTGCGCGATCCCGTGCTGTTCCTGTTCGACGAGCCGCTCAGCAATCTCGATGCGAAACTGCGTGTCGAGATGCGCACCGAAATCAAGAAGCTGCACCATCGCGTCGGCAAGACCACGATCTATGTCACGCACGATCAGGTCGAGGCGATGACGCTGGCCTCGCGCATCGCGGTGATGCATCAGGGCAGCGTGCAGCAGTTCGATGAGCCGGATACGATCTACAACCGGCCGGCCAACATGTTCGTCGCGGGCTTCATGGGGTCGCCCTCGATGAACTTCATCGATGCCGAGATCACCACCGATGGCGGCAAGCCGGCGGTCACCTTCCCGATCTCCGACGGCCGGGCCGCTATGCTGGCGCTGCACAACGGCGTGGCCCAGCGGGTGTCCAGCAAGAGGGTGGTTCTCGGCATTCGCCCCGAGCATCTCAGCCGGTACAACCCGCAGCTGAACGACAAGGCCGGTGTCGCCACGATGACCGCTCCAGTGGAAGTGGTTGAGCCGACGGGCGCCGAGACCATGGCGGTGCTGCGTATCGGTAACCGCGAAGTGGTGGGCCGTTTCCAGCCTGACGAGGCCCCCAAGATGGGCGAAGACATGCCGATCGCGGTCGACATGACCCGTGCCTGCCTGTTTGATCCCGCGACGCAAAAACTGATCTAGGCGTCAACCCCAGAGGACTCTCAAATTCCTGCGCTTGCTACCTATCCAAGCCTGGCCGGCCGCGTTGTCTTTGTGACCGGGGGTGCCTCCGGCATTGGCGCCGACATCGTTCGCGCGTTCATCGGGCAGGGCTCCAAGGTCGCATTTGTGGACATCCTTGAAGATGCCGGAGCGGCGCTCGCCACCGAGACGGGCGCGCTTTTCCTACAGGTCGACATTACCGACATCGCGGCGCTGCAGGCGTCGGTCGCGGCGGTCCGGGAGCGCCTTGGCCTGATCAGTGTGCTGGTCAACAACGCCGCCAATGATGACCGCCACCGCACGGACGAGGTGACTGTCGAGTATTGGGACAAGTCACAGGGCATCAATCTTCGCCCGCAGTTCTTTGCGGCGCAGGCAGTGCGCGCGCAGATGCGGGAGTTGGGGGGCGGGGCGATCGTCAACTTCTCATCCATCGCATGGCGCGGCGGCGCCGACACCATGCCGGTCTACGCGACCGCCAAGGCCGCCGTGATCGGGTTGACCCGGGCGCTCGGCCGCGATTTCGGCAACGACAATATCCGCGTCAATGCAATCGAGCCGGGAGCGGTCATAACCGAGCGGCAGAGGCGGCTGTGGTACAAGGATCAACAATCGATCGACAACATCGTGGTGCGACAGGCGATGAAGCGCACCTTGATCGGTGCCGACATCGCGCGCACCGTCCTGTTTCTCGCCTCCGACGACAGCTACATGATCACCAAGCAGTCGATCATCGTCGATGGCGGTTTGCGGTAGCCATCGAAAGGACGCCTCCCCATGAAACTTCGTACCGGCCTTAATCCCTATGGCCTCACTTACTATCTCGGCCTGCAGGGGGCAGGGACGCCGCGCGCCAATCCGGATGGTAAGGGCCTGGAAGGTTTCATTGCGCTGGCGAGCGAACTCGATGCGCGCACGCTGGAGCTCTGGGAGGGCTGGCTGAAGCCGATGAATGATGCCGAACTCGCGGCGCTCAAGGCGCGGCTCGACAAGCTCGACATGACGCCGGTGCTCTCGTCGGGGCTGCAGAACATCGACATCGATCTCTGCCTCAATGCAGCGAGGATTCTCGGCGCCAAGTATATCCGCACCGCGTTGACGCCGATCCTTTGCGGCGACCGGGCGGCGGCCGGGCAGCGCTGGCACGACCTTGTGGCGAGCGTCAATGAAAAGCTGGGTCGGTACGCGCCGATGGCAAAGGCAGCGGGCGTTACCCTCCTGATCGAAAACCATCAGGATTTCACCAGCCGGGAACTGGTCAATTTCTGCGACGAGTATGGCGACAGCGTCCGCATCGTCTATGACACCGCCAATTGTTTTCCGGTGGCGGAGTCGCCGCTCGATTTTACGCGCGTCATCGCACCCTATGTCCGCTATGTGCACGCCAAGGACTACCGCGTGCAGTTCACCGACGAGGGCATCCGGCTGTGCCGCTGCCCGAGCGGGGATGGCGCCGTACCCTTCAAGGAGGTGTTCGCCATTCTGGGCGAGCACAACGAGACGATGCTCGCGGCGATCGAGATCGGGGCGCTCGAGGCCCGCCACGTCAAGCTGTTCACCCCCGACTGGTGGCGGGGCTATGCCCCCAAAGAGGCGGAGCAGCTTGCGGCATGCCTGCTGGCGGCGCGCACAAATCACCTCAGCGACAGCGACGAGTGGCGGACGCCGTGGGAGCGCAACGCCGACCATGAATTGATCGATTACGAGCTTGGCCAGGTCCGGCGTTCCGCCGCGAACCTCAAGGCTCTGGGCTTAATGTAAGGGAGAGCCGGAATGGACAAGGAACTGAGCGGCAAGATTGCCTTCGTCACCGGATCGGGACGCGGCCTTGGCAACGTGATGGCGCGAAAGCTCGCCGAAATGGGCGCCAATATTGTGATGCATGACCTGACCTGGGATGCCAGCACCAAGTACAATGAAGGCGCCAACCTCGGCGAGGCCGCCAAGAAGATCGAGGCGCTGGGCGTCAAGACCACCACCGTTACCGGTAACATCGGCGACCGCGAGGCCGTGGCGAAGATGCGCGAGCACATTGAAGCCAATTTCGGACCCGTTGATATTCTGATCAATTGCGCGGGCGGCGACATTGGCGCATCGGGCAACAAGCCCGAGCCCAACAACATCCTCGGCATCACCTACGAGGACCTGATGACGCTGACCAACAACAACCTCATCGGCACCATGCTGGTGACGCAGGCGTTCGTGCCGCAGATGGTGAAGCGGGAGAGCGGTATCGTCGTCAACATCGGCTCGACCGCCGCGCATGCCGGGTTCTCGCATGGCGGCATCTACGCCACGCTGAAGGCTGCCGTCGTCCATTATACGCGTTGCCTCGCGGCTGAAGTGAAGGAGCACGGGGTGCGGGTCAACGCCGTCAGCCCCGGTCCGACAAAGACGGCGCGCTTCCAGGCCACGCGTGTCGTCGATCCGGTGAAGATGGATTCCTCGCGCAAATCGTTCAACCGCTACGCCGAACCCGAAGAGATCGCCGATGTCGTCGCTTTCCTGACCAGCTCGCGCGCCCGCTTCGTGCATGGCCAGGTGATCCGGGTCGAGGGCGGCGAGATGCTGTTCCCGGGCTGACCTGAAGCGTCGGGGCAGGGATTGGATGGCGCCGGCAGCAATGATGGCGGTTGGCCATCAGGGCATGTATATCGAGCATGTGACAGAGGCCGGCACGGATGCCGATCCCGACTTTCGGGTCGGCTGCCGCGGCGGAGCGATTGCGCCCACAGCGACTGAGAGGATGCCGAGATGCCACTGAAACTTGCCGGGGTCTTCTCAGCCGCGCTGACGCCGATGAGGGATGACCTGTCGCCCGACCACGCCGAACATGTCGCCCACTGCAAGCGGCTGCTCGAGTTGGGATGCGATGGCCTCGCGCCGCTCGGCACCAGCGGCGAGTTGGCTTCGTTCTCGGCTGCCGAGCGCATGGGGATCCTCGAAGCGCTGCTGAAGGGTGGTATCTCTCCCGACGTGCTGATGCCGGGGACCGGTACGGCGGCGCTGTCCGACACCATAGCGCTGACCCGGCATGCCGTGGCGCTGGGGGTCACGACGGTGCTGATGATCCCGCCGTTCTACTACAAGACCCCCAGCGACGACGGGCTGTTCGGCTCCTATGCGCGGATCGTCGAGGCGGTGGGCGATGCGCGGCTGAGGATCGTTCTCTATCATATCCCGCAGACTTCGGCGGTGCCGCTCAGCCTGTCGCTGATCGCCCGGTTGCGGTCGGCGTTCCCCGGCGTCTTTGCCGGCATCAAGGATTCGTCTGGCGATTTCGCCAACATGAGCGGCCTCGTCGACCGGTTCCCCGGCTTTGCGGTGTTCGGCGGCGCCGAACATCTGGTGCAGTCGCTGATGGCCTGGGGCGGTGCTGGGTGCATCACCGGCAATTCCAACCTGATCGCGCCGGATCTGGCATTCGTCTATCGCAACTACGCCGATCCAGCGAAAGCTGCCGAGGTCATGGCCGTGCAGAAACGACTGGCCCGCACCCGCGCTACCCTGCTGCGCTTCACGCAGATTCCGGCGATGAAAGCCGTCCTTGCGGCACGCACGGGCAATAAAGGGTGGTACAATGTGCGGCCGCCTTTCGTACCCTACACCGCCGAAACGGCAGGACCCATCGTCGCCGCGCTGGCGGCCGTTTCCTGACACTGGCTTTACCGAGGTATCATCATGACCGCGCCCCATCTGGCAATTCCCGATCTCTCCGGCAAGGCGGTGCTCATCACCGGTGCGTCGACCGGCATTGGCGCGGCCCTCGCAATTGCATTCGGGGCACAGGGCGCACGCGTAGCGGTGCACTACAATTCCAGCAAATCCGACGCTGATGCGGTGGTGAAGACCATCACCGATGCGGGCGGCGAGGCGTTTTCAATCAAGGGCGACGTCACCAAATCAGGCGTCGTGGGCGAGGTGGTCGAGCAGGCGGCGCAGCATTTCGGCCGTCTTGACGGCCTCATCAATAATGCCGGCCTCATGGTGGGACGCGTCGCCTACGCCGACATGACGGAGGACTATTACGACGAGGTGATGAACCTAAATGCCCGTTCGGTGGTTCTTGCCTGCCGGGCCGCGATCCCTTGGCTGAAGAAGCAGGGCGGCTTTATCATCAACACCACGTCGATTGCCGCGCGCAATGGTGCATCGGGTGGTGCCGGCCTTTACGGCTCGTCGAAAGCGTTTGTCTCGAATGTGACGCGCGGCATGGCCAAGGAGCTGATCGGCTCGGGGGTCCGCGTCAACGCCGTGGCGCCGGGCTTCATCGAGACGAAGTTTCATGAACGCTATTCTACCGACGCGCAGCGGCAAGCGGCGTTGGCGACGATCCCGCAGGGCCGCACCGGTACTCCGGAAGATTGCGTTGGGGCGTACCTGTTCCTCGCCTCGGACATGCTCAGCGGCTATATGATCGGGCAGGTGCTGGAAGTGAACGGCGGACAGCTGATGCCGTAAGGCGCAGCGCGTCAGTCCCGCCAATGTAGCTTCGGCTCGCTCAGGGTCTGCAGGTTCTCGGGCTTTTCGCCCTCGATGCGACGCATCAGCAGCCGCGCCAGTTCGACCCCGGCGGCGAACACGTCTTCCTCGATGGTATCGACCTCGGGGAAGAGTGCGGCGATCAGGTCAGAGGTCTGCTTGCAGATGAAGCGGATGTCGCGGCCGATCACCACGCCCTCGTCGGCAAGGCCGCTGATCATGCAAACCGAGCGCAGTTCACTGTCGCAGATGATGCCATCGGGGCGATTGGGAGCCAGGGCGATCTCCCGGCCGAGCTGCCGCATCTCTGCTGCCGCCACGATATCGGTCTTGTGGTTCTTCACCTGCGTGTCGATCTTCAGCCGGGCGCCGGCACGCTCGAAGGCGGTGACGATGTTGTGGTAGTTGTTGATGGTGTCGCCGCCGACCACCAGCATAACGCTTTTGCAGCCTTTGCTGGCCAGTCGTTCCACCGCCAGGCGCGCGAACTCCTCGGAATGGAAGTCGTGATAGGGGTGCGGCGAGAAGAACTCGGTTCGCCCGTGGGTAACGAACGGAAAGCCCGCGTCCATCAGTAACTGCACGCGTGGATCGCGCGCGCTGGTGTGGGTGATGATGAGCCCGTCGGCGGTGCGGTTGTCGAGGATGTAGCGGATGGATTCGACCGAGAACTTGCGGTCGAATTCCGGCGTTACATTCATGTGGTAGCGCGTGCCCTTGATGGCGTGACCGATGCCCTGGATGAGGTAGCGCGCGAATTCGATGGATTCATCTGCGCGATCCAGCACCAGGGCGATGACATTGGTCTTGCCGGTCCTCAGGCGCACACCGGCGCGATCGGGCACATAGCCGACCTGCTGGGCCGCTTCAGCGACGCGGCGGCGGGTCTCTTCCTTCAGCGTCGTGCCGCCGCGAAGCGACAGTGAAACGGTCGACTGGCTAAAGCCGGTCAGCTCTGAAATCGTCCGCAATGTCGCGCGCTTGCCCGTGTTCAGGGTCACGCCGGTGCCGGATGTCGGCTTTTTCATATCGTGCTCTCGTCGACGCGCATCCTTTTCACACCGGGAGGGCATTTTCAACCGTCGACAAATTGCAACGCTACAGCGCGTTTGGTTCCTGTGATATCGTCGGGATGAGGCACGTAACACATTCAAATATAAACTTAAAAACGATATCCACGATGCCCGAACGACCAGGTTTCATCGAATCTGTTGCAACGTTGCATGAACTGCGCTTAGTTAGCCGCGCGCTCCGGGAGCGCGCCGTGCCGCTCAGAACGGCACGCTTGTGCAATGGGAGGAGGAATCCATGCTGAGAATGAAATTACTGGCCGCCGCCGCCACGGTTGCGATCCTTGCGGGCAGCGCGCCTCCGTGGGCCGCGGAACTGTCGATCGAGTACAACGAGGACTTCGCTCCGCTGGTCGAGAACGGCGTCGCCGCCTACAACGCCGCCACCGGCGAGAAGGTCAATCTGATCAAGCTGCCGGGCGACGGCTATCAGGATCGCGTGGCGCTCGACCTCGCCTCCGGTACGGCCGCCGACCTGATCATGGTCGACAGCTTCCTGGTCGCCGAATATGCCGGCACGGATTATCTCGCGCCGCTCGATGACATGCTCAAGGACTGGGACCAGTTCCAGTACTACTCGAAGGGCCTGCTCGACGTCGCCTCCTACGATGGCAAGGTCTATGCGCTGCCCACCGACACCGATGTGCGCATGCTCTGGTACAACAAGGCCGATTTCGCCAAGGCCGGCATTGCCGAGCCGTGGGAGCCCAAGAGCTGGGACGATGTGCTCGCCACTGCACAGAAGCTGAAGGATGCCGGCGTGCCGAACGCCTGGTCAATTCCAGCGGGCACCAAGCAGGAGGAAGCCGCGACCATGCAGGGCTTCTACATGGCGCTGCTCGGCGCCGACACGCCCGACGGCGACCGCAACCGCCTGCGCATCCGCGCCGACAACAAGTGGATCGGCGACAGCCCTGCCATCCGCAAGACGCTGCGACCTCTACCACGAGGTCTATGTCGACAAGAAGCTGACTGACGGCTCGATCAACTACACCGCCGACTTCGCCGCAACCAACGCGGCGCTGCTCGATGGCAAGATCGGCATCCTCGCCTCGGGCTCCTGGGAAAATGTCTGCCTCTGGGATTGCAATGGCAAGAATGCGCCATCGCAGGAAGAACGCGACAAGATCGTCGGCTGGGCGCCGTGGCCGGGCAATGGCGAGCCGGGCAACAAGGCCACCACCAACATCTCGGGCGGCTGGACCATCGCGCATCAACGCCAAGGCCGCCGACAAGGCGCAGGCGTTCAAGCTGCTGACCGCCATCTTCGACGAGAAGAATTTCGAAGACTGGACGGTCACCAACCACCGCATGGCAGTGCGCACCGACATTCGCGACATCGGCCGCCTATACGGCGGACCCCTTCCTCGCCAAGGCTACCGAACTCGCCAAGGATACCACCGGCCGCGACACCGTGCCCGGCTATCAGAAGGTCTCGGCCCTGGTGCAGCAGGCAACCGGCGACATCCTCGACGGCAATTCGGTCGACGAGGCCGTGCAGGAATATCATGATGCCCTGGTCGACGAGTTCGGCGAGGACAACGTCGTGACCTCGAGTAACGCGGCATTCCCGGCGTCCACCCGGATGACGCGGCAGCGGGCTTCGGCCGAGCCTGCCGCATCACCATCGCGGCGACGTGCATCTCACACTGACAGGCAGGTTCAATGGGTTCTCAGGCAAGTCCGTGGCTGCAGTCGGCGCGCGTGCCGCTGCTGCTGGCAATGCTGCCCGGCCCTCGCTGCTGATCGGCGCGCTGATCTATCTTCACCGGCTGGGCCATCGTCTTCAGCTTCACCGATCTCGAGCTGACCGGACCGCAGTCGCTCAACTGGAGCTGGATCGGCTTCGACAACTACGTCCGCCTGTTCACCCGCCGCGGCTTTCTCGACGCGCTGTGGACCACGGTCGATCTTCACCTTCTTCTCCGCCATCGTCGGCCAGTCGCTTCTTCGGCTTTCTCCTCGCTTCGGCGCTGCGCGGCATCCGGCGGACCAGGCCGCGCGGTTGTGGAAGTCGCGATCATGCTGGGCTGGCTGCTGCCCGATATCGTGGCGGCCTTCCTGTGGCAAGCGACGACGACCGACACCGGCTTCATCAACACGCTGATCATGATGCCGCTCGGCTTTCCGTCGATCAATCTGCTCATCGAACTACGCCCTGCCGGTCGTGATCGTCGCCAATGTCTGGAAGGGCACGGCGTGGTCCTACCTGCTGTTCACCGCGGCGCTCGATTCGGTGTCGCGCGAGGTGGTCGAGGCGGCGCAGGTCGACGGCGCAACGCGCATGCAGCGGATCTGGCTGGTCATCCTGCCGATCATCCGGCCGCACATCGCGACCAACATGCTGTTCATCACCATCTGGACCTTCACCTATTTCCCGCTGATCTACGCGATGACCGGCGGCGGCCCGGGACGGCAGACCGAGGTGCTGTCGGTGTTCATGTACCATCAGGCGTTTCGGCGTCGGGAAACTCGGCTTCGGCAGCGCCATTGCGGTGGCCATGATGCTGATCGTGGGCGTGCTGTCGATCTTCTACCTCCGCCAGTTGCGGGAGCCCAAGTAATGGAACGCAGCCGCTCCCTCCCGCGTCCACGCGCGATCGCGCTGACGCTTTGTCGCCGTGATCTGGGTCAGTCCGTTCTCGTGGCTGTTCACCACCGCCATTGACCCCGAGACCACGGGCGTGCTTGCGCTTCCCGCACGCCATCGGCATCGACAATTTCGTCACGGCCGTCAGCGGCAATGCCGGGCTGCAGTTCCTCAACTCGATCTATCCTCAGCGTCGGCACGGCGACGCTGACGGTGGTCGTCGGCGCGGCAGCCGCCTATCCGCTGTCACGGCTGAAGCTGCCGGGCCGCAACGCTGTTGCTCTGGGGGCTGGTGCTGCTGCGCATGCTGCCGTCGGCCGGCGTCATCGTGCCGCTCTATTTTGCGGCGCTGCGCTGCGCATGCTCAACATCGTCGGCGTCATCGTGGCGCTGACCATCCTCAACCTGCCGTTCACGCTGCTGCTGCTCAAGAATTTCTTCGACACGGTGCCGATCGAGCTCGAAGAGGCCGCCTATGTGGAGGGCGCCACGCTGTGGCAGATCGTCACCAGGATCGTGCTGCCGCTGTCGCGCGCCGGTCTCGCGGTGGTGTGGTTCTTCTGCTTCACCGGCGCGTGGAACGAGTTCCTGCTGCCGCTGATCTTCTCGCGCACCGAGGCCAGCCTTCCCGATGTCGGTCGGGCTGTTCGCGGCGTTCGGCCAGCATGGCGCCGTCGACTACGGTTTCCTCGCGGCATACTCGATCATCTACGCGGCGCCGGCTGTCGGGGTGTATTTCATGCTGCGGCGCAACCTGAACACCGGGTTCGCCGGCGTCGGAGTCAAAGGATAGGCGATGTCTGATGTCGCTCGAAATCGGTGCGGAAATCCTATGGCACGCTGGAGGTTGTCCACGGCGTCGACCTCGAGGTCAAATCGGGAGAGTTCGTGGTCTTCGTCGGCCCGTCGGGCTGCGGCAAGTCGACCCTGCTCAGGATGATCGCCGGGCTTGAACACATCACCGCCGGCGACATCAGCATCGGTGGCCGCGTCGTCAACGACATACCGTCGCCGCAGCGCGGCATCGCAATGGTGTTCCAGTCCTATGCGCTCTATCCGCACATGAGCGTCTACGAGAACATGGCCTTCGGCTTGAAGCTCGCCAAGACACCGCGCCCGGAAGTCGACAAGCGGGTGCGTGAGGTGGCAAAAATCCTCCAGATCGAGGACTATCTGGAGCGCATGCCGCGCGCCCTGAGCGGGGGGCAGCGGCAGCGCGTCGCCATCGGCCGCGCGCTGGTCCGCAATCCCAAGGTGTTCCTGTTCGATGAGCCGCTGAGCAATCTCGACGCCGCGCTCAGGGCGCAGACCCGCATCGAGATCGCCAAGCTGCACGACGCGGTCGGGGCCACCATGATCTATGTCACGCACGATCAGGTCGAGGCGATGACGCTGGCCGACAAGATCGTGGTGCTCAACGACGGCCGCATCGAGCAGGTGGGAACGCCGCTCGATCTCTACCGCCATCCCGTCAACATGTTCGTGGCCGGGTTCATCGCCAGCCCGCGCATGAATTTCATTCCGGTAACGGCCGAGGCCGGCAAGCGGCTGACCATGCCGGGCGGCCGCGGCGTTCTGGCACCTGTCGACAAGACCAAGCCGGCAAAGACGCTCGGCATTCGTCCGGAACACCTGGCACTGGCGGACGCCGGCACGGCGCTGCTTTCGGGAAAGCTCGAAGTGCTTGAGCAGTTCGGTGAGTACGGCCTGGCCTATATCGTGCTGGCTGACGGCACACAGGTCACCATCAAGATCGAAGGCGCCCCCGAGCTGCAACTGCACGATACGCTGCACGTCGGGTTCGATCCGGCACTTGCACATTTCTTCGATGCCGACGGCGTCTCGCTTCTTGCCACGGGAACATGATGGCCGACCGTATCACTGCTGCCCGCGTTATCGTCTGCAGCCCCGGCCAGAACTATGTCACCCTGAAGATCGAGACCGCCTCCGGCCTTACCGGGATCGGTGACGCCACGCTTAACGGCCGCGAGCTGGCGGTCGCCTCTTATCTCGGCGATCACGTCGCTCCGACGCTGATCGGACGCGATCCGGCGCAGATCGAGGACATCTGGCAATATCTGTACCGGGGCGCCTACTGGCGGCGCGGGCCGGTGACGATGACGGCCATCGCCGGTGTGGACGTGGCGCTGTGGGACATCAAGGCAAAGGCTGCCGGGATGCCGCTCTATCAGCTGCTTGGCGGCGCCAGCCGCGAACACATGCTGTGTTACAGCCATGCTGATGGCGTGGATGTCCCCGAGGCGCTGGATGCCATCGACAGGAAGCGTGAGCAGGGGTTCAGGGCTATTCGCGCCCAGGCGGGCGTGCCCGGCCTCAGGCGCATCTATGGGGTGCATGGCCCGAACGACCATTTCGATGGCCATCAGCCGCGTCCCAACGAGGGCGACTGGGATACGGCGGCTTACCTTTGGCATGTGCCCAGGCTGTTCGAGGCGGCGCGCGAGCGCTTTGGCACGGACCTGCATCTCCTGCACGATGCGCATCACCGGTTGACGCCGAACGAGGCGGCGCGGCTGGGCAAGTCGCTCGAACCCTATGGCATGTTTTGGGTCGAGGACGCGGTGCCCGCGGAGCTGCAGGAGGGCTGGCGGCACATCCGCCGCCACACCACGACGCCGCTGGCGGTGGGTGAGGTGTTCAACAGCATCTGGGATGCGCAGACGCTCATCACCGAGCAACTGATCGATTACATCCGGGCCACGATTGTGCATGCCGGCGGCATCACGCATGTGCGGCGCATCGCCGATCTGGCGGCGCTCTATCACGTCCGGACCGGCTTTCACGGCGCCGCGGACAACTCGCCGGTCACCATGGGCGCGGCGCTGCATTTCGACCGCTGGGTGCCGAATTTCGGTATCCAGGAGTTCGCCCGCCACCCGCAACCGGCCAGCGAAGTGTTCAGATGGGACTGGTCGTTCAGCGACGGCTACCTTCATAGCGGCGAGAGCCCGGGGCATGGCGTCGACATCGACGAGGCCGCGGCGGCGCGCTTCCCCTACAAGCGGCGCTATCTCGACGTGAACCGGCTGACCGATGGCACGCTGTGGAACTGGTAGTGCGGCGTTCTAGCGGCTGGAGACCACACGATGCATGACGAACTTCAGGTGATTGTCGAGGGCAGCAACGGCTCGCTCGCTGTTGCGGCCGCGGACGGCCTCGAGGATTGCCAGATGTTCTGTGAGCGCTTCGAGCTGCGCGGCGGGGGAGACCATGCGGGTGTGGATGACGCGCGAGAGATAGAGGTTCTCGGACAGCCGGGCGTGTGCCTCGGAGACCAGATCATTGCGCAATGCCGCAACGAACCCGCCGTGCAGGTCACTCTCCAGCACGCGCATTTCGGCGGCAAAGCTGGTGTTGGCGCTGGCTTCCCTGATCCGCGCCATCAGGTCGTGATGACGGCCGGTCATGGTGTCGAGCCAGGAAATCGGCGATGGTTTCGGTAAAGCGAACCATCGCTTCGCGTTCGATCATGGCGCGGAACTGGAAGTTCGAGCGGATGAAGCCGACGTCGGGGTAGAACACCTGCACCCCGGCCCGCTTGCGGACGCGGATCAAGCCATCGCTCTCCAGGAGGGTCATGGTGGTGCGCAGCGGCGACAGCGACATGCCGAGGATTTTGCAGAGTTCATTCTGCGTCAGCGTGCCTCCCATCTGGATGGCACCGGCCAGCAATGCCTCGCGAAACGCGGCATATCCGGCGTCCCCCCGATTTCCGTCCACCATGCTTTTACCCCCGATGCAGTTGCCGGTTCGCCGGATGCGGTTTCGGGTTCGGCTGGCCGATCGCGCTGGCCTCTTGACCTGCCCCGAAACGGGTGACTTAAATATCAGAACGAAGAATATAGATATATATTTGACAACCAAACTGCGGTCAAACGGCCGTAACTCTACAGGGAGGAATGAATGTCGAAATCTGGATGGACGCGCCGGCGCGTCCTGGGAACTGCGGCCGCCAGTGGTGCAGCGATCATGCTCGGGACCGGTCTTGCCGCCCCGGCGATTGCGCAGGGCAAGAAGCTCACCTATTGGGGCGGCCTGATCTTCTCCGAGGACGCCAACAACCTGCTGGTCGAGACCATCAACGACTGGGGCGCGGCCAACGGCGTCGAGACCGAAGTGGTGATGATCAACCAGAACGAGACGACGCAGAAGGTCTCGGCGGCGGTCTCCTCCAACACCATGCCCGATGCGCTCGATATTGGTCTCGATCTGCTGCTGCTGCTGTCGCGGCAGGGCGTGTTCATCACTCATCGACGATCTCTACAAGAAGATCGGCGACGCCCAGGGCGGCTGGTTCGAGGGTACGGACCGCGCGACCGACACCACCGCTGCCGCTGGCGGCCGCTACGGGCCTGCCGTTCGGCGTCAACGGCAACCTGCTGCTGCGCCGCAAGGACCTGCTGGAGCCGCCGGGTTCACCGATGCGCCCAAGACCTGGGAAGAACTGGTCGACGCAGGCGGTTGCGGTCAACAAATCGCCGGTCTCCGGCCTCGGCCTCGCCCTCTCCAACGTCGGCGACGCCAACGTGCAGGTGAACGTGCTGCAGTCCTATGGTGGCCGCATCGCCGACGACGCGGGCAAGAAGGTCACCATCAAGTCCGAAGAGACCCGTGCCTACCTGACCTGGCTCAAGGACGCCTGGGACAAGGGCATCTTCCCGCCCGGCAACACCACCTGGGACGGCGCCGGCGACAACCAGGCCTATCTCTCGGGCCAGGCGGCGTTCATCGCCAATACCGGCTCGGTCGGCATCGCGGCCAAGAAGGACGACCCGGAACTGTTCGAGGCAAGCGCCTTCTCGCCGCTGCCCGCCGGACCCAAGGGCACCGTCTCGCCGATCACGCCGCAGACGCGCGCGATCACCAAGGCCAGCGGCAATCAGGACGAGGCCAGGGCGCTGCTCGAGCACCTGTCCAATCCGGATTTCATGAACGCCTATTTCAACGTCGCGATCTATGGCCCGGTGCTGAAGAACCAGGAAAAGCTGCCGGCCTTCGACGGCAAGAACTCGATCCTCGTCGGTCTGCTCGGGCTCGCCCAGGAACGGCACCGCGCCGGCCTATCCCGACGTCTACAACGCCGCCTAGGCCGATCTCTCGGGCAACTTCATCATCCCCAAGATGTGCCAGCGCGTCGTGGTCGATGGCTGGGACTTCGACAGGGCGATGGACGAGGCGCAGACCCAGGGTCAGGCGATCTACGACAAATACTGAGCAATTCGATGCTGACTGGCATGCGGCGGCTCGACCCGGATCGGGTCCAGCCGCCCAGCTCCTTTCCGGCAGGTTCCGCATGTCGCAGACGGTGAAGGATCGACCAGGCCGACGCCCGACAGCGGCCGTTCACGCTCGGCCGCGTTACCGGCGTCAGCGCTCTTCGCCTATGTGCTGGTCGCACCGGTCATCCTTCTGATCCTCGGGCTCGTCGCCTATCCGTTCCTGTTCGCCATCTACGTGTCGTTCACCGACCAGGTGATCGGCAGCGTCGGCAAGTTCATCGGCTTGGCCAACTTCGCCTATCTGGCCAGTCGGCAACATTCCTCGCCGCGATCTGGAACACGATCACCATCGTTCTGATCTCGGACGGGCTGAAGCTCTGCATTGGCCTCGGCCTTGCGCTGCTGGTGCATCAGACGTTGCCGGCGCGCGGGATCTTCCGTTCGTTCCTGCATGCTGCCCTGGGCCATGCCGGCCTTCGTGGCATTCCTCACCTGGCGGGTGCTGTATCAGCCGATCGGCGGCGGCATCAATCTCATCCTCACCTACACCGGCATCTACCCGCAGATCATCGACTGGCTGGGCTCGCGCACGCACGGCGATGGGGGCGGTCATCACCGCCTCGGTGTGGCGCGGCTTCCCGTTCTGGTTCGTCTCCATTCTCGCCGCGCTGCAGTCGGTGCCGAACGAGCTCTACGACGCCGCCGCGCGTCGATGGCGCCAATGCCTGGCAGCGGTTCTGGACGGTAACGTTGCCCGGCATCCGGCAGGTGCTGATCGTCACCACGCTGCTCAGTTCCGATCTGGACCGCCAATGGTTTCGAGCATGTCTGGCTGCTGACGCAGGGCGGGCCATCCGACGCCACCATCGTGTTCCCGGTGCTGGCCTATTTCGGCATGCAGACGCAGCGCATCGGCGAGGCGGCGGCGGTCTCGGTCTACATGCTGCCGGTGCTCGCCATCCTTGTGCTCTTTGCCACCTCATTGATGCTGCGGGACGAAGACTGATGTCCAGCCCGGCGCTCTCCCTTCCAGCCATTTCAGCCGCCGACAGCAGGTCGGTGATCATCGCGCGCCGCCGCCTGATTATCGGGCGCGTGCTGAGCTACCTTGCGCTCGGCATCGCCGTGCTGCTGGTGCTGTTCCCGATCTACTGGATGATCATCACCTCGCTGAAGCTGCCGCGCGAGATCTATCGCGTGCCATCGCTGTGGCCGCAGACCTTCACGCTCGACAATTACAGCAAGCTGCTCAGCGACGGGACGTTCCTCCTCGCCATCCGCAACAGCTTCATCGTGTCGTCGATGGTCACTGTCATCTCGGTGTTTATTTCGTCCTTCGCGGCGTATTCGATGGTGCGCTTCCGCTACCGGTTTCGCGGCTTCTTCGGGCGGCTGATCCTGTTCGCCTATCTCACTCCGAGTTCGCTGCTGTTCATCCCGCTGTCGATCGTGATGGCGCAGCTGCATCTGGGCAATTCGCCTGATCGGGCTGATCTTCGTCTACCTTACCTTCTCGCTGCCGCTTTCGACCTGGCTGCTGCAGGGGTATTTCCGCGGCGTGCCGCGCGAGCTCGAGGAGCAGGGGATGATCGACGGGCACTACGCGCTTCGGCGCGCTGGTCCACATCGTCCTGCCGCTCTCGGCCCCGGGCATCGCGGCGGTCGCCATCTTCACCTTCACCGGTGCATGGAATGAGCTGTTGCTGGCTCTGGTGCTCATCACCTCGGAGAGCGCAGCGCACCGCGCCGCTGGCGCTCAACTATCTCATCACCAGCGACGTGCTGCCGTGGGGGCCGCTGATGGCGGGCGCGGTGACTCTCGTCGGTGCCGCTGATGATTCTGTATTTCGTTGCCCAGCGCTTCATGGTTGCCGGCATGACTGCCGGGTCGGTCAAGGGCTGACGAAGCTGGTTCTATTTTCACAGGGACGTTGAGGACAAAATGAAGATCAGGATTGCGGTTGGCCAGTTTCACGATCTGACCGACGAGCGGCTGCGCTTTGCCGCGCAGATCGGCGCGACCGGGCTGCAGATGAACAACCCCACGCTGCCCGGCGATAGCCGCTGGGAAGAAAAGGACGTGCGGGGGCTGGTCGAAAAGGTCGAGGCGGCGGGGCTCAAGTTCGAAGCCATCGAAAATGTGCCGACCCATTTCTACCACAAGGCGATGATGGGCCTTGAGGGCCGCGACGAGCAGATCGAGAACTATCAGGCGACCATCCGCGCGGTGGCCCGCGCCGGCGTGCCGGTGCTGGGCTACCACTTCATGCCCAACTCGGTGTGGACCACCGACCGTTCGGCTGCGACGCGCGGCGGCGCCGTGGCGCGGCAGTTCGACATGTCGGTGGTCGAGGCCAACATCGACAATCTCGAGCTGCTGCGCAGCTTCATGCCGACGACGCTGGGCCGTGCCTCGTCGATGCCGCTGTTCGGCAAGGACGGGCCGCTGATCACCGAAGAGCAGATGTGGTCGAACTACGAGTATTTCATCAAGGCGGTGCTGCCCGTTGCCGAGGAGGAGGGGCTCAAGCTGGCGCTTCACCCGGACGATCCGCCGGTACCGATGCTGGGCGGCGTGGCGCGGCTGTTCTACCGGCCATGAGAGTTCAAGCATGCCTATGAGCTCGCCGGATCGAGCTCGTCCTGGTCGCTCGATCTCTGCCTCGGCTGCTGCTCGGAGATGCCGGGTGGCAAAGCCAATGTGACGGAGATGATCGAGTATTTCGCGCCGAAGGGCGCCATCTCCTACATCCATTTCCGCGATGTGCAGGGCGACGGTTCCCGATTTCACCGAGTGCTTCATCGGCGACGGCAATTACGATCCTGCCGAGGTCATCGTGCTGCTGGCGAAGAACGGCTTCGACGGCTTCCTGCTCGACGACCACGTGCCCAAGATGGACGGCGACAGCGACTGGAACCACCGCGGCCGGGCGCATGCCATCGGCTACATGCAGGGTCTCGTCCGCATGGGTGAATACCTCAAGGTGTGAGCGACTGCCGGACCTCGCGCCACCCCCGAGGTCCGGCTGGCAATCGGACGCCTGTTCCGCTATTGGTCTCGCCTCATGGGAGATGCTCTAGTTGCTTGATGTCAGGCGGTCGGACGGATTGGCAGGCGCCTTGCTTGGTGCCGTGCTGGGCTACATCTACTTTGCCTACATCTTTCCGCGGGGGTTCCTGGGGGGCACGTCCGACTTCTGGCAATCGCAGGTCAGCGATCTGGCGCAGTACCAGACGGGCTATACGGCATTCCTGCGTGAGCCCTGGCATTTCCCGCTGCTGCACATCAGCTCGATCAACTGGCCGGGGGGCACGCTGATCACCTATATGGACGCCATCCCTGGGATGGCGCTGCTGCTCAAGGCGTTCGGCCCGCTCGCGCCGGCCAACCCTTATGGATACTGGGTGGCGCTCTGCTTTGTGCTGCAGGGCGTGGCGGCCTGGTGGATCCTGCGCGAGGCGCGGGTCCGTTCCTGGGTCATCCTCGTGCTTTGCGTGGTGCTCTACGTCACCATGGCCGCCCTCTCGATCCGGCTGGGGCATATCGCCCTGATGTCGCATTTCCTGATCCTGGGGAGCCTGGCGCTCTATGCCCGCGACCGCTACGAGCCACCATCCTGGTGGCGTTGGGGTCTGCTGCTCCTGATCGCATTCTACGTGTCGATCTATATCGCCCTGATGGCCGGGCTGATCGCCGCGGCCAGCGCCGTTGATTCGATGCTCAAGTCCCGCTCGCTGCGGGCCGCGGTGCCATACCTTCTCGCCCTTGTTCCCGTGGCGCTGACCATTCCCCTGACAGCCGGTCTTGGCGGGCTGCTTGACCATGAGAGCGACGGCGGCTACGGCATCTTCTCGATGAATCTGCTCGCCCCGCTGGAGGGCGGTTCAATCCTGCACCTGCCGTTCTACAAGCCCGGCACCTGGGGTCAGTACGAAGGGCGCAACACGCTTGGCCTTGGCCTCCTGGTGCTGGTGGTTGCGGCGCTTTTCAGCAGGAGCCGGCCACGGCTGAGGGTCGGTCTGGGCGTCGTTCTGGCGGCGTTTGCGATCTACTCGCTCTCCAATGAAGTCTATGTCAGCGATTTCCACCTGTTGAGCGTCAGCCTGCCGCCGCGGGTCATCGACGCGCTGCAGAATTTCAGGGCGACTGGACGGTTTTTCTGGCCGGTCGGCTATGCGCTTGTCGCCTTCGGCTGCATCGCGCTGGCGCGGTGGATGCCGCGGGCCCGGCTTCTGGTCTGGGGTTTCGCGGCCATCGTGATGATCCTGCAAATCGCGGACCTGTCCGCCATACGTCAGGGCACGTGGCAGGCGGCGCGGCGGCCAGTTGAGTTTACCGCGGATGCTGCGGCCGTGCATGCGGCTCTCGACGGGGTGCGCATCGTCTATCAATATCCCAAGCTCAAATGCGGCAAGACCTGGGACAACCTGGCCGACGTGATGACCATGGCCATCGATGTCGGAGCCAGCATCAATACCGGATACGTGACACGCGCGCGGGCCGATTGCGATAGCATGCCGGTTGAGATCGCGACGTCCGACCCAGCGACCTCGGCCTACATGTTCGTGACATCCGAGATCACGCCAGAGGCGGCGCGGCAGGCGGCGCCCCCCAGCGTCACTTGCCGGCCCTTTGCCCGCTGGACGCTCTGCCGCGTGCCGCGCGACTGATCCTCGCCGAGGGAGTTGCCTGTTGCGGCGATCTGCGTGACAAAGGCAGCCACGCAGGGGGCGATCGTTAGCATGGGTACGGAGACGTCCGTCATACGGCGCTATGACGAGATCGACGGCATTCGCGGCTGGGCCGCGCTCGCAGTGGTGCTGCAGCACCTCATTGCCAATATCTTCGCCAGCAGGTTTCCGGTCCTGCACGAGGTGGTGCCGCACTTCCTGCGCGACGGCAATCTTGCCGTCTGCGTCTTCTTTGTGCTGTCGGGGGATGCGCTGTCCTCGCAATACCTGCAGACCCTCGACCCCGCGACGGTACGTGGCCTGACCGTGCGGCGGTACTTTCGCCTCGCCGGTGTTGTCGTCTTTTCCAGCCTGGTGGTCTATGTGCTGATGCAGCTCGGCCTCACCTTCAATCAGCAGGCGAAGGTGGTTCTAGGCAACACCGGTGTGTTGGAAAATCTCCTGAACTTCCGGCCCAATCTGGTCGGCGTGCTCGTCTATTCGTTGGTCACCGTCTACACCGAAATCGACCCGGCACTGGCCTATAATCCGCCACTGTGGACAATGTCGATTGAGCTCGCTGGCTCAATGGCGCTGTTCCTGTATCTGTTTGTCTACCGCGAACTGCGCTACAAATTCCTGACGACCCTGGTGATCTTCATCGTGGTCGCTTTCACCTCCCCCTATTTGTCGCTGTTTTTTGTCGGACTGATGATCGGGATGCTGCGGGTGCGGGGGGCGTTCGAAGCGGCGCGACTGAGCATCTTCTGGCAGATCGTCTCCACGGCGTCGTTCGTCGCGCTTGCGATTGTCGACAGTCTGTTCGAACTCGGCGTCCTGCTGCGGATTGTTACGGCAATCTGCATCGTCCTGTCGATCTACGCCAGCCGGCCGATGCTGTTCCTGATGCGCAGCCGGCTGTCCCGCTTTCTCGGCCGCATCTCGTTCCCGCTCTATGCCATCCAGTTTGCGGTGTTTGCCTCCTTCACCTCGTGGGCGGTCGTCTTTGCCAACGACCGGGGCATGCTGACGCTCTGGGTTGCGGCTGCCATCTCGGGCCTGAGCATTGTGCTCATCATCGGTCTTGGCGCGGCAATCGCAGTCATCGAAAAACGCTATCTGCGGTTGGTTTCACGCGTGCTGACGACCCTCACCACACCCCGTGCGGTGTCTTAAGTCATTCTCAAGGCGCGGACTCTAGGGTCGTCTGACGGCCCGGTGGCGGAAAGAATACGCGCGGCGCGTGCAAGTGCCGACATCCAGGTTCAAGTCCTGGCCGGGCCTCCACCCGCATCGGCGCGTTTCAGGTCGCGCCGGAAGATTGCGACGAGCAGCAGAGCGAAGCCGGCTCCCGCGAGAACCGGTCCCAGGCGCAGGAACAGATTCTTGATTGTCTGCATCGCGCCTGCAGCCACTCCCTTGAGGAGCGTGTGCTCCACGACGCCCTTTGTGTCGACGTCCGCGGGTCGCACGTCTTCGGGCAGGATTGCCCTTATCGCCGGGTCGGCGAGCAGTGCGATGAGCCGCGACGATGACGGATAGAGCTTGTTGTTCTGCTGGAATGCGGCCACGTCGCCGCCCGCGAGATACTGGGTGAGATTGGCCTGCTGGGTGATCAGGCTGCCCTTATAGCCGGCCAGCGTCGGGGCGGTGAAGAACCATGCCGCCTCGATGCTGGCGAGAAGCAGCAGGAACACCCAGGCGGACGCCGCGCCGCGTGCGAATCGGCGCGTCAACGGCAGTGCCAGCAGCGCCGCGCAGTTGACCGGTGCAATGATGATGATGACGTCGAGATAGCGCGAACTCATAATCTGCGGGGCCCGGCTGTACGCCATCGAGGCCATTTGCGCCGCCACCCAGACTGCGATTCCCAGGACCGCCCAACTGGTCGCGGAAAGGTCGGCCCGGGATCTGAGGGTCCGCCATGCGAACAGGAAGATCGGAAGGTGAACGACTATCGTGCCGAGAATCGTCGCCAGCGGGAGGCTGCTGACGGAGATCAGTGCGCCGAGAAACTGGCCAATGCTGTGCGCTTTGTAAATTTCGTTCTGAGCAATGTGCGGGATGAAGGCGAGGAGCGCTGCTCCCAGGCCGACCAGCACCGCCGCGCCGGCAAACTCACGGGGACTGCGCTGCCGCGACCGCAGCGCCATCTGCACCACATGAACGATGAGGATGGCGAAGGGCGTCACCGCTCCCGATGCCATCGAGAAATACGATGCAACCACCGCCGCGAGGCCAAGCAGCCAGGGCACGGAAAAACTCCGATGGCGCACCTGAGCGTAAATGGCGAGCACCGCAAAGATCATCAGCAGATAGAAATGCGCATTCATCCCCAGCAGCAGGTTTTCTACGCCGAACGGTATGGCGAGGACGACAGCCGAGAAGATGATCAATGTCATGCGGCGCTCGGCTGGAACGATGCCCGCCAGCATCGCGACGAACCCAACGCAGAAGACCGCGTGGATCAGCCCGTTCAGGAACATCTGCAGCAGCGGGTCCCAGCCGCCAGCCAGTTCGAACATGGCGAGGCCAAGAAGCCGCGAGGTCAGGATGCGATGCTCGTTGTGCGGCGAAAGCAGCGACCATAGCGAAAGCGTGCCATTGCCATAGGGCCCGTAGAGTCCCGCCGCGCCGGCATCCCACTCATCGGTATAGGGTACCGCGCTGCCGAAAGCGGAAATGGTGGCGAGCTTGATGCCGAGGACGATCAGAAACAGCGCCAGCAGCGGAGCAAAGTTCTGTGGCCGCTCCGGTGCCGCAGCCATCATCGCCGCTGCCCGCGGGTTGCCAGCATGCCCCCCAGCATGCCGAAAAGACCACCGCCGATCTTCACGACGGCGTCGATGAGGCGGGCGTCCCGGCCGGGCATCAGAAGCTGCAGCAGTTCGAGACCAATTGCGGCAGCAACGATGATCGCTGTGACCATTGCGATGCGCCTTGGGTAAGCGAGGCAGAGGGCGAAGCCGGCGAGTGCGAAGGCGATGAGGCGCTCCGTCGTCGGGGAGAGCCCGCTTTCCGGCCGGTACTGGATTGGCACCAGCGTGGAAAAGACAATGATCAGGAGCAGGCTCCAGGCGAAGAGCTTGAACAATGCGGCGCGGGTCATTGTGACAACTCCTATTGGGTGTCCACCAATCGCGCAATCGGGGGGTACAAAAAAGCTTGCGGTTGGCCGCCGAATTGCCCAGCGTCGCAACAGCCGCCAGGGTTCATGCGCGGCGTCCGCGGGGAGGACAATGATGAGCGATCTGCCGAGTTTCGATCTCAGTGGCAAGGTGGCGCTGGTGACCGGCGCAGGACGCGGACTTGGCCGGGCCATTGCGCTGGCACTGGCCCATGCCGGCGCTGACGTCGCGCTGGGACTTCGTGATGTGAGCGGGAGCAGCGATCTGGTGGCCGAGATCGAGGCCATGGGCCGCAGGGCCGTGCCGTTCCAGATGAACGTGACGAAGCTGGCGGAAGCCTATGCCGCGATCGATCAGGTGATCGCCCGGTTCGGCGGCATCGACATCCTCGTCAACAATGTCGGCGGCGGGGACGCGCAGGGACCGGTCGAGGATTTCACCGAGAACGAGTTCGACGACATGGTCTCGCTCAACCTCAAGTCGAGCTTCTTCGTCGCACAGCGCGTGGCGAGGCACCTCATTGCCACAAAGAGGGGCGGCACCATCGTCAATATGGGGTCGCAGGCCGGCTTCATCGCGCTGCCAAGCGAAGCGATCTACTGCCTCTGCAAGGCAGCGGTGTCGCACATGACCAAGTGCATGGCGGTCGAGTGGGGCAAATACGGCATCACCGTCAACGCTGTCGCCCCCACCTTCATTGCCACCGACGGCACCGCGCCGGCGCTGGGCGATCCGGTGTTTCGCGCCGATGTGGAAGAGCGCATCGCAGCGCTGCACCGCATCGGCGAGCCGAAGGAGGTGTCGGGTGCGGTTGCCTTCCTTGCCTCGCCCGCTGCCTCGCTGATCACCGGTCAGACGCTCATCATCGACGGCGGCTGGACGGCCCGCTAGTACGTCGCCCGTCCGCCGCTGAGGTCGAACGTCGCGGCGGTGGTGAAAGAATTCTCCTCGGTCGCCAGCCAGCAGATCATCGAGGCGGCTTCACTCAATTCGAGCATGCGGCCGCGCGGGATCTTGCTGAGGATCATCTTGAGGAAGTCCGGTGCCTGGCTCATCGCCATGGTGGTCTTGGCGACGGCCGGGGTCACGGCGTTCACCGCTATGTTATAGCTTGCCAGTTCCTTGCCCAGCGATTTGGTAAGAGCCAGCACGCCTGCCTTGGTCGACGAGTAGGCCGGCGCGCCGGGATTGCCTTCCTTGCCGGCCACCGAGCTCAGGTTGACGATACGGCCGTAATTCTGCGCGATCATGTGCGGCACCACGGTGCGGCAGACGAGGAACGTGCCCACGAGGCCGACATGCACCACGTCCATGAAGGCCTGCACCGGATATTCCCAGGTGTTGGCATTGGGGCCGACGATGGCGGCGTTGTTGATGAGGATGTCGATCTTGCCAAACCGCTTTGCGGTATCGGCCGTACCGGCCTCGACCGATTTGAGGTCGCCGATGTCGACCGTGAGGCCCTGCGCCCGGCCGGTCGCCTTGTGCTTTTCCTCGAAGGCCTTGGCCAGCTTCTCGTCACGGTCCCACACCGAGACCGAACCCCCATTGGCGAGCATCAGTTCGGCCACTGTCATGCCGATGCCCTGGCCGCCGCCGGTGATGATGGCGACGCGGTTGCTGAAATCGTAGCTGTTCATATCGGGTGCCCGTGGCTCGGAGAGGCGGCGCCTCAATCCATCTGGAAAACGTTGACGAGGGGAATCTGGACCGGAGTCTTGTCGGGATTGGTGTCCATGATGTCGGTCTGCATCAGGAACCACTTCTTCATCACCGGCTGCTCGAACAGTTCGTCCAGCCGGTTCTTGTCGGTCTTCAAATGCGTGCCGAACAGGATATCTGTCTCGGGGTCGTGCCAGATCGAATAATCCCGGATGCCGAAGGCGGCGAGCAATTCGACAAGTTCGGGCCAGATGTCGTCATGGCGCTGCTTGTATTCGGCCTCGCGGCCCGGAAACAGCTTCATCTTGAACGCCACGCGCTCCATGGCCGGTGCTCCGCTGAGAGAAACGGGCGCCGGCCTGAACCGGCGCCCGCTGTCGTTGGGGACGAAATCAGAAGTTGAACTGGTCGATGTTCGAGGCGTCGAACGTGGTCAGTTCGGCCTGGGTGTTCATCGCGTTCTTTTCTTCGATCTTGATGGTGCCGAGCTTGGGCACTTCGAAGGTCGAGCCGACTTCGTTCTTGATCGAGCCGTCGAGCACGCCGAGTGCGAAGTGCACGGCCAGCCAGCCTTCATTGTAGGGCGACCAGAGCTGGAAAGCGGAAACCGTGCCGTCCTTGACGAAATCGCGCATCTCGCTCGGCAGGCCGAGACCGGTCACGTGGACCTTGTCGGCGATGCCGCGCGACTGCACGACCTGGGCAGCCGCTGCAACACCCACGGTGGTCGGTGCGATGACGCCAACGAGATCGGGGTAGTTGGAGAGCAGGGCTTCCATTTCGGTGGTCGACTTCTCAGGCTGGTCGTCGCCATAGACGGTCGCCACAAGGTGCATGTCCTTGTACTTGGCGTCGTTCTTCAGCGTCTCGTTCATGGCGGCGATCCAGGTGTTCTGGTCCGGCGCCTCAGTGGTGGCCGAAAGGATCGCGATGTCACCCTTGTAGCCGATCATCGAGCCCATCAGTTCGACCTGGTTGGGGCCGGTCTTGGTGAAGTCGACGGGGAGAATGGTGGCGTCGCGGTGGCTTTCATTGCCGACGAGGTCGCCGTTCACGGTCAGCACCAGGATGCCCTTGGCCTTGGCCGAGTCGAGCACCTGGTTGAGTGCATCGGGGCTGTTGGGCGCGATGCCGATAACGTTCACGCCGCGCTGGATCTGCGCTTCGATGAACGGGATCTGCGAGGTCGCCTCGGCGGTCGCCGGGGCGACGAACTCGAACTCGCAGCCCTTCTCCTTGCAGGCGTCCTCGAAGCCGCCGGTGATCGAGTCGAAGTACGGATTGCCCGTATTCTTGCCGATGTAGACGATCTTGATCGGGTCGGCGGCGATCGCCGTGGTTGCGAGCGCGAGGCCGGCAGCCAGTCCGAGAATGAGAGATTTCTTCACTTCTTTTCCTCCTTGTGGTGCCGGTTTGACCCCGGCGGAACAGCCCGTCACCTTTGGGTGCGGGAATAGATGAAATTGGTCGCGATGATGGAAACGATCAGCAGCATGCCGAGCACCACCAGTTGCACTGCCGGCAGCACGTTGGCGACGATCATGCCGGTGGAGACGATGACCAGCAGCCAGGCTGCGAGAAACGTGCCGAGGATGGTGCCACGGCCGCCGAAGATGTAGGTGCCGCCCAGCATGGCCATGAGCACCATTTGCAACTCGCCACCGAGACCGATGTCGTAGCGCACCGAGCCAAGGCGCGAGGCGGCCATGATGCCTGTAGCCGAAGCCACGAATCCGACCAGCAGGAACAGGCCGAACTTGATCCGGGCACTGCGGATGCCGGCGTGGCGCGCCGCCACCTCGTTGGTGCCGATCTGGTAGATCTGGCGGCCGAAGATCGTGCCACCGAGGACGATGCCAAGGACTATGGCAAGGAGGATGAAGATCATCACCGGCAGCGGAATGCCAAGGATCATGATTTCGTTGACGCCGATGAACCAATCGGGAACCCGGATCGACTTGTCGCCGGCAATCATCTGCGCGACGCCGCGATAGAGGGTCAGCGTGCCGATCGTCACGATGATCGAGGGCAGCTGCAGCGCAATCACCATGATGCCGTTGATCAGGCCCATCACGAGGCCCGACGCCAGCCCGATGCAGATGGCGAGCGGTATCGGCACACCCGCCTGCTGCGCCCAGGCAAACAGGCATGCCGACAGCGCCATGTTGGATGCCGGCGACAGGTCGATCTCTCCGGCAATGATCACCATGGTCAGCACCAGCGCGACGATGGCGAACTCGGCGTAGAGCGTGAAGCTGCGGAGGATGTAGTTGATGTCGAGGAAGAACGGCGACAGCAGGCTGCCGGCGATGACGCCCAGCACCAGCAGGACAAAAGTCATTGTCTCAGGCCGGATCAGCAGCACCTGCCATTGCGGCCGCGCCGGAGCTGCGTCCTGAACCGTCGTGGCGGGTGAGGTCTCGGTGGCGGTCATGCCCGCGCCCTCTTGAGGCTGGAAATGCCCTGCCGCCGGACCGTCCGGTCGATGAGAAGCGCGATCAGAATGACCGCGCCATAGATGCCCGACTGCCACGTCCCGGGGATGCTGAGCAGCGGCAGCGCTGCGGCGACACATCCCAACAGCAGCACGCCGAGCACGGTCCCGAGCACCGTACCGACGCCGCCGTTGATCGAGACGCCGCCGATCACCACCGCGGCGATCACCTGGAATTCGAAACCGCTGCCGGTATTGGATGGATTCACGAAGCCCCAGCGGCTCGCGTACAGGATGCCCGAGAGACCGGCGAGGGCGCCCGAGATGGTGAACACGAGGAGCGTGACGCCTGTCACGTTGATGCCCCTCAGCGGCGCTGCAACGGGGTTCGAACCGATGGCGAAGATCTGCCGGCCGACGCGCGTGTGACTAAGGAAGAGATAGGTGAGGATCGCAACGCCAAAGGCGATGAAGATGATCCACGGAATGCCCAGGATCGGCGAGGTCTGCGACAGCCCCTTGAGCTCGCTCGGAACCCACTGCCGGTCGATCTGCTTGGCATTGGAAATGATGAAGGTAAGCCCGCGATACAGGCTGAGCGTGCCGAGCGTGACGATGATCGCGGGGAGGCGGAACAACTGGATCAGCACGCCATTGATGAAGCCCAGCCCCGCGCCGACCGCGATCGAGAGCGGAATGCCGAGCCACCACCACACGTCGAAGCCGAACACGCTGGCGTCGAAGCGGTAGAGCAGCCCGCTGACCATGGCGGAAAAGCCCAGGGTCGAACCGATGGAAAGGTCGACGTGCCGGGCGACGATCACCATCATCTGACCCATGGCGCCGATCATGATGAGCGGCGTCAGCAGCAGGATGATGCGCATCTGGTCAAGCGTCAGGAACTGCGGCTTCACGATTCCGACTGCCAGGCAGAACAGGATGATCATCACCGCGATGCCGGTCTCGCGCCGGCGCAACAGATTGCCAAGGACGTTCATGCGGCAACGGTCTCCCTGGCCTGCGGAACCGCCGCGCGCATGACGCTTTCCTGTGTCGCCTCGGCGCGTGACAGGTTGGCGGTGAGCCGGCCTTCCGACATCACCAGGATACGGTTGCTGAGCGCCAGCAGTTCGGGCAGTTCGGAGGAGATCAGCAGGATGGCGCGGCCACTCGCCGCCAATTCCCCGATCATGTCGTAGAATTCCGCCTTCACGCCGATATCGATGCCGCGCGTCGGCTCATCGAGGATCAGCACGCCCGGATCGGTCAGGAGCCAGCGTGCAAGGATCGCCTTCTGCTGGTTGCCGCCCGACAGTTCGCCGATCGGCTGGCGCAGCGAGGCGAGCCGGATGCGCAGCCGCTTCACCGAATCCGATGCCAGGGTCCGCTCCACGGCGCGCCGGATGAAACCGCCCGGTGCGATCCTCGCTGGAATCGCGGCCGTAATGTTCTCCTCGACCGACAAAGTCCTGAAGATCCCCGCAACGGCCCGGTCTTCGGGAACGAAGGCGAGGCCGAGTCCGATGGCCTGCGAGGGATCGCGGATGACCACGGCGTTACCGTTGATGGTGACGGTGCCGCTTTGCGCCGGCGCAATGCCGAAGATGGCGCGCGCCACATCGGTGCGCCCGGCGCCAACGAGGCCGCCGAGCCCGACGATCTCGCCCTTCCGAACCTCGAAGCTGATATCTTGAAAGAAGCCGGGGAGGGACAGGTGGTCGACTTTCAGCGCCACCTCTCCGAGGGCCGAGTTGCTGCGGTGCAGGTATTCCTTGACCGGCCGTCCGATCATCAGGCGGATGATGTCCGTATCGCTGAGGCTGGCGATTTCTTCGGTGGCGATCTTGTTGCCATCACGAAACACCGTCACCCGGTCGCAGAGGGCGCGGACTTCTTCGAGCCGGTGGGTGATGAAGACGATCGTACGTCCTTCATCGCGCAGCCGCCGGGCGATGCCGAACAGCGTATCGACCTCCTTCGGCGTCAACGGCGCGGTCGGCTCGTCCATGATGATCAGCCGGCTGTCGGAGGCGAGGGCGCGGGCAATCTCGACCATCTGCTGGTCGGCAATCGACAGGCCGCGCATCGGCTTTGTGACGTCCATCTTGATGCCGAGCAAGTCCATCAGCTGGTTTGCGTCACTGGTCATTTCGGCCCAATGCACGCGTCCGAGCGGGGGACCGTCATGCCGCCCGAGCACAAGGTTCTCTGCCACCGACAGATCTGGGAAGGAGATCGGTTCCTGGTGGATCAGGGTAATGCCGAGCTTCTGCGCGACGATGGGATTGGTGACGTCCACCGTCTTGCCGTTAAGCTTGAGGGTGCCGCGCGAGGGGCGGTGCACGCCGGCCAGTATCTTGGCGAAGGTAGACTTTCCGGCGCCGTTCTCGCCCAGCAGCGCGTGAATTTCGCCAGCGACCAGATCGAGATCGACGTCACGCAGCACCTCAATGGAGGCAAACTGCTTGGAAATGCCGCGCGCCGAAATCAGCGGAACATTGGGCGCGGTGGGTGCGGCATCGGCCATTGGCAAATCCTACTGACCCTGGGGCGTGGGTGCATCGGCGTCGAGCAGCCGCTGCGTCTTGAGGTCGGACCAGAAGGCGGCCGGAATTGCCGCCTGCAGCGAGGCAATATTCTGCGTCACCTCGGTCGGCCGTGCTGCGCCGGGGATGATTGCCGACACGGCCGGATGGGCGAGGGGGAACTGCAGTGCGGCTGCGGGAAGGCTGACCTTATGCGCGGCGCATACGGCCTCGATGCCGCGCACTTTCGCCTGCACTTCCGGTGGCGCCTTGCCATAGGCGTAGTGCTGCGGACCGCCTGATCCAGTGACCAGAATGCCCGAGGCGAACGGCGCTCCAATGATCACCGACACGCCGCGCTTGACGCAGGTCGCCATGCCGGTGTGAAGGCTTGCCTGGTCGAGCAGCGTGTAGGGCATGGCGACAAGGCAGAAATCGAGGTCGACCTGCGTCGCGGTCTTTTCCAGCGCTTCGCCCGTGTTGATGCCCATGCCATAGGCCTTGATGTCGCCTGCCGCCTTCAGTTCCTGCAGCGCCTTGATGCCGCTGGCCACAAGGTCCTTCTCGTGCCCGGCCTGCTTGTCGCCGTGGTAGGCAGAGTCGAGATCGTGGATGACCAATGCATCGACGGTGTCGAGCGCCAGCCGCTGCAACGCCTGCTCGTAGGAACGCATTATGCCATCGTAGGAGTAGTCGAAGTTGACCTCGAAGTTGAGGCCGCCCACCCAGGGGCTGCGATCGAAACTCGCCGGGTTCTTCGGCCGGTGGAGGGTTCTGCCGACCTTGGTGGTGATCTGGAATTCAGCGCGCGGCTTGGTGCGGAGGAAGCCGCCGAGCCGGTGCTCGCTGAGCCCGCGTCCGTACCACGGGGCGGTGTCGTAGTAGCGCACACCGTTGTTCCACGCCGCGTCCAGGGTGGCGCGCGAATTGGCTTCGTCCACCTTGCCGTAAAGCTCACCGATATGGGCAGCGCCAAAGCCGAACACCGGCAGCGAAAGCGTGGTGCTGCCGACCCGGCGGCGGGTCGAAATTGTGACTGTCACTCGGTGCCTCTCCCATCGATCGCGCGGCGGCTTCTGATGGCCGCTCTCAGCAATTCCCGTAACTTGTCAGACAAAAATTAGTTTGACAAGTCTTTCCCTGATCGCCAAACCTGACAGTCGCGCGGAACCGCTGCAACAAGATGGCGGCCTGCGAGGGAGCGTATATTCCGGATGGAAATCGGCGGCACCTACCCGATGCTCTATGCCTTTTTCGATGAGGCGGGGCAGCTGCGGCGCGAGGCTTTTTCGCGCCAGGTCGCGGCGTCAATCGCCTGCGGCGCCTCGGGTATCGCCGTGCTTGGCCTCGGCACCGAAGTCGCCAAACTTGGCCGCGCCGAACGCCGGCAGGTGGTCGAATGGGCGGCCGAAGACGTCGCGGGCCGGCTGCCGCTCGCCGTCACCATCGCCGACGGCAACATCCCCGACATGATCGAGAGCGCACGCTTCGCCCGAGCCGCGGGCGCCAGCTGGCTGATCCTGCAGCCGCCACGGCCGCCAGCCTCCGGCGCCGACCTCGTCACCTTCTTCGGCGCCATCGCCGATAGCGTCGACTGTCCCGTCGGCATCCAGAACGCTCCGGAGTTCCTCGGCATCGGCCTGACGCCTGCCGAGCTTCTCGCCCTCAACGCCGCGCACCCCAATGTCACCGTGGTCAAGGCCGAGAGCACCGCGCTCACCGTGGCCGGCGTCGTCGAGCAGGTTCGCGGCAGGATGAAAGTCTTGAACGGTCGCGCCGGCTTCGAGCTGATGGACAATCTGCGCGCCGGCGTCGACGGCATGATCCCGGGCACCGAGACGATCGATCTGCAGGTTGGCATCGAGCGCGCCATGCGCGCCGGTGACGAAGCACTGGCCGACCAGCTTTATCGCAAGCTCCTCCCCGCCATCGCCTTCGCCATGCAGGGGCTCGGCACCTTCCTTCTCTATGGCAAGCTGATCGCTGCCGCCCGCCTCGGCCTTGCGCCGAGCGCCAATCGCATTCCGTCCGACATCGCCACTGCCCACGGCCTCGCCTGGGCGCATCGTTACGCGGCCGAACTCGGCCCGCTTCCCGCCTGACCGGAGCCTCAAATGCCAAAGATCACCGATGTCCGTACGACGATCTGGGAATGGATCGGCCCCGTCGCGCCGATGCCGCCGCACTTCTGCACCACGGCAAGCGATCTGGTCTCCGACATCACCGGCTCGATCTCGGGCTTTCGCTTTCTGGGCTGGCTGATCGTCGAGATCGAACTCGATGACGGCACCATCGGCATCGGCAACGCGGCGCTTGCCCCGCACGCCACCAAGGCAACCGTCGACACCTACCTCAAGCCGCTGTTGATCGGGCAGGACCCGATGGATAGCGAATATCTCTGGCAGTCGATGTACCGGCGCACACTGCCGTTCGGCCGCAAGGGCATCGGCATGACGGCGATCAGTGCCGTCGATCTCGCCATCTGGGACGCCAAGGGCAAGATCCTGAAGCAGCCGGTGTTCCGGCTGCTCGGCGGACGCACCAAATCGCAGATTCCGGTCTATGCCAGCCGGCTCTACAGCCAGCCCGAGGAGTCGCTGGCCGCCGAGGCCAAGGCCTATGTGGCAGAGGGCTTCAAGTCGATCAAGCTGCGTTTCGGCTGGGGCCCCAAGGACGGCATCGAGGGTATTCACAAGAATGTGGATCTGGTCCGCGCGGCGCGCGAGGCGGTGGGCGACAACATCGACATCATGGGCGATGCCTATATGGGCTGGAGCACCGAGTACGCAAAGCGCATGCTGAAGCTCTTGGCGCCGTTCAACATGCGCTGGATTGAGGAGCCGGTGATCTCCGACGATCTCGACGGCTATGCCGAGCTGAACGCCATGAATCTCGTCGCCATCTCGGGCGGCGAGCATGAATATACCCTGCACGGCTTCCGCCAGGCGCTGGACAGGAAGAGCTTCGCCATCGCGCAGTTCGATGTAAACCGCGTCGGCGGCATCACCGCCGCCAAGAAGATCGCTGACCTCTGCGAGGCGTATGACGTTGCGGTCATTCCGCACGCCGGGCAGATGCACAACTACCATGTCTCGATGTCGAGCTACGCCGCGCCGATCTCGGAGTATTTCCCCAAGGTGCCGGTCGAGGTCGGCAACGAGCTGTTCTGGTACATTTTCGACGGCGAGCCCGAGGCCAAAGACGGTTTCATCAATCTGAGCGACGACAAGCCGGGCTTTGGCTTGACGCTCAAGACGCCTGACCCCAAAGACTTCAAGCTGACCCGCTAGCGGGACGAAAGGAGCGCGATCATGCCCGATTTTCCGATCATCGACACGCACCTGCACGTCTGGGACCAGACCCGGTTGCGCTACAGCGCCTTTGACGGCCACCCGCTCTACGGCCATCCCTATCACGTTGAGGATTATCGGCGCGATCTTGGGCCGGTCGAGGTCGAGGCTATGGTGTTCCTCGAATGCTACGCCGATTTCTACGCCCGCCTCGGGCAGTACATCGAGGAGATCGAATTCGTCGAGGACGAGGCAAGGCGCGATCCCGGCCTCAAGGCGATCGTGCCGATGGCGCCGCTGGAGTGGGGTTCGCGCGTCGAGCCGCTGCTCGAGGAGATGAAGAGCAAGCACCCGGCGGTCAGAGGCATCCGCCGCATCGTCGAGTTCGACGCCGATCCGCGTGGGCTGACGCTCAGCCCCGGTTTTGTCGAGGGCGTCAACCTGCTTGAGAAGTTCGGCTATCACTTCGAGATCAACGTCAACTACACGCAGATGGATATTCGTGCGCGAGTTCGTGCAAGCTGATTCCAAACGTGAAGATGATCCTCGATCACTGCGGCAAGCCAGGCATCAAGTGGCGGGCATGCGGCGCAATATCGCGCCGACGATCGCCGAGCTGGCCAGGCACCCCAACCTCTGGATGCAAGCTGTCAGACCTGCCGGTAGAAGCCGATCACAAGAACTGGACCGAAGCCGATCTTCGGCCCTACATCGCTGCGACGCTCGAAAGCTTCGGTCCCGATCGCACCATCTATGCGGGCGACTGGCCGATCTGCCTGCGGCGACCTCATTGCCGCGCTGGGTCGAGGTGCTCGATCGCGCCTTTGCCGAACTCGGCATGTCGAAGACCGACACGCAGAAGATCTACCGCGACAACGCCAACAGCTTCTATCGACTGGGATTGTGAAATTGGCGAAGCTGGCAGCAGATCAGGCGGTGACAGTGCGCAGAAGCGCCGGACGCGTTCGCCGATCTTGTCGCCGCGGTCAACGCACCCGCTCCCGCCAAGGCAAATTTCGGTGGTGGCGCGCTGGAGCGGCGGTCTATCTCCGAGCAGGTCGCCAACCGCATCATGGCGATGATCAAGTCCGGCAATCTCAAATCCGGCGACCGCCTGCCGACCGAGCAGCAGATGGGGATTGCCTTCGGCATCTCGCGGCCGCCGTTGCGCGAGGCGCTGAAGGCGCTGACGCTGATGGGCGTGCTGGAGAGCCGCCAGGGCGGCCGCTACACCGTCACCGACCTTTCGCCGAGCCGGCTTGTGGCGCCGTTCAGCGTGATGCTTTCGGTCGAGCGACTACGACGTGAACGAGCATTTCGAGGCGCGCGCCGTCGTCGACCTCGAACTGGTGCGGCTCTGCACCGTCGCGCCAGCGCCCGAACAGCGGCAGCGCATCCTGAAGCTCGCCATCGACGGCCGCGCCTTCCATCATGATCCGGTCGCCTTCCGGCCTGCTCGACATCGAATTCCACCAGGCGCTCAACGACGGCGCCCGCAACAGTCTCCTCACCACGCTCGCGCAGGGGCTCTACGATGTCGGACTCGACATGCGCCGCGTCGCGAGCGGGGTGCCCGGTGTCATCGAGAAGTCGGTGGCGCAGCACGTCGAGGTCGCCGAGGCGGTGGTCGCCGGCGACGCTCGATGCGGCGGTCGCGGCCTACCGCCGCCATCTCGAACACGTCCGCGACACTACGATCCAGTCGATGGCCGTCGCCCATCAGCAGAAATAGGCTCCAGCATGTCCGAACGTATCGCCTTTCGCATGAACCTCAATCCGGGACAGGCCGCCGAATACGAGAAGCGGCACGACGAGATCTTTCCCGAACTCGCAAGGCGCTGCAGGATGCGGGCGTGTCCGACTACTCCATCTGGCTCGATCCGGAGTCGAACCATCTGTTCGGCATCCTGACGCGGACTGACAATCACACCATGGACCAGTTGCCGGACACCGAGATCATGAAGCGCTGGTGGAAGCACATGGCCGACATCATGGAGACGCATCCCGACAACGTGCCGGTGCAGGTGCCGCTGAAGCGGGTGTTCTACCGCCATGAGCACGGCGTTCCGGATCAAGGACCTGCGCGTCCATACACTGGCAGCCGTCGGCGAAGGCGCGGCACTTATTTCAAGCCGGGCATCTCGCAGCACTGGCTGGTCGACAGCCTGATCTCCAACCCGATGTCGGGCTATCCGAAATATCGCGAGAAGCGCTCGAGCTGGGGCATCGGCGTGCTTGGCTGCGCTGGTGGTCGAGATCGAGACCGAGGACGGCACCATCGGCGTTGCCACCGGCTCGGGCGGCGCGCCGGCCGCCTGGATGATCCGCAACCATTTCGCCCGCTTCGTGGTTGGTGAGGACGCGCGCAACGTCAACCAGATCTGGGACGAGCTCTACCGCTCCTCGCTGCCCTACGGCCGCAAGGGCCTGCCGATCATGGCGATCAGCGCCGTCGATCTGGCGCTCTGGGATCTGATCGGCAAGGTGCGGCAGGAGCCGGTCTACAATCTGATCGGCGGCCTCAGCCGCGATGAAATCACGTTCTACTGCACCGGCGCCGGACCCGGCCGCGATCAAGGCGCTCGGCTTCTGGGGCGCCAAGGTGCCGCTGCCGCACAGCCATTTCGACGGCGAGGAGGGACTGCGCAAGAATGTCGAGTTTCTTGCCCGCCACCGCGCCTCGGTCGGCCCGGACTTCCCGCTGATGGTCGACTGCTACATGTCGCTCACCGTCCACTACGCCATCCGGCTGGCGGAAGCCTGCCAAGCACCTCAACATCCACTGGTGGGAGGAGGTGCTGTCGCCCGACGATGTCGAGGGCTTCCGCGCCATCAAGCGGCGCATCCCGTTCGTCAAATGGACCACCGGCGAGCACGAATACACCCGCTACGGCTTCCGCCGGCTGATCGAGGAGCGCACGCTCGACATCCTGCAGCCCGACGTGATGTGGGTCGGCGGCCTGACCGAACTGCTGAAGATCGCGGCGCATGCCGCCGCCTATGACATTCCAGTGATCCCGCATGGCAGCGGGCCATATTCCTACCAGTTCATCGCCAGCCAGACCGGCCCCGCCTTCTGCGAATACGTGGCGGCCAGCGCCGACGGCAAAACCATCCAGCCGGTGTTCGGCGACCTGTTCGCGGGCGAGGCACTGCCGGTCAACGGCAGGCTCAAGATTCGGCACCGCCCCCGGCTTTGGCATGGAACTCGCTGACCGCGGCATGCTGGTCGAAGTGAAATAGGGTCGCCCATCCCCCTCGTGCCGGTCCACCAGTCATGCCCTCTCCCCTTGCGGGAAGAGGGTGCCCTGAGCCCTTCGAGGTGCGGTCCGGGGCGCTTACGCCGTCCAGCCGCCGTCAATGACGTGGATCTGCCCGGTCGTGTAAGTGGCGCCTGCCAGATACACTGCGAGGTCAGCGACCTCATCGGGCCGCGCGATGCGTCCGATCGGCTGGCGGGCGATGAACGCCTTTTTCGCCGCCTCAAAGTCGCCGGTCGCCTTCCAGCGCTCGTGCAGGGATGGCGAGTCCACCGTGCCCGGGCAGATTGCGTTCACCCGGATGCCCTTGGTCACGTAGTCCGCGGCGACCGATTTGGTCAGCCCGATCACCGCGGCCTTGCTGGCCGAATAGACGAAGCGGTTGGGCACGCCCTTCACCGAACTTGCTACCGTCGACATGTTGACGATGGCGCCGTCGCCGCGCTCGAGCATCTGCGGCAGCACCGCCTTGATGGTCCGCACCTGCGCCCACAGATTGAGGTTCAGGGCGAATTCGAGGTCCTGGTCGGTGGACTCGAGGATGGTGCCGTTGTGGACGACGCCGGCGCAGTTGAAGAGCACATCGATGCGGCCGATGGCCTTCACCGCGGCGTTGACCGCATCGGTCGACAGCACGTCGAGCACCCGCGTGGTGACGCCCTTGACGCCATCCAGTTCACTCAACTTCTCAGCGTTGATGTCGGTGGCAATCACGGTGGCGCCGGCCGCCAGGAAGGCATGCACCGAGGCCAGACCGATGCCCTGGGCGGCCGCGGTGATGAGGGTGATCTTGCCGTTGAGGTCCGCCATGATGTCTCCGGGAATAGCATTGGTCTCGTGGCGCGCATTTCGCCCAGTCTGACCCCTGGCGGCAAGGGCAATCGGCGCGAATTGCGGCTCGCTGGTGAAGAATCTTTTCGCTGGTAGGAGAATTGTGACGCTATCAGCCGCGCGGCCTTTATTTCCGGCGGCGTTCCCCCTAAAACCGGCGGGCGAGTGGGAGACGGACTGCAGATGCCAAAGACCGACATTGCGCGCCGGGTCTACAACCACACCTGGAAGCTGGACCCGATCGTCCGCTCGCTGCTCGATACGGATTTCTATAAGCTGTTGATGCTGCAGATGATCTGGGGCCTCTACCCGCGGGTACAGGCGACGTTCGGGCTGATCAACCGCACCAGCAAGGTGCGGCTTGCCGATGAGATCGACGAGGATGAGCTCCGGGCCCAGCTCGATCACGCGCGGACCCTGAAATTCGCCAAGAAAGAGATGATCTGGCTGGCCGGTAACAGTTTTGCCGGCAAGACGCAGATCTTCGAGCCGGGCTTCCTCAACTGGCTCGGCCGTTTCCAACTCCCCGAATACGAGCTGAAGCGCAAGGACGGGCAGTTCGAGCTGACCTTCCACGGGCTGTGGACCGACACCTCGATGTGGGAAATTCCGGCCCTCGCGATCATCAACGAGCTGCGTTCGCGCGCTGCGCTGAAGGTGCTGGGGCCGTTCGAGCTCGATGTGCTCTATGCGCGCGCCAAGGCCAAGATGTGGTCCAAGGTCGAGCAACTGCGCAAGCTGCCGAAGCTCCACATCTCGGATTTCGGCACCCGCCGTCGGCACTCCTTCCTGTGGCAACGCTGGTGCGTCGAGGCTCTGAAGGAGGGCATCGGCGAGGCCTTCACCGGCACCTCGAATGTGCTGCTCGCCATGGACAATGATCTCGAGGCGCTCGGCACCAATGCGCATGAACTGCCGATGGTGCTGGCAGCAATCGCCCCCAATGAGGCGGCGCTGCGCGACGCGCCCTATCGGGTGCTGCAGGACTGGAACCAGTACTATGGCGGCAATCTGCTGATCGTGTTGCCCGATGCGTTCGGCACCACCGCCTTCCTCAAGAACGCCCCCGACTGGGTGGCCAACTGGACCGGCTTCCGTCCGGACAGCGCGCCGCCCATCGAAGCGGGCGAAAAGATCATGGCCTGGTGGAAAGAGCGCGGCCGCGACCCGCGCGAAAAGCTCCTGATCTTCTCCGACGGGCTCGACGTCGACAGCATTGAGCAGACCTATCGCCACTTCGATGGGCGCGTCCGCATGGCCTTCGGCTGGGGCACCAACCTCACCAACGATTTCGATGGCTGCTCGCCTCGCCCGATCAAGGGCATTGAGGCCATCTCGCTGGTCTGCAAGGTCATCGAAGCGGATGGGCATCCGGCGGTGAAACTCAGCGACAACCCACGCAAGGCAACCGGCGATCCAAAGGAGATCGCACGCTACATCTCGATCTTCGGCAATTCCGATCGGGTGGCGCATGACGTCTGGGTTTAGCTACAGCGGCTGCATCGACATGCTGTTCGTGCGTGAGTTCGACTCTTTGCCGGAGCGCATCCATGCCGCGAGGGCCGCGGGCCTCGATGCGGTGGAGTTCTGGCGCTGGAGCAATCGCGATCTCGATGCGGTAAAGGCCGCGCTCGATGCGACCGGCCTGCCGCTCGCTGCAGTCCTCTGCGAACCCATCGCTCGCATCACCGATCCCGAGTCACATGCGGTGTTTCTCGACGGCGTGAGAACTTCATTGATGGCGGCGCTGCAACTGGGGGCCAGGGTCTTGATCGCCCAGTCCGGCGACGAGATTTCGGCCGCGCCGCGCGCTGCGCAGCATGCCGCTCTGGTCCGCGTGCTGAAGGAGGCCGCGAAGATTGTCGAGGGCAGCGGGGTGGTGCTGGCGCTGGAGCCGCTCAACGACCGCATCGACCATCCCGGCTACTACCTCACCTCGACCGTCGAAGGCCTCGATATCGTCGACGAGGTGGATCGCCCGGAAGTCCGGCTGCTTTACGACATCTACCACTCCGCCGTGATGGGCGAGGAGATCGAAGACGTGCTGCAGGGGCGGCTCGACCGCGTTGTCCATGTGCACCTTGCCGATACCGGTGGCCGCGGCGAGCCGGGCAGCGGCAGGCTGGACTGGCAAACCCGTCTCGACTGGCTGAAGTCAGCGGGCTATGACGGCCTGATCGGACTGGAATATCGTCCTACCGGCGACACCGTAGAAAGCCTGAAGTTCCGCGACCTGGCGACATCCTGATCCGCTACACCACGTGCAGCCCGAAGCCGCGTAACAGGCTCGAGGCCTGCAGCTTCGAGATCGTCGCGCCGCGAAACAGTCCGGCGTCAACCAGCGCGATCTGTCCAAGGTCGCAACCGCGGAGGTCCGCGCCCTCGAACTTTGCCGTTTTCAGCACGGCCTCCCGCATCGAGCAGCGGGTGAAGACGGTGTCGCGGAAATCGACGCCGCGCAGGTCCGCCTCGCTCATATCGAGGTCGAGCAACTCGGTCTTGCGAAAGCTCATGCCCATCAGCAGCGTCCCGACCAGCAGGCATTCCCTGAAGCTCAGCCCGATCGATCCGCATTCGGTGAAATTGCCGCCGCTGAGCTTGGAGCCGCTAAAGCCCGCCGAGGTCAGCTTGCTGCGCGACCAGTCCGCAGCGGTGAAATTGCAGGTCTCGAAGCTGGCATCGAGCAGCGTTGCGCCAACAAATTTGGCCCTGCTGCCATCGCAGCGGTTCCATTTCGTCTCGCTCAGGACCGCCCCGGTGAAGTCAGCGCCGACGAAGCGGCAGGTGCTGAACTCCGCGCCTGTCAGGTCGAGCCGGCTGAAGTTGGCCGCCGACAGGTTGGCGTCGCTGAGCTTGAGCGGCCCGCCTTGGGCAAGCAGCGCCTCTATAGCCTTGCGATCCAGCACTTCATTCATCATCGCCGCGCCTCCGGAGCGGACGCTATGCGAGTCTGGAGCGCAGCAATACCCTCAGAGCGCGGGACGACCGGCATTGTTCATCTGAGAGCGACAATCCTTTGCCCCCGTTCGCTCTCGTGCATCGCAGCGTCCCGCGCCATATCTCCGGCAACAGGCGGGTGCCACAGGGCAGTTCGCCACAAGGAGAGACAAATGCTGGATCAGATCAAGGGGCTGCACCACGTCACCTCGATGGCCAAGGATGCCGCCGTCAACAACGGCTTCTTCACTGGCACGCTGGGCCTTCGCCGCGTCAAGCAGACGGTCAATTTCGACGAGCCCAGTGTCTATCACCTCTATTACGGTGACGAACACGGCACGCCCGGCACGGTGATGACACATTTCCCGTTTCCGCACATCGCGCGGGGCCGGCCGGGCACTGGCGAGGTGGGCACCACCGTATTCTCGGTGCCGCAGGGCGCGCTGCCATACTGGCAGGACCGGCTCGCGGCCGAGCGCATCGGCGACCTTGAACCCGGCGAGAGCTTCGGCCAGAAGCAGCTCAGCTTTCGCGCGCCGGAGGGCGACGCGCTGGCGCTGGTCGAGGTTCCGGGCGACGGTCGCGCGCCCTGGGTCGGTGGCGGCGTCGGTGCCGACGTGGCGATCCGTGGCTTCCACTCGGCTTCGCTGCGTCTCAAGGATGGCGGGGCCACCGAGGAACTGCTGAAGTTCATGGGGTATGCGGAGGCCGAAAGCCGCAATGGCATCAAGCGGCTGGTGCGCCCCGACGGCAACGGCGCCGATTTCATCGACATCGAGACGCTGCCCGATGTCGGCCGGGCCGATCTTGGCGCCGGCTCCGTTCACCACATCGCCTTCGCGGTCGAGAACCGCACAAGGCAGCTTGAAGTCAGGAAGGCGCTGCTCGACACCGGCTATCAGGTGACGCCGGTGATCGACCGCGACTATTTCTGGGCGATCTATTTCCGCACACCGGGTGGCGTGCTGTTCGAAGTGGCCACCAACGAGCCGGGGTTCGATCGCGACGAAGACACTCAGGCGCTGGGGCAGGCGTTGAAACTGCCCACCCAGCATGAGCACCTGAGGGCACAGCTCGAAGCGCATCTGCAGAGTCTGGAACAGGAAGCACGCACATGAGCACTCAATACGACTTCGTTGACGCGCCGGGCGCCGCGGCGGACGCGCCCGTCATCTTCCTCTTCCACGGCACGGGCGGCGACGAGCACCAGTTCATGGACCTTGCGGCGCAATTGCTGCCGCAGGCGCGCCGCGTCGGGGTGCGCGGCGACGTGTCCGAGGGGGGAGCGTTGCGCTATTTCCGGCGCACCGGCGAGGGCGTCTACGACATGGCCGATCTGGCGCGTGCCACGGCCAAGACGGCGGAGTTTGTCCGAACCACCACCGGTGCCGTCCGCCCGCCGCAGGTCATCGGCCTCGGCTATTCCAACGGAGCAAACATCCTCGCCTCGGTCATGTTCGAGGCGCCGGAGCTGTTCGACAAGGCGATCCTCATGCATCCCCTGATCCCGTTTGCGCCCCGGCCGCAGCCGGGCCTGGCCGGCAGGAAGCTGTTGATCACCGCAGGTCGCAACGATCCGATCTGTCCCGCGCCGATGACCGAGAAGCTGGGCGCCTGGTTCACTGCGCAGGGGGCGCAGTCGGAAATTGCCTGGCATCAGGGCGGTCACGAAATCCGGCAGGACGAACTGCGCGCCGTGCAGCGGTTTCTCGCATCCTAGGGTTGCGACAAGGCGCCGCGCGACCGTGCGGAATTAGGAGTCTGTTCACAACCTGCCAGCCATAGTTGGGGCTTCACTTTAGCGATTTCAGGGCGTACCTGATTGCCTCGCGGGCCCGGCGAACGATGACCTGGTTGAACTTCCGCAGCGCGCTGGCGTCGAGCCTCAGAACGCGCATTCTGCTGCTCACGCTGGCGGCCTTCCTGGTCATTTCGGTGCCCGCCTATTTTGCCTTCACCTGGATGGTCAACAGCACCGTCGAGAAGCTCGGCACGCTGTTCGCGGAAAAGCAGATACTGTTCGATCGCTATCGCGGGCTGGGCGCGCTGATGCAGGAAGTCACGCTCGCCGAAACGCTGGCCCGCTCCCCGGTGATCTGGGACTGGGCACAGGACGAGAGCGATCCGGCAAAGCAGGCCCGCGGCATTGCCGAGCTTGAGCATTATCGGGACTCGTTCGGCGACAAGAGTTATTTCTTCGTCGTCAACGCGTCGGGCAATTACTATTTCAACGACGCCGCCAATTCATACGCCGGCAAGCAGTTCAGCCACCGTCTCAGCCGCGACAATCCACGCGACGGCTGGTACTACGCCACCGCCGCCATGGGGGCGGGATGTCACCTCAACGTCGACCATGACGATGTGCTGGACGTCACCAAGGTCTGGATCAACTGCGTGATCCGCGATGGCGACAGGGTGCTCGGCGTGCTCGGCAGCGGTCTCGATCTCACCGCCTTCATCCGTCAGGTGGTGGATTTCCCGCAGACCGGCGTGCAGTCGATGTTCGTCGATCCGTCGGGGGCGCTGCAGGCGCACCGCGACCCCAAGCTGGTGGATTTCCACAGCCTTACCAAGGACATCTCCAACAAGAAGACCATCTACAGCCTGCTCGACCGGCCGGCGGACCGGGCGCAGCTGATGCAGATGATGAAGGACGTGACGTCCGGCGACGTGCTGGTCCGCTCACAGTTCATGCGCGTCAACGGCCGGGAGATGCTGGTTGGCATCGGCTACCTCGACCGGCTCGGCTGGTACAACGTCACCTTCATGGACGTCGATCAGATCATCGACCGCGGCCTGTTCCTTCCCATCGGCCTGCTGCTGGTCGCGCTGATGCTGCTGGCGGCAGCGACGGTGGTCGTCATCTTCAAGCGCAGTGTGCTCGACCGGCTGGCGCGGGTGGAACTGGGCGTCGTCGCCATCGAAGAGGGCGACCTCTCGCCGGTCAAACCCGATCGCGGCGGTGACGAGATCGGCCGTCTGTCACGCGCCTTTGCCGCGATGGCGTCATCGGTCGGCGACAACACCCGCATGCTGGAGAGCCTGGTGCAGGAGCGCACCGAAGAGCTGAAGGCCCTGGCCTATATGGACCAGCTGACCTCGATCCCCAATCGGCGCGGCTTCATCGATGCATTTGCCGGCGTGCAGGAGCGAGCCGAGCGGTCCGGCGCGCGGATCGCCATGCTGCTGATCGACGTCGACCGGTTCAAGCAGATCAATGACAGTTTCGGCCATCAGGCCGGCGATCAGGTGGTGATCGAGACGGCCCGCCGGCTTGCCGCGATCATCCGGCCGACCGATGTCTGCGGACGCTGGGGCGGCGACGAATTCATCGTGCTCATCAATGACCTCGGCATCAAGGGTCTGCGCAGCATCGCCGACACGGTGAAGCGCGGGCTCTGTGCCGATCCGGTGCAGCTTTCCGACGGGCGCAGCGTGCCGATCACCGTCAGCATCGGCGCCTGCCTCGCCGAGCCGGGCGAGCCGGTGGAGCAGGTCGCCGACATGGCGGATGCCGCGCTCTACCGCGCCAAGGAAGAGGGCCGGAACCGTGTCGTGGTGTTCGATCCGGCGCGCGAGGGCGGCAAGTTCCCGCTCGGCAAGAGCGCCTGAAGGCCGGCTATCCGACGAACTCGACGGGCACGCCGGGCTTCACCATCTGTGACAGCTCCTCGGCGTCCCAGTTGGTCAGCCGCACGCATCCATGCGAGGCCGTCTTGTCGATCTTGGACGGCTCGGGCGTGCCGTGGATGCCGAACGTCGGCTCCGAAAGGTCGATCCACATCGAGCCCACAGGACCGTTTGGACCGGGTGGAATGGTCAACACCTCGGCGTTGTCGCCCTGCTGGAAATTGATATTGGGGTTATAGGTATAGGTCGGCATCGGCGCGATGGCGTCGACGGTGTGCGTGCCGCTCGGCGACGGGTTATCGGGGCTGCCGATGGTCGCCGGATAGGCGGCCAGCAGGTGATCCTCCGCATCATAGGCGCGCACCTGCCGCTGCGTCTTGTCTGCCTCGATGCGCGCCACTTCGCCCTTCAGGTTGGGGCCATAGGCGGCGACGAAAATCTGATCGCCCTCGGCGAATTGCGCATCCGGATTGAGCATCGCCAGCAGGTCGATGTCCATGTGGAAACGCTCAGCGAGTTCCTCAGCCACGCTGGTGTAGCCGAGGAACTCGAGCTTTGCCTTTTCGGCGTAGTCGTCGGGAATCTCAGCAACGATCTTGGAGAGATCGTCCGCCACGATCGTGTAGGCGCCGATCACGGGTTCGGCGCTGTCGAGATCAGCCAGCAAGTCCGAGGTCAGTTCGCCTTCGGCTGGCAGGCCCTGCATCAGTTCGAAGGCGGCGATGGCCTTTCGGACGTTGTCGCCGTCAAACCCGTCGATCACTCCGGGCGAGGCGCCGGCCCGGTCAAGCAGCACCTGCAGCCGCACGATGGCCGGGTCCGGGACGGTTGCCTGAGGGTCGGTCGTTTCGGGGTCGCCCGCTGGAGCTGCGACGTACTCGGCCGGGATGGTTTCGAGCTGTGCTGCGTTGATCGATTGGGGAGTCAACGCTTCGGGTTCGGCGCCCACGCCGCTACCGGTTGAAAGTGCCATGGCGGCCACGAGGGCGGTCACGGCGAGAGGCGACATGGCATGGTTCATAACGCATCAAGCCGCGAACCGCCAATTGGTTGCTGTGGCTGATGCTGATTGGGCCGCCGTGCGACCGGCCCGTCAGGCCAGCAGGTCGGCCCAGTCGGGGTGGCGCTTGAACTGCGCCGCGACGTAGGAGCAGGCGGGCACCACCTTGTTGCCCTCGCTGCGCGCGTCCGCAATGCCGCGCTCCACCAGTTTCAGGGCAATTCCGGCCATGCGAAACTCCCGCGGCACGCCGGTATGATCGAAGGCCAGCGTGCCAGGCGCCACCTTGGTGTAGGTCATCTCCGCCTCCTGCCCATCGGACAGGTGGACGACGTAGCGGCCGTGCGTCGGCGCGTCCTCGCGCTCGACGAGATATTCGTCTGCCATCAGGTGGTCCTCGAAGTTTGCGGGATCAAATCCGGGTTACGTCCTGCTGCAACTCGGGGAAGAGCTGTCGTTCGCTCAGGAAGGGATGGATCGCCAGCGCGGCGATCATGTCTTTCAGCGCCTCCGGGCGCTTGCCCTGCCGCAGATAGATCATTACCCGGCCGGCCAGCGCGCCGAAGTGCCGCGGCTCCAGCGCCAGCGTCTTGTCGATATCGGCCAGCGAGCCTTCGAAATTGTCGAGCAGGAAGTAGATCGTGGCGCGCTGGTTCCAGCCCTCGGCATAGTCGGGGTAGTCGACGACCACCTTGTTGAGAATCTCAAGTGCTCCGCTGAGGTCCCCGACCTGCCGGTCCGACAATACGTCCGCGATGTGCCGGGCAAGCGCCGGATCCGATGGCGTGGTCCAGTAAATCCATATCTTCTGGGTGATCTCGTTGGCCACCTCGGCGCTCGGCGCCAGCTTCAGGTCGGCAAACAGCTGGTCCAGCTTTGCGCTCCCCGACGCATCCTCTGCAAGGACGCCCGGCAGAATCGCAGCAAGGCCAAGCAGCAGTCCGGCGAGCGGAGCGGCAAGGCGGCGGAACAAGGCGGTAAACCTCAGCATCGCAGCAGTCTTCTCCAGCCCGGCCCCGCTGTCCAGTGAGGAGTTTGTGAACGGCCGGCAGCCGTCGACCTAGTGCGTGGCGTCGGGCTGCTTCTTGAAGCGGGCTTCCAGCGATTTCCCCAGATTGCCGAGATAGGGGGTGAACAGCAGCAGGATGCGCTTCCAGTAGTGAATGGCAAGAAACAGCACGGTCAGCACCAGGGCGCCCACGATGATCACCAGTTCAAGGCTGAGCCCGATCGACTTCAGATAGCCGGTCAGCAGCATGCCGGGCAGGATATGTGCCGCGGCCCAGACGAAGGCGGAAATCACGTTGATGATGGTAAAATGCCGGTACGACATGCCCAGCATGCCGGCGACGCCGGGAATCACGGCCTTCACGCCGGTGATGAAGCGGCCGATAAAGATGGCCTTGCCGCCATGCCTTGCGAAGAAGGTTTCGCCCTGGGCGATCAGCGGCAGGTAATTCTTGAACGGCCAGATCGTCTTGATGCGATCCTTCAGCAGATATCCGACACCATACGAGATGGCGTCGCCGATCACCGCTCCGACAACCGCAGCGAAGTAGATCGGCCAGAAGGGGAGCCCGCCCTGGGCGATAATGCCGCCGGTGAGCAGGAGGATGGGCAGCGAAGGGACGAGGAGGCCGACGATGAACACCGCCTCGCCGATGCAGACGAGAAAGATGAACAGCATCGAAAGCCAGAAATTGTCGGAAATGCTCTCGAGCACGAAGCTGAGATAATCCGAAAGCTGGTGCAGCAGGTCGAGCATGCGGTCCGTCTACTCCTCATTGGCCGCCGAATGCCGACCTTCACCCAGTTTGCGCTGTCTATGTGTGGGGTGCCCGGGCGGCGCTGGCAAGGGGGGCGCTGGTTGACAATTGCCGTCCTCAGCTGAACATCGCCTTAATTCGCCCGTGGAGCCGCCTCATGTCCTTGCTCATTCGCCACATGATTGCCGCCGGGCCCCGGCCCGTTGCGCCGTTTTCGCACGCGGTCGAGGCGGATGGCTGGGTATTTGTCACCGGCCAGATGCCGACCAACCCTGAAGCGCCCGACGCCGCCTTGCCCGATGGCATCGAGGCGCAGACCCGCCGCGTCGTCGAAAACCTCAAGATTGTGCTCGCTGGCATCGGGCTCGGGCTCGAACACGTGACCATGGCGCGGATCTACCTCACCCGGTTCGAGCGCGACTATGCGGCTCTGAATGCGCTCTGGCCGAGCTTTTTCACCCCGGGCGAGCTACCTGCCCGTACCACCGTCGGGGTCACGGCACTGGCGGTAGGCGCGCTGGTGGAAATCGACCTCGTGGCGCGGCGTCCTTAGTTTCCGACCAGATAGCCGGCCGCGGCGCTGAGCAGCACGACGATCCAGGGGGGCCAGCGCAGCCGCAGCAAGACCACGGCGGCGACCGCCCACACGATATCCGTCCAGCCCCGGATCGCCGTTGTCGCAACCGGGTCCCACAACACCGCAAGCAGCAGGCCGACGACCGCCGCGTTGGCCATGTCGAGACCGCTCCGCAAGCGTGGGTTGCCGCGCAGGCCCTGCCACAACGGCAGGACCCCCAACACCAGCAGGAATGACGGCAGATAGATCATCACCAGGGCCAGCGCCGCACCGGGCAGGCCGTTGGGTGGCATCTGCAGCATGGCGCCGGCGTAGGCGGCAAAGCTGAAGAGCGGACCCGGCACCGCCTGCGCGGCACCATATCCGGCAAGAAACAGGTCCGGGGCGATCAGTCCGGGCTTCACCAGTTCGCCGTCGAGCAGCGGCAGCACCACGTGGCCGCCACCGAACACCAGCGAGCCGGTGCGATAGAATTTCTCTGCTATGGCAAGCGTATGGTTGCCGGTCAGTGCAGCCGCGAGCGGCAACGCGGCAAGCAGCACGAAGAACACGGCCAGCCACAAGACCGCCCCGCGACGCGATCCGTGAGCCTGGGCAGGCAGCGGCGTTGACCAACTTTGTGGCAGCGCCATACCCAGTCCCCCGGCAACCGCGAGGATGCCAATCTGGGTGATGCTCGATGGCAGCAGCAACGCGACCGCTGCCGCGGCAAGTGCCACGCCGATGCGCGGCAGATCGGGCGTCAGCGTCCGCGTCATCTGCCAGACCGCATTGGCGACGACGGCCAATGCCGCGAGCTTCAGGCCGTGCAGGATCCCGTCCATGGCGTCAGGATCGAACCTGGTGATGCCGTAGCCAAAGCCGAGCAGTGCGACCACTGAGGGGAGGGTGAAAGCCACCCAGGCGGCGAGCGCGCCGGCATACCCCGCCCGCAGTTTGCCGATGGCGATGCCGACCTGGCTCGATGCAGGACCCGGAAGGAACTGGCAGAGCGCCACGAGGTCGGCGTAGGCCGCATCGGTCAGCCAGCGGCGGCGTTCGACGAAGGCGGAGCGGAAATAGCCGAGATGCGCAACCGGTCCGCCGAAGCTTGTGAGGCCCAGCGACAGAAACGCGACAAAGACCTCGCTGGCGGTGCCGCGCGGCAGCTCGTCACTGTGGGGCGGCTCAGACATCGTGCGCTCCGCTCAGTCGCGATGCGCCATGCCCGTGCCACCCGTCACAGTCAAGCGCTGTAGGCGACCGTCTTCTGGGTCTGCTCGCCGAGGCCCTCGATGCCGAGCCGCATGGTCTGGCCCGCCTTCAGCCAGACCGGATCGGGCTTCTGGCCCATGCCGACGCCCGGAGGCGTGCCGGTGGTGATGACGTCACCCGGCTGCAGGCTCATGAACTGGCTGAGGTAGGCGACGACGTGGGCGACGCCGAAGATCATGGTCTTGGTCGAGCCGTCCTGGTAGCGGTGGCCGTCGACTTCGAGCCACATCTTGAGGTTCTGCGGATCGGGCACTTCGTCCTTGGTGACCAGCCAGGGGCCGATGGGGCCGAAGGTGTCGGCCGACTTGCCCTTGGTCCACTGGCCGCCGCGTTCGGTCTGGAAATGGCGCTCGCTCAGGTCGTTGACGACGCAGTAGCCGGCGACATGATCCAGCGCGTCCTTTTCTTCGATGTAACGGGCTTCCTTGCCGATGACGACGCCGAGCTCGACTTCCCAGTCGGGCTTCAGGGTATTCTTGGGCAGGATGACCGTATCGTTCGGGCCGATGATGGCGCTGGTGGCCTTCATGAACAGGATCGGCTCGGCCGGAATGGCGGCGCCGGTCTCGGCGGCGTGGTCGGCGTAGTTGAGGCCAATGCACATGAACTTGCCGACCTGGCCGACGCAGGGTCCGATGCGGGAATTCTTGTCGAGCACCGGCAGCTTGGACGTGTCGGCGGCCCTGATCTTGTCGAGCCCGGCCGGCGTCAACGCGGTGCCCGCGAGGTCCGGCACGATGCTCGAAATGTCGCGGTAGGTGCCGTCGGCGGCGAGGATAGCGGGCTTCTCGGCGCCCTTGGCGCCAACACGCAGCAGTTTCATAGTGCAGAACTCCGGTCAGTTTGGGGGTTGCCTTAGCGGCATGGGGCCGAATGGTCGAGGGCGACTTTCGGTGGAGGCGTCCAGTTGCCCGATCATTTGTGGGGCCGGATGACGCCCTTCTTGAGAATGACATTGCCGTAGAGCCGGTGCTCGCCGGTCTGGACTATGGCGTAGCCGGAATTGGCGCGGTCGTAGAAGGCGAAGCGCTCCAGCGAGGTCAGCTTCATCTTCGGCTCGTGCTTTTTGATGATGGCCTCGAAATCGTCCATGATCGGCTCGCGCTTGCCGGCATTGCCCACCACCTGCATGCAGACTGCCGGATCGTCTACGAAGTCGTCGAGCGGCATCAGCGTCAGGATGGCGTCCAGCACATCGGTCGCCGAGTGGCCATCGAGCCGCACCAGTTCCGGCCCGGCGCTGGCGCCGGGATAATTGCCGTCCACGATGGTGATCTGGTCGCCGTGACCCATCGCCTGCAGCACGAACAGCAGGTCCGGACTGACGATGTGCGGTATTCCCTTGAGCATTGGTGTCTCCCTCTTTTTGTTTGTTTTGGTCCCGACGATCCTAGCCGAAGGGGAAGTCTGGAATGCCGTCGGTGGCGACTTGCTTGCCGTCGGCGAACAGCGCGGGGTGCTGCCGGGCAAACACCAGCAACTCCTGCGTCACCGAGTCGATGTGAGTGCGCATGGCGAGCGCCGCGCCCGCGCCGTCGCCGGCCTCGATACAATCGAGGACTTGCTGATGCTCGTTCAGCGAGTGGGTCAGACGCCGGGGATCGAGGATGAGGCGGCGGCCGCGGTCGAGGTTTGCGCGGGCGGCCTCGATCACCGCCTTCAGCTTGGCAAATCCCATGGCGTTGAACAGGATGTCATGGAATTCAAGATCGCGTTCATGAAACCCGGCCCGGTCGTCGACCTCGGCGGCCGCACGCTGCTGGTTCATATTGGCCTTGAGCGTAGCGATCAGTTCGGGCCGGTGGTTGCCGGTCAAGGCTCGCACCGCCTCGCTCTCCAGAGCCTTTCGGATCAGCATGTATTCGACGACGTCGGCAATGCGGACCCGTGAAACGATCGAGCCGCGCTGCGGCAGGATGTCGACCAGCCCCTCGGCCTGCAGCCGCGCCAGCGCCTCCGATACCGGAAAGCGCGACACCCCGAGCCGCGCGCAGATGGCGCCCTTGTCAAGCACCTCGCCGGGCTTGAGCGCCAGCGTCACGATGGCGCGGCGCAGCGCCTCGGTCACGAACATGGTGACGTTGCCGCGTGCCGGCGACTCCGGCAGGTCCAGAAATTGATAAGGACTTTCGACGCTCTTCATGCTAACATGTTAGTTGCATCGCCTCTGCAATTCAATTGCCGGTACTTGTCGTCCAGCATGCCATTGTGGGCAAGTGCCACGTAGAAGCGATCCACCCGCGCCCAACGCTCAAGAGCAAAGTCCGCCATGTCCGAAGTCATGTCCAAGCCTGCCGCCCGCACCCTGCTGCTCAATCCCGCCGACAATATCGCGGTGGCGTTGGGCAATCTCGATGTTGGCACCGATACGCCGCAAGGCATCCGCACCACCAAGCGCGTGCCCAAGGGCCATAAGTTCGCGGTCAAGGCGATCGGCTCCGGCGAGGCGGTGGTCAAGTTCGGGCAGATCATCGGCTTTGCCACGCAGGCCATTCCGCCCGGTGAATGGGTGCATGAGCACAATTGCTCGATCGGGGCGGAGCACGGCGCCTTCAAGCGCGACTATGATTTTTCCGCCGGCGTTATCCCGACCGAATATCTGACCGGCGCCGAGCAGGCGACGTTCGAGGGCTTCCGGCGCGCCAACGGCAAGGTCGGCACCCGCAATTATGTCGGCATCCTCACCTCGGTGAACTGTTCAACCACTGTTGCCGGCTTCATCGCCAAGGAGATCGAGCGCAGCGGCATTCTTGATGACTATCCGAACATCGATGGCATCATCGCCCTCAAGCAGTCGAACGGCTGCGTCATCGACTATCGCGGCGTCATCTTCGACACGCTGAAGCGCACCACCTGGGGGTATGCCAGCAATCCCAACATGGGCGGCGTCATCATGGTCGGCCTCGGCTGCGAGGGCTTCCAGATTCCGCGCTTCAAGGAAGCCTACAACATCACCGAGAGCGAGACGTTCCGCACCATGACCATCCAGGAAACGGGTGGCACCAAAAAGACTGTGGAGGCGGGTGTCGAGTTCATTCGCGCCATGCTGCCAACCGTCAATGCGGTGAAGCGTGAGACGGTGCCGGCTTCGGAACTGATGCTGGCGCTGCAGTGTGGCGGCTCGGACGGCTATTCGGGCATCACCGCCAATCCGGCGCTTGGTGTCGCTGCCGATATCCTGGTGCGCAATGGCGGCACGGCGATCCTGTCGGAGACTCCAGAGATTTACGGCGCCGAACACCTGCTGACGCGGCGCGCCATGACCCCCGAGATCGGCCAGAAGCTGGTCGACATCATCCACTGGTGGGAAGATTACGCGGAGCGCAACCGCATGGAGATGAACAACAATCCGTCCCCCGGCAACAAGCTCGGCGGTCTCACCACCATCCTTGAGAAGTCGCTGGGCGCGGCGGCCAAGGGCGGCACCTCGCCGCTGACCGCCGTTTACGGCTATGCCGAGCAGGTGACGGAGAAGGGCTTCGTGTTCATGGATACGCCCGGCTATGATCCGGTCTCGGCGACGGGGCAGGTGGCGGGCGGTGCCAACATCCTCTGCTTCACCACAGGGCGCGGTTCGGCCTATGGCTGCAAGCCGACGCCGTCGATCAAGATCGCCACCAATTCGGACGTCTACCACAAGATGCTCGACGATATGGACATCAATGGCGGCGACGTGCTCGACGGCACTTCGCTGGAGGCCAAGGGGCAGGAGATCTTCGACGAGATTCTTGCCGTCGCCTCCGGCAAGCAGAGCAAATCCGAACTGCTCGGCTATGGCGACAACGAGTTCGTGCCGTGGCAGATCGGCGCGACGTTCTAGGCGACCGCAAGATCGTCAGGGTCGTCGTCACCGGGCGCGTGCAGGGCGTCGGCTATCGCGCATGGACCGTCGACACGGCCGAACGGCTTGGCCTCGTGGGATGGGTGCGCAACAATCGCGACGGATCGGTGGAGGCCGTGTTCAGCGGCAGCTCTGCAGTGGTCGCCAGCATGCTCGCGGCACTGCACGACGGACCACCCGCTGCCCGGGTCGACCGCGTGGTGCAGACAGACAGCAACGAGCCTCAGGACAGCACGGTGTTCCGTGTCCTGCCGACGGCGTGAGGAGACATGATGGACTATCGCAGATTGGGAAACAGCGGCACGGCCGTGACCGCGCTCTGCCTCGGGACCATGACTTTCGGCAGCGAGGCCGACGAGGCGATGTCGGGGCGGATGCTTGATGCCTACGCGACGGCCGGCGGCAATTTCATCGATACCGCCGACGTCTACAGCGGCGGCGTGTCGGAAGAGATCGTCGGCCGCTGGCTCAAATCCCATCCCAATCAGGCCCGCCAGATGGTGGTTGCCACCAAGGCGCGCTTTCCGATGGGCAGTGGCCCCAACGATCACGGCCTGTCGCGGCGCCATCTTGGTGCGGCCCTCGACGACTCGCTGAAGCGGCTGCAGCTCGAGCGCATCGATCTCTACCAGATGCATGCCTGGGACGCGCTGACGCCGATCGAGGAGACGCTGCGCTTTCTCGACGACGCGGTGCATGCCGGCAAGATCGCCTATTACGGCTTTTCCAACTATCTGGGCTGGCAGGTCACCAAGGCGGCGGAAGTGGCAAAGGCGCAGCGGCTCGTGGCGCCGGTGACGCTGCAGCCGCAATACAATCTGCTGGTGCGTGAGATCGAACTCGAGATCGTGCCCGCCTGCCTCGATGCCGGCATCGGCCTGCTGCCATGGTCGCCACTCGGCGGCGGCTGGCTTGCCGGCAAGTATGAACGCGACGTAATGCCGAAGGGTGCCACGCGGCTGGGTGAGAATCCCAATCGCGGCATGGAGGCGTTCGGGCCGCGCAACAGCCACGAGCGGACCTGGCAGATCATTGACGCCGTGTTCACCATCGCCCGCTCACGCCACGTCAAGCCGGCAGAAGTCTCGCTGGCGTGGGTCGCGGCGCAGCCTGCGGTGACATCGGTGATTCTCGGCGCCCGCAACACCGAGCAACTGGCGGAAAACCTCAAGTCCGCGGCGCTGAAGCTGACCCATGAAGAGATCGAAAGCCTCAATGCCGTCAGCGCCCCACAGGTCTCCGACTATCCCTACGGCACTGGCGGCAGCAACCAGCGCAAGCGCAGGATCGAGGGCGGGCGATAGGTGGTTTGGCTGGAATGAAGTTCGCAGGCAAAAGGCGAGGGCGGGCATCCAGCGCGCGATCCATCGATCCGGCGCGTAAAATGGCTGCGGTCTCAGCGGCTTAGCTTGTCACAATTCTGCCCCGGTTCCGTCATTTTGCGTTCAGGCAATATGGTTAACCTGATGTTAATGGCGGCGAGTCGCCAGACATCGGAGGCCATCATGAGCCACGCACAGTCCGTCCAACATGTCCGCGCCACCACCGGCCAGGGCCTCTCCATCCACTACGACGCGCAGACCAATACGCTGATCTACGTCGAGGACGACTGGTTCTCCGAGGGCTTCCGCGCTGGCGCCGTGCCACCACGCACCGTCATCCGCGAGCGCCTCGCCACTGCCAAGGTGACCCGCCTGCCGCGACGCAAGGCCGCCTGACGGCCTCTTGCGCTGATCCGGGTCGCGGGCGACAACACGCCCGCAAGGAGACCCGCCATGCCCATCGCCGAAACACTGCTCTCAAAACTCAAGCATCGTGACATCCTGCCAGCCGCCGGCTTCGTCGGTGGGGCATGGGTCGAGACCGCCGGGGACGGCGCGACGTTCGCCGTCATCAATCCCTCGACGGGCGAACACCTCGCTACGCTCCCCGATTTCGGTGTCGCCGAAGCCCGCACGGCCATCGCGGCGGCAGGCAAGGCGCAGCCGGCCTATGCGGCGCTCACCGGCAAGCAGCGCGCGGCATTGATGGGGAAGCTGCAGACGTTGATCCTCGAAAATCTCGACGACCTCGCCACCATCCTTACCGCTGAAATGGGCAAGCCATTGGCCGAAGCCAGGGGCGAGGTCAATTTCAGCGCGCTCTATATCGAGTGGTCGAAGGAAGAGGCGAAGCGCGTCTATGGCGACACCATCCCCGGCCATGAGCCCGACAAGCGCATCATCGTCCTGAAGCAGCCGGTTGGCGTCGTCGCGACGATCACGCCGTGGAATTTTCCAAGCTCGATGCTGGCGCGCAAGCTCGCGCCCGCCTTGGCCACCGGCTGTGCAATGGTGTCGAAGCCGGCCGAGCAGACGCCGCTGTCGGCCATTGCGCTGGCGCGGCTGGCGGAGCGGGCGGGAATTCCTGCGGGCATCTTCAGTGTGCTGCCCTCGACCAGGGCGCCGGAGATCGGCGTCGAGTTCTGCAGCAACGAAACCGTGCGCAAGATCAGCTTTACCGGCTCAACCGAGGTCGGCCGCATCCTGATGCGGCAGGGAGCGGCGCAGATCAAGCGGCTGTCGATGGAGCTGGGCGGCAATGCGCCGTTCATCGTCTTCGATGATGCCGATCTCGATGCGGCGGTCGAGGGAGCGATGATCTCCAAGTTCCGCAACAATGGCCAGACCTGCGTCTGCGCCAACCGCATCTACGTGCAGGCTTCGGTCTATGACGCGTTTGCGGACAAGCTCGCCGCCGCGGTGCGCAAGCTCGTCGTCGGCGATGGCTTTGCACCCGGCGTCACGACCGGCCCGCTGATCGATCGCGCCGCCATCGAGAAAGTGGAATCGCATCTCAGGGATGCCACCTCCAAGGGCGGCAAGGTCATGCTCGGCGGCCATCCGACCACCGGGCAGTTCTTCGAGCCTACCATCCTCAGCGGCGCCACCCGCGACATGCTGATCGCCCGTGAGGAGACCTTCGGCCCCGTCGCACCGTTGTTCAAATTCGACAGCGTTGACGAGGTGATCGAACTCGCCAATGCCACCGAGTTCGGGCTCGCCGCGTATTTCTACGCCCGCGATCTAAGCCGCGTCTGGAAGGTGGCCGAAGCGCTGGACTACGGCATGGTCGGGGTCAACACCGGCCTCATCACCACCGAGGTCGCGCCCTTCGGCGGTGTCAAGCAGTCTGGCTTCGGCCGCGAAGGCAGCAAATACGGCATCGAGGATTATCTCGACGTCAAATATCTCTGCCTCAGCGTCTAGGCCCCACCCGAACGCTCATCCATGCAGCGGGGCGTGTCCGGCGAGCCCCTCGATAATCGGGCAATCCGGCCGCTCGTCGCCCTCGCAGCAATGCGCCAGATGCGCCAGGCTGTCGCGCATCTCCTGCAGCAGCGCGATCTTGCCGTCGAGGTCGGCGATATGGCCCAGGGCGAGCGCCTTCACCTCGCCGCTGGAGCGTTCGTTGTCGCCCCAGAGCCGCAAAAGCTCGCGAATCTCCGGCATCGAAAAGCCCAGGTCGCGGGCACGGCGGATGAAGCCCAGACGGTGGATGTCGCTGCCGGCATAGTCGCGGTAATTGCTCGACCGCCGATCCGCCTCGGGGATCAGCCCGATCGATTCATAGTGCCGGATCATCTTGGCCGACACCCCCGTCACCCGTGCTGCTTCGCCGATCTGCATTTTCTTGGTGCCCTTAACTCATATGAGGTGTTGACCTTACCATGATGGGAAGGTGCAGAACAGGGTCAATCAGAATGAGACGAGACCATGGACGAGCACGCGCAGCACCATCATCACCATAACGCCACCGAGGCCGCGCCGACCCGCGACGCGGTGTGCGGCATGACCGTCGACCTCGCGAAAACGCCGCACCATCATGAGCACGATGGCCGCGATTTCGGATTTTGCAGCGCCGGCTGCAAGGCCAAATTCGCCGCTGCGCCGGAAGACTATCTCGTCGCAACCGATCCCGTTTGCGGGATGGAGGTCGACCGTGCTTCGGCCCGTTTCATGTCGAAGCATGGCGGCAAGCACAACTATTTCTGCTCCGAGGCTTGCCAGACGAAGTTCGAGGCGGCTCCGGGAAAGTATCTAGACAGCGCAAGGTCTGCGGAACCGCAGGACGCCGCTCCCGCGGTCGCCGGGCCCGAGGGAACGGTCTACACCTGCCCGATGCACCCGGAGATTCGGTCCGATCATCCGGGAGATTGCCAGATCTGCGGCATGGCGCTCGAGCCGCTGGTGGCGGGCCTCGATGACAGGCCCAATCCGGAACTGGCGGATTTCACCCGCCGTCTGTGGGTCAGCGCGGTGCTGTCGATTGGCGTGCTGGTGCTGAGCATGGGTCCGGCGCTGGGGCTGCCTATCCGCGCGTGGATCGGCGAAAGCGTCGCCGCCTTGCTGGAACTGGTCCTTGCGACGCCGGTGGTGCTGTGGGCCGCGCAGCCGTTCTTCCGGCGCTTCTGGTCGTCGCTGCGCAACCGCTCGCCCAACATGTGGACGCTGATCGGACTTGGCGTCGGTGCGGCCTATGTGTTTTCGGTCGTCGCGCTGCTGCTGCCGCAGCTGTTCCCGATGGAGGTCATGATGGGCGGTGCGGCCCCGGTGTATTTCGAGGCCGCGTCCGTCATCGTGGCGCTGGTCTTCGTCGGTCAGGTGCTGGAGCTGCGGGCGCACGAGCAGACCGGCAAGGCTGTGCGGGCGCTGCTCAACCTCGCACCCAGAACGGCCCGTCTGGTGCAGGGCGAAAGCGAACGCGATGTGCCGTTGCAACAGGTGAAGGTCGGCGACACGCTGCGCGTCCGGCCCGGCGACGCGGTGCCAGTCGATGGTGTGGTGACCGAGGGACAGTCCTTCGTCGATGAATCCATGCTGACAGGCGAGCCTGTCCCCGTTGGCAAGGCCGAGGACGATGCGGTCACCGGCGGCACGCTGAATGGCGACGGCAGTCTGCTGATGCGCGCAACCGCCGTCGGCGCCGAAACACGGCTCAGCCAGATCGTTGCCCTCGTCGGACAGGCACAGCGTTCGCGTGCCCCGATTCAGGACCTCGCCGATCGGGTCGCTGCGTGGTTCGTGCCGCTGGTGGTGGCCATCGCGGGCCTGAGTTTCGTGATCTGGATGTTTGTCGGGCCCGAGCCGAGGCTCAGCTATGCGCTGATTGCCGCCATTTCGGTGCTGATCATCGCCTGTCCCTGTGCCCTCGGTCTTGCTACGCCGATGTCGGTGATGGTTGCTACCGGCCGCGGCGCGCGCGAGGGCATTCTGGTGAAGGATGCCAAGGCGCTCGAAGGCTTCGCCCGCGTCGACACGCTGGTTGTCGACAAGACTGGGACTCTGACCGAGGGCCGTCCTGTGCTCAATCAGGTCATTGCGGTCAAGGGGGTGGATGAGGGCTGGGTGCTTGCCGTTGCTGCAGCACTGGAACGCGGTTCTGCGCATCCAATTGCCCATGCCATCGACAAAGGGGCGGAAGTGCGTGGCGCCAGGCGGCTGGAGGTGGAGAGCTTCACTTCGGTCACCGGGCAGGGCGTTCGTGGATCGGTTGCCGGAAAGGACGCCGGTATTGGCAACGCAAAGCTGCTCACCGGGATGGACATCACGATTGACGACAAGGTCACCGAGCTCATGCGCGCCGCCGGACTGCGAGGCGAGACCGCCATGCTGGTGGCCGAGGCCGGGCGGGTCATTGGCGTCATCACCATCTCGGACCCGGTCAAGGCAGGCGCAAAGCAGTCCATCGAAGCGCTGCGTGCGGATGGCGTTGAGGTCATCATGGCGACTGGCGATGCAAAGGGTACCGCCGAAGCCGTGGGCAAGGCACTCGGTCTCACTCGCATCCAGGCGGCGATGAGCCCGGAGGGCAAGCACGACCTGGTTGTCGAGTTGCGGAAGTCCGGCCGCCGGGTCGCCTTCGCCGGTGACGGCGTCAACGACGCGCCGGCACTGGCCGCGGCGGATGTTGGCGTCGCGATGGGTGGCGGCGCCGATGTCGCTATCGAGAGTGCTGGCATCACCCTGTTGAATGGTGATCTGTCGGCGATCGTCCGGGCGCGCCGGCTTTCCCGCAATACGCTCACCAACATCAAGCAGAATCTTGCCTTCGCCTTCGGCTACAACGCCATCGGCATTCCGATCGCGGCGGGCCTGCTGTTCGCACTGACCGGATGGCTGTTGTCACCGATGATCGCGGCGGCGGCGATGAGCTTCTCGAGCGTCAGCGTCATCGGCAATGCGCTGCGGCTGGGGACACAGAAGTAGCGGCGGCTAGTCGCTGCCTACCGCCTTCAGCATCGCCTTGGTGATGGTCTGGCTGAGATCGAAATAGCCCGCCCACGGGTCCTTGCCGCCGGCTCGCGCCGCGGCTTCCGGCAGCGAGAAAGCGCTTGCCTTGCTGAGCGTCTGCAGTTCGTCCCAGCTCACCGGCACGGCACACGGCGCGCCATCGCGTGCGCGTGTCGAGAACGGGGCGACTGCGGTCGCGCCGCGCTCATTGCGCAAATAGTCGACGAACATCCGCCCGGTGCGCCTCGCCTTGCGGATGTTTGACGTGAAGCGGTCGGGCTCGGCGGTGGCCAGCTGCTCCGCGAAGTCGTGGCAGAACTGCTTGACCTCGGGCCATTCGAGGCTGGGCCGCAGCGGCGCGATGACATGCACGCCCTTGCCGCCCGTCACCATGGCGAAGCTTTCCAGTCCCAGCGTCTTCAGCCGGTCGCGGATGTCGCGCGCCGCGTCGCGCACCGCGGCGAAGCCGAGGCCTTCATCCGGGTCGATATCGAAAATGATGCGATCCGGCTTTTCGAGGTTGTCGATGTGGCTGCCCCAGATGTGCAGCTCAAGCGCATTCATCTGGACGCTCGCGGCAAGCCCGGCCGCATCGTCAATGTAGAGATAGATGTCCGTCGGCCCAGTCGTCTCGGTGATCTTCACCTTCTTGAATGCTGCCGGAAAGCCGCCGGAATCGTGCTTCTGGAAAAACGGCTTGCTGCTCCCTGTGGGCTGGCGCAGCAGTGACAGCGGTCGCTTGACGACGTGCGGCAGCATGCGGTCGGCGACCGTCGCATAGTAGGCGACGAGTTGCGCCTTGCTGATCATGCTGTCGTCGTAGACGATCTTGTCGGGATGCGTCAGCTTGACGCCGAGCTTATCCGCGGCGGCGATACCCATCTCGTCGGTCAGGTCCATTTGCTTGCCCCTCGCAGCGGATTTCGATGGTGCTTTTGCCTTGGCAGGCGGCGTTTCGGAGGCGGGCAGTTCCAGCTTCACCTCGCTTGCCTTCTTATCCTCCCTCAGCCCCAGGAAGGAAGGGTGCCTCAGATGGCCGTCGGGCGTGAACTCGGTGAACGCCACCTCGCCCACCAACTCGGGTGCGACCCAGCGGGCATGCCGGGAGATGTCGCGCGGCGCATCGGCAAAGGGCGAGGTCTTGCGGACGCGACGGTCCATCGCATCCTGCAGCTTGCCAGCCTCCTCGACGCTGAAGCCGGTGCCGACGCGTCCGCGATAGATCAGCCTGTCGCCTTCCCAGGTACCGAGCAGCAGCGAGGCAAACGTATTCTTGCGCTCCGATGGGCGCCAACCGCCAATGACGAATTCCTGCCGTTTCGTGCATTTGATCTTCAGCCAGCTGTGCGTACGCTCGCCGCGATAAGGCGCATCGGCGCGCTTTGCCACCACGCCCTCCTGAGCCGCCTCACACATCGCCTTCAGCACCTTGTCGCCATGGCCACGCACATGGTCGGAGAACTGGATGGCGTCGCCGCCATGCGTATGGCCGAGCAGTTTTTGCAGCCATTGCTTGCGCTCGATCAGGGGCAGTCCGGCCATGTCTTCGCCGTCCTGCTCCAGCAGGTCGAAGGCGAAATAGGTGAGTGGGCTGCCGTTCGAAAGCGCCTCCTTGAGGCTCGAGAAATCGGTCCGCCCGTCCTTGAACGCGCAGATCTCCCCATCCATCAGCACGCTTCCCTTGGTCAGCTTCGAAAGTGGTTCCACCAGCGCGTGGAACTGCTTCGTCCAGTCGTTGCCGTTGCGGGTATAGAGTCGCACCTGGTTGCCGGCGATGGCGGCGAGGCAGCGGTAGCCGTCGTACTTCATCTCGAACAGCCAGTCCGATCCCTCCGGCACCTTGTCCACCAGGGTTGCCAGCTGCGGTGGACGAAAGTCCGGCAACGCCTGCGCCTTGCCGCCCGACCAGACGCGGGTGGGCGGTGTCGCTTCCAGTGCCTTGCGCCGCGGCTTGTTGCCCTTGGCGATACCCTCCATGGTCCGGCCGGTGCTGACGCTGGTGACAAATCTTTCGGTGAGCGGCTCACCATCGTCGCTGGCAAATTTGTCATGGTGCTTGATCAGCAGCCAGTTCTGACGATCCGTGCCGCTCTTGGTGTGCGTGTCGCGGCCCTTCATGTGCACCAGTACCCATTCGCCCTTCATGCGGCGGCCGTTAAGGCGAATCTTGAGGTCGCCCTTCTCCAGTCCCTCGTGCGGATCGCCGATGGGTTCCCAGCTGCCGGTGTCCCACAGCATCACCGTGCCGCCGCCATACTGGCCCTCGGGGATGGTGCCCTCGAAGTCGCCATAGTCGAGCGGATGATCTTCGACGCGCACGGCGAGGCGCTTGTCGGCGGGATTGGTGGAGGGCCCTTTGGTTACCGCCCAGCTCTTCAGCACCCCGTCGAGCTCGAGACGAAAATCGTAGTGCAGACGGGTGGCGTCATGCTTTTGCACCACGAACAGGCCGCCACCGCCGGTGGCAGCGCTGTCTCCCGAAGGCTCGGCGGTCTTGCTGAAGTCGCGCTTGGCACGATACGCCTTCAACGTTTCCGTGCGGGCTGCCATCTCAGCTGGCCTTCTTTCTGGCCGGAGTCTTCGCCGCCGTCTTTGCGGCGGGTTTGCTGGTTTTACGCGCGGCTGGCTTGGACGCGGCTTTCTGCGGCCGGCTTGCCGCCTTCGAGCGACTTCTTCAGTGCCGACATCAGGTCGATGACATTGCCGCCGGTGTGCGGGCGCTCCTCGGTGTCGGTGGCGAGTTTGCGGCCCTTCGACTTCAGTTTCCGCGCGATCAGTTCGCGCAGCGCGGCATGGTAGTGGTCCTTGAAGGCATGCGGGTCGAACTTGGCGCTCTTCTTCTCGATCAGCGCGGTCGCCACCTCGAGCAGATCGGCGTCGGCGGACTTGGCCGGAATTTCCGAGAAGAACGGGTCCGACTTCTTGATTTCGTCCTCGTAGTGCAGCGTTTCGAGCAGCATGCCCTTGCCGCATGGTTTGATTGCGACAAGATATTCCTTGCCGCGCAGCGCCAGCTGACCGAGGCCGACCTTCTTTGCCTTGCGCAGCGCGTCGCGCACCACGCGAAAGGCATCCTCGGCCAGGTCGTCGGCGGGAGCGAGGAAGTATGGCGCGTCGAAATAGAGTGGTGGAATCTCGTCCTCGTCGACGAACTGCACCAGCTCGAGGGTCTTGCGTGTCTCCAGCCGCACCGCGTCGATCTCCTCGTCGGTCAGCAGCACGTAGTCGCCCTTTTCGTACTCGAAACCCTTGCGGATGTCGTCGTTGTCGATCTTGCCGACGCCATCGACCACCTTCTCGTAATGCACCGGCTTGCCGCTCGGCTCGTGGATCTGGCGGAACGCAGGCTTCGCCCCGGCTCTGGTCGCGGGGTACATCTCGATGTTGATGGAGACGAGGCTGAGCCGGAGCTGGCCTTTCCAGGAGGGGCGGGATGCGGGCATTGGAGACGCCTTTTGGCTGAAGCTCGCAACTCAACGCCCCTCGGGGCGCCAATGTTCCCGCTGGCGACCATTTCGGGGCTGCCTGTCGCCTCTCGAAGGTCGCATTGACCACTGACATGTCAGCCGACTAGAACAGCGTCAGTTTGCCGGCCCAGAGAGCTGAATGCCCAATCTCGCCAACTGCCTGACCGTGGAAGACCTGCGCCTGCTGGCGCGGCGGCGCGTGCCGAAGATGTTCTTCGAGTATGCCGATCACGGCGGCTGGTGGGAGCAAACCTATCGGGAGAATTCCACCGATTTCGATGCCATAAAGCTCAGGCAGCGTGTGGCCGTGGACATGTCGGACCGCTCGATTGCGACGACCATTCTGGGGCAGCCGGCCGCCTTGCCGCTGATCCTCGCGCCAGTCGGCCTGCTGGGCATGCAGAGCGCCGACGGCGAGATCAAGGCGGCGCGGGCGGCGCACAAGGCGGGCATTCCCTTCACGCTGTCGATGATGAGCATCTGCTCGGTGGAGGACATCGCCGAATATGTCGGCCAGCCGTTCTGGATGCAGCTCTATCTGACGCGCGACAGGAGCTTCATCGAGGGTCTGGTGGAGCGCTCGCGGGCGGCCAAGGTGTCGGCGCTGGTGCTGACGATGGACCGGCAGATGCAGGGCGAGCGCCACAATGAGCGGCGCAATGGCCTTTCGGCGCCCCCCAGATTTACCGCCAACAGCATCCTCCAGATGGCGGCGCGGCCCCGCTGGGCGATGGGCATGCTGGGCACCCGCCGGCATAATTTCCGCAACGTCATGGGACATGCGGCGGGCACCGAGACGCTGAAGCGCCTCGCCGGCTGGGGCGAGACGCAGTTCGACATTCCGCTCAGCTGGCAGCATGTCGAATGGATCAAGAAGATCTGGGGCGGCAAGGTGATCCTCAAGGGCGTGCTCGACGCCGAGGATGCCCGCCTCGCCGTTGAGCACGGCGTCGATGCGATGGTGGTTTCCAATCACGGCGGGCGGCAGCTCGAGAACACCGCCTCGACCATCCGGGTGCTGCCGGAGATCGTTGAAGCGGTCAACGGCAGGTCCGAAATCTATATCGACGGCGGCATCCGCTCCGGGCAGGCGCTGATCAAGGCGCTGGCGCTGGGCGCACGGGGTGCGATGGTGGGGCGGAGCCTTGCGTTCGCGCTGGGCGCCGGTGGCGAGGCGGGCGTGAGCCGGATGATCGAGATCATCGGCAAGGAGCTCGACATCACCATGGCGCTCTGCGGCGAGCGGGACGTCACCAATGTCGGGTTGCACAATATCCATTCGAACGGCCTGCTGCGGCAGCATGGACACTGAGGAACGAGCATGAGCAGTCTGGATTCGGCGCTGACCATCGACGATCTGAAGCAGAGGGCCCGGCGCCGCGTGCCCAAGATGTTCTTCGACTATGCCGATTCCGGCTCGTGGACCGAGAGCACCTATCGCGAGAACGAGAGCGACTTCCAGAAGATCAAGTTCCGCCAGCGCATCGCGGTGAATATGGAAAACCGCACGCTTGCCTCGACCATGCTGGGCCAGCCGGTGAGCATGCCGCTGGCCATTGCACCTGCCGCCATCGGCGGGCTGCAGATCGCCAATGGCGAAATCCTCGCAGCGCGGGCCGCCGAAAAGGCGGGCATTCCCTTCACCCTCTCGACCATGAGCATCTGCAACATCGAGCAGGTGGCAGCGGGCACAACGAAGCCGTTCTGGTTCCAGCTCTACGTCATGCGCGACAAGGTGTTCATGGAGAATTTGATCGCCCGCGCCAAGGCAGCCAAGTGTTCCGCGCTGGTGCTGACCATGGACCTGCAGATCCTGGGGCAGCGGCACAAGGATCTGCGCAACGACATGCGCGCGCCGCCGCGCATCACGCCGAAATTCATGTTCGAGATCGCCACCAAGCCGCGCTGGGCGATCGGCATGCTCGGGGCGAAAAGCACGACCTTCGGCAACATCGTCGGGCAGGCCAGCAATGTCAGCGATCTGAGTTCGCTGTCGAGCTGGACGGCCGAGCAGTTCGATCCTCGCCTGACCTGGAAAGAGGTCGGCTGGGTCAAGGATCGCTTTGGCGGCCCGGTGATCGTCAAGGGCGTGCTCGATCCCGACGATGCCGAGGCGGCGGTCAATGCCGGGGCGGATGCGATCGTCGTTTCCAACCATGGTGGGCGGCAGCTCGACGGCGCGCCGTCCTCGATCCGCGTGCTCCCCGAGATCGTCGATGCCGTGGGGCACAAGATCGAGGTGCTGATGGATGGCGGCATCCGCTCGGGCCAGGATATGTTGAAGGCAGTGGCGCTCGGCGCCAAGGGCACCTTCATCGGCCGGCCGATGCTCTACGGCCTCGGTGCCGGCGGCGAGGCCGGGGTGACGCGGGTGTTCGACATCATCCGCCGCGAGGCCGACATCACCATGGCGCTGCTGGGTGAGCGGGACGTCAGGAACATCGGGCCGCACAACATCTATTCCAACGATCTGGAGCGGCGGCAGGGATATTGACGGCCGCGCCGGCCGCCGCCTTCGCCTTCTCCCCCTGGGAGAGAAGGTGGATCGGCCCGTTTGGGACCAGACGGATGGGGGGTTCTCCCGAGGGCCGCGGATGACGACCCCCATCCGCTCTTCGGGCACTTTCTCCCCTAAGGGGAGAAGGTCTGGCCGGGGCTCGCGCTGATCACAAGCGTCGCCTTACCGCGAATTCATGCAGCCTAACGCGATTTAAGTTGGCCATGCGGCGGCGAGCATCCATCTGTGGTGGATTGCAACCAGACCGAGCACGCAGATGCCCCATACCTCCATCGCCACCGGCCGCTATGACCGCGTCACCATCGCGTTCCACTGGCTCACCGCGCTGCTCGTCATCGTGCTGTTCGGGACATCGCTGGCCTGGAACTATGGTCCACGCAGCATGCATTCGCTGGAGTTGGTGCATGTGTCGCTCGGCATCGCCCTTGCGGCAGTGCTGATCGGCCGGTTGCTCTGGCGGCTGATCGCCGGACGCCGGCTGCCTGATGTCGCGCATCGCGCCATCTCGCTTCTATCGAAAGCCGTGCATGGCCTGCTCTACGTCCTGCTCGCCGCACAGGTCGGGCTCGGTTTCGGGCTGCGCTGGCTGCAGGGCGAGGAGTTTTCGTTCTTCGGCCTGTTCTCCATCCCAGGCCTGCTGCAATCAAACCGCACGCTGTCGCACAACATCGAAACCCTGCACAATCTCACGGCATGGGCGCTGATCATCGTCGCCGGCGGCCATGCCGCCGCTGCGCTCTATCATCGCTACGTGCTGAAGGATGGCGTGCTTGGCCGTATGCTGCCCGGTCGCGCCTAGCCGCGCGAACCGGGATCGGGCAGCCAGGTCAGCTGCTGGTAAACCTTCTTGGAGACCAGCTTCATCTCCTCTTCGGGCAGACCGCTGACCACCGTGCAGGTGATCTTCTCATTGGCCCAGTAATAGGCTTCGAGACCCTTGGCATTGGCGAACTGATAGGCCTTGCCGTTCTGGTTGAGCCTGCCGGTGAGATAAACGGTCAGCCGGTCGTTGGTGGCATTCTCGTACATCAGCTGCGCTGCAGGCGTCGCCGTGTCGCCATACTGGTCGGGCGGCAGCAGGCGGCCGCCGACGAAAGTGAAACCCTGCGCGCTGAGATCGGGCGCATTGATCTGCGCATCCAGCCGGTTCGACAGCCAGGTCATCAGATGCGGCACGCCGGCGGCGACCTCCACCGCGTGAGCGCTTTCCTTCACATAGAGCGCATGAGCGGTGAGCGCGGACTCGATCAGCCGGTCGCTCGCCGCTTCCGTCGGCGTCAGGTAGTCACGGCCGAACCAGCCGATCGAGCTGCCAAGCGCCAGCAGCACCACGGCCGCCGCCGCGAAGCGGAAGCTCTGGCTGCGCTCGGTCCGCTGCCGCTGCGCGATGCGGTGCGGGTTGAGACGCGGCGGCACGGCCTCGCCGGCCACCGGCGCGTAGAGCGCCGCCATGGCTTCGTTCTGGCGCTGCCAGTGCGCGACCTCGGCCGCCTCCACCGGATGGGTGGCAAGGAACTGCTCGACTTCGGCACGCTCTGCGTCACCCAGCTTGCCATCGGCAAAGGCGAGCAGTGCGGCTTCATCGATGTTGAACGCCCTGGCGCTCATTTCACGGTCCTCAGTCTCGGTTCGTCGGTTGTTCCTGTCATCGTCCTCAGTGCGGCCCTGGCCCGGCCCAGCCGCGACATCAGGGTCCCTGTCGGAATGCCGATCACCTCCGCGGCTTCCGCATAACTGAAGCCCTCGACGACGACCAGCAGCAACGCCTCGCGCTGGTCGGCGGACAGCGCGTCGATGGCGCGCGCCATTTCGCCCAGCGCGATGCGTCCCGGCTGTGGCGCCGCAACAGACGGTTCGACCACCAGGCTGTCGAGCGGCACGTCGTGCGACTGGCGACGGCGGCGCCGCAGGTCATTGCGATAGATGTTCAGCAGCATGCGGAACAGCCACGCCTGCAGTGGCCCGGACGGTCGCCAGAGGCTCTGCTTGCGGATGGCGCGCTCGATGCAATCCTGCACCAGATCGTCGGCCAGATCGACGTTGCGGGTCAACGCACGGGCATAGCGCCTGAGCGCTGGCACGCTGATCTCGATCTGGTCAAGGAACTGCTGCACGGTAGTGTTAGCCCCACGGCCGCTTGCCGGCCGATCGTTTCAGTGTAGTCCCCGCCAGCCGCCGGGAACATCCCCAGAGCAACCGGGCTCCCATCACGATACGGGAGCCCGATCGGCGGGAGAGCTTATTCGTACGCGGTGTGCCAGGTGCCGCCGACGCCGTCGCCGGTGGTATCGCCCGGCTTGGTGTCCTTGACCCACAGATACAGCGGCCAGCCCTTGTAGGCGACGATCTTCTGGTCGGAGTCCTTGCGGTCGACCAGCGTGAAGTCACCGGTGACGGCGGTGCCAGCGGGCACCAGGATCGGCGGCCAGGCGGTGGCGCATTTGTCGTAGCAATTGGAAACGCCCACGGCGTCCTTGTCCCAGATGTAGAGCGTCATGCCCTTGGCATCGGTAAGAACCTGCTTGCCGCCAATGTCGGCGGACATGACAGAACCGCCGGCATATTCGGCGGCAAAGGCGAACGAAGTCGAAAGCAGGGCGACCGCGGCGGCCCCAAGCAGCATCGACGTAAATTTCATGACGTCCCTCCAGAGTGTTTTCGTTCCGCCCATACGGCTGAACGTATCCCCATCAACACAGCAGCCCGCAAATTATTCCCGATGCTGGGAAAAATTCCGCGCGGTGGACAGATCGCCGTGGTGGACAGGGGCCGCGGAGGCTGATTTTCTGCACAACGGCGAAACAATAGCCTTATGGAGGAGGACCCAATGAAAAGACGTGAATTCTTTAAATCTGCCAGTGCCTTGAGTGTCGGCGCTGGCGCCAGCGTGCTGGCCGCTCCGGCGATTGCGCAATCGGTCATCAACTGGCGCATGGTCACTACCTGGCCAAAGAACTTTCCGGGCCTGGGGGTTGGCGCCCAGCGCCTCGCGGACCGCATCACCAAGGCGTCGGGCGGCCGTCTGACCATCCAGGTCTATTCAGCCGGTGAACTGGTGCCGGCCCTCGGGGCACTCGACGCCGTCATCGACGGCTCGGCTGAGATGAGCCACGGGGCGTCCTATTACTGGCAGAACAAGAGCGCCGGCCTCGCCTTCTTCACGGGCGTCCCCTACGGCATGACGTCGCGCGAACTGGCGGCGTGGATACGCTTTCTGGGCGGACAGGAAATCTGGGACGAGATCTATGACGGCTTCGGCCTGCAGGGATTCCTGTCGGGCGATACCGGCACACAGGCCGGCGGCTGGTTCCGCAAGGACCTCAACACGGTGGCCGACATTTCGGGGCTGCGCTTTCGCACGCCCGGTCTGGGTGGCCAGGTCTGGCAGAAGCTCGGCGCCTCTGTCACCAACATGGCGGCGGGCGACATCTTCGCGGCGCTGCAGTCGGGCACCCTCGATGCCGCCGAGTTCGTTGGCCCCTACAACGATTTGGCGCTGGGCTTTTACCAGATCTGCAAGAACTACTACTTCCCGAGCTTCATCGAGCCGGGACTGGCAACCGAGCTGGTGGTTTCCAAGGCCAAGTATCAGGCTCTGCCAGAAGACCTGCAGGCGATCATCCGCGATTGCAGCCAGGCCGAATACGACCAGGTGGCGTCCGACTTCTACGCCAATGATCCGCGGGCGCTGCAGACGCTGGTCGCCGAGCACGGGGTGATCGTCAAGCAGTTCCCCGACGAGATTCTCGAGGCCGGCGCCAAGGCGGCCTCGGAGATCATCGCGGACAAGCGCCAGAACGGCGACGCGCTGACCAAGAAGACGGCGGAAAGCTTTGTGGCGGCGCTCAACCTGGTGCGCACCCGCACGGACGGCACCGATCTGCCGTTCCTCAAGGCGCGCGAGAAGTACTTCAAGATCAGCTGAGACTGGCCCAACACGCACGGCCCGGAGGCAACTCCGGGCCGTCTCTTCTGTGGCAACGTGCCCTGCTGAGCCGTCGCAGCGGGCCGACAGGTCATTCAGTCAGCCCGGCAGCCTTCTTTACCAGCGCGGCAATCCTCGCCTCGGCTTCGGCAGTCAGCTTGGTCAGCGCGTAGGCACTCGGCCACATCGTGCCGTCATCCAGCGCCGCCTCGTCGCTGAAGCCGAGCGTCGAGTATCGCGCCTTGAATTTTCCGGCGTTCTGAAAGAAGCACACGACCTTGCCGTTCCTGGCGTAGGCCGGCATGCCGTACCAGGTCTTCGGTTCGAGGCCGGGCGCGGCGGCTTTAACGATCTCGTGTACGCGCGTGGCCAGGCTGCGGTCCGGTTCGGCCATCGCGGCGATCTTGGCGAGCAGATCGCTCTCGCCATCCTCCTCGGCCTTGGCACCCCGGCGACCGCTCGCCTTGAGCTCCTGGGCGCGCTCCTTCATCGCGGCGCGTTCCTCCTCGGTGAACCCTTCGGACGATTTGTCGCTCGCGACGGAACGCTTGGTCGATTTCATTGCTCGATCCTCGTTGTCGTGGTGGAGTCTGCCCGTGCACTATCACACTCTGCAGGCCGCGCCTCAAATTCTGGCAAATATGTTGCGGCGTTCCGGCTCAGTGGTAGAGCACGCTTGGCAGCCAGGTGGCGAACTGCGGGAACAGGAACAATATCGCGATGGCGACGAGCTGCAGCCCGACGAAGGGGATTACGCCGCGGTAGATCATCCCGGTCGTCACCTGCGGCGGGGCGACCCCGCGCAGATAGAACAGTGAGAAGCCGAAGGGCGGCGTCAGGAAGCTGGTCTGCAGGTTGATCCCCACCGCCACGCCAAGCCACACCGGATCGAGGCCGAGCCCGAGCAGGATCGGCGCGGTGATCGGAATGACGATGAAGATGATCTCGAAGGTATCGAGAATGAAGCCGAGGACGAACATGATGGCCATGACCGTGATGGTCGCGCCCAAAACGCCGCCCGGCATGTTGGCCAGCAGCTGATGCACCAGATTGTCGCCCCCCATCAGGCGGAAGACGATCGAGAATACAGCCGCGCCGAACAGGATGATGAATACCATCGAAGTGATCGTCGCGGTGGAGACGACCACCTGGTGCAAGATCCGCAGTGTCAGCTTGCCGCGCAGCGCCGCAAGAATCATGGCGCCCACCGAGCCGACGGACGCTGCCTCGGTTGGTGTTGCGACGCCGCCGAGGATCGAACCCAGCACCGCCACAATCAGCGCCAGAGCTGGCACCAAAGCGCCTAGAACCTCCTTCCACAAATGCTGCTTTTCTGACTCGGGTACGGGTGTTGCCGGTGCCGATTTGGGATCGGTGACGGCCTTGAAGATCATCCATGCGGTATAGAGTACGACAAGCACCAGCCCCGGGATGAACGCACCGGCGAACAGCGAGCCAACCGATACCGGCGACGGCGCAAAGTTGCCTTTGTCCATCTGCACCTGCGAATTGATGCCGCTGAGCATGTCGCCCATGAAGATGAGCACGGTAGAGGGCGGGATGATCTGCCCCAGCGTGCCCGAAGCGCAGATGACTCCCGTGGCAAGCTTCGGATCGTATCCCGAGCGCAGCATGGCGGGCAGCGAGATGAGGCCCATCGTCACCACCGTCGCCCCGACGACGCCGGTCGATGCGGCCAGCAGCGCGCCGACGAGGATCACCGAAATGCCCAGACCGCCGCGCAGATTGCCGAACAGCTTGCCCATGGTCAGCAGCAGCCGCTCGGCGACGCCGGAACGTTCCAGCATGACGCCCATGAAGATGAACAGCGGCACCGCGGTCAGCACCTCGTTGGTCATGGTGCCCAGATAGCGGACGACGAGCGAGGCGAAATTGGAGACGTCGAAGGCGCCGAACAGCATGCCGACGGTGCCGAACAGCAATGCCGTACCGGCGAGGCTGAAGGCCACCGGAAAGCCGATGAGCAGGAACCCGATGACCCCGACGAACATGGTGGCGGCGAGAATTTCGCCAATGGCGACCGGACTCAAAGCACGTGCTCCGCCACCGCGTCACGCCGATAGCGAAGGTCTTCCGGCAACAGCGATTCATTACCCGTGAGGACCAGCACCGATCGCGCGGCCCAGGCGAGCCCCTGCGCCCCGACCAGCACGGTGAACACCAGAATGAAGCTCTTCAGCACAAACAGGCCGGGCATGCCGCCCACATTGGCCGAGCCTTCCCACAACCGCCACGAGCGCTCAACGTAGGGCAGGGCGTAGAGGAACACGACGGTCATGAAGGGTAGCAGGAACAGGCAGACACCGATCAGATCGGCCGTCGCTTTCCAGCGGATCGAGGCCGGCCGGTAGAAGATGTCGACCCGCACGTGGTCGTCGCGCAGCAACGCGAATCCGGCAACCCCGGTGAACATCGCGCCGCTCAGCCAGACGTAGAGGTCCTGCAGGAACGGATAGCTGATGTGGAACACATAGCGCTGCACCACCACGGTGAAACAGACCAGAACCACCGCCAGTGCCAGCCACGAGAGCACCAGACCAACCGCACGGTTAACCGCGCTGACCAGGCGAACGCCTGCTGCCAGAAACTGCATATCAATCCTCCCCCTCAGAAGGCAGCATGGGGCGGCGGCGGGGTCAACCGGCGATGCGGCGTTATCCCTCCAGCCAGGCGATCTGCTCCGGCGTCAGCCTGATGTTCAGGGCTTTGATGGAATCATCGAGTTCGTTGAGGGTGCGCGGCCCGATCAGCGGAATCGACGGGAAGGGCTGCGCCAGCACATACGCCAGCGCGATGTGGATCGGATTGGCATGGAGCTGTCCCGCCAGCGCGATTGCCCGGTCGCGGCGCTCGAAATTCTTCTCCGAGTACCAGGTGTTGACGATCTCGGCATTGTCCATCTTGCCGCGGCCGGCCCGGTCGGTGAAGAAGCCGCGGGCCTGGCTCGACCACGAGAAGTTGGGGATCTGGCGCTCGGTCAGCCACGCCTTGTAGTCAGCGTCGGAGGCGGCGATGCAGCCGGCCCAGATCGGTCTGATCATTTCAGCCAGCGCGAAATTGTTGGACAGGGCACCGGGGGCGGTCTTTCCGGTTCGTTCGGCATAGGCGATGGCCTCGTCCATGCGCTGGCGCGTCCAGTTGGAGCCGCCGAACGGCCCGCGGATGCGTCCGGCCTTGACCTCGGCGTCCATGGCGTCGACGAACTCGCCCACTGGCACCTCGAGATTGTCGCGGTGCATGAAATACACATCGACATAGTCGGTCTGCAGCCGGTCGAGCGTCTGCGTCAGCTGCTTGCCGATCATGTCGGGGTAGCAGAGGGGCGAATGCGCGCCCTTGCCAATGATCACGCTCTCGGCGCGTGTGCCGCGATTGGTGTGCCATTGGCCGAACAGCGCCTCGGTCTTGCCGGCGCCATACACCCAGGCGGTGTCGAACAGATTGCCGCCGGCTTCGTAGAACGCGTCGAGCTGGATGGCCGCGCTGGCAAAGCTGCGGAAATCCTCAAAACCCATCGCTACCACTGAAGCGGATTTCTGCAGTCCCGGAATGGACCGCTTGGGGATCCGCGCACCGCCCCTGGGAAGTGGGCGCCCGCTCAGCGTGAGCCTGCGCACCTCAGACGTCTCGATGCTGTATTCGAGCCCGACGTCGGCACGCCATTTGTCGAGGACGCGCGCATTGGACAGGCTGTCGGCCCAGCTCATGCCGGGCGCCGCGAATTCCTGCCGTCCGGCCGCCACCGCATCGGCCACCGCGTCCGCTTCGAATGAATACAGATGCGGCTGCGGGCCGACATCGAGCGTCTGGCGCGTCCCGTCATGCATGATGATGTCGATCTTGCCTGGACCACCGGCGCGGTCGCCGTTGGCGAACCAGAAGTCCGGCACCTCGATGCGGCCAGTGGTGCCCATGATGCGCAGCATGTTTTCGAGCCTGACGAAGATGGCGCAACTCACCTCGGCGATGACGCCGTTGTCGAACTGCAGCAGCGCCGCGGACCAGTCGTCGGTCCCGGCCTCGTTGAGATGAGCCATTCCCGACACCTTGACCGGGTCGAGGAACGGCTGCTTCGAGGCAGCGCCAGCGATGAAGCGAACCATCGAGACCGGATAGCCGCCGACGTCGAGGATGCCGCCGCCGGCATGTTCATTGGCGAACAGCCGGTGCTCGGGCATGAATTTGGGCATCTGGAAGCCGAAGCTCGATTGCACCATGCGCACCTCGCCGACGGCGCCGGAGGCGACGAGGTCCCAGATCTTCTGGGTCTGGGGATGCAGCCTGTACATGAAGGCCTCACCGGCGAAGGTGCCGGCCTTGCGGTGAGCATGAAACACCGCGTCGACCTCGGCGGCGCTCAGCGCCAGCGGCTTTTCAACGAGAACGTGCTTTCCGGCCTCGGCTGCCTTGATGGCCCATTCGGCGTGGCTCGGATGCAGCGTTGCAATGTAGATGGCATCGACCTCCGGGTCTGCCAGCAGCGCATCGTAGCCGCTGAGGATGCGGGCGCCCGGGAAATCGGTGGCAAGCCCCGGCTTGTTGGGGTCGCGGCTGGCGATCGCCACCAGTTGGCTGCGCTCAGACGCGGCAACCCCGCGCTGAAAGTCCTTGGCGATGGCGCCGGGCCCGAGAATGCCCCAGCGAAGCCGTTTGGTCGCAGTCATGATGCTCTCCCTCGCCGCGCCCGCTTGCGGTGGGGCGCGCTTCTTTCAACGTTAATACGCCTTCAATAGCCAAGCTGTCCGTCCTTGGGAATTGCTTTCGGGGATCGTGGATGGGAGATGGTCCTTGAATTGGCTGGCGGCGGCAGTGTAACCGTCGGGCGAGGGTGCGGAGGGGTATCTCGATGTTCGTTGTCGGCGGCGAAAGCCTGATCGATCTGGTGCTTGAAACCGAGATCGTCGGCGGCCAGAAGCGCACCAGACTGTACGGCGGCGCGCCGCATCTCGCCGCCCACGCGGGCGGTTCGCCCTATAACTGCGCCATCGCGCTCAGCAAACTCGGTAACGACACCGGGTTCCTGTGCCCGATTTCCACGGACAGCTTTGGCGACATGCTGCTCGGCCCATTGCAGGGGGCGGGCGTCCATCAATTGCTGAGCGAGCGGGTGCGCGAACCCTCGACGCTCGCGGTGGTCACCTTCGAGGGCCTCAACGCCCGCTACCGCTTCTATCGCGAGGCTGATCACGCCTTCACGCTGGAGGGTCTGCTGGCGGCTCTGCCGGAACAGCTCGAGGTGTTCCAGATCGGCGGTTTCTGCCCGATTCTGCCCGGGGACACCGAGATCTGGCTGGAGGTCGCCAGGGAAGCGCGCCGCCGCGGCGCCACACTGTCGATCGATCCGAATGTCCGGCCATTCCTCGTCGACGATTTCGCGACTTATCGCGAACGGTTGGGCAAATTCCTCGATCTCGCCAATCTGGTGAAGCTGAGCTCCGAAGACCTCGAAGCCCTCGACAGCAGCAAATCCATCGAGACCCACGCGCGAGAACTGCTGGCGCGGCCCCATTGCCAACTCGTTGTCGTGACACTGGGGGAGGGCGGCTCGCGCGCCTTCAGCAAGTCCGGCGAGGCCACCGCCGGCATCTGGTCGCCGCCGGTGTTCGGCGACACGGTGGGCGCCGGCGATTGCCTGATGGCGGGCATTCTTACCCTGCTGGGTGAGCGCGGCGAGCTGAAGCCGGGAAGACTCGCGGCGCTCGACGCCACGGCGCTCGGCGAGGTGCTGCGCTTCGGGGCGGTGGTTGCCGGCATCAACTGCGGCCACAAAGGCTGCGTGCCGCCAACGCGTCCGGAAGTCGATGCGGTGCTGAGCGGGATTTAATCCCTCGCCGCGAAAAAATTGCCTGGTTGCCGGACCGCTGAGCCTCTGCTTTGATCCTCCGAAACCAACCGGAGGACATGACCATGCGGCCCTGGCAATGGCTGGTTCTGATCATCGTCGTCGCCGGCATCGGCGCGGCTGCGTTTTTTTTGAAGCCCGTGGAAGGGCCGGCGCGTGACCTGACGCTGGTGGGCGACGCGACGCGCGGCGCCTACCTGATCCGCATCGGCGACTGCATCAGCTGTCACACCGATCCCAAGCACAAGGATGCGGTTCTGGCGGGCGGCCCGGGCCTCAAGACGCCCTTCGGCACGTTCTATCCCCCAAATATTACGTCGGACAAACAGAACGGCATCGGCAACTGGACGCTGGCGATGTTCTCCAAGGCGATGAGCGACGGCGAGGGGCCGCAGGGCCATCTCTACCCGGCCTTCCCCTATGACAGCTACACGCTGATGAGCGACCAGGAGGTTGCCGATCTATTCGCCGCGCTGCAGCAGCAGCCTCCGATCACCACGCCCTCGACGCCGCACGATGTCGGCTTTCCGTTCAACGTCAGGCTGGCCATGTCGGGATGGAAGAACCTGTTCTTCCATCCCGCCCGCTATGCCCCCGATGCCGCGCACTCCGAAAAGTGGAATCGCGGCCGCTATCTCGCCCTCGGGCCGGCGCACTGCGTCGTCTGCCACAGTCCGCGCAACCTGCTCGGCGGCTATGAGGATGGCAAACAATTCAGCGGCAACCCCGGAGGCGGCACCGGCGGCAAGGCGCCGTCATTGCTGAAGGCCGACCTCGAAAAGCGCGGCTACGACGCGACCGCGCTGGCCCAGACCCTCAGCGATGGGTTCACCCCCGACTTCGACATTCTCGGCAGCGCCATGGGCGAGGTCATCGAGGATGGCACCTCGCACTGGACCGACGAAGACCGCGCCGCGGTCGCGGCGTATCTGTTCGGCGAGGAGTGAGGGTCAGTCTTCGAAAAGATCGGGGGAGAGCTTTCTCGCTGCAGAGAGTTCCCGGATGAAAAGGCCTCGTAGTGTTCGCCGCAACCACCGTTCAGGCCCCAGCCCTGATCTCCAGCGCTTCGGCGAGCGTCATTTCGGTATGGTGCAGCCAGTGCGGGTCCGTCTCGGGGTAGTCGGTGCGGAAGTGCCCGCCGCGGCTCTCGGTACGCCTGAGCGCGCCGGCGGCGACCAGCGTCGCCGATGTGGTCATGTTGAGGAATGAGCGCGTGACGCCCTCGGCAGTCGTTTCCAGTTGCGCGATGGTCCGCAGCGCCAGTCGCAGTTCGTCGCCGGTACGCTCAACCCCGACCAGATCGGTCATCACATGGCGGAGGTCCTGCACGGCCTTGAGGTTGCGCAGGCGGTCCTCGGCGGCATCGCCCTCGGCGTCGTTCCACGATATTCCGGCGAACGGCGCCAATACCGTCCGCACCGGCTCCAGCCCCGAAATATCCGCCGCGATGCGCGCGCCATAGACCGCCGCCTCGAGCAGCGAATTCGAGGCCAGCCGGTTGGCGCCATGCAGCCCGGTGCAGCTTGCCTCGCCGCAGACCCAGAGGCCGGGCAGCGACGAGCGGCCGGTGTCGTCCACCTTCACGCCGCCCATGTGGTAGTGCGCGGCAGGTGTCACCGGGATCATCTCGGTTACCGGATCGATGCCAAAATCGATGCAGTACTTTGCAACCGTTGGAAACGCGGTGAGGATGCGCGCTCCGATCGCCTCTCTGGTATCGAGGAACACTTTTCGCCCAGCCTTGATCTGCCGGTAGTTGGCGCGGGCAACGATGTCGCGCGGCGCGAGTTCGGCGTCCTTGTGGATTGCCGGCATGAAGCGCTCGCCCAGATCGTTGACGAGGATGGCGCCCTCGCCGCGCAACGCTTCGGTTGCCAGTGGGGCGGGGTCGGCCCCTGTCGCGATGGCGGTGGGGTGAAACTGCACGAATTCGGCGTCCGCGATCATGGCCCCGGCGCGTGCCGCCATCCCCATGGCATGGCCACGCACACCGGGCGGGTTGGTGGTCACGGCGTAGAGTCCACCGAATCCACCGGCGGCCAGCACGGTGGCGCGGGCGCGCACCAGGATCGGCTCGCCATAGCGGTCGCCCAGGCGCCGGCAGAAGACGCCGATGATGCGTCCATCGGCGCGGGCCAGGTCGATTGCAGTCAGCCCTTCAACAATCCGGATCGATGCTGTTTTTCTCACCTCGGCGATCAGCGCCTGCATGATCGCATAGCCGGCCCGATCTCCCTCGACCCGGACGACGCGGTTCATCGAATGCGCCGCCTCCTTCGACAGCACGTAGTTGCCGTCGGCGTCGCGGTCGAACGGCGTGCCCCAGCGCGCCAGGTCCTCGATGCGCGCCGCAGCCTCGGCTGTCACCGACTCCGCCACCGCCTCGTCGACGATTCCAGCGCCGGCAATTTCGGTGTCGAGCGCGTGCGCGTGCGAACTGTCGCCCTTGCCCACCGCCGCCGCGACGCCACCCTGCGCCCAGGCCGAGGACGCCCCGAAGCCCAGCGGTTTGGGCGAGATCACCGTCACCGGCCGCGGCGACAACTTCAGTGCGCAGACCAAACCGGCCAGCCCCGCGCCGACGATCAGTGCGCCGTCGGCGTTGAGGGTGTTGTCGTGGAACGGCATGAAGTGGCCTCCCTGTGGGCGTTGCAACCGTGCAACCGGCGTCGATAATCTGCCGGCCCGTCCTATTTGCTGCTACAGGTCCGCGCAACCTGTCAGTTAGTCTTCCACTGAGGAGGCTGCGGTATCATTTCGGTCCGTCTGGGTTGGGGGTATGGATCAGCAACACGATTTTCTGACGCTTTTTCGCAGTCCTGGCCGTCATGCCTTTTTCCAGGCAGAGGGTCATCGCGACCCGTTTTTTGATCCCACCATCCGCGCCTGGGTGGTCAGCGACCCGGATCAGACGCGCGAATTCCTGACGTCGGCCAATCTGGACGTGCCACGCTACGGTTCGGACTATCAGGAAATCGCCAACCGATTTTCAATCGACTTCGGCGCCTTGCGCTACGCGCTGGAGCATATCCCTCTTACCAACTCGGGCGAGGTGCATGCCAGGCTGCGACGCCGCATGGCCGAGTTTCTTGCCGCTCGCCTCGCGCCCACCCAGCACTGGCTGGACGAGCGCATGGGTGCGTTGCTTGCGCCATTCTTCGCTCCCGGCCCGGTTGAGGTGATATCGGCGTCGGTGCTGCCGATCGTGCGCGGACTGATGGCGTCACTGATCGCCCTCGACGACATGCCTGAGCCGGTGACCGACAGCCCATCGCTGCTCTTCGATCGCTCGATAGGGATGGCCAAGCGCCGCCGCGTCGATGCCGAACTTGCCATGCTGCGGGATGCAATCGCGCAAAGACTTGGGCCTGACGCCGACGAGGCTGCCGTCGGAGTGCGGCTGGCCCTCCTGATTCTCGGTCGCGACGCGACACTTGGCACGCTCGGGTACAGCCTGTTGGGGCTGCTGTCGGGTAATGAGGGCAAACGGCTTTGCGACATCGATTATCCAGACGGTCCTGTCGCAACAGGCGTGCCGCATGTGGAGCGTATCGTAATAACCCCATTCAACCATGGCGGGCACCGCTTCGAGGTCGGACAGACCGTGCGCATTCTGATGCAGGGCCTCGAATATGCGGATGGTGAAGTTCCCAGCGCCCGGTTTTTCGGCTCGGGCATCCACGCCTGCCTCGGCCGGCCGGTGTCGATTCTGGTCTGGCGCAGCATGACAAGGGTTCTGGCGACGAGTACGCTGCGGGCGCGGATCGTTGGCAGCGAGCCCCGGGTCGACAACTACGTGTTCGCCTGTCCTCTTTCCCTCACTCTGGAGCTTTCGGAATGAACAAGGCAGAAGCGCGGGAGGCCGTCGTCAAGGCGCTCGACAAGGCCGTTGACGCGCTCAACAACTCGGCCATTTCGAGCCTGCTGAAGGACACTTCCGCTGACGTACCGCTGGTGGACGCCGGACTCGACAGCATGGATGAAGTGGCCTTCTGCATCGAACTCGAAGTGCTGGCAGGTGTCGACATCGAACCTGCCGAGCTCACCCGTTTCGACACTGTCAATGCCCTGGCGGCATTCATCGCGCAGCGGACCGGTGGTGCTGCCTGACGCCGCGCTGATCGAAGCCTTTGGGTCGGCCCGCGGGTCGGCTGCCGAACGGCATCTTCTGCATCAGATCGAGGACCGGCTGTCGCCGCAGGAACTGGCTGCGGCGCTGCCGGAACTTGACCTGCTGCCCGTGCGCAAACGCGAACTCGTCAACGGGTCGTCCATTGTGCAGTTGCTCCGCGTGGAGGCGCCCCAGCCCTATGTGCGGCGCGAGATCGCGTCCGGCGTTGAGTTCTTTTCTTCCGGCACGGCGCGTGGCGAAAAGGACCTGATCGTGGCGTTTCGCTGCCGCCCGCTGCGGCTCATGATGCCGCCTTCTGTATTCCTGCAGATGCTGCCGGCCGACCGCTTCGATGTGGTGCTATTGGGGGATGCAACACGGCAGCACTTCTTCAACGGCATCGAAGGCTATGCCGACTCCCTGCCGGGGGTCTGCATGCGGCTGCTTGAGGAGTTCGACACGGGCGCCTACCGCCGGGTCTTCACATATGGCGCCAGCATGGGCGGATTTGCGGCACTGCGGGCCGGCCCGCTGCTCAAGGCGTACAGGGCTATCTCTGTTGGCGGCTCGTTTCCGTGGCAGATCAACCGGCTGCAGAAACAGGACAGGCCGGTCCTCGCGTTCGATCCCCTGTGCGCATGCATGAAGCCCTCGGACACAGAGTTCGTCTGTGTCTATGGCGCCGGCGATGGCCCCGACGCCCGCGAGGTCGAGGCGCTGAAGCGCATCATGCCAATCACCGACCGGCCGATGGCCGGGATCAATGAGCACAATGTCATCTTCCGGCTGTTCCTCGAGTCGAGGCTCCGTGCCTTCTATGCGGACATGTTCGAATTCGAACCGGTTGTCGCCCCCGCCTTCAGCTTCAGGCCGCCGCGGCTGCCTTTGCTGCAGCGGCTGCGACTTTTCGTGCGCGATCAGGTTCTTGCTCCGGTTGGGCTATGGCGGCTGGGTGGCCGGAAGAGCCAGCGCCCGGACTGGCGCGGGGCAGGCAAGTGACTGCTGCCGCCGATCTGTACGAGTCAACCGTAACGTCGTTCTAGCCTAGTCGCGTTTCTTGGAAAAATCTATCATCCGCTGCACTGCGGCCCGCGCCGGCTCGAGCAGTCGCGAGATCGACCTTCACCTCCTCGGTCATGGTGTGCAGCGACCACAGGACGTTCTCGAGATTGATGCGCTTCATGTGCGGGCAGATGTTGCAGCCGCGCAGGAAATCGACGCCGGTCGTTTCCGACGGCGACATTGTCCGACATCGAGCACTCGGTGACCATGACGACACGCGGCCGGCTTCTCGGTCTTCACCCAGTCGATCATGCCGGCGGTCGAGCCGGAAAAATCCACGGCGTCGATCACCTCGGGCGGGCATTCGGGGTGGGCGATGATCTTGGCGGTCGGATAGGCGTGGCGCAGTTCGGCGATGTCGGCGGCGGTGAAGGTCTCGTGCACCTCGCAGGCGCCGGCCCAGGTGATGATCTTCTTGTGCGTCTTCTTGGCGGTGTTGCGGGCGAGGAACTGGTCCGGGATCATGATCACCGTGTCGCCCTCGACCGCGTTGACGATGTCGAGCGGCGTTCGAGGAGGTGCAGCACACATCGCTCACCGCCTTCACCGCGGCCGAGGTGTTCACATAGGTGACCACCGGCACGCCCGGATATTGCGCGCGCATCGCCAGCACGTCCTCGGCGGTGATCGAGGAGGCGAGCGAGCAGCCGGCGCGGCTGTCGGGGATCAGCACGGTCTTGTGCGGGTTGAGGATCTTGGAGGTCTCGGCCATGAAGTGCACGCCGCACTGGACGATCACCGACTGCTTGACCTTGGTCGCCTCGATGCGCCAGCTGCAGGCTGTCGCCGACGATGTCGGCCACCCCGTGATAGATCTGCGGCGTCTGGTAGTTGTGGGCGAGGATGACCGCGTCCTTTTCCTTCTTCAGCCGGTTGATCTGGAAGATCAGCGGCGCGAAGAACGGCCATTCGATCTCGGGGACCTTGTCCCTGATGCGCTCGAACATCTTGTTCGGTCGCCTTTTGCGACCGCCTTGGAGAATTTCAGGTCGAAGCTGCTCCGCCAGCATGGCGCGCGCCTCGTCCAGCGGTGTCACTGCGTTGATCAGCTGCATCCGTCATGCCCTCCCGAGCCGCGGCAGAACTTAGGGACCTATGGCGGCGATTTCAATGAACGGTTGCTTGATAGATCGGCATCAAACTCCTAACCGTTAGCCGATCCCAGCCAATCGAGTTCAACCATGCCGCAAGACGCCGCCGCGCTCCGCATCACCCTGTCGCTTGCGCCGGTCATTCCGGTCATCATCCTCGATGACGTCAGCAAGGCCCGGCCGCTGGCCGAAGCGCTGGTGGCCGGCGGCCTGCCGGTGCTGGAGGTGACGCTGCGCACGCCCAATGCGCTGCGGGTCATCGAGGAGATGGCCAAGGTCCCGGGCGCCGTGGTCGGCTCGGGCACGGTGCGCAGCCCGCTGCAGATGGGCCATTCGGTCGATGCCGGGCTGCCAGTTCATGGTCTCGCCGGGCGCCTCGCCGCGCCTGCTCGAGGCGGCCGAAGAGTATCGCCATTCCGCTGCTGCCGGGCATCGGCACGCCGACCGAAGCCATGACGGCGTCGGAGCACGGCTATTCCTTCCTCAAATTCTTCCCCGCCGAGGCGCTCGGCGGCGTCGCCGGTGCTCAAGGCCTATGCCTCGCCGCTGCCCGACATCACGTTCTGCCCCACCGGCGGCATCGACCTCGAAAAGGCCAAGGGCTATCTGGCGCTGCCCAATGTCATCTGCGTCGGCGGCTCGTGGGTGATGCCGGCGGACGCGCTCGACGCCGGGGACTTCAAGCGCATCGAGCGCCTCGCCCGCGAAGCGGCGGCGCTGAAGCAGGCCTAGCGGCGCTTTCCGAGGCGCCGGGCGATCTCCGACGCCGCCGTCCCGGCCAGCCACCGCAAGGAGCGTTCCCGCTTTCGCTGCGCGGCCTGAGCGTCCCTCAGTTGTCTGAGCTGCGCCGTCAGCGCGGCCGTCTGCTCGCTTTGGGCTTCCGTCGCTTGACTGGCCTGTGCCCGCAGCGCGGCGGTCTGCTCGGCCTCAGCTTGGGTCAACTGGCTGAGTTGCGCCGTCAGGGTGGCGATCTGCTGGTCGCGCTCGCCGAGCAGGCGCTGCGCGCCTTCGAGGCTGGCGCGCGATTCAACGGCAGTTCCCTGCGCCAGCCAGCGCGCGGCCAGACGCGAGAACGATTCGTCCACCTCAGGCCGTTCCGCAGTGTTGTCCGGCAGCAGGGCCCGCATGGCGTTTTGCGCGATGGCGAGCAGTGGCGACTCGCCGTAGCGGATGCCGGGGGGCGCCGCCTGCGGGGCATAGCGCGTGCCGTAGTGGTGCAGTTCGAGGAAGAACGGATCGGGCGCCGCCGGCTTGTAGATGTCGAAGACGCGCCCGACCGAAAACGTCGCAGCGCTTTCGAGCGGTCCCGCCCAGCTGTCGACGCGATCGTCGAAGGTCGGATGCTGGACCCAGAGTTCCATCTGGCGGGCAGACAGGAAATGCGAAGCCGCATGCGGGTTGGGGGGCAGTGCAAAAGTCTGCGGCCGGCCGTGCCACGGGGCTTCGATGGTCTCGCGCTGGCCGGGCCGCCGGAACGGTTCCAGATAGGACTCGGGCAGCACCGGGTCGACGACGACCTTGGCCGGGGTGCCCATCGCCGGCACCTCGTAACGCACCGGCATCAGCAGGGCTTGCGGCCCGAAGCTGGCCTCGAACCAGGCCAGCTTCTCGAAGAAGGCCGGATCGTGGATGATCAGGTCGTCCTCGAGGTAACAGTAGAAGTCGTACTGGCCCAGCCGGTCGCGCATAACGCGCTGCGACTGCATGCCGATCCAGGGGGCTTCGCAGGTCACGTACTCGACCTCGAATGTCCCCGGCGCCAGCCCGAGATCGTCCAGGAGCTCCTGTCCCTTGATCGCCAGAACGACGATATCGATGACCCGCTCGCCGCTGTCGCCGGGGACGGGCGCGCCTTCGAGGGTGTGGCGGCGCGGGCCGTGATGCATGTAGAGCGCACTGATCATTTCACTGAACGCCGCGATCCGGCCCAGTGGCTCGATATAGCTGCTGATGGTTGGCAGGTTGTTGCCCGGATGGGCATGGCCAAAATAGTGGGGAGTGACAATGAGGATACGCATGCAGCCCCTTCATGCCCGACCGATTCCGGTCCGTCAGGTTATTTCCCGGCGACACAGAGCTATGCTCGCGATTCTCTCCGGCGGGCCGCCGCGCGCCGGAATCCGTATTCGAGACATGCCATGATAACCAAAAACGCGGACGTTGTCGGTCTTTCGCATCTGCGCGTCACGCTCAGCGACGGCTTCTACATGGGCCCCGGACGTGCCGATCTGCTGGACGGCATCGGAGCCAGCGGTTCCATCTCCGAAGCCGCCAAGCGCATGGGGATGAGCTACAAGCGCGCCTGGAGCCTGGTGCAGGCCATGAATGAGGGGTTCGGGGTGCCTCTGGTCGAAACCTCGCGCGGTGGCAGCGGGCAGGGCGGCGCCGTGCTGACGGCGGCAGGCGCGGACGTGCTCAGCCGCTACCGCCATATGCAGCAGGTCACCCGCGAGGCCATCGCGGCCGACGTGATGGCGCTGCACAAGCGCGTGAGCGATATGTCCGGCAAGAAATAACGCTTGCCCGGCCGTCGGGGCTTTGCGACAAATCGATATGGTTTCACATACACATCGGAAGCGTTCCGTGGACCTCAGGCGCCGTTGCTTGCCTGGTCTTGCGGTTGCCTCGATCGCCGTCCTGTCCCTCGCCCCGCCCGCCCACGCGGCCAGCGTCAATGCTGCAGTTGCCGCCAACTTCACGAAGGTCGCCACCGCCATTGCCGAGGCGTTCGAGGCCAGCACCGGCAACGAGGTGGTGCTGAGCTTCGGCGCCACCGGCGCGCTTTACACCCAGATCACCCAGGCCGCGCCGTTCGACGTCTTCCTCGCGGCCGACGACAAGCGCACCGGGACCGCGATCAAGGACGGCTTCGGCGTCGCGGGCACCGATTTCACCTATGCGGTGGGCAAGGTCGTGCTCTACTCACCAAGCATCGACGTGACCGACGGCGCCGCCGTGCTGAGGGCCAACGCCTTCCACCATATCGCCATCGCCGATCCGAAGGCCGCCCCCTACGGCGCGGCCGGCATGGCTGTGCTGGATACGCTTGGGCTGACCGACGCCGTCACCCCGAGGATCGTCACCGGCGAGAACATCACGCAGACGTTGCAGTTCGTGGACAGCGGCAGCGCCGAACTCGGCTTCGTTGCGCTGAGCCAGGTGATCGGCAGGCCCGCCACGCAGGTCTGGCTGGCCCCGCAGCAAGACTATCCGGCGATCCGGCAGAATGCCGTCCTGCTGAAGACCGGCGAAAGCAATGCGGCGGCGAGGGCCTTCCTCGACTATCTGCGGAGCGCTGAGGCCGCGACGCTGATCCAGGCCGCCGGATACGAGGTGGAGTAATGTGGAACCGGGGATCCTGTCGCTGACACCATGACATTTCTGTCCGCCGTCACCTCACCCATCCTGCTGACCGCGGCGCTTGCAGCGGTCACGACGATCCTGCTCCTCATCATTGGCACGCCGGTCGCATGGTGGCTGGCGCGCAGCAGAGCGCGCTGGCGCGAACCGGTGGCGGCACTGGTGGCGCTGCCGCTGGTGCTGCCGCCAACGGTGATCGGGTTCTATCTGCTGCTGGCGATGGGGCCGAACGGGCCGGGTGGCATGCTGGCGTCGCTGTGGGGCGCCCGCACGCTGGCCTTCTCGTTCGCCGGCCTCGTCATCGGGTCGATCATTTACTCGTTGCCCTTCATGGTGCAGCCGCTGCGTGTCGCCTTCGAGTCGATCGGCGAGGATGCGCTGGAGGCAGCCGCGACGCTCGGGGCAGGGCGATGGCAGAGCTTCGTTCGGGTGGCCGCGCCACTGGCGCGCAGCGGCTTTCTGACCGGCACCATTCTGACCTTCGCCCACACAGTGGGGGAATTCGGCGTGGTGCTGATGATCGGCGGCAATATCCCCGGCCAGACCCGCGTGCTCAGCCTCGCCATCTACGATTTCGTCGAGCGCGGCGAATGGGTCGACGCCCATTGGCTCAGCCTCGGCATGATGATCTTCGCTTTCGCCGTGGTCACCGCGATGCTGCTGGTCGACCGCCGCATGGGGCGGGTGACAGGGTGATCCATTCACCTCTCCCTTCGCGGGAGAGGTCGCCGCGCAGCGGCGGGTGAGGGGGCCTTCGCGCCGCTACAACCGCAGCAGGTCCACGAACCGCCCCAGCGCCTCGCGCAGGTCCTTGCGCTTTTTTGGCTTCAATTCGCCCAGCAGCGCCAGCTCGAGCTCCTGCCAGTTCTCGGCGAGGACTTCGCGGATGCGCGCGCCGCGCTCGGTCAGCCCGTAGCCGGCGATCAGTTGCGGGCCCACAGCGCGCTGCTCGATCAGGTCGCGCTCCATCAGACGGGCAATGCGCGGGGCGAGCGCCTCGGCCGTGATCCCGCTGCCATCGATCAGTTCCACTTCGGTGGCGCCCATCTTGTCGGCGAGCAGGAACAGCACGGCATCGTCGCCCGGCTCGAGGCCGCGTTCGATCAGCGGCACCAGCAGCGCCTTGTGCGTGAGCTGGCCGGCTTCGATCAGGCGATAGAGGACGGAGCGGGTGGTGCCGGGCTTGCTCATGAGCGTCAAATTAGCGGGAAATCCTGAATTTTTCGAGAGTGCCGCCCAGCTATCGTTAATCGGGATCGGACCATCGGATTTCATTGTTCACACTTTCGCGGTTACGCTATGCCGTACTATGCAACTCTAGGAGCAATCGGCGGCATGACGAGGCCCGTTTCAGCAAGGGTGCCATGATGAGTCAGGATCTGTCGCGCATCCGTGCCTTCGTTCAGGTCTTCGATTCCGGTGGCTTTTCCGCGGCAGCCCGACAGCATGGCCGCTCCAAGGCCCTGCTCAGCAAATATGTCACCGATCTCGAGGACTACCTCGGCGTCCGCCTGATGAACCGGACGACGCGCAAGCTGTCGCTGACCGAGGCCGGCGAGGCGTATTACCGCGAGGCAAGCCAGCTGCTGCAGCAGCTCGATGATCTCGATTCCGCCATCCTTGACCAGACCGCAGCGCCGCGCGGCCTGCTGCGCGTTTCGGCGCCGCGCAATTTCGGCGAGATGATCCTCGCGCCGGCGATTTTCGCCTTCCTCGTCGATCACCCTGACGTGACGCTCGACCTGCGGCTCGAGGATCGCTTCGTCGATCTCGTCGATGAGGGGATCGACGTGGCGCTGCGCATCAGCGCGCTGCAGGATTCGTCGCTGATCGCCCGGAAGATTTCCGACATGGTGCACTCGGTGGCTGCGTCGCCCGGCTTCCTCAAGACGCACGGTACGCCGAAGACCCCCGATGATCTCCGCGCCATGCCCTGCATCGTCGATACCAATCTGCAGGGGCAGGCCAACTGGCGCTTCCAGCAGGACGGCCAGACCCTCTCCGTCCACGTCAACGGACCGGTGCGCGTCAATTCGCCGCTGTCGGCGCGCGACGCCGCGAAGCAGGGCCTTGGCTTCGCCTTATTGCCCGGCTATCTGGCGCAGCGATCGATCGAGGCGGGCGAGCTGATTCCGGTGCTGCAGAACTACATTCCGCATGGCTCGATGCTGCAGGCGGTGTATCCGCACCGCAGGCATCTGGCCGGCAAGGTGCGGGCGCTGATCGACCATCTGGTAAAGTGGTTCGAAGTCCATCCCGTCAAGTAGGCGCTCCGCCGATGACCCGCCTGCGTCGCCTGCTGCTCGCGCTTTCTGCCGTCCTGACATTCGGGCTCTGTGCGGCGCCTGCGTCGGCGCATCCCCACATCTTCATCGACGCCAAGGCGACCATCATCTTCGACGACGCCGGCGCGGTGAAGGGCATCCGCAACGTCTGGACCTTCGATGAGGCATATTCGGCCTGGTCGATCCAGGGCCTCGACACCAATGGCGATGGGGTCACCTCGCAGGAGGAAATGCAGCCGCTCGCCGATGACAACATGGAAGGTCTCAGCGAGTACGAATACTACACCTTCGCCGGCGAGGGGCCGGGCAACCTCAAGTTCACGCACGGGCACGACCCGTCGCTGCGGTATGTGGGCGGCCGCACCACGCTCAGCTTCGAGGTCGATCTCGACAAACCGTATCTGATCAAGGACGCGCTCGAGGTCGCCATCAACGACCCCGAGTATTATGTCGCCATCACCTTCGCCAGCGCCGCCGATGTGACACTGGAAAACGCCCCCGAGGGCTGCGCGGTCGAGCTGGAGCCCGGGCACGAAATGCCGCCGGCGCTGGCCGATGAGCTTTATGCGCTGCCGCCCGATGTGACTGAAATTCCCAAGGCACTGGCAGATGCGCTGCGCGGCGTGCAGGGCGCGATCCTGGTCAGGTGTCCAGGCGGCAGCGGCACCGGCGTGGCGGAGCCGAAGATCGCCGACGACGGCGCTTGATGCCGTAACGCAGCTGGGCAGCGTCAAAGCGGTGCCGTTCGGCGGGCCGCCGAAGGAGCCCGGTCTCGCCATGCCGAGCACCGGCCTCCTCGGCTGGGTCGCCGACCAGCAGCGAAATTTCTATCAGGCGCTGACCGCGGCGCTCGGCAGGCTCAAGACCGACTACAACGGCTTCTGGGTGCTCGGCGGGCTGAGCTTCCTCTACGGCATCTTCCACGCCGCGGGGCCGGGTCACGGCAAGGTGGTGATCTCGTCCTACGTGCTCGCCAATGAGCGGCAGGTGAAGCGCGGCATCGTGCTGAGCTTTCCTCTCGGCGATGATGCAGTCGAGCGTCGCCGTGGCGTTCGTGCGTGGTCGCGGCGCTCATCCTCAACATGACCAGCCTGGCGATGAGCAATGCAGCCAACTGGATCGGCATTCTATCCTATGGCGCTGGTCATGCTGCTCGGCCTGTGGCTGATCGCGCGCCATCTCTTCGGCTGGGGCCACAGCCACGCCCATGCGCATGCCGAGCCGGCCGACATGCACGCGCTCGCCCATTCACACCTCCACGGCGATGCCCGTCGTGACGCCCATGGCCGTGCTGCCGGCGATCCGCATTACGGACATGACCACGGCGACGGCGAGCATCACCATGCTGACGACGACGCACATCCAGATCACGGCGAAAATCACGTCCACGTCGTGACTGCGGATCAGGTGCGCGGCGACTGGCGCGAGCAGCTGGGAGTCGTGGTTTCGGTCGGCCTCCGCCCCTGTTCGGGCGCGCTGGTGGTGCTGGTGTTCGCGCTGAGCCAGGGCCTTCTCGCCGCTGGCATCGCCGCGGTGTTCCTCATGGGCCTTGGCACCGCGATCACCGTGGGCGTCCTCGCCACCCTTGCCGTTAGCGCGAAAGGCCTTGCCCGCCAGATGCTTGGCACCGACGGCACGATTGCGAGCGGCCTCGTCTGGTGGGCCGAACTGCTGGGCGCGCTGTGCGTTTTCGGCTTCGGTCTCCTGCTGCTGCTGGCGAGCTTCAACTAGCGGCGCCGGACGGATGGACCCCGCGCAACTTGAGAGTTCGCGCCAGGCCATCGCCTCCCGGCTGACGATACTGGCTCCGACGAAGAGGAGGCCATGCTGCGGGAGGCAGGCTTCGCCACCGCCAGCCTGTTTCATGCCGGTTTCAGCTTCAAGGTCTGGGTCTCCCTACGCAGCGCAGGATCGGCGCGGCGTTCCGGCGCGCTGGCTTTCCAAACCTGCTACCTGCGAAATCATTTCTATCTGCATCATAAAGTGAGAATGATTTGCAATGGCAGGATGGCGCGTTAACGCTTCCGCGGCTAGAAGAGACTGGCAAGATGACGTCGGAGACCATGGACACCACAGCCCCCCAGCGCCCCGCCTGGCTGCGCGACTCTCGCACGCCGCCGCTGGCCGACGTGTTCCGCTCCATTCCGGTGCGGGCCGACAAATCGGCCTGGCGCCGTTTCCTGACCTTCCTGGGGCCGGGCTATCTCGTGGCCGTCGGCTACATGGACCCCGGCAACTGGGCGACGTCGCTGGCCGGCGGCAGCCAGTTTCGGCTACACGCTGCTTTCGGTCGCGCTGCTCTCCAATATCATGGCGATCATCCTGCAGTCGCTCTGCGCGCGGCTGGCGATCGGCACCGGCAAGGATCTGGCGCAGGCCTGCCGCGACGCCTTCCCGCGCTGGGTGGCGCTGGCCCCTCTGGGCGCTGGCGGAACTGGCGATCATCGCGACCGACCTTGCCGAGGTCATCGGCACCGCCATCGGGCTCAACCTGGTCTTCGGCATTCCGCTCGAGATCGGCATCTTCATCACGGCGCTCGACGTGTTCCTGATCCTCTGGCTGCAGACCAAGGGATTCCGCTGGATCGAAGCGTTCGTCATCTCGCTCATCGGCGTGATCGCGCTCTGCTTCCTGGTGCAGATCGCTCTGGCCAGACCCCGACTGGGGGCAGGTGCTGCGCGGCTTTGCGCCGACGACCGACGTATCGTCACCAATCCGGACATGCTCTACCTGGCGCTCGGCATCATCGGCGCGACGGTGATGCCGCATAACCTCTACCTGCACTCGGGCATCATCCAGACCCGCGCCTATGGCGGCACCGACCCGGAGAAGAAGGAGGCGCTGACCTTCGCCACCATCGATTCGACCGTGGCGCTGATGTTCGCACTGACCATCAACGCCTCACTGCTGATCCTTGCCGCGGCGGCCTTCAAGCCGCGGCGGCATGTGGTGGACGACATCGGCATGGCGCACGGCCTGTTGCAGCCCGCTGCTGGGCTCGGCCCTGGCGCCGGTGCTGTTCGGCGTCGCGCTGCTGGCCTGCGGCCTCAATTCGACGGTGACGGCGACGATGGCCGGCCAGATCGTCATGGAAGGCTTCATCGACATCAAGCTCGTGGCCTGGGCGCGGCGGCTGCTGACGCGGCTGGTCGCGATCGTCCCGGCGATCGTGGTGATCCTTTCTATGGGCGAAGCGTAGCTGGGCAAGCTGCTGGTCCTCAGCCAGGTCGTGCTGGGCCTGCAACTGCCCTTCGCGGTCGTGCCGCTGGTGATGTTCACGGCGCAGAAATCCAAGCTCGGCGAGCTGGTCGCGCCGGTCTGGCTCACCGCCATTGCCGCGGTCGTCGCGATCGTCGTCATCGCGCTCAACGTCAAGCTGATCTTCGATTTCTTCACCGGCGGGCTGGGGTGACACGCGGCGCGCACCGGTACTCGGCGGCTGCCCCGCGACAAAGCGGGACCTTGCGGCGCCGGTTCCGGTGAGTAAGGTGCCCGCAGCTTAGAACCCTTCCAAACTGCGGCCCTGATGACCGACCACAAACCCGCCGGCCATCCGCCGTTGCGACGCCCAAGATCGGCGTGCTGCTGCTCAATCTCGGCACGCCCGACGGCACCGACTACTGGTCGGTGCGGCGCTATCTCGTCGGAATTCCTCTCGCGACCGGCGGGTGATCGAGACGCAACCGCGCTGACTCTGGCAGCCGATCCTGCAGGGCATCATCCTGTCAACGTCCGGCCGCAAAAGAGCGGCGCCAACTACGACGCGATCTGGGACCGCGACGCCAACGACAGCCCGCTGCGCGTCATCACGCGGCGGCAGGCCGAAAAGCTGCAGGGGCGGCTCGGGCGAGGACGTGATCGTCGATTTCGCCATGCGCTACGGCAATCCCTCGACCGCGTCGCGGCTCGAGGCGCTGCAGGCGGCGGGATGCCAGAAGATCCTCCTGGTGCCGCTCTATCCGCAATATTCGGCGACCACCACCGCCACCGCCAATGACAAGGCGTTCGACGCGCTCAAGGCAGATGCGCTGGCAGCCGGCGGTGCGCACGCTGCCGGCCTATTTCGACGAGCCCGCCTATATCGCGGCGCTGGCGCAGAGCATCGACGAGGGCGTCGCAGGCGCTCGATTTCGAGCCCGATGTGGTGCTCACCTCCTATCACGGCATGCCGATAGCTTATCTCGAGACGCGGCGATCCCTATCACTGCCAGTGCCTCAAGACGACGCGGCTGGTGCGCGAACACCTGGGCTGGCCGAAGGACAGGCTGATGGTCACGTTCCAGAGCCGGTTCGGGCCGACCGAATGGCTGCAGCCCTATACCGACGAGACGCTCGAAGGCGCTGCCGGGCCAGGGCAAGAAGAAGGTCGCGATCCTCGCGCCGGCGTTTTCGGTCGACTGCATCGAGACGCTGGAAGAAATCGCCATCACCGGCCGCGAGCAGTTCGAGCACGCGGGCGGCGAGAAATTCGCCTACATCCCCTGCCTCAATGACAGCGACATCGGCATGGCGATGCTCGAAGCGCTGGTGCGCAAGGAACTGCAGGCTGGCTTTGACGCCCCTCGCCAGCCGTTCCTTGGCGCTCTCATAAGGCTTTATCGCCGGCCCCGTGCATTGCGCAGGGGCGGAACCGCACATACATTTCCCTTTGAGCGTGCGCCGCTCGCTTTGTCCCCCGGCGCATGCGGGGAGAGAGACATGGATTTTTTCCGCTCGACGGAATGAGCATCGCCCTTATTGCTCTGGGCGTCCTTGCGGTGCTGGTGCTGTTCGCCGGCGCCAAGACGGTGCCGCAGGGCTACAATTACACGGTCGAGCGGTTCGGGCGCTACACGCGCACGCTGAAGCCCGGCCTCAACCTGATCGTGCCGTTCATCGATGGCATCGGCCGCAAGATCAACATGATGGAGCAGGTGCTCGACGTGCCGCACCAGGAGGTCATCACCCGCGACAACGCCTCGGTGACGGCCAACGGCGTGACCTTCTACCAGATCCTCGATGCGGCGGCGGCCGCCTACGAGGTCGACCAACCTCGAGAACGCCATCCTCAACCTGACCATGACCAATATCCGCTCGGTGATGGGCTCGATGGATCTCGACGAGTTGCTGTCCAACCGCGACGAGATCAACCAGCGGCTGCTCAAGGTGGTCGATGCGGCGGTCAGCCCGTGGGGGCTCAAGATCACCCGCATCGAGATCAAGGACATCGATCCACCCAAGGACCTGGTCGAATTCGATGGGCCGGCAGATGAAGGCCGAGCGCGAAAAGCGCGCGCTGATCCTCGAGGCCGAAGGCAAGCGGCAGGCGGCGATCCTGTCAGGCCGAAGGTGCCAAGCAGGCGCAGGTGCTGGAAGCCGAAGGGCCGGCGCGAAGCAGCGTTCCGCGACGCCGAGGCGCGCGAGCGTTCGGCGGAAGCCGAGGCCAAGGCAACGCAGGTGGTGTCGGACGCCATCGCGGCGGGCGACGTGCAGGCGATCAACTACTTCGTCGCCAACAACTACATCAAGGCGCTCGAAGCGATCGCCAAGTCGCCCAACCAGAAGGTCCTGATGATGCCGGTCGAAGCGGCCAGCGTCATCGGCGCCATCGGCGGCATCGCCGAGATCGCCAAGGAAACCTTCGGCGGCGGCGGCACCGACGCGTTCGACGGGCGGCCGCCGTCCGCCAACCGACGAACCGCTAGGAGGCCGTCGATGGAACTGCTCAAGCTGATCGCGGCCTATGGCGGCTGGGCGTGGGTCGTCGGCGGGCTGGTGCTGCTGGCGCTCGAACTGGTGGTGCCGGGCGGCGTGTTCGTCTGGCTCGGCGCGTCGGCCGTTGTCACCGGCCTCCTGGCGTTGCTGATGCCGATCGGCTGGCCGTTGCAGTTCCTGATCTTCGGCGTGCTGGCGCTGCTCAGCGTCTACCTGCTGGCTCCGGACGCGCGGCAAGGCAACGGCAACCGACAGCCCGTTTCTCAACCGCCGGGCCGAGCGCTTCATCGGGCATGAGGCGGTGATCGATGAGCCGATCAAGGACGGCTTCGGGCGCGTCGCCCTCGGCGACACAGTGTGGCGCATCGCCGGCCCCGATCTCGCGGCCGGGCAGAAGGTCCGCATCGTCGGCGCCGATGGCGCCGTGCTGAAGGTGGAAGCGGCCTAGGGCTTGAGGTCGACCGGCACGGGCGGCTTTTCGAACACCACCGTGATGGAGACGCGCTGGTTGGCGCTCAGATAGGGATCGTTGGGGAAGAAGGGGTCGGCATCGCCCTTGCCGACCACCGACTGGATGCGATCGTCGGAGACGCCGAATTCCTCGAGAATCTGGCGGGTGACGTTGGCCCGGTCGAAGCTCAGTTCCCACGGACCGTAGCGTGGATTGTCGTAGGTCGCGCCGGCGGCGGTGTGCCCCGAGATCTTCAACTGGTTGGGCAGCTTCTGCAGCGCCGGTGCCATCGCGGCTATGGCCTTGCGGGTCAGCTCATAGGGATATTTCGACCCTTCCGGAAACATGGCGCGGCCTTCCTGGTCGGAGATCACGATATCGACGCCTTCGTCGGTCGGCTCGACCACGATGCTGCTGGAGACCGAGGTGATCTCGGGCAGGTCCTGCCAGGCCTGCTTCAGGCTCGCCGCAGCCAGTGCAAACTGTTGCGCCCGCTCGATGTCGGTCTTCTCCTTGGTGAAGGTATTGGCTTCCTGACCCTGAGCGGCGTTTGCTGCGTTGTCGACCGTCGAAAACTCGGTCGAGGCTTTCATGTCCTCGGGGGTGACGTGCTTGAGGAAGTCGCGCTGCGGATTGCCGTTGCGCTCGATCATGCCGGTCATCGACGAGAATGGCTGAATGCCGAAGGCGTTCTGCACCGAGCCCGCCGCCATGTTGAGCTTTTCCTGATCCTGCACCGAAAAGCTCAGCAGCATGACGAAGAACGCCATCAGCAGCGACATCAGGTCGGCAAAGGAGATGACCCAGGCGCCGCCGTGTCCGCCGCCGCCATGTCCCTTCTTCTTGGCGCCGCTCATTATGCGGCTTCCTGCATCTTCTCGCGCGTGTGGAGCGGCAGGAAGCTCGCCAGTTCGTCGCGGATGGTCGAGGGGTTCTTGCCGCCGCGAATCATGATCAGCGCTTCAATGATGAGCGTGCGGTTGGTGCCTTCCTCGGCGGCGCGATTGGCGAGTTTGTCGGAGATGGGGAGGCAGAGCACGTTGGCGAACACCGCGCCGTACAATGTCGTCAACAGCGCGATGGCCATGCCTGGGCCGATCTTCTTGGGATCGTCCATGTGGCCGAACATCGAGACGAGGCCGATGAGCGTGCCGACCATGCCCATGCCCGGCGCCGCTTCGCCGAAGGCCTTGAAGATGACGTGTCCCTCGTGGACGCGCTCGTAGTCGAGGTCGCGTTCGCGCTCCAGCGACTCGCGGATCGCCTCGGCGGAGAAGCCATCGGCGATCATGCGCACCCCGCGTTTGAGGAACGGGTCCTCGATCTCCACCTGCTCCAGCGCGATCGGGCCCTGCCGCCGCATGGTTTCGGCGATATCGGCGATCTGGTCGATCAGCTTGGTTGGCGACACGTGCTTGTAGAAGATCACGCTCTTGAAGCCGTTGCCGGCGCCGGCCAGGAAGCCACCCAGCGTGTAGCGGGCCATCACCGCCATGGTGCCGCCGCCGACCACGACGACCGTGGCCAGCAGGTTAATGAAGCTCATCGGGTTGGAACCTTCGATGAGGATGGCGCCGAACAGCATGCCGAAGCCGCCGACGATGCCGATAATGGTTGCGATATCCACGGTGAAATAGCCCCGACGCGCGCGTGCTTGAAAGCCAAACTGCTAACGGAGATCATGGTGGCGAACGGATAACATGCGATTAAATTTGTGAGTTAACAGGGACTTACGCACGGGTCTGGTGAGTGAACGGCAAGGCTTTCTTAATCATAAAGTGCAATTGTCCATTAATAATTGGGTCGTCCTTCCACGGAGCCGTCGGTGCCTTTCGCTCAGTCCAGCCGGGCCATCGTTGTGCGCCAGCTCGCGGCCTCCGCCGCGGTCTGGCTGGTCCTGGGGATTGGCGCGGCGCTGGCCGGCGACGGTTCAGCCACCAGCAATCCGGAACTGCTCGGGCTGGACTGCAATTGCGAGATGAGCCTGCCGCCACTCGAAAGTGCGAATGCGTTCTACGATCTGGACTGGGCAGTCGGACTCCGTGGCGCCTACACGCTTGGCTCCGGGACAAGCTATTACGAGACCCAGCTGCTTCCCGAGTTCAGCCTGCTCCACGAGGGCAGCAGCTACTCTTTCGGGGTGAGCGGCGACAGCGAGTTCGATGTCGGAATTGGCGGCGCCGCCCGCATCGGCGCGCTGCGCCTCAGTCTCAAGGCCGACAACCAGTTTGACGCCTATACCACTGGCTCCGTCGTAACCAACCTGGCGCTGACCCAGCTCAGCCCCTTCGACAGCACGCTTCCGGCCAACACCGCGATTGCACCGCAGGTGTTTGCGGGAGATGCGACGGCGACGCTGGCGCGGCAGTTCGGCAAGGTTTCGGTGGCGCTTCGTGGAGAGCTCAGCCGCGACAGTTCCGGTCCCACCACTCTCACCGACATGTCGGTGATCGACAATTCGGGGGATAACAACTGGGTTGCCGGCACCGGCCTCCGGCTCGGTTACCAGCTGACCCCGATCCTCACCACGTTCGTCGATGGCAGCGTGGGTTTCCAGCGCTATGACATTCCATCGCCCAGCCTGATGGTCTATCTTGACGGGCGGATCTACAAAGGCCTGACCGGCATCACGGCAAAGTGGAACGATGTTCTTAGCGGTGAGGCTTCGGTGGGTGTCGGCTATCTCGACTATGTCGATGGCTCGCTGCCCGATGCTGTCAGCGCGCTGTACGACGCCAGCCTAAAATTCAATCCCGATCCGACGCTGGGGTTCACCGCAGATCTGTCGACCACGATGGCGCCCTCAACGACCAGCCCGCTCAGCACCCAGGTGACCTACAAGGCTGAGGGCCAGGTGGCCTATCTCGTCAACCCGCTGCTGACGCTGAAGAGCAATGCAAGCTGGAACCGCAGCATCACTCTGGGCACCCCGGACGTCGAGGACACCTACGAGGCCGGCGTTGGGGCGGAACTGCAGACTGGCGAGCACATGCGGCTGACCGGCGACTATGGCTACAAGCGGGTGGTTTCCACCAGCGCTCCAACCGAAGACAGCCACATGGTGGCGGTCGGCGTCAAATACAGCCGCTGATCCGCGTCGCGGGCTAGAGCTTGTCGCCGAGCGCCAGCGCCCTCATTTCCCGCATGAAGCCATCGGCAATGTCGGGCCGGTCGAGCGCGAACACCACGTTGGCCATCAGGAAGCCGATCTTGGAGCCGCAGTCGAACACCCGGCCCTGGTATTTGACGCCGGTGAACTTCTGCGAGCGGATCAGCGCCTGCATCGCGTCGGTCAGCTGGATTTCACCGCCGGCGCCCTTGGTCTGTTCGCTCAGCAGCGTGAAGATTTCGGGCTGCAGGATGTAGCGGCCGGAAATGAACAGGTTCGAGGGTGCGTCCGCCGGCTTGGGTTTCTCCACCATGCCGGTGATGCTGAACCCGGAATCGGGTCCATCGCCGCGCGCCACGATGCCGTAGCTGGAGGTTTCGGCCGGATCGACTTCTTCCACGCCGATGATGTTGCCGCCCGTCACCTCGTAGGCGTCCATCATCTGGCGCAGCACGCCCGGCTTTGCCTTGAACACCATATCGGGGAGCAGCAGCGCGAAGGGCTGGTTGCCGACCAGTTCACGGGCGCACCACACTGCGTGGCCGAGCCCCAGCGGCTCCTGCTGCCGGGTGAAGCTGGTCTGGCCGGCGGAGGGGAGGTCCTTCTGCAACTCGTCGAGGGCCTGCGTCCTGCCCCGCACTTCAAGCGTGTGCTCGAGTTCGTACTGGCGGTCGAAATGGTCCTCGATGACGCCCTTGTTGCGCCCGGTGACGAACACCAGATGCTCGATGCCCGCTTCGCGCGCTTCGTCCACGGCATACTGGATGAGCGGACGGTCGACCACAGTAAGCATTTCCTTCGGCATCGCCTTGGTGGCCGGGAGGAATCGGGTGCCCAGCCCGGCGACGGGGAACACTGCGGTGCGAACGCGGACGGCCATGCAAGTCTCCAGAATTCTGTCTGTTGTAATCCTATCTCAACTTCTCGACCCTAGCATCGCCAGCATTAATATCTTCTTGGGAGCATACGATGGCTGTGCTGGTGACCGGCGGCGCGGGTTACATTGGCAGTCACATGGCGCTTCGTCTGGGCGATGCCGGCGAAGAAACCATCGTGCTCGACAACCTCAGCACGGGCTTCGACTGGGCCGTCGACCATCGCGCCACCCTGGTACAGGGGGATGCTGGCGACATGGCGTTCGTCGGCGGACTGATTGCCGATCGCGGAATTACCGAGATCATCCATTTCGCCGGTTCGATGGTGGTGCCGGAATCGGTCATCGATCCGCTGAAATACTACCGGAACAACACTGCCACCTCGCGCAACCTCCTGGAAGCTGCAGTCAAGGGTGGCGTTCAGCGCTTCATCTTTTCTTCGACGGCCGCGGTCTATGGCATGACCGGTCTGGCGCCGGTCGAGGAGACAACGCCGCTGTTGCCGATGTCCCCCTATGGACGCTCGAAACTGATGACCGAGTGGATGCTGGCGGACGTCGCAGCGGCACACCCGATCAAATATGGCGTGCTGCGCTATTTCAACGTCGCCGGTGCCGACCCGCAGAAGCGCTCCGGCCAGTCGACGCCGCTGGCCACCCATCTGATCAAGGTGGCAGCCCAGACGGCGCTGGGGCAGCGGCCGAAGATGGATATTTTCGGCACCGACTACGCGACCCCCGATGGAACCTGCGTGCGCGACTACATCCACGTGACCGACCTCATCGAGGCGCACAAGCTGCTGCTCGATCATCTGCGTGACGGCGGCGAGAGCACTACGCTCAACTGCGCCTATGGGCAGGGCTATTCGGTGCGCGAGGTGATCGACACCGTCAAATCCGTCTCGGGCGTCGATTTCGGCGTCGAGGAAGGTCCGCGCCGCGCCGGCGATCCGGATTCAATCACCGCAACGGGCAACAAGGTGCGTTCCCTCCTGGGCTGGACGCCGCAGCACGACAACCTGCGCGAGATTGTCACCCACGCCTATGAGTGGGAGCGCTACCTGGCGACCCGCAATCGCTAGTGGCGCAGGCGCCTCGCTGTCGTCCACATTTGCTGGCAGATGATCGTCATGAAGCTGCTGCTTGCATTTGCATTGTCATTTCTGATCACCGGCCCGGCTGTCGCTGACGGCTTCAACGATTTTCTCCGTGGCTTCGAGCCCAGGGCCGTCGCGGCCGGCGTATCGCGGGCGGTGTATCGCGCCGCCACCGACGGCCTGACGCCAGACCCCAAAATCCCGGAGCTCGTCACCAAGCAGCCGGAATTCGCGACGCCGATCTGGGATTATCTCGACAAGCGGGTGAGCGAGGCGCGCATCGCGCGCGGCAAGCAGGCGATGGCGGCGAATGCGGCGCTGTTCGACGCGATCGGCAGGCGCACCGGTGTCGATCCGTTTATCCTCGGTGCCATCTGGGGGATGGAGACCGAGTACGGCGCGGTGCTGGGCAGCAAGACGCTGATCCGCCCCATCGTCCGCTCGCTGGCGACGCTGGTGTACCAGAAGCGCGGCAGGCTGGCACAGGACGAAGCCGATTTCATCGCGGCGCTGAAACTGGTGCAGCGCGGTCCGCTTGATGCGCAGCATCTGGTCGGTTCATGGGCCGGTGCCATCGGCCATCTGCAGGTCAATCCCTCCAATGTCATCGCGCACGGAACCGATGGCGACGGCGATGGCCGCATCGATCTCCACAACTCGCTGGCCGATGCGCTGGCGACGAGCGCCAAATTCCTGCTCGATCTGGGCTACCAGCCGCAGCTCGACTGGGGCTTCGAGGTGGAGGTGCCGGCCAGCTTCGACTATCTCCTCGCGGACCGCGACAACGTTCAGCCGGTCAAATTCTTCGCCGAGCGGGGCGTCGTGCGGGTCAAGGGCCGCAAGTTCGCCGATCCGGGGCAACCGGTGTTCCTCTACGCGCCAGCCGGTGCGCGTGGTCCGAAATTCCTGATGACCCCAAACTATCTGGTGCTGAAGGGCTACAATTTCTCCGACAGCTACGCTCTCAGCGTCGCCCATCTGGCGGATCGGCTCAAGGGCTCCGGCGCGTTCGTCCAGTCCTGGCCGCGCGACACGAAATTCCCCAACCTCGAACAGCGCAAGGCGATCCAGGCGGCTCTGATCCGGCTGCATCTCTACGAGGGGGCGGTCGACGGCCGCATCGGCCCGGTCAGCCAGGCCGCCTATGCCAGGTTCCAGGCGGCGCAGGGCGAAGTGGCGGATGGCTTCATCACCTTGCACAGCTTCGAGGAACTGGCCGCCGCGAAATAGGCCAGTGCCTTCAATTCGCCGACAAATTCGGCCATAGTTCAGGCGCTAGAGGAAGCTGCCCGTGAAATTCTGGATTATCGCGCTGGTCGTCATGGCCCTGGTTGCCACCGAACTCGTGCCGATCTTTATCGATATGCAATAGGAACTGCTGCGCGTGCTGCGACGTCTCGTCATCGTCCTGCTGGTCAGCCTCTTCGCCTTCGGCGAGGTGGCGCCGATGCTCGCCGTCGCACAGGATTCCGGGCAGGAGCAGCCGGTCAAGAAGCGCCGGACCCTGCTGGACCTGCTGTTTGGCAACGACGCCCAACCGGCGGCTCCGGCACCCGACACCCCGGTGGTCAAGGTTGTGCCCAAGAAGGCAAGCCTGCCGCCGCCGAGCAAGCCGGCAATCGAGAAGGCGAGCGGTGCGACCCGTCTCGCGGTGTTCGGCGACTCCCTCGCGGTCGATCTCGCCAAGGCGCTGGAGCGGCTGTATGCGGACGACCCCAACATCATCATCATCAATCAGGGTGTTGGTTCCTCCGGCTTCGTGCGCCCGGATTTCTTCGACTGGGACAAGACCATCGGCCAGCAGATCGCGGCCAACAGTTTCGATATCGCCGTCATGATGGCCGGCATCAACGACCGCCAGAGCCTCAAGCTTGACGGCAAGAGTCTCAAGGCGCTGACGCCGGAGTGGACGGCGGCCTATTCCTCGCGCATTTCCAGCTTCGTGACGCAGGTGCACAATGCCAGCAAGCCGATCATCTGGATCGGCATGCCGCCGATGTCGAAGACCGATTACTCGACGGCAATCGGTCAGATCAGCGGCATCCAGAAGCTGGCGGCGTTTGCCGGCGGCGCCGAGTTTCTCGATATCTACGACCGCTTCGTCGATGAGGACGGCAAGTATTCGTCCTATGGCCCCGATCTCAGCGGCCAGCGGGTGAAGGTGCGCAAGGATGACGGCATCCACTTTTCCACCGCCGGCGCCGACAAGCTCGCCTTCTATCTCAGCCAGTCGATCCGGCTGTTCTATCGCGGGGGTGGCGGCGTCGGCATCGAGGTGGCGGACGTTCTCGCCGGCACGGATGCCGGCCTCATGGTGCGCCCACCCTATCAGGGCCTCGGCCAGATCCGGCTGCTGGAGGTAGCGGGTGCGGTGATCTCGCTCAGCCAGACGCCGAAGCGCTCCGCCGATCTGGTCAGCGCCAACAGTGCCGCCCCGAAAGATGGAACGCCGTTCGACCTGACGCAGATGGTCGACGCCCCGGTCGGGCGCGCCGACGCCTTCGGCGTCGGCAAGGACCCGGTGCAGGACGTCGCGGCGGCCGGGCAGTAGCAGTTTCGCGCAAGCGCCCGGGATGGTGCTTGCGCCAGTCAATGCTAAGGCTGCGACGCTGCAGCCGCCCGTGACCTGCCGATCCCGGCAGCCATGACCTCGCGCAGCCGATCGAAACCGACGCCGGTGCCAGTCTCGCGGAGGTCGCCGTGCGTTACGCTGGCGAACACCGCCTGCTCGGTGAACGTCATGGCGGTTCCGCCCAGACCAACGGCAAATTCAACTGTCACCAGCGAAGACGAGATGGCCTCGCCGTCGGTGCGCATCGTATAGGCGTAGATAATGCGCTGCCGCGGCGCGATGTCGAGGACGTGCGCAACCATCGCCTGCTCTGTGCCGTCCGGCATACGCCAGATCATCCGCTCGCCACCCTCGACGCGAAAATCGAAACTGTCCTCGATCACCTCCCAGTCCGGATGGCAGGCGTTCCACTGCCGCTTCAGCTGGTGATCCGACCAGAAGCGGAAGGCATGGGCGGGGCTTCCGGGCAACTGCCGCTCGATGACGAAGCTGCGGTGGTTGAGGCTGGTGCCCATCACTTATCCTTCTCCTCCGGCACCTTGGCCATGAGCGCCGCCAGTCGATCGAACGAAGCCCGCTGAACGGCAGGCAAGCGAGCCTCTTCTAGCGCAAACTTAATGGCGCGGGCCGCCCTCGGTCGCCCCGCGCAGCTCTGCCTCCCAGCGGTCCAGTTGCGTCGCGGGGTCGAGAAATCGGCTAGAGGCGGCGGCAGTGGAGTTTGCCATATCCCTTATGGCCGCTGGATCGGCGAGGGCGGCGATGAGCGCAGCTGCGACCTGATCGGCTGTGCCCAGATCGGCAAGCATGCCACTCTGGCCGGTGACGACCATTTCGGGGATGCCGCCGATGGGACTTGCCAGCACTGGCACGTGATGGGCGAACGCTTCGATGACGACTGTCGGCAGTGTGTCGAAGATCTGTGACGGCACGAGGCAAAGATCAATCGACGAAAAGAACGCCCGCTTGTCCGACACCCAGCCGAAGAAGCGTATCCTTGGGTCGGCAAACCGCTGCCTCAGGCTTGCGACATATGCTGCGTCGCCGGACCCGGCGATGCCGAGCGTCGCATCCACATTTGCAGCGATGAATCCACCGAGCAGGGCTTCAATGCCTTTGGTGGGAATCAGCTGGCCGATAAAGCCCAGCCGGATCGGTCCTGCGGCCGGTGGCGCCCGCGAAGTCTCAGCCGCAAATGCTGTCGGGATGACTTTCGCCGGGGTATCGGCGAACAGCCCCGCCCGGCGATGCAGGTCGAGAATGGCGGCGCTGAGGCTGATCACCCTCGAGACATGCCGCGACAGGGGCCGGGCCGGCCAGCGGACCAGTTTTCGGAACAGCCCGGCGGGTGATGCCGGGCTGGCGAACAGGACGTTGAGACTTGGGCTGAGCAGATAGGCGTCGCAGATGCGGTGAACGATGGGCACGCCTTGCCGCGCGGTGGCGGACCATACAGCAACCGACAGGCCGCGCAGCGAGTCCGTGATGACGACATCAGGTTTCACCTGCCGGATCGCAGCACGGGCCTGAAGATAGCCGCCGGGATTGCAGGCGTCGGCAATCTGCCACAGCGCTCGCGACATCGGGTTGTGAGGCTGCGTCGGGGCGAGTGGAAAGACGTTCGCAATACGGCGGCGCAAAACCGTCACGCCGGATGGCAGTACGTGGTCGGCGCTCGTCCGTCCCGTGGTCAGGACGCTCACCGCATGGCCGCGTGCCGCCAGCCCATCGGCGATGCGCTCCAGCGTGAGTTCTGCCCCGCCGATCGCCTCTGGCGCGTAGAGCGCGCTGACGAAGAGCAGCCTCATCCGCCAACCCCCGGCAGGGGATAGTCGGCGTTCGGGCCGAGCCGTCCGGCCTCGCCGTCAGCGGCCGCCGCCCGGAACAGGGCGAGGCGGCGGCGCTGCTCGGCTGTCCTGGCGTAAAGCCGCAGTACCGAGCGGACGAAGAGCCGATTGCAGCGGTAGACGATCGGGTTGCGGGCAAAGCGATGCCGGTCGAGCCAGGCCTCGTTGCGCGCACCGTAATAGAGGCGGAAATCGTCAGCGATGGAGAGCCAGTGCGCGAACGAGAACAGTGTCGGGGCGAGCGGTGGCGGCGGGTCCATGTCGATGATGCGGATGGCAGTATCGAGAACGATGCGGACGCCGGCAGTTGTCAGCCGCAACGTGTACTCCGTATCGTCGCCATAGAGCACGAACTGCGCCGTGGGGAGCCCCGCCACTTCAATCAGCGAGCGGTCGAGAAACAGGCCGCCGTAGGGACTCGTCCGGATGCTCACCCGGCCGGACAGCGGCGCCCGCCGGGTTATCCTCCGCAGCAGCTTCCGGGGCAGGTCCGCCACATGAAAGCCGATGCTGCTGTCGGGGCGGCGGATGTCGATGCCCCGCGCCTGCGCCACATGGGCCCGCTCCCGATAGGCGGCAATGGCAACGCCGCCGGCGCGATCCGTCTGCTCGCTGCGCAGTACCTCCAGCAATTGCGACACGATGCCGGGTTCGGGCAGATTGTCCTCGTCGAGCAGCAGCAGGTGGCGGTTGGCCGGATCGGCCAGGGCCTCGGTCATGCCGCGACCGAAACCGGTTGCCGAGCCGGAGTTGCTGTCGAGCACGGCAAGCCGCGGCGCGAGCGCGAAACTTGCCATGGCGGCGCGGACCAGGTCGGCATTGCCGTTGGCGACCACGATCCAGTCGCGGATCGGCTCGCCTGCCAGCACCCCGCTCTGGCGCCGGAGATGGTCCATCCGTGCACTGTATGAGACGGTGACGACTGCAGTTCCAGACGTTTCAGCCACGTTTCCGGCCCACGCCGATAATGCGGGGCGGCCGCAGCACACCCGCCACCTCGAGAACGTCGAATCCTTCGAGCAACACTTCGCGCATCGCCTGCTCCGAGAAGCGGTAATAGTCGCCGGGGAAATTGTGGACATGCAGCGTGGCGGTCGAGGCAGCGGCGCCGGCCAGCCAGGTGCCGCCGGGGAGGGGCGCAGGCCACAGTCGCGCCGCGAGGCCCTTCAGCTTCGGCAAAGACCCTTTGCTGTTGGTGTAGCCAGGGACGCCATAGATGGCGACACCGTCGGTTCTCAGCACGCGGCGGATTTCGGCTAGGCTCAACCAGAACATCGGATCGTGCTCGAAGGTGGAGTTGCACAGGACGAGGTCAAAACTGGCGCTTTCGAGCATCGGCATTGCGTGCGCGTTAATGCCCAGAATTTCGGCCGCACCGATCCGTGACGGGCCTTCCATGTTGACCCCGAGCCGACGTGTCGCGCTGGTCAGTGCCGGCAGGTTGAGCAGCGTGTCGGGCGTCGGTGTTGCGCCAATTTCGAGGACCGACCCGGCGCTGCCGTAGCGACGGCAGAGCGTTTCGAACGCCGCATTGATGGCGGGGTGCATCGCTCAGTCGGTATAGTTGAGGGCGGTGAGCAGGGGCCGCGCATAGCGTTTCACCGCTGCCACCCTGAGCGGGTTGCGGTGGCGGAATTTGCCGATCGCAGCCGTCGTCACCAGCGGGCGGATCGCCGCAATGCCGGCCTCCGGATCGGGCGCCTGAATGAACGCGAGGATGCGGCGCGCCTCGCGGTCGAAGTCGCGGCAGAGGGTTTCGTAGCGCACCTCGAGATAGCGCTCGCGCAGCATCGCGCCATAGCGGCGTCCGACTTCCACGCTGTTGACCCAGTGCTGGATGTTGTACCGCGGGGAGTCGAGCCGGTAGCCCAGCTGGCCCATCGCGCCAAACAAGAGGCCGCGCCAGCGCCGGACGCCGACCGCGTCGACATAGATCTTCTGCCAGAACGGCTCATTCGGTGCGACGTGATCGCTGAACGCCACGTCGCGCCCGTCGCGGATGAGGTGAATGTAGCGTGCGGCGGGAAACAGGAAGTCGATGAGCGGCAGGATGTAGCCAGTCTCGCAGAGCTTCCATCCCCATGGCCGATCACCGCGACCCTCCAGATGGTCGGCGAACGTGCCCTGGATCAGCCCCGCCAGTGCACCGTCAGTCCGCCCCCCGCCATGCCAGAGCCGCTCATAGTCCGGATAATAGTGCTCGACCGCATAGCGGACCAGCTTCATCAGGCCCTCGGCGTCGTGCGACGCATTCAGGCTGCCGCCCATCCACACACCTGACGCCTCGACAAGACGCGCCAGCAGCCGGCTGCCGGAGTGCGACTTGTTGAAGATGACCACCGGCGGCGGCAGGTCGGCAAAGCCCAGCCTTGCATCGTCGAGGGTAGGGCGCTCGCTGGCGATCATTGCTCCCCCGGTCAAGCTCACGGTCCCGCTATCTGATCCAACGCGGGGCAAAATTCAAACGGCACGGTGCGGTACCCCCTTGTATGTTGGGATGCATGGGTGATACTGAACTACATGGTTCAGTATCACCAAACTCGCTTCGATACCTCGTTCGCCGCGCTTTCGGACGCCACCAGACGGGGCGTTCTGGAGCAGCTTGGGCGCGGAGACGCCTCGATCACCGACCTCGCCGAGACGTTCCACATGACCCTCACGGGCATGAAGAAGCATGTCAGCGTGCTCGAACAGGCGGAACTCGTCAGCACCGAGAAGGTAGGGCGCGTGCGCACCTGCAGGCTCGGCGTGAGCCGGCTGGAAGACGAGACGGCGTGGATCGAGCGCTACCGCCAGCTGTGGGATGCACGCTTTGACGAACTGGACAGGGTTGTCGAGCAATTGAAACACAAGGAGAAGATCGATGGACGAAAGACGGGCCAGTGAACCCACGCAGGTGAAGAACGTCACGACGACAGACCGGACCGAGCGAGAACTCGTGGTCACGAGAACCTTCAACGCGCCCGCGCACCTCGTGTTCGAGGCGTGGACGACGCCAGAACTGCTCATGCGCTGGTGGGCGCCGAAGTCGTTCGGAATAACCTTCATCTCCTGTGAGGCCGACGTCCGTCCGGGTGGCACCTACCGATTCGTGTTCGGCCACCCTGCATCGGATCAGCCGATGGCATTCGTCGGGCGCTACCTCGAAGTTGAGGTGCCCAGGCGCATCGTCTGGACGAATGAAGAAAGCGCTGACGGTCCCGTCACCACGCTGACCCTTGAGGAAAAGGACGGCACAACGCTGCTTGTCCTGCACGAGCTCTATCCGTCGAAGAGCGCGCTCGACGAGGCGATTGCCTCGAGCAGCACGAGTGCATATGGCGAGCAGTTCGAAGAGCTGGACGCGCTTCTCGCAAGCGCCAGAGGGACATGAGGGAACGACGACAGCTGCTTGCCGCGTCGGCAGGTGGTTAAGCCACGGATCGCGCTTCATTCCTTGCGACTTATCCCCGTCCTGTCCGCCTGACATATGATCCGCCTCACCCCTGCGCATTCGGGCGGAGTCGAGACGAACGGTTCGTGTAAGGGGGATCGGGTGCCGTGGAGGTCGCTTCACGGCAGGATGTCGCTTCGGAGTTCCCGTGGACCAGACAACCTGGGTCCAGGGTCCGGTGCCGCCGGGGGATCGTGGTCGATCCTTCGGACGCGCGGCTGGGTGCGGACCAACGCACCCGCCGGGAACGCACGGCACCGCGCGCCGCGGTCAAGGTGGCCGGGCTCCGTAGCGAATCGTCCCCAAATCCCGGTCGCGTTGGCGAGGCTCCGGCCTCATTCAATGCGGACTACCCGCTCCGGGACCGGAGCCTCGCCACGCCGCTCAACCGCGGCGGCATGGGTTTGATGTGAAAATCCGGGCGCAAACAGCGCGCCGGAGGTTTGGGCTTGCCCTCCACTACGGCGTCAGCCGCGCGGGAGGCTCAGCGCGGCAGGCTGGTGGCGCCCATCAGCGACTGGTCTATGGCGCGCGCGCACTGGCGGCCCTCGCGGATGGCCCACACGACGAGGCTTTGGCCGCGCCGCATGTCGCCGCAGGAGAACACCTTGTCGCGCGTGGTCTTGTACTTGACCATGTCGGCCAGCACATTGCCGCGCTTGTCGAGCTCGACGCCGAGATCCTTGACCATGCCGTCCTGCACCGGGCCGAGGAAACCCATGGCGAGCAGCACGAGGTCGGCCTTTAGCACGAACTCCGTTCCAGGGATGGGTTGGAACTTGGCATCGGCGCGGGCGCAGTGCAGCTCCTTGACCACACCGTTCTCGCCGGAGAACTTCACCGTCGCGACGGCGAAGTCGCGCGTGACGCCCTCTTCCTGCGAGGACGAGGTGCGCATCTTCATCGGCCAGTTGGGCCAGGTCAGTGCCTTGTTTTCCTTTTCCGGCGGGGCCGGCATGATTTCGATCTGGGTGACCGAGAGCGCACCCTGGCGGTTGGATGTGCCGATACAGTCCGACCCGGTGTCGCCGCCGCCGATCACCACCACGTGCTTGCCGCCGGCGAGGATCGGCTTGACGTTGTTGAGCGGCTCGTCAGAGACGCGGCGGTTCTGCTGCGGCAGGAAGTCCATGGCGAAATGGATGCCGTCGAGCTCGCGACCGGGGATCGGCAGGTCGCGCGGCTTCTCGGCACCGCCCGCCAGCGACACCGCGTCGTACTGGCCGACCAGTTCCTCGATCGAGACATCGCGGCCGACATGCACGCCATAATGGAACGTCACGCCTTCGGCTTCCATCTGGGTGACGCGGCGGTCGATGTGCCGCTTCTCCATCTTGAAGTCGGGGATGCCGTAACGCATCAGACCACCGGCCTTGCCGTTCTTCTCGTACAGATGAACGTCGTGTCCGGCGCGCGCCAGCTGCTGCGCGCACGACATGCCGGCGGGACCGGAGCCGATGACGGCGACCTTCCTGCCGGTCTTCTGCGGGTTTATCTGCGGCTCGATCCAGCCATTCTCCCAGCCCTTGTCGACGATGGCGCATTCGATCGACTTGATGTTCACGGGTGTGTCCGGGATGTTCAGCGTGCAGCTCGCCTCGCACGGAGCGGGGCAGATGCGGCCGGTGAACTCGGGAAAATTGTTGGTCGAGTGGAGGTTCTTCAGCGCCTTCAGCCAGTCGCCGCGATACACCAGATCGTTCCAGTCGGGGATCTGGTTGTTTACCGGGCAGCCATTGTGGCAGTAGGGCACGCCGCAATCCATGCAGCGCGCCGCCTGGTCGCGAGTGCCCTTGTCGCCGAGCGGAATGACGAACTCATTGTAGTTCGTCAGCCGCTCGTCGACCGGGAGGTAATCCCGCTCGACGCGATCGATTTCGAGAAAGCCTGTGATCTTGCCCATGTTGCTTTACTCCGCCGCCACTTGCTGGACGGCCTGTGCCTTTTCGAGCTCGGCGAGAGCCCGGCGATATTCGACCGGCATGACCTTCTTGAACTTGGGCAGGTAGGCCTGCCAGTTCGCGAGGATCTCGGCAGCGCGTGCCGAACCGGTGAAGCTCCTGTGGCGCATCACCAGCTGCTTGAGGCGCACTGCGTCGCCATTGCCGAGGTTGGACATGATCTCGACCAGCCCCATCGTCTCGAGGTCGCCGGTATGGCCGAAGTCACGCTCGTTGATGGTCTCTTCCTCGACCACGGGCTCGAGCGACACCATCGACATGTTGCAATGGCTTTCGAAGCTGCCGTCCTCGTCGAGGACGTAGGCGATGCCGCCCGACATGCCTGCCGCGAAATTGCGGCCGGTCTTGCCGAGTACCGCAACGACACCACCGGTCATGTATTCGCAGCCGTGATCGCCGGTTCCCTCGACCACTGCGACGGCGCCGGAGTTGCGCACGGCGAAGCGCTCCCCGGCGATGCCGTGGAAATAGACTTCGCCGGAGGTGGCGCCATAGAGCGCGGTGTTGCCGATTACGATCGACTCCTCCGGCCTGGCGCCCGACCTGTCAGACGGACGCACCACGATGCGGCCGCCGCTCAGGCCCTTGCCGACATAGTCGTTGGCCTCACCGACGAGATCGATGGAAACGCCATGCGCGAGGAAGGCACCAAAACTCTGCCCGCCGGTTCCGGTCAGCGAGATGGCGATGGTGTCTTCGGGCAGGCCGGCGCCGCCATAGCGCTTGGCCACTTCGCCCGAAAGCATGGCGCCGGCGGTGCGGTCGACGCTGGCGATCGTCTCGGTGATCTGGACGGGCGTTCCAGCTTCCAGCGCCGGCATGGCCTTCTCGATCAGCCGGCGGTCGAGGATATTGTGGATCGGATGGTCCTGCGTTTCCGTGTGCGTGATCGAAACGCCATCCGGCGCCACCGGCTTGTGGAACAGCTTCGAGAAATCGAGGCCCTTGGCCTTCCAGTGGCTCAGCACCTCGGACTTGTCGAGCATCTGCATCTGGCCGACCATCTCGTCAAAGTGCCGGTAACCCAGCGCAGCCATCAGTTCGCGAACTTCCTCGGCGACGAAGAACAGGTAGTTGATGACGTGCTCCGGCTTGCCGGTGAAGCGGGCCCGCAATACCGGGTCCTGCGTCGCGATGCCGACCGGGCAGGTGTTGAGGTGGCACTTGCGCATCATGACGCAACCGGCCGCGATCAGCGGGGCGGTGGCCAAGCCGAACTCGTCCGCGCCGAGCAGCGCCCCGATAACGACGTCGCGTCCAGTACGAACGCCGCCATCGACCTGCACGGCAATGCGACCGCGCAGCTTGTTGGCGACCAGCGTCTGGTGTGTCTCGGCGAGGCCGATCTCCCAGGGCGAGCCGGCATGCTTGAGCGAGGTGAGGGGGGCGGCGCCCGTGCCGCCCTCGTAACCCGAGATCGTGACGTGATCGGCGCGCGCCTTGGAGACGCCTGCGGCAACGGTGCCGACGCCAACTTCCGACACCAGCTTCACCGACACCATGCCGGTGGGGTTGACGTTCTTCAGATCGAAGATCAGCTGCGCCAGATCCTCGATCGAATAGATGTCATGGTGCGGCGGCGGCGAAATCAGGCCGACGCCGGGCGTGGAATTGCGCACCTTGGCGATCACCGCATCGATCTTGTGGCCGGGCAACTGGCCGCCCTCGCCGGGCTTGGCCCCCTGCGCCATCTTGATCTGCATCATGTCGGAGTTGACCAGATACTCGGCGGTCACGCCGAACCGGCCCGAAGCGATCTGCTTGATCGCCGAGCGCATCGAGTCGCCGTTGGGCAGCGGTGTGAAGCGATCGACTTCCTCGCCGCCTTCACCGGTGTTCGACTTGCCACCAATGCGGTTCATCGCAATAGCCAGCGTGGTGTGCGCCTCACGGCTGATCGAGCCATAGCTCATGGCGCCGGTAGAGAAACGCTTGACGATCTCGGCAGCCGGCTCGACCTCCTCGATGGCGACCGGAGTCCGGCCGTCCTCGTCCGCCGTCCTGATGCGGAACAGCGAGCGGATGGTGAGGTACTTGTCCTCGACCTCGTTCACCAGGCGCGAGAACTCGCGGTACTTGTCCTGGGCATTGCCGCGCGCGGCGTGCTGCAGGTTGGCGACCGTTTCGGAGCGCCACACATGCGCCTCGCCACGGAAGCGGAACGCATAGTCGCCACCGATGTCGAGCGTGTCCTCAAGCACCGGCGAGTTGCCGAATGCGTCGGTGTGCCGGCGCACTGTCTCCGCGGCGATCTCGGCCAGTCCGGCGCCCTCGATGGTCGTCGCCGTGCCGGTGAAATAGGTGCTGACGAACTCCGAGGTGAGCCCCACGGCGTCGAAAATCTGAGCGCCGCAGTAGGACTGATAGGTCGAAATGCCCATCTTGGCGGTGACCTTCAGGATGCCCTTGCCGATCGCCTTGATGTAGCGATAGACGACCTCGTGTTCGTCCACCTCCTCGGGCAAATCGGCGCGCATGGCCTGCAGCGTCTCGAACGCCAGATAGGGGTTGATGGCTTCCGCGCCATAGCCGGCCAGCGCGCAGAAATGGTGAATTTCGCGCGCGTCGCCGGTCTCGACCACAAGGCCTACCGAGGTGCGAAGGCCCTTGCGGATGAGGTGATGATGGATGCCTGCCGTCGCCAGCAGCGACGGAATGGCGATGCGGTCCGGTCCAACCATGCGGTCGCTGAGGATGATGATGTTGATGCCTGCATGCGCAGCCATCTCGGCATCGGAGAACAGCGTATCCAGCGCCTCCTTCATCCCGTCCGCGCCCTGCTCGGCGGGATAGGTAATGTCGAGCGTCTTCGACTGGAACGGATTGTCGTCCATCGCGCCGATGGCCCGGATCTTTTCGAGATCGCCATTGGTGAGGATGGGCTGGCGCACCTCAAGGCGCTTACGGCTGCCCTGACCCTCGAGGTCAAGCAGGTTCGGCCGCGGGCCGATGAAGCTGACGAGGCTCATCACCAGCTCTTCGCGGATCGAGTCGATCGGCGGATTGGTTACCTGGGCGAAGTTCTGCTTGAAATAGGTGTAGAGCAGCTTGGACTTGTCCGAGAGCGCCGAGATCGGCGTATCGGTACCCATCGAGCCTACCGCTTCCTGACCGGTGGTTGCCATCGGGGTCAGCAGCAGCTTCAGATCTTCCTGGGTGTAGCCGAAGGCCTGCTGACGATCGAGAAGTGGAACATCGCTCTGGGGCGCCTGCGCCAGCACGTCCGGCAGGTCCTCAAGCACAATCTGGGTGCGCGCCAGCCACTGCCGGTACGGCTGCGCCGACGCCAGTTCCGCCTTGATCTCCTCGTCGGAGACGATGGCGCCCTTCTTCAGGTCGATCAGCAGCATCTTGCCGGGCTGCAGCCGCCACTTGCGGAGGATCTTTTCGGGCGCAATGGGCAGCGTACCCATTTCGGAGGCCATGATGACTTCGTCATCATCGGTGACGATGTAGCGCGCCGGCCTGAGGCCGTTGCGGTCGAGCGTGGCACCAATGTGCAGTCCATCGGAAAAGCACATGGCGGCAGGGCCGTCCCACGGCTCCATCAGGGCCGCGTGATACTCATAAAAAGCGCGCCGGTCCTCGTCCATCAGCGGGTTGCCCGCCCAGGCTTCAGGGATCAGCATCATCGCGGCATGCGGCAGCGAATAGCCGCCGCGCAGGAGGAATTCGAGCGCGTTGTCGAAACAGGCGGTATCGGACTGGCCCGGGTAGGAGATCGGCCAGAGCTTGCTGATATCGCCGCCAAACAGGTCGGACGATACCGATGCCTGCCGCGCCGCCATCCAGTTGACGTTGCCGCGCACGGTGTTGATTTCGCCGTTGTGGCAGACAAACCGATAGGGGTGTGCGAGCCGCCAGCTGGGGAATGTGTTGGTCGAAAACCGCTGGTGCACCAGGGCGAGCGCCGAGGTGAATTCGGGATCGCTCAGGTCGGTGTAGTAGGCCCGCAGCTGCGCGGCGAGGAACATGCCCTTGTACACAAGCGTCCGGCACGACATCGACACGACATAGAAATCGGTCGGCTCGCCCTCATAGGCCGAGTAGATCTTGGACGAGATGACCTTGCGGATGACATAGAGCTTGCGCTCGAAGGCGTCCTCGTCGGCTACCTTGGCACCCCGCCCGATGATGACCTGCCGGTGGTAGGGCTCGGTTGCGGCGATTTCCGGCGCCTTCGACAGCGAGCTGTTGTCATGCGGAACATCGCGCCAGCCAAGCACGCGCTGACCCTCGTCGAGGATGACCTTTTCAACCACCCGCTCCATCTTGCGGCGGAGGTCGGCATCCTGCGGCATGAACAGGAAGCCAATGGCGTATTCGCCGGGGGCGGGCAGGTCGACGCCCTCCGCCCGCATCTCGCGAACGAAGAAGTCGTGCGGAATCTGCACCAGCATACCAGCGCCGTCGCCCATCAGCGGGTCGGCACCGACCGCACCGCGGTGTTCGAGATTTTCAAGGATGCTGAGACCGTTCTCGACGATCTTGTGCGATGCCCGGTTCTTGAGGTTGACGATGAAGCCAACGCCACAGGCGTCGTGTTCGCGCGTCGGATCGAAGAGACCAGCGGCCACCGGGCGGAGATTTTTGCGTGTGGCGGTGCCCGTTACAGGATGCGTTGTCGCTCCAGTCGGTTCATGTGCCATTTGCCTATCCCTCGCGTTAGCTCGTCCTTCCGGGGTGCCCCGGCGCTCTGCATTCCTTTCGACGCGGCTTGGTCCCGCGTCGTACAATGTACGGCCCGAAACGAGCGGCGCAATCCAATTCGGTGGGGAGCGGCGCTGCATCCAAATGGCCGCTCATTCGGGCTTGTGAGGCCCCGCCTCCCGTTTCCGCTATCGACAAGCGGGCCAGCCGGTTCGGCGTGTGAACAACATCCGGGGAGACCGGTAGCCCACTATTAATTGGACAACATTATTGTCCTATTGAGGCTACATTCTCACAATTCCAATCCACGGGCAAGCGGGCGCAGCCACTTTTTTGACACGCTTGCCAAGGTGCTGAAACGCTGGGCAATAGCGCCCCATCACGCTCTGGAGTCGTCGCAATGTCACAGGCACACCGCCCGCCGTTCATCGCCAACATCCGTGACGGGTTGAGGCCGCTGCAGGACGGTGGGTTTCCGGATCTCAAAGGATTGGGCAATCCGATCGGACGGGCACTGGGGCTCGGACGAATCGGCATTCACTACGAGATCATGCCGCCAGGCGGCCGCTCATCATTTCCGCATGCCGAGAGCGACGAGGAGGAGTTCGTGCTCGTGCTGAAGGGCAAACCCGATGTGTGGATCGACGGCACGCTGCACCAGCTTGTCGAAGGTGACGCGGTGGCCTTCCCGGCCGGCACGGGGATCGCGCATTCGTTTCTCAACAACAGTTCGGAGGATATGCACCTGCTGGTGCTCGGCGAGGCGAGCAAGCCCGGCAATCGGCTGAACTACCCGCTCAACCCTGAGCGCATGCAAGAATTCGCCACGGAGGGCAGGGCGTGGCTCGATGCGCCGAAACACGCACTCGGCCCGCACGACGGAATCGCGCGGGCCGGAACGCGAAAGAGCTGATTACTCGAGGTGGCTCTTGAGGAACCAAAGCGATTTATCGAGGCTGCGCGAAAACGCGGTGAGGATGTCGGCGGTGTCGGCGTCGCCCGCTTCATCCGCCTGGTCGATCCCCGCGCGGGCGGATTTGGCAACCGCTGCGTAGCGTTCGACCAGCGCAGCGAGATGGTCGGCAATCTTTTTGATGTCCGTGGGGTAGGGCGGAAGGCTGGTCGCCTTGCTCACCGACTGCACGGTGCCGAGGGCCGTGCCATCCAGTTGGGCAACGCGCTCGGCCATGGTGTCGGTGTGCACATCGAGATCGGCGCGAAGCAGGTCGAGCATTTCATGCACGGCGATGAATGTCGGGCCCTTGATATTCCAGTGCGCCTGCTTGGTCAGCAGTGACAGGTCGAGCCCGTCAGCCAGACGTGCGTTGAGCAGGTCGATCATCTCGGATTTGGTGTTGGACTTGAGACCGATTTCGGGGCTTTTCATTTGGGGTTCCTTCGTGACGCCATCAGGAATGGAAACGGGCGGGTGCATGCCCGGTTCCGTTCAGTTTGCAAAGCTTTGCTGCAAGTCTCTAGAACAAAAAAGGCGCGAGCCTTCAGACTCGCGCCTTCTTTTCCGTTCGCCTGCTGAGGCCGCGGGACGCCTTGGCAGGCTGTCGTGACCGGAAGGCAGGATCAGTTGACGGTCTTTTCCTCGAGGACCTTGCTGGTGCCGCCTGATGGCGATCTGGCGGGCCTTCTTGCTCTCGGGCACCTCGCGCTTCAGCTCGATGTGGAGGAGGCCGTTCTCGAGCGAGGCGCCGACGACCTCTACATGCTCGGCGAGCTGGAAGCGCAGCTCGAAGGCGCGCTCGGCAATGCCGCGATGCAGGAACTCGCGAGCCTTGTCCTCGGTCTCGGGGGCTTTTGCACCCTTGACGGTGAGGCTGTTTTCCTTGCTCTCGATGGCGATGTCGTCGCTGGCGAAACCGGCGACCGCAATCGAAATCCTGTAGGCGTTCTCGCTCGACCTTCTCGATGTTGTAGGGCGGGTAGGTCTTGGTCTCCTGACCGACGAGGCCGTCGAGACGGTTGAACAGCCGGTCGAAGCCGACGGTGGAACGATAGAAGGGGGTGAAATCGATGGTCTGCATGTCACATTCTCCATTGTGAGCAACGTGTTAGCGGGTGTCCCATAAGCGCTCCCTAGCTAGGCGAGGGCTCATTCCCGGGTGTCCCGGTCCCCGGGATATCCGGCGGACAGACTTGATGTAGGAGCGCCTTTTGAGGGTTCAAGGGGCAAAGTTTTGCGCATGAACGGAATATGAATACGAGCCTCAACAAAGGTTCAGGCGATCCGCTTGCTACACCCGCAACTGTGCTGACTGTCTGCTGCAGGACTGCACAACGAATGATCGCCGTCACCCGCCCCCCGCACGGCGATACATTCTGAGGAAAGCCAGTGTCTCCCCCGAGACGCCGGCTTTTCCGCGTTTAGGAGGTTCCCACGACGTCATTCCCGCGCGGGCGGGAATCCGTATGCACGGTGAAAGCATTGGGGACGGTCAGGTTGAGAAAAGAACTGCATTCCGGCCAGCGCGGGATTGGCAAGGGCGCCCCACCGGGCAGGTGGCGTTCGTGAACGCCGTCGTCGATCCGAACGGGCCGCAGCTGGCCAACATCCCGTCCAATCCGGTGCCCGAGGGTGCGCGGGCGGGCTATTTCACCACATCGCGATGGAGTGAAGCTGCGCTACGCCATCTGGCCGAAGGCCGCCGGCGCCGCCAAGGGCACGGTCTGTCTGGTGCAGGGCCGGACGGAGTTCATCGAGAAGTATTTCGAGACGATCGCCGATTTCCAGAAGCGCGGCTTTGCCGTCGCGACCTTCGACTGGCGCGGACAGGGCGGCTCGGACCGGCTGATCCCCAATCGGCGGCTCGGCTATGTGCGCAATTTCGAGGACTACTGGACCGACCTCAGGAGCTTCCACGCCGAGATCCTGCTGCCCGATTGCCCGGCCCCTACTACCTCGTTGGCCATTCGATGGGCGGGCTGGTGTCGCTGATCGCCGGACAGCGGGACCGCATGATGTTCGACCGCATCTTCCTGTCGGCGCCGATGGTCGCGCTCGACCGTCAGCCGCTCAGCATGGCGGGCATGGCGCGGCTGGCCGAGACGCTGAGCCTGATCGGCCTCGGTCAGGCTGCCGGTTGGCCGGGCCGCCGATAGCCCTGCCGACCGAGAAGGGTTTCGGCGGCAACGCGGTGACGTCGGATTTTCACCGTTACATGCGCATGGTCGAGGTGCTCGCGGCGCGGCCCGACCTTGCCGATCGGCCTGCCCACCATCCGCTGGGCGGCCTCGGCCTTCAGGGCCATGGCCGTGCCGCGCTTGATGACTTTCCGGGCGCGGTGCGTATCCCGGTGCTGATGCTGGCAGCGGCGCGCGACGAGGTCGGTCGCCACATCGGCCATCGAGCATCTGGGCCTGCGCATGCGCACCGGCCGGCACGCCATCGTCGCCGGCGCGGCACGAACTGTTCATGGAGAACGACGCCATCCGCGGCCAGGTATTCGCCGCGTTCGACGCGTTCATTACCGAACAGTCGCCCTAGTGCGCCATCTGCCTATCCGGCCAGCACTTGCATCGCCGCGGCATGCAACTCCGGCGTTGCCGCGGCAACGATGTTGCCGCCCTTTTCGCCCGGCCGCCGTCCCAAGTGGTGACGACGCCGCCGGCGTTTTCGATCATCGGCAATCAACGGAGCGATGTCGACATTCTTGAGGCCGGCCTCGCACCACCAGATCGAGATGGCCGGCTGCCATCAGGCAATAGCCATAGCAGTCGAGGCCCGCAGCGGCACTGCAGCACGGAGGCCTTCAGGCGGTCCAAGGCTTCTAGCAGTTCCGCGACAGTTCGAAGATCTCGGGCGAGGTGGCGGTCATCTTGGCCCGCGACAGGTCCTGGTGACGCCCGCTGGTGTGGATGGGTACGGAGTCGTCCGGCGCGTACGAAACTCGCCTCGCCCGGCAGGCTCAGATAGATCTCGCCGGTAAACGGCTGCGCCATCATGCCGGCGACGGCGCGTGCCCTCGATGCATCAGGCCGATCAGCGTGCCCCAGACCGGCACGCCGGAGATGAAGGCGCGGGTGCCGTCGATGGGATCGACGATCCACTCGAACGGACTGCTCCGGCAGCTTGTGGTCCCATTCCTCGCCGATGATGCCGTGGTCGGGAAAGCGCTCGGCGATCACGGCGCGGATGGCGATCTCGGCGTCCTTGTCGGCATCGGTGACCGGATCGAACCCGACGGCCCACTTGTTGTCGACCGCAAAGCGGGGTGCGGAATCGCGGCAGCGTCTTCTCCGCCGCGGCGGTTGCTGCAGCAAGCAGGGTCTCGCGCACAGCGGCCGGACTGAGGCCGCCGAAAGTCGTTTAGCGCTCATATCGACCACCCTGTCAGGCATTTCTTGAATGATTGCAGATATGTAGCTGAAGTTTGCGTCACAGGGACGTCATAAAGGGTGATTTATTTTTGCAACAATCGCTGGCTCATTGCTTGTTGAATACTTGGCCCGCCGCTTGCTGAGAGGGGTAAATCGGTTCACCCCGAAGATGCATGATGGATGGGCGGCTTGCGACTGTCGTCCTGTATCTTGGGCAGTCACTGGCCGCCATCGTTTCCTCCCTTGACTTGGGCCGCTTCGGCGGCCCTTTTTCTTTGCAGCGGGAGTTACTCTGCCGGCTTTGGCGGGCGATCTGCGCCAGCGCGGCTGCAGCGACGCAGACGTCGATAGCCGATCAGCGCCAGCACCAGACGCTCGATCAGCTGGCGCATGGCAGGGAAGTCGTCGGTCTTTTCCAGCGTCACCTCGTTCATGTAGAGGTGCCGGCTGATCTCGATCTGCAGGGCGTGGACGCCATGCTGCGGCCGGCCATAGGTGCGGGTGCAGAAGCCGCCGGCATAGGGCCGGTTGCGGGCCACCCGCAGCCCGGCGCCGGCGAACACCGTTTCGGCCAGGTCGATGAGGCCGGCGCGCAGGTGGTGCCGTAGCGATCGCCCAGCACGATGTCGGGCGCCGAGCCGGTCGCCGGCGCGGGTCAGGCGCGGCATGGAGTGGCAATCGATCAGCACCGCCACGCCGAACTCGCCCAGCGCTTCGCTCAGCAGCTTCTGCAACGTCGGCGTGATAGGGCTGGTAGATGCCCTCGATGCGCATGCGGGCGTCGTCCAGCGTCAGCCGGTCGCGATAGATCGGCTTGTTCTCGGCCACGACGCGGGCCAGCGTGCCCAGCCCGGCGGCGACGCGCGGGCTCGATGGTGTTGAAGTGCTCGGACAGCGGCTCGACGAACATCGTGCGGGTCGAGTTCCCACGGCTCGCGGTTGACGTCGAGATAGGCGCGCGGGAAATGCGCCCGCAGCAGCGGCGTGCCCAGATGCGGGGCGCGGCAGAACAATTCGTCGACGAAGGCATCCTCGGACTGGCGGATCGACAGGTGGTCGAGCCGCGTCATGCTCGAGGAAGCGCTCGGGATAGTCGCGGCCAGAATGGGCGGAATTGAACACCAGCGGCGCCGTCAGCCGGCGCGGCCGGATGGTTTCGAATGCCGGCTTGTCCCAGTAGTCGGACTGCACCTCGGCTCCCCGCGAATGCTGCGTGCTGCGCTGGCAAGTCACTGTGCCTTCGACGCTGGCAGAATGTCCATAACCGCGCGATTGCCGTCGCTCGCAAGTGATCGGTGATTGCGAAAGCGAAAACTTGCATTAAACATCACCAGCTAGAGTTGCCACCGTTCAGTCGGCGGTCGCCGGCCAGAGAGGGTTCGATGAAGCGCATTCTGCTCGCCGAAGACGACAACGACATGCGCCAGTTCCTGACCCGGGCGCTGAAGATCGGCGGGCTACGAGGTGGTCTCGTTCGACAATGGCCAGTCGGCCTATGAGCGGCTGCGCGAAGAGCCGTTCTCGCTGTTGCTCAGCGATATCGTCATGCCGGAGATGGACGGGATCGAACTGGCGCGCCGCGCCACCGAACTCGATCCCGACCTCAAGGTGATGTTCATCACCGGCTTTGCCGCCGTGGCGCTCAACCCCGACAGCGACGCCCCCAAGGACGCCTCGGTGCTGTGCAAGCCGTTCCACCTCAAGGATCTGGTCAACGAGGTCGAGCGGCTGCTCGCCGCCTGAGCCCCGTTCGGGCACGCGCCTGCCAGCGGCCTTGACCCCTTGACCCCAATCGGCGATTCTATGATCTATCGCGCCGGCGGACGGGAAGCCGGCCGCGACGAAGAGATGGGTGTATAGCTCAGCGGGAGAGCACTACCTTGACATGGTAGGGGTCACAGGTTCGATCCCTGTTACACCCACCATCTCTTTGCATATCCTCGCCTTTCGGCGCGGGTGCGTAGCTCAGCGGGAGAGCACTGCCTTCACACGGCAGGGGTCACAGGTTCAATCCCTGTCGCGCCCACCATCGTTTTCAACACGTACCTTCAGCCCCCCAGCTTGCCGCTGACGTGAGATCGTCGGCGATATCCGCCATTCGACGCCGTTGGCCGCCGCGCGCCGAGGTCGCTACCGAACGACGTTCGGCGGTCTCAGTTCAGTGGCAGCGCCTTCAGGTTCAGCTGCAGGTTGATCCCGGCAGAACAGCTGCCGGGCTCGCCCTTGAGCGGCTGGTTGCATACGCAGGCGTTGCGGCGCTTGTCGAAATGGCTGTCGTCGGGGCACGCCTTGGCGGCCGGCTGCTCGTCCGGCTGACACTGTCCGGGCGTGCCGTGCGAGCCCGGACGGCAGACGCACTCGCCATTGATCAGTTGGCTGTCGCGGAAGGCACAAATCTGAATCACGATGTCGGCCTTGCAGTTGCCGGGGCTGCCATGCGTGCCATCGAGACAGACGCACTCACCGTCGACGATGTGACTGTCGCGGGCGCAGGCGGGGGGCGTATCCACCGGGGCGCACTGCCCGGGTTTGCCTTCGGTCCCCCTGTCGCAGACACACTGGCCATTCTTGGCAAGGTGGCTGTCGTCGGGGCAGTTCGGCGTCACCTCGATAGGCTGGCAGCGGCCCGGCTTGCCCTCGGTGCCCTCGTCGCAGGCGCACTGGCCGTTCTTGGTCAGGTGGCTGTCGTCGGGGCAGATTGGCGACACATCGATGGGCTGGCAGCGGCCGGGCTTTCCTTCCGTGCCCTTGTCGCAGACGCACTGGTCGTTCTGGTTCAAATGGCTGTCATCGGGGCAAACCGGCGCGACGTCGATGGGCTGGCAGCGGCCGGGCTTTCCTTCCGTACCCTTGTCGCAGGCACACTGGCCATCCGGCGTCAGATGGCTGTCATCGGGGCAGATGGGAGCCGACTGGATCGGCTCGCATTGGCCGGGCTTGCCTTCGGTGCCCTTGTCGCAGACGCAGGCGCCGCTCTGGGTCAGGTGACTGTCGTCGGGACATTTGGGTGGCTTGGGCGAGGCACATTGCTTGCCGTTCCACACCAGCCCGGTATCGCAGCAGCTGCCATCGGGCTTGACCTGATTGACTGAACACGCTGGTGCCGCCCGACAGACGCTGGCGGGAATCGTCGCCTTTGCAGAAGCGCTGTATTGCGCGCCCACATCGCTGTGCAGCACATCGGCCGAGATGGCGGCGTTCACGGTGTTGACGATGTTGCATTTGCCGCCAATGGCCACATCCGTGGGGACATGGATGGTGATCGTCATCGACGTGTATTTGCCGACCGGGATGTTCTTGTACGGCGACGAGCAATGGACGTCATTGCCGATGGTCGGCACGCAGGTCCAACTGCTCGAGACATAGCTGGTGCCGTCGGGCAGGACTTCATCGAGCTCAACCGTACCCAGATAGGGATCGGGTCCGGTCGAAGTGGCCTTGATGGTAAAGGTGCTGTTGTAGCCGTCACCGGACTTGACGGTTTTGCCGGCGGTTTTCTCGAGCTTGAGGCTGGGCGGGTCGCAATAGACGTAGACTGGTCCTGGCCCCATATTGATGAAGAGCTGCGGCACCTTCTGCGAGGCCTGCGAGGTGTGGCCCGGATCGGCTGAAAGCGGTGCCGTGATCACCACCTTGTTGAGGACGTTGCAGTCGGCCAGCGTCACCCCGTTGGGATCGACACGAGTGGTCGCGGTAAACGACCAGGTTGCCCCGGCGGCCAGCGGCGCCGGCTTGGTGCATAGCCATTGTCCCGCGCCGGAAGGCGCGCAAGCGGCACCGCTGAATGTCGTCGGCTTGGTGTTGTAGTCCTTCACCTTGATGGGGGCCGGCTGGGCCACTGCGCCGAAGTTCTTGACCTTGATGTCGAACTTGCACAGCCAGTCGGGACTGCTGGGATCGGACGCGCAACCCTTGGCGGTCTTGGTGATGTTCAGTTGCGGCAGGCCGGCACAGGCGGGATTCGGTATCACCTGGTTGAGCGTCGCCGAGTTGTTGCCGGACGGATTCTGGGCCGAGCCGGGGCTGGGGTTGACGATGGTGAGCGTGTTGTTGGCCGAGCAGACAGTCGGCCCGCCGGTGTATCCGGTAAAGAAGGTATAGCTCTGCGGGACGCCCGGATTAAGCAATACCGGCCCGACCGGCGTGCAGGTCAGGTCGGCTGTCGGTCCGGCGCAGAATGGCGCAACTGAGGGCAGCGTATTCAGCACGGCGCCGGTTGCGGTGTCCTTGAAGCTCAGCGGTCCGGCATAGGCGTCCGGCCCGACATTGGTCACCGTGATCTTCCACTTGCACAGATAGCCGCCGAAGAACGGCCCGCAACCGAGGCCGGTCTTCTTGGCCTGCAGATCGGTATGCGGATGCGGCACCAGGCAGGCCGGGTCAGGGATATGGGTCGTGGCGCTGTCGAAGTCGTTGCCGGGGACCAGATTGGTCGGCGAGCCGCCGGGTGGCGAGGCGATGTTGGCCTTGTTCGGGAGGTCGCAGAGCGGCGCCCCCGGGCCTTTCTTGACATGGGCGGAGACCAGGAAGCCCGAGGTCCAGCCCGGCGGTACATTTACCGGCGGGGCAACGATGTTGCAGGTCAGGACTGGTCCCGCCTGGCCGCAGGCCCACGGGCCAACGGTGACAGCGGGGGCGTTGATGCCAAGTGTGTCCTTGACGGTGATTGGTCCGGTATAGGTGCCGGGTCCAGCGTTCTGCACCACAACCAGATAGTTGCAGATCCAGTCGACGCCGCCGTTGAAGCAGGTGCCGGGGAAGGTGACCTTGCTGAGTTGCAGGTCGGAGCCCCCTCCGGGGGGGACGCAGCCGGGTCCGGCAATGCCGGCAACGCCAAGGCCGAAATCATCGCTCGGATCGTCGTCGCCGAAGCCGAACGGCCACTGCAGGCCGGCGACGTTGGCGAGATGGCAGTAGGCGACCATCGCTTTGGGAAGTTTGACCACTTCATGCAAGACAACGCCGTCGCCGGGATAGAGCAGGGTCGGTCCCGTCTCGCAGTCGTAGGCAGTCGGTCCGGTCGGACCGCATGACCAGGGTGGCTGCGGCCAGAAGAACATGCTGGCGCCGGGGTTGTTGGCCGGCAGGTAATCGTGAACCGTGACCGGACCCCAATACGGCACCGTGCCCGTGTTCTCGACCCGGATGGTGTAGCTGCACCACCAGTTGGCGCCGCCGTCGAAGCAGGCGAATGGCTTCGACCATTTTTCGAGCGTCAGGTTGAAGTGCTCGGCCGGCGCATAGTCCGGCGGCGGCAGGTAGAATGGCTCTTCGAAGTCAGGTGCGGCACCCTCGCAGACCTGCCAGATTGCAACATCGCCGACATGGCCCTGTGCCGCCGTCTGGTCGTCGTCGGTATTGCCATCATAATCGGCAAAAAACGCCAACGCCGGGGGATCGTTCTGGGGCCGTACGAGGGTGCGGCCAAAGCCTTGCAGGCCGCTGACCTGGCCGGGAGGATCGAGATCTGGATTGTCGCGCAGTGCGTCGCCCGTCGCCCACACAAAGGCGTTGCAGGCGCCGCCGATGCTGCCCGTATCGGCGTCGAAGCCATAGCCAAGCGTAACACCGCCCGAGGCATTGGCGCCGTCGGCGGCAAAGCCGATGGCATAGCTCTTGGGGGTTTCGACCCAGGTGCCGGGCGTTGCCGGATCGTCGGGGAATTCATGCTGATAGCGGACCACCGAGGACGTCTCAGGGTCGGCGAAGACCGAATAGTCGTAGCTGCCCACCTGCGGCCCGCGCTGCGCCAGGATCATGCGGCCCTGGGCATCGAACACGATGCTGGTGACTTCGTTGGTCGAGGGCAGATCGGCGACGTCGAGTTCCCAGCGCGCCGCGCCGAAACTGCCGTCTGCCTGGATGCGCACCGACCAGATCTGCGGGCCATCCGCGACGGCATAATAAAGTCGGCCGCCATGCACGGCGACGCCGTTGACCTTGCGCTCCAGCTGGGTGAAGCCCCATGTCGAGGGGTCCTCGGTATTGAAGGCGGGGTCAGTCACGTCAACAAAGCTGCCGTCGTCGGCAACAGGGTCGAGGCCGTGCTCAGGCCGTCCCGCAATACCGTGATCGAAGGTGTCGACTATGGTGCCGTCCGCCGCCAGTCGGTAGATCAGTCCGGTGTCGAGGTCGGAGACGAAGAACTGCTGTGTCGCCGTGTCAAAGACGATGTCCCCGAGGGCAGCGCCGCTGTTGGCGGCAATCGTGGTGAACAGCGAAATCTCGCCGGTCTCGCCATCGATCTTCCAGATGCTGCCGGGGTAGCCGCCGGTGCCGCCCGCGTCTCCCCATTGGCCGGGCATGAACGTCGCGTCGGGTGCACCCACACGGCTGCGCATCGGATTGCCGTCGGCATCGGGCACCACGATGTTGAGGCCGAAAGCGGAGGTTGCGGCAAGATAGATATTGGGGGCCGCGGCGCCGGTGATTTCGGGCGCATCGTCGAGCGCCACCGCGAAGGTCTGCCCCACATCTTTGGCGGTGGCGACGAAGGCGCTCGGCGCGTCGATCAGCTGCCCGGCGGGAGGCCCGTCGGGCTGCAGCGTCTCGATGGTCATTGAGGGACCATCGGGATCGATTAAGGTGTAGTCGAGAGGATCGCTGCCTGGCGGCAGCGCACCCGGAGGCAGGACGCCCGAAAAACCGGTTACAATGGGATCGCCCGGTGCGAAGATCGTGTCCTCGCCGGCCAAAGCCTGAGGGGGCGAAAGCGTCGCCAAAGCAATTGCGCCTGCCAGCAAGGCGGCAGCAAAGGCGGTTCTGGGTATACGAAAACTGATAAGCGACACGATGGCTCCTCCCGCCAGTGTTCGCCCGCCCTCTTGCCTTGTCCGCATGAGCCCGCTGGTGATCATCTACCACGCCCGTGTCGCAAGATCACGCCGAATCTTGGGAGCACCGGCTGGGGCACTATCGAACACAAGGGCGTACGCATCGCTGCCTGCCGGGATGCCGATCCTCGTCATTGAATTCACCACCTCGCAGTCGATGACGTTCGGCACGCGATTTGGCCGGACGTTTTCGATGACCGGGACCCCCGAAAAATTTTGCGACGCCACCGGCAAGACGTGTGTTCTGGCTGCAAAATACCGGGTTGACTGACGCTGGAATGGCGTTCGACAGCCTGCCTGCGTCAGTCCCCGGTATCGGCGTCCGGGTCCGCACCGCTTGCCTGCAGCCGGAGTTCCTTGAGAAAACTGCGCACCAGAGGCTGGTCGCCATCGACCCGGCGGATGGCGGCAAAGTGCTGGGACTCGAACGAATAGATCTCCGGCCTCAGCCGCTTCATCTGGTCCAGCTCTGCCCAGTGATCGCCGATGTGGCAGGGCAGGAACCCGATAAAACGTCCCGACAGGATCATCATGGTCTGCGCCTCCATATGGATGACGCTGGCGCTGGCGCGCGGGTGCTCGACCCGGTAGAGATCCTCCAGATGGCGGTAGCCGCGCACCGAAAAGCCGGCTTCGGCGATGGCCTGCGGCGTCACCGCTCCCGGCCGCAGTCCGAACAGCGCGTGCGGCCTGCCGCAATAGAGGCCATGCGGTTCGCTGCAGATCGGGTAGTAGGAGAGTCCCGGCGCCTTCTGTGAGAACGGCCCAACGACAATGTCGCGCTGCCCCTGCGTGACCGCATGTTCGAGTTCGTTGGGGGTGCCCTGCAGCAGATCGATGAAGACGCTTTCGGCATAACCGGCGAAGGCGCGCAGAGCTGTCTGCAGTCCGAGGCGCGGATAGGTCACGACGCCGTCGACGATGCCGATGCGGAGCCGACCCACCAGCTTGCCCTGGTCGCGCCCGAGGCTCGCCTGGAAGGCGTCGACATCGGAAAACAGCTGCTTGGCCGCCTGATAGGTGGTGCGGCCGAAGTCGGTGAGGCGGAAGCCGCCGCGGCCGCGCTCGCACAATTGCCCGCCCACGATGCGCTCAAGCGACGCCAGATGCGTCGACAAGGTCGAGGACGACAGGTTGAGGATGATCTGGGCGTCTGCAAAACCGCCGGCCTCGGCGATGGTGACGAAGACACGCAGCAGGCGAAGATCGATATTGTCGAGCCGGCGCAGGGCATTTCCTTCGGAACGATACTTCGAGAATTTTCAATCTATATTTCCAACAAATCCGATTTATCTCAACCTGAATCTGAAGGATCATTTCCACGACACGTTCTGATCAATGGGGTCCAGCATGCGCAAATCAGCAGTTTCCGCCGCTTTCCTTCTTCTCGCATTCGCCGCCACAGAGGCGCACGGGGCCGACACCATTCGCATCCTGACGCCGACCTGGCTGGGGTTTGCACCGGTGCTGGTCGCCAAGGACCTCGGGTATTTCGAAAAGGACGGCATCGACGTCGATATGAAGTTCGAGGATGACCGCTCCAACGTCATGGCCGCCATGGCACGCGGTGACATCGATATGGACATGCGCACGGTCGGCGAGCATCAGGGCCGGCCGCGAGACGCATCGACGCCGGGCGTCATCATCGGAACGATCGACAAGTCGGTTGGTGGCGATGGGGTGATCTCGGACGGCTCTATCGCGAGCGTAGCCGACCTCAAGGGCAAGACCGTCGCCGCGGAGCCGAACATCCCGGCGCGACTGCTGTTGCAGCTGGCGTTGAAGGAAGCGGGCCTCACCCTCGCCGATCTCAACATCAAGGACATTGCGACTGCGGACACCGCCGCCGTGTTCGCCGATACCTCGATCGCCGCGGTTGCGACCTACGAGCCCGCCATGTCGCAGGCAGTGAAGATCGATACTGCGCGCGACCCGAAAATCCTGCTGTCGTCGAAGGATTCCGACATCATCATCGACATCATCTCGGTGCGGCAGGACGACCTCAAGGCCAATCCCGAGAAGTACGCCAAGTTCCTCGCCAGCGTTTACAAGGCGGTCGATTACTACAAGACCAATCCTGACGACTACATCAAGCTGGCCGCGCCGCACTTCGGGCTGACCGAGGCGGAGGTCAAGGAAATCCTCGACACCAGCCTCAACTACACCTCGCTCAGCGACGCCCAGGAGATGATCGGGACGCCGGGCGCTCCGGGTAAGCTCTACGGCATCTTCGATACCGTAATGGACCTCAATCTCGAGAACGGGGCGGCCGACACCAAGCTCGACGCCAGCCAGCAGATCGATCAGTCGGTGATCGCCGCCGCTGCCGGGATGATGTAAGCAAGTGACCGACGGGGCGGCGGCACGAGCGACCCCGGTGGGGCCCGGCGACGTGGAGGAACACCCGATAGACTCGTCCTCCCGCGCCCGCCAGCCCAAGCTGTTCGCATTTCGGGGCAAACTTGAACGCCGCGTTGAGCTGTCGATCGCGATCGGCGCCAGCGCGCTGGTGCTGATCGTCTGGGAAATCGTCGGCCAAAGTCATCTGGTCAATCCGCTGTTCCTGCCGGCACCAAGCGCGGTCGTTGGGGCGCTGTGGAACATGACGCTCAACCAGAACCTGCTCTGGCATACCGGGGTTTCGACGCTGCGGGTGTGGATCGCCTTCGTCATTGCCGCTGCCATGGCGATTCCGATCGGTATCCTGATGTCGAGCTACCGGCCGATCGGCGCGGCGCTCGAGCCGGTCATGGATTTCATCCGCTACCTGCCGGTACCCGCACTGGTGCCGCTGTCGATCATCTGGTTCGGCGTGGGGGAAGACACCAAGATCTTCCTGCTCTGGCTCGGCACATTCTTCCAGCTCGTGCTGCTGGTGGCCGACGACATGCGCCGCGTGCCGCATGAATATGTGGAGATCGCGTGGACGGTTGGCGCCAATCAGCGGCAGGTGCTCACCGATGTGGCGTTCCGGGCCATGCTGCCGAGCCTTGTCGACAATCTTCGCATCACGCTGGGCTGGTGCTGGACCTACCTCATTGTGGCCGAGATCGTTGCTGCCGACAGCGGCATCGGCTTCGTCATCTGGACGGCGCGCCGCTACATGAAAACGCCGGAAGTGATGGCGGGTGTCGTCACCATCGGTCTTATTGGCCTTCTCACCGATCAGATCCTGCGGGCGCTGCACCGGCGCTGGTTCCGGTATCTGTGAGGGACGCTGCGATGCAATCCGGCCATGTCACGTTTGATCGCGTCACCAAGCAGTTCGACCATCTGCCGGTGATCGCCGAGCCATTCTCGATGACCATCGCGCGCGACGAGTTCATCGTCTTCCTCGGCCCCTCGGGCTGCGGCAAGACCACACTGATGCGGATGATCGGGGGGCTGGACACGCCGTCTACCGGCAACATCCGCCTGGGCGGCGAAGTCGTCGAGGGGCCCGACTGGCGCCGCGGCATGGTTTCGCAGTCCTATTCATCGTTCCCATGGCTGACCGTGGCCGAAAACGTCGCTTTCGGAATGCGCTATCGGAAGGACCTCTCCGGCGCGGAGAAGGCCCGGCGGCGGGATCACTATCTGCAGCTCGTTGGTCTTGAAGATTTCGCCGACACCTATCCAAACAAGGTTTCGGGCGGCATGCGGCAGCGCATCGCCATCGCGCGGACGCTGGCGGCGGGCAGTGAAGTGCTGTTGATGGATGAGCCGTTCGGGGCGCTAGACGCGCTCCGGCGCGAGAAGCTGCAGGTTGAACTGCGGCGCCTGCAACGGCAGGACGCCAAAACCATCGTGTTCGTGACCCATGATGTGGACGAGGCGGCGTTCCTCGCCGATCGGGTGGTGGTGTTTTCGAAGCGCCCCGCCCGCATCTCTGCCATCGTCGATGTCACGGCGCGCATTGGCAGTGACCGCACCACGGAATTGCGGGTGTCGTCCGAGTTCTTCCAGCTTCGCACCGAGCTGTTGCAGGCCGTACGCTCCAGCGGCGAGGACGACGAATGAGCCTGCCAGATTTTGTCGGCAAGCAGGTGGTGGTCACCGGCGCCAGCCGCGGCATCGGGCGTGGCATTGCCGAGGCGTTCCTCGGCGCCGGGGCAGGCGTCAGGATCATTGCCGACGATCCGCAGGTCATCGAAACGGGTGCCGCCATCGGCGCGGAGGCCCGCATTGCCGATATCACCGACGCCAGGGCGGTGGGTGAAGCGCTGGCTGACCTGTCCCACATCGACGTCCTGGTCAACAACGCCGGACTGGAGCGCCTGACGCCGGTCGACGGTCCATCGCCGGAGACTGAAACGATGTTCCGGCGCATCGTCGATATCAACATCTCCGGCACCTTCATCGTCACCCGTGCTGCACTGCCGATGATGACGGCGGGCGGCCGCATCATTAATACAGCTTCGGTATGGAGCCGCTCGGTCGAGCCGCTGTTCGCGGGCTACGTGTCCTCCAAGCATGCGGTCATCGGTCTTACCAAGACGTTGGCCAAGGAACTCGGACCACGCGGCATCACGGTCAACGCGGTCTGCCCCGGCTGGGTCAAGACCGAGGCGTCGCTGCGCTCGCTCAAGGCGATGAGCGCACGCAGCGGCCGGCCGGAGCAGGAACTGCTCGACGACGATTGTCGCGACGCAGGCATTGCCGGGTTTCATGGAGCCGGCGGACGTGGCTGGGCCATATCTGTTCTTCGCGTCGGCCTGGGCGGCGAATGTCACGGGCCAGAGCGTCGGTGTGGATCGTGGCGAGGTGCCGTGGTGAGCGCGCTGGCAGGCCGCAGGGCAATTGTCACGGGCGCCGGCAGCGGCATCGGACGTGCCGCCGCCGCCGAGTTGGCGCGACAGGGCGCAGGCGTCGTCGGGCTCGACATTAACCCGGCGGACGGCCTCGACATCGTGCTGACAGACGTGTCGGATGCCGAAGCGGTTGCCAGAGGCGTTTCGGCGGCTGTGGCCCGTCTGGGAGGCCTCGACATCGTCGTCAACGCCGCCGGCGTCATGCACGAAAGCCCTCTGGTCCAGTTCGACTACATCGCGTTTGAGCGCATGGTTGCGGTCAACATCACGGGCACGGTGCGCGTCGTCCAGGCGGCGCTCGCGCATCTGGGGCCGGGCAGCCGGATCGTCAATGTTGCTTCGGAGCTTGCGTTTCTGGGCAGGCAGCAGGCGTCTGGATATGCCGCGACCAAGGGGGCGATCCTGTCGCTGACGCGCTCATGGGCACGCGAACTGGCGCCCGGCATTCTCGTCAACGCGGTAGCGCCCGGTCCGGTCGACACGCCGCTGCTGGGATTCGGCGCGATGTCGGCGGCGCAGCAGGCGCTGGAGACCAACAATCCGCTCGGCCGCATCGGCACGCCCGAAGAGATCGCGGTGGTGATCGCCTTTCTTGCTTCGCCTGCCGCGAGCTTCATCACCGGCCAATGTTTTTCCGCCGACGGCGGCGCCGCAATGCACTGAGTACAAGGAACCTCCCCATGGTCGACAGCGTCTTCATCGCCGAGCTGAGCTCCGCCGAATTTGCCGCCAAGGTGGCCGCTGGTGCGCCGGTGTTCATTCCGCTTGGCGCCACCGAGCAGCACGGGCCGCACCTGCCGCTCGGCGTCGACGTGGTGCTGCCGACCGGCGTGTGCGAGCGCGTGGCGCGCGAAGTGGGCGGGCTGGTCGCGCCCACCATGGCGTATGGTTACAAGTCGCAGCCACGCTCGGGCGGCGGCGAGAGCTTTTCCGGGACGATCAGTCTCGACGCGAATACGTTTTCGCTGGTTATCCGGGACGTCATTCGCAGCCTCGGCCATCACGGCGTGCGTAAATTCGTGCTGGTCATCGGGCATTTCGAGAACACCTGGCCATCGGTCGAGGGGCTCGATCTGGGGCTTCGCGAACTGCGCCGCGACGGCATTACCGACGTCACGGCGCTGCGGCTCGAATACTGGGATTTCGTCGACCGCTCGACGCTCGACCGGCTGTTCCCGGATGGCTTTCCGGGCACCGAGCTGGAGCACGCCAGCCTCCTCGAAACGTCCCTCATGCTGCTGTTGAAGCCCGACCTGGTCGACCTTTCGAAAATTCCGTCAGACGGTCCTGCGAAATTCCCCAACTATGACGTAACGCCGTTCCCGAAGGGACTGGTGCCGGCCTCCGGCGTCCTTGCCGACGCGCATGGGTCCTCGGCGGAAAAGGGGCAGTGGCTGATGGACGATCATGTGCGCAAGATCAGTGCCGCAGTGCGGAAGGAGCTTGGGCTTTGAACCAGCATACCTCTTCGCAACACTACGAACCCATCGATGCATCGCTGGTGCCCCGTTTCGCCGGCGTCCCGACATTCATGCGGCTGCCGGTGGTTGCCGATTTCTCCAAGCTCGACATCGCACTTGTCGGGGTGCCGTTCGATGGCGGCACCACCAATCGCGCCGGCGCCCGGCATGGTCCGCGCGAAATTCGCAACCAGTCGAGCCTGATGCGCCGCGTCCACCACGTCACCAATACTGCGCCGTATGAACTGGCGCGCGTCGCCGACGGTGGCGACAGCCCGGTGAACCCGATCGACCTCAAGGATGCGATGCAAAAGATCACCGCCTTCTTCGGCGAGATCCGTGCCGGTGGGGCGCGGCCCATCACCGCCGGCGGCGACCATCTCATCACGCTGCCGATCCTGCGCGCTCTGGCGCAGGATCGTACGCTGGGACTGATCCACTTCGACGCTCACTCCGATACCAATGACAGGTATTTCGGCGACAATCCGTATACGCATGGAACGCCGTTCCGGCGGGCGGTGGAGGAGGGACTGCTGGACCCGGCGCGGATGACGCAGATCGGCATTCGCGGATCGATCTATGATCCGTCCGACTACGACTTCGCCCGCGCCAACGGCATTCGCATCGTCTTCATCGAGGAGCTGCTGGCGCGGGGCCATCCCGACGTGATGGCCGAGGCGCGCGAGCGGGCAGGGACGCTGCCCACCTACGTCACGTTTGACATCGATGTTCTCGATCCCTCGATGGCGCCCGGCACGGGCACCCCCGAAATCGGCGGGCTGTTCACCCGCGACGCGCAGGCCATGGTGCGCTCGCTCGCCGGCATCGACATTGTCGGCGCTGACGTTGTGGAGGTGTCGCCGCCGTTCGACGTAGCAGGTCTCACGGCGCTTGCCGGAGCGACGATGATGTTCGAGCTGCTGTGCGTCATGGCCGCCAATTTCGCGGCGGGAGCTGCCTGATGGCGCACGGCTATGAGAGTGGCCGGCTGAACCTGCCGTTCGTCGGCTTCTCGACGTTCGGCAAGAGTCCGATCGAGGAAGACTGGGACCGCATCGACGCCGATGTTGCGGTCCTTGGGGCGCCATTCGATCTTGGGACGCAATGGCGGAGCGGGGCGCGGTTCGGCCCGCGTGCCATCCGTGAGGCGTCGACGCTGTTTTCGTTTGGCCATGCCGGCGCCTATGACCACGAGGATGACTACACCTATCTCGAGGGGGTGCGCATCGTCGATATTGGCGATGCCGACATGGTGCACACCGACACCCTGACCAGCCATGCCAATATCGAGCTCGGGGTGCGCAAGATCCTCGCCGCCAAGGCGCTGCCGGTGATCCTCGGTGGCGACCATTCGATCAACATCCCGTGCATCAATGCCTACGCCGATGAGGCGCCGATCCACATCGTGCAGTTCGATGCGCATCTCGATTTCGTCGACGAGCGGCACGGCGTGCGCTTCGGCCACGGCAACCCGATGCGGCGCGCCTCGGAAAAGCCGTGGGTCACCGGCCTCACCCAGCTTGGCATCCGCAATGTCTCCTCGACCGCCAAGGAGGGCTACGAGTATGCGCGGGCGCATGGCTCCGACATCCTCTCGGTGCGCCAGATCAGGGCGTTGGGCACGGAGGCGGTGCTGGCGCGCATTCCCGCCGGCAAGCGCTACTATGTCACCATCGATATCGATGGCTTTGACCCCTCGATCGCACCGGGGACCGGCACGCCGAGCCATGGCGGGTTTTCGTACTATGACGTGCTGGAACTGCTGGATGGGCTGGCCCGGCGCGGCCCGATCGTCGGCATCGACCTGGTCGAAGTGGCGCGTGAATACGATCCCGCCGGGGTCACCGCGATCCTCGCCGCCCAGGTGCTGCTCAACCTGCTGGGGCGCATTTTCCGGTATCGCCAGGGCTGAGCACCCCCAAATTAACCGTGCCCCCGGCTTTCCATATCCGGGCGACGGCGCAGGCCTTAAGTAGCTGCGAGACCACGGCATCAGGCGTCAGCGCTATCGTGACCATCGAACGGACTTCGTCCCCCAGTTCATCCGCAGCTCTGTCGGTGGACGTAGCCATCGTCGGCGCGGGGCTGGCTGGGTCGTGCGCCGCCGCTGCACTGTCGCGCCAGGGCGTCAGCGTCGCGCTGATCGACATCCATCAGCGCATGGCACCGGACTTTCGGGCCGAAAAGCTCAGCGCTCCGCAGATGGTCGACTTCGACGCCTTCGGCCTTGGAGACGCGGCCCGTCGCGCCATGACGGCGTTTGATGGCGTCTGGGTCCACCGCTTCGGTGCACTCGCCGAAAAGAGCGAAGCCCGCGAATACGGCGTCGAATACGCAGATCTGGTCAACGCGCTGCGCGATGCGGTGCCCGACACGGTGCATAAGGTGATCGGCCGGGTCGATGACATTGCGACCAGCGCCGACCGACAGAGTGTCATGCTGAAGGATGGCCGCAGCATCACCGCACGCCTCCTGGTGGTTGCCACTGGACTTGGTGATGCGCTCCGCAAGAAGCTCGCCATTACCCGGGTGGTGGCCTCGGCCGCAGCATAGCCTCGTTGCGGGATTCGACATGGACCGCCCGGCACAAGACTTTCCCTTTCCCTCCTTGGTCTGGTCGGGCGAACGTCGATCCGATCTGATGAGCTATTTCACGCTGTTTCCCATCGGGCAGCGCATGCGGGCCAATCTCTTCACCTATCACACCCAGAACGATCCATGGGCAACGGCCTTTCGCGCCAACCCCGCGACAAGTCTGCGGGAGCTGATGCCCGATTTTGAACGCTTGTTCGGGCCGCTCGGCGTGAGCGGCGAGGTTATCACCCGGCCCATCGATCTGCTGCATGTCGAGGGCGAGCGTCAGGCCGGCGTAGTGCTGGTTGGGGATGCTTTCTGCACCGTCTGTCCCGCAACGGGCACTGGCGCGGCCAAAGCCCTCAATGATGTGGCGCGGCTGAGCCAGGTTTATGTGCCGCGCTGGCTGGCGACCCCCGGCATGGACGCAGGCAAGATCGCTGCGTTCTACGATGACTCGCAAAAGCAGGCGCGTGACGCAGCGTCAATCCGTACCAGCCATTCGATGCGCGCCATCAAGCTCGATGGCGGCCTGCAATGGAAGCTGAAGCGGCTCAGGGAGAACGTCATCCGGCGCGGTGTTTCTCGGGTGCAGAGCGCGCTGTTGTCACAGCGCGAGCACGCCGGCGCGTCCCGCTAGCCTCTCGCACCCGTCAGCCGTCCTGCGGCTAGCACCCTGAACAGATCGCGGAGTGCGGGGGCTGCCCATGGCAGCCCCAACGTCAGGAGCGGCGTGTAGAGCGCACCCCAATAGGCATTGAGCGGCGCGCCGAACACGGCGAACAGCACCAGATAGGCGAAGACGGCGAGGGCGATGCGCCGGCCGGCAGTGCCCGGCCACGCCAAAAGGCCAAGAAGCGCCAGCGGCAGCGTGACGGCGGTCAGCCACATCGGCAGTGCCGTCATGATGCCATTGAACGCCGCAGTGCTCAGCACGAACAGCGCGCCGCCGAAGCGGAGCCAGCCACCGGGCTGCGCGAAATCGTCGGGGCCCAGCTGCGCCCATACCATTTGCGCGTGCCAGAAATAGTACGCCGCATAGGCGAGGAGCGCGACCAGCCAACCCCACATTTCTCCGTAACGCCTGTCGCGCCAGGCGAGCGCGGCGCAGACCAGCACGTAAGGTGCGGCCAGTTCGCGAATGAACAGGGCCAGCACCGCCGCGCCGAAACCGAGCCTCCGTTGTCCCAGCCCGTAGGCCGACGCTGAGAGCAGGATCAGCATCCCGGCAGAATACTCGCTATAGAGCACGCTCCCCGGAACGAGGCTGGCCGCAAGGCTGATGAGCAGCAGTGGCGCCAATGCACCGCCCAACGCCCATCCACCCTGCCGGGCGGCAAGGGTGAGCGCCCAGCCGCCCGCCGCGGCAGCAAGCGCCCACAGCAGCGTCTGTGCGGCGGCGACGGACGGAAAGAGGCTCAACAGCCAGGGCAATAGCGGCGTGCGCCAGTTCAGCACCGAAAGGGTTCCGTAACCACCGGCCTGCAATTCGGCGTGGGCAGCCGGGTAGTAGGCTTCGCCGCCATGCAGGCGCTCGACAATATTGCGGTAGAGCGCGAGGTCGCCGGCGCCCGGATGTGCAGAAGGCGGGTCCACGTATCCGAATGCCAGAGGCAGCAGGGCGGCAATGCTCACAGCGGTGACTAGCAGCACCGCCACTGCGGCGGTGGGACGAAGGGTCCGGAACTGTGTGGCGGGGAGGGCCATCGCGCGGCTCGGTTCGAATCTGTCGCGGAGGATAGGACCGAACAGTAAAGCTTTTGCCCTTTGCCGCTGGCGCATGGCTGATTTGTTAACGATGCAGGCATGCGCATCGCGGTGGCCGTTGACTTGCTAAGCGCACTTATTATATGTGCGCTTATAATAAGTACGCATATGAAGATAATGGCTTCCCAAAGTTCAAACACGCCGCCTCTCGGCTATCTCATTCACGAAGTGGCGCGTCTCATGAAGCGCCGCTTCGAGGAAGAGGCGCGGCTGCATGGGCTGACGCTGCCGCAGTGGCGCACACTGGCGCAGCTGGCGCATGACGACCGGCTCTCGCAGGTGCAGCTGGCGGCGTTGATCGATACCGATCCGATGACCGTGAGCGGTATCCTCGACCGGCTGGAAAAGCGCGGCCTGATCGAGCGGGTCCCCGATCCCGGTGACAGCCGCGTCAAACTCGCCCGTCTCACGCCGCCGGCGGTGGAGTTGGTCGCTTCTGCGAAAAATGTCGGGCGCGGGTTGTTCGAAAAGGCGCTCGAGGGTGTCAGCGAAGCCGACCGCATCGTGCTCACCCGGGCGCTCACCTGCATGCGAGAAAATATGACCGCACCGGTCACCACCGAGAAGGAACTGCAAGTATGAATGCCCGAGTGACAAAGCCGAAGCCGGGCGACGCGCAGCCCGTGGTCGTTCCGATGCAGGAGGCTCCGCGGGTCGAAGCACCGAAGCTCGCCGCGGTGCCGCCAGAGGCTCCGCCGGCGCCGGCGCCCAAGAAGCGCAATGTGCGCCGCCTCGTCCTGATGATCGTCGTGCCGCTCGCGCTGGCCGTTGCGGGCGGCTATTTCTGCCTCACCGGCGGACGCTATCGTCGATACCGACAACGCCTATGTGCAGCAGGCCAAGGTGTCGCTGTCGGCCGACGTCGCCGGCCGCATCGTCGGCGTCTCGGTGCATGACAACCAGACGGTGAAAGCCGGCGACGTGCTGTTTACCATCGATCCCGAGCCCTACCAGATCGCGCTGGACCAGGCCGAAGCGGCGCTGGCGACCGCGCAAGGTCAATGTCGAGCAGTTGCGGGTCGCCTATGGCACCGCCAACGCGCAGCTCGAAGCCGCGCAGGCGACGCTGGCGCATCCGGCAGGACGAGTATGACCGCAAGGCCTGCACTGGCGACGCAGGGCTCTACCGCCCAGGCCTCGCTCGATGACGTCAAGCTCGCGCTGCAGACGGCGCAGAACGCCGTCAACTGGCCAACCAGCAGGTCGGCGAGCGCGACCGCGGCGCTGGGTGGCGACCCTGAGATCAAGACCGACGACCATCCCGCCGTGCGGGCGGCGCTTGCGGCCGTCGAGGTGCCGCAGCGCAATCTCGCCAAGACCACCGTTGTCGCACCAGCCGACGGCATCGTCAGCCAGGTGGCGAGCCTCAATGTCGGGCAGTTCGTTGCCACCGGCACCACCATCGCCAGCCTTGTCGAGACCGGTCGCACCTGGGTGCAGGCCAACTTCAAGGAAACGCAGCTGGCGGCACTGACCGCCGGCATGCCGGCCGAGATCAGCGTCGATGCCGTTCCCGGGCGTGAAGTTCGAGGGCATTGTGGCCAGCATCGGTGCGGCGACGGGGCCGAGTTCGCCCTGATCCCGGCGCAGAACGCCACCGGCAACTGGGTGAAGGTGACGCAGCGCATCCCCGTCCGCATCGACGTCGCCTCCGTTGCGGATGCCGAGGCGCTGCGCGCCGGCATGAGCGCCGTCGTCTCGGTCGATACCGGCAGGACCACGCTCGAGCAAGCTGCAGCAGCACTGAAATGGCCGAGGCAGCCCAGCACCTTTCCGCAGCCGACGCTGGTCGTCAAGAACAAGGCGGTCTGCTGACCGCTGGCGTTGATGCTGGGCACCATCATGCAGGTGCTCGACACCACGATCGCCAATGTGGCGCTGCCGCATATGGCGGCGTCGCCTGGGCGCTGCGCAGAACGAGATCACCTGGGTGCTGACGTCCTATATCGTCGCGGCCGCCATCGCGACGCCACTCACCGGCTGGCTCGCCGACCGGCTCGGGCAGAAGCGCCTGTTGCTGCTCGCGGTGGCGCGGCTTCACCGTTGCGTCCGCTGCTTTGCGGCATCGCGACCAGTCTCGCCCGAGATGGTGGTGTTTCCGCATCCTGCAGGGCATCTGCGGCGCCATGATCGCGCCGCTGGCGCAGATCGACCATGCTCAACATCAATCCACGCGAGCGCATGGGCCAGGCGATGGCCATCTATCGGCGCCGGCATCATGGTCGCGCCGATCATCGGGCCGACGCTGGGCGGCTGGCTGACCGAGAGCTTCGACTGGCGCTGGGTGTTCCTGGTCAACCTGCCAGTCGGCATCCTCGCGGCATTCATGCTGTTCCTCTTCATGCCGGAGAGCGACATCAAGCGCCGCCGTTTCGACTTCTTCGGCTTCGGCATGCTGGCGCTGGGCGTCGGCGCGCTGCAGCTGATGCTTCGATCGCGGCGCCGGGAACGGCTGGTTCGACTCGGCTGAAACCTGGATCGAGCTCGGGCTCGCTGATCCGCGGCTGTCTGGGTGTTCGTCGTCCACTGCTGACCGCCGAGCATCCGTTCGTCGACCTCAGGATGTTCAAGGACCGCAACTTCACCTTGGGATCGCTGTTCATGTTCATCGTCGGCATCACGCTGTTCTCCGGCCTCGCGCTGCTGCCGCCGCTGCTGCAGAACCTGATGGGGTATCCGGTGATCCTGACCGGCGTCGTGATGGCGCCGCGTGGCGTTGCCACGCATGGTCTCGATGATCGTCGTCGGGCGGCTCAGCGGCAAGGTCGATGCACGGCTGCTGATGTTGTTCGGCATCGCCTTGATGGCGCTATTCGCTCTTCGCTATGACCGATTTCGACGCTGCAGATGGACTCGTGGCCGGTCATCCTCACGGGCTGCATCCAGGGCTTCGGCATGGGCTTCCTGTTCGTGCCGCTCAACACGCTGGCCTTTGCGACGATCCCGCCGCAGTTCCGTGCCGATGCCACTGCGATGTTCGCCCTCGTTCGCAATATGGGGCAGGGCGTCGGCATCTCGCTGGTGGTCGCGGTGCTGGCCAACATGATGCAGGTCAACCACGCCGAACTTGCGGCACGGCTGACGCCACCTCCAGCTGCTGTCAGGAATCAGGTGCCGAGCCTGCTGCAGCGGCTCGCCCGGCGTTATCTCGCACCAATTCAGCGGCCTGATCAGCCAGCAGGCGGCGATGCTGAGCTATCTCGACGATTTCGTGCTGATGATGTGGCTCAGCATCGCTGCCGTCCCGCTCATCCTCTTGCTGCGCGGCCCCAAAAAGGCCGTCGCGGCCAAGCCGAAGACCGAGGAAGAGAAAGCCCTCGAGCGCGCCCACGCGATGGCTGAGTAGGACATTGGACATTTGTGAAGCCGCCGCGCTTGTCATGATCGCTGCGGCTTCTTAAGTTCCGGGTTTCCATGACGATGCACTCCCAAACCGCCGCACGGCCCCGTCCGGGCAAGAATGCCTTCAAGGGCCGCGGCAACGCAGGGACCGAGGGCGAACAACTTGACGCCAGCTGGGCCGAGATGGTGGCGCCGATGGCGCACATTTATTCGGCCGCTACTGGAAAGAGGCACGCTGGCTGCTCGCTGGGGTTGCCGGCATTGTGCTCCTCTCCGCCATCGCCGGCGTTGCGGCGCCATATCTGTTCTCGCGGCTGATCGACACTGATGCAGGCCGACACCTGGGGCGAAGCGATCGTCTGGGCCTTTGTCGGCTATGGCCTGCTGTTCGGGCTCAGCCAGGCACTGAGCGGCATGGTCAACTACATGGCGATGATGAGCGCCGAGAACCTCAATTTCATTGCCGGGACGGCGTTCTTCTCGCGGCTTCTCAAAAAGACCATCGACTTCTTCATCGAGCACAATCCGGCCGAGATCCAGCAGGCCAAGTCGCGCGGACAGAACGCCATCTATACGCTGGTGCAGCTGGCGCTGATTGTGCTGATCCCCGGCATCGTGCAGATCGTCATGACGCTGGCGGTGCTCGGGCACCTCGATCAATCTCGAGATTGTCGCCATCGTCTTCGTCTATGGCGCCGCATTCATCACCTTCACGTTCTTTGCCAACCGCTGGACGCGGCCGTATCTCGATGCCGCCATCAAGGCCGACCAGACCAATTCCAAATTTGTCGGCAACTCCATCAACGCGATGGAGACGCTGCGCTATTTCGGCGGCGACAAATGGATTGCGGGCCGGTTCGCAGAGCAGGCAATGGAGGTGCGCGACAGCTGGGCAGCGTTCGCGACCCGGCGGATTGTCTACGCGCTGGTGTTCGGGCTGATGCTGGCGGTGCAGATCGGCGTGACGTTCGCGGTGCTGCTGCCGCGCTATCGGAGCGGTGAACTTTCAGCGTCGGCGACGTGGTGCTGTTCGATGCACTGCTGCTGCAGCTCAACCCGCCATTCCAGATGATCGGCTCCTCCATCGACGATCTGCTGCGCTCATATTCGCGCTTCATTCCATTCGCCAACATGTGGGCCGCGCCGGAAGAGGACGACTCCGCGGTCGCCGGCAACTTCCGCCTGAGCGCTGGCAGCATCGAGTATCGAACAGGTGAGGCTTTGCCTATCGGCGAGGAACCGATCGTTTCGGACGTGAGTTTCTCGGTCGAGCGGGGCCGGCTCAACTTCCTCACCGGAGAAACCGGCTCGGGAAAGACCACCTTGTTCAAGCTGGCGCTCAAGTCACTGGAGCCGAAATCCGGGCGCGTGCTGATCGACGGCAGACCGCTCAGCGATATTGCGCGAGTCGACTGGTATTCGGTGATCGGCGTCGTGCCGCAGGAGATCATGCTTCTCAACGATACGCTCGCTTCCAACATCGTGCTGGGGAGGCCCTTCGACGAGGCGCGCCTGCAGCGTGCCGTGCAGAACGCCTCCATCGCAAAATTCGTCGACGGTCTGCCGGAGAAGTTCGAGACGCGGGTGGGCGAGCGCGGCCTCAAGCTCTCGGGCGGCGAGCGGCAGCGCGTCGCCATCGCGCGGGCGCTCTATGCCGAGCCCGCAGATCCTGTTCCTCGATGAGGCCAGCTCGGCGCTCGATGAGCGCACCGAAGCCGAGATCATGGGCGAGTTGCGGGCGCTGGCCAGCGAGATGACCATCCTCGCCATCACCCACCGCAAGACCGTCATCCGGCCGGGCGACAACGTGGTGGAGCTGGTGCCCGGGGGCGCCAGCGAAAGGATCGCTGCCTAAAGCTGGCCGGTAAGGAAGATAATCGGCGTCGCAGTGATTAGGGCAACCACCATCGTCGCCAATACGACGTGAGCAAAAGTGCGCATCACTGCGAGCTCCTCTTGTTAAGCCATTGATTCTTCGCTGAGTCGGCTAACGAAATCTTACTGATGCAAAAATGTGCTTGTCAGTTGGCGCGAATGGGGACAGCATTCGTTCCATCATCAACATTCGAAAGGGGGTGTTCTAATGCCACATCAGAAATCGACGGTTTCGAACGGTTTTGGACCGCCGCGCTCCCTGATGGAGCAGCCTCTGTCGTAGTCGAGGCGGTCCCGCCGAAAGGCCGAGGACCCGACGAAATCGCGAAATCGGAGAAGGGCCGCCGCCAAGGTGGCCCTTCTTTTTTGCCGCATAGCTTGCTAGACGAAGCCGCCATGAACGCCCTGACCTCCGCCGGACCCGCCACCAGGCTGCTGCCCTATCAGTCGCGCCGCACCTTTGCGATCATCTCGCACCCGGACGCTGGCAAGACGACGCTGACCGAGAAGCTGCTCGCGTCGTCGGGCGCCATCCAGCAGGCGGGTGCGGTGCGCGGGCGGGCCAGCCAGCGCGCCACCCGCTCGGACTGGATGGAGATCGAACAGCAGCGCGGCATCTCCATCACCTCCTCGGTGATGACGTTCGAGCATCTCGGCCTGACCTTCAACCTACTCGATACGCCCGGCCACTCCGACTTTTCGGAGGACACCTATCGCACGCTGACGGCAGTCGACGCGGCGGTCATGGTGATCGACGTGGCCAAGGGCATCGAAAGCCAGACGCTGAAGCTGTTCGAGGTGTGCCGGCTGCGCGACATTCCGATCATCACCTTTGCCAACAAGGTGGATCGCGAAGGCAAGGATCCGATCGCCATTCTCGACGAGATTGCCGATACGCTGGCGCTCGACGTCACGCCGGTGGTCTGGCCGCTGGGGCAGGGAGTGGACTTCAAGGGCATCGTCGACCTCGTCGGCAAGCGTGCATTGACGCCGGCCGGCGCGTTGATCCGTGAGTTCGACTCGCTCGACGATCTGCTGCTCGACGACAGAGTTGAACGCCGATCCGGTGATCCGGGCGTCGCTCGAAAATCTCGATCTGGTGCGTGCCGGATATCCGGAGTTCGACCTCGAAACCTATCGCGCCGGGCATCTGACGCCGGTGATCTTCGGCTCGGCGCTGAAATCGGTGGCCGTGCCCGAACTGCTGCGAGCGCTCGGCACCTGGGCGCCCGAGCCGCGGCCGCAACCGGCGGAGCCACAGGCCGATCAATCCGGGCGAGCCGAAGGTCACGGGCTTCGTGTTCAAGGTGCAGGCCAACATGGACGCCAACCACCGCGACCGCATCGCCTTCGTGCGGCTGTCCTCCGGCACATTCAAGCGCGGCATGAAGCTGAGGAATGTCCGCACTGGCAAGGACCTGGCGGTCACCAACCCGATGTTCTTTTTCGGTCACGACCGTGAACTGGCCGAGGAAGCCGTGGCTGGCGACATCGTCGGCATCCCCAATCACGGCACGCTCAGCGTCGGCGATACGCTGACCGAGGGCGCCATGATCAAGGTCACAGGCATTCCCAATTTCGCGCCGGAGATCATCCGCCGCGTGCGCCTCACCGATCCGATCAGGGCCAAGCAACTGGCCAAGGCGCTGAGCGATCTGGCGGAGGAGGGCGTGGCGCAGGTGTTCCGTCGCATGGTCGGGGCCGACTACATCGTCGGCGTCGTAGGCCAGCTGCAACTCGAAGTCCTCGCGGCGCGCATCGCCAAGGAATACAACGTGCCGATCAGCTTCGAGAGCATCAATTTCGAAATGGCGCGCTGGGTCCGTTCCGACGACAGGAAGGAACTCGACCGGTTCATCAGTGCCGCAAAGATGGAATTCGCCGAAGACAAATATGGCGACCCCGTCTACCTCGCGCAAAGCGCCTGGTGGCTGCAACGCGCCCAGCGCGACTGGCCCAAAGTCGAGTTCCTGGCGACCAAAGAGAGACACTGATCCCTCGTCAAGCTCAGGACGAAGCGGCGCACAGATGGTGATTTAAATGAGAGGGGAGGAAGGCTGATGCACGAGGACTGGGATTCCGTCTCGGTTCTCGCTAGAAGTCACTCGGCCCAACACAATCAATAGATGTGCCCGTCAAACCTAGTCCTTCGACAGGCTCAGGATGAGGTTTGATCTGAGAGCGGCACATGGGAGAAAACATGAATATCCGCAAACTCGGCAAGACCGGCTACGACGTTTCCGAAATCGGGCTCGGCACCTGGCAGCTCGGCGAGAGCTTCGGCGCGGTCAACGACCAGACGGCGGCCGACATCCTCAAGACGGCCCGGCATCTCGACGTAAACTTCTGGGATACCGCGGACGTTTATGGCGGCGGCCAGTCGGAGAACCGCATCGGCGCCTACCGCGACAAGAAGGGCGTGTTCATCGCGACCAAGGTCGGCCGCAACGGCACGATGTTCCCGAACAAATTCACGCGCAAGCACATCAAGGACAGCCTCACCGGCTCGTTGAAGCGGCTGGGTGTCGAAACGCTCGACCTGGCGCAGCTCCACACCATCCCGGCGGACGTGCTCCTCGACGGCGAGGTGTTCAACGTCATGGATGACCTCCGCGACGAGGGCATCATGCGTCACTACGGCGCCAGCGTTGAAAGCGTCGAGGAGGCGCTGACCTGCCTCAAGCACGACGGCGTCACGACCCTGCAGATCATCTTCAACCTGTTCCGCCAGGACTACGCCACCGAAGTGCTGCCCAAGGCGGCGGCGCAGAATGTCGGCATCATCGTGCGGTTGCCGCTGGCGAGCGGCCTCCTCGCCGGCAAATGGACCAAGGACACCGTCTTCGCCGACAGCGACCACCGCAAGTTCAACGCCAACGGCGAAAAGTTCAATGTGGGCGAGACGTTTGCCGGTCTGAAGTTCGAAAAGGGCGTGGAGCTCGCCGACGAACTGAAGCGCATGATCCCCAAGGCCACCAGCCTCAGCCAGTTCGCACTGCGCTGGCTGCTCGACCATCCGGCCGTTTCGACCATCATTGCCGGAGTCACGAAGCCCGCGCAGCTTGAAGCCAATGTCGAGGCCACAAGGCACGAGCCGGTCGAGCCGTCGCTGCGCGAGGAACTGGCCGACTGGTACGAACGCAAGGTCAAGCCGCACGTGCGGGGCAAGATCTAGCTGGAGAGTGCCTTAGCGCAGTTGGCCCTGCAGGCTACTTCTTTGAGGAACCGGAGCTGGGAGAGAGTGACCTTGAACGGGCCACGCAGCTCTTCCGGGCGAGACCTGAGCTCTTTTCCGAGAGACTGCAGATCTCGGACTAATTCCTGAGAAAGGCCCGAATTATCACCCTTCTGTGGTGTTCGAGTCAGCCTGAGCTCGAAGATTTTGCCATGACGAATCCTCCCTCACATTAGTTCAATAGTTCATTGTACGATCGCCACAAGCCTGCCTGAACGTCAGGCCTGACATGGGAGGTTTGCGTGGACGAAACCAAACAGCCAGAATTGGTTTTTGGCCTTGTGGGGCCTATTGGCGTTGATATGGCGATGGTACAGACCAAGCTTATTGGTTCACTAAAGGCCGTCGGCTATCGCACCCGGACTATTCGTGTCACGGAGCTCATGAGCCAGATCGGCACTCAGGTCGTCCTTGATGAGACACTGAACCCGCTTAAGCACTACGAGAGCCGCATTGACTATGCGAACGCAGTGCGTGCCCGCTGCGGCAACGATGCCGCCCTTGCCGCCTTGGCGATCCACCGCATTCGAAATCTCCGAGAGGAAATCGAGAGCTCCAAGGCGGACAGCACCAGTCCGCAAAACAACCGCTGTCCGATCGACCGCTGGCCAAGCATGCTTTCGTCATCCGCCAGTTCAAGCGCAGGGAAGAAATTGACTTGCTGCGAAAGGTCTACGGTCGGAAATTCGTTCAGATTTCGGCCAACGTAAACGTTGACGAGCGCATGAAGATCATCGCGCGAAAGGTGGCCACACAGAACCCAAGCCTTGACCAGCGAACATGTGAGGAATTTGCCAAGGCACTGATCGAGCGTGATCTGGATGAAGAGGCCGTGGATCACGGGCAGCGCGTAGGCGACGTGTTCCATTTAGGAGATGTCTTTGTTGATGCACACACAGAGGCATCGACTGAACAGACGGTTCGTCGGTTCATAGAAGCGTTCTTCGGCAAGAATGCTCTAAGTCCCACGGCCGCCGAGTATGGCACCTACATCGCAACTTCGGCATCACTGAGATCACTGGATACCGCTAGGCAGGTCGGCGCTGCCATCTTTACCGAGAAGCATGAAGTCATAGCGCTGGGGAGCAACGAGGTGCCGAAGGCCGGTGGCGGAACCTACTGGGAGGGCGAAGGAGAATCACATTGGGACTTCGACGAGGGGACGATGCCAATACAACTACCAAGAGACGGGTCCTCTACGACACAGTTGCGCGGCTGATGAAGGGAGGTTTCATAAAGTGGAAGGGCTCCGAGACAGAACTCTTCGAGAAAGTAATGTCGAGTTCAGCGCTGGACGACGCGATGGTGCAAGACATCACAGAATTCGGCAGGATGACGCATGCTGAAATGAACGCAATTACGGACGCGGCGCGCCTTGGCAGGCGCACCGCTGGAGGAACGCTCTACTGCACCACCTTCCCCTGCCATAACTGTGCCAAGCACATTGTGGCAGCCGGCATCAGTCGAGTTGTATTCATCGAGCCTTACCCCAAAAGTAAGGCACTTGAGCTTCACTACGACGCCATCACGATGGATTAGCGGACCTAAACAAAGTTCGCTTCGGCCATTTCCACGGCATATCGCCTCGGCGTTACCGGGACATTTTCGAGAAGCAGAAGCGCAAGAATTAGGATGGTACTTTGAGGGAATGGTACGAGGGTGAACCAGCGCCTCGTGTTGAGGATCGTGGTCCCTTTCACGTCTTCAATGAGCCCACTGCTATCCTATTTGGATTGGGTGGCGTAGCCAAGGAGATGGGAATTACTACCTAACACGGTTCAAATGTCTCCGCCTCCTCAATCTCACGTCAACTGCTCTGGCAAAGCTCTGCCGGCGCACCTAGATTAGGCGCTTCCATTCAAAGAGCTCCTCATGTCCCAGAACAGCGCCTTCGATCTTGTCCGCGACCAGATGATTCCGGAGGTCAATTCGCAGGCGCGGCTGTATCGGCACAAAAAGACCGGCGCCGAGGTGCTCAGCCTCGCCAATGACGACGAGAACAAGGTGTTCGGCATCACCTTCCGCACGCCGCCGGAGGATTCGACGGGCGTGGCCCATATCCTCGAACATTCGGTGCTGTGCGGCAGCCGCAAATACCCGGTCAAGAAGCCGTTCGTGGAGCTGATCAAGGGCTCGCTCAACACCTTCCTCAACGCCATGACCTTCCCGGACAAGACTGCCTATCCGGTCGCCAGCCAGAACCTGCAGGACTTCTACAATCTGGTCGACGTCTACCTGGACGCGGTGTTCTTCCCGCTGATCTCGGAAGACACCTTCCAACAGGAAGGCTGGCACTACGAGGCGGCCGCGACGCAGGCGCCGCTCAGCTTCAAGGGCGTGGTGTTCAACGAGATGAAGGGCGCGTTCTCTTCCTCGGCCGCAGTGCTGTCGAAGCTCTCGCAGCAGTCGCTGTATCCCGACATCACCTATGGCGTGAGTTCGGGCGGCGATCCCTAGGCCATCCCCGATCTCACCTACGAGTAGTTCAAGAACTTTCACAAGAAGTTCTACCACCCCTCCAACGCGCGCATCGTGTTCTACGGCGATGACGAACCGGAGCGAGCGGCTCGCCATCCTCGACGAATATCTGAGCCAGTTCGAGCCGATCGTGGTGGATTCGCGGGTCGAGCTGCAGCCGCGCTTCTCGGCGCCCCGGCAGGTGGTTGCGAGCTATGCCGCCAACGAGGTAGAGCCGGGCAAGAAGACCGGCATGGTCAGCGTCAACTGGATGCTGGACGAGGTGAAGGACCCCGAGCTGGCGCTGGTCCTCAGCGTGCTGGAAAATGTGCTGGTCGGCACCTCTGCCGCGCCACTGCGCAAGGCGCTGACCGATTCCGGGCTGGGTGAAGGCTTGACCGGCAGCGGCGTCGCCGAAGACTACCGGCAGCCGATGTTTACGGTGGGGATGAAGGGCATCGACGAAGCCGATGGCGGCAAGGTCGAGGCGCTGATCATCGAGACGCTGAAGACGCTCAGCGAGGACGGCATTGACGCTGCAACCATCGAGGCTGCGCTCAACAGCTTCGAGTTCGCCATGCGCGAGAACAACACCGGCTCGTTCCCACGCGGCATCGCTCTGATGTTCCGCACCATGCGCACCTGGCTGCATGATGGTGATCCGATGGCGCCGCTCGCCTTCGAGGACGCGTTGAAGTCGCTGAAGGCAAGGCTCGCTGCCGGCGAGAAGGTGTTCGAGACCATCATCAAGACGCTGATCCTCGACAACCCGCACCGCACCACCGTGCTGCTCAAGGCCGACACCCGAGCAGGCCGCGCGCGAGGCCGCCGAAGAGCGCGCCCGTCTCGATGCCGTTGAAGCGGCGCTCGATGACGAGGGCCGGGCCGAGATCGTCGAGGAAACGCGAAAGCTCAAGGCGCTGCAGGAGGCCCCGGATTCACCGGAAGCGCTGGCAAAGATCCCAACGCTGACGCTGGCCGACCTGCCGCGCAGCAACAAGCCGATCCCGATCGAGCGCGAGCACGCTCGCGGGGGCGCGCCTGTTCAACCACAATCTTGCAACCAACGGGGTGCTTTATCTCGACCTCGGTTTCGACCTGCATGTGCTGGAGCCTGAACTGCTCCCCTATCTGCCGATCTTCAGCCGGTCATTGCTGCAGACCGGAACGGCGAAGCAGGACTTCGTGTCGCTGACTCAGCGCATCGGCCGCTCCACCGGTGGCATCGGGCCACAGCGCGTGCTGTCGTCGAAGCGCGACAAGGGCACGGCGGCGTGGCTGTTCCTGCGCGGCAAGGCGGTGCCGGAGAAGTCGGGCGAGCTGCTTTCGATCCTCCACGATGTGATCCTCGAAGCGCGGCTCGACAACAAGGCGCGCATCCGCCAGATGGTACTGGAGGAGAAGGCCGGATTCGAGAGCGGCATCGCCGGACGCGGCAATGGTCTGGTCAGCACGCGGCTTCGCGCCAGCTTCAATGAGGCCGACTGGGCCACCGAGCAGACCAGCGGCATCAGCTACCTGTTCTTCCTGCGCGAGCTGCTGGCCAAGATCGACAGCGACTGGAGTGGCGTTCAGGCCGTGCTGGAGCGGATCCGCGACAGGCTGGTCAACCGTAATGCCATGGTGGTCAACGTCACGGCCGACGCCGCGATGTTCTCCGCGTTCCGTCCGGAGCTCGAGGCGTTTCTCAACGGTCTCCCCGCAGCGCCCACGAGCACCGCGGCATGGAGTGTCGGCCTGCCACGTTCCGAGGGGCTGACGTTCCCCGGGCAGGTCAATTATGTCGGCAAGGGCGCCGATCTCTATCAGCTGGGCTATCCCTCGACCGGCGCGACCTCGGTTGCCCTCAAGCATCTCAATACCACCTACATGTGGGACAAGGTGCGCGTGCAGGGCGGGGCTTATGGCGGCTCGGCGTCGTTCGACCCGCATTCGGGTGGGTTCGCGTTCCTCTCCTACCGCGACCCCAACCTGATCGAAACACTATCGGCCTATGACGAGGCTGCGGCATTCCTGCGCGCGGGGGCCGGAACCCAGGATCTGACGCGCTCGATCATCGGCGTCATCGGCTCGGTCGATGCGTATCGCCTGCCCGATGCCAAGGGCTTCACCTCGATGCTGTGGGATTTGCTGGGTGACACCGACGACAGCCGGCAGCGTCGCCGCGACGAGATCCTCGGTGCCGGTCCGCGCGACTTCGCCGCCCTCGCCGAAATTCTCGGCGAGGTGGCACGGCGCGGTCAGGTCGTGGTGCTCGGCTCCGAAACCGCAATCAAGGCCGCTAACGACGAACGGGGCAACTTCCTCGCCGTCACCAAGGTGCTGTAGCCATTGGGCCGAGGGCCGCGGTAATCGCCTATCGACCTGCACAGAACTCTTGGTCAGGCCTTCTTGCCTTGTGGGAGAACAGTCGCCCTATCCCTCCAGATTATTGAACCCGCTCCGCCCGGCCACGTTATACTTCCGCCATGGACACCCCTTTCCTCGGCCGTGACCTGAGGGTCAAACCCATTGACGCGTTCATCGATCCCGCGTCGCCGAAGGCGCGGGCGATCATCACGCACGGGCACGCCGATCACGCCCGCTCTGGTCACGGCGCCGTGCTGGCCACTCCCGACACGATAGCCATCATGAAGACGCGCTATGGCGAGGACTGCGCCGGGAGCTTCCAGCCCCTGCAGTTCGGCGTGCCGCTGGAGATCGACGGCGTTACCGTCACCCTCCATCCGGCCGGTCACATCCTCGGCTCGGCGCAGGTGCTGCTCGAACACAGGGGCCAGCGCATTGTCGTCACCGGCGACTACAAGCGGCTTCCGGATCGCACCGCGCAGCCGTTCGAGCTGGTAGAATGCAACCTGCTGGTGACCGAAGCCACCTTCGGCCTGCCGGTGTTCCAGCATCCTCCGCCCGGCGACGAGATCGCACGGTTCCTGCGATCGCTTGCCACATTCCCGGATCGCTCCCATGTCATCGGCTGTTATGCCCTCGGCAAGGCGCAGCGCGTCATCAGCCTGCTGCGCGAGGGTGGCTACACCTCCCCGATCTATCTGCATGGCGCGATGATCCGGCTCTGTGCGCTCTACGAGGACCTGGGCATTCCGCTGGGCGAACTGCGTCCCGCGCTCGATGCGAGCAAAGCCGAGCTTGCCGGACAGATTGTCATTGCACCGCCCTCTGCGATCAAGGACCGCTGGTCGCGGCGGCTCAGCGATCCGGTGCTCGCCATGGCGTCGGGCTGGATGAGCGTCAAGCAGCGCGCCCGGCAGAGCGGCGTCGAGCTGCCGCTGGTGATCTCCGATCACGCTGACTGGAACGAGCTTCGCCAGACCATCACCGACACCGGGGCCGAAACCATCTGGGTCACGCATGGCCGCGAGGATGCGCTGGTCTATCAGTGCCGGCAGCAGGGCCTTGACGCCGAACCGCTCACCATCCGGGCCTTCGAAGAGGGCGAGGAGGGGGGCGAATGAAGCGCTTCGCACAGCTGCTCGAACTGCTGGCGCTGACGCCGTCACGCAACCGAAAGATCGAGGCGCTGGCGCAGTATTTTGCGACGACACCCGATCCTGATCGCGGCTATGCGCTGGCCATCCTCACCGGGGCGATGAGCTTCAAGAACGTCAAGCCGGCGATCCTCCGTGACGTGGTGACGCGCGAAGTCGATCCGCACCTCTTCGCGCTGAGCTACGACTATGTCGGCGACCTCGGCGAGACCATTGCGCTGATCTGGCCGCATCATGGGTCCGACGAGGCGCTGCCATCGCTGAGCAAGCTGGTCGAGCTGTTCAACACGACATCGAAATCCGAGCTGCCGGCACTCATCGCATCGCTGCTGACGCGGGCCGGAATCAACGAGCGCTGGGCGCTGGTAAAACTTGCAACCGGCGCATTGCGTATCGGGCTGTCAGCGCGTCTGGCGAAAGCCGCACTGGCCGATATGAGCGGCAAAGACCTGCAGCAGCTCGAGGAAATTTGGCACGGGCTGACAATCCCTTATACCGAATTGTTCGAGTGGCTCGACGGCAGGGCGGAGCGTCCGGACATCGATCACACCTCGCGCTTCCATCCGCTGATGCTGTCGAACCCGATCGATGAGGCCAAGGATCTCGCAACGCTCGATCCCGCGGACTTCGCCGCCGAATGGAAGTGGGACGGCATTCGGGTGCAGCTCATTCTGGGCAAAGGCGCCGCGTCGCTGTTCTCGCGTACGGGCGACGACATCGCCGCCGCATTCCCGGATCTCGTCGACAATGCGTTTGGCGAGGCGGTGCTGGATGGTGAATTGCTGGTGGGACACGATTTCGTGCCGGCCTCATTCAACGATCTGCAGCAGCGGCTCAACCGCAAGGTCGCGTCCCCAAAGCTGATCGCGGACTCCCCGGCGTTCATCCGGGTTTACGACATGCTGTTCGACGGCAATGACGATATCCGCCCGCTCAGCTGGAGCGAGCGCAGGGCGCGGCTTGAGCGCTGGTTCGCACGCAATCCCCAGGCGCGCCTCGATCTTTCTCCCGTCCTGCCGTTTGCGGATTGGGGCGATCTGGCGGAGCAGCGGCGGCGCGGCGCGGCGGAGCAGGGGCACGAGGGGGTGATGCTGAAGCTGCGCAATTCGTCCTATGTGCCGGGCCGTCCAAAAGGGCTCTGGTTCAAATGGAAGCGCGATCCCAACGTGGTCGACGCGGTGTTGATGTATGCGCAGCGAGGCCACGGCAAGCGGTCGTCATTCTACTCGGACTACACATTCGGGGTCTGGAAGGGCAACGAGATCGTGCCCATCGGCAAGGCTTATTTCGGCTTTACCGACGCGGAGTTGAAGCAGCTGGACAAATGGGTGCGCGACAATACGGTACAGGCGTTCGGGCCAGTGCGCGAGGTCAGCAAGGAACTGGTGTTCGAGGTGGCATTCGACAGCGCACAGCAGTCGACGCGGCACAAATCCGGTGTGGCGCTGCGCTTTCCGCGCATCAACCGCATTCGCTGGGACAAGCCGGCGCGCGAGGCCGCGACGCTTGAGGACATGCAGGTTTTCGTGGAGGCGAGCTGATGTCGTCGCAGTCGATCCAGCGCAGGATCGTCGAGCTTGAGGCGCAGATGGCCGCCGCCGCCTCGACTGAGGACTTCGAGCTCGCCGCCGCACTTCGCAACCAGATTCTCGAGCTGAAGGGCCAGCAGCCTGCAGCGCTCGTCCGCCAACCGCCGCCCGGTCAGATGGGGCTCGGCACCCACATCCCAGTGACGGCGCCGCCCAAGAACTGGAGGCGCCCAAAAAAGCCCGACCCGATGACGCGCGGCAACAAGGGTAAAGGGCGCTAAGAAAGAGCGATCATTTGCGGTAGTGCTACCGACACTGGGCGATGATCAGATCGTCATCCTCGAGGCGGTAGACCAATCGGTGTTCGCCGTCGATGCGGCGTGACCACCAGCCGGCGAAGTCATCGCGCAGCGCTTCGGGTTTGCCGATGCCGCTGAACGGGGCTCGCGCGCAATCCTCGATGATGCGATTTAGCCGCCGAAGCATCTGTCGATCATTGGCCACCCAGTACGAATCAGCAGGTGCTGGGTGGTCTCCCAGGTGCCGAACTCTTCGAGCGAGATGAGGACAGCTGCCGGCTTGCCCCGCTGCGCAGAATGATCACCGGTTCCTGATCGTTGTGGACGCGGTCGAGTTCGCTGGCGAGATTTTTGCGGAGATCGGCATAGGTCGTGGCGCGCATGACGTTAGTCGCGTACAGGAATGCAATATCACCCCGTCTGCGCCATCCGTTCGGCCGCCAGTTTCCGGATCTCGCGCAATTCGCCAATGGTGGTGTTGAGGTCGGTCATCTGAGCTTCGAGCAGGGCGAGCCGCTGATCCACCATGCCGACCAGCAGGTTCACCTGCGCGTTCTGCGTGCGGTCGGCGTCGTAGAGGCCAAGGTAGTCGGAGATGTCGCGCAGCGAAAAGCCGAGGCGCTTGCCGCGCAGGATCAACATAAGCCGGGCGCGGTCGCGGCGGCGGAAGACGCGGGTGCTGCCGACCCGATCGGGCTGCAGCAGTCCCTTGGCTTCATAGAAGCGGATGGTTCGCGTCGAAATGCCGAACTCGCGGGCCAGGTCGGCGATTGCGAAGAGGTCGCGGCTCTCGGATTCAGGCCGGTTCAATTCTGTTACCCTTCATGGTCTTGTACTCCTCGCGGAGTTCTTTCTTCGAAAGCTTGCCGATCAGTGTCTTGGGCAAGCTGTCGCGGAAAATGATTTCGCGCGGCATTTCGAGCTTGTTCAGCGTCTCGCCGAGAAATTTCTTGAGCTGCGGCTCGGTTGCCGCTGCGCCGGGCTTCAGCTTTACGAAGGCCACGGCGCATTCGCCGCGGTACTCGTCCGGCACACCGATGACGGTGTTCTCCTCGACGTCCGGATGCCGGCTCAACACTTCTTCGATGGTGCGCGGATAGATGTTGAAGCCCGAGGAAATGATCAGGTCCTTGATGCGGTCGACAATGAAGACGTAGCCATCGCTGTCCATCTCTGCCACGTCGCCGGTGCGAAGCCAGCCGTCCGCGAAGGCGTCGCGCGTGGCATCGGGATCGTTGCAGTAGCCCAGCATCACCTGCGGACCCTTCACCTGAATCTCGCCGCGCTGGCCGACGGGAACCACCTGGCCAGTATCGATATCGACCAGGCGGATATCGGTGGCGGGCAGTGGCTGGCCGATTGACATCGGCTTGGATGGCACGCGCAGCGCGGCGCAGCAGACCACCGGCGAGGCTTCGGTCAGGCCGTACCCTTCGGCGAGCAGCGCCGGAGAGACCTTGGCGAACTGCGCGCGAACCTCGTTCGACATCGCCGCGCCGCCCGAAATGGCGACAGTGATGCTCTTCAGTTTTGCAGCGTTCTCAGCGTCGACCCGAGCCAAGGCCTGCAGCAGGGTTGGTACCGCGGGCAGGATATTGGCCCCGGTTCGCGCCAGCAGGTTCAGCAGCGCCTTCAGTTCGAAGCGCGGCAGCATCACCACCTGCGCACCCTTGCAGAGCGGCACGTTCATGCAGACGGTCATGGCGAAGATGTGGAAGAACGGCAGCACTGCGACGATCTTGGAGGGTGGATAAAAGATGCCGCCGCCCCAGGCGTCGATCTGGCTCATGTTGGCGGCAATGTTGGCATGACTGAGCTGTGCGCCTTTCGGCAGGCCAGTGGTGCCGCCGGTATATTGCTGCACCGCGACGTCGCTCAGTGGTTGGATGCTGACGGGGTCCGGGGTGTCGCCACGCGCCACGAGGTCGCCATAGCGGACGACCTTGCCCGCGACGCGCGACCCGCCAATGCTGGACAGATCCTTCCGCTTGGCAATGCTGTACAACACGCGCTTGGCGAGCGGCAGCGCGGCGGGGAAATGGCAGACGACGACCTGCCGGACATGCCCCGCCTCGACCAGCGCCTCGGCCTTCTCGAACGTCAGCTTCAGATCAAGGGTGATCATCACATCGGCGCCAGCACTGGCAATGATATGGCCGAGTTCCGCGGTGGTGTAGAGTGGGTTACAATTGACCACCGTCGCACCTGTGCGCAGCACGGCGTAGTAGGCGATGACGAAGAACGGGGTATTGGGCATGAGCAGGGCGACCCTGCTGCCCTTCTTCAGGCCGTGGCGTTTTTGCAGCGCCCCGGCCAGGGCCAGAATGGACTTGGCAAGCTTGCCAAACCGCGTCTTGCCACCCAGGAAGTCGAGGGCAACCGCATTTGGGCTCCTGGCGCAGGCCGCCAGCACCTGTTCATGCACCGGCGTCAGGTCGAGCGGCGTGTCCCATTTGATGCCGGGCGGATAATGGTCAACCCAGGGGCGCGGATGGGGCTCCGCCGCTCCGGCAGCCGGCTCGTCAGCACTGCTCAAATTGGCTCCTCCGGGACGCTTCGGCCCTTGTTGGAGCAAACTATCCCACCTCGTGACGTTAGCGTCAAACGGCGGATAAAGCGTCAGCATCGGTCCTCTCGGAGTTGGGCTGCGGCTGCTTCTGTATAGGAGCATTGATTGACGTATACGTCAATTCATCGTAATGCTGTTTGAAAGAGGTGGGATGCGCGCCGAAATGCCCTAGGATTGGCTCGCATTCCTTGGAGGCTCACGTGATTCTGGCCCTGACAGTGGTTGGCATCGTTGCATTTGCCACCCTCGCCATGCGGCAGTCGTCGCTCTGGCAATGGGCGGTCGCCGCACTGGTGATCGGCGTGCTGTCGCGCGTTGACTATGTCCAGTCGGGCCTCGTGGTTTATACCGATGTCCTCGGCTGGGTGCTGGCCGTCCTCCCCGCCGCGATCCTGGGCTTGCTTACCCTGGGCTCGGTGCGCGTCACGCTGATCTCGTCCCCCGCCTATGGTCTGGTCAAATCCATTCTGCCACGCGTCAGCCGCACCGAACAGGAGGCGCTCGATGCAGGCACCGTCGGCTGGGACGCCGAGCTGTTCTCGGGCCGGCCGAAGTGGGACAAGCTGCTCAGCATCCGCAAGCCCACCCTGACGGCGGAGGAGCAGGCGTTCCTCGACGGGCCGGTCAACAAGGTCTGCGCGATGATCGATGACTGGGATACCCGGCACAATCGTGCCGACCTCAGTCCCGAGGTCTGGTCCTACCTGAAGGAGCAGGGCTTTCTCGGCATGCTGATCGGCAAGGAACATGGCGGGCTTGGCTTTTCGGCGCAGGCGCAGTCGCAGGTGGTCAGCAAGGTTGCTTCCCGTTCCGTCGCGGCGGGCATTACTGTGATGGTCCCCAATTCGCTCGGACCAGGCGAACTGCTGGAGAAATACGGGACGCGTGAACAGAAGGAGAAATATCTCCACCGTCTCGCCAAGGGCCTCGAGGTGCCGTGCTTCGCGCTCACCGGACCCTATGCGGGGTCGGACGCGGCGGGAATGCGCGACGTCGGCGTCGTCACCTACGACATGTATCAGGGCAAGAAGACGCTGGGCGTCAAAGTGAGCTGGGACAAGCGCTACATCACGCTGGCGCCGGTTGCGACGCTGCTGGGTCTCGCCTTTCACCTGCACGATCCGGACAAGCTGATCGGCGAGACCGAACATGTCGGCATCACCCTGGCGCTCGTGCCGGCCAAATATCCGGGCGTCGAGATCGGCCGCCGGCACTTCCCGGCGCGCTCGTCGTTCATGAACGGGCCGACGCGCGGGCGCAATGTCTTCATCCCGATGGAATTCCTGATCGGCGGTGTCGAGCGGGCCGGGCAGGGCTGGCGGATGCTGATGGAATGCCTTTCCACCGGCCGCGCCATTTCACTGCCAGCCATCGGCACGGTGTCGATCAAGCATGCGCTGCGCGTCAGTTCGGCCTATGCCCGCATCCGGCGCCAGTTCGGCATTTCGGTGGGGATCATGGAAGGTGTCGCCGAACCGCTGAGCCGGCTGGTACGCTCGGCCTATACATTCGAGGCGGCGCGGGGACTGACCGCGTCCATGGTCGATGAGGGCCAGAAGCCGGCGGTGATCTCGGCGCTGCTCAAATATCGCACCACCGAGGCGATGCGCGACAGCATCAACGATGCGATGGACATTCACGGCGGGCGCGCCGTGCAGGATGGGCCATCGAACTATCTGTTTTCCGGCTATATGACGACGCCAGTCGCTATCACCGTCGAGGGCGCCAATATCCTCACCCGCACGCTGATCACCTTCGCCCAGGGTGCGCTGAGGGCGCATCCGTTCCTCTACGCCGAAATCGCGGCGGCGCAGAACCCGGTGCACGACAGCGGCCTCACCGCATTCGACAAGGCGTTTTCGGGCCACCTGTCCTACATGCTCCGCAACATGGCGGGCAGCTTCCTGCATGGCATCAGCTTCGGGCTCTTTGCCTCGACGCCGGTGCATCACGAGATGGCGCACTGGTACAAGCAGCTGGCGCGTTACGCTCAGGCCTTTGCGCTGGCCGGCGACTGGACCGTCTCGTTCCTCGGCGGCGACCTCAAGCGCAAGCAGCGCATCTCCGGGCGGCTGGCGGACATCCTGTCCGATCTCTATATGATCTCGGCGGTGCTGAAGCGCTACGAAGACGAAGGCCGGATGATCGAGGACGCACCGCTGGTCAGCGCCATCGTGCGCGACCACATCTTTGCCATCGAGCAGAGCTTCGGCGCGCTGTTCGCCAACTTCCCGAATTTCCTCATCAGGCACCTGATGGGCTTTCTGGCGTTTCCGCTCGGACGCCATGCCAGGCCGGCGTCCGACCGCGTGACTTACCGCTTCGCCCGCGCCGTGCTCAGGCCCGGCACCTTCCGCGACCGTCTTACCGCCGGCACCTACGTCACCATGGACCCCAAGGATATCACCGGGGTGCTTGAAGATGCTCTGATCAAGGTGACGCGGGCGGAGGAGGTCGAAAGCAAGTTCGTCCGGGCCATCAAGAAGGGCATCATCGAGCGTCGCCTCGATCGCGATGCCATCACCGACGCGGTGGATGCGGGCATCCTGACGGAGGCGGAGGCGGCCATGCTCCGGCTCGCCGACCAGGCCACGGATCGGGTCATCAAAGTGGATGATTTCCAATCCGATGAACTGGCGGCAAGGCAATTGAGCCGGACCAGCGTTCTTGGCCGGGCTGCCGAGTAGCGCGTAAGCAGAGGACTTCGACTTGCACCAACCCCAGATGCCCGCGGCCAACAACTGGCGCTTCGAACTCGATTTCGAGGGCCTTGGCTGGTTCACCATCGACACACCGAAATCGTCGGTCAACACACTGAGCCGCGAAGCCATCGCCGAGCTCGAAACTTTCGTTCTGCGCTTCGAGGATCTGGTCGCGACCGGGGAGCTCAAGGGCGTCGTCCTGCTGTCGGGCAAGGAGTCCGGGTTCATTGCCGGCGCGGACATCGCCGAGTTCGATGCCATGTCGGACTTCTCAGTGCTGCCGGGCGCGTTGCAGCGCACCCACGCCGTGCTGGCGCGGATCGAGGCGCTGAAAGTGCCGGTGGTAGCCGGCATCCACGGTTTCTGCCTCGGCGGCGGGCTGGAACTGGCGCTTGCCTGTCACTATCGCGTCGCGGTCAACAAGGAATCGACGCGCATCGGCTTCCCCGAGGTCAATCTCGGCATCTTCCCGGGCTTCGGCGGTACCGGCCGGTCGATCCGGCAGGCGGGGCCGGTCGATGCCATGCAGATCATGCTTACCGGCAGGATGCTGAAAGCCGGCGCGGCGCGCGGCATGGGGCTGGTGGACAAGCTGGTACGGCATCGCGACAACCTGCGTTGGGAAGCCCGCAAGGCCATCCTTCAACATCGCAAATCGAAGCCGGCCGCGTGGACCAGGCGCATCATGGGCATCGGTCCCTTGCGCAGCTATGTGGCGGGCAAGATGCGTGAGGCGGCGGAAAAAAAGGCCCGGCCCGAGCACTACCCGGCACCGTTCGCGCTCATCGATCTGTTCGAGAAGCACGGCAACAACTGGCGCGCCATGATCAAGGGCGAGATCGACAGGTTCGTGCCGCTGCTCGCCTCTCCGACCGCCACCAATTTGCGCCGCGTGTTCTTCCTCTCCGAGAGCCTCAAGAAGCAAGGGCTGCGCGGCGCGGCGAAGCCGGTGTTCCGGCGCGTGCATGTCATTGGCGCTGGAGTGATGGGCGGCGACATCGCCGCCTGGTGCGCCATGCGCGGCATGGCGGTGACGCTGCAGGATCTGGACATGGAGCGCATCAAGCCAGCTCTCGACCGGGCCAAATCGCTGTTCAAGAGGCGCCTGCGCAAACCCATCGAGGTCAGCGCGGCGATGACGCGGCTGGAAGCGGACCCCGCCGGGAAGGGGATTGCCCGCGCCGACGTCATCATCGAAGCGGTGGTCGAGAACCTCGAGATCAAGCACAAGATCTTCATCGATGTCGAGGCGCGGGCGAAGCCCGATGCAATTCTTGCGTCCAACACGTCCTCGATCGAACTGGAACGCATTGCGGAAGGCTTGCGTGCTCCGGCGCGCCTGATCGGGTTGCACTTCTTCAATCCGGTGGCACAGCTGCCGCTGGTCGAAGTGATCCGCTCCAGCTTCAATTCGGACGCCGAAATCGCGCGTGGCGCGAGCTTTGCGCTGGCCATCGGCAAAAGCCCGGTGGTGGTCAAATCGGCGCGCGGGTTCCTCGTCAATCGCGTGCTGATGCCCTACATGCTGGGCGCGGTGGAACGGGTAGAGAACGGCCAGAGCAAGGAACTTCTCGATGCCGCCGCCGTCGCCTTCGGCATGCCGATGGGACCCATCGAGCTGATGGACACCGTCGGGCTCGACATCGGGCAGAGCGTTGCCAAAGAACTGGGCAATGCGGTCCCCGAGAACAGTGGCTTTGCCCGGCTGCTGGCCGCCAAGAAGCTCGGCCGGAAGACCGGCGAGGGCTTTTACAAATGGCAGGACGGCAAAGCCGTCAAAGGCGAGACCCCGCCGCATGCCGATCTCGCCGGCCTTGGTCGCGAACTGGTGCGGCCGCTGGTCGACACGGCAGAGATCGTAGTGTCCGAGGGTGTGGTGGCCAGCGCCGATCTTGCCGATATCGGCGTCATTCTCGGAACCGGCTTTGCGCCATTCCTCGGCGGTCCGCTGAAGGCCCGCAAAGACGGGAGAGCCTGAGATGGCCGAACTTCGCAAAGTCGCCATCGTCGGTTCGATGCGCATTCCGTTCTGCCGCGGCAATACCGGCTACGCAGAGGAAAGCAATCTCTCGATGCTGGGCACCACGCTCAGCGGCCTTGCCGACAAATATGGCCTAAAGGGTGAGAAGATCGACGAGGTCATGGGCGGCGCCGTGCTGGCCCATAGCCGCGATTTCAATCTGGCGCGCGAGGCGGCACTCGATGCAGGCCTGTCGCCCCGCACCCCCGGCACCAATGTGCAGATCGCCTGTGGAACGTCGCTCCAGGCGGCGCTGATGCTCAGCGCCAAGATCGCCACCGGCGAGATCGAGAGCGGCATTGCTGCGGGCACCGACACGGTGAGCGATAGCCCGGTGGTGTTCGGCAACAAATTCCAGCACCGGATGATCGACCTCAGCCGCGCCCGCTCCATCGGGGAACGGCTGGGGGTCTTCAAAGGCTTCTCGCTCGGTGAACTGACCCCGGTGGCGCCCTCGACGCAGGAGCCGCGCACCGGCCTCTCAATGGGACAGCATTGCGAACTAATGGCCGGCGAGTGGGGCATCACCCGCGAGGAGCAGGACTCCCTGGCACTGCGCAGTCACCTTAATGCGGCGCGCGCCTACGACGACGGCTTTCATGACGATCTGATCGTTCCCTGCGCCGGCATCGTCCGCGACAACAACGTGCGCGCCGACACGACGCTCGAGAAAATGGCGACGATGAAGCCGGCGTTCGACAAGGCCTCCGGGAAGGGTACGTTGACGGCCGCCAACTCGACACCTCTGACCGATGGTGCCTCGTCGGTGCTGCTCGCCAGCGAGGATTGGGCGAAGGCCCGCGGCCTGCCGATCCTTGCCTACCTCACCGCCGGCCGGGTCGCCGCCAATAATTTCGCCGGCGGCGAGGGGCTGTTGATGGCGCCGACAATCGCCGTTTCGGAAATGCTGACACGGGCCGGAATGAGCTTCGATGACATCGACCTGTTCGAGATTCACGAAGCGTTTGCCGCGCAGGTGCTTTGCACGCTGAAGGCCTGGACCGACGAGACGTACTGCAAGGACGTCCTGGGTCGCGACAAAGTGCTGGGTCCGGTCGACGTCGCCAAGCTCAACGTCAAGGGGTCGAGCCTCGCCTATGGGCATCCGTTCGCGGCGACCGGCGCGCGCATACTTGGCCTCACGGCAAAACTGCTGAATACCGAGGGCGCGCGGCGCGCCCTGATCTCGGTCTGCACCGCTGGCGGACAGGGCGTCGCGGCGATCGTCGAGCGGGCGGCTTAGGCGGGTTGCCCGGCTTGCGGTTTGGCGGCGGACTTGTCTGCCGCACGGCGTTTCGGGGCTTTTGGGTCGGCGTCGTGCCGGCGGCGATCCGGGCCGACATAATCGGGCGCGGCGATGAATTCGCGCGGCGCCTTCTGCAGCGTGATGAGTCGCGACTCGATGTGGGCAGCAGCGAACGGTTTGCGCAGGAACTCGGTGACTCCGGCGTCCCGGGCCGCGGTGATGCGGGCCTTATCGGGCGCCGAGGACATCATGATGACGGCGCTGTTGCGATTGATGCCGTCTTCCGTTCCCCGCAGCATCGTGGTGATGGCCACGCCATCCACGCTTGCTGAATCATCGACGAGCATCAGGTCGTAGGGACGGCGCAGCAACTCCGCTGTGGCGGCGCCGACGTCGCTGACCAGCCGGATGTTGCGGACCTGCAGGGTGCGGAACATCGCCGCGATCAAGCCGCCCATATGGGTTGAAGGTTCGACCACGAGAACGTTGAGCTTGGAGCGGTTCTGTTGCACGGCATGTATCGCTGTGGGGTTGGGACGGGCGCATTGTCGACCCTGCTCGTTGCCGGGCGGTTAATTGCCCTGCCATGAAACGCTGAAGGCTCGAAATCCGCCCTCTGAACACGGTTTTGGAGCCGCCGCGCGTTGACAGGGGCGGTGTTTCCCCCTATTTGAACCGCCAATCCAAGGGCGCGTCGCGCCTCTTTTTTATTCCGGCCGAGGCTGTACGATGAAAGTTCGCAATTCTCTGAAGGCGTTGATGACCCGCCACCGGGCCAACAAGCTGGTCCGGCGCCGCGGTCGCGTGTACATCATCAACAAGGTCGACAAGCGCTACAAGGCCCGTCAGGGCTGAAGTTTCGACCTTGTAGAGAACAACGGGCCCGCTTCGGCGGGCCTTTTTGTTGCCGGCGCGAAATAGTAGCGCGGCGGCGGTTTTGAAACTAATATAAGTCAAAAGGGTCGGCGGGCCCAAAGCAACAAAAGCAACAAGAGCAAGGCCATGCTCGCATCGAGAATTATCAAGGTTCAGATTGAACGGACATTCGCCGACGTCTACGATTTCCTTGCGGATCCGTTGAATTTCAGCAAATGGGCAGCCAACCCGGATTCCGGGATGGATCCGCTGGGTGGGAGTGACTGGGTGATCGACGTGCCGCGCGGCAAGGTGGTCATTCGCTTCTCACCCATCAACACGTTCGGCGTGCTCGACTACCAGACCTTTCCGCGCGGCGCCGATGGCGGGCCCGTAACGCCGGTGCGGCTCTACGCCAACGGCGATGGCTCCGAACTGTTGCTCACCTGGTTCCAGCGGCCGGGCGTTTCCGATGAGGCCTTTGTGTCCGATGTGGAATGGGTCACCTCGGACCTCACGCGGCTGAAAAGCCTGCTCGAAAGCACCTAGCCCAGACCATGCCGCTGAGCCATTGCACGTGATCGCGTCCTTGCCGCAGGCAGCTGCGGTGCCGAACCTTCGCCTGCCAGGGAACCCATTGATGTATCGCTCCTCCATCATCGACATTGCAATCGACCGGCCCGCCGGCGAGGTGTTCGCGTTTCTGCTCGACGCGAGCAATTTTGGCCGCTGGGCCGGCGTTCCGGATAAGCCGCTGAAATATCGCGGTGGGCGCGAGTGGGAAGGTGAAACTCCGGTGGGCTACCGCATCATCCGCTTCAGCACACCCAACCCGTTTGGCATACTCGACCATGCGGTCTATGTTGAAGGGCAGGAACCGATCACAACGCCGATGCGAGTCATCCCGAACGGCAATGGCTGTCAGTTGACCTACACGCTGTTCCAGCGGCCCGGCATGAGCGAAGCGCAGCATGGGTCCGCGACCGAGTGGGTCAGGTCCGACCTGTTGACGCTGAAGACGTTGCTCGAGGCAGAGCGCTAGATTTGGTATCTGGCTGTCGCGTTTTCAGGCGTCGAAGCAAGGGGAGATGAGATGTTCAAATCCTTGACGATCTCGGTGCAGATCGAGCGACCGCTGGCCGAGGTCTACGAATTCCTTGCCGAACCGCGGAACTTCCCAACGTGGGCCTCCAATCTCGGCACTTCGTTCAAGCACCTCAGCGGCAATGATTGGGTCACGGACACACGCAGCGGCCGCGTGATCCTCAGGTTTGCGGAGCGTAACGCTTTCGGAATCCTGGATCACGCCGTGTTCGCAGAGGGTAGTTCGCCGCGCATGACGCCGATGCGCGTGTTCGCGAACGGTGAGGGCACCGAGCTCAGCTACACACTGCTGCAGCGCGGAGGCATAACCGACGCGGCGTTCCAGTCCGAGGCCGAGTGGGTCACTTCGGACTTCAACGCCCTCAAGGCCATGCTGGAACTGCAGGACGAGATCGCATTCGTCGACGCCGAGGCAGATGAAGAGACAAACGGAAGCTGATCAGCCGGCGAGCGCGCCAAGGATGCGAATCCAGGAGCGAATGCCCTTGTGGAAGCTCCGCAGATTATACTTCTCGTTGGGCGAATGGATGCGATCATCGGCAAGCGCAAAGCCGATCAGCAGCGTATCGAGTCCGAGAATACGCTTGAACTCGCCTGCCACGGGTATCGAGCCGCCGGAGGCCCGCAGCGCCGCCTGATGCCCCCATTCTTCGGCCAGCGCCGTGCGGGCCTGCTTCAGGTGAATTCCGGTCGTCGGCACCGAGATCGCCGGCGCGCCGCCATGCTCGATGAATCTGACACTGCAATCTGCCGGAATGCGCGCCAGTACATGCTTGCGGAAGGCGGCGCTGATCTTCGCCGGGTCCATATCTGCCACCAGCCGGAATGAAATCTTGGCGCTGGCCTTGGCCGGGATCACTGTCTTGAATCCGTCGCCGGTGTAGCCGCCGATCATGCCGTTGATTTCACAGGTGGGGCGCGACCAGGTTTGCTCGAGCACCGAGCGGCCCTGTTCGCCGGCCGGGATGGACAGGCCGACCTCCTTGAGAAAAGCAGCATCGTCGAAGCCAAGCGTTGCCCAACTCGCCGCGGTTGCGGCGTCCACTTCCTTCACGTCGTCGTAGAAGCCGTCGATCGCCACCGAGCCATCCGCATTGCGGAGACTGGCGATGATCTCGGCCAGCACCTGGTTGGGGTTGCGGGCGGCGTTGCCGTACATGCCGGAATGGAGATCCATCGCGGCGCAGGTGATCTCGATTTCCTCGCCAGCGAGGCCGCGCAGCATGGTCGTGATCGAGGGGGTCTGTGGATCGAGCATGTCGGTATCGCAGATCAGCGCCACGTCCGCCTGCAGTTCGTCCCTGGCCGAGGCGAGAAAGGACGGCAGGTTCTTGCCGCCAGATTCTTCCTCGCCCTCAAGGCAGAGGGTGACGTTGACCGGCAGGCTACCGGTGGCGGCACGCAGCGCCCGGCACGCTTCGACGAAGGTGAGCAACTGGCCCTTGTCGTCGGAGGTGCCGCGGCCAACGAGGTGAACGTCGCCATCCGGCCGGGTGACCTCCGTCAGGGTGAACGGATCGGTGTTCCACAGGTCGATGGGATCGACCGGCTGCACATCGTAGTGGGCGTAGAACAGCACGCGCGGTCCGGCCACCTGCGGAGCGTGTGCAACGACCACCGGATGGCCGGGTGTCGGCCGCGCCGAGGCGGCGAACCCTTCGGCGTTCAGCTCCGTCACCAGCCAGTCGGCAGCGCGCTTGCACTCGGCCTTGTAGGCGGGATCGGTCGAGATCGATTTGATGCTGACCAGTGTGCGGAGGCGCTCAAGGCTCTGATTGATGTGCTGGTCGGCATAGGCGAGCGCAGCGTCGATTGAGGTGGCCATGATGACATCCGTAATTGCGGTACTGCGTTGGGCTATCCCGGCAGCGGCCCGGGTGCAAGGGCAGGCGCGGGCACCCGGCGGGGTCCGTCGGGTGAATTTCAGCATCCGCCGTGCGCCGTGCGCAACTCCTTAGCCCTTTATTTACCCAATGGCCGGAATGCTGAGGTCATCAAGGGCGTCAGTCAGGTCGACCTAAATTGCGCACCAGATTGACCGCCGGCCTTCTGTCTCTGTCCTTGCTGACCCTACCGGTACTCGCCGACGATTGGGTGGCTGTACGCGTCGATGGCGACGTGCAGCAGATGGTTGCGGACAACTGGGTCGACCTCAAGACTGGCAACGTCGTCTCCGACGACCGCAGACTGCGGACGCTCGCCAGCGGCAAGCTCGATCTGCAGCGTGGCAAGGAAGTGGTGACGCTGGGTGCCGATACCGAGGTGCAGATCGTTGATCGGGCAGGGGAGCGCTACACCACGGTCAAGCAGGCGTTCGGCGCCGTGGAGATCGAGGCCGAGGTAGAGGCGGTTCAGCACTTTGCCGTTGAGACGTCGGCGCTGATCGCCGTCGTCAAGGGCACGCACTTCATCGTCAGGTCGGATGGGTCCCAGGCCTCGGTTACGGTTCAGCGCGGCCAGGTGGCGGTCGAGTTGCTGGCGTCGCACTCAGTGGCGACAGTCGGCGTCGGACAAACGGCGACTGTCCGAAGGGTGGTCGATGTCCCGCTGCGGGGCAGCGCCTCGCCGCTGCGCGTGGGGCTCAGCGAGGCGTTGGCGACGACGGTTGCGCCGCGCGCAGCCGGCGCAACGACAACTCTCGACCTGTCGGCGCCGGATGCGGGTGGCGGTAGCGTCGATGCGCATGTCGACCTCGGCGACGACAGCAGGCCTGCAGCCGCGGTCGCGGCGGTGATGCCGCAGGCGGCGGGCCCGCCCATCGTCATCAAGGAGCTCCTCAGCACCAGCGGTCCGGCGGATTCCGCAGGCCCGACTGTTCATATTGACCTCGGAAGATCCCGAAGTGCCGGCAGCAGTACCGATACCGGCGACTGGAGCAATGGAGAGTTCGGCTGGCTGATCGGCGCCATCGGGATCCTTGCGGGCGTCGTCTGCGGCGGCGTGCTTTTGCTGTTCCAGAGGTTGCTCGCCTAGCGGTTCCCGCGGATCGCTCGGGAGCCGGGCGGACCGCAAATTATACGGTCGATATGCAGCGTGCGTTTACCACGCCCGCACACGCGGGGACCTGCTTAGTCCTTTATTTACCGTCGCCTCCGAAGCTGGCCGGAAAAGCGTCCTCGAGTATCACCAATTGCGCATTATACCAGCAGCGGCAACGCTGTGCCTCGTTCTGATCGCGTCACCGGCATTCGCAGACGACTGGGTCGCCATGAAGCTGCGGGGGGCCGTGCAGCAGATGGTTGGCGCTACCTGGGTCAGCCTTAAGCGTGGCGACATCGTTCCAGACGACAGGTTCGTCCGCACGCTGGCCGACGGCCATGTCGACTTCCAGCGCAACAAGGAGATCGTCACCCTCGCACCCGGCTCGCTGATCCAGATCATCGACCGCAGCGACGAGCACTTCACCACCATCAGACAGGCCTTCGGCAGTGTCGAGGTTGAAGCAGAGGTCGAACATGCGCCGCACTTTTCGGTGGAGACGCCATATCTTGCGGCAGTTGTGAAGGGCACGCACTTCATCGTCAGGTCTGGTGGCGACGCGGCTTCAGTGACCGTCCAGCGCGGCATGGTCGCGGTCGAGTCACTCGCCTCCCATTCGACCGCCATGATCACCGTGGGCCAGACCGCGACTGTCGGCAAGCTGGTCGATTTCTCGGTGTCGGGCAGTGGAACCCTGCCGGTCATTGTCGATGCGAATGGACAGCCAGTCGCCAATGGCGCGACCCTCGACCAGGGTGCGCCTGCCAACGTGCAGAGCGCAGCGCTCGGCTCCGGCGGCGTGGAAATCGACCTCGGTCGGGACCCCGGTGGGTCTGCGTCCAAGGCCGGGCAGCCTGGCGGCGCAGGTATCACAGCCAAAGGGCTTTCGGCGAGCGGCAGTTCTTCGTCCGGCGCTCTCGTCGCGGAAGCCAATGCGTCGACCGTCGGTGGCGGCGACCTGTCCGGCAACTGGGGCAGCAGCAAATTTGGCTGGGTGCTCGGCAGCATCGGTCTCGTGGTCGGCACCATCATAGGTGTGCTTCTCCTGGTCTTCCGCCGGTTCCTCAACGTTCGCTAAGCCGACCAACGCCGGAATTCGTTCTTGTTTTGTTCTTGATGGTCGCTGATGGCCATGCAAGACTGCGGTCCCTTCATCCGGGTCCGCGCATGACACAGCCCGCAACGATCCTGCATGCCGATCTCGACGCGTTCTACGCTTCGGTGGAGCAGATGCTCGACCCGTCTCTGCTGGGCAAGCCGATTGCCGTCGGCGGCGGCGTCGTTCTGGCTGCGTCCTATGAGGCAAAGGCCTTCGGGGTGCGGGGCGGCATGGCCGGGCGGCGGGCGCGCGAGCTTTGCCCGCAACTGATCTTCGTCGGCGGCCATTTCAAGGAATACCAGCGGCTGGGCGATGCGGCGCTCAAGGTGCTCGACGATTTTACGCCGCTGGTCGAGCGCATCTCGATCGACGAGGCGTTTGCCGACGTCGCCGGCACCGAGCATCTGTTCGGCCCGCCCGCCGCCATCGCGGAGACCGTCCGGCGGCGGGTCAAGGCGGAAGTCGGCCTGCCGATCTCGGTCGGCGTGGCGCGCACCAAACACCTCGCCAAGATCGCCTCGCAGGTGGCCAAGCCGGATGGCCTGGTGGTGGTCGATCCGGCGACGGAACTGCTGTTCCTGCACGACCTGCCGGTGGAGTTGATGTGGGGCGTGGGGCCGGCCACACAGGCCCGGCTCAATGCGCAGGGGGTAACGACGATCGGGCAACTCGCGGCCATGCCCGGCCAGTCGCTGGAGCGGCTTCTGGGGCCCGCAGCCAGCGAGAAGCTGCATGCCCTCGCCTTCAATCGCGACCCGCGCGAGGTCGAGACGGGACGGCGCGCCCACTCGGCGGGAGCACAATCGGCGCTGGGACGAAAGCCCGTTGCGCTTGGGGTCATTCGCCCGGCCCTGATCCATCTGGCCGACCGCATCGCCTCGCGGCTGCGGGCCAAGTCATTGGCCGGGCGAACCGTGACGGTGCGCGTGCGCTGGGCCGACCTCAGCGCGGTCACGCGGGCGCTGACCCTCGATGCGCCGATCTCGGCAACCAGCATTCTCGCCGAGGTCGCCGAGGATCTGGTCTATGGCGTGCTCGGCGATCATCCGCATGAGCGTTTCATCTCGCTGCTGGCCATTTCGGTATCGCATCTTGAACTGCAGCCGGTGCTGCAACTCGAACTGCCACTCGGCCTGCCGGGCGAAGCGCGGCGGCCGGGGACACGCCGCGGCGCCTCGCGCTGGATGGCGGACCGCGCCATGGACAAGGTGCGCGACCGCTTCGGCTGGGAAGCCATCGGCTACGGCTCGGTGGTGCTCGATCCGGCCCGCTCTGTCCCTGACGCCTTCCGCGAACTCGCCGAGAAGGACCTTTAGAGGCGCCCCGGTAGTGGGGTGAGTGCCGACCGCAAGAAAAGCGTCACCCGATGTCGAATCCGCCGCCGTGAACGCGACTAACCGCATCAACGGATGAGGCAGTGCCATGAAGCTTTACTACACACACAATCTCCAGCCGCGCGTCGCCGTGGCCGTGGCGCGATATCTGAACGCGCCGGTTGAACTCGTTCGCGCCGAGCCGATGGGGGCGGATCAGGAGATGTTCCGCCCGCTCAACCCCAACACTCTGGCGCCGGTGCTGGTCGAGGCGGGCGGCAGCCTGTGGGAGACCGATGCGATCGCCTGCAGGCTTGCGGCGCTCACCGATCGGAGCTTCTTTCCGCTGGACCAGATCGAAGAGATGCTGCGCTGGCTGAGCTGGAACGCCTACCATTTTACCCGTGCCGGCAGCACGTTCTATTTCGAGCACATCACCCGGCCGACCTACATGACGCGCCCTGCGGATGAATGTGCGCTGGCGGAGGCCGATGGCGAATTCCGGCGCTGCGCGGCCATTCTCGATGCCGTGCTTGCAGATCGCCAATGGCTCATTGATGGGCGGCCCACCTACGCGGACTTCCGCGTCGCAACGGCGTTGCCGTTCGCGGAGCGGGCACGTCTGCCGCTCGATGGGTACGACAACATCAGGCGCTGGCACGATCGTCTGAACCAGTTCGACGCCTGGCGCGAGCCGTTCGCTGGCATTGCGTAATAAGGCGTGGCGGGCCGGGATGTCCTGACCGCCTCGCTTATTGAATGCCGTTCCAGATCAGGACGATCCGGCGCCATCCTGGCGCACGAAGGCGATGCGCAGCATGTTGGTGGCGCCCGGTGTGCCGAGTGGAATGCCGGCGGTGATGGCGATGCGGTCGCCGGGCCGCGCCAGCCCCTCCTGATAGGCGATGATGCAGGCGCGATCGACCATGTCGTCGAGATTGACGGCATCTTCGGAGTAGACGCAGTGAACGCCCCAGACGATGGACAGCCGGCGCACGGTGCGCGGGTTGGGCGACAGCGCGAGGATCGGCTTGGACGGCCGTTCGCGTGCGGCGCGCACTGCAGTCGAGCCCGATGAGGTGTAGGTCACCACGGCGGCCAGATCGAGCGTTTCGGCAACCTGCCGCGTGGCTGCGGAAATCGCATCTGCCGCGGTTGCTTCAGGCTCGGCAGCCTGAGCGCGGATAATGCCGCGATAGTTGGAGTCGGATTCGACCGCCATCGCCACCTTGTTCATCATCGTCACGGCTTCGACCGGATACTGTCCGGAGGCGGATTCGGCGGACAGCATCACAGCGTCGGCGCCCTCGAACACCGCGATCGAAACGTCGGAGACCTCGGCACGCGTCGGCACGGGCGAGGTGATCATCGACTCGAGCATCTGCGTCGCCACCACGACGGGTTTGCCGAAGCGGCGGGCGATGCGGATCATGCGCTTCTGCAGGCCCGGCACCTGCTCGAGCGGCATTTCGACGCCAAGGTCGCCACGGGCGATCATGAAGGCATCGCAGAGCTTGATGATTTCCTCCAGCCGTTCCACGGCCTGCGGTTTTTCGATCTTGGCCATCACGCCGGCCCGGCCCTGCACGATCTTTCGGACATCGATGATGTCTTCGGGGCGCTGCACGAAGCTGAGCGCGATCCAGTCGGCGTCGCAGGCGAGGCCGGCGAGCAGATCGGCGTGGTCCTTCTCGGTCAGCGCGCCGACGGGCAGCAGGGTGTCGGGGAGGCTGACGCCCTTCTTGTCGGAGAGCTTGCCGCTATAGATCACCTCGGTCTCGATGGCGCCGCCACCGACGCGAACGGCGCGCAGCTGCAGCTTGCCGTCATCGAGCAGCAGGCGATCGCCGACGCTGACCGATTCGATGATTTCGGGATGCGGGAGATAGACGCGTGCGGTCGTCCCGAGCGTGTCGGAACTGTCGAGGGTGAACTTGGCGCCTGCCGCAAGTTCGACCGAGCCTCCGTCGAACTTGCCGACGCGCAGCTTCGGCCCCTGCAGGTCGACCAGAATGCCGAGCGGGTGGCCGAGCAGCTTTTCGACATTGCGGATCTTCTGCACCGTTTCGCGCAGCAGATCGTGGCTGGCATGGCTCATGTTGATGCGGAACACATCTGCGCCGGCGCGCGCCAGTTGCTCGATCACCTTCTCGGTGCCCGAAGCAGGACCCAGGGTCGCTACGATCTTCACCCGTCTCAAGCGTCTCATTCGGAACCTGCGCCTTCCGCGTTTATGTCGCCGCCAGCGCCCTGCTGATCGGCGCCTGATGTGTCATCGGCCGGCGGCTGATCGCCATCGATCGGCACGGTAATGTCGTCGGTCGCGTCATTGCCAGTATCCTGGCCGGATGACGTACCGTTGTCAGTCAGCTGCAGCATCCAGTCGCTGCGATTCCTGGTGTCGACCTCGAAGAACCCGGTACGCTCATAACCGCGCGCCAGACAGTCCTCGACCCCAAAGATGGTGAAGGTCTCGTCACGCGTACACATGAACACCTTGCCGTCCCAGGCTCCCCCGCCGATGTCGTCGGCGACGTAGAGGTAGAAAAAGCGCGAGTTGAGGTCGCCCTGATACACTGTTGCACATTTGGTCGGCGGCGCGACCCACCAGCCTTCCGACTGCCATCCCTTGTCGGCGCGATAGCCAAGCGCAATCGATACCGGATTGGAGGTTTCGTTGCAGACCCTGAGATCGGCATAGGCAGGTGAAATCGATACAATGAGTGACGCCAAAAACAGCCCGGCTGCGGCAAGTGCGAGACGGAGATGAAGCAATTGCGGGCCGGGAAACATGAATTTTCCACCTTGTTTGAGCGCAAGCGGGGGAGCCGAGTCAACCGCTAATCGCCTGTTTTGTCCGAATTGCGGGGTGCGGCGGGCAGGCATGTGGATTGGCAGAGATTGGGCTTGAGTTGGGTCGGCTGCTGCGATTGAACGGGGGCTCGAAATCAGGGGATCTGTCATGGCCAATGAAAGTGTTGCGCAGGATCAGTTGCGCGCCTTCGTCGAACGCATCGAGCGGATGGAGGAAGAAAAGAAGGCGATCGCGGACGACATCAAGGAAATCTACGCCGAAGCAAAGGGCAATGGCTTCGACGTCAAGGTGCTGCGGCAGATCGTGCGCATCCGCAAGCAGGACCATTCCGAGCGAATGGAGCAGGAAGCCCTGCTGGAACTTTATATGTCGGCCCTCGGCATGCAGGCGGCGCCCGCCGACGATGACGAATAGCGGGTTGCCGCCCGCGCTCCTGCGTGTAGCAATGGCACTTTGATGAACGAGGTCACGAATGGCTGAGACCGCGCGAACACGTCCAATGTCGCTGCTGCGGGATTTCCTCGATGGCGAGGCATCCGGCGGTATCGTCCTGATGTTTGCCGCGGCGCTGGCGCTGATCGTCGCCAACTCTCCGCTTGGGCACACCTATTTCGAGCTTCTGCATACCGAACTTGGCCCACTCAGTGCCTCGCACTGGATCAATGACGCCTTGATGGCGCTGTTCTTCCTGTTCGTCGGGCTGGAGATCAAGCGCGAGATGCTGGACGGCCAGCTCGCCACCTGGCCGCGCCGGGCCTTGCCGGGGATTGCGGCGGCGGGCGGCATGCTGGTCCCCGCCGTCATCTATGCCGTGCTCAACCGGGCCGATCCGGAGGCGCTGCGCGGCTGGGCGATTCCGACGGCCACCGACATTGCATTTGCGCTCGGGGTGCTGTCGCTGCTCGGCAGCCGCGTGCCGGCCTCGCTCAAGGTGTTCCTGGCGGCGCTGGCGATCATCGATGATCTGGGCGCCGTGCTGATCATCGCGCTGTTCTACACCACGGACCTGTCGTGGCTGGATCTCGCCGGCGCAGCGGTGGTGCTCGCGGTGCTTTACATCCTCAACCGGCGCGGCGTGCTGCAGCTCTGGCCCTATCTACTGCTCGGCGTGGTCCTGTGGGTGTTCGTCTATCGCTCCGGCATTCACGCCACGCTGGCTGGCGTGGGGCTGGCGCTGGCGATCCCGTTGCGCATGAAACCGGGTGCTGCCGACAGCATGCACAGTCCGTTGCACCGGCTGGAACATGGGCTGAGCACCATAGTCCCGTTTGTCGTGGTGCCGATCTTCGGCTTCGCCAATGCCGGGGTTTCATTTGCCGGCATGAGCCTCGGCACGCTGGTCGAGCCGCTGACCCTGGGTGTCGCCGGCGGACTGGTGGTGGGCAAGCTGGTTGGCGTGTTCGGCAGTGCCGGGCTGGCGATCAGGCTGGGATTCGCCGAGTTGCCGGGGCAGGCCTCGTGGGCGCAGATGCTTGGTGTGGCGTTTCTCTGCGGCATCGGTTTTACGATGAGCCTGTTTATCGGCCTGCTGGCGTTCGCTGCGCACCCGGTGCTGCAGGACGACGTCAAGCTTGGCATTCTCGGCGGTTCGGTGATCTCGGCCCTGCTCGGCTCCGCCGTGCTGCTGATGGCCAACCGCCGGCATGCCGTCGGGGTCAAGGCAGCGGCGCAGAACGACTAGAGCTTGTGCTCGGCGATTAGGGCTGGAGCGCCGGCGCCGGCGCCGAGCGTCTCCAGCGCCGCGGCGACGATGCCGGCGCGGTCGAGGCCGGCGTCGGCATACATGTCGGCCTGCGTGGCCTGCTCGGTGAAGCGATCGGGGATCATCAGCGGGCGGAAGCGCAGCTTGCCGTCGAGCAGGCCATTGCGGGCGAGGAAGGTCGCGACATGGCTGCCGAAGCCGCCGATGCCGCCTTCCTCGACGGTGAGCAGCACTTCGTGCTCGCGCGCCAGCCGGGCGATCAGTTCTTCGTCGAGCGGCTTCATGAAGCGGGCGTCGGCGATGGTGGGGTTGAGCCCGAAGGCGGCGAGCTTTTCGGCGGCGGCCAGCACTTCGCCCAGCCGCGTGCCGTAGGACAGGATGGCGACGGTCGCGCCCTGGCGCACGATGCGGCCCTTGCCGATCTGCGAGGATCGTGCCGCGCTCGGGCATTTCGACGCCCATGCCGTCGCCGCGCGGATAGCGGAAGGCGATCGGGCCGTCGTCGTAGGCGGCGGCGGTGCCACCATGTGGCGCAGTTCGGCCTCGTCGGCGGCCGCCATCAGCACCATGCCGGGAATGGCGCCGAGATAGGCGGCGTCGTAATTGCCGGCATGGGTCGGGCCGTCGGCGCCGACATAGCCGGCGCGGTCGATGGCGAAGCGCACCGGCAGGCTCTGCACGGCGACGTCGTGGATCACCTGGTCGTAGGCGCGCTGCAGGAAGGTCGAGTAGATGGCGCAGAACGGCTTCATCCCCTCGCTGGCGAGGCCGGCGGCAAAGGTCACCGCGTGCTGCTCGGCAATGCCGACATCGAAGATGCGGGTCGGGAAGATTTCGGCGAACTTGTCGAGGCCGGTGCCGGACGGCATGGCGGCGGTGACGGCGACGATGCGGTCGTCGCGCTCGGCCTCGTCGATCAGGCTCTCGGCGAAGACCGAGGTGTAGGACGGGCGCGTTGGAGGGCGCCTTGGCCTGGGCGCCGGTGATGACGTTGAACTTGGAGACGCCGTGATACTTGTCGGCGGAGTCCTCGGCGGGCTCGTAGCCCTTGCCCTTCTTGGTCACGACGTGGACGAGGATCGGGCCGCCCTCGGCGTCGCGGACGTTCTGCAGCACGTCGAGCAGGTCGTCGAGATTGTGGCCGTCGATCGGGCCGACATAGAAGAAGCCGAGCTCCTCGAACAGCGTGCCGCCGGTGAAGAAGGAGCGGGCGAATTCCTCGGTCTTGCGGGCCGTCTCGTGGATGAAGCGCGGCATCTTGCCGGTGATCGACTTGGCCGTATCGCGCAGCCGCGATAGGCCGGGCCGGAGACGAGCTTGGCGAGATAGGAGCGCATGGCGCCGGTGGGCGGGGCGATCGACATGTCGTTGTCGTTGAGGATGACGATCAGCCGCGCGTCCATGGCGCCGGCATTGTTCATCGCCTCATAGGCCATGCCGGCCGACATGGCGCCGTCGCCGATGACGGCGATGACATTGCGCTTCTCGCCCTTGAGGTCCGAGGCCGACGGCCATGCCGAGGCCGGCGGAAATCGAGGTCGAGGAATGGCCGGCGCCGAACGGGTCGTATTCGCTTTCGGCGCGGCGGGTGAAGCCGGACAGGCCGTCCTTCTGGCGCAGCGTGCGGATGCGGTCGCGGCGGCCGGTCAGCACCTTGTGCGGATAGGCCTGGTGGCCGACGTCCCAGATCAGCCGGTCGTTGGGGGTGTCGAAGACGGCGTGCAGCGCCACGGTCAGTTCGACGACGCCGAGCCCGGCGCCGAGATGCCCGCCGGTCACCGAGACGGCGTCGATCACCTCGGCGCGCAGTTCGTCGGCCACCTGGCGCAGTTGCTCGCGGTCGAGCGCCTTGAGGTCGGCGGGCGAACTTGATGGTGTCGAGCAGCGGGGTCTGCGGCTTCTCGGACAACGGCCGATCCTTGGCCCAACGGGACAGTGGATCGGGTTTAGTTAGCCGCGAGACGCTTTGCAACCAAAGGGCTTGGCGATTTCGCCAGAGCTGTCAGGGATTATTGTGCAGATCGCGAGGCAGGCCGTGGCTTAGCGGGTGGCGACAAGCAGCGGTGGGCGCTGGAAGAAGTGATCGTAGGCAGGCGGCGCGGCAGTGTCGGGCTCGAACGCCGATGCGGGTGGCCAGCGGGCCCAGTTCGGCGCCTTATCGAGATAGCCCTCGGCCTCGTACAGCTCGGCGAAATGGATGGCTGACATGAGCGACCGGCGGTCATGAGCGTTTCGGTGACGTGGTCGATCTCGGGCGCGACCAGCTCGACGTCGTGCGTCGTTGAGCCCGCGATCGGGCAGGCGGCCACGGCAATGGTCGGCGCCTTGCTGGTGACGCCGGTCGATCCGGCCTTGCCGCCGGCGCTGGCAACCGCGTCCAGCGTCACATCGAACAGGCTCTTGAACGCGTCGAGCGGATTGCCGCCGAGCGAGGCGGTGCGGATCGCAGAGGGTCGAGCGCCGGATCGCGCTTCGGCTTCTCGATCTTCTGTGGCAGCGAGGCGGTCGTCTCGCGCTCGATGATCATGCGCAGCGCCAGTTGCGCGCCGGGATCGGGCTCGGTGGCGGGCACATAGGCGGTGACCATCTAGTCTGTCCGTCGGGGTCATCAGGACGCGCGGCTGTGGGATCGGGGCGCCGATTCGGCGAGCGCCGCGACCGCCGTCTCGCCGCCATGGACGGGCAGCGCTTCGCGCGTCGCCAGCATCAGCGGTCGGCGATTTGCGGGCCGGGACCGGGGCGCAGCCCTTCGCTGCGCCGGTCCGTGTCGCGTGCTGTCGGCGATCGTGGAAGGCGCCGGGCCGCATCGATGCGGCAGCTGGCGCTGTGATCTCGATCTGTCTGTGCACGTCGGCGCGGTTCGCCGGATCGAGGGACGCGAGCTCGGGATCGCGGCGCCCGACTGGTCGAGTCGAAGCTGGGTCGAGGGCCGCCGCCATTGCACGGCACCATGTGGCACTTGTTCCATTCGGCCTGGGCATAGCGCGCGGCCGTCGTCGGACAGCGGCTTGCCGTCGGTCGGCAGATGCAGGGTCCTGCCGTCGGGGAAGACCTTCTTCAGCTGCGCGCGGGTCATGCGCGGCCAGGCGCGGACACTGCCGGTATCGACGTGGACGAAGGGGCTGCCGGAGGTCGGATAGTAGCCGACGCCGCCGACCTGGTGCCGCATCGCGGTGGCGCGCAGCTTGGTGAGGTTGACGCCGGGAATGAAGATGTCCATCGCCTTGCCCTTCATGTGCTGGGAGTTCTCGGCGACCGCCGAGGACTTCGCGAGCGCAGCATGGCGTTGGTCTTGGGCGAGCGGTAGGAGGAGACGATGTTGATCGGCTGCGTCGGCCGCCGACTTCCTGGTAGATCTCCCAGATCAGGTCGAACAGCGCCGGGTCCATCTTGGTCGGCTCCTTGGTCCGCCAGTCGGCGAGGAAGACGTTGAGCTGGCGCAGGACGTTCTGGTCGTACTGGCCGTTGCGCTTGAAGGTGAAGCGTCCGGGTCTGGCCGGTATGGGTGTGGTGCAGGTAGAGCGTGCGGTCGCCCGAGCGCAGCGCTGACCGGAACCGCGCTCGGCGGGAGCAGCACGGTCAAGTGCCATGACCGCAGCTACTGCGAGTCCGCACCAATCGCTCGCCAATGGATAGAGGTTTCCCCGCCACGCCCCGAATATGCCCGTTACCCTATGCCGACAGCAGCGAAGCCTAGCGTCACAACCGATTAGAGTCTGTTAACGCTATGCTGTCCGCGGCGACCGCTGCCGGCCACCGACGTCTGTGCATGCTTCTAGGCAAAAAACGCGGCTGAACCAAGGCCAAATTCCTAAGCAGAAGTAAACGCTTGGCGGCCGCGGCGGGGCGAAAACAGATGGCCCGGCGCAGTAAGTCTGCGCCGGGCCGTCGGATTTCAGCCTGCATGGTGTGCGGCAGGCGGCCTACTGCGCTGAGCAGCTTATCAACTTCTTGTTGTGGCCGTAGACGTCGCCGTAGGAGCGGATGGTGCCATCCGCGTCGACGCGCAGGGTGAAATAGGTCAGGTGCACCGGGATGTGCTGCTTCGAGCTTGACCCAGCGCTCCTTGTCGCCGAACATGCCTTCGAGCGAGGCGACGGTGATCTCGGGCTCGTGTGCCAGTCAGGGCGCCGGCAAAGTCCATCGGGTTCTGCACGCGCACGCAGCCGTGGCTGTAGGCGCGGTAGGAGCGGGCGAACAGCGACTTGGACGGCGTGTCGTGCAGATAGACGTCGTGCTGGTTGGGGAACAGGAACTTGATCTGGCCCAGCGCATTGCCGGCGCCCGGGCGCTGGCGGATGTGGAAATTGTTGATGTTGGTCGTCGACCAGTCGATGGCCGAGGCGTTGACCACCTTGCCGCCCGAGAGCAGTTCCATGTTCTGGCTGTCGAGATAGCCGGGATTGGCCAGCAGGTGCGGCTTGATCTCGTTGGTGGCGATCGAGGGCGGCACGTTCCAGTAGGGATTGACGACGATGTGCTCGATCTCGTCGGAAAACACGCGGCGTCTGGTTCTGCGGCGTGCCGACGACGACGCGGGTCGTGTAGGCACTCGACTCGCCGTGATCCATGATCGCACAGCTGGAATTCGGGGATGTTCACGAAGACGTGGAAGTCGCCGAAGTCCTCCGGCTCCCAGCGCCAGCGCTCCATATTGGCGATGATGTCTTCCTTGGTCGTCGGCCGAGCCGCCGTTGAGGGCGGCGACGGTCGCCGGGCCGAGCACGCCGTCGGCAGTGAGGCCGAGGCTCTCCTGGAAGGCCTTCACGGCTGCGACCAGCGCCTCGTCGTAGGTGATTGTCGACGCTTGGCGTCGGCGGCCGATTCGGGAATTTCCGGGCTCGGCGACGTCGAGCCGCTGGCGCAGCAGCGGCACGCGCTCGTCCTTCATGCCCGGCTTGCAGCAGTCGGGCCCTCGGGAATCTGGGATCTGCTCGTCGACCACGCCGCCGTCATGAACTTGGCCAGGGCGGCCTTGAGCTGGAGGAATTCGCGATGCTTGGGGTCGAGGTCCGAGCAGGATCTGGTCGGGTGCGTCGCTGGCCGCGAGCTGCAGCAGCATTTCGGCCTCGTTGATGCGCTTGGGCGTGATGGTCCAGCAGCTGTCGACACTGCGGTCGGCGCGATGCGGCCGCCATAGGCATCCTGGGCGTATCGCACGCGCGGCGGCGGAGAAAGCGGTCTCGAGCGCGGCGAGCTTGGCGGGATCGGTGCCGGCGGCGGTGACGTCGAGGTCGGGCGTCAGGTAGTCGGAGGCCGGAAGCCCTCGAGCGCGGCATGCCTTGAAGACATCGATGATCTTTTGGGCATTGGCGGAGAAGGCTGACCTTGCCGTCGGCGGCCTTGGTCAGCCACAGCGGCTCGAAATGCGCGCGCGCCATAGAAGAAATAGAGCTTTTGCGCCTGCTGATAGGCGCGGGTGTCTTGTCGGCGCCGTAGTAGGCGGCCGGCAGACCCTGCTTGATGATGCGGGCGAGTTCGGTCTGCGGCGGGGCGATGACGACGCGGGTCGCCTCGACGCCGGCGACTTAACCGCTTCCTGCGCGATCGCCACCGGCGGCGCGCTGTAAAGGCATGCGCCGGCGAGCAAGAGAGCCATCAGTCTACGCATATGAACTCCATATCGTCCGGGTATTGTGGCGGCACGCGGCGAGGGGAGGTCTCGACGGAGGGCGCCTGTCAATAGCCTATTGATCTACCGCAGATTTCTTAACAGCGACAATTGCTCACGATTTTGTGAGAGCGGTTTGGCCCTGTGGTGCGGCGCATTCGCCACGCCGACTGCCTCAGGCGGCGTCGCTCTCGGCCTGCTCCTCGAGGCCGTATTCGCGCAGTTTGCGGTAGAGCGTCGAGCGCCCGATCCCCAGCGCGCGGGCGACCCGCGACATGCGGCCGCCGTAGTGCTGCAGCGCAAAGGCGATCAGCTCGCGTTCGAGATCGGCACAGCGGCGCCACTTCGCCTTTGGCGATCGAGAAACCGGTCTGGAACTGCCTCGCTCGGATTCCGTCTCTCGCAGACGACCGATAGCCTGGTCGATATGAACCGGGGCTGAAGGGCCGGCAGGGCCTCCGTCAGGCGCAGGGCATCGGCCGCGGCCCGCCGTCTGCGCGACGATCTGGGGGAAATCGGCGGTCTCGAGGTAGGCGCCGTCGCACAGCACGACGGCGCGATAGACCGCGTTTTCGAGCTGGCGGATGTTGCCGGGCCAGTTGTAGCCCGCAAGCAGTTCCAGCGCAGGCCCGAAATGCCGACGACGCGCTTGCCGGCCTCGGCGGCGAAGCGGGCGATGAAGTGGTTGACCAGGGCGGGGATGTCCTCGGGACGCTCGCGCAGCGGCGGCACATAGATCGGGAAGACATTGAGCCGGTAGTAGAGGTCCTCGCGGAATTCGCCGGATTTGGCGAGGTTCAGCAGGCGCCGGTTGGTGGCCGAGATGACCCGGACGTTGACCCGCTCGATCTTCGCGCTGCCGACCGGCTCGATTTCGCCCTCCTGGATGGCGCGCAGCAGCTTGACCTGGGCGTCGAGCGGCAGTTCGCCGACCTCGTCGAGAAACAGCGTGCCGCCATGGGCCTCGGCGAACTTGCCGGCGTGATCGGCGATGGCGCCGGTGAAGGCGCCCTTCTTGTGCCCGAACAGCGTGGATTCGACCAGATTGGCGGGAATGGCGCCGCAATTGACGGTGATGAACGGCTTGCCGGCACGGTCGCCGGTGCCCTGGATGACGCGGGCGACCAGTTCCTTGCCGACGCCGGTTTCGCCCTCGATCAGCACCGGAATGGTGCTCTTTGCGGCCTTGGCGCATAGCGCGATGACGCGGTCCATGCTGTCGGGATTTGGTCACGATGTCGGCGAGCGTCAGCGTGCCGGCGCGGCGGCGCGGTCGGTGCGGAGCAGGGTCTCGAGCTCGTCGAGCTTCAGCGCGTTGCGCAGCGAGATGATCAGCCGCTCGGGCGCGACGGGCTTGACGAAGAAATCGGCCGCGCCCTGGCGCATCGCGGTGACCACGGTTTCGAGCGAGGAATTGGCGGTCTGGACGATCACCGGGGTGGTGATGCCCTCGCGGGCCATGGTTTCGAGCACCGCCATGCCGTCGAGGTCGGGCATGACCAGATCCAGCACCATGGCGCCGATGCCGGGGTCGCCGCGCAGCAGCTTCAGGGCCGGCCTGTCCGCCGGTTGCGGTCACCGGCACGAAGCCGGCGCGGTTGGCCACTTCGGCGGTCAGGCGCAGCTGCACCGGATCGTCGTCAACTATCAGAACGCGCGTCATGTTTCCCCATACGCTCGGCTTTGTCCGGCAGCATCTTCAGCGCGGGAGCCCTCCAGCCGAATCGCACTGTGCCGTTTTGAGGCAGGATGGGGATGGCGGGTTAAGGCACGTTTAAGGCTCTGCCGCGTGTCAGAATCCGGCTTCGCGCATGTGCCGGATGGCGAGAACGGTTATCTCATCCTTGTCGGATCGATAGCGCACGATCCACCGTGCCGGTCGTCAGGGATCCGCACGTTGGGCTCGCCCAGCGGCGCGGCCCGGGATTGTCGAGGCCCAGCCTTCACGGATCGCCTCACGGCACTCGGGCCGATCTATCGCTTTTGGGCTGAGAAACCCTTGAGATCGCTGGCCCCGCTGGCTATGGTCGCGGCGCTTCAAACTACGACGAAAGTCTGTTCGCATGGCTGACCTACCCCGCGCGACCGATGCGGCGGCCCAGCAGGGCCACAACCAGTTCGGCACCTTGCCGCGAATGGGACCTCGACGATCTCTATCCGGGCACCGACTCGGCGGAACTGAAGCGCGATCTCGACTGGGCCAAGGCCGAGGCCAAGGCGTTCGAGGCGGACTACAAGGGCAAGCTCGACGGCGCTGACGCAGGGCTGGTGGTCTGATCGAGGCGATCGGGCGCATCGAAAAGCTCGGCGATGTCACCGGCCGGCATCGGCTCGTTCGCCTATCTGCACTATGCGCAGAACACGCAGGATCCCGAGAGGGCCAAGTTCCTCGGCGATCTCAGCCAGGCGCTGACCGACCTGTCGACCGGGCTGATCTTCTTCGAGCTCGAGCTCAACCGCATCGACGACGCGGTGCTCGAGGCGGCGTTCGCCGCCGAGCCGGGCTCGCGCGCTACCGGCCGTGGTTCGCCGAACTGCGGAAGGCCAAGCCCTACCAGCTCGAGGACCAGCTCGAGGAACTGTTCCACGAGAAGTCGGTGACCGGCGCGCAGGCCTGGAACCGGCTGTTCGACGAGACCATGGCGAGCCTCAAGTTCGAGGTCGACGGCGAGGAGCTCGGCCTCGAAGGCGACGCTGCACCTGCTCTCGGATCGCGACGAGACGAAGCGCGAGGCGGCGTTCCACGGCCTTTCGACAAGACGCTGCACGACAACGAGCGGCTGTTCACCCACATCACCAATGTGCTCGCCAAGGACAAGGAAATCTCCGACCGCTGGCGCGGCTACAAGGACATCGCCGACAGCCGCCACCTCGCCAATTCGGTCGAGCGCGAAGTCGTCGATGCGCTGGAGAAGGCGGTGACGCGAGGCCTATCCGCGGCTCAGCCACCGCTACTACGCGATGAAGGCCAAATGGTTCGGCAAGGACCAGCTCAACGCCTGGGACCGCAACGCGCCGCTGCCCACCAGCGACGAGCGGGTCTTCGACTGGGAGACCGGCCAAGACCACGGTGATGGAGGCCTATGGCCAGTTCTCGCCCGAGCTGGCGGAGGTCGCCGAGCCGTTCTTCAATTGCGGCTGGATCGACGCGCCGGTCAAGGACGGCAAGTCGCCCGGCGCCTTCGCCCACTCCGACCGTGCCGTCGGCGCACCCCTATCTGATGCTCAACTATCTGGGCAAGGCGCGCGACGTGATGACGCTGGCGCACGAGCTCGGCCATGGCGTGCACCAGGTGCTCGCGGGGCCGCAGGGGCCGCTGATGGCGCCGACACGCCGCTGACGCTGGCGGAAACCGCGAGCGTGTTCGGCGAGATGCTGACGTTCCGCTCGATGCTGGCCAAGACCACCGACAAGAAGCAGCGCTTTGCCATGCTGTCGAGCAAGGTCGAGGACATGCTCAACACGGTGGTGCGGCAGATCGCGTTCTACACCTTCGAGCGCCGGGTCCACACCGCCCGCAAGGAGGGCGAACTGACGACCGAGCAGCTCAACGAAATCTGGCTTGAGGTCAGCCGCGAAAGCCTGGGGCCGGCGATCAAGCTCAACGAGGGCTACGACATCTTCTGGTCGTACATCCCGCACTTCATCCACTCGCCGTTCTACGTCTATGCCTATGCCTTCGGGGACTGTCTTGTGAACTCGCTCTACGCACAGTATGAGAAGGCCAGTGAGGGCTTTGCCGAGCGCTATTTCGAGCTTCTGAAGGCCGGGGGGCAGCAAGCACCATTCCGAGCTGCTCAAGCCGTTCGGGCTGGATGCGCGCGATCCCGAGTTCTGGTCGCTGGGCCTGTCGATGATCGAGAGGCTGATCGACGAGCTCGAGGCGACCGACCCGAGCTAGACCGCCGATCACGCAACGGCCAGAGGACCACATGGCCAAGAAGCCTGCCGCCACTTCCACTCCCGTCGTCACCTCCGCCATGGACTACGCCCAGCACGAGGCCACCTATGACGGCTTCCTCAATTTCGTGAAATGGGCGCTTGGTATTCTCGCCGTGCTGGTGATCGTGCTCTACTTCATCATCAGCCACTAAGTCCCGCACTGCGCCGGCAGCGGCGCTTGCGCGCGGGGCCTGGTCCCGGCGCGACGATCAGGAGACCTCCTCAATGAAGATTGCAATCGTGCGCGAGCGGCAGCCGACGGGGAGACCCGCGTCGCCGCGACGCCCGAGACCGTCGGCAAGCTGATCGCGCTGGGCGCAGGGTCAGCGATCGAGAGCCGGCGCGGGCGAGTCGGCCCGCTTCCCCGATGCCGACTACAGTGCCGCGGGCGCGACGATCGCGGCGACCGCCGCGCGAGCGCTCAAGGGCGCCGACGTCGTCCTCACGGTGCGCCGTCCGGCGGCGTCGCGACGCTTGCCGGCGTCGCCAAGGGCGCGCTGGTGATCGGCACGCTCGACCCCTACGGCAACGAGGGCGATATCGCCGCGCTGGCCAAGGCCGGCGTCACCGCGATCGCCATGGAATTCATGCCGCGCATCACGCGCGCGCAGGTGATGGACATCCTCTCCAGCCAGGCCAACCTTGCCGGCTACCAGGCGGTGATCGACGCGGCCGCCGCCTTCGACCGCGCCTTCCCGATGATGATGACCGCGGCCGGCACGGTGCGTCCGGCCAAGGTCTTCGTGATGGGCGCGGGCGTCGCGGGCCTGCAGGCCATCGCGACGGCCAAGCGCCTCGGCGCGGTGGTGTCGGCGAACGACGTGCGCCCCGCCGCCAAGGAGCAGGTGGAGAGCCTCGGCGGCAAGTTCATCGCGGTCGAGGATGAGGAGTTCAAGCAGGCCGAAACTGCTGCCGGCTACGCCAAGCAGATGTCGGCGGAGTACCAGGCCAAGCAGGCAGCGCTCACCGCGCAGCACATCGCCAAGCAGGACATCGTCATCACCACGGCGCTGATCCCCGGCCGTCCGGCGCCCAAGCTGATCAGCAAGGCGATGGTTGAATCGATGGCGCCGGGTCGGTGATCGTCGATCTCGCCGCCGAACGCGGCGGCAATGTCGAGCTCACCAGGCCCGGCGAGATCGTCACCCACAACGGCGTGACCATCGTCGGCTACAACAATGTCGCGGGGCGCATCGCGACGTCGGCGCCGCAGCTTTACGCGCGCAACCTCTACGCCTTCCTCGAAACGCTGATCGACAAGAAGACCAAGGCCTTTGCGGTCAACTGGGACGACGAGCTGGTCAAGGCCACCGTCCTGACCCGCGACGGCGCCGTCGTCCACCCCAACATCAAGACCCAGCAGGAGACCAAGTGATGGGTGAGATCGATCCGTTCGTCTTCCAGCTGGCGATCTTCGTGCTCGCCATCTTTGTCGGCTATTTCGTTGTCTGGGCGGTGACCCCGGCGCTGCACACGCCGCTGATGAGCGTCACCAACGCCATCTCATCGGTGATCGTGGTCGGCGCGCTGCTGGCGGTTGGCGTGCATCTCGCCTCCGATGTCAGCTGGGCCTCCAAGATCTTCGGTTTCTTCGCGCTGATCCTCGCCAGCGTGAACATTTTCGGCGGGTTCCTCGTCACCCAGCGCATGCTGGCCATGTACAAGAAGAAGGGCTGACGGCATGATCTCGGCAGATATCGCAGCCCTGCTCTATCTCGTCTCGGGAATCCTGTTCATCCTCGCGCTGCGGGGGCTGTCGAGCCCTGCCTCGGCGCGCCAGGGCAACCGCTTCGGCATGTTCGGCATGGGCATTGCCATCGTCACCACGCTCGCCGTCGCCGGCCCCAGCGACTGGGTGAGCTGGGTGCTGATCATCGCGGGCCTCGGTATCGGTGGCGGCATCGGCGCGTTCATGGCGCGCAGCGTCAAGATGACCGACATGCCGCAACTTGTAGCGGCGTTCCACTCGCTGGTCGGTCTGGCAGCGGTGTTCGCCGCGGCCGCGGCGCTCTATGCACCGCAGGCCTTTGGCATCGGTGAAGTCGGGCACATCCATCCGCAAAGCCTCATCGAGATGAGTCTGGGCGTCGCCATTGGCGCCTTCACCTTCACCGGCTCGATCATTGCCTTCGCCAAGCTCAACGGCAACATGAGCGGCAAACCGATCCTGCTGCCCAACCGGCACTCGATCCACATCGCGCTCGGCATCCTGCTGGTCATCCTGATCGCGGTGTTCTTTTTCACTGCAGATCCGATCTATTTCTGGGCCATCACGGCGCTGGCGCTGATCCTGGGCGGGCTGATGATCATCCCGATCGGCGGCGCCGACATGCCGGTCGTGGTCTCGATGCTCAACTCCTATTCCGGCTGGGCCGCAGCCGGCATCGGCTTCACGCTGGGCAATACCGCGCTGATCATCACCGGCGCGCTGGTCGGCTCGTCCGGCGCCATCCTCAGCTACATCATGTGCAAGGCGATGAACCGCAGCTTCATCTCCGTCATCCTCGGCGGCTTCGGTGCTGAAGAGGGTGCGGCGGCCAGCGGCGAGGAAGAAACGCGGCCAGTGAAGCAGGGTGCCGCCGACGACGCCGCTTACCTGATGAAGAACGCCTCGAGGGTCATCATCGTGCCGGGCTACGGCATGGCCGTGGCGCAGGCGCAGCATGCATTGCGCGAAATGGCCGACCTGCTGAAGGCCGAAGGCGTTTCGGTCAAATACGCGATCCATCCGGTGGCGGGCCGCATGCCCGGGCATATGAACGTGCTGCTGGCCGAGGCCAATGTTCCCTATGACGAGGTGTTCGAACTGGAAGACATCAATTCGGAGTTCGCGCAGACCGATGTGGCCTTCGTCATCGGCGCCAACGACGTGACCAATCCCTCGGCCAAGACCGACAAGACCTCGCCGATCTACGGCATGCCGGTGCTCAACGTCGAGGATGCGGGCACGGTGCTGTTCATCAAGCGCGGCATGGCGGCGGGCTATGCCGGCGTGCAGAACGAGCTGTTCTTCCGCGACAACACCATGATGCTGTTCGGCGATGCCAAGAAGATGACCGAGGACATCGTCAAGGCGCTGGGGCACTAGGCGCAACCCGAAGTGCCTGCCCCGCGAAGGCGGGGTCGGATGAGGGGTCTCACCAGTTTCGAAGGGCATGGGGACTTTTCCCATCGGGTCAATCACACAAGGGGGGAATCCCTCGGGCTATCCGCGACCCCGGCGCACCGGCTTCATCTCCTGGATTCCCGCCTGCGCGGGAATGACGTGGTGATGACTTAGTGAATTTGCAGGCCTGGTGGGGTCATCAAGCCACCGGTTCAAGCTCAACAACCTCAACTCAGCACCTGCCGAAGACATTGCGTGCCACACGCCGTCACCCCCAACTCCCGGTCCCACCTCACCATTCCCAATCTTATCCCCCTCCCACCCACAGCGCGTATGATCCCCCGCATCCGCACCCCGAAGCGAGATCATGACGAGTGGTTGGGGTGAGGGAGGCTGGTGGATCGGGGGTCGCCCCGGTTCGGGCTGGCGGCACAGATGTCACCTGGCGGGCTGCCGGTCCATCCTATCCGGATGGAGACGAGCAGCCGAGGAGCGAGCCCTGTGCCACAGTCACCAACTCCAGTCGTTCCGGCGAGGCGGAAGCCTCTTAATTGCGGACTACCCGCTCGGCTGAACGCCTCGCCGGGACCGCTTCACTGCTGCAAACCCGGATGCCGCATGGCAGTCCGGCGCGTTCGCTCGCACCTAGGCACATGGTTGTGCGTTCTTGCAGTCGGAGGGCGGCTTGCGCACTTCTGGGCCAGATAAGGAGCCAGGCATGCCCCAGACCGTCAAAGTCGATCTTTTCACCGATGTTGTCTGTCCCTGGTGTCTCGTCGGGTCGGAGCGGCTGGATCAGGCCATCGCCGCCTTGCCCGAGGGGGTGACGGTAGAGGTCGAGAATCATCCCTTCTACCTCGATCCCAACACCCCGCCGGAAGGCGTCGTTGTCGCCGACATGCTGCGCGAGAAATATGGGCGCGAGCCAAAGGAGATGTGGGCACGGGTGGAAGGCGAGGCGAGGGCGTCGGGTATTGCCCTCGACCTGTCGAAGCAGCCGCGCTGCTTTCCGACGGCGAAGGCGCACACGATCACCCGGCTGGCCAGGTCCAAGGGCACGCAGCACGCGCTCGCCAATGCCATCGCTTCGGCATATTTCCTCGAGCAGCAGCAGATCAACGAGGACGAGGTGCTTGCCGGTATCGCCGTCCGTCACGGTTTTAGTCGCGAGGAGGCGCTTGCGGTCATGCACGACGCCAACGAGCTCGCCATCTCGCACCAACTGGCCCTCGCGGCTGCGCGGCAGGGCATTCAGGGGGTGCCGTTTTTCGTGTTCAACAACAAGTTCGCGCTCTCCGGTTGTCAGCCGGACGCCATGTTCGCACGAGCTTTCGAAATGGCGCTGGCGGACGAGACAGCCGCGGCGAGCGCCTAGTTTCCGGCTTGCGCAAGGCCGCCAATCAGGCTCTTGTTAGCGGCACTCGGGATCGCCGCCGATGAAGAAACTGCTTCGCCGCATTGCCGTTTCGCTGGTTGTACTCGTGGTCGTGGGCTATCTCGGCGGCCTCGCAGCCCTGTATTTCTTCCAACGCAGCTTTCAGTATTCACCCGAAGGTGACGTGCTGTCGCTGAGCCAGACAACATTGAGCAACGCCGAGCTGGTGACCATCCCGACCGGTGACGGGCAGACGGTGACCGGCTGGTATGCACCGCCTGCGGCCAGCATGCCCGTGATCCTGTTCTACAAGGGCAACGCCGAGAGCTTCACCACAGAGCACGAGCGATATGAAGCGTTTACGGCCGACGGCTACGGATTTCTGGCGTTCGATTATCGCGGCTTTCCTGCCTCGCCGGGCGAGATCACCCAGGATCATATCCTCACCGACGCGCTTGCAGCGTTCGACTGGCTGCAGCCCAAGGGCTTGCCGATCGTGATCTGGGGACGTTCGCTGGGGTCGGGGCCCGCGACCTATGTCGCCAGCGAGCGGGACGCCGATGCGTTGCTGCTCGAAACGCCGTTCGATTCCGCAGTGTCGGTGGCAGCCGACCGCTACGGCTTCTTTCCGGTCGGCTGGCTGATGCTCGATCAGTTTCCGGTCGACCAATGGATACTCGAGGTCACGGAGCCGGTGTTCGTGGCGCACGGCACAGCGGACAAGACCATTGCGACCTATCACGGGCAGCGGGTCTATGACCTCGCTCCAAACAAATCCTCGATCTGGATCGAGGAGGGGGCAGGACACTCGGACCTATGGAAACGCGGCATCTGGGCGCGGGCCCGCAGCTTCTTCGAGGCCGCAGAGAAAGCGGCGGGGCACCGGGCATGACCGTCACGATGCACCGGAAAAGCAAAACGCCGCCCCGAGCGGAGCGGCGTTTCGAATTTGAACGGGGTGGCTTAGTCGAGGGTGAGTTCAGCCAGGGCCCAGGTGAGGCTCAGACCGGCCTGAGCCTGAACGCTCCAGGGCTGCAGGGCGAAGCCGCTCTTGGAGCCGCCGATCAGCCAGTTGGCACCAAGGCCGACGCCGAGCGTCGCTTCATGGCTGGCGCCGACATAGGTGCCGGCAAGCGACTTGTGGGTCACTTTGACGTCCGAGCCCGAGAACACCAGCCACTCGATATGCGTCGCGGCGGTGATGCCCACGTCGAGGCCGAGCTTCTTGATCTCGCCGGTATACGTCTCGGTCTTCGCGCCCTTGCGGATGAATTCGCAGGTGACTGCTTTGGTCGAGCCGATCAGAAAGCCGACGCCACCTTCAACTTCGCACGCCAGGCGGCCGACCTGGATGCGGTCACCGGCGGCATGGGCAACGCCAACGCCAGATGTCAGAACGACAGCGGCAAGCGCCGTTGCGAGAATTTTCTTCATGATCTTGATTCCTGTTATGCCCGTGAATTCTGAATCGCGTAATGTTCACGTTTGACGCTATTAGGCAAGCGGGGAACGGGCAATGCGAACGCGTTTCTGGCTAAATCGTTAGCTAGAAGGGTTAAAGTCGTGCCGAACCGACGAAATTTACATTCGAACCAAATGGAGACCCGACAATGAAGACTGTTTTGCTTGTTGCAGCCACCGCCGTGGCTTTGCTGATGGCGTCGCCGGCGTTTGCCCGCGACAACTGCCATGTGCCGGAAGCCAAATGGCAGCCCAAGGCGAAGCTGCAGGCCAAGCTGGAGAAGGAAGGCTGGACCGTCCGCCAGATCAAAACATGGAACGGTTGTTACGAAGCCTATGGCATGAAGGCCGGCAAGCGCATGGAAGTGTTCTATATGCCTGATACTTTTGAAGTTTCGGCCGACCAGCGCGAGTTCTAGGGCTTGCCTGCGGGGGTCAAGGTCTGGGATCTGGTCGTAAGGGTCTTCCACTGGTGCCTGGCGGGGAGCTTTCTCTTCGCCTGGTTCAGGGTGGGCGGCTCACGCGAGTTGCACGAATGGGCCGGTTACGCGGCGGGGGGACTCGTTGCCCTGCGGTTGGTCTGGGGTGTCGTGGGTTCCCGCTACGCCCAATTCGGCCAGTTCGTGCGCGATCCTCTGACCATCCTGCGTTACCTTCGCGACATCGCGACAGGGAAGGAAAACCGCTATGTCGGCCACAACCCGGCGGGCGGCGCCATGATCGTGGCCCTGCTCATCGGCATCGCCGGCATTGCGATTACCGGCTACATGATGGAAACGGACGAGTTCTTCGGCATCGAGTGGGTCGAGCGGACGCACGGCGTACTCGCCAATGTGCTGCTGTTGCTGGTCTGTGTGCATATTCTCGGAGTGATCGTCGCCAGCGTGCGGCACCACGAGAACTTGCTGGTGGCGATGTTCACCGGAAGAAAGCGAGAACCGGGTCCGGACGATATTGCATGAGCCAAACGAAAAGGCCGCCCGGTGGGCGGCCTTGAATTTCAAGCTATTGGCGCTGCTAAGCGCGCTCAGTCCGTGCGGGACGCGGGGCTGCAGTCGGAGCAGGCAGGCCGCTCTCGCGCTGCGCGCGCTTGCGGGCCAGCTTGCGCGCGCGGCGCACTGCCTCAGCCTTCTGACGGGCCTTCTTCTCGGACGGCTTTTCGTAGTAGTTCCGGAGCTTCATCTCACGGAACACGCCTTCGCGCTGCAGCTTCTTTTTGAGCGCGCGAAGCGCCTGATCAACATTGTTATCGCGAACAACTACTTGCAAGCGCAACCGCCCTTCGTAAACCGTCATCAGTGTTTGAATGAAGCGCGGGGGCCAAGAAACCTCTGCGCCGACCAGCAGAGCCGGTCATCGTGGTGCGGGTATATAGATGAAGCGCCGCCGCTTGTCCACAGTCGCGGCAAGCAAAAAACCGCCTATTTCGGTGGGGTTTTCGTGCCGATGTGGTTGATGTGGCCCATCTTGCGGCCGGGCCGCGACTCGGTCTTGCCGTAGGCATGCGGACGACTGAGCGGCGTCGACGTCGCGGAAATCGTCGTCGATTTCGTCGCCGATGAGGTTCTCCATCACCACGTCGGCGAGACGGGTGGGGTCGCCGAGCGGCCAGTTGAGGACGGCCCGGATGTGCTGCTCGAACTGGTCGGTGACACACACCGCTTCCGTCCAATGACCCGAATTGTGGACGCGCGGCGCGATCTCGTTGACCAGCAGCTTGCCGCCGGCCAGCACGAAGAACTCGACACCCAGGACGCCCACATAGTCCAGCGCCGTGACAATCTGGCTTGCGAGTTCGATGGCCCGGGCGGCGGTCTTGCCCTTGATCGAGGCCGGAACGGTACTGGTCTTCAGGATGTGGTCGCGATGGACATTCTCGGACGGCTCGTAGGCTGCCACGTGGCCCGCGGCGTTGCGCGCGACGATGATCGAGATTTCCTTCTCGAAGGGCACGAAGGCCTCGAGGACGAGCGGTTTGGGTGCAAGCTCGGCGTTGGCCAGTTCAGCGTCGGCGGCGGTGCGGACGATCCGCTGGCCCTTGCCGTCATAGCCGAGCCGGGTGGTCTTCAACACCGCTGGCAGCCCGATTTCCTTGAGCGCGGCCTTGAGCCCGGCGGCGCTGCCGACGGCGGCGAAGGCGGCGACGGGAATGCGGCTGGTGGTGAGGAATGCCTTCTCAAGGAGGCGGTCCTGCGAAATTGCCAGCGCATTGGCGCCTGGCCGCAGCGGCTTCCACCGCGACAGCAGTTCTGCCGTACGGGCGGGGACGTTCTCGAATTCATAGGTGACGACATCGACCGCGGCGGCGAAGCGGGCGAGGGCTTTCTCGTCATCATAGGCGGCGATGGTTTTGAGGGGCGTGACGTCAAAGGCCGGACTCAGTCGGGTCGGGGCAGTAGATATGGGTGTGCATCCCCAACCGCGCTGCGGCGAGCGCCAGCATGCGGCCCAATTGTCCGCCGCCGAGGATGCCGACGGTACTGCCGAGCGGCAGCGGCGCATTACTGTGCATCGTCGATTGGAAATTCGGGGACCGCCGCAGTCTGCTCGCTGCGGTAAAGATCGAGGGCCGCCTCGATCGTCACGGTCGAACAGCGCCAGCACCGCTGCGGCCAGAAGGGCGGCATTGGTGGCGCCCGACTCGCCGATGGCAAGCGTGCCGACTGGAATGCCCGCAGGCATCTGCACGATCGACAGCAGGCTGTCCTGGCCCGAGAGGGCGCGGGACTTGACCGGCACGCCGAACACCGGCAGGGGCGTCATCGATGCGATCATGCCGGGCAGATGTGCCGCGGCACCGGCACCCGCGATGATCACCTTGAAGCCATCGGCCTTGGCCCCCTGCGCGAATTGCACAAGGCGGTCGGGCGTGCGGTGGGCGGAGACGATGCGTGCTTCGTACTCGATCTTGAGTGCGTCCAGCGTTTCGGCGGCGTAGCGCATGGTGGGCCAATCGGACTGGCTGCCCATGACGATGGCGACAAGCGGCTGGGTGAGCATCGGCATCCCTTCGGCCCGGCAAAGACGGGCGTTTAGCCTAAAGCTCCTGCCGCATCAAGGCGATGGGCGGGCTCGCGGTGGTCGTCAGGCAATAATGTCGGGCAGCAGGATGTTTTCAAGCTGCACGATGCGGTCCTTGAGGCCGAGTTTGCGTTTCTTGAGGCGCTGGATCAGCATCTGGTCGGCAAGACCGGAGGCCGTGAGCGTGTGTATGGCAGCGTCAAGATCGGCGTGCTCCTGGCGCTTCGCCGCCAGTTCCAGACCAAGCGCGGCTTCCTGTTCCCTGGTGAGTGGCAACATGCAGCGAATCGAGGCTCCGCAAGGGTTGAACTGAGGCTGCAGGAGACTTACGTCCATAGCTGATGCTCAGTGTTTATGCACCAGGTTTTGCAGTGGGCGGCACATACGGTCGACAAGTTCGGGATTTTTTGGGACGATAAATTCGTCCGAAACGCTGGAGAGGAGTTGTCATGACGACTGAAGGCCACATTGCCGCGTTGGAGCGGCGTCATCAGGAGCTCGATCGGCAGATCGAAACTGAAATGTCGCACCTGGCTCACGACGATCTGATGATCGCCGCGCTCAAGCGAAAAAAGCTCGAGGTCAAAGACGAACTTGCCAAACTGACGGCCACCGCAGCCTGAGAGGCGTGCGGACACCCGGAAACCGCAAGAGGCCCACGGCATCAGCCGGGGGCCTTTTTTGTGGTTAGTCGCGCGAGTCGTTGATTTCGAGCCAGTAGCCGTTCGGATCCTGCAGGAACACGGCACGCATCCCGTCCGGGCGCGTGTTGACCGCCCCGGGCGTGCCCTTCATGTCCGAAAAGGCCGCACCGACAGTGCGCAGATGCGTCAGCACCTCGTCGAGATCGGTGGCTGCGAGGGCGATGTGGGTGCGCTTTTCCACATGCGTTCGACCGATATCACCGGCCTGCATGTGAATGCGGCGGCCGTCTCCGAACTCGAGCCAGCGAATCTCCGTGCCGCCCATCGGATTGGGCATCTCGGCGAGGCGCAGCACTGTCTTGTAGAAAACGAGGCTCTCATCAAGATCCCGCACCAATAGAGCGATGTGGTCGAGGCGGTAGCGGGGTTGCATGGCTGGCTAAATCGCGATGACGGCTTGAGTGAAGAACATCTCCGATAGTCCATCATAGATCAGCTTCAGGCCGAGCAGGAAGATCAGCACATAGGCGAGTTGGTAAAAGAGTCGGGCCGGAACCCGCCGCACCATCCAGACGCCGCCGAACATGGCGAGCCAGCCGACCGGGATCAGCGCGAGGGCGATTTCGAGGTTGCTGGCGGAGAGTTGGCCCAGGAAATAGTAAGGTATCAGCTTGGATACGTTGATGGCGGCGAAGGTGAAGGCGGTGGTCGCCGAAAACACCGCCGGAGCGAGGCGCAGCGGCATGACGTAGACTTGGTAGGGCGGACCGCCGGTGTGGCTGACGAAGCTGGTGAAACCAGCGATGCCGCCCCAGAACCATCCCCAAGGGCGCGAGGCGGTGACGTGTTCGAGTTTCTGCCGGAGCGGCAGCCAGGCGTCGAGCGCAAAGATCACGCTGACGACGCCGACCATCAGGCCGACTGCGGCCTCGCTGACCACCGACGAGAGTGCCCACCCGGCGACCGTACCGGCCAGTGCGCCGGGAATGAGGATCAAGAAGATTCGCCAGTTTACGTCGCGGCGATAAATGAACACCGCGACAGCATCGAGCGCGAGGAGCACTGGCAACATCATGCCCGCGGCGTCCCGTGCCGGCATGACGAGCGTCAGCAGCGGCACGGCAACCGTTCCAAGACTGGCGGCGAAGCCGGATTTGGCAAGGCCGACCATAATGACGGCGACCGCCGCAACGGCGATAAACAGCGGGGTAATCATGGAAGACCAAGGGCAGGAAGGAAGTTAATCCGACGCGGTCGAACCCTGCTTGTCAATATCGCCGGCGGGCGCTTCGGTCTGCTCTCGCCGCTTTTTCTCGCTGTCGATACGATCGGCCTGCATCACTTGGTCCAGCATTTCGGCAGACCGACGCACAAAGCCGATATAGGCGTCCTGATCGTCGCGCAGCACATAGGATTCCTTAAGCAAACGATCATCGTGAGCCTCGAAGGCGGAAGCCAGGCGCCGCGCCTCCGCAGCGTCATAACCCAGCGTGCCGAGGGCTTTCTCTCCAAGTGCAATGGCAGATCGGAAGGTCTCGCGCTCGAACGCCTCCACGCCGAGCGCCATCAACTGATGCGCATGCGAGCGGTCGACGGCGCGTGCCGCGATCTTCACATCTGGAAAGTTCCTGCGGATGATGCCCGCAATCGCGAGAATGCGCTCACCACCGGCCACGGCGATGACGATGAGTTCGGCCTCCTCGGCTCCCGCCGCGCGGAGCACATCGACGCGTCCGCCGTCGCCATAAAAGACCTTCACGCCGAAGCGCCGGACCAACTCGATCTGGGTCGGATCGTCGTCGATCAAGGTCATGCCGAATCCCTGGGCACGGAGCAGGCGAGTGACGATCTGGCCAAAGCGGCCGTAGCCCAGAACGATCACTCGCTGGCCGGAATTGGTGAACTCCGCAGGTGTCGTTGGCTCGGTGCGGTGGCCGAAGCGTGGTGCGACAAGTTTGTCGAACATGAGGATGAGCAGTGGCGTACTTGCCATCGAGAGGGCGACAACGACGGTCAGCAGGCTCGCCTCGGTCGCTGAAATGCTCCCGGCGCGCCGGGCAAACTGCAAGATGACGAAAGCGAATTCGCCGGCCTGGCTGAGCAGCACCGCGAGGAGCAAGCGGTCGGCAACATGCATGCGAAAGATGGTGCCGAGAGCGTAGAGGATGCCGATCTTGATGGCGAGCAATCCCGCCACCATGGCAAGCACGGTAAGGGGATCGCTGAACAGCACCGAGAAGGCGATCGACATGCCGACGGAGATGAAGAACAGGCCGAGCAGCAAGCCCTTGAAGGGCTCGAGGTTGCTCTCGAGTTCATGCCGGTATTCGCTGTCGGCGAGCAGTACGCCGCCGAGAAACGCGCCGAGCGCGGGCGACAGGCCCAGATAGCTGGTGAAGAGGGATGCACCGACGACGAGGAGCAGCGCGAGAGCCGTGAATGCCTCGGGGACGCCGGTTACCGCCACCCAGTGAAACAGGGGACGGATCAGGAAACGCGAGGCCAGCAGAGCCGCAACGAAGCCGCCGATGATGGCAAGTGCGATCCACCAGTCGAAGGGGTTGGTTACGGCCTCGACCGCGTCGGTGACTGTTGCGTCGACATCCTGCAGCGGTGTCCCATGCATTGCCGCGAGGATCGGGATGGCGGCAAGGATCGGGATCACCGCGATATCCTGCACCAGGAGAACTGCGAGGCTGGCGCGGCCGGTGTCGGTGCGTCCTATGGCGCGCTGTGCCACCGACTGCATGGCGATTGCCGTCGAAGACATAGCGAGCGCCAGAGCGATGATGAGCGCCGAGTGCCACGGCATCCCGAGCACGACGAGAGCTGCCTCAATGACTGCAGCGGTAGCTGCAATCTGTGTGAGGCCCAGGCCGATCAGCTTGTCGCGCATGCGCCAGAGTTCGGCGGGCTGCAGCTCGAGACCTATCAGGAACAACATGATCACCACGCCAAACTCGGACACTGAGCGGATGGTGTCGACGTTGGTGATCAGACGCAGTCCATATGGACCAACGGCAATGCCTGCGGCGAGATAGCCGAAGATAGTGCCAAGGCCAGCCCATTTGGCAAGCGGCACCAGGGCAACCGTAGCGAGCAGCAGGGCGAAGATCGCGAGGAGGGGATTGCCGTCCATTGATCATTGCTCCGCGTGCCAGTAGGACGCACCCATCAGTCTCTCAATTGTGGCACTAGTTGGCGGAATCGCCCTTCAGGGACTTCAGCTTGGCAAAAACGGAGTCGGCGCTGAGCGTTTCGTCCTGCTCGGGACGGCGGCTCTCGTCCACGGGGATGTGCGTGGCGCCGGTGCGGCCGCCGGCGGTGGCCAGGGCCTCTTCGGCGGTCAGCAGCATGGTGCCCTGATCGACCTCGTCCGGGGTGGTCGCCCCCTTAGAGGCGCGCTTTACCTCTAGATCGAGATCGATTTGCGAGCAGAGGCCCAGGGTGACGGGATCCATCGCGGCAAGATTGGCGGTGTTCCAGTGCGTGCCCTCGCGCACCGAGTCTGATCGTCGACTTGGTGGTGCCCACCAGCCGCATGATCTGTGCGTCCTTCATCTCGGGGTGGTTGCGCAGGAGCCACTTGATGGCGTTGGGACGCTCGTTGCGGCGCGAAATCGGGGTATAGCGGGGCCCCTTGCGTTTGGCAGCGGCGACACGGACCTTTGGCTCGCTCATCTTCATGCGATAGCTTGGGTCTGCCTCGGCTTTCTCGATCTCCTCGCGGGTCAGTTGACCGTTCTGAACTGGGTTCGCGCCCATGATGCCGCCGGCCACGTCGCCATCGGCAACGCCCTGCACTTCAAGCGGATGCAGACCGCAGAAGGCAGCAATCTGGTCGAAAGATAGGGCGGTGTTGTCGACCAGCCAGACAGCGGTGGCTTTCGGCATCAACAGGGGGGTGGTCATGATAAACTCTCTCCGAGGCGCGACCCGGCATCATCCGGATCGCTCCGCCTCTAGTTTGAATGCTGAGGGGAACTATCCTCATTAGTAGCGCTTTGCTGCGATTTTCGCAACGGATTTGTCAGGGCGTGAGGCTTGCGCCCCACTCGGTTCTAAGCAGGATTTTGCCGTAGTTGCTGCGGGCTTCGGCCTCGTGGTGGGCGTCGATGGCGTCCGCCAGCGGCCAGACCCGGATACGCGGCCGGCGGAGCGTCGAGGCGGCGAGCGCTGGCCAGATATCGGTCCGGAGGCGGGCTGCGATTGCCGCCTTGGCGTCGGCAGTTTGCGGGCGCAGCGTCGAGCCGGAGAGGGTGAGTTGCTTCATCATCAGCCGGCCGAAGGGCAAGGCGCCACCACCCTGCTGCGTCGAAACGAGGACAATGTGCGCATCACGGGCCGCCGCTTCGACGTTGCGGCCGGTGATGTCACCGCCCATCAGGTCGACTATGCGGTCGGCGCCATGTCCGGAGGTGATCTCAAGCGTGCGCGCGACGAAATCCTCTTCGCCAGCAATGATCGCAGCGACGGCTCCAAGTCCGGTGGCGTAGGCAGCCTTTTCGGCAGACGAGACGACAGCGACAGGTTTGGCACCGAGGATCAGTGAGGTGATAATGGCTGCGCCACCCACGCCACCAGCGGCGCCGTGAACCAGCACCCAATGACCGGATTTGAGACCCGATCGCATCACCAGTGTTTGCATGACGGTAAAGAAGGTCTCTGGAAGCGCGGCGCCGTCCTCGAGCGACCAGCCCAGGGGCAGCGGCAGCACCTGGCCGGCCGGGACGGCCGCGTATTCGGCGTAGCCGCCGCCATTGCAGAGGGCGACGACACGGTCGCCGACAGCCATGCCGGCAACGGCTTTCCCGATACGAACAATTTCGCCCGAAACCTCGAGCCCAAGGTGTGGCGAGGCGCCGGGCGGCGGCTCATAGCGGCCCCGGCGCTGCGACAGGTCCGCGGCGTTGATGCCGGCCGCAGCGACGCGGATCAGGACGTCATCCGGGCGAGCCGGGGGAACGGGCAATTGCACTTGCCGCAGAACTTCTGGCTCGCCGGGCGTGGTGACGATGATTGCGCGCATTGTCGTGGGGATGGACATGGCAGGCAGTTAAGGGCGGTTCGGACTTGCTCTGCAAGCCAGCCAGCGCAAAAATCGCCGCAATGACGATGGGCCACAGGAGCCGGCGATGATGAGTGACGATGAACCGATTCGAACGCGGAAACTGCATGAGGTCGGCATGCCGATCGACACGATGTCGGTGGACGAGCTGGCCGAACGCATTGGCCTGCTGGAAGCGGAGATATTGCGGCTGAAAGAGGCGATTGCGGCGCGCGAGACGACGAAGGCGGCGGCACATTCGATCTTCAAGTTTTGAGGCCGCTCAAGTCGCCAGAGATGCAGGGCAAATCGTCAAGGTTAAGAAAAAGAGTCCTGTTAACGTTCAATTAAGAGTTTGACGTTAACGTCGACGTTGTCCAGTTCGCTGGATTTACAGAGTGGTTTCTCCCTCTGTTTGACGCCTCCCTGTTAACTTTCGAGAGCCGTTTCGACGGCTCTTTTTTCTTGTCCGGTTTCCTGCGGGGGAACGCGTCGTCATTAAGCCTCTTTCAAGTTTGACACTGGCATTTGCGTGACGGTTGGCGGAAATGCGCCTATCGTTGAAGTTCTTGAATTTGCTTGGGCAGTGGCGTGAACGATCCTCAGGACAACTCCCGCGCGGTGGCCATCGGCCCACGCATTGTGGCGTCAGGTGGCTTCGATGCGCTGTACCGCGAGGGCATGGCGCTGATCGAGGACGTGGCGGCCTATCTCGATGGCAGCGGTCGTCTCGAAAGCAAGGTTTTGCCGCGCGAGAGCTCATTTCTCTACGCAACTGAATCCATGCGGCTGACCACCCGACTGATGCAGTTGGCGTCGTGGCTTTTGTTGCAGCGTGCGGTGAACGAGGGCGAACTGACGGCTGAAAACGCGCGGGCCGAAAAGGAAAAGGTGAAGTTCTCAGCCACCCCCTCAGAACGCGGGGGGCCCGGTTATTCAGGTCTGCCGCTAACGTTGAAGGACTATATCGGCAAGGGTGACCGGCTGTTCGAACGCGTCGTACAGTTCGACAAGCTGGAGCGCGGCAGCATGCCGGAGTTTACCGACGTCGCAGAGAACAGCGTTGGTGATCAGTTGGCACGGCTAAGGGCGGCGTTCACGCGGCTCAGGGAATAATTCTGGCTCGCGCCAGCAAAAAGCCCGGCACGAGGCCGGGCTCTTGTTATTCTGCTGCAGAATATTCAGTTGCCGAGGAGGCCCTTGAAACGCTCCTTGAAGCGAGACACGCGGCCGCCGCGATCCATCAGCTGCCCCGTGCCGCCGGTCCAGGCAGGATGCGTGGTGGGGTCGATATCAAGCTGAAGAGTATCGCCTTCCTTCCCATAGGTCGAACGGGTCTCATACTTGGTGCCGTTCGTCATGGTGACGGTGATCATGTGGTAGTCCGGATGGGTATCTTTTTTCATCGTAAGGCCTCAGGGGCACCACGCGCATGGATGCGCCCGGAGCATGTGTTGTTCAGGTTGGCGGGGTTCCTACAGAAAAAACAGGGCTGCGGCAAGGGGCGCGTCGTGCCGAGGCGGACGCCCATTTGAGTTGCGACGGTCGCGCAAGCTGCCTATACCGTGGCACGCAAAAGCAAGGGACGCGCATATGGCGGAATCCAATCCGCGGAACAGTTCCAAATCTGATACGCCGCAGGAGGCAAAGGCCTTCTCCAGCAAGATGCAGCCGATCTGGCGGCTGATGCCGTTCATATTGCACTATCGCTGGCGGCTGGTGGCCACCGCAACTTTCCTGCTGATTTCTGCGACTGCCACGCTGGTGATCCCCATGGTCGCCGGCAAGATTATCGACAAGGGCTTCCTGGCCAAGAACCTCGAGGTCGTCGCCCAGTACGGTTGGCAGATCGTGGGGGTGGGGCTCGTCATGGCTGTCGCCTCGGCAGCGCGCTTCTACTTCGTTTCCCAACTTGGGGAGCGGGTGTTGACCGATTTGCGCAAAGCTGTGTTCGACCATCTGCTGTCGCTGGACTCTACGTTTTTTGATACCCACCGCGTGGGGGAACTGACCTCGCGCCTCGGTGGGGATGTCGCCACAATCCGGGCGGCGATCAGCCTCACGCTGTCGCAGACGCTTCGTGGCTTTGTGACCATCATTGGCGCGGTCGTCCTGATGTTCCTCACCAGCCCCTACATGGCGCTCGCGGTGATCGTCATCGCACCGGTCACTATTGTGCCAATCGTCTACCTGTCGCGGCGGCTGCGCCGCATGTCGCGCCGTACGCAGGACGCGCTGGCGGAGATGTCCGCCGTTGCGACTGAAGTCCTCGGCTCCACCAAGACGATCAAAAGCTTCGTGCAGGAACCGGTGCAGAGCCGCCTCTATGGCAAGCGGTCCGAGGAAAGCTATCGGGCCGAAGTCAACCGGCTGGGCGCACGGGCGGGCCTGGTCGGCGCGGTGATGTTCTCGGTGCTGGTCGCGCTGGTGCTGCTGATCTGGTGGGGAGCCCGGTCAGTGTTCGAGGGGTCGGTAACGACGGGCGAATTGGCGCAATTCATGATCTATGCGCTGATGGCGACCAATGCGCTGACGCAGATGTCGGAAATCCTGGGCTCGTTTCAAACGCTTGCGGGTGCGACGGAGCGATTGGTAGAGATTCTCGAGACCAAGTCCATTTTGAAGATCGCATCGCCGGTGACGCGTCTGCCCATACCGCCGCTGGGCACGGTGACATTTCAGGACGTCGGGTTTGCGTATCAGGTCCGCGATACCGAGATGGTGGTGTCGGAGCTTAGCTTTGCCGTGCGAAAGGGTGAAACGGTTGCTCTGGTCGGCGCATCCGGCGCTGGCAAGTCCACCGTGTTTGCGCTGGTGCAGCGGTTCTACGATGTGACCAATGGCGCGGTGCTGGTTGATGGTGTCGACGTACGTGACACCGATCCGACTGAGCTTCGCCACCGGTTCGGCTATGTCGAGCAGGAACCGACTATTTTCGCCGGCACCGTTGCGGAGAATATCCGCTTCGGCAAGCCAGAGGCCAGCGACGCGGAGGTTGAAGCGGCCGCCAAGTCGGCACTTGTGCATGATTTCGTGGTCGAACTGGAGCATGGCTACGACTCCATCGTCGGCGAACGCGGTGTAATGCTGTCGGGTGGTCAGAAACAGCGGCTGGCGATTGCACGTGCGCTGCTCAAGGATGCTCCGATCCTGCTTCTCGACGAGGCCACCTCGGCGCTCGATGCGCAGAGCGAGCGCTACGTGCAGATCGCGCTGGAACGGCTGATGCGAGGCCGGACGACGCTGGTGATCGCACATCGCCTTGCCACGATCCGCGATGCCGACCGTATCCTGGTGCTGGAGAAGGGCCGCATCATCGACGAAGGAACGCACGACCAGTTGGTCAAGAAGGGCGGCCGGTATGCGGAACTGGCCAAGCTGCAGTTCCGCTATGACGAGCCGAAGGCGGCGGAGTAGACCTATTCGGTCAGCTTGAACTCGATGCGGCGGTTCTTGCGGTAGGCTTCCTCGGTGTCGCCGGTATCGATGGGCGAGAACTCGCCGAATCCGGCCGGCACGAGGTGGGCGGCCGACACCCCCTGCGTAATCAGATACTTTGCTACGGCGATGGCGCGGGCCGCAGAGAGCTCCCAGTTCGAAGGGAACTGCGGGGTGTTGATCGGGCGCTTGTCGGTGTGGCCGTCGATGCGCAGCACCCAGTTGATTTCCGGGGGGATTTCGCTTTCGAGCTGCTTGATGGCTCCCGCCAGTTGTGCGAGCTCGGCTTGCCCCTCGTCTGATACCGCCGCCTGTCCGGCGTCGAACAGTACCTCGGACTGGAAGACGAAACGGTCGCCCACGACGCGCACGTCGGCGCGGCCCTCGAGGATCTGGCGCAGTCGGCCAAAGAAGTCGGAGCGGTAGCGGCTGAGATCCTGCACCCGCTGCGCCAGCGCGAGATTCAGGCGCTTGCCGAGATCGGCTACCTGGGTCTTGCTCTCAGTGGCGCGCGTCTCGGAGGCGTCGAGCGCCTGTTCGAGTGCCCCGATCTGGACCCGCAACGCGGCGAGTTGCTGGTTGAGGAGCGCTACCTGCGCCGCGGCCTCGCTCGAAATGTCCTTCTCGCTTTCGAGGTCGGCATTGAGGCTGGCGATCGTAGCGTCCTTGTCGCCTCCAGTGCCGAGGCCGGCGAGCTGTGTCTGCAGGCTGCTTTTCTGCGCTTCGGTTGTCGAAAGCGTTGCCGTCAGGGTCGCGATATTGGTCTCGAGATCGGACGAGTTGGCGCGCTCGAGTTGCAGCAGATCGGTCAGTTCGGCGATCTGCGAGTTGAGCCGCTGCATGGCGGTGTCCTTGCCCTGTATCTCCTGACCGAGAAAGAACTGGGTCAGCATGAACAGCGAGAGCAGGAAAATGATGACGAGCAGCAGGCTCGACAGCGCATCGACGAAGCCGGGCCAATAGTTGGTGACCTGCGAGCGGCGCGACCGCGTTGACGAAGCCATCAGTTCGGGCGCCCGTTACTCTCGCCGTCGCGCAGCATGGCTTCCATCAGTTCGCGCAGCTTCTTGTTGGTCTCTCCCTGCTCGATAATGTGGCCGCGCAGGTCATCCTGTTCAGCGCGCATGTGCTTGACCAGTCCGTCGATGCCCTTGGCCAATTCAGCCATGGCGCGAATGGCGTTCTGGGACGAGTTGGAATTCTGCATGGTGGAGCCCAGCCGCTCGAACATCTCCGAGATCTCCTCACCGTTGACGCCCAGGCCATTGGCCTGCATCTGGGTCATCGGATGGTCGAGTTCGGTCATCGAGGTCATCCAGTCCTCAAGGTCGGTGTAGAAGGCGTTCTGCGCCTGGCTGGTCTGCAGATCAAGAAAGCCCAGGATCAGCGAGCCCGAAAGACCGAGGAGGGATGCGGAGAACGCCGTTCCCATGCCCCCGAGCGGGGCGGCAAGACCTTCTTTGAGGTTGCCGAACAACGTAGCGGTATCGCCGGAAGCGGCATCAAGCGCCTGGATGGTTGCGGCGACGTGAGTGACGGTTTCCAGCAGGCCGTAAAAGGTACCCAGCAGGCCGAGAAAGACCAGCAGACCGGTCAGGTAGCGCGAGGTGTCCTTGGCCTCATCGAGGCGGTTGCCGACCGAATCGAGAATCGAACGCATCGAGGACGGCGTGATCACCGCTTCGCCAAGACGGTCGCGCAGCATACCGGCGACGGGTGCGAGGAGCACCGGGGGGCGAACGTTCGCCATCGTGCCATCCTGCATCGAATTCACCCACTTCACTTCCGGCGACAGGCGCATGATCTGCCGGAAGCTCAGCACGATGCCGATGAACATCACGAGGAAAATCAGGCTGTTGATGAATGGGTTAGCCCAGAAAAAGGTGATCAGAGAACTGGACAGGATGGCCGCGACCAGGCCCACCAGCACCAGGAAGATGATGATCTTGACGAGGTAGATCGTCGGACTGGCCAGATGATAGGGGTCGTAGCGTTGCGACATGCCACTCACATGGTTCGGTCAATCGTGGCGCAAGCTTAGTCACACCATTCTGGCGTGACAATGGTGTAGTGGCGGCGGATTCTGGCCTTCTGACAGGCAAATAGCCGGATCAGTTGACCGACTTGATCAGTTTCAGCAACTGCGCCTGGATGAGTTCGTTGCCGGCGACGACCTGCCCGTTCCAGACGCTGCCGGGGGCGCCGCCATAGTCGCTCATGCTGCCGCCGGCCTCGCGCAACATCAGCTGTCCGGGCGCGACATCCCACGGCGACAGGCGGGCTTCCCAGAAGCCATCGAAGCGGCCGGCGGCGAGCCAGGCGAGATCGGTAGAAGCGCTGCCGGTGCGGCGGATGCCGGCGGTGGCGGGCGAGATCATTGCCAGTTGCCGCAGTGTCAGCGCATCGTCAGCGGTGCCCGTGGTCTTGATGCCGGTGGCGATCACCGCGTCGGCGAGGTGCCTGCGCCCGGCGACGCGGAGTCGCTGGCGGTCGTTCAGCCAGGCGCCGCTACCTTTTTCCGCGGTGAAGAGTTCGTCCATCACCGGGTTGAAGATTACCGAGGCGACGATCTCGTTGCCACGCTCGAGCGCGATAGCGCAGGCGAACATTGGAATGCCATGCAGGAAATTGGTCGTGCCGTCGAGTGGATCGACGATCCAGCGGTGCTGACCGTCGCTGCCTTTGACCTCGCCACCCTCTTCCATAAGGAAGGAGTAGGTGGGACGTGCCTTGGTCAGCTCATCGAAGACGATCTGCTCGGCGCGCTTGTCGGCATTAGAAACGAAGTCGGCGGGCCCCTTCTTCGAGACCTGCAGGTTCTCGACCTCGCCGAAATCCTTGGTGAGGGAACGGCCGGCCTTGATGGCGGCCTGGACCATGACGTTGAGGAGGGCGGAGCGGGCCATTATTCGGCCCGGCGGACGTAGGTGACGTCTTCGGTGGAGACGACGATCTTTTCGCCATTGGCAATGAATGGCGGCACCATCACCCGCAGGCCATTCTCGAGCTTGGCCGCCTTGAAGGAATTGGCTGCGGTCTGGCCGCGCACTACCGGGTCGGCTTCGATGATGGTCATGGTCACCTGCTGCGGCATCTTCAGGCCGAGAGCGCGGTCCTCGTACATTTCGAGCGTGACCTTCATGCCGTCCTGCAGGAAGGCGGCGCGCTCGCCAACGAACTCCTTGTCGAGTTCGATCTGGTCATAGCTTTCCTGATCCATGAAGACGAGGTTCTCGCCCTGCTCGTAGAGATAGGTGAAGTCGCGCTTCTCCAGCTCGACGCGCTCGACCGTCTCGGCGGAGCGGAAGCGCTCGTTGAGCTTGGTGCCCTCGATGATGGCCTTGAGTTCGACCACGGCGTAGGCGCCGCCCTTGCCGGGCTTCACATGGTCCGTCTTTACGGCCACCCAGAGCTTGTCCTGGTGCATGATGACGTCGCCGATACGGATTTCGTTGCCGTTGATCTTGGGCATGGACTGCTTTTCGGGTTGGGGCCCGGCAGGACCGTGCGCGCCGGAGGAATTGGCGCGCTTCTTGCCCCAGAACGAGACGGGGTTCAAGGACTTTGGGTGGCAGGGGCTGTGCCGCCGCCGTCTGGCGCCGGCGGCTGGGAGGGCCAGAAACGCGCCAGTTCCTCCGCCGCTGCAAGGTCGGCGGGCAGGATGGACACCAGCAGTTTGTCGAGCAGTGCGTCGGTCAGGCCCTGCCGCCGCGCCAGCGCCCGCCACATCGCGGCCTGCTTCAAATCGAGGCCGATGCCCTCGCCAACGGCGAGGAGCTTGGCCAGCCGACTCTGTGCAACGGGATTGCCCGCCTGCGCGGCGCGCTGATACCAGCCAACCGCTTCATTCAGGTTTCTCGATATGCCATGGCCAAGATAGAGCGCGGTGGCATAGTCGACCTGCGCCGCCACAAGCCCCTGCTGGGCGGCGAGTCCAAACTGCCGCGCACCTTCCTTGGGATCGGGGGCGACACCGGCGCCCTGCACCAGCATGGTGCCGTAATCGTACTGAGCCTCGGCGAGGCCCGCCTCCGCGGCCTTTTGCATCAGCTGCGCGGCCTTGATGAGATCGGGCTTGGCGTAGAGGCCCTCGACGTAGAGCAGGGCGAGATTGTACTCGGCGGGGGGGTAGTTCAGCTCGGCAGCTTCGCGGAACAGTTCCGCGGCGCGCTCGCGGTTCTTCGGCACGCCCGTGCCGTCCTGATACATGACGCCGAGCTCGAAACTTGCCAGGCGGTCGCCGTTCTTGGCGGCCAGGGCGTACCAACCCGAAGCGCGGGCGGGATTGAGCGCGACGCCGAGGCCCTTGGAATAGATTTCGGCGATCAGCGTCTGGGCCGCGGGGTCGGCCTGCTCGGCGCGGGGCAGTGCCAGCGCCAGAGCGGTCAGGAAATAACCGCGCTGGTATGCGCCGTAGGCGTCGTCGCGCCGCAGGCGCGGCCCGAACACCTGCTTGCTGATATCGACTGCGTTGGTGCCCTCGGCGTCGGCGGCCGACAGATCAGAAACGGCATTGGCCGCTGCATCGAGGCGGATCGCCGGTACCGGTGCGTCCTGCGCCAGGCCGGGAGAAGCGAACGCAAGCAATAAGGCGAGGAGGGCGAGGGGGAGTTTCACCTCCTGGCTCCGAGTGCGGCCGCCAGTTCCGCCAGAGTCGCTGCCGGGTCGGCTGGCCTGCCAGATGCTTTCGCCGAGGCCGATGAATTCACAGCCCTCGGCGTCCATTGTCCCGGGGACGGCAGCCGGGTCTGACAGGATGCTCGGAACTTCCATGGTTTCTGCCCACCAGCGCGCCATATCGCGCGTTTCGGCGTCGATAGCGCCGGAAAGCGGCCCGAACATGACATAATCGACGCCCATTTCGCCGCGGGTCATGGCTTCGTCGCGGGAGGTCGGGGTAGCGGTACCGACGATCATCTGTGGCTTCAGGGTACCAAGTGCCGGTTTGATGGCGCTGACATCCGAGATGTGGAGGCCATCCGCCCCCAGCATGCGGACGAGGCCGGGGTCGCCCTCGATGAGGACGGCCGAGCCAGCGTGCTGGGCTATCGGAACGACGGCCTTGACCAGCGATTTATAGGCATTCTCGGGCTGCGTGCCGCGCGGCAGCAGGAGCGCAGAGACCTGCGCGGCCGCGAGGACATCTTGCAGCGTCGAGACGAATGCCTCAACGGCGTCGGCGGGGGCGATGAGGAAGATCTGCGCGTTCATGGCGCCCTTATAGCGTCGGCGACGCAAAAGAAGGCGCACCTCGCGGTGCGCCTCTGGTGACGTTGGGACGTCGGGAGTTGGTTCAGGCGGCGAGGTCGAGTTCCCGACGCCATTCGCCACGCGATGCCAGCGCATTCATGCGCGCCCGGTGGGCAAAGGCCCGCTGGGCCGCCGGTACGTTCCGCGCTTCGCCGCCCCAGGTGAGCAGCGCCGCGTTCTGTAGCGCGCGTCCATAGGAGAAGGTGAGCTTCCAGGGGAGGGGGCCCATCTGGTTCATGGCTGACAGGTGGGCGGTCGCCTCTTCGTCGGACTGGCCGCCGGAGAGAAATGCAATCCCCGGAACTGCCGCTGGCACATGGCTGCGGAGACACGCGATGGTGCGCTCGGCTACTTCGTCGATCTCGGGGTGCTGTGCCGCGCTACGGCCGGCGAGCACCATGTTGGGCTTCAGCAGCATGCCGCTCAGATCGACGCCGGCGAGTCGCAGCTCGCGAAATACCGCCTCCAGCGTTTCGCCGGTGACCTCTTCGCACCGCGTGATCGAGTGATCGCCCGGATCTCCGTCGGACAGCACCTCAGGCTCGACGACCGGAACGATGCCGGCCTCCTGGCAATGCATGGCGTATCGGGCGAGGACGTGGGCGTTTGCGCGGATGCCGTTGCGGGAGGGCGCTACGGAAGTGATCGCGATGACGCCCCGCCATTTGGCAAAGCCCGCGCCGAGGGCTGCGTAATGCGCCAGGCGCTGGCGCAGGCCGTCGAGGCCCTCGGTGATCTTTTCGTCGCGCGCACCAGGCATCGGGAACGCGCCGCGATCGACCTTGATACCAGGTATGACATCGGCGGCCTTGAACAGTTCACGGAACGGCGTGCCGTCCGCGGCCTTCTGTTCGAGTGTTTCCTCGGTGAGGATGACGCCGGAAATGCAGGACTCCATTGCCTCGCGTGGTGCGGAACAACATTTCGCGATAGTCGCGGCGGGTCTCCAGCGTTACCGGCAAGCCGATCAGAGCAAAGCGTTTGGCGATCGTGCCTTCGGACTCGTCCGCCGCAAGGATGCCCTTGCCGGGCTCCACCAGCTTACGCGCGATGGCGTTGAGCGATGCCAAGGTTCTGTCTCCCGCCAACTGCAATAACGGCAGGATAGAATGAACGAGAGTTTTTCTCGACTAGACCTTCGGCCTACGACCCGAGACTAGCCGGTGGTGGTCTTCAGGGCCTCGACCCCAGGCAACGCCTTGCCTTCCATCCATTCAAGAAAGGCGCCGCCGGCGGTTGAGACATAGGTAAAGGAGTCCTTAGTCCCAGCGTGGGCGAGTGCCGACACTGTGTCGCCGCCGCCCGCGACCGAGATGAGCTTTCCGACCTTGGTCCGCGCCGCGACGTAAAGGGCGATTTCGGTCGTCGCCTTGTCGAACGGCGGCGTCTCGAAGGCACCCAGTGGCCCGTTCCACACCAGCGTGCCGGCTTCGTCGATGGCGCCCTTGATGCGTTCGACCGATTGCGGGCCGACGTCGAGGATCATGCCTTCTGGGTCCATTGCATCAAGGCCGTAGTTGCGGTGCGGCGCGTTGGCCTCAAATTTCCACGCGACTGTGGCATCGATGGGCAGAATGATGGTGCAGCGCGCTGCATCGGCCTTCTCCATGATGCGGTTGGCAGTCTCGGCGAGGTCCTTCTCGGCCAGCGACTTGCCGATGCCGACCCCGAGCGCGTGCAGGAAGGTGTTGGCCATGGCGCCGCCGATCACCAGCGCCTCGACCTTGGAGACGAGATTTTCGAGCAGATCGATCTTGGTCGAGACCTTGGCGCCACCGACGAGAGCAATTACCGGCCGGCGCGGTTCGCCGAGGCCCTTCTGCAACGCCTCGAGTTCGGCTTGCATGGCGCGACCGGCGGCCGCGGGCAGCAGATGTGCGAGCGCTTCGGTCGAGGCGTGGGCGCGATGCGCGGCCGAGAAAGCGTCGTTGACGTAGATGTCGCCCAGCGAGGCCATGCGCTTCGCGAGCTCGGTGTCGTTCTTTTCTTCGCCCGGATGAAAGCGGGTGTTTTCGAGCACGAGGATGCTGCCGGGGGGCGCCGATTTGATGGCCCTGTCGGCATCCGACACGTCGACCCAGTCGGTGGCGACGAAGCCGACCGGGTGTCCGGTCTGCTCGGCAATGGTGGAACAGACCTGCTCCAGCGAGAATGCGGGGTCGACCTTGCCCTTGGGACGGCCGAAATGGCTGAGCAGGATCGCCTTGCCGCCGACCTTGATGATGTCGCGGATGGTGGGGACGATGCGCTCGATTCGAGTTGCATCGGTGACCTTGCCGTCAGAGACCGGAACGTTCAGATCGGCACGGAGCAACACCCGCTTGTTCGCAAGGTCGAGGTCGTCGAGAGTTTTGAACGCGGAGCTCATCAGTAATTCCTTGCTGGTAGTGCAAGCGGACTTGATATTGACAGCTGGTGTCAAAGGAAAGGGGCCGGAGGCCCGAGCGTCTCACTTTGACGGAAGGTCAGCAAGGAGCAGAGCTATGGAACTGAAGCGCGGCCGGATGATCGACCATCTGCACCTGCGTACGCGCGACCTGGAGGCGAGCCGGCGCTTCTACACCGCGGTGCTGGGCACGCTCGGGATCGCGGTGATCGACGGTGGGCAGCACTTTTTTGCCGACGAACTCTGGGTCGATCCCGGTGAACAGGCGAGCCGGGTGCATTTCGCGTTCCAGGCTCCCGACCGTGCCGCTGTTGACCGCTGGTATGAGGCCGGGCTCGGCGCCGGAGGCATCGACAACGGCGCACCCGGCGAGCGCCCCTATCATCCGGGCTATTACGCGGCGTTCCTCCTGGATCCGGACGGCAATAATGTCGAGGCGGTATTTCACGGACCGGCGCAGCGGTCGGCCGATGCGGTGACGCTCACATTCTGACAGTCAGGCTTCAGTCGCGGGGTGGGGAGTTCCTACCCCGGCGGTGGTGCTAGAGGGTCTTGGCGAAAGCTGCGGTGACGTCGTTCATGCGGTTCGAGAAACCCCACTCGTTGTCGTACCAGCCGAGGATATTGACGAAGTCGCCGTCCATGACCTTGGTCTGGTCAAGCAGGATCGTTGCCGAGTGCGGATCGTGGTTCAGATCGCTCGACACCAGAGGGTGGTGGGTGAACGTCATGATGCCCTTGAGCTTGCCGTTCGATGCGGCAATCAGCGCCTCGTTGACTTCCTGCGGCGTGGTCTTGCGCTTGGCCATGAACTTGAGATCGACCAGCGAAACGTTCGGAGTTGGCACGCGGATTGAAATGCCGTCGAGCTTGCCCTTCAGCTCCGGCATGACGAGGCCGATGGCCTTGGCAGCGCCGGTCGAGGTCGGGATCTGGCTCAGTGCCGCGGCGCGGGCGCGGTAGAGGTCCTTGTGCATGGTGTCGAGCGTGGGCTGGTCGCCAGTATAGGAATGGATGGTGGTCATCATGCCCTTTTCGATGCCCACCAGTTCATTCATGACCATCGCCATCGGAGCGAGGCAATTTGTCGTGCAGGAGCCGTTCGAGATCACGACGTGATCCTTGCTCAGCTTGTCGTGGTTGATGCCGTAGACGACCGTAAAGTCGGCGCCTTCAGCTGGCGCAGAAACGATCACTTTCTTCGCGCCTGCGGTCAGGTGCGCCGAGGCCTTCTCCTTGCTCGTGAAGATGCCAGTGCATTCGAGGACGATGTCGACACCAAGTTCCTTGTGTGGCAACTGGCTGGGATCCTTGACGGCGGTCATCTTGAAGCGCTGGCCACCGGCTTCGATCATTTCGCCCGTCACCACCACCTCGTGCGGAAACTTGCCGTGCACACTGTCGTAGCGCAGCAAATGGGCGTTCGTTTCGATCGGTCCGAGATCGTTGGCGGCCACCACCTCAATATCAGTGCGGCCTGACTCCACGATGGCGCGAAGAATGTTGCGCCCGATGCGGCCAAAACCATTGATTGCGATGCGTGTGGCCATGATGGCTCCTTGGGGAACGGGAGAAAACGAAGCGCGGTTCTTACAACTGCGCTGTTGCGGCTTCAACAATAGCTTTGGCGGTGATGCCGAAATACTCATAGAGGGCTTCGGCCGGGGCGCTGGCGCCGAACGAGTGCATGCCGATGAAGCGGCCTTTCTCGCCAAGCAGCTTGTACCAGCTGAGGCCGATGCCTGCCTCGATGGCAACACGCGCCTTGGGGTTGCCGATGACCTCGGCTTTGTAGCCGTCACTCTGCCTGTCGAACAGCTCGAGCGAGGGAACCGAGACGACCTTGGCGGAGATGCCTTTCTCGCCAAGTGCTTTCATGCCTTCGACGGCGATGGCGACTTCCGAGCCGGTGGCGAAGATCACGACGTCGGCAGTCTTGTCGCCGGCGATGATGTAGGCGCCCTTGGCCGAAAGGTTCTCGGCGACGTAGTCGGTACGAAGCGCAGGGAGGCCCTGGCGCGACAGCGCTAGGATCGAGGGCTGCGTGGTTGTCTCGATGGCAATCTGCCAGCATTCGAGTGCCTCAGTGGCGTCGGCCGGGCGCATGACGAGCAGGTTCGGAATGGCCCGCAGGGTCGAGAGATGCTCGACCGGCTGGTGTGTCGGGCCATCCTCGCCGAGGCCGATGGAGTCGTGCGTCATTACATAAATGACGCGCTGGCCCATGATTGCCGAGAGGCGGATGGCGGGGCGGGCGTAATCGGTGAACACCAAGAAGGTGCCGCCGTAGGGAATGAGCCCGCCATGCAAGGCGATGCCGTTCATGATTGCAGCCATGCCGTGTTCGCGGATGCCATAGCGCATGTAGCGGCCGGACCGGTCCTCGTCGGTGAAGGGCTTGGTCTGCGAGGTGTCGGTGAAGTTGGACCCGGTGAGATCGGCAGAGCCACCGATGGTCTCGGGCAGCACGCCATTGATGACTTCGAGGGCGTTCTGGCCGGACTTGCGGGTCGCGAGTTTGGGCTTGCTTTCGGCGACGTTGTTTCTTGAAGGCGGCAACGGCACCGGCATATCCGGCGGGCAGCTTCGCGTCCATGCGGCGCTCGAACTCGGCGCGCAACGCCTTGTCGGCGACAGCGAGGCGACCCTTCCAGTCACCGCGGGCATTTTCCGAGCGGGTGCCAGCGGCTCGCCAGGCACTGAGGGTCTCGGCCGGAATCTCAAACGCCGGATAGGTGATGCCGAGTGCCTTCTTGGCGCCGGCCAGTTCCTCGGCGCCGAGCGGAGAGCCGTGCACCTTTTCAGTGCCGGCTTTCTTGGGTGCGCCAAAACCGATGGTGGTTTTCGCGGCGATCATCGTCGGCTTGTCGGATTTCTTTGCGTCGAGCAGGGCCTTTTCGATGGCGTCCTGGTCGTGGCCGTCGATCTCGATGGTATTCCAGCCGCAGGCGCGGAAGCGCGCGTGCTGGTCGGTGGAGTCGGCGTTCGACACCTTGCCATCGATGGTAATGCTGTTGTTATCCCAGATCAGGGTCAACTTGTTGAGCTTCAGGTGACCGGCGAGCGATATGGCTTCCTGCGAGATGCCTTCCATCAGGCAGCCGTCGCCAGCGAGGACCCAGGTGTGATGGTCGACCAGGTCGGGGCCGAACTCGGCTTCCAGCTTCGCTTCGGCGATGGCCATGCCAACCGCGTTGCCGACGCCCTGGCCAAGCGGGCCCGTGGTCGTTTCGATGCCCTGGGCGAAGTGGTACTCTGGATGACCGGCAGTCTTGGAGCCGAGCTGGCGGAAGTTCTTGATCTCATCGATCGTCATGTCCTCGTAGCCGAGCAGATAGAGCGATGCGTAAAGCAGCATCGAGCCGTGGCCGGCGGACAAGACAAAGCGGTCGCGATCGGGCCAATGCGCATCCTTGGGATCGAACTTCATGATTTTCGTGAACAGCACGGTTGCCACGTCGGCGCAGCCCATCGGCAGGCCCGGGTGCCCGGAATTTGCCTTCTCAACCGCGTCCATGGCGAGAGAACGGATGGCATTGGCCATTTGGTCGGCAACAGCTGTATTGGTCATGAATTCCCGCTCACTCAATTCGGTCGGAAGTGCCATGTGCCGGCGATTTGGCCGGTCCTCCAGGCGGGCGGTTGAGGCTTAACAGGTTCCGATTGCCTGTCAATGACGCCGCCGGTTGCATTGTTGCGGGCGGCGGCGCGCTATAATATCTGCATGGAATTCGTGATTGTCTCTCGAATGGGCAAGGTCGTGACCGACAACAGTGTCGAAGATGGGTACGAGGCGGCCGCGGCGCGGCTCGATCGCGCTCTTGGGCGGCTCGAGGCCAGCGTCCGCAGCCTCAATGGCCGCATGCGTTCGCACCAGCCGGATCGAAGCCGATACGCAGAAGCTGCTGAGCGACCGGGCGCGCTTTGCGAGCGAACTCGACAAGGTCAGCGCCAAGGCCAAACGGCTCGACGACAGCGCCGACGAAGTGTCGCGCCGGCTGGTCGATGCGATGGAAACGGTGCGCGAAGTGCTGGCGAAGTAGGACGGCGATGCCCGAGGTCAATGTCGAGATCAACGGCCGCAAGTACCGCATGGCCTGCGAGGAGGGCCAGGAGGAGCATCTGCTCGGTCTGGCCGAGCGGTTCAACAGACATGTCGATGGCTTCAAGGGCGATTTCGGCGAGATCGGCGACAACCGGCTGACGGTGATGGCCGGGATTGCGGTCATCGATGAACTGGCGGAGGCCGAACGGCGCATTGACGCAACTGCAACCAGGACGTGGCCGATCTGACCGAGGCCGGCGAGGCGCTGACGCGTGAGACAGAGGATCTGGAGCGCAAATTCGCCAAGCGGCTGGCCGAGGCCGCCCGCAAGGTCGAAGCCATCGCCACCGCAATCGACGAGACCGGATCGCAAGGCACCGGCTGAGGCATGGTCCGTCAACCTGGAGCGGCGCTGGGCTTACCCGCCGGCAAGGTGGTGCTGGTGCCGAATGACCCGCGTTGGGGACCGCTCTACGAGCAGGAACGACAGCGGCTGCTTGGCGCAATCGGACCGCTCGTGGTCGATATCCAGCATTTCGGCAGCACGTCAATTCCGGGTATCATGGCCAAGCCGGTGCTGGACATTCTGGTCGGACTTGCCGATTTCGAGGCTGGTGCGGCGTGGTTGGGCCCATGCGGTCGCTGGGCTACGACTATGTGGGCACCGACATGGTGCCCGACGATCACTTGTTCGGGCTGGGAGAGGCGCGCACCCACCTGGTGCACGCGGTCGAGCATTGCGGCTACCATTGGCAGCGCAACCTCCGGTTTCGCGACCGGCTTTGGGCCGATCCGGCACTCGCAGTCGCCTACGAGAAGCTGAAGGTCGGCCTGGCGGAGCGCTTTGCCGACAGCAGGGCCAGCTACACCGCGGCCAAGCGGGCGTTCATCGACGGCATTGCTGACGCCTGAAGAATGAGGCGCGATAGCTGTGGACGCCGGTTTGCGCTCCACATCTGATCCTCCTATATGTCAAGTGCTGCCCGGTGCGTGAGGACCATCATTATCCCCGGGGCCTTATCGATCTCTAAGGGAGCTGTCCCTGACCGGACCCGTGGGTTCGGACATACGGCGCCCACCTACTTAAGTAGGTTCCCGGGATCGCATATCCCACGGCCAGGGCGGCACCTATTTCCCGGCAAAGAAAGCGGCCGCATGATCGACGCGAAGATCGAAGAGGCCAAGGCGGCGTTGCGGGCGCAAGGCGCATGCCCAGCGCGCCGCGATCGGCAATTCGGTCCGCATCGACGCGGCGAAAGGCCGCCGCGGAGCATTTTTTCAGCGGCGTGCCGCTGATGCCGGGCGAGATCGTTGCCGCCTATTGGCGCATCCGCGACGAGCTCGACTGCCAGCCCATCTGGTGCGGCTGATGGACAGCTTGCAGCCGGTGTGCCTGCCGGTCGTGCTGGGCGACGACGATGCCGCTGGAACTGCGGCTCTGGGAGCAGGGCGCGCCGCTCTATCCGGCCGGGTTTGGCACGCTGGCGCCCCGGCAGAGCTGGCGCCGCAGCGTGGAGCCGGATGTCATCATCGTGCCGCTGCTGGGCTTCGACAAACATGGCACGCGGCTGGGCTATGGCGGCGGCTATTACGACCGGACGCTCGCTGCCATGACGAAGAAACCGCGTCTGATCGGCTGGCCTTCGCCGCCCAGGAACTGACCGCAATCCCGCGCGAGCCGCACGACGTGCCGCTCGATGCTGTTGTTACCGAGGCAGGCGTGACGCCATTTCGCCGTGAAGGCCGGCGCCGTATGAGGCTGCTGTTTCTGGGCGATGTGGTGGGCCGCGCCGGGCGCGACGCGATTATCGGAGCGGCTGCCGGGCCTGATTTCGAGCGCTACAGGCTTCGATTTCGTCGTCGTCAATGGCGAAAACGCCAGCCACGGCCGCGGGCTGACGGAAGCGTCATTTCGATGCCCTGAAGGCAGCCGGCGCCGACGTCGTGACGCTGGGCGACCACGCCTTCGACCAGCGCGACACGCTGTCCTATATCGCGCGCGAGCAACCGCTGATCCGGCCGCTCAACATGGCGCCGGGAACGCCGGGGCGCGGCGCAACGCTGATCGAGGGGCGCAACGGCCATCAGGTGCTGGTGATCAACGCGCTGGGCCGGGTGTTCATGGACCCGGCTGACGATCCGTTCCGCGCGGTCGAGGCCGCCGTTGCCGCCTGTCCCCTTGGCGAACAGGCCGATGCGATCATCGTCGACTTCCACACCGAGGCGACGTCGGAAATCCAGGCCATGGGGCTTCTTTCTTGATGGCAAGGTATCGCTGGTGGTCGGCACGCACACCCATATCCCGACGGCCGACCACCGCATCCTAAAGGGCGGAACGGCGCTGATGGCCGATGCCGGCATGTGCGGCGATTTCGACTCCGTCATCGGGGTCGATACGGAGGAGCCGCTCAACCGGTTCCTGACGGGCATCCCACAGGGCCGCTTCACGCCGGCGGAGGGCGAGGCGACGCTTTGCGGCGTTATGGTCGAGACGGACGCACAAACCGGTCTTGCCGTAAAGATGAGTCCGCTCAGGATTGGTGGCACACTGGCTCAGGTGCTACCGGGCTTCTGACGGAGCGCGGTGCTTCACATTCCGTGGCGCTTTGCCTATAACGCGCGACCGAAATCAATCCAAATATTGGGGGGAGTGACCGTATGGCCGGCCATTCACATGCGAAAAATATCATGCACCGCAAGGGCAAGTCCGACGCGGCGCGCTCGAAAGTCTTCTCCAAACTGGCACGCGAAATTACCGTGGCGGCCAAGCTTGGTGCGCCCGATCCGGCGTTCAATTCGCGCCTCGGCTTGCCGTCACCAACGCCCGGTCGCTGTCGATGCCACGCGACAATATCGAACGCGCCATCAAGAAGGCGACCGGCAGCGACGGCGAGAACTATGAAGAGATCCGCTATGAGGGCTACGGCCCCGGCGGCGTGGCGATCATTGTCGAGACGCTGACCGACAACCGCAATCGCACCGCATCCAATGTGCGCTCCGCGCTTGTCGAAGAACGGCGGCGCGCTAGGCGAGACCAACTCGGTTGGCTTCATGTTCGATCGCGTGGGCGAGATCTTCTATCCGGCCCAAGTTGGGGGGCCCGACAAGGTCATGGAAGCGGCCATCGAGGCGGGCGCCGACGACGTCGAGAGCGACGAGGAAGGGCACTGGATCTACACCTCGTTCGAGACGATGAATGAAGTTTCGGCGGCGCTCGAGAAGACGCTGGGCGAGGCGGAGTCGGTCAAGGCAATCTTCAAGCCGCAGAACTATGTTCCGGTGGATGCCGAGAAGGGCGAGACATTGCTGAAGCTGATCGACCTGCTCGAAGATGACGATGACGTGCAGAACGTCTACTCGAACTTCGAGATGAGCGACGAGGACATGGCAAAGCTGCCAGGTTAGGCCGCTGCGAGAGGACGGCGACCGTGGTCGGCGACGGCGGCGACCGCGACGCGGTTTCGCCCGTTGTGTTTGGCGAGGTACAATTGCTGGTCGGCGTACCTGAACAGGTCGTTGAAGCTGATGCGGTGATCGAACACCGCCCCGCCGACGCTTACCGAGAGCTTCCTGCGGTTGCCATCCGGACGAAAAGTGGCGTCGTTTATGGTCTCACGAATGCGCTCGGCGACCGTTTCCGCCTGCGCGGCGTCAGAGCCCGGCAGGAAGATGCCGAACTCCTCGCCGCCGATGCGGCCGACCAGGTCGGGGGCTCGAAGCAATGACCGGATGGTTGCGGCGATGATCTGCAAGGCTTCGTCGCCCTTGTCGTGGCCGTAGCCGTCGTTGATTGACTTGAAGTTGTCGGCGTCGATGACCAGGAGCGCGCCCCTGGTTTCCAGATCGTTCGCCCTGGTGCCGGTGAGGTAGGCGTCGACGAGCGCCGTAAAGGCGCCCCGATTCAGTACCGAAGTCAGACTGTCGGTTGAGGCGAAGAGTGTCAGGCGCTCGTGTGCGATGGCCAGTTCGCGAAGCTTCATGGTGAGAAACAGCAGCAGCGGCACAGCGAGGACGATCGGGAGGATGATGTCGATGAGGAGAGCCCGGAGGCGGGCGGTTTCGCTCAGAGCAACAAAATTGAAGGAATCCACGAACAGCGTCACGGCAACGCACCCCAGTGTACCGAACACGGTCCACAGGAGCACCCGTCCCCAGCCGACGGGCGAAAAGTCTAGGCGCGTGCTGCGCCTCGACGAAGGGATCTTTGCCTCTTTCATAGGCAACAATATCGGCGCAATGCGTTTAGATTGGCCTCACGACGGTCCTGGCAATTTTATCGAGCGGCGAATCAGTTGAAGGCGGGCTGGCCCAGAAGCAGGGACCGATCGGCGGAGGCGTGGATCATATCGACACGATTGCGGCCGGACTGCTTGGCGCCGTAGAGCCGCTGGTCAGCGATGCGGAAGAGATCGGTGAAGGCGATTGCCTGGTCGAAGAACGCACCGCCGACGCTTGCGGTGAGCGGATGCTCTGCGCCAGTGGGAGCAAATACCGCTGCATTGATGGACTGCCGGATGCGTTCCGCCACGGCACGTGCTGTTTCGAAATCGGCGTCGACCAGAAATACGCCGAATTCCTCGCCGCCGACGCGGCCGACGAGGTCGCCGTCCCTCACGCTGGCCTTGATGGTATCGGCGATGATGCGAAGCGCCTCGTCGCCGTGCTCATGCCCAAAGTGGTCGTTGATGACCTTGAAATGGTCTGCGTCGACAACAAGGAACGCCCCAGCCGGGCGCTGCTCCGCACTGGCGCGGTCGAGATGCTGCGTGACCTCGGTGGTAAAGGCGCGCCGGTTGAGGCAAGCCGTCAGCCAGTCGGTCGACGCCAACACCTGGAGCTTGTGGTTGGCAAGCTTCAGCTGCTGATGGCGCAGCACCTGATAGAACATCATGGGCCCGCCGAGGACGATGGGCAGGACGATCGCGGCCATCAGGCCAGGGCCGTTGATACCTTGCGACAGAACGTTGAGGATCAGTTCCGAGACAATAACCGAGATAGCGACGGAAATCGCAGTGGTGATCGCGGTCCAGCGAATGATGCTGGTCCACGCTGCTTGTGGCAGTTCACGCAGGGTCTCAAGCATTCTGATCTCGAATGTATCGTTGGCTACCCATAGGCGGGGCGGCTGAACGTGGACTTGTGGCGATGCGTAAAAGTTTAGCTGTCGGGACTTATCCCCAGACCATGTTTCTGCTTTGTTCACTTTGCGCTTGGTAGGGTATCCGGACTGCCCTAATGCTTGGAAATGGCCAATATGGTGCGAATCATCGGGATTGATCCGGGGCTCAGGCGCTGTGGCTGGGGCATTATCGAGAGCCACGGCAACCGTCTGAGTTTTGTCGCCTGCGGCACTGTGACGCCCCCCGTCAACCTGCCGCTGGCCGAACGGCTGGTGCTGCTCCACCAAGGCCTCAGTGGGGTGATTGTCGAATATCGGCCGGAGGAGGCGGCGATCGAGGAGACCTTCGTGTCGGCTGGCGCGCGGTCCGCCCTGCAACTGGGACAGGCGCGTGGTGTCGCGCTGATGACGCCGTCGGCGCTGGGTCTGGCGGTTGGAGAGTACGCGGCCAATCTGGTGAAGAAGTCGGTGGTCGGCACCGGTCACGCCGACAAGACGCAGGTGCAACTGATGGTGAAGACGCTGCTGCCGACTGCCGAGTTCAAGGGAGCCGACGCGGCCGATGCGCTGGCCATCGCCATCTGCCATGCGCACCATCGAACCGTGCTCAAGCTCAGGGCCAGCGCATGATCGGCAAGCTGAAGGGGCTGGTCGACGGGTACGGGGATGACTTTGTCCATGTTGACGTGGGCGGGGTGGTCTATGAGGCATTCTGTTCAACCAAGACATTGTCGGCGCTGCCGCGCGTGGGCGAAGCGACGGTGGTGTTTGTCGAGATGATCGTGCGCGAGGACATGATCCGGCTGTACGGATTCGCGACGGATGCCGAGAAGGCGTGGTTCCGGCTGCTGATGACCGTGCAGGGCGTCGGCGCGCGCGTGGCGCTATCGATCCTTTCGGCACTTGCCGTCTCCGAGATTTCGACCGCTATCGCATTGCAGGACAAGGCGATGATCGGTCGCGCCAACGGCGTCGGTCCGAAACTTGCGATCCGCGTGGTGACCGAACTGAAGGGCAGGGTGCCGGCAATCGGCGGCATCGATGCGGGCGTGCTGGGGCTGCAGACGGCGCTGGGTGATGGCACGGCGCGTTCCAATGTCGCCGATGCGGTTTCGGCGCTGAGCAATCTTGGATATTCGAGCGCGCAGGCCTCCGCGGCGGTGGCGCGGGTAGTGGGCAAAGAGGGCGATGGCGCTGCGACCGAGACGCTGATCCGTCTGGGGCTCAGGGAATTGAGTTCAGGCATGGACCTGCTCAAGTGACCGCGTTCACCTCTCCTGTTGCCGGCCGCGACGACCCTCTGGATGTGTCGCTCAGGCCGACTGGTTTTTCCGAATTCATCGGACAGGCGGAGGCGCGAGCCAATCTCGAGGTGTTCATCGCGGCGGCGCGACAGCGCGGGGCGGCGCTCGATCATGTGCTGTTCGTCGGTCCTCCGGGACTTGGCAAGACGACGCTGGCGCAGATCGTGGCGCGCGAGCTCGGCGTTGGCTTCCGGGCGACATCGGGGCCGGTGATTGCCAAGGCGGGCGACCTTGCCGCTTTGCTGACCAACCTCGAGGACAAGGATGTCCTGTTCATCGATGAAATCCATCGGCTGAACCCGGCGATCGAGGAGATACTCTACCCGGCAATGGAGGACTATCAGCTCGATCTGATCATCGGCGAGGGGCCGGCGGCGCGATCGGTGCGGATCGATCTGGCGAAGTTCACGCTGATCGGCGCGACGACGCGGGCGGGCCTGCTGACGACGCCACTGCGCGACCGCTTCGGCATACCGGTCCGGCTCAATTTCTATACGCCGGAAGAACTTGTGAAGATCGTCGAGCGCGGGGCGCGGCTGCTGGGCGTCAGCATGGCGGCGGATGGCGCAATGGAAGTGGCGCGGCGGTCGCGCGGCACGCCGCGCATTGCCGGGCGGCTGCTGCGCCGGGTCACGGATTTTGCACTGGTCGACGGGGTGAAGGAGATTACCCGCGCGGTGGCCGACAGGGCGTTGCTGCGGCTGGACGTCGATGCGCGTGGGCTCGACCAGCTCGACCGGCGCTACCTCAAGACCATCGCGGAATTCTATGGCGGCGGGCCGGTTGGGATCGAGACCATCGCGGCGGCGCTCAGCGAGCCGCGCGACGCGATCGAGGAGATCGTCGAGCCGTACCTGATCCAGCAGGGGTTCATCCAGCGCACGCCGCGCGGCCGCATGCTGACCGGAACGGCGTTTCAGCATCTGGGGATGATCGTGCCGCAGGGCTTTGTGGGGCTGCAGGCAAGCCTGTTTGAGGAGCCGGAGGAGCCGTGAGTCCGCATAGCTTTGCCGTGCGCGTCTACTACGAGGACACCGATTTTTCCGGCAATGTCTATCATGCGGCGTACCTCAAGTTTTTCGAGCGGGCGCGGACGGAGTTCCTGCGCGACGGCGGCATCCACCACTCCGAGCTGGCGAAGGCCGGCATCGCGTTTGCGGTGCGCTCGATGTCGATTGAATTCGAGGGGGCGGCGCATATCGACGACATGCTGGGGGTAACGACCGAGGTGATCGGCATGACGGGGGCTCGGCTGCGGCTGCGGCAGATCATTTCCCGGGCGGGCACCGTGCTGACGCGCGCCGACGTTGTGGTGGTAGCGGTCAAGACGGCTGGTGGAGTGGCGCGGCTGCCGAGGGCGGTGATCGAACGGTTCACGGTGTCCTGAGAATTTTCTCCCGGTGATATGAAGTGTTGTTCCAGTCTATCCGCGGGTGCTGCGGGTGGGGCGAGCCGAGGCGCCGGACTGCCATGGGCATCCGGGTTCGCAGCAGTGAAGCGGTCCCGGCGAGGCGTTCAGCCGAGCGGGTAGTCCGCAATAATGAGGCTTCCGCCTCGCCGGAACGACTGGAGTTGGTGACTGTGGCACAGGGCTCGCTCCTCGGCTGCTCGTCTCCATCCGGATAGGATGGACCGGCAGCCCGCCAGGTGACATCTGTGCCGCCAGCCCGAACCGGGGCGACCCCCGATCCACCAGCCTCCCTCACCCCAACCACTCGTCATGATCTCGCTTCGGGGTGCGGATGAGGGGGATCATACGCGCTGTGGATGGGAGGGGGATAAGTTGGGGAATTGAGGTGGGAGCGGGGGTTGGAGGTGACGGCGTGTGGCACGCGATGTCGACTGGGAGACTGGCGTGACGCAGGGGGGTTGGGGCGGCCCAGGATTCTGCTTGTGCTGCTTCCCCTCCCTTGGCCCCTCTCCACATGGGGGGAGTTGACTGAGGGGGCGGTGCGGGGGCTTCGACGACAAAGGGAAACGGTGGGGCGGAATCGGATTGTTAACGATTCATTGACCATAAAGGCGGCAGGCAGGAGATGGCCGGTGAAAGGTCCGGAAATCCGGGCATTTCACTTAAATTTGACAAATTTGAACCCCATCGACGGCCGCACAGGGCCGGTCAAAATGGGCCGAACCGAAAGGACCCATTCATGGACGCTATGGACGCTGTTGGCGCGGTTACGCCAGAGGCGGTGGACTTCTCGCTGCTTGCACTGTTTCTGAGCGCCGACTGGGTGGTCAAGATCGTCATGCTCGGACTGCTGGGCGCGTCGGTCTGGTGCTGGGCGATCATCGTCGACAAATCGCTGCTCTACGGGCGCGCCGGGCGCGAGATGAACAAGTTCGAGCGGATTTTCTGGTCCGGGCAGTCGCTGGAGGAACTGTATCAGTCGATGCAGGAGAAACCGTCCATGGGGCTGGGCGCGATCTTTGTTGCCGCGATGCAGGAATGGAAGCGCAGCCACGAGCAGAATGCGTCGTCGTCACTGGGCGTGCAGTCGCGCCTCGACAAGGTGCTGGACGTCGCCATTTCGCGCGAGAGCGAGGGGCTGGAGCGGCGGCTGGGGTTCCTCGCGACTGTAGCATCGGCGTCGCCCTTTATCGGCCTCTTTGGCACGGTATGGGGTATCATGAATTCGTTCCAGTCGATCGCGGCTTCCAAGAGCACCAACCTTGCGGTGGTGGCGCCGGGTATTGCCGAGGCCCTGTTCGCCACGGCGCTCGGGCTGCTGGCGGCTATTCCGGCGACCATTGCGTACAACAAGCTCTCGGGGGACGCGAACAAGCTGGTGAGCCGGCTCGAGGGCTTTGCCGACGAATTCTCCACCATCCTGTCGCGCCAGCTCGAAGCCAGGGGCCGCCAGTAAATGGCCATGGCGCTGGCAGGCAAGGGCGGCGGCGGACGACGGCGCGGGCGGCGCGGCAGCGGCAGCAAGCCGATGTCGGATATCAACGTCACGCCAATGGTCGACGTGATGCTGGTGCTGCTGATCGTATTCATGGTGGCGGCGCCGCTGCTGACGGTCGGGGTGCCGATCGACCTGCCGCAGACCAAAGCCAAGGAACTCAACACCGAATCCAAGCCGGTCACCGTAACGGTAAGTCTCGATGGCCAGATCCACGTGCTGGACAAGCTCGTCGCACTCGAGGACCTGGTGAGCGAACTGGCGGCGGTGGCGCCGAACGGGCCGGAGGAGCGCATCTTTGTGCGCGGCGACCAGAACGCCGGCTATGGGTCGGTGATGAAGGTCATGGGTGTGCTCTCGGCGGCCGGATACGCCAAGATCGGACTGATCACGGAACAAGAACAGGGCAAGTGATGAAGGCCGGATTCGCCACATCCGTTGTCTTTCATTCCGCTCTCCTGATCATCGCGATTGTGGGGCTGGGATCGGCCAAGCCGTACACGCCCGAAGTGGTCGAAATCGATCGCCGTCGACCTCGTGCCCATCGACACCATCACCAATATCCGCGCCGGGTCGCTGAAGAGCACGGTGGTGGAGACCGAGACGCCAGCCATTGTCGAGGACAAGGCGCCGGCGGAACTGGCGCAGCCGACCGGCAATACCGAGGAAGATCAGGTGACGCCGGAGGAGACGGCGAAGGAGACACCGGCGCCGGTGGTCAACACAGCGCCCGAGCCGGTGCCCGAAGTGCAGCCCGAGCCTGAACCGGAGCCGGTCAAGGAAGCCGTGGTGCAGCCCGAGCCGGTGGCGGAGCCGGAGCCGGTTGCGCCGGCGCCGGCCGAACCGACACCGGTCGAGACTCAGCCCGATCCGGTGCTGGCGGCCCCGCAGACGGTCGAGGAGCCTGCCGATACGACGCCGAAGCCGGTGATGCGGACGGCCTCGCTAGACCAGGCGCGGGCCGATTTCAAGAAACAGCTGGACGCCGAAAAGAAGAAGGCTGCCGAAGACGCGGCCAAGCAGAAGGCGGCGGACGAGAAAAAGAAGAAGGACGCCGAGCAGAAGCGCACCGAGCAGGCCAAGCTCGCCAAGGACAAGGCGGCCAAGGAGGCCGACCAGGTCGCTTCGATCATCAACAACGAGACCTCGCGCGGCGCGACCACCGGTTCGGGCGGAACGCCTACGCTGGGCAAATCGAGCGGCACCGCATCGCGGCTGACGCAATCGCAGCTCGACGGGCTGGTGGCGCAGATCAAGAACTGCCTGAGCGTGCCCGCAGGGGCGGTAGAGGCAGGGATCACGGCGCAACTGCATTTCAATCTCGACGCGGGCGGCAACGTGGTCGGTACCCCCGATATCCTCAGCACTGCTGGGACGCCGCTGGAACGGGCGCTGGCCTCGGCCGCGAGCCGGGCGGTGTTGCGTTGCGGTCCCTATGCCATGGCCGTCGGCCAGGAAGTAAAAGCCACCTTCGATCCACGGGAACTGCTATGAGCAGCCAGTGGAGCCGCGGGCCAAAGATGGAGACGACAATGAATCTGTTCACCCGGCGCAATCTGTTGAAGCTCGGCCTGGCAGGCGGAGCGCTGGCGATTGCCAATACGCCGGCCGCGGCACTGGTCGAGATCATCGTCTCGGGCGGCAATTTCACGCCGCTGCCGATTGCCATTCCGGACTTCGCCTCATCGGACCCGACGTTCGGGCGCGAGATCGCCGACATCGTGCGGGCCAACCTCAAGCGCTCGGGGCTGTTCGTGCCGCTCGATCCATCGACGCTGCCGGTGCAGGTGGGCGATGTGTCGGCGGAGCCGGATTTCGCGTCGTGGCGCGCCATCAATGTCGACGCGCTGGTGATGGGGCAGGTGGAGCGTGGCGGCACCATCGAGTCTTCGGTGCGGGTGTGGGACACGCAGCAATCGGCGCAGGTGGTGGGCAACTCCTATTCGACCGATCCGCAGAACGCGCGGCGGATCGCGCACATCGTCTCCGACGCGATCTACCAGTCGATGGCCGGCGAGACGGGGTATTTCGATACGCAGATCGTCTACATCGCCGAGAGCGGGCCGAAGGCGAACCGCAAGAAGCAACTGGCCATCATGGATCAGGACGGCTTCAATTCAAAGACGCTGAACTCCGGCAGTTCGCTGACACTGACGCCGCGGCTGTCGATGCGGGGCGATATGGTGACGTTCACCAGCTACGACGACGGCAACCCGCAGGTCTATGTCAGCGCGCTGGGCGGCAAGCCGAGAAAGCTGATCAACAATGCGCCGATGTCGTTCGCGCCGCGGTTTTCGCCGGACGGCGGCACGGTGGTGTTTTCGGTGTCGAACGGCGGCGTGACCAATATCTATGCGGCGGGTGTGAACAGCGCCAAGGCGGTGCAGCTGACATCGGGGGCAGCGATCGACACCAGCCCCTCCTATTCGCCGGATGGCAGCCAGATCGTGTTCGAGTCCGACCGCGGCGGGCAGCCGCAGATCTATCTGATGGGCGCGGGCGGCGGCGGGGCGCAGCGCATCTCGCACGGCGAGGGCAGCTATTCGACACCGGTATGGTCGCCCAAGGGCGATCTCATCGCCTATACGCGGCAGTCGGGCGGGGCTTTCCAGATTGGCACGATGAAGCCGGATGGATCGGGTGAGCGCATTCTGGTGTCGAGCTTTCATGCCGAGGGCCCGACCTGGTGCCCGAACGGCCGGGTCATCATGTTCTTCCGCGATCCGGGCGGCGATGCCGGCCCGGGCCTGTGGACGGTCGACATCTGGGGCCGCAACGAGCAGCAGATCAAGACGGACTCGTATGCGTCCGACCCGGCATGGAGCGCGCTGAGGACGTAAGCGATGCCGTTCGCGAACCGTAAGCCCGGGGTCGCCGACCTGCTCTATGTGATGGCGACGGAGCTGGAATACGGGCCGGAGCTCAGGAGCCGGATTTCGCCGCTGATTACCGGGGTCGGGCCGGTCGAGGCGGCGATCGCGGTGACCGAACATCTGACGAAGCTGGCGGCCGAGGACAGGCTGCCGCTGCTGGTGGTGTCTCTGGGCTCGGCCGGATCGGCACAGCTCGAGCAATGCGGCCTCTATCAGGCGAGCGGCGTGGCGTGGCGCGACATGGACGCGTCGGCGCTGGGGTTCGAGCGGGGCGTGGTGCCATTCCTCGATCAGCCGGCGACGCTGCCGCTGGGGCCGTTCGTGCCGGGCATCCCGATGGCGAGCCTCTCGACCGGGGCCAATGTGGTGAGCGGGCGGGGCTATGACGGGATCACCGAGCACATGGTCGACATGGAGACCTACGCGGTGCTCAGGGCCTGCCAGCACTTCGGCCTGCCGCTGGTGGCGCTCAGGGGCATTTCCGACGGCGATCAGGAACTGGGTGGGATGGCCAGCTGGACGCAATATCTGGCGATCATCGATGTGAAGCTGGGTGGGGCGGTCGACCGGCTGGAAGCGGCGGTCGCCGATGGCGGACTGGTCTGGCGCGTGGCAGAGACGTGAATTGGGGCGCTAAATCGCAAGTCTTCGTTAAGGTTGAAGACGTTGTCGCGGCATTCCGGTGCATAATTGCCACAATGCAGAAAAGGCCGGTTTTCCGCCACATTGCCGCCAGATTGAGGCTGAATTAACCACTCTCAAACACGCCGCCTTAAGATAACGCGCGGTAAAAGGCGGACAGCAATTTCATCGTTTCAGGAGATCGCCCCGGATGCGTTCTGCACGCCCATTATCGCCAGTTCTGCGCACCGCTGCGCTCGTCGTCCTCGTCGTGGCGCTGTGCGGCCTGTTCGCGCAACGGCACCGGCGTCGGCAATCTCGGGCCCGGCGGCGGCGCCCCGGGCAGCCAGCAGGAATTCCTGGTCACGGTCGGCGACCGCGTGTTCTTCGAGACCGACTCTTCGGCGCTCACCGCCGACGGCACAGGCGACGCTCGACAAGCAGGCCGCCTGGCTCAACCACTACACCAACTACCGCATCCTGATCGAAGGCCATGCCGACGAGCGCGGCACGCGCGAGTACAACATCGCGCTCGGCGCCCGGCGCGCTTCGGTGGTGGTCAACTACCTCGTGGCGCGCGGCGTCAGCGCCGACCGCATCACCACGAAGTCGTTCGGCAAGGAACGCCCGGTGGCGATCTGCAACGATATCTCGTGCTGGTGACAGAACCGCCGCGCGGTGACGGTCGTCCAGTAGAGTCGAGCTCGGTGGTCCCGGGCGTGAGGCTGCGGGCGTCTGGTCCCGCGTACGCACCGGCGCGACCCGGCTGGAGGCATAGGCGCCGGGGTCCATGTACTGGGCTCCGGCGCTTTGTTTTGACCAAATTGCTGCGCTCTATTCGCCGTCGTCATCGCCCTAGTGCTGCACCGGTCGTCGGCGCCAGCTCATGACGGAGAACCTCATCGTGCGCTTCACGACTTGCCTGCCAGGCCGTCGCGGCGGATGCTCGCTGCCTCGGCACTCGATGCTCGCCGCTGCGCCTGCTCGACGCCAGCGCGTCGCCATGGCGCAGAACCAGCAGCGAGGCCGCGCAGCTCGCGGTGCGCATCCAGCAGCTCGAGGAGCAGATCCGCGTGCTCACCGGGCAGGTCGAGGGCCTGCAGTTCCAGCTCACCCAGATGCAGACGCTGATCGAAGAGCAGACGAGGACAACGAGTTCCGCTTCCAGCAGCTGGAAGGCGGTGCTGGCGGAAAAACTGAGGCGGCAACTCAATCCGGCGGCGCGACGCCGGCCGGGAGTTGCCGCAGGCCCCAGCGGTCGCAACCAATGACGCGCTGCCGGCGCCGACACCGCTCGATCGGCGTGCGACCGGCGATCCTGCGCTGCGACGCAGCCGATGGACGATGCTCGGCGACTCGGCCGATCCGCTGGTCGGCACGGGCGGCGGCGACGGGCAGGGGCGCGCTCGGACGTGGCGGACCTGCCAATCTCGGCGGCGAGCCGGCCGCTCGATCTGACGCTCGACGGCGGCACGCACGGTCTCGAACGGCGATGCCGACGGCGCAGTATCAGGCCGGCTACGACGCCATCGTGCGCGGCGACTATGCTTTCGCCGAGGATCAGTTCCGGCAGTTCGTCGCGCTCTATCCCGACGATCCGCAGGCGCCCGACGCCACCAACTGGCTGGGCGAGGCGCTGATGCAGCGCGGCGCCTATCGACGAGGCGGCCGACGTGCTGCTGACCGGCTACCAGAAGTATCCGAGAGCGCCGCGCGCGCCCGACCTGCTGCTGCAAGCTCGGCATGGCGCTGACCGGGGCAGGGGAGCAGGACACCGCCTGCCGCACCTTCTTCGAGGTCGCGAAGCGCTATCCGAGCCTGCCGCCGGCCTTCACGCAGCGGCTCGGCGACGAGAAGAGCAAGGCGCAAGTGCCCGGTCTGAGCCGGCCGCCGCGCTCGATCCGGCGGCGCTGTTCGCGCCGCTCGCCGACTTCACGCGCCGTCGGCCTCGCCGTCTCGGGCGGTGCCGACAGTCTCGCGCTGATGCTGCTGGCGCACGCGCTATGCGCGAGGCGCACCGGCGACGCGCCAGCGCTTCATCGTCTACTCCGTCGATCATGGGCTGCGGCCCGAGGCGGCGGACGAGGCGGCGTTTGTCGTCGCGCGAAGCCGAAGCGGCTCGGGCTTCGCGGCGCGCGTGCTGCGCTGGGACGGCGACAAGCCGGAGACCGGCATCCAGGCGGCGGCGCGCGCCGCGCGCTACCGGCTGATCGCGGACGGCGATGGCAGCCGACGGCGCCGAGGTGCTGGTCACCGCGCACCATCTGCGACGACCAGGCCGAGACGGTGCTGATGCGGCTCGCGCATGGCAGCGGCATCGAGGGGCTGCGCGGCATGGACTACGTGGCCGAGATCGAGGGATCTGAGATCGTGCGGCCGCTGCTTGGCGTCGATCCGGCGGCGCTGCGCGCCGTGGTCGACGCGCGCCGGGCTGAGCCGGTCGGCGACCCCTCCAACGCCGACCCCGACTACGAGCGGGTGCGCTGGCGCCAGATGCTGCCGCAGCTGCGGCGCTTGGCCTGACGCCGGCGCGGCTCGCGACGTTTGCCGAGCGCGATGCGCGACGCCGACCGTGGCGCTCGGTCAGCATGGCCGCGCAGGCGATGTCGCTGGTGCGCCGTCGGTGGCCGACGCCGGGCAGCGCGTCGCATCGAGCGCGAGCTGCTGCAGCGCTGCCGCGCGCCGTCGCGGTGCGGGTCGTCGGCCGGCGCTGCTCGGCGACGTCGGCGGCGGCCGCAAGCCGCATGCCGCTTGGCGGCCGGTCGAGGCGCTGACCGACGCGGCTGGTGCCGCGGAGCCGCTGCGCGACGACGCTGCACGGCTGCCTCGTCGCAGCGACGGCGACGACAGTCCGCGATCGTGCCGCGAGCCGCGCCGGGACGGCGGCCGCGCGAAGCGGCGCACGGAACGCACCGAGCGTCGTGACACGCGTATTAACCGCCAGGCGGCATGATAGCTGGACTTTTCGGGCTTTGCGGCCGCACCTGCTTGCCCTTGTAACGCCTCAGTGGCGGGCCTACATTCCGCGCCAACCGCCGGCTGATGCCCCCCGCGCCGGCCATCCAGGACAGGATTGATGAACGTCAATTTCCGCAACTTCGCCATCTGGCTCGTCATCCTCTTCATGCTGATGGGCCTGTTCCAGGTCTTCCAGTCGTCGACCCGATCGATTTCCGTCGCCGACAAGAGCTACAGCCAGTTCGTCACCGACGTCGATGCCGGCAGCGTCACCTCGGTGACCATCACCGACAATGTCGTCATCGGGCACGCTGCGCGACGGCACGCGCTTCGAGACCATGCTCCCGCAGGGCGCCGATATCGTCAGCCGGCTCGAGGACACGGGCGTGCAGATCACTGCCCGGGCGCCGGAATCGAGCCCGTTCTGGTCGATCCTGCTGTCGCTCCTGGCTGCCGTTCATCGTCATCATCGGCGTGTGGTTCTTCTTCATCCGGCAGATGCAGGGCGGCGGCCGCGGCGGCGCGATGGGCTTTGGCAAGTCGCGCGCCAAGCTGCTGACCGAGACGCAGGGCAAGATCACCTTCGAGGACGTGGCCGGCGTCGACGAGGCCAAGCAGGACCTCGAGGAGATCGTCGAGTTCCTGCGCGATCCCGGCAAGTTCCAGCGCCTGGGCGGCAAGCATTCCGCGCGGCGTGCTGCTGGTCGGCCCTCCGGGTACCGGCAAGACGCTGCTCGCCGCGCTCGGTCGCCGGCGAAGCCAATGTGCCGTTCTTCACCATTTCGGGTTCCGACTTCGTCGAAATGTTCGTCGGCGTCGGCGCCAGCCGTGTCCGCGACATGTTCGAGCAGGCCAAGAAGAACGCGCCCTGCATCATCTTCATCGACGAAATCGACGCCGTCGGCCGTCATCGCGGCGCCGGCCTCGGCGGCGGCAACGACGAGCGCGAGCAGACGCTCAACCAGTTGCTGGTCGAGATGGACGGCTTCGAGGCCAACGAGGGCATCATCCTGATCGCCGCGACCAACCGTCCCGACGTGCTCGATCCGGCGCTGCTGCGTCCGGGCCGCTTCGACCGCCAGGTCGTCGTGCCGAACCCGGACGTCATCGGGCCGCGAGAAGCATCCTCAAGGTGCATATCCGCAAGGTGCCGCTGGCGCCCGACGTGGACCTCAAGGTCCTGGCCCGCGGTACGCCCGGTTTCTCCGGCGCCGACCTGATGAACCTCGTCAACGAGGGGGCGCTGCTGGCGGCGCGCCGCAACAAGCGCTTCGTCACCATGGCCGAGTTCGAGGACGCCAAGGACAAGCTGATGATGGGCGCCGAGCGCCGCACCCTCAGCCTGACCGAGGAGGACAAGAAGCTCACCGCCTATCACGAGGCCGGCCATGCGCTGCTCGCGATCAAGATGGACGCTCCGATCCGATCCATAAGGCGACGATCATCCCGCGCGGCCGTGCGCTGGGCATGGTGATGCGCCTGCCGGAGCGCGACCAGGTGTCGCTGACCCGCCGCAAGGCCTATGCCGACCTCGCCGTGGCCATGGGTGGCCGCGTCGCCGAGGAAGAGATCTTCGGCTACGACAAGGTCACCTCGGGCGCTTCGGCCGACATCAAGATGGCGACCGGCCTCGCCCGCGCCATGGCGACCGAATGGGGCATGTCCGACAAGCTCGGCCCGCTGCTCTACGGCGACAACCAGGACGAGGTGTTCCTCGGCCGCTCGATGATGCAGCGCACGACGCACATGTCGGACGAGACGCAGAAGATCGTCGACGAGGAAGTGAAGCGCTTCGTCGAGGAGGGCTACCAGACGGCGCAGAAGGTGATCCGCGAGAACATCGACGACCTGCACACGATCGCCAAGGCGCTGCTCGAATACGAGACGCTGACCGGCGACGAGATCCGCGGCCTGATGGACGGCCAGCACGCCGATGCGCGACATCGACGCGGACCCGCCGCCGAAGTCGACGGGCGTGCCGACGGCCGGCAAGTCGGGCAAGAAGCGCCCCGATCCGGACGCCGCGACGGCGGCACTCGGAGCCGCAGCCGGGCAGCTGAGGCCAAATCGCAGAACTGTTGAAAGGGCCGCCCTCGGGGCGGCCTTTTTGTCTGGCGCCGCGATTCCGCCGTGATCGACGATTAACTGCACAAGGACTGGGTGATTCACCGGCGCGGCCGAAATGCGCTATGGTGACTTGCTGGCGGAACGAGGGATACTTTCACATGGCGCGCAAATATTTCGGCACCGACGGCATTCGCGGGCTCGCCAATGGCGACAAGCTGACGCCCGGAGCTGGCGATGAAGGTCGGCATGGCGGCCGGGCTGAAGTTCGTCCGCGGCGACCATCGCAACCGCGTGGTGATCGGCAAGGATACGCGCCGCTCCGGCTACATGATCGAGAGCGCGCTGACCGCCGGGTTCACCGCCGTGGGCATGGACGTCTATCTGCTCGGGCCCGATGCCGACGCCGGCGGTGGCCATGCTGACGCGCTCGCTGCGCGCCGATCTCGGGCGTGATGATCTCGGCCTCGCACAATCCGTTCGAGGACAATGGCATCAAGCTGTTCCGGCCGGACGGCTACAAGCTGTCGCGACGAGATCGAGGCACGAGATCGAAGAGCTGATCGACAGCGACATGAGCTGCGCGGCTGTCGCAGGGCCGCGACATCGGCCGGGCGCATCGCGACGAGGAAGCGCGCACCCGCTACATCGAATTCGCCAAGCGCACGTTGCCGCAGCGATGCCGATCTCGCCGGCCTGCGCGTGGTGCTCGATTGCGCCAATGGCGCGGCCTACAAGGTCGCGCCGGTGGCGCTGTGGGAACTGGGCGCCGAAGTGTTTACCATCGGCGTCGAGCCGGACGGCTTCAATATCAACGACAAGGTGGGCTCGACCGCGCCCGAGGCGCTGCGCGCCAAGGTGAAGGAAGTGCGCGCCGATATCGGCATTGCGCTCGACGGCGACGCGGATCGCGTGATCATCGTCGACGAGAAGGGCGAAGTGGTCGACGGCGACCAGTTCATGGCGGTGATCGCCGCAGTCGCTGGCAGGCGCGCGAGGCGCTGAAGGGCGGCGGCATCGTCGCGACGGTGATGTCGCAATCTCGGGCTTGAGCGCTATCTCGGAGGCCTCGGGCTGACGCTGGAGCGCACGCAGGTGGGCGACCGCTATGTGCTCGAGGCGATGCGCGCCAAGGGCTTCAATGTGGGCGGCGAGCAGAGCGGGCATATCATCCTGTCCGATTTCACCACCACCGGCGATGGGCTGGTGGCGGCGCTGCAGGTGCTGGCCGTGCTGAAGCAGGAGGGCCGGCCGGTCTCCGAGATCTGCCAGCGCTTCGAGAAGGTGCCGCAGCTGCTGACCAGCGTGCGCTACAAGCAGGGCAAGCCGCTCGACCACAAGCTGGTGGTGCAGGTCATCGCCGAAAGCCGCGCGCGGCTGGGCGCCGGCGGGCGGCTGGTCATCCGCGAATCGGGCACCGAGCCGGTGATCCGGGTGATGGCCGAGAGCGACGACAGGGGACTTGTCGACGCGGTGGTCGATGAGATCGCGTCGACGATCAAGCAGGTGGCCTAGCCAAACCACCCAGCCGTTCCTGCTGAAGCATCCACAAGAATGCGGTTCCAGCGCAGGGGTAGCCTGGCCTATGCGTCCTTGATCGACGTCCCAGCCTCCCGTCTGTGAAGGGGACGTACCGGGTCGCCGCACGATGGCCGGGTGTACTCCGCCGACTGACGGGCCGCTCACAATCCAACAAGCAACCGCTGCGTGAATACTTAACGTCCGTTAAGCAACTGGAGCAGTTTAGGGCCCTGTTAGGGTTAAGGGTTAGGGTTAAGTGAGATTTAAGAAAGTGCAGGGATACTGGCCTTACTCGACTGGTGTCGTGGCCAAATGAAGGAACTTGTGAAATGCGTAAACTCCTAGCTGTCGCGTTGGTGGCTGTTGCCGCCTCTGCCGGCGCCCAGATTGCCCGGGCGGCCGATATGCCGGAATATCCTGACGTGGAAGTGCCCAGCGTCGACTACGGCATGCCGGGTGGCTTCTATCTGCGCGCCAGCCTCGGCGCGAATGTCATGCACACCTACCAGCACGTCGACACGGTTGGCACCATCACCAACCCAAGCGGGCTGGGCTATGGGTACTCGGTGGGCGCTGGCTTCGGCTACGAAACCGGTGACGGGCTGCGTGCCGACCTGACCCTCGACTACCTGCAGAACAACGGTCTCTCCGACGGCGTGGAGCATCTCAATCTGCGTTCTGCCGTGGCGCTGGCCAACGTCTATTATGATTTCCCGCTCGGCGGGCCCGGCATGGGAATGGGCGGGTCGGCCGAAGGCGGCCTCGGTGCCTATGTCGGCGCTGGCCTCGGCGGTGCCTACTACCAGGCTGCGGTGCGCGATGACGTGACCGGCCTGCCGGTCGCCGGCATCCCGGACGGCGATGGCTTCACCCCGGCGGTTGCCGGCATGGCCGGCGTTACCTACGACGCGGGTCAGTGGGTCGCCGATGTCGGCTACCGCATGATCTACATGCCGACCATCACCAACGGGCAGGACGCATTCCCGTTCAATCCCTATTATCTCAACGGCAATACCGTGCACGAGTTGCGCGCCACGGTGCGCTACCGCCTGCAATAGGCAGCACCCAAGCGACACCAGAATGCAGGAACGGCGGCCTTCGGGCCGCCGTTTCCGTTTGCGGCGCGGCGCCCCGGACGCCGAATCAGCCCGTCTGACCGCCGTTGCCAAGCTGGAACTGCTCGAAGCGGGACAGCGCCTCCTCGATCCGGCGCTTGTGGCGGCGGGCGCTGCCGGTGCCGAGCCAGTGCCAGGATTGCACCAGCAGCTTTTGTGCGGCGCGATCGGTCTTCAGATCGAGCCCGGCGACGATATCGGTCCCGGCCAGTACGGGGAGGGTGAAGTAGCCCATGACCCGCCTGGCCCTGGGGACGTATGCCTCGAACAGATGCTCGTAGTCGAACAGCTGTTTCAGGCGCTTGCGCTGGATGATCAGCGGATCGAAGGGCGAGAGGATATGAGTGAGCTGGGGGACCAGCTCCGGCGCGGCCAGCGTTTCGGGCGTGGCCCAGAATTGCACCTTCTCTACATCATCGATGCTCACCTGCACGAGCAGTTTCCCGCGGACGCGCCGCTCGATCTCGGCAAGCACTGGCGGTTTGCTTTTGGCGTCGAGGAAGCACACTGAATCGAGGCTGACGACGCCCTGGCTGCGCAGGGCGCGATCGAGCAGATATGCGGCACGTTGTCCGGGTGTCGCCGGCCTGGGCAGCGCGCTCCAGCCAAAATGGCGTTCCATCAGCTCATAGGTCTTCAGCATTCCCAGCCGTTCCGAGATGGTGACCTGACCATTGTAGAACGCCACCTGCAGGGCGGCCTTGGAAGGTTTTCGGCTCGCCCAGGGGTGCTCTTTTTCGACCAGTACGTCGTCGGCGATGTCGCGAATGGAGAGGGCGCCGTCATCCCGGATAAGGCGGAGCACACGGCGGAGATCTTTCTGGGCGACGTTGCCGAACCATTTCATCGGGTTCTTGCGGAAGTCCCGCATGTCGGCGACGAAGTAGCGGAAGTCGCGCGTCGGAACGTAGGCGAGCGCGTGCGTCCAGTACTCGAAGACGGTCTTGTCGAGGCTCTGCGCCTGCCTCAGATCGGCGCGCTGGTAGGCGGGGATGCGGTTGAACAGGATATGGTGGTGGCACCGCTCGATGACGTTGATGGTGTCGATCTGCACATAGCCCAGGTGCTCGACCGCCGCTGTGGTGGCGGCATGCCCTGCGCCGAAGGGGGCAGTCGTATCGAGGCGTTGCGCGGCGATCCAAAGCGTTCGCGCACGTGTCTTGTTCATTGAGTAAATTGCGGGTGTCTTTTTCACGGCATTAAACATAGCGGCGAAAAGGGCAACGAAATCAACGCCGACGGGTTTATTGGTGATGTCGCGGCAAGACTGAGTTCGGAATCGAGACCATGGCAACCGCAATTTATATCGTCATCTATGCCCGGGAAAACTGGTGGGTCGACCTCGACGGTCAGTCCCAGGGACCGTTCCTTTCGCTGGACGCGGCAACCTCGGAGGCCATCGCGATGGCTGACCGCACGGCGCGCCGCGGCGGCCGCAGCGAGGTGCAGGTGGCCGAGCCCGGCACCAAGAACCGCATCGTCTATCAAAGCCCGTCGCCGAGCCTGCTGAGCCGCGCGGCCGCGCTGGTCAACCACTAGGACGCTGTTCACTTCGCCGTCCACATGCCGCGCATCTGCGCCGCGATGTCGATCCGTGGCGTCTGCGGACTGATGCCCTTTACGGCCAGCGGCGCGAGAGGCGGCCACAGCACATCGTCAAACAGCGCCAGCATCGGGCGGGTGACGAAGCGGCTGCGCTGCGCATAGACGTGCTTGTCGCCGTGCGGCGATTGCTGATGGACGTAGAAGCGCTGCGGCATAATGAGGTGCAGGTCGTCCCTGGCGCGGGTCATGGCGACATAGAGCAGCCGGCGTTCCTCCTCCAGTTCGTGCGTCGAGCCGGTGCCCAGATCAGATGGGATGGCTCCGTCCACGACGTTCAGCACATGCACGGATTTCCATTCCTGCCCTTTGGCGGAATGAATGGTCGACAGGATCAGGTAGTCCTCGTCGAGCAGCGGCACGCCGGACTGATCGGAAGTGGCATCGGGCGGATCAAGCGTCAGCTCGGTGAGGAAACGCTCACGGCTCGGATAGCCCGAGGCGATCTGCATCAGCTGCGCGAGATCGGCCTGCCGCACTATCGCATCGTCGTAGGCCGCCTGCAGCAGCGGCTCATACCATTGCATGACGCGATCCAGCTCGGTGGGCCAGCCGGCTGTCCGCTCAACCAGCTGGGCGATCAACTCGAGCAGCGCCGGCCAGCCTTCCGAGCCGCGCGGCGGGGCCGGGGTCTCAGCGAGCAGGGAGAACGGGCGCGGCGCTTCCGCCATGGCATCGAGAACGCGGGCGGCGGTGGTCGGGCCGACGCCGGGAAGCAGCTGCAGGACGCGGAAACCGGCGACACGATCACGCGGATTTTCAATCCAGCGCAGCAGCGACATCACGTCCTTGACGTGGGCGGCATCGAGGAACTTGAGGCCGCCGAACTTGACGAACGGAATGTTGCGGCGGGCGAGCTCGATCTCGAGCGGGCCGGAATGGCTGGAGGCGCGGAACAGCACGGCCTGCTGCTTGAGCGGCGTTCCAGCCTCGCGGCATTCGAGAATGCGCGTCACCACGTAGAGGGCCTGGGTCGCCTCGTCCCTGACGGTGACAAGCTGAGGCCTGTCAGTGGATTGCCGCTCGGTCCACAGGTTCTTGGTGAAGCGTTCCGCCGCCTCCGAGATGACAGCGTTGGCGGCGTCGAGGATGGGCTGGGTGGAGCGGTAATTGCGGTCAAGCGTGACGATGTCGGCAGCGGGCGAGAAGCTCGCCGGGAAGTCGAGTATGTTGCGCACGGTGGCGGCGCGGAAGGAGTAGATCGACTGCGCGTCGTCGCCGACAACGGTGAGGCCGTTGCCCTCGGGTTTCAAAGCGAGAAGCACCGACGACTGCAAGCGGTTGGTGTCCTGATACTCATCGACCAGCACATGATCGAAGCGGCCGCCAAGATCGACGGCGATGGCGGGGTCGCGCACCATGGCGGCCCAGAACAGCAGCAGATCATCGTAGTCGAGGACATTCTGCGCCTGCTTGGTTTCGACATAGGCGCCGAACAGGGTTCGGAGCTCGGCCGCCCACATGGCGCACCACGGAAAGACTGATTTCAGCACGTCGTCGAGGTCGGCTTCGGCGTTGACGGCGCGCGAATAGATGGCGAGGCAGGTGCCTTTGGCGGGGAAGCGCGACCTGGCCTCGGAGAAGCCGAGGTCGTGCCGGGCGAGATTCATCAGGTCGGCAAAGTCTTCGCGGTCGTGGATGGTGAAGGCCGGATCGAGGCCGAGGCTGTGGGCATATTCGCGGATCAGCCGGGCCCCGATGCCATGAAAGGTGCCGGCCCAGTGCAGCGCATCGGTGACGGCGCCGGAGGAGGTGCCCATCACCTGCGCGGCGATGCGTTCGACGCGACGCGACATCTCGGACGCAGCGCGGCGCGAAAAGGTCAGCAGCAGGATGCGGCGCGGATCGGCGCCGTTGACGATGAGGTGGGCAACGCGGTGCGCCAGGGTGTTGGTCTTGCCCGAGCCGGCGCCGGCGATGACAAGGAGCGGGCCGGAGGCCGCGCCTGCGCCCACGCCATGTTCCACCGCCCGGCGCTGCGCCGGGTTCAGCCGTTCGAGATAGGAAGGCGTAGCAAGCACAGGCGAATCACATCCGGACCGGGAGGCTGCCAGTCAGCACTATTCCCGTTTTGTTCGCAAGCAAGCTTGCCGGAGGCGCTGCCTCCTGTAAATCTTCTGACAGTTGGCTGACCAACAGGGCTTGGGAGACGATGCAGGCAAATTACACGTTTCGCGTAGCGGTGCCGGATGACGTGCCGGCTGTGCGTGCGCTGGTGGAGCGGGCATATCGCGGGCCGGAGGCGGCAATCGGCTGGTCGAGCGAGGCCAGCCTGCTGAAGGGGCCGCGGACCTCGATGGCGGAAATTGCCGGCCTGTTTGCTGCCGAGGGGCATCGCTTCGTGCTTGCCGAGAGCGGGGACGGGTTGGCCGGTTGCGTGCTGATCGAGCAGCGTGGCGACGCCGGATATTTCGGCATGCTGTCGATCGATCCGCGGCTGCAATCGAAGGGCCTCGGGAAGGCACTGCTGGCCGAGGCGGAGCGTGTGGCACGAGAGCTTTGGGGTGTCGGCGCGATGACCCTGGTGGTGATCAACCTGCGGACCCCGCTGATCGAGTGGTATGGGCGGCGCGGATATTCACTGACCGGCCGAACGGAGCCGTTTCCATTCGATGAAGCAAGCGGCGAGGTGCATCGCAACTTCCACTTCATCGAGATGCGGAAGGCGTTCTAGCGGGGCGCGGTCGCTGTCTGCGGCCGTCGCCGGGGGATCGGTGCTCGGCAACATCAGCTCGTTCGGCATCGACAGCGCCGGCGAACTCCAGGTGGTGACGCTGGACGGCACGATCCTCAGGATGGTTCCGGAACCATGAGCGGCGGACCGGCAGCGCTGTTAGCAGTGTCGATCGACTGCTGCTAATGTATTGGAATCGTTAACGAATTTTGGTCACGCTGTTGTCATCGAGGCGCGAATCGGCTCCGCATTGGGCGTCTCGTCCGTGCAAGGAGATGTGTGATGCGCCTGTCACCTGTCGATGTAGAAGAGCCCCGCGATTTCGGCCTTACCACCGCGCAAATCGTCTATCGCGTGCCCGATCATCTGAGCCTGCTGCAGGAATATGTCTGGCAGGATTACGATGTGTTCCCGCAGTTTCCCAGTCTCAAGAAGTTTCTCAGCTTCTGGGAAACGCGGATCGAGGGACCGCTGCATTCGGTGACGGTGGCGCACAAGCGGCTGATCAGGCCGGCGGAACTGCAGAGCCTCGACAGGCTGCGGCTGAACTAGCGTCTGAGGTTCGACGCAGGCGCCCGGTGCGGCATGAAAAAGCCGCGTTTGGATCGCACATCCGTGCCGCTTCGGTCGCAGACAGCCATTGGCTGACTTCTCCCGTGGCGTCGCGGGGAGCGAGATGAAGATACTTGTTGCCGAGGACGACAGGGCGTCGGCTGAATTTATCTGCAAGGGCCTCGGCAGCGCCGGGCATAGTGTCGAGATGGTCGCCGACGGGCGCGACGCGCTCACCTACTGCCTCTACAATCCATGTGATGTCGTGGTGCTGGACCGCATGCTGCCGGGTATGGACGGGCTCTCGGTGCTGAAATCGCTGCGCGCAGCGGGCAGCAAGGTGCCGGTGCTGTTCCTGACCTCGATGGGCGATGTTGAAGACCGGGTCGACGGGCTGATGGCTGGCGGCGATGATTATCTGGTCAAGCCGTTCCACTTTTCGGAGTTGCTGGCACGGGTGACGGCGCTGGGGCGACGGCCGCAGAACGCCGAGCAGCCAACGCGGCTCACGGTGCACGATCTCGAACTCGACCTCCTCGATCACACTGCCAGTCGCGGCGGCAGCACGATCGAACTGCAGGCCAAGGAGTTCGCCATGCTGGCGGCGCTGATGCGCAATGCGGGACGCATCGTCACCAAGACGATGCTGCTGGAGCAGGTCTGGGACTTCAATTTCGACCCCAAGACGACGGTGGTCGAGACGCATATGAGCCGGCTGCGCACCAAGGTCGACAAGCCGTTCGACACGCAGCTCATCCACACGACGCGCAATGCCGGGTATTGCATCCATGGACCAAGGTAGCGTTTTTTCCGGCGCCGCGTTCCGCTCGGCCATCCTGTTGCTGCTGACATTTCTGGCAACGATCGGGGTTGCCGGGTTCGTCATCCTGGGGACCACGCAATCTTCGCTGCAGGATGAGATCAAGGCGCACGTCAACGAGGATCTCGACATGCTGCGGGACGCCCTGCAGACGGGCGACGGCAATGAACTTGCGCAGTTCGTCGACGAGGCAACCCCAGCGCGGGCGCCCGGCCACTATCTGATCGGCATGTTCGACAAGGACGGCAACCGGCTGGCGGGAGACGTCGCAGAGCTACCGGACTTCAGAGGGTGGGGATACCTGCGGCCGGCAGCGGAGCAGGCGACGTCGGACTCGGAATACCTGGCCTATGTCGGCCCACTGGGCGATTCGCTCGTGGTGGTGGGCAGGTCGACGCGCCTCGTGACGACGGCGAGCACGGCGCTGTGGCGGGCGCTGCTCATGGCAGGAGCGGTGATGTGCGTCGGTGCGGTGGTGATCGGCTACGTGTTCAGCCATCGCGTATCGTTCAAGCTGGCGCGGTTCGCGACGATCCTCGACGAAGTGTCGCGCGGCAACAGCAATGCGAGGCTGCCGATCGGCCGCTCCAACGACCAGGTCGACCGCATCGCCCGGCAGATCAATGCGCATCTCGACCGCCTATCGGATCTGATGGCGACGATGCGCAACACCATAGTTGCGATTGCGCATGATTTGCGCACACCGCTCAACCGCGCCTCGATCCTGCTGCAGGAGGCGGCAGAGAATCCCGAAGCGCGGACCGCGCCGGAGATCCTGGGCGAGGCGCAGGCGGAGCTGGACAAGCTGAGCGGCGTCTTCGACACGGTGCTGCGCATTTCGCGCATCGAAACCTCGGACGATCAGTCGGCGTTCACGGCGTTCTCCGCGTCCGAACTGGTGGCAGAAATGGCGCAGACCTTCGAGCCGGTGGTGGAGGAGGCGGGGCAGCAGCTGCGCTGCAGCGGATCGGCCCCGGCGACGATCTTCGGCGACCGTCGAATGGTGCAGCAATTGCTGGTGAACCTGATCGAGAACGCCAGCCGCTATGGCGCCGCGGGAACGATCATCGATCTGCAGCTGCAGAGCGATCAGGGTGGATGCGCCATTACGGTGGCGGACAACGGCCCCGGCATTCCGGCCGACAAGCGGCGGGAAGTGCTGCAGCCGTTCCGCCAGCTCAACGTCGAGCGCGACGCGCGCGGCTCGGGGCTCGGCCTGGCGCTGGTCAACGCCATCGCCGTGCGCAATCACGCCAGCCTCGAGTTGAGCGACAATGCGCCCGGGCTGAAGGTCACGGTGCGCTTTCCGGCAGTCAAGCTCGCCGCCTGAACGTGCCGCCGGGCGGCCAACCTTGCCAATCTGTAAAGTTGAGGAAAGGGCGGCGCAAACAGCCTCAGTCAGGGTCTGTCCTGCCAGTGCAGGGCGCCGGCGGCCGGTGTTCCGGTGGCATCAGATCACGATGGAGACTCACATGCGCAAACTTGTCCTTCCGTTCCTTATCATCGCCTCGCTCGGCGCCTCGTCGGCGGCAATGGCCGCGACCATGAGCATGCCCAGGCCGGTGATCCCCATTGGCACCGTCACCAAAGGCGTGGTGAAGCTCATCAATGCCAAGGCCTGCACGGTGACACTCACCGACCGGCGGGTGTTCCAGTTTGCCCCGAAGTGTGATTTTTCCAAGCTCAAGGTGCATGAGAAGGTCGCGATCACCTCGCTGAAGCACGGTAAAATCCGCAACGCGACTGCGATCGTTGCCCTTAGCTGATCCAGCCGTTGTGGCGGTGGGCAAGGCGGTCCGGGCAAGCGGCCCTGACCGCCTTGTTGCTATTGCGGCTGCATGCGCGGTTCCGCTCTCCGGGCCTTAAGAATTTGTAAAGTTGAGGAAAGGGCAGCGCAAAGCGATGCCCGCATGCTCCTCAAGTCGATGCAAGAGCACCGATGGCCGGCTGCACCGAGCGGGTACGCAGCGGCTCAAATTTCGACCAAATGGAGATCATCATGCGCAATATCGTCCTTCCCCTTCTGCTCATCGCTTCCCTCGGTGCTTCGTCTGTCGCAATGGCTGCCAGCCCGACCACGACCAAGGGCGTGCTGCAGGCGATGGATGCCAAGACCTGCACCGTGACGCTGGCCGACAAGAGCATCTATCAGTTCGCGCCGAAGTGCGATTTCTCCAAGCTGAAGGCCGGCGAGAAGGTGGCGGTCACCTGGACGCTGAATGGCAAGATCAACCAGGCTTCGGCGATCGTCGCCGCGAGCTGAGCCGACCGGACGCCATGGGCTGGGCGGGAGCGGAAACGCTTCCGCCCAGATTTGTGCTGAGGCCGGCGGCGCTAGATCGCCGAGACCGGCAGGGCGGAGGTGTAGGGCTCGACGCGAAGGGAATCGTGCGCGAGGACGCTGATGGTCTGCAGCGGGCCGTGCTCAAGGGAGCCATCGGGGGCGCGGCGAACGGCGAACTGGCGGGCGGCAAGGGTGCCGTCGGCGGCCAGTTTCCTGCCGATCGCGGGTGCATCGTCACCGCCAATAGCGGCAAGCTCGTCGGCCTGAAAGCCGACGATGATTTCGTCACGTATGGTGACAATTTTGAAAAGATGGATGGTGTTCACAATATAGCCCCGAGTTAAATGCCGGAGGGTACCGCCACAAAGATGAACGAAAGCCAACAGTGGATGTCGGATAGCGTTCAGGTGCCCGGCATCCCCATTGACACCCGGCCTCGTTCCGGAATATCTCCCCGCTCAGGACACCTTGCCCTAACGCAAGGCTTTCGACCTGGGAGGGTCGCACATGGCAGACATGCTCACCGCACCGGCGGTCAAACCGGCCAATCCGAATTTTTCATCTGGTCCCTGCGCGAAACGTCCTGGCTGGACGGTCGAGGCACTGGCCAATGCGCTGGTGGGGCGGTCGCATCGCTCGAAGCCGGGCAAGGCGCGCATCCAGCGCGCCATCGATCTGACGCGCGAGTTGCTGGAAGTGCCGGCGGACTACCTGATCGGCATCGTGCCGGCGTCGGACACCGGCGCGGTCGAGATGGCGATGTGGTCGCTGCTCGGCGAGCGGCCGGTCGACATGCTGGCCTGGGAGTTGTTCGGCGAGGGCTGGGTGACCGATGTCGCCAAGCAACTGAAGCTGGCGGATGCGCGGATCATCAAGGCCGGGTACGGCGACTTGCCGGATCTGAGCCAGGTCGATTTCAACCATGACGTGGTGTTCACCTGGAACGGCACGACCTCGGGCGTACGGGTGCCGAACGGCGACTGGATCAAGGCGGACCGCAAGGGGCTGACGATCTGCGATGCGACGTCGGCGGCGTTTGCGCAGAAACTCGATTTCGCCAAGCTCGATGTGGTGACGTTCAGCTGGCAGAAGGCGCTGGGCGGCGAGGCTGCACATGGCGTCCTGATCCTCTCCCCGCGCGCCGTGGCGCGGCTCGAGAGCTACAAGCCGAGCTGGCCGCTGCCGAAGATTTTCCGGCTCACCAAAGGCGGCAAGCTGCTGCTGGAAGTGTTCGAGGCGGCAACCATCAACACGCCCTCGATGCTGGTGATCGAAGACGCCATCGACGCGATGGAGTGGGGCCTGCGCGAAGGTGGGCTCAAGGGCCTGCAGGCGCGCGCCGATGTCAATTTCAAGGTGCTGGCCGACTGGGTGGCGAAGACGGCGTGGATCGACTTCCTCGCCAAGGTGCCGGAACAGCGTTCCAATACCTCGGTCTGCCTGTCGGTAGTCGACCCGCAGATCGCGGCGCTCGATGCCGACGCCCAGGCGGCGTTCACCAAGGCCATCGTCTCGCGACTCGACAAGGCCGGCGTCGCCTACGACATCGGGGCCTATAAAGATGCACCTCCGGGGTTGCGCATCTGGGCCGGCTCGACCGTCGACGCGGAATCGCTCAAGGCGCTGACGCCGTGGCTGGATTTTGCGTTTGCGACCGAGAAGGCCGCGCTGACGCAGGCGGCGGCCTAGTTTATCCGGCCCTTGCCCTGCGCCTTTCGAAGGGCGAGGGCCAAACTCAAACTCCCAAACCTCCTCTTTCGACAAGCTCAGGATGAGGTTCGGGCTTCACAGCACATCTGCAAATCCAGGAGGGCGCGATGCCCAAGGTTCTCGTTTCGGACAAGCTCAGCAAGACGGCCGTGCAGATCTTCAAGGACAATGGGGTCGAGGTGGATTACCTGCCGGACCTCGGCAAGGACAAGGAGAAGCTGCTCGAAGTGATCGGCCAGTACGATGGTCTTGCCATTCGCTCGGCCTCCAAGATCACCGAAAAGATCATTGCCGCGGCGACCAATCTCAAGGTGATCGGGCGCGCCGGCATCGGGGTCGACAATGTCGACATTCCGGCGGCCACCAAGAAGGGCATCATCGTGATGAACACCCCCTTCGGCAATTCGATCACCACGGCGGAGCACGCGATCTCGCTGATGCTGTCGCTGGCGCGGCAGATTCCCGAGGCGGACGCATCGACCAAGGCATCGAAGTGGGAAAAGAACCGCTTCATGGGCGTCGAGGTGACCAACAAGATCCTCGGCATCATCGGGGCGGGCAATATCGGCTCGATCGTCGCCGATCGGGCGATCGGGCTTCGGATGAAGGTGATCGCCTTCGATCCTTTCCTCACCGACGAGCGGGCGCTGAAGCTTGGCGTCGAGAAGGTGACGCTGGACGATCTGCTGGCGCGGGCGGATTTCATTACCCTGCACACGCCGCTGACCGAGCAGACGCGCAACGTGATTTCGGCGGAGGCGCTCAGCAAGGTTAAACCGGGTGTCCGTATCATCAACTGTGCGCGTGGCGGGCTGATCGACGAGGCGGCGCTGTACGAAGCTCTGAAATCGGGCAAGGTCGCGGGCGCGGCACTCGACGTGTTCCTCGAGGAGCCGGCGCAGAACAATCCGCTGTTCGAGCTGCCCAACGTGATCTGCACGCCGCACCTCGGCGCTTCGACCACCGAGGCGCAGGAGAACGTGGCCCTGCAGGTGGCCGAGCAGATTTCGGCCTATCTGATGACCGGCGAGATCACCAACGCGCTCAACTTCCCCTCCATCTCGGCGGAAGAAGCACCGCGGCTGACGCCGTTTGTGCGGCTTGCCGAAATGCTCGGCTCGTTCGCCGGCCAGCTCACCGAGACGTCGATCAAGGGCATCAAGATCGAGTATGAAGGGGTGGTTGCCGGGCTCAATACCAAGCCGATGACCGCGGCGGCGCTCAATGGCGTGCTGAAGCCGCAGATGCAGGAAGTGAACATGGTCTCGGCGCCGCAGCTGGCAAAGGACCGCGGCATCAATGTTGAAATCAGCACGCGCGACCAGCAGGGCGCCTATGAGAGCTATATCCGGCTGACGGTAACGACGGAACGGCAGGAGCGTGGTGTCGCCGGAACGGTGTTTGCCAACGGCAAGCCGCGCATCATCCAGGTCAAGGGCATCAACATGGAGGCGGAACTGACCCCCTCGATGCTCTATGTCACCAACGAGGACAGGCCGGGACATATCGGCCGGCTCGGGACGCTGCTGGGAAAGCTTGGGATCAACATCGCGAACTTCAACCTTGGCCGCGCGGACGTAGGGGGCGACGCGATCGCGCTGCTGTCGATCGACGGCTCGCTTACCGAGGCGCAGCTCAAGGAGATTGCCGAGCTGCCGGGCGTCAAGCAGGCGAAGGCGCTGAAGTTCTAGGCCGTCCCACATCGGCGAGCGCAAGCACAGGTTATCCCCGCGAGAGCGGGGGTTTCTGTCTCTGGGCCAGGAAGGGGAATTCACGATCGGAGATTCCGGCTTTCGCGGCAATGGCGACGTGGGTAGTGTCTGGCGCGGTGCGGAACAGGCGTTGTTGATGAGCTATGATCTATAGCGTGGCGTTTGCGGTTCTTTGGGTGGCCTGGATTGTTTCATGGAGCGTGGCGGCGCTTTGGGCCAGCAAGCCACAGGCACGGCCTTCGCAGCGGGAGGAGCTGTCCTATTGGGCGCTCACCGTGGCGGGCACGACGCTCTTGGTGATCAACTTCCGGCTGCACGGCGCGGGCATGATCTGGACGGAGCCGGACGCGGTCGAATGGCTGCTGTTCGCAGTGGCAGCGGCCGGACTTGCGTTCACCTGGTGGGCGCGCCTGCATCTTGGAACGCTATGGTCGGGACGCGTCACCCGAAAAGCCGATCACCGGGTCGTCGACACCGGCCCCTACGGGATCGTGCGGCATCCGATTTATACGGGCATTCTCGCCGCGATCTATGCGACGGCGCTGTTGCGTCCCGGGATCTTCGGCATTGCCGGGGCGGCGGTGGTGACCCTGTCGTTCGTCGTCAAGCTGAGGCTCGAGGAGCGCTTCCTGATGCAGGAACTCGGCGCTGCGGCCTATGAGAGCTACCGCCGCCGGGTGCCGATGCTGGTGCCGTTCTGGCCGGTCAGCCGGAGTTGACTGGTGCTGTGTTGGCGGGGCGTCGGACGCTCCATTCCGCCAGCACGATGCCGATGATCACCAGTGCCCCGGCGATGAAGTGGAAGGGCTGCAGCTGCTCGCCAAGGATGAGCACGGAGCCGAGTGCGCCGAACAGGGGGATGAGATTGATGAAGAGGCTGGCGCGATTGGGGCCGATCAGTTCGACGCCGCGCACGTAGAGCATCTGGGAGACCACCGAGGGCAGGAAGATCGTGTAGATGACGATCAGCCAGCCGAGCGGGGTGATGGTGGGCAGCGCGGCGAAGAATGCGCCGAGACCGCCGCCAAGCAGGACCTGATAGGCCAGCGAGGCGACCAGCGCCGCCGCAAAGGTGGCGACGAGGAAGCTCAGCCAGTGGGTGGCCGGGCGCCAGCGCAGCGAGAGGGAATAGGCGGCGTAGGCGAGGCAGGCAAACAGAACCATGGCGTCGCCGATGTTGACGTCAAGCGAGAGCAGGCGCGCCAGGTTGCCATGCGTGGCGGTCAGCGCCACGCCGGCGATGGTGAGGGCGACGCCGAGCAGTTGCAGCGCGCGCACGCGGGTGCGGAAGAGGACGAAATTGCCGAGCATGACGAAGATGTTGATCGCCACCTGATCGAGCGCGTTGTTGACGCCGGAGGTGTAGTGCGCGGCGATATAGACGAAGACGTTGAAGGTGGCATAGCCGACCGCCCCGAAGAAGAGATAGAGCCACCATTTTCCGACGAGGACCGGCCAGTCGCGGGCCAGGGGCCTCAGCGCAAAGGGCAGGACGGCCAGCAGCGCGCCGCTCCAGCGCAGGATCATCAGCGCGTAGGGATCGATATGGCCCACCGCCGCCTTTCCCGCCACCACGTTGCCGCCCCAGAACAGGGTGGTCAGCACCAGGATCAGGTAGGGGCGGGAGGCCAGCCGCTCGGCAAAAGATCGGGTGGCACTGAAAGGCGGGTTTGTCATAGTGGCTCGGGTGGGCTAAGGGTCACCGACTTACCAGCAAATCGCGGAAGGTCAAATCTCGTGGCGGGTGCTCCAACCGGCCATGTGCGATTCGCAGTGCCCGGCGCCAGCAGCGCCAAGCGGCCTGCCGACAGGGGTGACTGAATGGCAAATGTGGTCGTCGTCGGCTCGCAGTGGGGCGACGAGGGCAAGGGCAAGATCGTCGACTGGCTGAGCGAGCGCGCCGATGTGGTGGTGCGCTATCAGGGCGGCCACAATGCCGGCCACACGCTGGTCATCGATGGGGTCAGCTACAAGCTGGCACTGATGCCTTCGGGAGTGGTGCGCGGCAAGCTCAGCGTCATCGGCAATGGCGTGGTGGTCGATCCGCATCACTTCGTCGCCGAGATGGAAAAGCTGGCGGCGCAGGGGGTCAGGATCACCCCGGAGATCCTGCGCATCGCCGACAATGCGCCGCTGATTCTGTCGCTGCACCGCGAACTCGACGCGATCCGCGAGAATGCCAATTCGGGGCTCAAGATCGGCACGACCAAGCGCGGCATCGGTCCGGCCTATGAGGACAAGGTCGGGCGGCGGGCGATCCGGGTGTGCGACCTGGCGGAGCCGGAAACGCTGATCCCCAAGATCGAGCGGCTGCTGATCCATCACAACGCGCTGCGGCGCGGCATGGGGCTCGAGGAATTCGTCGCGGAAACGCTCTATGCGGAGTTGATGGATGTGGCGGGCGCCATCCTGCCGTTCATGGATCAGGTGTGGCGGCTGCTGGACGAAAAGCGCCGCGCGGGCGCCCGCATCCTGTTCGAGGGCGCGCAGGGCGCGCTGCTCGACAACGACCATGGCACCTATCCGTTCGTGACCTCGTCGAACACGGTGGCCGGGCAGGCGGCGGCGGGATCGGGGCTTGGGCCGACGGCGATCGGCTATGTGCTGGGGATCACCAAGGCCTACACCACCCGGGTGGGCGAAGGGCCGTTCCCGTGCGAGCTCGACGACGAGATCGGCAGGCACCTGTCGACGGTGGGGCGCGAGGTGGGGGTCAACACGGGCCGGCCGCGGCGCTGCGGCTGGTTCGATGCGGTGCTGGTGCGGCAGACGGTGAGGACGTCCGGGATTACCGGCATCGCGCTGACCAAGCTGGATGTCCTCGACGGGCTCAAAGAGATCAAGGTTTGCGTCGGATACGAACTCGACGGTCAAAAAATTGACTATCTGCCTGCCTCAATGGGAGCACAAGCGGCTGTTACGCCGATTTACGAGACGCTAGAGGGGTGGTCTGAGACGACGGCAGGGGCGCGCAGCTGGGCGGAATTGCCGGCCCAGGCCGTGAAATATGTGCGGTACATCGAAGAGCTGATCGGCGCGCCGGTGGCCATGCTATCAACCAGCCCCGAGCGGCTGGATACCATCCTCGTGCATGACCCGTTCCAAGACTGAGTTTTTTTGCTAAAACATCCCGGCAAATTGCGAGTGTTACGGTAGCGAATGGCGGATTACAAAGAGCTGTTACGCAAGGCGGTAGAGGCCCTGCCGGAGAACAACGGCGCCGCGCGGCGGGCCGTCTACGAGAAGGCGCGCGCCGCCCTGGTGGGCAGTTGCGCGCCATCAACCCTCCGCTGCCGGCTCGCGACATCACCACACATCGCCTGCAGCTCGAGGATTGTATCCGCCAGGTCGAGCAGGAAGCCAGCGAGGCAGTGATCGCCGGGATGGGCGCTGTGCCAGACGGAGTCGGCGCCGCCGCCCCAGCCTGCGCCTGTGATTGCCGAAGCGCCGGTCAAGCCTGCCGGGCCGCGGCCGCAGCCGAAATCGATTGCCGAGCGGGAGCCGCTCAGGGCCGCGATGCCGCAAGCCGAGTCATCGAAGATATCATTGCGGCCGGCCGACAAGGATGCGCGCGAACCGAAACTGAACGAGAACAAGGTCACGGACATCAAGTCGCGCACGGCGCCGAGCGGCAGGACGGCAAGTTCGTGCCGCGGCGCCGGTGCCGACGCAGCCGGCTCCCGAGCCGACAGCCGACAGGCGGCGCAGACGAGGATGCCGACCGCCGGCCAAGCCAGGCGGGCGGCCGCTGCCCTCGATCGTGGCGCGCGCCGAGGCGGCCAAGAGCCGGTCGGGCGCCACGGTGTTCGGCGTTCCGCCGGACAAGCCCTATGACGGGGCCGGCGCGGTCCCCCATCGAGCCGCGCAGGGATGCGCCGCCGATGCGAGCGCTGACGGCCGCGGCCCGGCAGACGCAGATCGAGACGCCGATGCCTTCGACGAGCCGGACGGAAATTGCCGCAGCGATGTCGAGCGTCGCGAAGTCGAGGTCGAGCGGCAGGCTCGCCGATCCGCAGGGCGCCATCGACCGCGCCATCGCGACGCTCGACCGCGAAGCGCGGGGCGATGCGGCCGGCGATGAACGGCAATGATTACGAGGCCGACGAGGACGAGTACGAGGAGCCGCCGGTCGCGCCGCGCCAAAAAGGGCCTCATGAGCGGCGTCTTCGGCGGCGACAGCGGCAAGCGCCGCGAACCGCTGGCAAGACAGGCACGCGAGCCGGTGCGGGAGCGGGCGTTCGCGAGCCGCCGCCGGCCAAATCGCCGCGCAAGGCAGCGGCGCCGCGGGGCCGTGAATCCGCGTTGCCGAGCCGGTATTCCCGCGCGCCCGGCAGGAGAGCGAGCCGTGGCGGCATCGGCGCGGTGACGATCTTCCTCATCGTGTTCGCGGTGCTGCTGCGGGCGTCGGCGGCGCCGGCTTCTGGGCCTGGCAGCGAGGGCTACATCAACCTCGATGCCATGTTCGGGCGCAGCCCGGGCGTCGACAGGTCGCAACGACGACAATCACCAGCGACAGTCCGCGGACGCCGGCGACAGAGGCCGACGACGGGACCGGGCAATACACGATACGCCGGCCGGCGACCACTGACCCTGCGACTGCGCTGAAGGCCGAATGAGCGGCTGACGACTGGCGGCGATGCGCAGCAGACAAGCGACAGTCGCGGCGCTGGCACTGCCGGCCGACAACCCCGACGCAAGATCGAAGAACGGCTTGCCGTACCGATGCGCGATGCCAATGGCAATGCCGAGGCCGCCGTCGCGGCGATCGATCCGGCCAATGCTGCCGGCAGCCAGTCGCTGCTGCTCGAAGCCTCCGACGACGGCACGACCGGCGCGGTGCCGTTCTCGGGCACGGTCGACTGGACGCAAGGGCAAGGACGAGACCGGCCTGCCGACGCTGATCGGCAAGGCCACATCCCGGCGCGCAACCTGGCGGTCGATGTGCTGATCCGCAAGAACTCCGATCCGAGCCTGCCGGCCAGCCATCTGATGGAGATCAACTTCAAGGTCACCGACAGCTTCATCGGCGGCTCGGTCGCCGGTCTGCCGGGCGTGCTGCTCAAGAACGAAGAACTGGTGCAGGGCACGCCGCTGGTGGGCGCCTCGGCCCGCGTCGTCGGCAACTCGTTCCTGTTTGCGCTCAGCGCCTCGCCCGAGGACAGCGCCGCCAACATCGAGCTGCTGACCTCGCGCAAGTGGATGGACCTGGCGATGATCTATGCCACCGGCAAGCGCGCCATCATCACGCTCGAAAAGGATGAGGCGGCGGAGAAGCTGTTCAACGAGGTGTTCGCTGCCTGGGCAGAGCCAGAGCACGGCCGGTCAGGCTCCGGCAGCCGTCGCAGCCAGGTCCAGGCTCGCCATTCTCGATCCGGTAGCTGCCGTGCCGCCAGCGCGGCGATGTCGTCGGCGTGGTGGCTGACCAGCATGTGTGGTCCAGTTGCGGCTGACGCGTCAGCGTGCGGACCAGGTCGCGGGTGGCGGCGCGGGTGTCGTCGTCGAGCGCCGAGAACGGCTCGTCGAGCAGCAGCACCGGCCGGTCGCGCAGCAGGGTGCGCGCCAGGGCGACGCGCTGCTTCTGGCCGCCGGACAGGGTGACGGCGCGCTGGCTGCCGATACCGGGCAGCCCGACTTCGGCGAGTGCGCCGGCGATCCGCGGTGCGGCTTGCGGCCGTGGCGTGCGGGCGGGCAGGCCAAGGGCGACGTTGCGCTGCGGCGCTCAGGTGCTCGAACAGCGTTTCGGACTGGAACAGGATGGAGACCGGCCGCTGCTCCGGCGGCAGCGGCAGCAGGTCCGCGCCGTCGAGGGTCAGCGTGCCCGCCGACGGGCTGCAGGAAGCCGGCGATCAGGTCGAGCAGGGTGGACTTGCCGGAGCCGCTGGCGCCGGAGACGGCGGTGACCTCGCCCGGTGCGGCGGTCATCGAGAAGTCGTAGGCGGCGCCTGCCCGGGATGGGCGAAGGTCAGGTCGTCAAGCGACGAGCATCGGCGAGCCTCTCGAAGAGCCGCGGCAGGGCGACGAAGGCGGCAATGGTCAGCAGCCAGCATGAGTGCGGCGATGGCGGCGGCGTCGTTGCTGCGGTAGGCGCCGAGGGCGCGCAACATCAGCAGCGGCAGGGTGGCGAAATCCTCGGTGCCGAACAGCGAGATGACGCCGAGATCGCCGAGCGAGAAGCAGAACGCCGAGGGCCAGCACGACGCCGATCTCGCGGCCGAGCAGCGGCCATTCGACGGCGCGAACTGCCGCCAGCCCGATAGGCCGAGCGAGCGGATGAGCTTGCCGCGACTGTGCGGCGATGGCTCGAGCGGCGGGCCGAGCGTGGCGACGGCGAAGGGCAGGGCGAGCAGCGCATTGGCGATGATCGACGACCAGCGGCGCGGCCGCGTGCCGGGCTCGATGCCGAAGCCGCGCACCAGCAGGAAAAAGCCGAGCGCCAGCACCACCGCGGGCACCGCGAGATAGGCGTAGGCGGGCGCGCCGATGCCGAGCCGGAGCAGCGGGCTTGCTGGTGGCGGCGCGGCCCAGGCGAGGACCAGCGCGAGCGCCAGGGTCAGCACGGCCGAGGCGGTCGCGACGACGAGGCTGGTCAGCGGCGGCTGCGCCAGAAGGCTGGGCTGCGTCGAGCGAGCGCCGGCGAGGCCGGCGCCGAGGCCGTCGATCGAGGACGGCGAGCAGCGGCAGGGCGAAGCCGACGACGCCGACGACGAGCACGAGCCATTGCAGGCATGCGCGCGCCGGGGCGGTCGCGCCAGGCGGTCGGCGTGCGAGCGCGCCGAGGCTCGGCGGGGACCGGCGCGAAGGCGGCGGCGGCAAGGATGACGGCCGAGCAGACGGCGATCTGCACCAGCGCCAGCAGGACCGCGCCGCCGAGGTCGAAGTCGAGCCGGACGGCGGAATAGATGGCGACTTCGAGCGTCTGGTTGGCCGGGCCGCCGCCGAGCAGCAGCACGATGGGAAAGCTGGTGAAGGCGAGGAGGAAGATGATCGCGGCGAGGCCGGGCAGGGTGCCGCGGATGGCTGGCCAGTCGATGATCGCGAAGCGCTGCCAGGCGGCCGAGCGCCGAGGCTCTGTCCGGTCTTCAGCCGCGTCCGGGGGATGGCGTCGAGCCGGGCCAGCAGGATGCGCGCGGCGAAGGCGCCGTCGAGGATGACGTGGGCGGCGAGGATGCCGCCGAGGCCGAAGATCGGCACGTCGAGCGGCACGCCGAGCAACGCCGCTGACACGTCGCTGATCCAGCCGCTGCGGCCCCAGACGGCGAGCAGGCCGAAGGCGACGACGATGCCGGGGGTGACGATGGCCGAGGCGAACAGCCCGACGACCAGGTCGCGGCCGGGAAAGCGCAGGCGGTTGAGCGCCCAGGCGAGCGCCATGCCGACGAGCAGCGACAGGACGGTCGTCAGGCCGGCCTGGATCGTGGTCATGCGCAGCAGGATGCCAGATATCGACGTGCGGGCCACTCGCGGCCGTCGGTCGCGCGGCCGCGGCGGCGATCGAGAAGAGCAGCAGCGCGACGAGGCCAGCGATGGCGAGCGCGATGGCCGCCCCGCCGAGAAGGCGGAGCGGCCGATGCGGCAGGGTGGGGTTACTGGATGCGCGGCAAGGGCTTCATCGATCCAGGCGCGCCTGTTGGCGGTGATCGTCGCCTCAGTCGATGCCGAGCACCTTGGCTGGCGGGCCGGGTCGCCGAAGCCGGCGGCAGATCGTCGCCGATATCGGCCACCGGGTACATCCAGTTGGTCGTCGGGATGACCTTCTGGCCTCAGGCGGAGATCAGATAGTCGAGGAAATCCGGCGCCAGCTCCTGCTGTGTCCGACGATCTTGAGGATGCCGGCGACTTCGATCTGCGGCATAGTGTCCCTCGGTGAAGTCGGCAGCGGCGTAGTTGTGGTCGTTCTCGGCGATGGCGTGGTAGGCCGGCGAGGTGGTGTAGCTCAGCACCATGTCGGCCTCGCCCTTGAGGAACAGGCCATAGGCCTCGGACCAGCCGCGGGTCATGGTGAGGATGTGCGGCTTCAGTCCGGCCCAGATTTCGGGCGCGCGGTCGCCATAGGCGGCCTTGATCCAGAGCACGCAGCCCGAGCCCGGGCGTATCGGAGCGCGGGTCCTCGATGACGATCTTGAAGCTCGGCGGGCATGCGCGATCAGCTCCTCGAACGATGCGGGCGGATTGGGCACCTTGTCGCTTGTCGTAGACGAAGGCGAAATAGCCGTAGTCGAAGGGCACGAAATCCGGATCGGTCCAGGCTACCGGCAGCGTCAGGCCGTCGAGGTCGAGGCCGTGCGGCGCAAACAGGCCGGTGGCGCGGGCTTCGCCGGCGATCGAGGTGTCGAGGCCGAGGACGATGTCGGCCGTGCGTGGTTGCGCCCTTCGAGCTGCACGCGGCGCAGCGCGCCGATGGACGTCGTCGGCGGTCACGAACTCCACGGTGCAGCCGCAGGTCTTCTCGAAGCCGGCCTTGAGTCGCGGGGCCGGGGCCCCATTCGGCGGCAAAGCTGTCATAGGTGTAGATGGTGAGCGTCGGGGCTTCCTGCGGCGAACGCCGGCAGTGCGGCAAGGCCGAGAGAGGACCGCAAGCGCGAGCGAGGCAGATACTGACCATCGGTCATTCCTTTTTCGGTTGCGGCCATGTGAATGAGGAGACGTGTAATGGTAGCGGGCGCAAGGCGCCCTTGCCATCTCGAACTTCCTCCGCCAGCATGACCTGGTTCAGGTTCAATGGGTTTCTCTCAGCTCCGGATTAAGCCCGGAACACCCCAGCGAGACGCCTCACATCTAGAGCGAGAATTTCCGTGCCGTGCAAGAGCGCGCTCCCCTGCCACCCGTCGATCGCGAACCTGGTGTTCGACGGCCTGCTGGTCATCGTCGGCGGCGGCGAGGTCGATCCCGAGCTGCTGCAGCGAGCTGTATGCTGAGCGGCGGCCGGCTCGTCGGCGCCGATGGCGGCGCGGACGCGATCGTCGCGGCGGGCCTGAAGCCCGAGGCCATCATCGGCGACTTCGACTCGCTGCAAGAATCCGATGTCCTGGCTGGGCAAGACCCGGCTGATGCAGATCGCCGAGCAGGACACCACCGATTTCGAGAAGGCGCTCTATTCGACGCAGGCGCCGGTGACGGTGGCGCTGGGGATGACCGGCAAGCGCTTCGACCACACGCTGGCGGCGCTGGACGCGGTCACGCGCTATGGCGCAGGATCGCGCCATCGTGCTGGTCGACGAGGACGACATCGCGCTGGCGGTCAAAGGGGCGTTCGCGTTCGCGGTCGACGCGGGCGAGCGGGTGTCGGTGCACCCGCTGGCGCCGGTGAAGTTCCGCAAATCACTGGGGCTCAAATACCCACTGGATGGTATCAGGCTGGCACCGGGCGAGCGCACAGGCACGTCGAACGCCGCAACGCTGGGGCCGTTCAGCATCGAGCCGGAGCCGCGCACGAAATTGCCGTGGCTGCTGATCCTCGACAAGCGGCATTTGCTGAGGCTGGTGGCGGAGTTGCTGCAGTCGACCGCAATCGCGGTGTAGCCGGGTGGGCAAAGCTGAAAGGCGGGCGGCCGGGAGGCCGGCCACCCGCGATCTGAGTTCTGACTACGCTTCTTCCTGCTGGCGCGCTTTGGCGCGCGCCGCGTGCTGGACGGCTTCCTGAACCTTTTCGAAGGCGCGGACCTCGATCTGCCGGATGCGTTCGCGGCTGACGTTGTATTCCTGCGCCAGTTCCTCGAGTGTTGCGGGCTCTTCCTTGAGCCGCCGTGCCTGGAAAATCGCCTTCTCGCGCTCGTTCAGGTCACCCATGGCTGAGGTGAGCAATGTCATGCGCTCGTCGTACTCCTCGGAGTTGCCGAGCATGGTTTCCTGATCCGGCGTGTCGTCGACCAGCCAGTCCTGCCATTCGGAGGCACCCTCGTCGGCCCGCATCGGGGCGTTGAGCGAGGCATCGCCGGTGAGGCGCTGGTTCATCGACACAACTTCGTCCTCGGTGACGTGGAGAGTCGTGGCGATGTGCTTGATCTGGTCCGGGTGCAGGTTGCCATCGTCGAGGGCGGCGATCTGGCCCTTAACCTTGCGCAGGTTAAAGAACAGCCGCTTCTGCGCGGCGGTGGTGCCGATCTTGACCAGCGACCAGGTGCGCAGGACGTATTCCTGAATAGCGGCGCGAATCCACCACATGGCGTAAGTGGCGAGGCGGAAGCCCTTATCGGGCTCGAACCGCTTGACGGCGTGCATCAGCCCGACATTACCCTCGGAGATGACCTCGGAAATCGGCAGGCCGTAGCCGCGATAGCCCATGGCGATCTTGGCGACGAGGCGAAGATGCGAGGTGATCAGGCGCTGCGCGGCGTTGGGATCGGCATGTTCCTTGTAACGCTTGGCGAGCATGAACTCTTCATCCGGCTCGAGCATCGGGAATTTGCGGATTTCCTGCAGATAGCGCGAAAGTCCCCCTTCGGCCGAAAGGATGGGAAGATTTGACTGGGCCATAAAAGCACCCCCTGTTTTCCCCCGCGAACGGGCGGAGTTCCCGGCACTGGCCTCAAGCCCAGTACCGGATTGGACACTAATATAGGTCGAAATCTGGCCTTGATAAGACCCGCCCTGCCGAGGAGGGCACAGCTTCGCACAAGCTTTCGTTAACATCTGGTGATGCGGCTGCTGACGGTGCCGGTGACGCCGTGGCGCGGGGAGCGCAACTGGGCTAAGGGGGCGGGAACTGATCACGGATGCAAGCGACCATGCTTCCCACCGCGCGGATAGCACAAAAGCTGGAGATTGCGGTCATCGGAGCCGGACAGGCCGGATTGTCGTCCGCGTACCATCTCAAAAAGCTCGGTCTTGGCGCAGGGCGCGGTTTCGTGGTCCTCGACCAGTCCCCGGCGCCCGGCGGCGCGTGGCAGTTTCGATGGCCGTCGCTGACGCTGTCGACGGTCAACCGGATCCACGATCTGCCCGGCATGAGCTTTGCGGACGCGCTCGAAGCCGGTTCGGAGCAGGTCGAAGCGGCCGTCGCCGTGCCCCGATATTTCGCCATGTATGAGCGCCGCTTCGAGCTGCCTGTCCGCCGTCCGGTCGCGGTCAGCGTGGTCAGCGACAGGGCCCCGCGCCTCAGGGTCGAAACGGACCGTGGGCTGCTGTCGGTGCGCGGTATCATCAATGCCACCGGCACGTGGCAATCGCCGTTCATTCCCGACATTGCGGGGCGGGAAAGCTTCCTCGGGCGGCAGTTGCACACGCGGGACTATCGCAGCGCCGCCGAGTTTGCAGGCAAGCGGGTGCTGGTGGTTGGCGCTGGGGTATCGGCAATGCAGTTGCTCGATGAGGTGTCGCGCGTCACCGAAACCATCTGGGTGGCGCGGCGGCAGCCCGAGTTCCGGGACGGTCCGTTCAACGAGGAGGCCGGACGGGCGGCGGTCAAACTGGTCGAGGAGCGGGTGCGGGCCGGGTTGCCGCCCCGATCGGTGGTGTCGGTGACCGGGCTGAGGCTGACGCCGGCAATCGAAGCGATGCGGCGGCGCGGCGTGCTGCAGAGGCGGCCGATGTTCGAGCGGGTCACCGAGCGCGGCGTTGTCTGGGCGGACGGGGCGCAGGCAGAGGTGGACGTCATCCTGTGGTGCACGGGGTTCCGCAGTTCGCTCGACCACCTAGCTCCGCTGGCGCTGCGTGAGGATTTCGGGCGGCATCACCATGACCGGCCGGCTGGCGACGCAGGTCGCGAGGGACGCGCGGGTGCACCTGGTGGGATATGGACCATCGGCCTCGACGGTGGGTGCCAATCGCGCCGGCGCTGCCGCGGCGCATGAGTTGATGAGCCATCTCGGCCTGATCGGCTAGGGACAGGCTATAGGAAGCCCATCAGCGCGGAATAACGATGCGACCCGATGCGCTGCATCATATCGTCGGCAACAGGAGCAAAAACCGGGCCGTTGACCGTCTGCGGGAGGCTCATCGTCGTGCCGACATTGACCTCGATGATGGTCACCTGGCTGTTGCTGTCCACGGTGACGTCCCACGAGGCCATGTCCAGCCAGGGGGCGTGATCATGTGCCGTGAGAACCGCGGCGCGAAGGGCGTCGAACTCGGGCATCGGATAGCCGTCAAATACGATGCCGGTGTCCGGGTGCTTTTCGTAGCGGGCGCAGGCTGCGTCGTAGGCAAAGCGGTCAAGACGGCCATCGTCCCTGATCGCGCAGGCAACGCCACCGGCGACCCGATTGTCGATTCGCATGAGGTTGCGGCCGATGCGGAGGGTGCCGCTGACGAAGACGAGTTCACCGTCGAGCTTGCGATAGGTGACGGCCCGCACTGAATTGGTGGATGCGGGATGGAGGGCGGCGAGGGCAGGGTGCTGGGCAATGGCGAGCTGGATTACAGCATCTCTGCGGCCTACAAGGGCGCGAGCGAGATCACCGGGGGGACAGAATTGGATGTTCTTGCCGCTGCCACTCTGGCGGGACGGCTTGACTGCAATCTCGTCATGGCCGCGAGCCAGCGCCTCGATGTCGCCGAGTGCGACGGGGCTGAAGTCCGTGCCAAGCAGACGGCCGTTCATCAGCCGGCCAATGGTGGTGGGGCGGCCGGGCCAGCCGGGCAGCAGATCGAAGTGGTTCTTGTCACGCAGGATGTGGGCGCCGCCACTGCCGTTGAGCGCCGGAAGCACCAGCGCATAGAAGATGTCCTCCGGAATGTAGTGAGCCGATGGGCGCTCGCCCACTCGCGTATAGAACTCGTGCCACCGCAGGTCGCGATAGCCGGTTACGAAGCGCCCGACGAATTCGAGCGCCGCGGCGCGCGTGGCAGGGTCAAGACCCGGGCGATCAGGGAGGGGGAGTGCTCCGATCTTCCTGCGGTGGAGCATCGCAAAGTGCCGGACGAAATGGCGCCTGACGATCGTCGTCCGGACCGCCGTTCGGAATGCCCTGACGTTCAAGATCGCCCTCACGACTGACGAGGCTGCCCGTCAGAGAAATCACTGTAGTGCCGTGACGGCGACTTGCAAACCGTCTCGCGCGACAAGGCGATGGGACTCAGGGCCCGGGTGCCGCCCGATCGAACGGTTCGAGTGCGTCCTCAAGGGCCTGCAGGTCGGGGGGCAAGGGCGCCTCGAACTGCATTTCTTCGCCGGTGACCGGATGTTCAAAGCCGAGCTCGGCGGCGTGCAGGGCCTGCCGGCCAAGCGTCTGAACGATGGTCCTGAGCGGGTCGGGGAGGCGGTTGGCCTTGGTGGCGAAGCCTGATGCGTAAACAGGATCGGCAACCAGCGGGTGGCCGATATGGGCCATGTGGACGCGGATCTGGTGCGTGCGGCCGGTCTCGAGCTGGCACTGGACGCGCGTGATGTCCCAGCTTTCGGCCCCGAAGCGGGCTTCGACGGCGTAGTGCGTGATGGCTTCGCGGCCCTCGCGGCGGACGGCCTGCTTCAGGCGGTTGTGCTGATCGCGGCCGAGCGGTGCGTCGATGCTGCCACGGCCAGTTTCGGTCATGCCCCAGACAAAGGCCGTATAGGCGCGGTGCAGCGGCCCGGTGCGGCCGTGATCGGCGAACTGGGCGCTCAGATGCTGATGCGCCCGATCGGTCTTGGCGGCGACCATGACACCTGACGTGTCCTTGTCGAGGCGGTGGACGATACCCGGGCGCCTGACCCCGCCGATGCCGACGAGGCTGTCGCCGCAATGAAACAGCAGTGCGTTGACCAGCGTGCCGGTAAGGTTGCCGGCAGCCGGGTGGACCACCATGCCGACCGGCTTGTTGATGACGATGAGCTGGTCGTCCTCATAGAGGATATCGAGCGCGATATCCTCGGGAAGCGGCTCGGCGTCAACCGGCTCGGGGGCGGTGAGGGTCAGGGAGTCGCCGAGTTTGACCTTCAATTTGGGCTCGCCCGCGGTTTGGCCGTTGATCGCCGCCGCGCCCGCCAGTATGAGGTCCTTGATGCGGTTACGCGAAAAGGCGGGCAGTGCCCTGGCGAGGACCGCATCGAGCCTGACGCCGGCATCGGCCGCATCGACCGTCACCTGCCACTCGAATTCCTCACCGGATAGGTCCTGCATGAGCGATCCTCAAAAAGCCGAAACGACACCCGAGCTGACGCCGGAGGCCAGATCGATCATCGGGCGGGCCCGCAAGTCGTTCCTGTTCTCGATCGGGCTGCTGCTGATCGGCTTTATCGCTATCGGTGGGGCGCTTGTCTATCGAACATCGCAGTCCGAGAGCGGCGGCAAGGGCGCGGATTACGTGATTGCCGCCATGCAAGTGCCGGCCGGCGCGGAGGTGGTGTCTGCGGTGGCGGCAGGTGGCCAGGTCACCATCACCTACAAGGTGGGGTCGATGACCAGTGTGCGCATCTACGACGGCAAGACTGGCGCAATGCTGCGGGAAATTCCGATCGTCAGCGAATAGCGAGACCTAGTTGCGGTCCTGGATTTCGCGGAGCGCGGTGAGGCGGTCGGAGACGCCGCCCTGTGGCGCGGAATTGGACGTCTGCTTGGCGTGCAGCGCATTGCGCACCGGGAATTCTTCGTGCCGCAGCCCGTCATCGGCAAATTTCTGCACCCGCTCGAGCAGGCTCTCGTCATTGTCGGGAAGTTCGCTTCCCTCCACGGCATAAACCAGCCGGCTGACGTCAGAGGCGATGTCGTTAAGCCGTTCGCGCAGGTGCGACTGCTCGACACGGTCGCTGTCCCAATCTGCCATGACCGTCGACTCCACGGTCAGGACCTTGCTGCGAAGCTGGTTGAGCTCGTCTTCCATCGAAAGCTTCTCCGCCAGCATGCGCGTCTGCTTCACCTCGCCGTCCTCGACGACCCGTGTGGTCTCCTCGAGAATGGTGTTCACCCGGTTTTCAGCATCGGCGATGCGGGCTTCGGCCGCGATCAGCTGGTCGGATACCGCGGTTGCGGAATCATCCCTGCTGGCGAGGGTGGCGCGCAGTTCGGCGGCAGCAGAGGCGGCTTCGGAACTGCGACGGTCGGAGGCCTCGAGCTGGGTGATGAGCGTGCGGTTCTGCGTTTCGAGGAAGGCCGAACGTTTGCGCTCGATCTCGATCTTGTTCAGCAACTCGTCCATGTCGGTGTTGTAGTCGCCGCTCAGTGCCTTGCCGTCGACGTCGATGGAGCGCGGCAGGTTGCCACGCAGCGCTTCACGCGCGGCTTCCAGCTGCGCGGCCTTGTCGGCGAATTCACGGTCGCGCATGCGCAGACGCTGGGAGAGATCGGCCCCATCCTTTTCGAGGTCGAGGATGCGGCGGCGGAGCTCCGCCTCGCGCTCCTCGAGTTCACGGACGATGGTGAGGTGGTTGTCGCGCTCGCCCTTGATCTGGCCAACCTCGGTCTTCTTGCGGTTGATGTCGCGTAGCTGGTCGGCGAGGCGGCGGCGCAGCGCCTCGACATTCATTTCGAGGCGGCGGGTGGACAGCGCGAATTCGGCGCGCAGCTGATCCTTGTCGGCGCGGAACTCCGCCATCGTCATCGGCGTCGCCGCTTCGATGCGTTTCTTGGTGAGGCGTACGGCGCGCTTCCAAACGGCGGGCATTATGGCCAGCGCAAGGAGCCCGGAAACGAGCACACCAAGCGCAAAATACATAATGTTTTCAATGCCCATACTACAACCCCGCGACCGGCAATCGCCCTATCTTCAGTATGAAGCGAAGACAGGAGAATGACATCAACGGCCGTACGCGGCCATCTTAGCCATCGATTAACCTTACTGGATGCGAGGGGCTGGGTCACGCGGTTCGCGCATCCCATCCAGTGCTCAAATTCGACCGCTGACGAGGACCGGGGAGCGGACCGTCAGAAGGGATTCCAGGTCGGTTCCTGGGTGAACTTGAGATAGCCGACATTGAGGCCGGCGCGGATGCCGACGCCGGAGCGGATGGGGACCAGCACGATGTCGTGCGACTTCATCACGGTCATGCCGAGGCCGCCGATGATGTAGGCGGAGCCATCGACGCCGGGATAGCGCGCGAAGACGTCGTTCACCGCGGCGAGATTGTACACCAGCATCATGACCTTGGAGCCGTCGCCGCCAAAATCGAAGCCGATCGATGGGCCCTGCCAGAACAGCGGGTGTTCGCCCTGGTTCCGGGTGTAGAGGGTACCTTCGCCGTAGCGCCCGCCAATGATGATGGCACCACTGCCTTCCTCACCCAGGATGTAGCCGTTGGGGAGGCCGAACTGGGACACGGCGCGCTCGACCAGCGAGGCGAGGCCCTGCGCTACCGAACCAAAGAATTCGCCGCCCTTATCGACCAGTTCGTCCGACGAATAGGTGTCGGACAGCGATCCGGCCTGGGCGTCGGCGATCTGCGGGGCAAGGGCGAGGCCGACAAAGGCGACCAGGCTGAAAGCGAGGCGTCGGAACATTCGGTGGCACTCCGGTTAGGCAGTCGTTTGTCGGGCCTTTACCAAGCGCTCACCAAAACAAGTTAGCGTCGGACCCATGCTACTCCCCACATAGGCGGTCATCGCGGCGATGATGCGGCAAATGCGTAAACAAATGTTAACCATGCTGGCGCTGCTGGCAGGGTTTTTGCTCGCTTTTCCCGCCGCTGTCGAGGCCGGATCGCTGGTGACAACCATCGTCACAGATCCGCTGACCGGCGTCGCGCTCGATGGCTACGATCCGGTGACGTATTTCACCGAGGTGGAGCCGCTGCCCGGGACGCCGGACAACAATTACGACTGGGGCGGCGTGACCTGGTATTTCGCCAGCGCCGCCAATCGCGACGTGTTCGTGCGGGCGCCGCAGATTTATGCGCCGCAGTTTGGCGGGCACTGTGCCATGAGCCTTGCGCGTGGCTACCTGTCGGACGGCAAGCCGCGCATCTACCTGATTGATAACTACAAGATCTACCTGTTCTATTCGTCCGCCAATCGCGACGCGTTCCAGCTGTCGATGGCCGAGGCGCTGCAGAGCGCCGGCACGAACTGGCCGGGACTTTCCAAGGAACTGATGGGGCCGTCGACGGCCTCCGGCGCGGATGCGATGACGGCCGCGGCCGATCCGGCCGCCATGGCGGTGGACGCGGCCGCGGTTGCCGCGATGCCCGCAGAGGGTAATCTCTCATCCAACTGATTCTCATTTTTCTCTCGGAGACTGGTGCATGGCCGAAATCATTGAGCTCAAGGCGACCGATCTCGCGGCGATGCTCTGTTCACGGGTCTGTCACGACCTGATCAATCCGGTGGGCGCCATCGGCAACGGCCTCGAAGTGCTCGCCGATCCGTCGCAGACGGCGATGGCCGAGGGGGCGCAGGAGCTGATCGCCAATTCCGCCAAGCATGCGCGGGCCAAGCTGGAATTTGCGCGGCTCGCCTATGGCGCGTCGTCGACGGCGGGGACGGATTTCGACACGCGCGAGTGCGAGCGGGTGGCCCGCATCCTGTTCGAGATCGAAAAGGCCGATCTCGACTGGAAGGTGCCGTTGATCCTGTTGCCCAAGCACAAGGCCAAGCTGCTGATGAACATGCTGCTGATCGCTTCGATGGCGGTGCCGCGCGGCGGGCTGGTCACGGTGACCGTGGAGGGCGCCGCCGGGGAAGAGAACTTCCGTTTCGTTTCGACCTCCGATCCGGAAAAGCGGCAGAAGACCCTGATGCCGTCGGCGGTGGAGGGGCTGCTGTCCGGGGCGCCCGAGGAGGGGGTCGACGCGCGCGGCATCCAGCCGTTCTACACCGGCATTCTGGCGCGGATGACCGACATGGCGCTTGCGATCGGCATCGAGAACGACGTCTTCACCTTTACCGCAACGCCGATGCAGAAGGCAGCCTGACGCGCCGCACCTCGCGGGCAAGTCGATTGGAAGCCGCAGGCTGCGCTAACCATCCATTTGGACTTTTGGCGGATAGTCGAACATGGCGCCCCAGTTCGGACGCCAGCGGGAACATGCGTCATGAAATCGTGTCTCATCGTCGATGACTCTACTGTCGTACGCAAGGTGGCCAGGCGCATTCTCGAAGACATCGACTTCATCGTTGATGAGGCCGAGGACGGCCAGGAGGCTTTCGACAAGTGCCGGCAGGAGATGCCCGATGCAATTCTGCTGGATTGGCAGATGCCGATCATGGGTGGAATCGAGTTCCTGAAGCTGTTACGCGGCTATGTGGGCGGTGCGACACCGCGCATCGTGTTCTGTGTCACCGAGAATGACATCGGGCAGATCGCGCTGGCGCTGAAGGCGGGCGCCTCCGACTACATGATGAAGCCGTTCGACCGCGACATTCTCGAGAGCAAGTTCATCGATCAGGCCACCGAGCGGATGGTGGGCTGAAGGCAAGCAGCGCTGCCGCCAACACCGAACGCAGTAACTTCATGCCGTCTGGATGGTGCAGCTGGATTCCCGCCTCGGCGGGAATGACACCACGGTGTGTCAGATCCTGATGGATGTCCAAGCAAGCGAAACCCCGCGCCTTTCGGCACGGGGTCTTTCAGGTCCGCCGCAACAGCGAGACTGGAATTGTGTTTTATGCGACGCTTTCGGCGAAGGCTTCGCTCTCATCGGGCTCGCGCAGCACATAGCCGCGGCCCCAGACGGTCTCGATGTAGTTCTTGCCGCCAGTGGCGACCGAGAGCTTCTTGCGCAGCTTGCAGATGAAGACGTCGATGATCTTGAGTTCAGGCTCGTCCATGCCGCCATAGAGATGATTGAGGAACATCTCCTTGGTGAGGGTGGTGCCCTTGCGGAGCGAGAGCAGCTCCAGCATCTGGTATTCCTTGCCAGTCAGGTGCACGCGCTGGGTCATCACTTCGACCGTCTTGGTGTCGAGGTTGACGGTCAGGTCGCCGGTCTGGATGACGGATTGCGCATGGCCCTTGGAACGGCGGACAATGGCGTGGATGCGAGCGACCAGTTCGTCCTTATGGAAGGGCTTGGTCATGTAGTCGTCGGCGCCGAAACCGAGACCTCGAACCTTGTCCTCGATGCCGGCGAGGCCGGAGAGGATTAGAATGGGAGTCTGCACCTTGGCGACACGCAGCGTGCGAAGCACCTCGTAGCCGCTCATGTCTGGCAGATTCAGGTCAAGCAGGATGATGTCGTAGTCATACAGCTTGCCCAGGTCGACACCTTCCTCGCCGAGGTCGGTGGTGTACACGTTGAAACTTTCAGATTTGAGCATCAACTCGATGCTCTGCGCTGTCGCGCTATCGTCCTCAATCAAGAGCACACGCATGCCGTTCCCCTTAACGTCGTTCCTGCTGGAACCGGGTGAAGCATCAAGTGCCGCCACCCTTTACCGAACCCTACTGGATATGACTCAAACCTAAGCGCAATTAGTTAACAAAGTTTAATTCTGATCCGCAATATGCAATCCATCGTGCTGTTGCGATATATTAAGTCATTGATATTGCACGTGAAAGTGACCATCAATTACTTAAGAAACTAGATTAAGAAAGCCCTACAATCAACTCTTGCGACTCGTGCTTTGGGGTGTGGAAGCTGTGGAAAAGCGGAGCGGGGCGAAGAACGCGGGAGATGGCTCCAAACGCCGAGATTAACGCTTTTTGCTTAACGTTCGGTTACCGTCAGTTCAATCCCCAATTCGCAGGGTTTTGGCGCAATTGAAGTCACTCACCGCCGCCATCGATGCCATTGACGAGGTCGAAGTGTTCGGCCGCGTGAAGACCGTGCAGGGATTGCTGATCGAGATCGTCGGTCCGGTGCGCGAGCTCAGGGTGGGCGGCCGCGTCAGTATCGAAACGACCATGGGCGCAAGCCTTGCATCCGAGATCATCGGGTTTCGCGATGGGCACGCCCTCTGCCTGCCGTTCGGGCCGGTGACCGGGGTTCGACTCGGCTGCAGAGCGGTGTTCCAGAGCCATGACGGGGCAGCTTTCCCGTCCGATGCCTGGCTGGGACGGGTGATCAACGCGGATGGCGAGCCGATCGACGGGAAGGGGCCACTGCCGCGCGGTGCGGTGGCTTATCCGCTGCGGCAGACGCCGCTGCCGGCGCATGAGCGGGTGCGGGTCGGGCAGCCGCTCGACCTCGGGGTGCGCGCGCTCAACACCTTCACCACGGTGTGCGAGGGTCAGCGCATGGGTATTTTTGCGGGCTCCGGTGTCGGCAAGTCGGTGCTGATGTCGATGATGGCGCGCAATGCGGCAACAGATGTGGCCGTAATCGGGCTGATCGGCGAACGCGGCCGCGAGGTGCAGGAGTTCGTGACCGACTATCTGGGCGAGGCGGGGCTGAAGAATGCCGTCGTGGTGGTCGCGACATCCGACGAAGCGGCACTGATGCGGCGGCAGGCAGCGTATCTGACGCTGACCTTGAGCGAGTACTTTCGCGACAGCGGCCGGCGGGTGCTGTGCATGATGGACAGCCTGACCCGCTTTGCCCAGGCGCAGCGCGAGATAGGACTTGCCATCGGCGAGCCGCCTACAGCCAAGGGCTATCCGCCGACGGTGTTCACCGAACTGCCAAGACTGCTGGAAAGAGCGGGGCCAGGGCTGGCCAATTCAGGCTCCGTTACGGGTCTATTTACCGTTTTAGTCGAAGGTGATGATCACAATGAACCCATTGCCGATGCCGTGCGCGGCATTCTCGATGGGCACATCGTAATGGAGCGCAGTATTGCCGAGCGGGGGCGTTATCCCGCCGTCAATGTGCTCCGGTCCATATCGCGTACGATGCCGCAGTGTGTACCGGTCCCGGTGAGGCCGAACCTGCAGCGGGCACGCGAACTCATGTCGATCTTTTCCGACATGGAGGAACTGATCCGGCTGGGGGCATACCGGAAGGGATCAGATCCGAAAGTGGACCGCGCTATTGCGATCAACCCGGCGCTGGAGGCGTTCTTGAGCCAGCAAAGGGAAGAGCGGACCTCGATTGCCGACAGCTACACAATGCTGCAGGCGATCCTGGACAAAGCAGGCGCGGACGCTGTCTGACTTGATGGGGTAAGGAGTACAAGTCAATGAAGTCGCGAAGCGAGAGCCTGATCCGGCTCAAGAAGTTCCAGGTCGACGAGAAGCGCCGGCAGGTGACCCAGATCGAGATGATGGTCGCCGATTTCCAGCGCATGGCGGGCGAACTGGACCAGCAGATCGAGATCGAGCAGCAGAAGACCGGCATTTCGGATGTGGCGCACTTCGCCTATTCGACGTTCGCCAAGGCGGCGATCGCCCGGCGCGACAATCTGCTCGCCTCCGCCGCGGACATGCGTGACAAGCTGGAAGCGGCGCAGGATGCGCTGGCCGAAGCGGTCGAGGATTTGAAGAAGGTCGAACTGCTGGACCAGCGCGAGCATACGCGCGAGGCCCAGGCCGACGCCAAGATCGAACAGTCAGAATACGACGAGATCGGCCGCTTGCGACATATGCGGTCGTAGGGACGTTCCCCATCCCATAAAAAAAGGCCCGCGAATGCGGGCCCTTTTCGTTTGTGCTGTCGGTTTACTGAGCCATGCCGATCACCATGCGCTGCTGGTCGCGATCAGCGGCATAGGTGTCGCGATTGAAGGCGGGCTGAGCCTCAAGCGCATCCTTGGTGGTGTTCACGAACAGGTAACGCGTGCCGTTCTGGTCAACCGAAAAGTCGAGGTTGTCGTAGGCGAGAGCCACCGGCTTGGCGCCGAGGCCGAGAAAGCCGCCGACGTCGACGATCACCGCATCGATGGTGGTATTGTCGGTGCCGAGGACGAAGTCACTGATGCTGCCGATCTGCGTGTCGTCGGTGCCATAGACGGCTGTACCCTTCAACTGGTCGGCGGTCAGCGTCGTGCGATCGACGTTCTGCATGGTGGAGCGGTCGATTGTCGCCGGGCTCATGGCGGTGTCGGCGGGAGCGGTCATGGCGCTGCCGTTTGCGTCCATGGCGGTTCCCGTCCGCGCGGTCCAGGCGAAATCCGGCGCTGCGGTCAGGGCTTCCTTGCTGGTCTCAAGCACCAGGCGGTAGGAGTTGTCGTCGGCCATGCTCCAGTGGAGATCCGAATAGGCAACGGCGACCTGCTTCTCGCCAATGCCCAGAAAGCCGCCGACACCAATGATTGCGGCGCTTACGTCGCCCGAACTCGCTGACGACGAGGTCGTTGATGTTGCCGATGGCTTCCGCGTCCGCAGCGCTCGAGGCATAGACGGTCTGGCCGATTACCTTGGTGGCGAGGTTATCGGTGTCGACCTGTGTGTACGTCATGCCCGTCGGCGTTGTGGCGTCGGTAGCCATGGGAGTGGTGGTGGCCGTGGCGTCCTGCGCAATGGCGCCGGTGGCAAGCAGGGTGGCGAGCGCCGTGGTGGCCAAAAGGGTCTTTAGCATTGTAGTCTCCTTAGGTTCGTCGAGTGATGAACACGGCCATGCGGCGCACCGCTTCCAGGTGAGGCGTCGCATGGCTCGCTGTCTACGAAACGTGAACTTTCGGGGATCGTTCCGGTCGGGTAGCAGACAAAAAGGCCGGCCCGTTTTCGGGGTCCGGCCTTTTCCGCCTCCCAGCGGTTACTCGTTCGGACGGCGCCGGTGACGGCACACGCGTCCTGATGTGCAAGACAGTAGCGGGAATTTGACGGCTTGGCGTCACGGAGTTGACACAGCGGTTAAGCGAAGCTTAAGCGCGATGCCTTGACGGCCCCGATGGCAGGGCCGACATATCGGCGACAGCCCAGGAGGGGCTCGGCCGATGTTCCTCAGCATCTTCGACATCTTCAAGGTCAGCGTGGGGCCATCGTCGTCACATACGATGGGGCCGATGCTGGCTGCGGGACGGTTCATCGAAGCGGCGCGCCCGGTGGCGCTGCTGCATGCGGAGCAACTGGCTCTGCGCTGCCGGCTGTACGGGTCGCTGGCCTACACCGGGGAGGGGCACGGGACGTTTCGCGCGGTGATCTGCGGGCTGCTCGGCATGCGGCCGGAGAGCTATGACCGCGACGTGGCGGAGCGGGAACTGAGCGAACTGGTGCGACAGCCGGAGGTGCCGATCGGACGCGGCAAGGCCCTGACGCTCGACCCGGTAGCCGTGATTGTTGCCGAACGCGGCAAGCGGCTGGCCGCGCACGCCAATGGAATGACGTTCGAGCTGCTGGATGCGTCCGGGGAGGCGGTGTTCGCCGAGACATACTATTCGATCGGCGGCGGCTTTGTCGCGACGGCGGCCGAGATGGAGACGGGCGCGGTGAAGCCGGCTGGTATGCCGGTGCCATATCCGTTCGCCACGGCGGTTGAAATGCTCGACATGGGCCGGCGGGCCGGTCTCAGCATCGCCGACATGAAGCGGGCGAACGAGACGGTCGAGCGCACGGATGCGGAGCTCGATGACGGCATCTTTCGCATCTGGCGCGTGATGGATGATTGCATCAACCGCGGTCTGAGCGGCGAGGGCGTGCTGCCGGGCGGGCTCAATGTGAAGCGGCGGGCCAAGGGTTTCAGCGATAAGCTCACCGTAGCGCGCGGGGTCAATGACGCGCCGCTGCATTCGGCGATCGACTGGCTGTCGGCCTATGCGATGGCGGTGAACGAAGAAAATGCGGCGGGCGGGCAAGTGGTCACGGCGCCGACCAATGGCGCGGCAGGGGTGATACCGGCGGTGATCCGCTATTACCTCGATCTCGTCCCAGGCGCATCGCGCGACAGGGTGCCCGAGATGCTGCTGACAGCGGCGGCTATAGGCGGACTGATCAAGTCGAACGCCTCCATCTCAGGAGCCGAAGTCGGGTGCCAGGGCGAAGTGGGTTCGGCATCGGCGATGGCGGCGGCGGCGCTCTGCGCCGTGTTGGGCGGCAGCAACGAGCAGATCGAGAATGCGGCCGAAATTGCGCTGGAGCACCATCTCGGCATGACCTGCGATCCGATCCGCGGGCTGGTGCAGGTGCCCTGCATCGAGCGCAACGGCATGGGGGCGGTGAAGGCGGTGGCAGCGGCGTCGCTGGCGGCGCTTGGGGACGGCCAGCACATAGTGCCGCTCGATGCCTGCATCGAAACCATGCGGCAGACCGGGCGCGACATGGATGAGCGCTACAAGGAAACCTCGCTGGGCGGACTGAGCGTCAGCCTGCCGGAGTGTTGATGTGGATAGGCTCGGGCCCGGGGATGGTCCATTGCACGGCCCCGGCCTTCTTGACCAGCCGCTGGATGAAGGCCAGCTTTTCGATCACCGCGGGCGTCAGCACGAACGGATAGGCATCGTGCTGGCCGATGGCGCGGTTGAGGTTGTTCATCAGTGACGACAGTGGAATCCAGTTCGTGATCAGTTCGTCGATGTTGTCCAGACGATATGGATTGAAGTCGATGCGGTCGGCCAGGTCGCCGCTGGCGAAAACCGAGGGCGAGAGCGAGACGCCAAAGGCGGCAGCCATCTCGGTGGTGTCAGTGAGGTGGAGATAGTGCGCCCAGGTCTCGGCGAAGTCTTCCCACGGGTGTGAGGTGGCGTAGCTGGAGATGTAGCGATCCTGCCAATTGGGCGGCGCGCCCTGTTCGTAATGGTGTTGCAAGGCCGTCGCATAATCCTCGCTGTCGTCACCGAAGAGCGCCCGGAATTCGGTGAGTGCGGGTTGATTGTCGATGAGCAGGTCCCAATAATAGTGGCCGATCTCGTGGCGGAAATGGCCGAGCAGGGTACGGTAAGGCTCGTGCAGCAGCGTGCGGCGGTATTCGCGGGCAGCGTCATCGGCCTCTGACAGTTGCAGCGTGATGACGCCGTCTTCATGGCCGGTCATGACCGGCCTGGCGGCCGCCGCCTCGGACAGGAACCGGAAGCTCAAGCCATGCACCGCGTCTTCATTGCGGGTGGCAAGCGGCAGGTGGAACTGCAGCAGCGAATAGAACAGGCGCTTTTTGGCCCGTTCAATGGTTTGCCACTGGCCGAGATTCTGGGGATCATCGAGATTGGGAACCGTCTCGTTGTGCTTGCAGGCACGGCAGAACGGATCGCCGCCGGACGCGACCTCCACCAGCCAGTTGCAGGCGCCGTGCTGCGCATTGGAGCAGAAGACGAAGCGCTGGCCGGGCAGGGCGGGTGCCAGCCACTCCTTGCCATCAGCTTCCAGCGACACCAGCATGTTGGTGGCATGCCAATAGCCGAGCCGGTGGCCGCAGTTTTCACAGACGCTGTTCTCGAAGTAGAGGGTCACGCCGCAATGGTCGCAACGGAAGAGTTTCATGATGGGCCCCGATTGGCGGACGCACGTTCTGCGCGTACCCAAATGCGCTGCCCGGGCAGGAGTTCCCCCGGTGCGGCGATTTCAGCTCGCCCAGTCTAAGGGGAAATTTACTGCAGCGGGATAGTTTCGGCTCGATTTGTCGGCAAAAGGCGGGCATCGATGCTTCCGGCCACGCGTTTCCGCGGAATGACTCGACCGATGGCGATCGCGGTGCTCGCCGGGGTCGTGCTCGCTGCGGCGCTGCTTATCGGCCCGGCGTTCGCGCCGGAGGCTACGGCCGTCGAAAATGCGCCGGGACATGGCGATCTCGCGCTCTACGGCCAGATCATCGAGCGGATGCGGGGCGGGCAGGACTATTACTCCGCTGCGCATGCCGAACTGCTTGCCGGGGGCTATGGAACGACCTCGGTGCTCAACTGGCGGACGCCATTGCTGCCCTATCTGCTGAGTCTGCTGCCATCGATCGCATGGGGGCAGGTGCTGCTCGGGGTCGTCGCGGTGGCAGCCGCGGGCCTGACCCTCAGATTGACATGGCGGACAGGTGGGAGGGGTGTCGCCATTGCACTGGCGCCGCTGTTGCTGCTGAGCCTGAGCACGTGCCTGTTGCCGGGACTGGTGAGCTTCAGCGAGGTGCCGGCCGGGGTTCTGATTCTGCTTTCAGCGGCCGCCTATGGGCTCGGGATGCGGCGAACGGGACTGGCGGCAGGGGCGCTGGCGCTGTTCGTCCGTGAGCTTGCGGGGCTCTATGTGCTGGTCTCTATCACTGCGGCATGGCGCCAGCGGCGCTGGGGTGAGGTGGGCGCATGGGGTGCGGTGCTGGTTGTCTATGCGCTGTATTTCGGGTGGCACTATTTTGAAGTTCAGGCGCAATTGGGGCCGCTGGATGGTGGTTATCCGCAAAGCTACCTGCAGTTTGGGGGCTTGGGCTTCCTGCTCAATGCGGCATCGTTCAACGGATTGCTTTTTATCCTGCCGTTATGGGTCAGCGCCATCGTCCTCGTGCTCGGGACGCTGGGCGTGCTGGCGTGGCCAGCCGGGTGGCGGTTCGCGGCAACCGTGGCCGGGTATCTGGGACTGCTTGCCATATTTGGAAAGCCGTTCAACCTCTACTGGGGCGGCATGTTCACGCCGCTGCTGACGCTGGGCGTGCCATGGGGCGTGCTGGCGCTGGTGGACCTGGCAAGGGCCGCTCGATGAGGCCGCGCTGCTAGACGCTGCCGATGGTTTTGAGGCGGATGCGGGGATGAACTTCGTTCTGGCTCATCACGACGGTCTGCGGACGGAAGCGCTCGATGATGGCGCGGACGTGCGGGCGGATCGAGGGTGAGGTGATCAACACCGGCAGTTCGCCCATCTGCGCGGCGTTCTCGAAGCCCTGCTGGATGGCGAGAATGAACTGCTGCAGGCGCGAGGGCGCCATGGCGAGATGGCGCTGCTCGCCCTCGCCCACCATGGCCTCGGCGAAGTCACGCTCCCACTGTGGCGACAGGGTGAGCAGTGGCAGATTGCCGTCGGGACCGAGATTGGCGGCGCAGAGCTGGCGCGCGAGGCGGGAACGGACGTGTTCGGCGATGGTCTGGGTCGAGCGGCCAGACCCGGCGACCTCGGCGATCCCTTCGAGGATAGTCGACAGGTCGCGGATGGAAATGCGTTCGCCGAGCAGGGCCTGCAGGATGCGCTGGATACCCGAGACCGAAATCTGCGACGGGACCATGTCCTCGACGAGCTTCTGCTGATCCTTGCTGAGGCCGTTGAGCAGAGACTGGACGTTGGCGTAGCTGAGGAGGTCCGAGACGTTGGCCTTCAACACTTCGGTCAGGTGCGTCGAGATGACGGTCGAGGGATCGATGATGGAGTAGCCGCGAAGCTCCGCCTCGTCGCGCATTGCCGGTTCGATCCAGGTGGCCGGGAGGCCAAACGTGGGTTCCGTCGTGTGGTGACCGGGGAGGGTGATTTCCTTGCCCATCGGGTCCATGACCATCAGCTGGTTGGCGAAGATCTGGCCATGGCCGGCGTCGACCTCCTTGATCTTGACCCTATAGTCGTTGGGCTCGAGCTGCATGTTGTCGAGGATGCGCACCGGCGGCATGATGAAGCCGAGCTCGGTGGCAAGCTGGCGGCGCAGCGCCTTGATCTGCTCGGTCAGCCGGTCGCTGCCACTCTCGTCCTCCTTCACCAGCTGCAGGAGGCCGTAGCCGAGTTCGAGCTTCAGTTCGTCGATCTTGAGGCTGTCGGTGATGGGCGAGTCTTCGGACGGCGCCGCTGCAGTGCTTTCCATGACGGCATCGGACGCGATCTTGGCGGCGGTCGCGGCATTGCGGCGGGTGGCCCGGAAAGCAAGATAGCTGATGCCGGCGGCAAGTGCGAGGAAGGGGATCGCCGGCATACCCGGGAGGAATGCCATGACGCCGATGACGGCGGCGGACATGCCAAGCGCCTTGGGGTGCCCGGTAAACTGGGCGAACAGCGCCTTGTCGGCCGACCCCACGACGCCGGATTTGGAGACCAGGAGGCCAGCGGCTGTCGAGACGATGAGGGCGGGAATCTGGCTGACCAGACCGTCGCCGACGGTGAGAAGGGTATAGTTGTTGGCCGCTTCCTGGAAGCTCAGACCTTCCTGCATGGTGCCGATGATCATGCCGGCGATGATGTTGATAAAGGTAATCAACAGGCCGGCGATGGCATCGCCGCGCACGAATTTCGAGGCGCCGTCCATGTTGCCGAAGAAGGCGCTTTCCTGTTCCAGATTGGAACGGCGTTTCTTGGCCTCGGCTTCATCGATGAGACCGGCGCTCAGGTCGGCGTCGATGGCCATCTGTTTGCCGGGCATGGCGTCGAGGTTGAAGCGGGCCGCGACTTCGGCGATGCGTCCCGAACCCTTGGTGATGACGATGAAGTTGACGATGATCAGGATGGCGAAGACGACCACGCCGATGATGAAATTGCCGCGCATGACGAAGCTGCCAAAGGCTTCGATGACGTGGCCCGCCGCGCTCGTGCCGTTGTGGCCATTGGCGAGGATGAGGCGCGTCGAGGCGAGATTGAGCGCCAGGCGCATCATGGCGGCGATGAGCAGGACGGTCGGGAAGGACGAGAATTCGAGCGACGTCGAAATGAACAGCGACGTCATCAGGATGAGGACCGAGAAGACGATCGAGATGGCGAGGAAGGCGTCAAGCAGAACCGGCGGCATCGGCAGGATAAGGACGACTATGATCGTCATGACGCCGAGCGCGAGGGCGATATCCGAGCCGCGCAGAACACGCCCAATTTCGCCGAAGCTGGCGAACTTGAAGCCGGGGAGCGGGCCGCTGCCGCCCGGTGCGGAAAGGTCAGCCATCAGCGGGCAACGCCGCTAGCGTGAAAGGGGGCGGTTACCCCCCTCCCAACCTCTCCCGCAAGGGGGGAGGTTCCGTCCGGTGCATGGGATTGGCCTGTGCAGGGCACACAGGACAACACCCCTGTGAGGGAGGTTGGGATGAGGGTAACCAGACGGCCGTGAGTTCTCATGCCGCGGTGTGCCGCTGTTCGCCGGGCGGCGGGACCGCAGTGCCCTCGTCGGCATACTGGTTGAGCTTGTTGCGCAGCGTGCGGATCGAGATCCCGAGAATGTTGGCAGCATGTGTGCGGTTGCCGAGGACATGGTCGAGGGTGTCAAGGATCAGGTCGCGCTCGACGTCGGCCACGGTCCGGCCCACCATGACTCGGTTGAGGGTTTCGGCGGTGAGCGCCGCCTGGGTGGCGAGCGAAGCGGCCTTGACCACGTCCGACAGACCGGTGCCGTCGGGCATGGCAATGGACTCCGGACCGATGATCTCGCCACCCGAGAGCAACACGGCGCGGTGCAGGGTGTTCTCGAGTTCGCGGACGTTGCCGGGCCAGGGGGCGCGCAGCAATTCGTCGCGAGCGGCGGGCGAGAGGCGGCGGTCACCGAGGCCATTGGCCCTGGCGTATTTTTCGACGAAGTGATCGGCCAGCGCGACGACATCGCCCGGGCGTTCGCGCAGCGGCGGCAGTTTCAGGTTTACGACGTTGAGGCGGAACAGCAGGTCTTCGCGGAACTGGCCGTTGCGGACGGCGTCGGCCAGGTTGCGGTTGGAGGTTGCGAGGATGCGGATGTCGACCGGTACTGGTTTGGTGCCGCCGACACGGTCGATCAGCCGCTCCTGCAAGGCGCGCAGAAGTTTCGCCTGCAGGCGGAAATCCATCTCGGAGATTTCATCGAGCAGCAGGGTGCCGCCATTGGCCTCCTCGAATTTGCCGATGCGGCGGGCGATGGCGCCGGTGAAGGCGCCCTTCTCGTGGCCGAACAATTCGCTTTCGAGCAGCGCCTCGGGGATCGCGGCACAGTTGATGGAAATGAAGGGGCGGCTGGCGCGCTTGGAGCGGGCGTGGAGATATTTCGCCATCACTTCCTTGCCGGTGCCGCTTTCGCCGGTGATGAGCACGCTGGCGTCGGACCCGGCGACCTGATCGGCAAGCGTAACGACGCGGGCCATGGCAGCATCGCGGAACAGGAACTCGCTCGATTTCACGGGCGACTGCGGCGATAACCGCCGCGATCAGTTCGGCGTCGGGCGGCAGCGGGATGTATTCCTTGGCGCCGGCGCGGATGGCGTTGACCGCCGCGGCGGCGTTGGTTTCGGTGCCGCAGGCAACAACGGGAATGTGGATGCGTTCGGCGTCGAGCGCGGCGATGAGGCCGGGGATGTCGGCCATAACGTCGACCAGCAGCAGGTCGGCGCCGCGGCCGGCGCGCAGGCTCGCCAGCGCAATCTCGATGGAGGAGGCGTGGGCGACCTTGGCGCCTCCATCCATGGCGAGCTTGGTGGCTTCACTCAGTTGGCCTTCCAGCGGCCCGATGATCAGCAGTCTCATGGGATGCTCCTAAGCTGCCTTGACGATTTCGGTCATGGTGACACCGAGCCGGTTCTCGACCAGGACGATCTCGCCGCGTGCCACCAGCCGCCCGTTGACGAAGATTTCGACGGCCTCGCCGACCTGCCGGTCGAGTTCGACCACGGTGCCCACATCCATGCGAAGCAGGCTCGCCACCGGGATGCGGGTGCGACCGAGGACAACCGAGATACGAACCGGAACGTCGAACACCGCCTCCAGATCGGCTGCGGTTTTCTCTCCGGGCGGCACTGGACTGTCGCGCTCCGGGGCCGCCATTTCCTCGAATGACACTGTGCCGGTGCCTCCGGCCGGAGGAGTGGTGCTCATGTGTCGGTCTCCACGGGGGCCGCAATGCCCCTGGCGGCGAGAAACGCCGCGATACGGGTATCGATCTGCTGCGACAGGGCGTCGCTATCACGCACGATGCCGCCATCCACCCATTCGAGCCGGCAGTCGCCGAGCTTCAGGTCGGGGTCGCCCATGACGACGAGGCGGCCGGTGAATCCGGAGGTCGCGATACGCGCCGTGGCAATCTCGCGCACGCTGTCGGCAAGCTCGGGGTAGCAGCGGATGACGAGGTGCGGCACGCCGTCGAGCGAGGCGAGGCACTCGGCGATGAGGGCCTCGATTTCGCCGGTGGGTTCGCGAGCGAGGAGGTGGGTGGCGAGCTTGCGACCGATGGAGGTCGCGAGGCCGACGGCTTCCGCGAGCGTCGTGCGGCGGTTGTCATCGAGCGCCGCGCTCATCGCGGCCACCCGGTTGGCAATGGATTCAGCCGCTGCGGAGAGGGCCCGCGCGGCTTTTGCGGTGCTCGCCTGCTCGCCTTCGGCGAGCCCCTGCTGGTGGCCCTCGGCGCGTGCCCTGGCGAGGGCGGTGGCCATGGCGGTCTCGGTGACGACGGAGTTGCGCTCCTCGCGGCGGCCGAGATCGAGGTCGAAGGTGAATTTGGCGGGAGCTGCGATCATCGCGACCATCGCCTCATCCAGCTTGCCTTTGGTGATGACGATCTCGCCGCGCGCCGCGAGATCCTTGGCGGTAGCGACCATGCGGCCCTGGGCGTCGTCGACATCCTTGAGGCGGACCGGGCCCATGGCGTCCATGTCGTCCTTCAGGAGCTTGCCGGCGCGGGCGGACATGTTGGAGAAGAACAGCTCCTTCACCTGGTCGTTGGCGCCCTTCAGCGCCAGGCCGAGTTCCTTCTTGTCCATCTTTTGCAGCAGCGCCTGGATGGCGGAGGATTCGAGGCGGCTCAGATCCTCGAAGGTGAACATCAGCGCCTTGATGCGATCGGCCGCGTCGCGGTTGCTCTCCTCGAGCGTGGTGATGAAGCGGGCTTCGGTCTGCCGGTCGAAGGAGTTGAAGATCTCGGCCATCTGCTCGTGGCTGTCGCGGCGCTTGGAGTGGCTCAGCGTCGACATGAATTCGGTGCGAAGGGTGGTCTCGATCTTCTCGAGGATGTCCTTCTGCACCGGATCAAGCGCCAGCATGCGCTGCACCACGTCCATCGCCAGTTCCTCGGGCAACACAGCGAGGACGCGGCTGGCATGGTCGGTTGCGATCTTGGAGAGGACGACGGCGATGGTCTGCGGGTACTCGTTCTTGAGATAGTTGGCGAGCACGTCCTCCTGCACGTTGCTCAGCTTTTCCCACATATTGCGGCCGGCGGGTCCGCGGATTTCCTCCATGATGGAGTCGACGCGCTCTGCGGGAAGGAAAGACAGCAGCAGGCGCTGGGTAGAATCGGAATTGCCGGCGATGGCACCGCTCGACGAGATGGTGGTGACGAACTCCACCAGCAATTCGTCGAGCATGTTCTGGGTGATCGGTCCGAGCCGCACCATGGCGCGGGACAGCGCCTTGACCTCCAGTTCGTCCAGCTCCTCCAGGATCGGCCGGCCGAAATCGGGGCCGAGCGCCAAGAGCAGCACGGCAGCCTTCTCGTCGCCGGTAAGCATGCGCTGGCTGGCGTCGGCGCCGACGACCAGTTGTTTGGCGTTCATTGCCTGCGGTACGGCTGCCATTTCTAGAGGTCCTTACGCGGCATTGCCGAGCCATTCGCGCACGATCAGTGCGGCCTGCTTGGGGTTTTCGTCGACCAGAGCGCCGACGGTCTTGAGCGTCTGGGCCTGCGCCTCGCCCATCGATTTGGCGTTGTTCATCCAGGCAGGGACGCGGGGCGGCTGGTGCGGCTCTGCTTCAGACTCGTCCATCGGCGCCTGGGCGGCAGCCATCAGGGGGCCGACCCCGGCCCCGATCTCGGAGCTCGGCGCCAGCGCCAGCGGCGTGGTCTCAGGAGCGAGCACGCGCTTCAGCAGCGGGCGCATGACGAAGAACACCAGGGCCAGCGCGATAATCAGTGTCACCAACATTTCGGCCCCGCTCATCAGATCGTCGCGGGTGAAGTCGAAGAGGCCCGGCCCAGTGGTGCCTACGATTGGCGGTGTCGGCCCGTTCGGCGAACTGCAGGTTGGCAATGGTCACCTGGTCGCCGCGGGTGGCATCGAAGCCGACGGCCGATTGCACGAGTGACTTGATCTGGTCCAGTTCGGCCTGGGCGCGCGGGGCATAGGTGCTGCCGCCCTGGCCGTCGTCGGTGTAGGTGCCGTCGACGACCACTGCGACGGACAGCCTCTTGATGCCGCCCGCTTCGGTGAGCGAGGTCTCGCTGGTCTTGGAGATTTCGTAGTTGGTGGTCTCCTCGGTGGTGGCGGCCGTCTCGCTGCTGGCGCCGGTTGTGCCCGATCCGCCGGCGGCGTTGGGCAACTGGGCGGATGCGGAAACCTGGCCGTCGGTTCCCGGCGCATTGCTGGCGTTTGACACATCGCGGGTGTTGGTGGAGCGCACGACCTGGCCGTTGGGGTCGAATGTCTCGCTGGCCCTCGTGGTGTGGGTCAGGTCGAGTTCGGCGCTCACCTGCACACGGGCACGGCCATCGCCGACGATTTCCGCCAGCATGTCCTCGACGCGGGTGCGGAGGCGATTTTCGACGCTCGATCGTGCGCTCATCGGCCTCGCCGGCGAGCACGGTATCGTCGCTGCCGTCACCGCCGGAGGCCAGCAGCGCGCCCGTGTCGTCGACGATGGAGACGCGCTGCGGGGTGAGGCCTTCGACGGCGGCGGCGACCAGGTGCTGGATGGCGCGGATTTCGCCGGCCGAGAGTACGCCGCGGACCGAGAGGACGATCGAGGCGGTGGGGTCCTTCTTCTCGCGCTGGAACAGCTGACGTTCAGGCAGGACGAGATGGACCCGGCTGGACTTGATGCGGGCGAGGGAGGTGATGGTGCGGGAGAGTTCGCCCTCCAGCGCTCGGACATTGTTGATATTCTGAACGAAGCTGGTGGCGCCCAGCGCATTCTGCTGATCGAAGATCTCGTAGCCGACCTGACCGCGCGTCGGCAGGCCGTTTTCGGCAAGCGACATGCGCATCGCGGTGATCTGGTCGCGCGGCACGAGGATGGTGTCACCATCGCCGCGGATTTCGTAGGGGATGTTCTGGGTCTGCAGCTCGGAGACGATGGCAGCCGAGTCTTCGAGTGACAGTCCGGTGTAGAGCGGCGCCATCTGCGGGCTCGAAGCGCGCAGGATCAGGAAGCCAAAGAAGCCGAGCAGCATGACGGCGACGACACCCATGGCCGCAATGCGCGCGAGGCCGAGGCGATTGAACAACTGCAGCAGAGAATTCACACGCGCACCCGACCTGATTGCCTTACCGGTGGCCGAACGGTCTGGTCCGATCACCCCCTAGGCAAAAATTACCTAGCTGGTGGTAAAGATTGTCTTAACTCTGTTGCACATTGCGAGCCGATCGGCAGGAAATGCCGCCTGTAGCCAGAGGAAAGCCAAAATGCTGAAGATTCTTGGACGGATAACCTCGATCAATGTGCGCAAGGTGCTGTGGGCCGCCGATGAAATGGGCCTCTCCTATGAGCGCGAGGACTGGGGTCTGCCGATCCGCGACCCGAAGGAGCCGGACTTCCTCAAGCTCAACCCCAATGCGCAGGTGCCGGTGATCGTCGACGACGGCTTCGTGCTCTGGGAAAGCGCCGCGGTCATGCGCTACCTGGGCGAGCTGCATGGCAGCGATCTGTGGCCCGATGACATCAAGGAGCGGGCGATGGTCGACCAGTGGCTGACCTGGCAGGGGACGGAATTGAACCCGGCCTGGGCCTACGCGGTGTTCGCGCTGCTCAGAAAGAACCCGGCCTTCACCGACCCCGAGCGGATCGCCAAATCGGTGGCGGACTGGAGCCGGGTGATGGGCATTTTCGAGGATCGGCTGCAGGTTGCCGGGGACTTTGTCGCCAATGGCCGTTTCAGCCTGGCCGATATCGTGCTGGCGCTGTCGAGCGCATCGCTGGTTCATGACGCCGTTCGACAAACCGGACCTGCCTGCTGTCGAAGCGCACTATCAAAGCCATGCGATCGGCCGCACCGCAGGCGCCGCCTGATCTCAGTCGCAAGCACGCCGGTGAACCGGGTGGTTGAAGGGGCTCAGCCTTCGCGGTAGTGCTGAATCCAGGTGGTCCGCAAGCCGGCAAGCCCATGCTTGTCGATGGCGGCCTGCCAGTTGAGGAATTCGTCGACGCTGAGGGTATAGCGGGCGCAGGCCTCTTCGAGGCGACAGCAGTCCGCCGCGCACAGCGGCGACAACTTCGGCTTTACGGCGGATGACCCAACGCCGGGTATTCCGGGGAGGTAGATCCGCAATCGTCAGCGGACTTCCGTCCGGGCCGATAACGTACTTAACGCGAGGACGCATTTGTACGGTCATTTTACTCACTTACTCAACCTGACCACTAAGGCGAGACTACATGAGTGCGCTTAAAATTTGGCTAAGCGAACACTTACAACCAGTTAAGAGCTTGATGCCGGGAATTAGCGAAATGCCAAAGACTTGGCTCGCGCGGAGCGCTCGAATCGGAGCTGCGGCGGGGGGCGTCAGGTGGTGGCGCGGACGGACTTGACGCTCGACAGATTGACGCGCGAAACGCCGACCAGCAGCACCGGCTCGCTGCCGGTGAAATCGACACCGGAGACGACACCGGTGGTCTGGGTGGTGATCGGAACCAGCTTGCCCTCGGCGTTGCGGCCCTCCATCGAGATGGTGTAGCTGCCATCCGCCTTCTGCGAGCCGTCCGACCCCTTGCCGTCCCATTGGAACACCCCGTCGCCGGCCTGCAGCGTTCCTTGCTCGGTGTAGACCGAGTTGCCATCCTTGTCCTTGATGGTGACGGTGACGTTGGCGGCGTCCTGCAACTGGAAGGCCCAGCTGGCCTTGCCACCCGCCAGCTCGGCCTTGACGCCGTCGGCGGTTACCGTTTTCCCGATATAGCTGACCGCGCCGGTATTGCCCGAGTTGGACGACGACAGCATCATCGCCTGCAGGAACTCGTTGGTCTTGAGCTGCTGCTCGACGGAGGTGAACTGCACGAGTTGCTGGGTGAACTGGTTGGTGTCGAGCGGATCGAGCGGGTTCTGGTTCTTGAGCTGAGTGGTCAAGAGCGACAGGAACGATGTCGAAATTGCTCGCGATTGTCTGCCGCGAATTGTCGAGATAGGACGTATCCGAGACCGAACCGACGCCGCTGACTGCCATGGATGCCTCCTAGACGAAGAGATTGACGCCGCCGGCAGTAGCCGTGCCGCGATAGAGCGTGATGGATGGGAGCGCAGGCGTATCGTCGCTGCCGGATTGCGCGGCGGTGAAGCCGCCGAACGGCGAGCCGTCGTTGCGCTGGTTGCCCTGCTGCTGGCTGAAAGGGTTCTGCTTCAGCGAGAATTCGAGGTTGGTCTTGCTGCTGTCGAGCCCGGCTTGCGCCAGAGCGCGCTCCAGCGAACGCTGGTCGCGCTGGAACAGATCTAGGGTTTCGGTGCGCTCTACGGTCAGGCGCGCATTGACGTTGCCAGCGGCATCGACGTGATCTTCACATCGATGCGGCCAAGCTCGGGCGGATCGAGGCGGATCTGAAAGCGGCTCTGGCCCTGCCTGGACCTGCCGCACCATCTCGAAGGCGAGCTGCGGCAGGTTGAGCTGCGCCTGCACGGGCTGGTAGGCGACCTGCACCGCCTTGGCGGTCGAAGCAGGAAGCGCAGGCTGGACGTTCTGCGCCGCCGCCTGGGCAGCCGTGGACTCGGTGGGCTTGTCGGCTGCACGAGCCGGTGGATGTCGCCGCAGCTGTAAGCTGCCGCGGTGGACTTCTGCGATTGGGGTCGCTGTCCTTGCGGTCCTGGCGCCGGGTTCGAGCTGGTCGGCGGTTTGTGCCTGCGATCTCCCTGGGATGGGCGTCGGGCTGGGTGGCCGGAGTATCAGTCGGCGGGACGGCGGCGCTGTCGGCAGACTTTGAGCGGCGCCGTAACGGCCTCGGGCAGTTTCGAGATGCGGCACTGCGCGCAGAGGTTGCGGAGCAGGCGAAACCGGATTCGCGGCTTTGACGTCGGGCAACGCCTTCAGCGGGGCGAGCGACGCGCATGAGCGGCATCGGAGCTCGCGCACCGAGCTTGGCGTCAGGAGGTTCGGCGGACGCTTCGGGGCTGGTCTCGAGCTGGTGTGCCGAGGGCAGTCGAGCTTTTCGGCAATGTCCGAGGCGATGGCCAAGCTGCGCTCCGATTGACTCGAGCTGCCGGCGAAGGTGCCTTGTGCGGCGTCTGCAGCATCGGGCGGCGTAGGTCGTCGGCGCGGTGGAACGTTAGCCGGTCGGCTGCGGCGGGAACTGGCGGCAGTCCGGTCGCGCTTGCTAGCGACGGCATCGCCAGATACGGCGCGGACTGGCGATGGCGGATCGAAGGTGCATGCCGAGGGGCCGGCAAAGGCCTCGGCGGCGTCACCCAGTTTCTTCATGAGCGCAGGATCGACGTGGTTTGCCGCCTGCCGAGAAGCCAGTCCTGCATCCGCAGCGAGTGATCGCTCGACAGCCGGCTGAGCCGATCCTTGGACTGCCGATGGCGGTCTGGTCCGCCGAGGGCGGTCCGGTCCTCGATCGGGGCGACAACGGCCGGGGGTCGGCGAGTCGAGGCAGAGCGTCTCGCCGTATCGGCTGATGCGGTGACCGGGGTGCTCTGTTCGTCGGCAGCGTCAGCTGGACGTGGCCGGCGTGGCGGGGAGTCCCGGCCTGTTCGCCGGCGGCAGTGTCCGGAGAAACCAAGCTGCCGAAAGAGGCAGCAGCGGCTCGGGAATGATGGCCGCGTCGGCCGGGGGCGTCGACTTGCCGGCGATGGCGTCGAGCAGCGCGCCGATGAAGCGCCGAGCGGATCTGTCGGACAGAGCCTCGTCCTTGCCGGGCGCCTGGGTGGCGGCAGCCGCGCCGGACCGGTGCAGGTGACTGTCAGATGCGACGACAATCTGGCGCGCGGCTACCGCATGGACGCAATGATCCACTGAGAGCCATGCAAGCGTGGGCCAAGTCGGCGTCGGCTGGATGTGCAGCAACTCCAGTCGGATAACTTCCGGGCTGCCAACGTGACTCGATGCGCTTTCCCGGCAGCTTCAACCCGCCAACCGGCAAATCTGCCGCGCCGGGCCGGCGCATCCATGCCGGCACAACGCCTGGCTCGCGCAAGGTCGCTTGCCCGGTGAGCGATGACGGCTTATAGAGCCCGCCAGCCAGATGGAGCTCAGCTCCGATCGCAGTCCGCTGGCCCTTGAACCCAACCGGATGAGAGAGATGCTTGAACTCGCTTGATATTGCCAAGCGCCCCGAGGACACGCGCGTTGTCGTCGCGATGTCCGGCGGCGTGGATTCCTCGGTCGTTGCCGGCCTGCTGGCCCGCGAGGGCTATGAGGTCGTCGGCGTCACCCTGCAGCTTTACGATCATGGCGAGGCGACGCACCGCAAGGGCGCCTGCTGCGCCGGCCAGGACATCCACGACGCGCGCCGCGTCGCGGCGGCGCTCGGCATTCCCGCATTATGTGCTCGACTACGAGCAGCGCTTCCGCGACGCGGTGATCGAGCCGTTCGCCAATGCCTATCGGCAGGGCGAGACGCCGGTGCCCTGCATCGCCTGCAACCAGTCGGTCAAGTTCGTCGACCTGATGGAGGTGGCGCAGGACCTCGGCGCCGATGTGCTGGCGACCGGCCACTATGTGCAGTCGCGGCTCGAGGACGGCCGCCGCCGGCTCTACCGCCCGGTCGATGGCGAGCGCGACCAGACCTATTTCCTGTTCGCCACCACGCAGGAGCAGCTCGATTTCCTGCGCTTTCCGCTGGGCGGCATGAGCAAGGCCGGAGGTGCGCGACGCTGGCCGCGCGACATGGGGCTCGAGATCGCCGAAAAGCACGACAGCCAGGACATCTGCTTCGTGCCGCAGGGCAAGTATGCCGACGTCATCCGCAAGATGCATCCCGAGGCGCGTGGCGCAGGGCGAGATCGTGCATCTCGACGGCCGCGTGCTGGGCACGCACGAGGGCATCGTCAACTACACCATCGGCCAGCGCAAGGGCCTCGGCATCGCCGCGGCCGAGCCGCTCTATGTGGTCAAGCTCGAGCACAAGACGGGCCGGGTGATCGTCGGCCCGCGCGAGGCGCTGAGGACCCACACGGTGCGCCTGCGCGACGTCAACTGGCTCGGCGACGCGGCCGCTTCGAAGCGCTGGCGCCGGCAACGGCGCGCCGGTCGAGGTCAAGGTGCGCTCGACCCGCGCGCCGCAGCAGGGCGTGATCCAGATGCGACGGCGACGAGGTGTTCGTGACGCTGGTCGCCGGCGAATACGGCATCTCGCCGGGCCAGGCCTGCGTCTTCTATGCCGATGACAGCGCAACCAGCGAAGTGCTGGGCGGCGGGTTCATTGCCGAGGCGGTGCCGGCGGCGCTGGTGGCCTGACTATTGAGGGGCTTCCGCCGCGGGCGGCGGTGCTGCGTCCTGTTCCTGCCATACGCCCATACTGCCGACCATGGTGGTGATCGACAGCAGCAGCGCGGCGCCGAAGAACAGCAGCAGGAAGACGCGAGTGCGGGTGAGTTCGGCCTTGCTCGGCTGATCGGGCTTCTGGTCCATGGCTTGAGATACCCGCACGCGAGCCGTCCCTACAAGGGGGAGGGTGTCGCACCAAAAAAATCTCCGCGGATCGCCCAAGGATTGCCGACGGCCCGGCGTCTTAGCTCTAAGGTGTGCAAACCAAGAGTTGGGAGTGGCCGGGTCCCTTGCCTTGAGCGCTGAGTTTTTCGAGCAACGAGCCGTGCGGGACGCCCCGGCGGACGTGATCTGGTAGCGCGCGCCAAAGGCGGCGACCGGCTGGCCTTCGGCGCAGCTGATCGAGCGGCATTACGACTTCATCTTTCGCACGGCCTGCAAATGGTGCGGGCAAGCGCCAGGACGCCGAGGACATCGCGCAGGATGTCTGCGTCAAGCTCGGCGACGGCGATCGAGAGCTTCGACGGGCGCTCGGCTTTACCAGCTGGCTCTATCGGGTGACGCTGAACGCGGTGCGCGACATGCAGCGCGCCAGTAAGCGCCGCGGCAGAACATGTCGATGCATTTGCCCAAGTGCAGCCCGAGGACGATCCGGCCGACGCAGGAAGAAGCGACCACCGCCAAGGAACTCTGGGCGCGCCGTGCAGGATTTGCCCGACCAGCAGCGCGACGCCGTGCTGCTGGTCTATGCCGAAGACATGAACCACGCCGCCGCAGCCGAGATCATGGGCTGCAAGGAGACCACGGTCTCCTGGCACATTCACGAAGCCAAAAAGACCCTGAGGGGGCTTCTATGAGCGAAGACATGAACGACGAAAAACTGAAATCACTGCGCTCGATCGGGCAGGCCGCGCCTTCGGCCGAGGCGAAGCAGCGTGGCGCTCGACGCCGCGATGCTGGCGTTCGATCACGCGCAATCAACGAAAAGTGAGCGGGCACCCCAAGGGTCCGGTCTGGGCGCCGTCTCAGGTCCATCTGATCCAGGACTTGAAGGAACTGGATCATGGACATGCGCGTCTCCTCCCTCGGCACCGCCGCCGTTGCGCTGTTGCTGCTGCCGCTCGGCTACCAGCTCTACTCGTCGACTGCGATGACACCGATCGTCACGCCGCCGGTTGGGCCGCGAGGTGGCTGTCGAGGCTGCCAAGGACAAGGCCGCGACAGCCGGCCACGTCTGCCGACGCAGAGCGAGAGCCTGATGTCGGCCAGCTGGCGAGCACGACGACCACGCCTGAGGCCGAGCCTGCCAGGCCGCTCGGGCTGGCGAAGAAGGAACTGCCGGTTGGGGAGCGCGACAACCAGATCGCACTGGCCGGCGGCACTTCGGCGCCGGCCGAGGACGAACCTAAGGCCAGCGCGACTGTCTCTGGCATGGCCGCTGCCGATGCCAGCATCGATGGACGCATGCGCCTGCTCGAATCTGTCGCCGCGCCGAGTCCCGTGCTCGACCAGGTCGGGATCATGACGCAGCCGCTGACGACGTCCGAACTGCCATCGCCGCTGCAGCCGACGGGCGACGAGTTCACCAAGTTTCACCGAGAATCCCGTCAAGGTGGTCAAGGAGGAGCCGGTTTCGACCTTCTCCATCGATGTCGATACGGCGTCCTACTCCTATGTGCGCAGTGTGCTCGAGCGAGGGCTATGTGCCGGAGCCCGACGCGGTGCGCATCGAGGAGATGGTCAACTATTTCCCCTATGACTACGCCGGGCCGGACAGCGCCGAGACCCCGTTCAAGGCAACCATGCGGATCTATCCGACGCCGTGGAACGCGCAAGACCGAGCTCCTGCAGATCGGCATCAAGGGCTATGTGCCGCCGGCCGAGCACAAGCCGAGAATCTGGCGTTCCTGATCGACACCTCGGGCTCGATGGATGAACCGAACAAGCTGCCGCTGCTGAAGCGTGCCGTTCGGCCTGCTGGTCGACCAGCTGGCGCCAACGACACGGTCTCGATCGTGGCCTATGCCGGCTCGGCCGGCGTGGTGCTGGAGCCGACCAGGGCGACGGACAAGGACGAAGATCCTTGGCGGCGCTCGATAATCTCAGCGCGGGCGGGTCGACCGCCGGGGCCGAGGGCATCGAACTTGCCTACCGGCTGGCCGAACAGAACAAGGTCGCCGACGGCGTCAACCGGGTGATCCTTGCGACCGATGGCGACTTCAATGTCGGCATCGACGACCCTGAGGATCTGAAGACTTACATCAAGGCGAAGCGCGACAGCGGCGTGTTCCTCTCGGTGCTGGGCTTCGGCCGGGGCAATCTCGATGATGCGCTGATGCAGGCGCTGGCACAGAACGGCAATGGCAATGCCAGCTACATCGACAGCTTCCGCGAGGCGCAGAAGGTGCTGGTGGAAGAGGGCGGCACGACCTCGAAACCATCGCCAAGGATGTGAAGATCCAGGTCGAGTTCAACCCGGCGGTGGTCGCGGAGTACCGGCTGATCGGCTACGAGACGCGGGCGCTCAATCGCGAGGACTTCAACAACGACGCGGTCGATGCCGGCGAAATCGGTGCCGGACACACTGTAACGGCGCTCTACGAGATCACCCCGGTCGGCTCGGGCGGGGCGCTGGTCGATCCGCTGCGCTATGGCAGCAACCGACGACGTGGCGGATGGCGCTCCGAGCGAGGAGATCGGTTTTCTCAAGATGCGCTACAAGGCGCCCAATGGGGACGCCAGCAAGCTGATCGAGACGCCGATCACCCAGAGCCTTGCCGTCGACGATATTGCCAAGGCGTCCAATGACGACCGGTTCGCGGCGGCGGTCGCGGCCTTCGGGCAGAAGCTCAAGGGCTCGAGCTATGGCGAGGGGATCAGTTGGGGCGCAATCGCCGATCTGGCGCAGGGCGCCAAGGGCGAGGACAGGAACGGCTACCGCGCCGAGTTCGTGCAGATGGTGCGGACGGCAGCGCTGCTGAACCCCGGTAACGATGGGAGTTTCTGCACGGCGCCGCCGCAGAACCGCAACTGCCGCTGAATTTCTCGACGGGCCTCCTCCCTCCCGTGAGACAACTGAGAGCCGGGCCGAAAGGTCCGGCTCATTTTGTCACGTTCGGCACGCCTCGGGATCTCAATGCACGGGCGTAACAGGCGGGCCGAATTCGTAGAGACTGAGACGATGGAAGGGGCGCGTGTCGAGCAGCGGTCGCAGCTTGTAGGTCTCGAGAATGTCGACACTTGCCGCCCTCGGGTCAGCAGCGACGAAGAGGTGACCGCGAGGCGCCCTGATCAGGGCTTCGTCGAGGCTGGCGGCGTGACAGGTGTCGCTGCGGTCATAGTAGGACCAGGACAGTTCTTCGTAGTTGGGCAATAACATCACGCAGTCATCGGGCCCGATCCGGCTGGTCACGTAAGCCGCAACGCCGCGCCAATCCTGTCGCAGTGGCGGGGAACCATGGACCAGCGACAGGCTGCCCGCCACCGTCGTAAAGCCTGCGACGGCGAGGACAATCCGGCCATCCGTCAACCAGCGCGTGACGCCGATGGATGCGAGGACGACAACGGCAGGCAGTGATCCGATGAGGTAGCGATCCAGAAACACCGGGCGCGTCGTAATCGATGCCAGATACCCCAGCGCGGCCGGGACGACGGCGAGCGACAACAGGATAAGCAGCGCTGGACTGCGCGGCACGTTCCGGGGCGGCAGGAACGCGGCGGCGGCGCATAGCAGCAGCGCTGGAAGCAGCCACGAAGTCAGCCTGTTGAGCTGCGTCAGCACGTAGCTCGGGTCGGGTTCGGGAATCCAGAAGCCGCTCCGTGTGATGGAGTAGGCGTGCACAAGCAGTGCGATGCCAAAGGGCAGGAAGAAGACGATGGTGATTGCCAGGATGCGCTGCAGCCGCAGGCGCTGATTGCTGAGCGCAAGCGCGGCGCCTGCCACTGCGAGCCAGCTCAGCGCGCCATAGGGATGGGAGAGCAGCAGGGCGAGGCCGATGGCTGAGACGGTCCAGCCGCTGGCGCGCGTCGGGCGTTCGGAGTCGCGCAGCACTGCCCAGGCGTAGGCGCAAGCGGCGAGAGCCAGCAGCGAGTAGGTCCGGGCCTCGACGGAAAAGTAAACGTGAAAGCCGGAGAGGGCGATCAGCAGGGCGCCAAGCAGTCCAGCGGTGCGACCCCCAACGCGCGCTCCAAGCAGATAGAGCATCGGCACAAGAGCGATGCCGAACACCGCGGCGGGCAGGCGCAGCACCCACTCCGCATCACCCAGAATCTGCACAAAGACCCATGCCACGGTATTGTAGAGCGGCGGATAGTTGTCGCCCATCGTCGACGACAGCATGGAGAGGAACGAGCCGCGGACCTGAAGCCAGGTGGCTGCCTCGTCCAGCCATAAGCTTTGGGTGATGCCGGTCACGCGAACCCACGCCGCCAGCCCCGTCAACAGGACAAGCAGCGTCAGGCTGAGGCGTTTGGATGGCTGATATTGCTGGGTTGACACGTGGCACCGTTTCTAGCGAGCCACCCTCAACAATGACCCATGCGCAGTCAACCGCCAGCTTCAGAGCGGCTTGAGGCCGGCCTCGATGCTGGCGCGCTTCCCCTCAAGGAAGGGCGGCAGGGCAAGGCGGTCGCCGAGCGTTTCGAGCGGCTCATCGACCGCAAAGCCTGGACCATCGGTGGCAATCTCGAACAGGATGCCATTGGGCTCGCGGAAATACAGCGAGGTGAAGTAATAGCGTTCGACCTCGCCGCTGGATTGCACGCGGAACTGCTTGAGCCGCTCCACCCACTGATCGAACTCTGTCTTGTCGGGCGTGCGGAAGGCCACGTGGTGGACGCCGCCTGCTCCCTGCCGCGCATTGGGCAGGTCGGGTTCGACCGTGACATGCAGTTCCGCCGCCGCGCCGCCGGGACCCATCTCGAAGACGTGCACCTCGCCGGCCTTCTCGCGCGCAGGATAGGTGCGCACCTCGCGCATGTTCATCACCGTAGTGAGGATGTTGGCGGTGGGCGCGAGTTCGGGGACGCTGAGGGTAATGGGACCGAGGCCGGAGATCTGGTGCTCGGCCGGGATACCGCCCTTGGCCCAAGGCGCGGCCTTGCGGCCGTCCGGATCGCTGACGAGCCGGAACCGCTGGCCCTCGAAGTCCTCGAAATCCAGTGACAGGTGGCCGTAGCGCTCCTTGATGTTGCCCGAGGAGACGCCCTTTTCGGTCAGATGCTCTTTCCACCAGGCGAGCGTTGCATCGCTTGCGACGCGCATGCCAGTGCGGGCGATGGCGTGATTGCCGCGGCGCTCCGGCTGGGCCGGCCAGTCGAAGAAGGTGAGGTCGCTGCCGGGCGAGGCAACCGCGTCGCCATAGAACAGGTGATAGGCGGTGGTGTCGTCCTGGTTGACCGTCTTCTTGATGAGCCGCATGCCCAGCGTGCCGGTGTAGAAATTCAGGTTCTTCGCCGCCTGCGCCGTGATGGCAGTCAGATGGTGGATGCCTTTGAGATCGAGCGCCATTTTCGGGGTCCTCAACATTGGTTTCAGGCCATGCAGATAAGGGCATAACGGGTCGTGCGCACCCGGCGCAATGGCGACAGGCTGTCGCCGCCGGACGAACAATTGGCGCGCGACAGCCACCAGGCTAGCGCGACAGGGCCTGGATTTCCCGGTTGGCGCGCCCGAGCCTGTCCGCAAGGCTGCGGCCCACCGCGATGGCAAGTGCGATGTGCACCTGGGGGGCGGCGGCGGTGAGTTTGCCGACCTCTTCGGTGCGGAGTTCAAGCGCCACGCCGTCACTTTCGGCGACGACGTCGGCGGTGCGCCGCGCCTGCCCGAACAGCGCCAGTTCGCCAAATACATTGCCGGCGTCGATCGTGCTGATGCGCCGGCTCACGCCGCTGCTGACGGAAATCGAGACGTTGACGCGGCCTTCGGTCAGAAAGTACAGCGAGCGCGCCGTCGTGCCGTTCTCGATCATTACCTCGCCGGCGACGAACTTCCTGACGATCAGATGCTCTTCAAGTGCCGCGAGGGACTGGGGTGACCAATCGGATAGCAGGGTGAAGTCCTTGAGCGCCACGATGCCCGTCGGTATCGCTTCCTCCTGCAACACGCGACCGAGAAGAATGTCCTCGAATGCCTCGAGCGCAGCATCGACGCTGGTGTAGCCGCGCTCACCGGCCATGGCGCGCATGTGCCGGTCGGTGCTGGCGATGGCGAACTCATAGCCGGCCGCCCCAAGCGTCTCGCGCAGCATCTTGAGGATCTCCTCGGCAACCGGGTGCACCCGCTTGAGCCGCGACATGTCGATAATCAGGAAGCGAAGGCTTGGCAGTTCCATGCCGATACGGCGGCTGACACGCTCGGCCTCGACGAAGGACAACTCGCCCTGCAACTCGCACACGGCGATGGCGTGCCCGTCGTGATCGAGCGCGGCAACCTGCGACTGCCGGCGGACCCGGCTGGAGCGCACCTCGGTGCCGCGGTAAAAGCGCCGGACCGGGTCCTGGCCCGGGCCGCGATCCTCGAACAGATGCAGCCGGAAGTTATGCGAGACGTCCTCGCAGACTTTCACGCCGCGCTCGGAATTGCCGAAATCGTCGAGGCGGGGCGAGAACACGCCGATCCCGAGGTGTCCCGGCAGGACCGCAGTGATGCCGCCGCCGACGCCACTCTTGGCAGGAAGGCCCACGTCGAATTGCCAGCCGCCGGCGTAGTCGTACATGCCGCAGGTGTTCATGACGCTCAGCACCGAGCGGACGTGCTCCGACGCCAGCGCGCGATCGCCGGTCAGCGGGTTGATGCCGCCATTGGCGAGCGTCGCGCCGATGATGGCGAGATCGACAGTGTTTACGAGGAGCGAGCACTGGCGGAAATAGAGGTCGAGATGCTCGGTCACGTCACCGGTGATCATGCCGGAATTCAGTTCGAGGAAGGCAATAGCGCGGTTGCGGTGGCCGGTGGCGCTCTCGGAGCGGTACACCGCTTCGTCCATCGTCAGATCGCGACCGACAAAGCGCTGGAAGGTATCAAGGATGCGGCTCAGCCGTTCGGCGTGGTTGGCGCCCTTGACCAGGGCGGTGGAAGCGATGGCACCGGCGTTGACCATCGGGTTGAACGGCCGGTTGTTGCGCTCATCAAAGACGATGGAATTGAAGGCTTCGCCGGAGGGCTCCACCCCGATCTTGCGCAGCACCTCTTCGCGGCCGTGATCTTCGAGGGCCAGCCCGTAGATCAATGCCTTGGAAATCGACTGGATGGTGAACAGGGCTTCGGTGTCACCGGCCTCGTAAACGAAGCCATCCATGGTGACGAAGGCGAGGCCAAACAGGTCCGCGTCGACGCGCGTCAGTTCCGGAATGTAGTTGGCGACGTTGCCGCTCCGGTTGAGCTTGTGGCGTTCGTGCAAGGCCTGGAGATATTGCCACACGGGAAGCGGGGGCGCGGCCATGGAAATCCTTCAACTGGCCACGCAAAAGAGGGCACCTGCGCGGCCGGCTACACATGAAAATCGCTGCCCTGAACGAAGTTTAGGCATTTTAAGCATGCGCTTACGGGATAGGCAATGCGGAGGAACCGCCGGGAGGGATGTCGTCACTGGTCTGGCAGGATAAGTCGCTGTTCGCACTTCCCCATGTGCGTCATTCGCGGCAAGGTACACCCGCTAATTGCCGCGTGAGGGCTCGCGAAGAAGCTCACCGCCGCGCCATGGAGGAGGATCACGACATGAAGATCACGTCGGTAAAGACTGCGGCAACGATCGGGCATTGCATGCATTTGTGGGTCCGGATCGAGACCGATGCAGGCGTTACGGGTCTGGGGGAGTGCGTGCATGGCGGCCATCAGGCCATCGCCATCATCCGCGAGTTTGAACAGAAGCTGATTGGGCGCGACCCGTTTGCGGTGGATGCCCTGTTCGAGGAGCTGCGTCGCAGTCTGGTGTTCGAGGGCGGCTTCGCCGGTGCGCTCATTACCGCGCTCACCGGGATCGAGATCGCACTCTGGGACCTCAAGGGCAAGGCGCTGAAGACTCCGGTCTATGAATTGCTGGGCGGCAAGTTCCGCGACGACATCCGGGTCTATTGCGATTGCGAGGTGGAGCCCGGCATGAACATGGACGAGATCAAGCGGGTCATCGACGGCGTGCTCGAGGCGGGGTTCACGGCTCTCAAGATCGATCTCGACATCTTTGCCTATGGGCACACCGGCAGTGAGACGGAGTGGTACAAGAAGGACCGGTTCAACATGACGCCGAGCCGCTGGGAGCACGACCGGATGGTGCAACTGGCCGAGATGGTGGTCACCGCGGCCGGCCCGAATATCGATGTTGCCGCCGACCTCCACACGCGGCTCGACAAGCACAGCGCCATCCGGCTGGCCCGCGATCTTGAACCGCTGCACCTGATGTGGCTCGAGGAGCCGGTGCCGCCGGAGAATGTCGACACCATGCGCGAGATCACGCAGGCGACCTCGACACCGATCTGTGCGGGCGAGAACCTCTACCTGAGGCACGGATTTCGCGATCTCATCGAAAAGCAGGCGGTCGACATCATCATGCCCGACATCCCAAAATGCGGCGGCCTGTCGGAATGCCGGAAGATCGCCAACATGGCCGAGATCTACTACATGCCGTTTGCGCCGCACAACGTCGCCTCGCCAATCGGCACGATGGCTTCGGCCCATGTCTGCGCGACGATACCGAATTTCCTCGTGCTGGAGTTCCATTGGTTCCACCGCGACTACTGGAGCACCATCACGACGGACAAGCGCAACATCATCCAGAATGGCAGGATCACGCTCACTGACCGTCCGGGCATCGGCCTCGATCTCGATGAGGAGGTGGCCCGGGCACATCAATATCCGGGAACAACCTGGTTCGAATAGGGAACGAAAATCGCCAGAGGCGGCGCGGTTGAGGAGGAAACGGCAGGATGTATCTGGGCACGCAGAACCGGGTCACGACGGACGACGAGTACCGGCAGTTTGCGCAATTGGGGGTGCGGCACGTCAATGCCGATCCCGACGGCAATCCGCACGACTGGACGCTCGACGACCTCAAGCGACACCGCGACCGGATGGAACGGCTCGGGCTGGTGCTCGACATGGTGCAGCTGCCGCTGGAATCTCATCCCATCGAAAAGCAGAATAGCCAGGACATTCTCAGCAAGGGACCGAACCGGGACCGCCAGATCGACTCCATCTGCCGGCTGATCGAGAACCTCGCGGTGGCTGGCATCCCCTCGGCAAAGTACAACCTCAACATCATCGGCATTCCGCGCTCCGAAGCGGAGGCAGGTCGGGGCGGGTCGAAGAATGCGACGTTCCGCTGGGACAAGATGGACCAGTCCGCGCCGCCCAGCCTTGTGGGTGAGCTGAGCGAAGATGAGAACTGGGAGCGGATCGACTATTTCCTCGAACGCGTCGTGCCCGTTGCCGAGAGCAACCGCATCCGGCTTGCCTGCCATCCGCACGATCCCTACACGCCACCCGGCTACCGCGGCATCACGCGGGTGCTGGGGACGGTGGAAGGGTTGAAGAAGTTCGTGCAGATGCGCGAGAGCCCTTATCACGGGCTCAATTTCTGTCAGGGCACGATCGGAGAGATGCTCGACAATCCAGCCGAGGAGATTGACGACGTCATCCGCTGGTTCGGCAGCCGCGACAAGATTTTCAACGTCCACTACCGCAACATCAAGGGGCGCAAGCTGTCGTTCATGGAGACGTTTCCGGACGAGGGCGACATGGACATGTGGCGCTCGCTGCAGGTCTATGCGGAGGTCGGATACAAATACATGATCATGCCCGACCATGTACCGACGCTGTCGGGCACGCCGACCGATGCGGTGGCGTTCTCCTACTGCTTTGGCTACATCCGGGCCCTGATGCAGGTTCTTGCCAACACATCGCCCGGTGCGGTGGAGCTCTAGCTCAGCCTTTCACCGCACCCACGGTCAGACCTCCCACCAGGAAGCGCTGCGCATACATATAGAGCACGGCAACCGGTATCGCGGTCAGCAACGACGCCGCCATCAGCTTGCCCCAGGGCAGGATGTCGCCGACCACCATCGACTGCAGGCCGATCGGCAGCGTGCGCAGCGATTCACTGGTGGTGAAGACAAAGGCGAATAGAAACTCGTTCCAGGCGTTGGTGAAGGCGAACAGCGCCACCGAGAGCAGGGCGGGCGCTGCAAGGGGCAGGGTGATCTTCCAGAACGCGTAGAGACGGCTGGCGCCATCGATCATGGCCGCCTCCTCCAGTTCGACGGGAATGGAGCGGAAATAGCCGATCAACACCCAGGTGGCGAACGGCATCAGGAACGTCGGGTAGGTGATGATCAGCGAGCCGTAAGTGTTGATGAGATGCAGGTCGCTCAGGGTCTGGTACAGGGGGATGAACAGCAGTGTGCCGGGCAGCAGATAGGTGATGAGAATGAGGGTGGTGAGCAGCCCGGCGCCGATGAACTTGAGGCGGGCAAGCGCATAGGCGGCGAGGGCGGCGAAGGCGACGGAGATCACTGTGCTGGCGGCTGCCACGAGCACCGAATTGCGGAGCCAGATGAGGAATGGCGACTCCCAGATCAGCGACACGTACTGATCGAGGGTGAAGGGATCGGGCCAGAAAATCGAACTGCGTTCGCTGATCTGCGGAGTGGTCTTGAACGAGGTGACGATCACCCAATAGAACGGGAACAGCACGAAGATGAGGATCGGCAGCAGCACCAGCAGGCGGAGCGCCACGTGCACCTTCTTGTTGCGTTGTCGCGCAACAAAGCGGCCGGGCCTGGCGGGAAACATGCCGGCGATGGCGCTGCTCAGGCGTTCGAAGCCGCGGAACAGCATATCGAACGGCCAGAAGATGAGATCGAGCAGCAGCCCGAAGCCGACGCTGATGGCGTGTCCGATGCGGCTCATGAGTCCGGGCTGGTCGGAGGTGCGCGCGCTGCGGTCGTCCTGGCGCATAAACTTCGCCAGCAGCCAGATGAGCAGGATCATGAGTGGCGCGACGCTGAGAGCGATGGCGCTGCCCGGGCCATACTGCAAAGAGCCGATGGCCTTTTCGTAGGCGAGAATGGAATAGAGCCGCGTCGCCCCGCCAGGACCGCCGCCGGTCATCAGAAAGATGAGGCCGAACTGATTGAAGGTCGAGATGAACGAGAGCAACAGCACCACCACGATGACGTGCCGCAGACCGGGGAGGGTCACGTAGCGGAAGCGCTGGACGGCGGTGGCGCCGTCGACTTCGGCGGCTTCCAACTGGTCGCCGTCGATGGCCTTGAGGCCGGCGAGCAGCAGCAGCGTGTAGAACGGAATGCCCTTCCAGATATTCACCGCGATGACGCTGGGCATGGCCATCTGCGGGTCGGACAGCCAGCCGAGCGGTTTGTCGATGACGCCGAGCCCCTGCAGGATCGGGTTGAGACCGCCGAAGATGGGGTCGTAGATGCTTTTCCAGGCCAGCGCCGTAACGATCTCGGGCACGATCCATGGCAGCAGCATGATGGCAGACAGCAGCCCGCGCATCGGCACTTTGCTGTTAAGGATCATGGCAATGGTCATGCCGGCGACGAACTTGACCGCCAGAGACCAGAAGGTGAACTGCAGGGTGTTCTGGATCGACAGCAGGTAGTCGCTGTTGGTGAACAGCCGCTGGTAGTTTCTGATTCCGACGTTGATCATCTCGCCGGTCTGCAGATTCAGCGTCTTGGTGCTGAGAATGATGGCGTCGACGAAGGGCCAGAAAATCAGTCCGCCCATGATGAGCAGCATGGGCAAGACGAAGAAGAATGCCACCTTCCAGTCCCGTCCGAGGATTGACTGCCAACGGCGGGCGCTGGCAACCGAAGCGGACTGGTCTCGGGCGACCGAAGCAATGGACCGGGCTTCATCAACCATGGCGAATTTCTTTCAAGCTCAATGCCGCCGTGCCGCAGATGGAAGGGGCATGGAATCCAGAAGGGTGCACCCGGCCACGCCCCAACGGGAGCGTGGCCGGACACCGTACTCGAAGGTTGGGAGGGCGATTTTCAACCGCACTCACCGTATGCCCGAAGCTAGGGCTGCATGATGCCCCCCTCCTCGAAGATATCGACGATCTTCTGGTGGGCATCCTTGACTGCGTCGGCGGGCTTCATGCGGCCGGCGATGACGTTGGCCATCATCTGCTCCACCACGCCCTGGGCGCGGATGGCGTCGATTGCGGCATTCGGGTTGGCCGGCCACGAGGCCCCGATGAACGGCGTGGGGACGCTGACCTGTTCCTTGATGATCGCAAGGTTCGGATCGTTGGCGATCAACTCGTCGGTCCACAGGCTTTCATAGGCCGGTGTAAAGAGCACACCGCCCAGGGCCGCCATCTTGCCGAAGTTCTTCGGGTCGAGCAGGTCGAGCGCCAGTTGCTTGGCAAGGTCGACGTTCTGCGAGCCCTTGAAGATGGTCAGCCAGCCACCGACGTTGCCGCCGTCGCGGCTGTCGCCGTTGTTGGCCTGCGGAGCGGGCAGCAGCACCGTGTTCGGGAACACGGGATTGTTGTCGCGCTTCGCCTGCGAGTAGATGCTGAAGGCGTTATGCGTATAACCGATGCTGCCGGCCAGATAGGCTTCGTTGTTGCTGGTATCGGTCCAGCTCTCGACGCCCGGCGGCAAGGTGGATGCATACTTGCCGTTGCGGTCGTACGTCTCGGCCAGCCACTCGACGGCCGCGACGGTTTCCGGAGAGTTGAACTGCACGATCAGGCCAGTCTCGTCGGTATAGTGGCCACCGAAGTTCTGGATCGCCAGAATCAGGAAGCCGTAGCCGTCGCCGCTCTGGTTGGGGGTCAGGCCCCAGCCCCAGAAGTCGGGCCCAGAAATGGCGAGGGCGGCCTCGCGGCGGTCGCCGAAGGTCTTCAGGCTAGCCGGGTCGATGCCCTTTTCCTTCAGTTTGTCGCCCCGGATGTAGAAGCCGGTGGTGGTGCCGATAAACGGCACGGCGGCCCATTTGCCATCGAACTGGCCGACCTTGGCGGCATTCAGGCCCGGCATGATATTGCCGTATTTGGCCACAGCTTCGTCGACCACGTCGGTCACATCCTCGAGCAGGTCGAGCAGGTGCATCTGGGCGATCGAGACGTTGCTGGTATAGGCGAAGTCGGGCGGATTTCCTGCCTTCACGGCCGCCGACATCTTGCCCAGGAAGTCACCGAATGATTCCGGATTGGTGGTCGAGATATCGAGTTCTGCGCCGTTGGCAGAGGCGAAACTGGTGACTGTGTCGCGGAAGGCGGTTTGCGCCGCCTCGAAATACTCCGTGCGGTGAATGACCGTGAGCTTGCCCTTGGCGCCAATCGGCAACGGGGCGTCGGGCTTTGGCTTGTCCTGGCCAAGTACCGGGATGCCGCTTCCCGCGGCAATCAGTCCAGCACCAGCGGCGGCTGTTCCGCGCAGGACAGCGCGGCGGCTCAACTTGTTGATAGTCATGGATAGTCTCTCCTCCAGGTTAACTCAGTCTTCCTCGTCTCGGCCATCTGCGGCGGCTCTTATTGGCCATACCTGTCAGCGGTTACGTGCAACATTCCCTATATTGGAAAATATCGCAACTAATCCTGTGGATGGCGTCGGCTGGCGGGGTGGGGCGCGGTCACAAAATCTAAGGGAATCCGGCGATTTCGACGGAAGCTTTCGTTCTGGCGAGCTCTATAGCTGCTCGCTAGTGAGGAAGGCGGACCGGCAGGACGACCCTGAATTCGGTGTGGCCCGGCTCGGAGTCCACGTCAATCCGTCCGTGATGGCGGACCACGATGATGTCGTGCGCGATGTGCAGCCCGAGGCCTGTACCAATTCCCTGCGGCTTGGTGGTGAAGAACGGCTCGAAGATGCGCGCCGCAAGGTCGTGGGGAATGCCCGGACCGCTGTCGCAGATGCGGACCTCCACCTCTGCGCCGATGCAGCGGACCGAGAGGTTCAGGCGACCCTTACCCTCCATCGCCTGGATGGCGTTGTCGATGATGTTGGTCCATACCTGATTGAGCTCGCCCGCGTAGGCTTCGATCTTCGGAACGGCCGGGTCGAAGGCGCGCACCACTTCAATGCCATGCTTCACCTTGTGGTTGAGGATCATCAGAGTGTCCTCAAGGCTTTGCCGTAGATCGACGCTCTGCACGGGTGCCTGGTCGAGATAGGCGTAGGACTTGACCGCGTGGACGATATTGGAGATGGCCTTCGAGCTGAGCTGGATCTCTTCGAGCAGTTGCTGCACCGAGAGCCCCGCGCCCAGCCACTCAATCACCGCTCCGAGGTGCGGTCCGGGGAAGTCGTCCGCGAGTGGCGCCAGCCGTTCCTCTGTCCAGTCGTAGGACGCGAGCACCGGGGCAAGCTCCCATGGCTCCCGGATAGAACGAGAGTCAAGCCAGTCGATCAGCCGGTCTTCATCCTGCTGGCTGACCTTGGCTGTGCTTCGAGCCGTGCGGGCAATCTCACCGTCAAGCTCCGATAGCCGTTGCAGTTGCTCGGGCGTCGCCTCGATGCGGCTGAGGGCGATGGTCCTGGCCCGCCAGGTCTCGAAGGCCTCCTTCAGCAGACTGCCACTGCGCTGGATGGCAGCAGCCGGATTGTTCAGTTCGTGCGCGAGGCCGGCGGCCAGGGTTCCGAGCGACGCAAGTTTGTCGCTTTGCACCAGCAGCGCCTCGGTGCTGCGCAGCCGACCAGCTATGGTTTGCAGCAGATTCCGTGCGGTCGCAGGACTTCTGTCCAAGAGGGTGTGCAGGGCAGCTGTGCTGATCTCGAGCAGTTCGCCCGCCGTCGTCGCGCGCACAGAGGCCGTCCGCGGCACCTGCTCCAGCAGGGACATTTCGCCAAAGACCTCGCCGGCCTTGCGGGAGGCGGCAAGCACGATGTCGCGGTCACCAATTCGCTTGGTGACCTCAAACTCACCGGCCAGAATGATGAACAGGGCATCACCCTTGGCGCCTTCTTCGATCACTGTCGCGCCGGGCTCGATGCTGAGATGTCTCGAGCCTGCCCATAGGGCGTCAATTTCGCCATCCGAAAGAGCCGCGAGCAGAGGCACGCGACGGATGATCGCGGGGCCGGGCTGCATCGCTGCCGGCTTGTCATCCATTCTCACTGCCCTGCCGGAAGCGCGGGTCGGCTGGAGATTTCCGAACTGCGCAGATGCTGGTGGACGAAGGTAATCGACATCGACCCCTCACCGATCGCCGAAGCCATGCGTTTGATCGATTGGTGCCGCACATCGCCGACGACAAAAATGCCTGCAACACTCGATTCCAGCCAGTACGGGTCGCGTGGCAGCAGCCAGCCTTTCGGCCGCTTGCCGCTTTCGACGATGAGTTCGGTTCCGGTTCGAATGTAGCCCTGGTCGTCGAGCTGCAGAGCGCCGCCGAGCCATTCGGTATGGGGCGCGGCGCCGATGAAGCAGAACACCGCGCTTGTCGGCTTCCGTTCGGAGGTGCCACTGATGGTGTCGACCACGGTGATGGCCTCAAGGGTCGCATCACCATGCAGTTCCCGGATGGCGGCGTTGGTTACGACGTGCACGTTCTCCGCCTGTTCGATGCGCTCGGTCAGATAGCGCGACATGCTGCTCGCCAGGGCTTTGCCGCGCACGAGAAGCGTCACCGATCTGGCGTAGCGCCCAAGATACATCGCCGCTTGTCCGGCGGAGTTTCCGCCTCCGATGATGAAGACGTCCTGATCCTTGATCGAGATGGCCTCGGTGATTGCTGCGCCGTAGAACAGGCCGGCGCCAGCGAACCGGTCGGCGCCGGGGACGTCGAGCATATTGTAGGACACTCCCGTGGCGATAATCAGCGCCTGGCTGCTCAGGACGGAGCCGTCGCTCAGCGTCAGGCGGTTGTAGCCGTTGACGGACTCGAGTTTGACCGCCTCCATCGGCGTCAGGATTTCGGCTCCGAACCGCCGCGCCTGGGCCACCGCACGCCGCGCCAGGTCGCTGCCGCTCAGGCCAACGGGAAACCCCAGATAGTTCTCGATGCGGGCGCTGGTGCCTGCCTGGCCACCCGGCGCCTCGCGTTCGATCAGGACGGTCCGCAGGCCTTCCGAGGCGCCGTAGACCGCCGCTGCAAGCCCGGCGGGCCCGGTACCGACGACGATCAGGTCGTAGCTCTCGGCCTCGGCCGTGGTGTGGAGGCCCAAGCGGCTGGCAAGTTCGGCAGCCTCCGGGCGCGACAGCGTGGTGCCGTCCGGCAGGATCACAACGGGCAGGGGTGCATCGGCGGCGCCTGCCAGCGCGCGCAGTTCCGCCGCTTCGGCGTCCTGCTCGATGTCGAGCCAGCGGTAGGGGATGAGGTTGCGGGCAAGGAAGTCGCGAACGCGGTGGCCGTGAGCCGACCATCGATGGCCGACGATCCGAACGCCCTCGACGGTCGGCTGATAATTGGCCCGCCAGTCATCGAGCAGGTCGTCCAGCACGGGGTAGAGCAGTTCCTCCGGCGGATGCCACGGCTTCAGCAAGTAGTGGTCGAGCCGCACGTCGTTGATCGCCTTGATCGCGGCCTCGGTATCGGCATAGGCGGTCAGCAGCGTGCGTTTGGCATCGGGAAACAGCACCAAGGCCTGCTGCAGGAATTCCACGCCGGTCATTTCCGGCATGCGCTGATCGACAACCAGCAGCGCAACGACGCGGTTGGCCAGTTTCAGTTCGCGCAGCGCGGCGAGCGCCTCGGCGCCAGACGCGGCCCGCATGACCGCGTAGGCCTCGCCGTAGTGCCGGCGAAGGTCGCGGACGACAGCCGCCAATACGCCCTCGTCATCGTCGACCGCGAAGATGATTGGCTTTTCCATTACCTCAGTTCCCTGGGCTTATCTGGCGTGGTGGCGGTGGCGTGTTTGGGTGGAGGCGGGCCCGAAGGCCTGCCGCTTCATCACGCGCATGAACCGCTTCCGGCTGCCGGCCGGCCGCCTCGGCGATGTCCGCCGACAGCTCCAGGGCATGTGCCAGGTGGGGGCTTATGCCCTTGTCGCGGAAAAAGGCGATGGCTGGGGCGAGGGCCTCTGCGGCGTCGGCGGTTCGGCCGAGTTTCAACAGGCTCCTTGCAAGCGGCAGGCTCAACAGCGAGGCGGCGAAATTGTCGCCCAGATTGCGTGCGTCTGTGGCAGATTTCCGCAATCTCTCGACGGCGGACGTGCTGCCCTTTTGAATCTCCGCCGCGGCAATAGCGCCGTCGATGGCATTCATATAGCCCTCGAACCCTGCGTCCTTGGCAAGTGAGAGCGAGCGCCCGAGATCGGTCAGCGCGTCCTCGATGCGGCTTTGTTCAAGCTTGCCCCACCCAGCGCTGTAGTAGCCCGCGCAGGCGCATTCGAGGCCGTGCGCATCAAGCGCCAACTCGGCCCCGATCCGTGCGTGCTCGAGCCCTTCGTCGATTTCGTCCATGTCGTAGAGCGCCATCGCGGCGGCGATATGGATATCGGCTCGCTTGACCTGCGAGGCGGTGGTCTTTCCGACCTCCAGCGCTTCTTCGATCAACGCCCGGGCCTCATCGAAACGTCCGAGGCGCGCCAGGGCAATGCCACGATATGCAATGGCGTGACCCAGTACATCCTTGACGTCGTGCTGGCGGGCAATATCGATGACTTCCTGCAGCTTGTCGGCACCGCTCGCCGGGTCGCGGTCAACGATGCTCCAGGTACCGAAGAACAGGGGCAGCAGCAGCAACTGATCGTCATGCAATCGCTCAGCGATGGCCTGGCTCTCGATCAGGTAGGGCACTGTTCGCGACGGAAAGCCTGTGACCATATGCACGTTGGCCGTCCAGCTCAGTGCGAGACCGAGCCGGCGGTCGTCGTGGCTCTCCCGGGCGAGGCTGACTGCGCTTGCCAGCCGCTCCAGCATCCCCTCATACATGTTGAGCCGGTTGCGGACGATGGCCCAGTCGAGGATCGCGTCGATGATCGTCGCGGGCGGCAGTTCCAGCATACGATCGGTGAGCCCGAGGATGGCCTCACGCTGCTCCATCTCTTCGCGCACGGCGAAAAGGCGGCGGGCATTGCTGGCGGCGCGCTGCGCGTAGTCGAGGGCTCGCGGCAGATCCTCGGCCTCGGTAAAGTGGTGTGCCAGCATCCCGGCGAACTCATCGCGCCGTTCGGCAAACAGCGCTTCGAGCGCATTGCCGGTGCGCAAATGCAGGTCGCGGCGCCGCCCCCGTAACAGCAGGCCGTAGGCGGCCTCGCAGGTCAGGGCATGCTTGAAGATGAACTCGCGTTCGGGTTCGCGCGCCCGCTCCCGCACCAGCTGTTCATAAGACAGGGTGGCGAGGTGCGGCTCCACATGCTCGATGCGCTCTGCAGGCACTGCCTCCCGGCACACATATTCGAGCACGCGATGCTGGAAGGCGCGGCCGATGACTGAGGCCGTCTGCGCAACGCGCTTGGTCATCTCGGGCAGACGGTCGATGCGGGCGCTGAGAACGCCTGCTAGGGTTTCGGGGATGACGGCGTCGATGATGGCCTGCGTTGCCCGCCAGTGCCCGTCCTCGCGAACCACCTGGCCGGCGTCGATCAAGGAGCGAAGCACCTCCTCAAGATAGAACGGATTGCCTTCGGACCGCTCGAGGATCTGCGCGCGGATCGACTCCGGGAGGTCCTCGACGTGCAGCAGGTTGCCCAGCAGCTCGCGCGACGCGGACGGTCCGAGCGGCTCAAGATCGACGCGCGCAAACGAACTGCCGAGGCTGGCCTGCATGCGGTCGACCAGCTGCCAGCTCGGCGCGCGGCGGTCTGGCCGCAACACGCAGACGAGCATCAGCGGCTCGAAGGCGGCAAGCGTTGCAACCTGTGCGATCAGCTCAAGCGTGGCGCTGTCGGACCAATGCAGGTCGTCGAGGACGATGACCAGCGGGCGCGTGCCGCCACCCTCGTGGATGGCGGCCTTGATCGCGTTGACGATTGCGCCCGCGACGCCGTTGGCCACAGCATCCCCGGAGAGGGCGGCAAGCGCCCGGCGGCTGTCCTCGGTGTCGACGGCAAGGATCGTCTGGTACAGCGGCACATCGAGGGGGCGGAGGTGCAGCCGCGTGACGAACGCGTCCAGCTTGTCCCGCACCGTTGCTGCGGAGTCGGGGTCGCTTGCGCCGATCAGCTGCCGGCCGAGCTGGCGCCAGGGATAGTAGGGGATCGACTGTCCATAGGAGATGGCGCGGCCCTCCACCCAGGTTGGCGTGTCGTCCGAGGCGTCGCTGGCGTGTTTCAGTTCCGCAAGCAGCCGCGACTTGCCAAGTCCCGCCTCGCCGATCACCGTGACGGCCGAGCCGCGGCCACTGCGAAGATCGCCGAGCTTGTCGAGCAGCAGGTCGAACTCTTTCTGACGGCCCACCAGCGGCGAGGTCAGGCCCGCGAGGCCACGCAGGCTTTCGGGAACCACTTTGGCGCCGAGCACCTCATAGCCCTCGACGGTCGCCTGCTTGCCCTTCAGTTCAATGGCGCCGAGCGGCCGGAAGTCGAACAGGCCATGCACCAGCCGATAGGTATCGGCGCTGATCAGCACCGTTCCGGGTTCGGCGAGTGACTGCAGGCGGGCGGCTATATTGGCGGCATCGCCCATCGCCGTGTACTCGGTCTTGACTGCATCGCCGACGAAGGCAAGGACAGCAGTTCCGGTATTGATGCCGACGCGAAGGTCGAAATCGAAGCCGTGGCGCGCCTTGATTGCAGTGGCGTACGACTTTGCCAATTCCTGGATCTCGAGCCCGGCCCGGACGGCGCGCTCGGCGTCGTCCTCGTGCGCGACGGGGGCGCCGAAGAGGGCCAGCACGGCGTCCCCCATCAGCCGTGAAACCGTACCGCCATAGCGGGACACCGCGGCGTTCATGAACCCGAAGGCGCCGTTCATGATATCGGCCCAGTCCTCGGGATCGAGCTGCTCGGCGATCGATGTGGAGCGTGCGACGTCGGCGAACAGCACGGTGGCAAAGCGGCGTTCGCCTTCGATCGGGCGCGGGGCGTCGAGGGGGCTACCGCAATTGGTGCAGAAACGCCCACCGTCGGCGTTGCCGAAACCACATTTCGTGCACGCCAGCATCGTTTTCACGCCTTGGGTGGTCCGGCCCAAAGTCTATACTTGCAGGGGTTGGACGGGCAAGGGGCAGGCCGCGCTGCGGCGGGACTTCCGGCAGATTATCCGGCCACATTCAACCGGCGCCGATCACAGCAATCCGGGAACGACCGCGCGCCGGCTCCGCGGATAGTCGGGGAAATTCTTGCGATACCAGGCATGATGGCTGACGGCGCGGGGGATGAGATTGGCGGCCGTCCATACCGCAAAGCTGAGGGCCGGCAGGTTCCAGCACATCAGCGCAAATCCCCACCACTGGATGATCTCGCCGAACAGATTGGGGCATGAGATCCATTCGAACAGGCCGCCGCGCGGGATCGTGTAACCCTGCTGTCCCCCAGAGCGGAGGCCGATCAGCCGGTTGTCGGACCAGATGTTGATGGCGGCGCCGGCAACGAATATTGCCAGTCCGGCAATGAAGCGGGGGTCCATGAGCCAGGCCGTTGCATAGACCTCGCCGGACCAACCCAGGTAGGAGCCATTCAGCCCGGCATTGACGATGTTGAACGCTGCCGCGCTGCCAACGATCATCAGCGGCATGGTCTTGCCCGCCGTGTGGGTTCGCCACGGAAAGATCAGGCTGCGGTTGATGTAATGCGCCGTCCAGAGCGCGAAAAACACCCACATCGGCGCCGTCTTCGGGTTGGGTCCGGCGAGGAACAGCCCCGCGAACACCAGCAGCGACACCAGCTCCATGAGGAACCAGCCGAGCCGGTTCGAAATTGACGGTCCCCAATCGGTGCGGGCGTGCCTGCCATAGGGCGCTGTGACAAAGAACTGCATCGGAAACAGCGCGACGCCCAGCAGCGTCCAGACGATCGCGGTGATGTTGAGAGGGGTCATCGCGAACTCCAGCGCCGGTAAGGATCAGGTGGTGGCGATGATGGTACAGTTACGCCCCATGCGCGTCCATCCGGCAGGGCGTGCCGGGCGTGGGTCTGGCGGTACAACCAAAGTGGTGATTTTCAGACAATAGCCGATCCGTCTTTCGGTGACTCCGATAATGAAAGCAGCTATACTGGTCGAGATAGGGCTGGTTTGCTGTCTGTTTCACAGGGAGTGCTATGTCTCGATCCGTATTGCCTGTCGCACTTCTACTTGTATTGCTTGCCATCTCATCGACGGCGGCGCAGCGGTTTCCCATGCCCCTGCGCTACGTTACCGCCGATGGCACGTGGGACTGCAAGGACGATGCGGGGGCTCACATCGGCACCGTGGTCGTGGTCGATACGAACTACTCGTTCATCAAACCCGACGGCAAAGTAGCCGGCTACGGCAAGCTTTACCGGGTGGGCGAAGAACAGATGGACCTGCCCCACTACATAATCATGGACGGCTACCTCAAGGACGAACTCGGCTTTACCGGAACCTCGATGCGCGGTCCGAAGGAAGACTACGAGAACTACTCGACCGGCATCTTCTTCGTGCTGTTTGATATCAACTCGGCCGACGTCGATTGCACGCGCCGGACCGTGGAAGGCTTACTCCAGTAAGCGGTCGCGGAAGGAGGGGGGTTAAACCCCGACAAACGGCTGTCAGAGTGCCGGATTTCAGGGGCTTTTGGCCGCCGCGAGGCGACCCACCGTTCGTCCGGGGTTTAGTGAGTACTGGCTGTGGTCGGGCATGACCATTCGCGTTTCTCGCCCGGAGTTCAGTACATCGACTGCCTGTAGTCCTCCTCAAGGTCGTCGTCCCTCCTGCGCATGTCAGCGTCGTCGGTCGGCGCGCCGGTTGTCTGATCGAGAAGGATGTTCATCAGCGATGGCATTTCGCCGCGCTTGCGGAAGTGAACCGGGTCCCACAGGTGAGAGCGCCGGAATGCTTTTGCGCAATGCAGAAAGACCTCGCTCACCCTGACCACGATGGCGAGCCTGGGCATACGATCATTGACGCTCATGCTTTCAAGGATGTGGGGGTCAGTCACGAGACTGGCCTGCCCATTCACCCGCAAAGTTTCATCGAATCCCGGAATCAGGAACAGCAGTCCAACACTTGGGTTGGCGATGATATTGGCAAGACTGTCGAGGCGGTTATTGCCGGGACGGTCCGGTATGGCCAGCGTATGCTGATCAAGTATTTTGACAAAGCCAGACGGGTCGCCACGTGGGCTGACATCAGCCCTTCCGTCACTGTTCTGCGTGCCAAGGCAGAGGAACGGCGAGCGCTCGATAAAGGCCCGGGCGTGTCGATCGAGTGAGTCCATGCATTTCAATGCTGCCAGCGTATGCGTCGGCTGAAACAGATCCCGGAGCGCTTGTTCGTCCGTGACGACGAATTCCGGCCTGATCGCGAATTCGTCCATCTCCCCGCTCCCCCCTCGTACGATACTGGCCTCTTGTGAGGTACGTACGTCAAGAATGTATACAGTCATTTCCTGGGCTTAATCAAGTAGCCTTGGCATTTACCGCAGGGCCAGCCGGGGTGGTTGTCGAACATGGCGTGGTTCGTCATCGCCACCCTGCCCACTGGTCTCGTCAACTGCCAACGCCTTTACCATCATCGAGCGGCTCGGCAGCGTGTTCGGAGCGTTGCTAAATGGCGCCCGCCAGTTTGCAGCACGAGCAACCAGCGTGAGTTCCCGGCCGGCCAATGCCTGATGTGGACGACGGCGGAGCCCGTCCGTCGCAACTGGATATGGGGTCCGCCGAGTAGTTGGTCGGGGCTGCGCAACAGCGGCATCCCCGTCCACCTCAAACATGCGCCCGGCCAGATCGTCCGGTGCGACAATATCATAGAAAATGGTAGCGGAGGAGGGAGTTGAACCCCCGACAAACGGATTATGATTCCGCTGCTCTAACCAACTGAGCTACTCCGCCCCAGGAGGGCGGCCGGGGCCGCCCGGAAAGGCTGGGTCTTATTAGGTTTGCGCTCCCAGCCTGTCAAGCGGCGCTCCGGGGATTTGGAGGCAGCGGCTAGTTGCCTTTCGCCGGGATGATCATTGCCTCAAGCTGGTGTACGTCCGTGGGCAGCGGGGTGTCGCCGGCTGGCACGCCGTTCACCTCGAGAATATAGGCCACGAGATCGGCATAGGTGTCGGCCGGCAGGCTGGCGGGACGCGACGGCGGCATGCGGTCGTGGGCGTGGAGGTAGAGCGCGGCGACGCTTTGGCCGCGCCACTTGTTATCGAAATAGGGACCGGCGAGCGGCGTGCCGTAGGTGGCGCTGATCAGGTTCTGGCCGTGGCAGGCGACGCAGTTGGCGGCGTAGGCGGTCTTGCCGCGCTCCGCCTGGGCGGTGGTGAACATGGGCAACGCTCCCACGACGTCGTCGCTGGAATCGTCGTTGATCGTCGTGGTTTCGGCGTTGCCGGTGGCGCGTGGCCGCCTCGCCGCCACCAGTGTAGGTAAAGGCCAGGATCGATCCGGGGTTCTGCATCGTCGTGGTGGTGCCGCCGCCGAGCTTTTCGGCAAGGCCACCATTGTCGGTCGCGACGTAGATGGTCTTTCTGTCGGGCGAGAGCGCGGTGTCGCGAAAGCGGTTCTCGGACTGGAAGTAGCGTTCGATCGGCCCGCGCAGATGCTGCCCGTCGGCGGCGAGCGGAATGCGATAGAGCGAGCCGCGCTTGAGCGTGGTGACGATCAGCGAATTGTCCCAGCCGGGAATGCCGTCGCTGCTCCGGCATGTAGGCCTCGATCGAGGATGCAGCGACGGTCGGCCAGCAGATGAAGTCGATGCCGCCGCAGGCCGGATCGGTGAAGTTCCAGTCGCTGGGGACGGTGAACATGGTCACCAGTGGTTCGTGGAAATCTTCCTGCCACGAGGTCTCGTCCTCAACCGGAACCGACGGGTCGATGGCGATGTCGCTGAACTGCAAGCGCTCGCACGGCGTGCGTGGCGTCCTTCCAGCGGGCATATTGATAGGCCTTGTCGTCGCGAAAGCCGGCGACATGCGGCCAGCCGTAATTGCCGCCGCCGACAAGGATGTTCACCTCGTCATCGGTCTTGGGGCCCTGCTCGGAGGCGTAGAGCGTGCCGTCGGGCGCGAAGTCGATGCCCTGCATGTTGCGGTGGCCATAGGTGAAGACGTGGCTCCGGACGCCGTTGATCTCCGGATTGTCGGCGGGGATCGAGCCGTCGAGGTTGAGCCGCAGCGACTTGCCCTGATAGGCGATGTAGTCATTGGCGGCGAGTTCGTCGGCGGTGGGCAGGCGCTGTGCCTCGATGGGGATGCACCAATTGCCGAGCTGATCCTTACCGCCATCGCCGATGGTGTAATAGAGCTTGCCGTCAGGCCCGATTTTCATGCGGCCCGAATTGTGGTCGTTGCTGGCGGGCAGGCCGGCGATCAACTCCAGCGGGTCCTTGAGCGTGCCGGTTGCCGGATCATAGGTGAGCCGGACGATCTTGGTGTAGAGATCGTGATAGGGGCTGAACGGATCCTTGACCGTCGGGTCGCCGCCGCGCGACTTGTCCTTGTAGGTGTAGGCGGTGAAGACGAAGTCGTTGCCGGTGCCCTTCATGAGCCCGGGGTGGAGCGCCATGCCGAGCAATCCATCCTGCCCACCGGGTGCATAGACTTCGGGGAGGGTGATGGCGGTCGTCTTGCTGCCGTCAGCGGGATTGACCCGGGTGATGCGGCCGCCGGTGCGCTCTGTGACCCAGAGGAAGCCGTCCGGCCCCCAGGTGATTTCCCACGGGCCCTCGAAGCCGGTGGCGAGCACCTTCTGACTGAAGGGCGTGCTGCCGGGGACCACGGAGGCCGGGGTGTCCTGGGCGTGGGCAGGGATAGTGAGCCCGATGAAGGCGAGCGTAAAAATGGCGATCCGCCGCATGTTGTCCTCCAGTGGTCCGTTTCGTCTGGATCAACTGTCTGGCGGCCTGATCGTTGCCCCCTTGAGCGACAGCCGTATCAGGGCGCCGGATGTTTCCAGCCGAGCATGCGTTCGGCCTTGGCTGCTGTGAAGAAGCTGCGCGTGCCGCTGAGGTCGCCGCGGACCGGCACGTTCGGGAAGAACCGGCTGGCCAGTTCGAGGGTGGGCGTCGTCATCGTGGTATCCGGTCCGACGATGTAGAACACCTCGTGGCCGGTGAAGCCGGCGTCGAGGCTGAGGAGGCAGGCATCCGCGGCAGCGTCGAGGCGGGTGTAGGCCCACAGGTGCTTCGCGTGCTCGACCGTGCGTCGTGAAGAATGTTCGACGGCGACGGCGCGGTCGGCGCCACCAGGTGGAACCGCATGCTGGCGATGCGGATGTCCTTCGTAGCGGCGGGCAAAGCTGTCGGCCTGCAGCTCGCAGATCCACTTCGAGAGCCCATAGGGCTCCTCGTTATGGGGCGGATGCTTCTCGTCGATCGGGAAGTAGTCGAAATGCGCGGCACGGCTGAATGAGAGGCCGATGGCGTTGACGCTCGAGGCCTGGCAGATCGCATGATGCCGTGCTCGACGGCGGCCCGCAGCGCGTTGTAGCTGCCGACGACGTTGTTGTTGTGAACGACATGGTCCGGATGGCGGAAAGGCGAGGGGATCGCCGCCATGTGAATCGACGGCGTCGCAGCCTTCGAAGGCGGCCAGCAGGTCGTCGTAATCGCCGACATCGGCGGTGACGTAGCGGACGTCACCCACCGGCAGTGGTGGGCGCACCTCACCCTCGGCGGGGGCTTCGACCGGATCGATGCGATCGATATTGACGACGCTGTGGCCCCGGGCGAGCGCGCCCTCGGTGATGCCACGCCCGATGCGGCCGCGGCCGCCCGTTACTGCAATCTTCATGGTCCAGCCTATTCTGCGTAAACGGCCTGCCGCAAACCGCGGATATAGCCGATGGCGTAGAGCCGGCCGAAGGAGGAGTAGCCGGCATGCTCGTTGCTGTCGCCCTCGACGGTCGGGACGTGGTCGGGCCGCAGCACGCCGTCGAAATCCGATGTCGCGGTAGGCGCTGCATGCAGGCAAGCATGTCGGTCTTGCCGGCGTCGTGCCAGGTTTCCTCGAACTTGGTCGGGAACGCCACGCACGTCGCGGAAATGGACGAAGGAGATTTTCTTGCCGAACTTGCGGATGGCGGCGGGCAGGTCGTCGGTCATCAGGGTGAAGTTGCCCTGGCAGAGCGTGATGGTGTTCATCGGGCTCGGCACGGTTTCGACCAGACGCTGGTAGTTCGTCGATCGAGCGCATGATGCGGCCGACGCCGCGGATCGGAGAAAGCGGCGGATCGTCGGGATGCATCGAGAGCTTCACGCCGGCCTTCTCAGCGACCGGCAGCACTTTGCGCAGGAAATATTCGAGGTTCGTCCAGAGCTCGTCCTCGCTGATCGGCGGTTGCGTCGTGAGGTCTTCTGGCACGTCGTTCAAATCGAAGCTGGTGACCACCGAGCCGCCGCGCGAGGGCGTCGACATGTTGGTGCGGACCCAGTTGAAGTCGGTCATCCACTCGTAGCACCAGACCGGAATGCCGAGCTTGCCCATATTCTCGAGCAGGGTGCAGACCGTGGCGATCTCCTCGTCGCGGCCGGGCAGGGCACGCTTGGCCTTGTTGAGCGGCGGCCGTGCCTCGATCACCGCGAGCTTGAAGCCGCCTTCGGTGTAACGGTCCTGCATGCGCTGCAGCGGTGCGTAGTCCCACGGCGCCTCGCCTGCCATGAGGCTGTCGAAGGGCAGGCCGCCGACGGCGAGATCGACGCCCGCCTGCTTGGCGAGCTTCCACAACGGGGAGGGCGTCGGATTGATGAATTCAGCAATTTCGAGCATCGGTCAAAGTCCATTGGCGGCGCGGCACCCGGCCCGCGGCCGGCAGCCAGGGATATCAAAGTGGCGGAGGTCAGACGGGCAGCAGTTCGGAGAGGCGCTCGGCGACCACCTGCGGCTGCTTGTCGTGAGATAGCATGCTGCGGTATGGTGCGGGTCGATCTGGAAGAGCGGTGGGCGCGTCTTGCAGATGTCCATGGCCACCGGGCAGCGCGAGCGGAACGGGCAGCCGCCGCTCTGGCCGTCGGACTCTCGCGCGCCTTGATCGGGTGCTCGCCCCAGCGCTGGTCGAGATTGGGCCAGGGGATCGAGTCGACCAGGAGCTTGGTGTAGGGGTGCTGCGGATCCTTGATCACTGCGTCGACGTCGCCGGCCTCCATTACCGAGCCGCGGTAGAGCACGATGATCGACTTGGCGATGTGATAGGCGGTGGTCAGGTCGTGGGTGATGTAGATGATCGAGACGCCATGGTCGCGCTGCAGATTGCGCAGCGTTTCCAGGATGTTGGCGCGCAGCGAGGCATCGACCATCGACACCGGCTCGTCGGCGATCAGCAGGCGCGGCTTCAGCAGCAGCGCGCGGGCGACGTTGATGCGCTGGCGCTGGCCGCCCGAGAGCTGGTGCGGGAAGCGGCCGAGCATGTCCTCGGGGCGCAGCCCGACGCGCGGTCAGCGCCTCCTCCATCTTGTTGCGCGCATCGGCCTTCGGACTTGGCCAGCTTGAACCGCTTGATCGGCACGGTCAGCAGGTGATCGACCGTGTAGAACGGGTTGAACACCGCGAACGGGTCCTGGAACACCGCCTGCACCTCGCGGCGATAGGCCAGCCGCTCCTTGCCCTCGAGCGAGGTGATGTTCTTGCCGCGATAGATGATCTCGCCGGTGGTCGGCGTGATGAAGCCGAGCAGCAGCATGGCGAGCGTCGTCTTGCCGCTGCCGCTCTCGCCGGCAACGGTCATGATGGTCGGCTCTTCCTCGCGCAGCGTCAGCGAAATGTCCTGCAGCGCGACCGTGGCGTGGGCGTTGATCAGGCCGCGCGAATAGACCTTCGAGACGTTCTTGAGTTCGAGCAGGTCGGCCATGATCATGCCTCTTCATCATAGAGATGGCACGTGACGCGACCGGCCGCCCGGCAGCACCGTGACTTCGGGCCGGACGGCGCTGCAGACTCGGCATGGCGCTGTGCGCAGCGCGGATGGAAGGCGCAGCCGCTCGGCAGTCGCAGCAGCGACGGCGCGAGGCCGGGAATGCCCTGGAACACGCCCTTGTTGTCGAGGTTGGGCAGGCTGCGGATCAGCGCCTGCGCATAGGGATGCTTGGGGTCGGTGAACATCTCGCGGACCGTGCTGACCTCGACCAGCCGGCCCGCATACATCACCGCGACCTTGTCGACGAACTGCGCCATCAGGCCCATGTCGTGGCCGATCAGGATGACCGCCGCATTGATCTCGTCCTGCACCGTGTCGATGGTCTCCATCACCTGGCGCTGGGTCACCACGTCGAGCGCGCTGGTCGGCTCGTCGGCGATGATCACCTGCGGGTTGCAGCAGGATGCCGATGGCGATGCAGACGCGCTGCTTCATGCCGCCACTGAGCTCGTGCGCGTACATGCGGAAGACGCTGCGGATCGAGATCGACCGAACGCAGCGCATGCATGCAGCGGTCCTCGATCGCGGCGCGCGGTTCATCGGGCAGATGCGACTTCACCGCGTCCACCATCTGCGCGCCGATGCGCATCACCGGGTTGAGCGAGTTCATGGCGCCCTGCGGGATATAGGCGATCCGGCTGAGGCGGGCCTTGCGCATGCTCGTCTTCGTCGAGCGCCATGAGATCGGTATCGCCGACGATCACCTTGCCGCCCTCGATGCGCCCCGGCGGCTTGATCATGCGCATCATGGCGAGCGCCAGGGTGCTCTTGCCGGAGCCGGACTCGCCGACCATGCCCAGCTTCTCGCCGGCATTGAGGGTGAAGCTCACATCGTCGAGGGCCTTGGCGCGGCCGAGATCGGTGTAATAGGTGACCTCGAGATTGCTGCACCTGCAGAACGGGAGTCGGCTCGCCCGCTTCAAAGGGACGGGTGGCGTTGCGCGAGCCGGTCTGCGCTGGCCGTATCGGTCGTGTTCATCATCGTCACTCCGTCCTACGCACGCGCGGATTGGCCAGTTCGTCGAGGCCCATGTTGATCAGCGCCAGCGACCGAGGATCAGGATCATCGCGAACGCCGGGCTCGATCGGCCACCACCACCAGCCGTTGAAGAAGGCGCCCTGGCTCTGCGCGGCCCAGATGATGTTGCCGAGCAGCGGCTCGCGCAGCGGCCCGAGGCCGAGCACGGCGAGATAGAATGAAGCGAACACGGCGGCGAACACCTGGCCGACGAAGGCCGCCGCGATGAAGGGCAGGAGGTTGGGCAGGATCTCCTTGAAGATGATGCCCATGTCGCTGACGCCCGACAGCTTGGCGACGGCGACGAACTGCCGCTCCTTCATGGTCAGCACCTGCGCCCGGATCACCAGCGTCGGTCCCATCCAGGCGAGGATCACGACGATGATCGCCATGGTGAAGATGGTGACGTCGCGCTTGTCGAGCGAGCCGGCGATCACGACCTGGATCAGCAGCACCGGGATCGGCGTCAGGATCTGGCAGACGGTGCGGATGGCGGCGTCGATCCAGCCGCCGAAATAGGCGGAGATGAAACCCAGCACCACGCCGATCGCCGTGCCGATGCCGCCGGCGAGGACGCCGATGAAGGCGGTCTGCCACATGCCCACGACCATGGCGGCCAGCAGGTTGCGGCCGAAGAAGTCAGTGCCGAACGGATACTTCCAGACTCGGCGGCTTCTTGAGCGCCGGCCGAGAGCGGATAGGCATCCTTGGGGTTCGACCATCGATCAGGCCGATCACGGTGAACAGCGACAGGCCGATGCAGGATCAGCACGCCGAGCGCCAGTCCCTTGTTGCGGCGCAAATAGCGGAAAAACAGGATCGACGCTTGCCGGGCTGGCGGATCGCTTCAGGCTCGGTGGCGACATTGCGATGCTGGTCATGGTGCAGCTCCTATGCTGTCCCGGATCGCGAGGATCGAGCAGCGGATAGACGAACTCGAGGATCGTCATCAGTACCGCGATGGCGATGGTGATGAACAGCACGATGCCGTAGATCACCGGGAAATCGTTGGCGCGGATGGCAAGGTTCAGCACGGTGCCGATGCCGGGGAGGCCAAACAGGCCCTCGACGATGATCGCGGATGTCACGACCGTGCCCAGCGCCAGCGCCAGTCCCGTCACCTGCGGCAACAGGCGCGTTGCGCAGATAATAGTCGCGGAAGATGCGGCCGCCGGTCAGTCCCTTGTGCTCGGCAAAGTTGACGTAGTCTTCGCCCTGGATGGTGATGCCCATGCCGCGCATCGACAGCACCCAGCCGCCCACCGAGCCGAAGATCAGCGCCAGCGCCGGCAGCATCTGGTGCTCCATCAGGTCGATGAGGAAGCTCCACGACCAGTTCGGCACGATGCCCGACCGAATAGGCGCCGCCGAGCGGCAGCCATTGCAGGCGGAAGCCGATGAAGAACAGCAGCAGGATCCCCATGATCACCGGCGGCACGCCGGTAAGCAGAATGAACGGCGTCGCCAGCCCGCGCAGCCAGCCCGGGGCCTTCGGCCAGGCAGCGATGGCGCCCAGCAGGTTGCCGATGACGAAGCTGAGAACCGTCGTGACCAGCAGCAGGCCGATGGTCCAGGGCAGGGACTGTGCGATCAGCTCGGTGACCGTGGTCGGGTACTGCTCAGCGAATAGCCGAAATCGAGGTGAACGATGTTGTTGAGGTACTGCCAGTACTGCTCCAGCAGCGGCTTATCGAGGCCGAACTGCTGCTGCATGGAGGCGATGATTTCTCGATGTCGGCGGGCGAGAAGCCGCCTGTGCGGGCCAGTTCGCCGAAACGCTCGCGAATGGCGTTACGGGTCGAGAGGCGCGGAATGAAGAAAACGATTGTCGAAGCGGCCCAGACAACCAGGACGAAAAACAGCAGGCGTTTGACGACGATCTTGAAGTTCAATGCACTGTGTCCCTGATGTGACCCGGCCGGGAAGGTTGGGTGCGCGCCGCGAAGCGCGCACCCTGACGGATAGTGGACTACTGAGCGCCAGAGGGCTGCAGTCCGGCGATCACGAGCATGCCGGTATGAGCCCAGAACGCGCCGTTCGTGCCCATGCCTGCGTTGGTCGAGCTCGGCCAGTTCTTCCAGTAGTGGTTGTTGTAGGGAATGCGGTGCAGCCACTGGATGACCGGCACGTCGATGGTGTCGCGCCAGTAGATGCCGAGAGCCTTGGCGGCGCCTGCCAGGAACTTCGGATCGTCGGAGCCGAGCGGCGCGATCCCGTCGAGGATCGCGTCGTACTCAGGGTTCTTGTAGCGCGAGAACCGGTTGTTGCCGGCGGCCGAACCGATGGCGCTGCTGTACTTGCCGTGGAAGAGGTTGAGAGCTTCGAACGGGTCGAACAGGGAGGCGCCATGGCCGAACATGTAGAAGCCGGCCTTGCCGTCCACCATGTTCTGGTAGGCGTCGGTGCCGAAGTTCACGTTGGAGTCGAAGCCGGCCTGGCGCAGCATTTCAGCCAGCACCGGGGCGATGTCGCCATGGATGGCCTCGAAAGCCTGGATGGTGGCGTCGAACGTCTTGCCGTCCTTCTCCCAAAGGCCGTCACCGTTCTTGGCCCAGCCCGCGGCTTCCATCAGCTTGGCGGAATCCTCGAGGTCGTACTTGCCGGGCTCGTACTTGGCTTCCTCGGCCTTCACTTCGGGCGAGTCGGCAAAAGCCTGCAGGTTCGGGTAGAGCGGGAACGGGTAGATCGTCGCAATCTTGGCGCCCTCGTAGAGCACTTCGTTGATCTTGTCGCGATCGATGGCGAGGCTGATCGCCTTGCGGATATTCGGGTCGCTATAAGGCTCGAGCTTGTCGTTCATCCACAGCGAGTTCGGCCACCAGTCGAGATAGCCGTAGGGCGACTCGGTGCCGGTCCATGACTGCACTTCCGGATTCTGCTGCAGGATGTTGCCGATGATCTGGGCCCGCATATCCACCGATGAGTCGAACTCGTTGGTGACGATGCGCTGGGCAACCGTATCGATCGGCTGGTTGAGGATGTTCACGATCACGACGCGCTTCACCGCCGGCTCGGCGATACGGCCGGCCTTGACGGCCCACCAATCGGAACGGACGTTGAAGATCTTCTGGTTGGCGTTCCAGGCGACGATGTCGAACGGTCCCGAATGCGGGATTTCGTCACGGCCCGGTGCCTTGGTCGGATCTTCCTGAGCCGACAGATAGGCGGCCGGTACGATCGGAATACCGGTATCGAACTTCTCCGTCAGCACTTCGAACTTGAAGCGGGGCGCCGGCGCCTTGAACTTCACTTCGACGGTCAGGTCGTCCTTGGCAGTTACGCTCTCGACCAGATCGGCGAACTGGGTGTGGTAGGGCAGCGTCTCGTACTTGATCTGCCCTTCGAACGTGTAGACCACGTCCTTGGAGGTGACCGCAGTGCCGTCACTCCACTTGGCGTCCTTGTTCAGCTTGATTTCCAGCGAAGTGAAATCGGGCGAGTCATATTCCATGCTGTCTGCCAGCCACGGGATAAACTCGTTCTTGTAGATGCCGAAATACATCAGCGGTTCCCACATCAGGTTGTTGCCTTCCTGATGGGTGTAGCCGGGCAGCACCCACGGATTGGTGGTGCCGATGGACGAGCCACCTGCGACACCCCAGCCAAGGACCACGGTCTGGTTGCGCGGCAGATCCGGCAACCCGTCCTTCGGGGTAATTTCCGTCGCGGCCGTCTGCGGAAATGCAGCCGTTGGCGCGAGGGCAGCGGCCAGTGCAAACAACGCACCGGCTAAAAATTTGAGTTTGGCCATGTGACAGATTTCTCCCTTGACTGTCGATGGAGCGGAAGTCGCTTCGTCGCGACCAGTAATTTTATGAACAGACGGTGTAGTCAGCTCGCTCTACGGGTACCTCCCCAAATCGGTTGCTTTATCGTTACTCCTGCTCGGCCGCGGCGGTGTTCGGGACGCCACCACGAATGGCGTGATCCTGTCATCGGGGGGGCCGGAAAACTCCACCTAGATTTCAAATGGAACAGCAAAAAAACCGGCGCCTGGCCCATCGGCCAGGCCCCGATGAGCAAGACTGCCCGGCGCTGTGCTGCATCGCAAATTGTCTGTGCGACAGACAAAAAACTGCCCTGCCAAAGATGGCATAGCTCTCCCCCTGAACCGGTGTCGCCCCCTCCAGGACGACCCGGCTTTTTCTTGTATTCTCGAACCGTCGCACGGGTTGTCAGATGGTGTCAACAGCGCGAATGGCGAGTTTTGTATCGTTACTAACGGCAGTTCGCGGCCAAATCGAGCGATCGGAAAACCGACCGACCGGCGGTGTACGGGCCGATTATTTCGGCCGCCAGTCCACAATCAGCCGTTCCGCCGCCGCAATCTGCGCGGGCGTCATCCGCAGCGCCAGCTTGTCTCGATTCTCTGACGGCATCGTCGCTGCCTTGTGCTGCGGCAAGGCTCATCCACACCAAAGCCTGGACGTCGTCCTGCGGCACCCCGTAGCCGTCCCGGTACATCTCCCCCAGATTGCCCTGCGCATACATTTCGCCCTGCTCGGCGGCCAGCGTGTACCAGTGGACGGCCGCTTCGTCGTCCTGCGGCACGCCTTGCCCATGATCGTAAAGCATTCCCAGATTCGACTGAGCAGGTGCGTAGCCCTGATCCGCCGCGCGGCGGAACCAGCGGGACGCTTCAAGGCTATCGGGCTCTACTCCGCGACCGGTGTTGTACAGGACGCCGAGGTTGAACTGGGCCCGGGGATAGCCCTGATCCGCAGCGCGGCGGAACCATATGAGCGCCTCGGCCTCGTTTTTGGCGACGCCGTGACCGTTGGCGAACATGTTGCCGAGGTCGAACTGAGCCGGGGCCAAACCCTGGTCGGCGGCGAGGCGGAACCACTTTCCGGCTGCGTCGAAATCCTGTGCCAGGCCGGTGCCATTGGCGTACATCAGGCCCAGATTATGCTGGGCGTCGGCGTCCCCCTGGGTTGCCGACAGCGTGTACCATCGCGCTGCCTGCGCAAAATCACGGGCGATCCCTGGGGCCCCCGTCTGGTAGATGAGGCCCAGATTGTATTGCGCGCCGGAATGTCCCTGCGCGGCGGCCAATTCATACCATTTGATAGCCTCGGCCCGATCCAGCGCCACGCCCTGTCCGGTTTCGTAGAGGTAGCCCAGATTGTGCTGGGCGTCGGCGTTACCCTGCTGGGCGGCCATGCGAAACCATTGCGCTGTCTCGGCAAAATCCTGAGCGACGCCCTGGCCGCTGGCGTACATGAAGCCGAGGATGGTCTGCGCCAGGGCGTTGCCGCGCTGTGCAAGCGGCGGCAGCTCACGCAAGGCTGTTGCATAATCGCCGGACTGATATGCGGCGATTGCCTCGGCCTCGCCGGCCCGCACCGGGCTGGACGATACGCACACAGCCAACAGGCAGGTGAGAATGAGCCACTTCATCGCGCCAGCATATCGCGCGCCTCCGGCCTTGATAAGTCCGCCGCTGGCGGTGTGGCCGCTTGACGCCGGAGAGGCGCACTCATAGGTGCAGTGACGGCCGGAGGAGAGCAGCATGAGTGTCGTCGTCATCGAAAACGAGGCGGTTCGGGTGGGCGTCACCCCGGCCTATGGGGCGCGCGTGGTCAGTCTTGTCGACAGGCACAGCGGGCGGGAATGGATGACGCAGGGGGCCGAAAGCGCCAACACCGGCGAGAACGCCGACTATCGTGGGCCAGAAGCGGTTGGCTGGGACGAGTGCTTTCCGACCGTGTCGCCATGGGATGCCGGTGCGACGGCCTGGGGCCGCAGGTTGCGCGATCATGGCGATCTCTGGGGCCGGCCGTGGCATGTCGAGTTGACAGGGCCGGAAGACATCAAACTCAGCTATACCAGCCCGCAGTTCAGGTTTTCGCGCGAGCTTCGGCTCGATGGCGCGGCACTGATTGCGCATTACAGCGTCGAGAACCGCAGCAGTGCGGAGTTGCCGTATCTGTGGGCGCTGCACGCGCTGCTGGCAGTGAAGCCAAATGACCGCATGAAATTGCACGGTGTCGACAAGGTACGGGCCAGCTATCTTTCGCTCGGCGGCCAGACGCTGCCGGTTTCCGAGTTGAGCTGGAGCGGGCCGAACGGCGCGCTGCCCTTCGCGCTCGATGAGGTTCAGCCAGCCAGCTCGGCGTTTGCCGGCAAGTTTCTGGTGGGCGGCCTCGCCGGAGGCCGCGCGCGCATCGGACAGCCCGGACAATGGCTGGAGCTTGGGTGGGACAGCTCCATCGAGAACCTCGGAATCTGGCTCACCTATGGCGGCTGGCCGGGCCCGGGCGGACATTATGAGGCGGCGCTCGAGCCGACGAGCGCCCTGGCCGACCATCTGGGGCAGGCCATCGAGGGCGGCTTCCTGCCGCTGGCGCCAGGCGAGCGCCGCGACTGGCGCGTCACGCTGACAGTGATGGCGTGACGGGGCAACGTCCGGCAGCAGACCCTGCCTTGCATAGTCGCTCCCGCATAAAATATGTTCATGCTCGGCCGGTGAAAAAGGAGATTGGTCAGCGTGCTGTTTGATGCGTTGAAGCAGGTCGCGGGCGGTTTGCCCGGGTCGAGCGGGCTCCGCTATGCCGGGCAAACCTATTCCTATGCGGGGTTGGTGGAACGTGGCGAGCGGATCGCGGCGGGGCTGACCGAGATGGGCATCGGCAAGGGTGATCCGGTGGTGACGCTGGTCCCCAATTCGCCCGACCTGTTTGCGCTGGCCCAGGCGTTGTTCGCCATCGGCGCCATAATCGTGCCGCTCGATCTGGCAGGTAACCCAAGCGAACTCGAGCGGCTGGCGCGGCAGTTCAAGGTCAAGGCGATGGTCGTGCGGCCCGAACTGCTGGCGACCGGGGAGCAGCTTGCGGCCAGTCTGGGCATCAAACTCCCGGTGATTTCGAGCGACAGGCTCGGCGAACTGGAGCGTGCCCCCGGCGCCCTGCCGAAGGTGGGCGTGGACGACGTCGCGGTCTACCTGATGTCGTCGGGCTCGACCGGGCGGCCCAAGGTGGTGCCGCGCACGCACGGGGCCCTGATCGCCGACGCGCGCGCCTCACAGGCGTTCAAGTATAGCCAGGACGACCTGACGTTCAACATGCTGCCGATGAACCATGCCTTCGGGTTCTCGATGACGGTGGGCAATGCCCCCCTCAACGGCGCGTCGATGCTGATCTGGTCGACCAATCAGCCGCTGTTTGCGGCGCGAGGCAAGCTGCTGGAGACGATGGAGGGCGAAGGCGTCACCATGTTGCCGGGCGTGCCGTTCCTGTTCGACCTGCTGGCCGGTGCGAGCAACGAGGTCAGCCTCAAGAAGGTCCGTGTCGCGTTCTCCGCCGCCATTGCCCTGAAGCGGCCGATCTTCGAGAAGTTCCGCGATCGCTTTGGCATACAGCTGCGCCAGTCGCTCGGCTCGACCGAGACGTTCCAGATTTCGTTCAACGACGGCGACGATGTCGATGCGACCTGGAACTCGGTGGGGCGGCCGATCGGCGACGTGCAGATCGAGGTCATGCCGGTACCGGAAAATTCCGAACCGGGAGTCGGCGAACTGGTGTTCCGTTCATCTTCGGTCATGAAGGGCTATCTCGACAATCCCGAGGCCAACGCCGCCTCGTTCAAGGATGGCGGGTGGATCAGCGGCGATCTGGGCCGGCTCGGCGAGGACGGCAATCTCTACCTCGTCGGCCGGAAGAAATTGATCCTCGAGGTGGCCGGCCAGAAGGTCGACCCGGTGGAAATCGAGGATGTGCTGATGAGCCATCCGGCGGTGGCCGAGGCCGTGGTCATCGGCATCCCCGATCCGCGCAGCGGCGAGCAGCGCCTCAAGGCGGTGGTGGTCAAGCAGGCCGACGAGACCGCGCAGGCGCTGATCGACCATGCGCGCAGCCGGTTGACCGCGCACAAGGTCCCGTATCTCGTGGAATTCCGCGACTCCCTGCCGCGCAGCGCGACAGGCAAACTACTGAGGGGAAAACTGCTTGAGACGTAGCGGCTCAGGCGCTGGTGCGCAGCTGCTCGATATAGCCGACGATGGCAGCGCCAGTGGCGTACATAGCAGGATCAATATCGCCGTCGGGGACGCGGACCTTGAATTCTTCCTCGATGAACTGCACGAGGCGCACAACGCCGAACGAATCGAGGATGCCTTCGTCCAGCAGGGGGGTATCTTCGGTCAGGCTGGCGCGGGCCTGATCGTTGGGGCAAATGTCGCTCAGAAATGACATAACGGCTTGCCGGGTATCGGACATTGGGTAATCCTTGGTCGTTGCGGCCCGAACATAGCGAAGGCGGGGCGAAAGGGAAATAGTCTCGTCTCGCCCGTACGTTGGAGAAATTGCTTTGATGGACACGGCCCCCGACGACAGCAAAACCCGCGAGATTCGGGCTTCGATGGCGCCGGCTGCACCGATTGAGGACAGCCGCCCGCTGGGAGATGTCGAAAGCCTCACCCTGCAGATGCACAAATTCGCCGTTCTCACCTCGGCAACCCGGCTCACGATACGTGGGCCGTTGACCGAGGCATTGGTGCGGCGCGCGCTGGACTGGCTGCAGGCAGAGCATTCCATGCTGCGCGCCCACATCGAAGAGCGCGGCTTCCGCTGGCTGAAAGCGGCGCCCTATATCAATCCGATCGGGCATCTTGAGACGCGCGGCACCGGCCCTATTCCGCTGCGGGTGGTGATCGATGCCGATCCGGGCGCTCCCAACAAGGTGCTCTACAAGGAACTCAACACACCAATCCCCCTGAAGGACCCGCGGGTGCGGGTGGTGATGGTGCGGGCGAGCGAAGCGTCGGAGGTGTCGACGCTGGTGGTTACGGTCGATCATACCGTCGCCGATGCGATCACCATGTCGATGATCATGAAGGATCTGCTGGACTTCATCGGCAATCCGGATGGCATTCGAGCCCCGAAAGGGTTGCAGGAGAAGCTGCCGCCGGCGCTCGAGAGCATCATGCCGAAGCGGACCGACAGCGGTACGGATCCCTACAACCCGATCATCCGGCTGCCGCTCAAGAAGAATTCCGGCTGGAAGATGGACACCCTGGTGGAACGGCGTTTCTTCACCAAGGAGGAAACCGACGCCATCAAGGCAAAGGTGAAGGCGCACCGCGTCACCGTGCACGGTTTGGTCGCGGCGTCGATCCTCAATGCCATGCACCGGCGTTTCGGCTCGAACGAAATGACCATCTGCTCGACCGTCGAGTTCCGGGCACAGGGCAAGCCGAGGCTGCCGTCCAACACTTTTGGTTGTTTCGTTGATCTGCTGCGTACCAAACACAACATAGATCAGCCGATCTGGGCGTTGGCGCAGGACGTGGCGCAGCAGCTCATCAAGACGCTGATTCGCGACCAGGCCACGGCGACGATGTTCAAATGGCCGAGCTGGAATTTCTACCGCAGAGAGGGCTGGGGCATCATGACCCACCGCATGCGCAATGACGGACTGGTGATGACGACCGCCGGCGAGACCGGCATCGGCACGCAGTTTGGTCCATTTGTGCTCGAGGACCAGTTGGGTATCGTGTCGCAGTCGAGGTTCGGGGCGAGCGTGTTTGCCGTCGCGCAGGAGCGCGAGGGCGCCATGGACATCTGCCTCTACTATGCCGCGCACTGCCTCGCGACCGAGGACGCCGTTGCCATGGCCGACATGGCTGCCGATACGTTGCGCAATCTGCCAGAATAGGGCGGTCTGGCGGCGGGGGGAGCTCGCGGGCGTGCCGGCCTGCCCGGCGGCCGATGTCGCGCAGGCGTTCGTGACAGGCGGGTGCGGTCTATCACTGCCGGCCGCATGATTGGGGACAGAAAGAGCATGCGGAGCGGCAGCGCCCCAAAGACTGACGCTGGTATTGAGATGCCGGCCAAAGATCCAGTCGCCAGCATCATCGTGCCGGTGTTCGACCAATGGCCGCTGGCGCAAAAACTACTCGCCTCGATCGAGATGCAAAGCTTCCCGAAATCCGCCATGGAAGTCATTCTGGTCGACAACGGATCAACGGACTACGCGCCGCCGGCAGAATTGCCACCGTATGTCCGGATTCTGCACTGCGAGCAGCCCGGGTCCTATGCGGCGCGCAACCTGGGCGCTGCCGCGGCCAATGGGTCATGGCTGGTGTTCACCGATGCTGACTGCACCCCCGAGCCGCATTGGGTGGGGGCCCTGGTCGATGCGTTGCAAAGCGGCAGCGAACTGGTGGCCGGGCCGGTCCGGGTCAGGGGCGAGGCGGCGCAGCCCAATGCCTTTGAAGTCTACGACACGGTCCGCGGCATCCCGCAGGCGTGGTATGTGAGCCGGGGATACGCGGCCACGGCCAATCTTGCCGTGTCCCGCCGCCTGTTCGACGCATTGCAGGGGTTCGACGCACGGCGGCTGTCTGGGGGAGACGCCGATTTCTGCCTGCGGTCGGCTGCATCTGGCGTCCGCGTACGGTTGGCCAGGGAGGCGGTTGTCAATCATCCCGCGCGCTCGACCTGGCTCGAACTGGTCACCAAGGCACGCCGGATGAAGGGGGGACAGTTGCGGCATCAGCGGAACCTTCTCAGGACGGCGCTTGCCTACTGCCGGACATTTTTCCCACCGGTTGTCGCCATCGTCCGGTTCCTCGGCGCATCCGAGTGGCCCTTGCGGTACCGCGCGGTGGCGATTGGCGTGGTGCTGCGGTTATGGTTCGTGGAGATGGCCGAAGCGCTCCGCATCGCCTTTGGCGGCGAACTGGAGCGGCGGTAGGGGTAATTTCGGCTGGGAACAGGCCCGTCAACGCTGCTTTTTTCGCGGTTTTTCGTTGTCTGTCGGCTGTTCTGTGATAACTGCCGTGGTGTGCGCCGGATGTCCTGCCAACCCCCGGATGCCGGCCCACTGGGAATGGTCCTTTTTTGACAGAAGCGGCACTCACTGATGTCTTGCCGCTCCCGAGTTCGCGCCGGTTGGCCGCTCGGGCGGTTTGCCGTCCGGGTGAACGTAACCGGAGCGTCCAGGCGTGAGTGGCGAACTGGTTTCCATCGTGATGCCGTCGTTCAACAGCGCTCCGTTCATCGAAGCTTCGATCGCTTCGGTGCGGGCGCAGAGCTATGGCAATTGGGAACTGCTGGTGTCCGATGACGGCTCCACCGACAACACGCTGCAGATCGTGGCGCACGCCGCAGCAGGTGATCCACGCATCCGGCTGATTGCATCGAGCAAAAACCTCGGGCCCGCCGTGGCCCGCAATGCGGCGATTGCGCAGGCCGCCGGCCGGTTCATCGCCTTTCTCGACAGCGATGATCTGTGGAAGCCGGAAAAGCTGCAGCGGCAACTGGATTTCATGCTCGAGCGCGGCGTGGCGCTCAGCTTTTCGTCATACGACCGGATCAGCGAAGACGGCAAGCCGCTTGACCCGCTGCGGGTTCGCCAGCCGGTCGACTACAACAGCCTGTTGAAGAGTTGCGTCATTGGATGCCTCACGGCGGTGTACGACACCAAGACATTCGGCAAGGTGTACATGCCCGACATCAGGCGCCGGCAGGATTTTGGGCTGTGGCTGAAGCTGCTGAAAAGCGTCGAGTTCGCCTATCCCATCGAGGACAGTCTGGCGATCTACCGGGTGCGCACCAACTCGCTGTCATCGAACAAGCTGGTGGCGGCGAAATTCACCTGGCGGCTGTATCGGGAGACCGAGAAACTGTCGCTGATGGCATCGGCATACTACTTTTCGCACTACGCGTTTCGAGGCACCTGGCGCTACCTGACGGGCGCCCTGCGACGGTAGCGGTGATCCGCCGCCTCGGCTGCGTGGCGCACCAGAGACAAAATATCGCAACGTTGCAAAAGTTTGCGATTCCCTCTCGCAATTGGCCGGCAATTCCTTCAGAACACTGCCGTTCTGGAGGAAAATCATGTCGCTATCGCTGACGCAGCGCCTCGACCGGCTCAAGGTCCGGCAGGCCGAAATCACGTTCTGGCGGGAGCGCGAAAGTGTTGCCATAGATGGCTGGAGTTTCGATGGCGCGCCGATCCAGATGGGAGCCGCGTGGCCGCACCGCGACGGCGTCGTGCACTTCAGCGCCGAGGCCACGGTTCCGGCGCACTGGCCAATCGAGGATTCGCGGCTCAGCCTCAATGTGGGTGGCGAGAGCCTGCTGACGCTCACCTATTCCGATGGCGATGAGGTGTCGTTCGGACTGGATCCCTATCACGAGGAATTCCCACTCAAAGCCCGGCAGGTCGCGATCGAAACCGACAGCGTGCCGCGTCTGCCGTTCGGGCAGCCGGTGCGCGATCCGCATCTCAACCGCGCAAAACTCATCTGGATTGACCAGCCGGTGCATCGGCTGGCGCTGCTGCTGCAGCAGATCGTCGAGGCGGTCTCAGTGCTCGAGGAGCACGAAGTCGCACCGCACCTGCTGACCGCTGCCGAGACGAGCCTTTACGGCCTCGACTGGCCGTCGGGCACGGCGGACTACAACGCGCGGTTCGCGCCGGAAGCGGGGCAACAGAGGATCTGGCAGCTGCCGGAGCTGATCGCCGACCCGGCCGGACTCAACCAGAGCCAGCGGGCCAGCGTGGTCGCGGCTTACGACGAACTGGTCAAGACGCTGAAGCAGTTGCAAACGCGCTTCCCGCCGGAGGGCGAACTGGCACTTACCGGGCACGCGCATATCGATCTCGCCTGGCTCTGGCCCTATGCCGAGACCCGCCGCAAGATGCGCCGAACCTTCCACACGGCCCTGTCGCTGATGGAGAAGTCGGAGGATTTCCGCTTCAACCAGTCCACCGCGCACTATTACGCGCAGATGGAGGCGGACGATCCGGAGCTGTTCAAGGCGATCGGCGCCCGGGTGAAATCCGGCAATTGGGAAACCGTCGGCGGCATGTGGGTCGAGCCGGACACCAACATGCCGACAGGCGAGAGCCTGGTACGGCAGATTCTGTACGGGCAGCGCTATTTCGAGAAGAATTTCGGCACCCGCCACACCGTCTGCTGGCTGCCCGACTGCTTCGGATTCTCCGGCGCGCTGCCGCAGCTGCTGAAGCAGGGCGGCATCGACAATTTCTTCACCATCAAGGTCAACTGGAGCGAGACCAACCACATTCCATCGGATCTGTTCTGGTGGGAGGGGCTGGATGGCAGCCGGGTCCTGACGCACACCTTCGACAATCCGATGCATGGCTATAACGGCTTCGTGCAGCCCGATTGCTTCGTGCCGACCTGGAAGAATTTCCGCGGCAAGGTGAACCATGCGACGTCGCTGCTGGCGGTCGGATATGGCGATGGCGGTGGCGGCGTGACGCCCGAGATGGTGGAGCGCGAGATACAGCTGCGCGATTTTCCGACGCTGCCGAAGGCGCGCTGGGGCACCATAAGGGACTTCTTCGCTGCGGCGCAACAGAGCGCCAGGTGCAGGATCTGCCGGTGTGGCTGGGCGAAATCTACCTCGAGTTGCACCGCGCCACGCTGACTTCGCAGAGCGGGGTAAAGCGCATGCACAGGCAGGCCGAGCGGGCGCTGATTACCGCCGAAACACTGGCCGGGCTGGCCCACCTCATTGGCGGGACCGCGCCCGAGAGCCTCGAGCCGCTGTGGCGGGTTGTGCTGAAGAACGAGTTTCACGACATCCTGCCCGGCTCCTCGATACGTGAAGTCTACCAGGATGCCGAAGCTGAACTGGGTGGCGTCATCAGCAAGGGCAAAGACCTGCAGGCGGCGGCGATGGCGGCGATCGCCGGTGGGCTGGCGAAGGGGCCGGTCGAGGATGCGCTGGTCGTGGTCAATCCGTCGCTGTCGACGCGCCGCCTGTCGGTGACGCTGCCGGACGGATCGGCGCTGGCGACTGCCGACAGCGTTGCGCCGCTCGGCATTGCGGTGTTCGACAAGGCTGCACTCACGCCGGCCGCCGGACTGTCGGTCAGCAAGACACATATCGAGAATGCGGTGCTCAAGGCCACTATTGCGGCGGACGGTACGATCTCCAGTCTGGTGCACAAGCCGACCGGCCGCGAATCGCTAAGCGGCCGCGGCAATCAGCTGTGGGCCTATCCGGTGGACAAGCCGCGCAACTGGGACGCCTGGGATGTGGATGCCGACTACGCCGTGCGTGGCGACGAGGTGACCGGGGTCGAGAGCGTCGAGGTTGCCGAGTTGGGGGCCCACCGCGTGGCGATCCGCATCGTGCGAAAGTTCCGTGCCTCAACCATCACGCAGACGCTCTCCCTCACCGCCAACAGCCCGCGCCTCGACATCGAGACCGAACTCGACTGGCACGACCGGCGGGTGTTCCTGCGCAGCCTGACGCCGGTGAATGCCCGTTCTGCGACCGCGACGTTCGAGTGCGCATACGGTGTGGTGAAGCGCCCGACGCACACCAACACCTCGTGGGATCAGGCGATGTTCGAGGCGGCGGCGCACCGCTTCATCGATCTCAGTGAAACCGGGTTCGGCGTGGCGCTGCTCAATAACGCCAAGTATGGGCATAGCGTGCGTGGCAATGTGATGGGGATCAGCCTGTTGCGTTCGCCGGTCTATCCCGATCCACTCGCCGATGAGGGGAAGCAGAGCTTCACCTATGCGTTGATGCCGCACGCCGGCGACTGGTTCGACGGGCGGGTGCGGGAGGAGGCGGAAGACCTCAACCAGCCGCTGCTGGTCAGCGCTGCGAGCGGCCTTGCCGCGGGTGTCGTGACGCCGCTTTCGGTGGCGGGAATCGACGCCGCATTCTCGGGTCTGAAGCCGGCGGAGGATGGCAGTGGCCTGGTGCTGCGCATATACGAGCCGGCCGGGCGCCGCGGGGCGTTCGCCGTCAAACTTCCCGATGGCTGGAGCGCCCCCGAGGCGGTAAACCTGATGGAGGAAAAGCAGTCGCGGACAGTGCGGGAGGACCTTGGTCCCTTCGAGGTCAGGAGCTGGCGGCTGCGCAGGCAGTAAGCGAGGGGACGATGGCGATCAGACTGGGCCGCAACAGCGTCGAATACCATGGCGACCCGGAGGCCTACGTCCGCAGCTATGTCGATGCCGGGTACCGCGCCGTCTATATGCCCAATATCCGCATCGAGGATACCGATGAGGTGAGGGCGCTGGGGAGTGCCGTGGCAGATGCCGGCCTGATCCTCGGCGAGGCGGGCGCCTGGAAGAACCTTATCGCCTTCGATCCTGCGGAACGGCAGGCCAATCTCGACTATGCGGTGCATCAACTGGCGCTGGCGGACGAACTGGGGGTCATCGCCTGCGTTGCCTATCACGGCACGATCGGGCACGCCGGCGATGCCTGGAAACTCAGCGACAATTACGACTATGGCCCGCATCCGGACAATGTCTCCGACGCGGGGTTCCAGCGCGCCGTGGACACCGCGCGCTATGTGATCGACGCGGTGCAGCCGAAGCGCACCAGGTTCAGCCTTGAAATGGTGCCGTGGCTGGTGACCGGCACGGCCGAGGGCTACCTGAAGCTGTTGAAGGCCATCGACCGGCCGCAGTTCGCGGCGCACATCGATGCGGCCAACATGATCGTCAGCCCGCAATTCTATTTCGATACAGGCGGGATGATCCGCGACGCGTTTCGCCTCCTCGGCCCACATATCGTGTCGGCGCACGCCAAGGACATCGTCATGCAGGGCGGCCCCGGCAGAATCTCGTTCCACATGGATGAGGTGGTGCCCGGCGAGGGGATGCTCGACTATCGCGTCTATCTCAGCGAGCTCAACAGGCTCGGTGGCGTGATGCCGCTGTTCCTCGAGCATTTCGATGAGGCGGAGTTCGCACGCGGGCGCGACTACATCCGCAAGGTCGGCAACGAGATCGGCATCGAGACCTAGTTGGGCGGGATCGCCAGCCTCTCGAGGCTGGCATGGATCACCGGCTCATAGGCCCAGGGACCGGTGGTCTCGACCCGCAGGGAGACCGGAAAGCGCAGCGCCGGCAGGTCGGAGCCGTGGGCCACCGCGACGTAGTCGTCCACCGACTTCACGGTCGGGGCAACCAGCATCCCCTCATGGATCATGCCCGGAATCAGCCGATAGGTCTCGATGGTTCCATCCGTGTAGCTCAGCACCAGGTCGACCCGTGGGGCCTTGAACGCCAGATCGGCGAGCTTGCCGGCCATGGTCTGACGGATATCCAGCCGGAGAAACAGCGGGATCTTGGCGGTGGGCAAGGGCAGATCGGCCCCAAAGCCGATGTCGCTGCTCATCTGCGCAGATGTCTCGATGGTCAGCGAGGCGCTTCGCTTGTCGAGGATCAGCTGATCGCCGGCCGAGCCTGCAACGGCATAGCGGGACAGCAGCAGCGGCCAGAGCGAACCCTCCACCGAGGCGGGGTGCCGGCCGTCGGTGGCGCCGGGCGAAAACAGCAGATGCCGCGGGGCGTCCGGCGCCTCGAGATAGGCTCGGTTGCGCGCGATCAGCGAGGGCGACGCTGTCAGGTTCTCGTGGATGGACGGTCGCGGCGCGTAGTCGAGCCCCGCGGCAATGATTGCCTGCTGGTCGTTGGAGAGCGCGTCCACACCGCCAAGCAGCGGTGGCAGGGGCATTTTGGCACGGATGGCTGCATCGGCAGCATCTGCCTCTCGATCGACCTCCGCCAACCAGGATGCGGGATCGGCCGCAAGACGCGCGGCCTTTTGCAGTTGCGCGACCGCGGCGTTCGGGCTTGAGGTCCAGAGCTCGTCGCGAAAGCTGCCAGTCACAGCACTGAAGACGAGCCCGGCCACCATGAATGCACCAGGTACGCTCAGATAGAGCCAGGACGTCCTGCCCCGCCCCGTCTGTCCCGCGGGAAGGGCAAGGAGCACCAGCAGCAGGAGCAGGCAGCCCCAGGCGGCGACGGAATGTCCATCGTGCCGGACGAAACCGGCCTTCAGCGCGATGAACAGAAATCCGAGAACCAGCAGGCAGCGAAGGGTCGCGATCAACGCTGTCTCCGTCTGTGCCCTAACCGCCGCGATCTGAGTTGCAACGAGGATCAGCAGCGTCAGTGCGGAGAGGGCCAGCCAGGCGACCAGTTCGATCGGCGGCCCCTCGATTCCGATCGCTGCGCCGTAGGCCGAGGTCATCTCCCAGCTGCCCCGAAGAAAGGGCAGGAAGGCGTCCCACTGTTGTCCCGCGAGAACGAACCAGGCCCAACTCGCGGCGACATAGCCGATCAATCCCAGCGGCAAGCGCCGCCGGGACAGCAGAGCGATATCGACCAGCAGGAAAGCCCCGAGTGAAAACGGAATGAAGGAGATCTTGGCGACGCTGAGCGCCGCCGTGAGCACTACGCCGACGAGCAGCGTCGGGCCGCCGATGCGCCTTGCGAGAACGAGCAGGGCAGTCACCAGCGGCACCCCCAGCAGCAACGCGTCGTTGGTCTGCAGCGTAATGGTCGGCCAGAGGACGACGAATGCCAACGCGACGACGATCCAGGCGGTCCAGCGTGAGGACCCACAAAGGCGCGCAAATCCGAGGGCCAGGAACACCACAATCGTCAGCCGGGCAGCGAGATAGAACGAAGTCAGCGGCCCGGCGTATTCCCGGTGATACAGCGGCAGCATCGGCCCGTTGGTGAAGACGAACTGCGTTCCATAGTCAAACCGGTGCAGCGCGGCATAGACCGAGGCGTCGAGCCACGAGCCGTCGAACCCCAGCATGGGATACTCGAACGAGAACGGCGACAGGCCAGCAAGGAACAGGATGAAGAAGGCTACGAAGGCGACGACGACCAATGGCGTGCCGCCGATTTTTTCTTCACCCATCCAGTGCCGCCGTCAGCTCAGGCAGCAGGGTGAACAGGTCGCCCACCAGTCCGTAGTCCGATACCGCGAAGATCGGCGCGGAAGGGTCGGAGTTGATGGCGACAATTACTTTGGCTTCCTTCATCCCAGCCAGATGCTGGATGGCGCCGGAGATGCCGCAGGCAATGTAGAGTGCGGGCGCGACGATCTTGCCGGTCTGGCCGACCTGCAGGTCATTGGCGGCGTAGCCCGCATCCACTGCGGCGCGGCTGGCGCCGATGGCAGCGTTCAGCTTTGCGGCAAGCGGCAGCAGCAGCTCGTCGAACTTGTCTTTCGATCCGAAGGCGCGGCCGCCGGAGACGACGACGCGGGCGGAGCTGAGTTCCGGCCGGTCGGACTTGGCAACCATCGCCTCGATGAATCGTACCGGATCAGCAGCGGGTGGGACGGCCAGCGTCTCGATTGCTGCGCTGCCGTCGGATGCGGTTGGCACGAAGGCCGACGCCCGGATAGTGATGATCTTCTTTGCGTCGGCGCTCTCAACCGTCTCGATGGCGTTGCCCGCATAGGTGGGACGCTTGAAGGTATGCGGCGACACCACTGCGATGATGTCGGAAACCTGCATCACATCGAGCAGCGCTGCGACGCGCGGCAGGACGTTCTTGCCGGTGGTGCTGGCCACGGCGCAGATGGCATCGTAGCCATCGGCAAGCCCGACGAGCAGTGCCGAAAGCGGCTCGGCCGCCTGCTGGGCGAGGGATGCGTCGTCGGCGACGAGCACTTTGGCCACGCCGGCCAGCTTCGCAGCCTCTGTCGCGACGGCAGCGCAATCGTGGCCGGCGACGAGGACGTGCACATCGCCACCCAGCGCAAGGGCGGCAGTCAGCGCGTGCGCGGTCTGCGCGTCGAGCGCGGCATTGTTGTGTTCGGCGAGAAGGAGCGTCGTCATCACAGCACCTTGGCTTCGGTCTTGAGCTTTTCGACGAGTTCGGCAACGGAGCCGACGATCACGCCGGCCTTGCGGGCCGGTGGCGCCTCGGTCGTCAGCACCTTGAGTCGTGGCGCGAGATCGACGCCGTAGTCGGCTGCGGTCTTCTTTGCCAGCGGCTTCGCGCGGGCCTTGAGGATGTTGGGCAGCGAGGCGAAGCGCGGCGTGTTCATGCGGAGGTCGACGGTGACGATGGCGGGGAGCTTGGTTTCGACGACCTGCAGGCCGCCATCCACCTCGCGCGTCACCCTGGCGATGCCATCGGCAAGCTCGAGTTTCGAGGCAAACGTCGCCTGGCCCCAGCCGAGCAGTGCCGCGAGCATCTGGCCGGTCTGGTTGGCGTCGTCGTCGATGGCCTGCTTGCCCAGCAGCACCAGATCAGCCGCTTCCTCAATTGCGATGGCCTTCAGCAGCTTGGCGACACCGAGCGGTTCGCTGCGCAGATCGGTCACCACGAGCACGGCGCGGTCGGCCCCCATGGCCAGCGCGGCGCGCAGCGTGTCCTCGGCCTTCGCCGGTCCTACGGAAATGGCGACGACCTCGGTGGCGATGCCCTTTTCCTTCAGCCGAACGGCTTCCTCGACGGCGATCTCGTCGAACGGGTTCATCGCCATCTTGACGTTGTCGAGATCGACGCCCGAGCCGTCCGCCTTGACGCGGATGCGAAAATTGGCGTCAACGACGCGCTTCACCGCAACCAGTACCTTCATTGCAGGCTCCTCAGGCCGGACCAGCCGCCACCGCCGCGACATGCGCGGCAAATCCGGGGCTGGCCATCAGCGCCTTGCAGCGCGCGAACCGGCGATTGGCATAGGCCGCGAAATCGTCGGCGGGGTTGTTGTTGGCGTGCTGAATAAGGCCCCAGAGCGTCCAGAGCAAGTCGCACATCGCCTTGTAGATGACCATGCGGCCCAATTCGTCGGGCCGCGGGGCCGCGCCGAAATAGCCGGCGATCAGTTCGGCGTCCTGGGCCGCGTCGAATCCGGCCTCGACCGACAGGTCGCCGAGGTCCCACATCGGGTCGTTCATGCCGGAATATTCCCAATCGACGATCCACATGCGGGTCGCCGGTAGTCGAGAAAATTCTCGGACAGCGGGTCGCAATGGCAGGCGACGAGGGGGAGGGGATGGGCCGCGAGGGCGGCGCGGATGGTTTCGGCCTCGCGCAGCACGTCGTGATAGCCGGCCGGCAGATCGACCGGCTTTTCGGCAAGCAGGCCGAGATAGTCGTCGATCATCGAAAACAGTTCGAAGCGGAACGGGAACTGCGCACCGGAGTCGTGAAGCCTGCGAAATGCCTGACCGGCGCGGAATGCCGTTCCAGCCTGCGCCTGGAACAGCTGCGGCGACATGGTCTCGGCGCCATCGAGGAAGCGCGTCACCATGACGCCGGTGACGGAGTTGGAATAGAGCAGTGCCGGGCTGACGCCGGCATCGGCCGCAGCCCGCGCCGCCTCGCCCTCGTTGGCACGGTCGATATATTCCTCGGTCCCGGCGCCGGGCAGGCGAAGGCAGAGCACCTGTGCCGGCAGCGTCGACCCGGAACACGCGGTTGGTCAGGCCGCCGAGACGCGTGATCGTACCGCCGTCAGCATGTTTGCCGAGTCCCGGAAGTGCGGGCCAGCGCCGCGCGGGCGTCGGCGATAGTCTGCTCATGCCTTCAGCCGCTCCTGCTTCGGATCGTACAGCACCCGCGGCCCCTTCGTTGCCGCATAGGATTTGCCGAAGGCTTCGATGGTGAAATCCTTGCGGTCGCCGGCGCTCACGGGCACGTAGCCGAAGGCAATGGTGCGGCCGAGGTGGTGGCCATAGCCGCCGCTGGTGACCGAGCCGAGCACCTCGCCATCGAGCATCACCGGCTCGCCGCCGTGCAGCGGCACGAAGCCGTCGAGCGTGAAGGTGGCGAGCCGCCGTTTCGGGCCTTCGGCCCTGGTGGCGGCCAGCGCGCTCCTTGCCGGTGAACTCGGGCTTGCTGAGGTCGACCGCGAAGCCGAGGCCTGCCTCATAGGGGTTGGTGTCGGGCGTGATGTCGCCGGACCAGTAGAGATAGCCCTTTTCCAGCCGGCAGCTCTCGATGGCGCGGTAGCCCGCATTGGCAATGCCGTGCGCTTCGCCGGCAGCCCAGAGCGTGTCGTAGACATGGAGCGGCAAACTCGCTCGGCACGTAGAGTTCATAGCCAAGCTCGCCGACATAGCCGATGCGCACGGCCAGCACGCTGGGCGAAGCCGATTTCGACGCCGCGCACCGCAAGAAACGGAAAGGCGGCGTTGCTGACGTCGGTGTCGGAGACCGATTGCAGCACCTCGCGGGCTTTCGGTCCGCAGATGTTGATGGTGGCGATCGCCCCGGTGACCTCGCGCATCTCGACGCCCTCGGGGAGCTGCGCCCGAACCCAGGCCGCGTCGCGAATGCCGAAGCCCGAGCCGGTGACGATGAAGAAGCGCCCCGGCGCCCAATGGACGATGGTGAGGTCCGCCTCGATGCCGCCCGACTCGTTGCATAGCTGGGTATAAACCGCCGCCGCCGGGCGTCTCGGGCACCTTGTTGGCGGCGATGCGGTCGAGGGCCTCCAGCGCGCCCTTGCCGGCGACCTCGAATTTGGCGAAGGAGGTCTGGTCGATCAGCGCGACCCGGTTGCGGATGGCCTCGACCTCGCGGGCGACGGCGTCGAACCAGTTGGGCTTCCCCTCAAAGCTGGGCACGTCGTGTGCGCCTGACGGGACGGCAAACCAGTTGGGGCGCTCCCAGCCGAATTTCTGGCCGTTGACGGCGCCTGCGGCGGTCAGACGCTCATATAGCGGCGATCGCCGGAAGCGGACGCGCCGAATGCTGCTCTTCATTGGGCCAGTGGATCTTGTAATAGGCGCCATAGGCCTCGATGGCGCGCTCTTCGAGATAGCGGCCCTGCGCCTGGATGTGGCCGAAGCGGCGGACATCGAACTGCCAGAGGTCCATTCCGGGATCGCCCTCGATGATCCAGTTGGCGAGCGCCTCGCCCGCGCCGCCCGAGGCGGCGATGCCCGCGGTGAATCCGCAGGCCAGGTAGAAATTGTCGAGTTCGGGCGCCTTGCCCATGATCGGCTCGCCATCGGCGGAGACCGGGATGGGGCCGTTGATGATGGTCTGGATGCCGGTTTCGTTGAGCACCGGCAGGCGCTCTGCTGCGAGGGTTGCGAACAGCGACAGCCGGTCGAGATTGGGATCGAACAGCTCGCGGCCGAAATCGAGCGGCGGCATGCCGCGCCAGCAGCCTTTGGTGCCGTCCTCCCAGCCGCCGATGGCGAAGCTGCCGGTGTCGGGTTTCAGGTAGAAATTGTTGTCCGGGTCGCGCAGCGTCGTCAGGCCCTGCGGCAGGTCGAGGGTCTTTTCGGTGAGGAAATACTGGTGCTCGACAACGCCCGCCGCGATGGCGACACCGGCCATTTCGCCGACGCGCTTGGCCCACAGTCCGGCGCAGTTGACGAGGATGTCGCAGCCGATGGTGCCATGGTCGGTGACGACGCCCACGGCGCGGCGGCCGGCGGTGATGATGTCGGTGACGGTGACGCCTTCCTCGATGCGCACGCCGCTGGCGCGGGCGGCCTTGGCGTAGGCGTGGGTCAGCGCATAGGGGTCGACATAGCCGTCGCCGGCGATGTAGGCGGCGCCCTCGACGCCGTCCGTGCTGATGAATGGAAACATCGCCTTGGCCTCAGCGGCGGAGAGGCTGTCGCAGTCGACGCCGAAGCTCTTGGCCTGGGTCATCGAGCGGCGGATTTCGCTCCAGCGATCGGGCGAGGAGGCGAGGCGGAGCGAGCCGACCTTCTTCCAGTCGATGGTGGCGCCGCTCTCCTTTTCCAGCCGGTCGAACACCGCGACCGAGGCCTGCATCAGGCGCGTCAGATTGCGCTTGCCGCGCAACTGCCCAACGAGGCCCGCGGCGTGCCAGGTGCAGCCATTGGTGAGCTTCTGCTTTTCGAGCAGCAGCACATCGCGCTCACCAGCGCGGCCGAGGTGATAGGCCACAGAGCAGCCGATCGCGCCGCCGCCGATGATGATGATCCGCGCGTGGCGGTCGACGGGGGTATTCACGCGAGCCTCCTGTGCTGGCTCAAGGCTACCTCTCCCCAAGGGGGAGAGGTCGGCCCAGAGGGCCGGGTGAGGGGGCCTTTTCGATTTTGCCAATCATGCTTTCACCCGGGCGCTGGTGGGGTCGTACAGCGGTTCGGTGTGCAGCGTCGCCGCCACCCGCTCGTTGGCGACGACGAGTTCGTAGCTGCCGGCGCGCAGATAGTCCGCCGTGACGCCGTCCGTGTGGCGCACGTAGCCGAGACCGATGGGCTTGCCGATGGTATAGCCAAAGCCGCCGGATGTGAGATAGCCGGCAAAGACGCCGTCGCGGAGGATGGTTTCGCGGCCGAGCAGCACCACGTCGTCGCGTTCGGTGGTGAAGGTCGCAAGCTGCTTCTTCGGCGGCAGATTCGACGCCGCCTCCAGCGCATCGCGGCCCATGAAGGCTGTATCCTTCTTCAGCTTGACGGCCCAGCCAAGTCCGGCCTCCAGCGGCGTATCGTTGGGCGTGATGTCGGAGCCCCAGGCGCGATAGCCCTTCTCCAGCCGGAGCGACTCCAGCGCGCGATAGCCGACGGGGCGCAGGCCAAACGGCTTGCCGGCCTCCATCAGCGCGTCGAACACCTCGCCGGTCCTGGCCAGTGGAATGTGCAGCTCCCAGCCGAGCTCTCCGACATAGGTGACGCGCAGGGCTCGCACGTCGGCGCCGGCAATGGGAAGGTAGCGCACATGTCCGAACGGGAAGCCGGCGTTGGAGACGTCGGCGCTGGTGACACACGCCAGCACGTCACGCGCTTTCGGACCCATCAGCGACAGCGTGCCGAACTTTTCGGTGACGTCGGTCAGCGTGACTTCGATGCCGGCCGGAATGTGGTCGCGGATCCATGCCAGGTCGTGCGTCCGGAATCCGGTTCCAGTGACGATGTAGAAGCGATCGTCGGCCATGCGGGCAACGGTCAGGTCGCACTCGATGCCGCCGCGGCTGTTGAGCATCTGCGTGTAGGTGAGCCGGCCGGCCGGCTTGTCGACGGAATTGGCGCCGATCCAGTTCAGTGCCTCAGCCACGTCAGGACCGGCGATCTCGTACTTGGCGAAGGACGACTGGTCGAACAGGCCGACCGCCTCGCGCACCAGCCGGTGCTCCTCGCCGACCGGCCCGAACCAGTTCTGCCGGCCCATCGAGTAGACATCTTCGGGCGCCGTGCCCGCGGGCGCAAACCAGTTCGGGCCGCTCCCAGCCGAGTTTCGAGCCGAACACCGCGCCATGCGCCTTCAGCCGCTCATAGAGCGGGGAGACGATGCGCTTGCGGCCGCTCTGATATTCCTCATGCGGAAAACCGATGGTGTAGTGCTTGCCATAGGCTTCGAGCGTCCGCTCCTTTACCCATTCGCGGTCGCGGTGCATGTCGGAGAAGCGGCGGATATCGACGACCCAGAGGTCCATCGGCGCCTCGCCGCTCACCGCCCATTCGGCCAGCACCCAGCCGGCGCCGCCACCCGACGCGATACCGAAGGCGTTGAAGCCGGCGCCGACATACATGTTGGCGCATTCGGGCGCCGCGCCGAGGATGAAATTGCCGTCGGGGGTGAAGCTCTCCGGGCCGTTGATCATCTGCTTGACGCCAGCGGTTTCGAGCGCCGGGACGCGGGCGATCGCCTGCGTCAAATGCTGCTCGAAATGCTCCCAGTCGTCGTCGAACAGCTTGAACTCAAAGTCGCCGGGCACGTCGCCGGTGGTCCAGGCGATGGGGTTCTGCTCGTAGCCGCCCATCACCAGGCCGCCGACTTCCTCCTTGAAATAGGTGAAGCGGTCGGGGTCGCGGATGGTGGCGCTGTCGGGGCTGAGGCCGTCGATCTTTTCGGTGATGATGTACTGGTGCTTGACCGGCTGCAGGGGCACGTTGATGCCGGCCATGGCGCCGATCTGGCGGGCCCATTGCCCGCCGCAGTTGACCACGGTGTCGCAGCGTACCACGCCATCGGTGGTCTGCACGGCGACGATGCGATTGCCGTCCATCTCGAAGCCGGTGACGGTGACGCCCTCGAAGATCTTCGCCCCGTGCATGCGCGCGCCCTTGGCCAGCGACTGCGTGATGTCGGACGGGCTGGCCTGGCCGTCGGTCGGCAGCCACGACGCGCCGATCAGGTCGTCGACGTTCATCAGCGGCCACATCCGCTTCACCTCTTCGGGTGACACCAGCTCCATGTCCATGCCGAAGCTTCCGGCGGTGGTGGCAAGGCGGCGGTATTCGGTCCAGCGGTCCTCGTTGGTCGCTAGGCGCAGGCAGCCGGTCATCTTCCAGCCGGTATCGAGGCCGGTCTCGTCCTTCAGCCTGCGATAGAGATCGACCGAGTACTTCAGCACCTGGGTGATCGAGGCCGAGGAGCGCAGCTGGCCGACCAGTCCCGCCGCGTGCCAGGTGGAACCCGAGGTGAGCTTGCCCTGCTCGATCAGGATCACGTCGGCCTTGTGGTCGCGCGCCAGATGGTAGGCCGTCGAGCACCCGATAATGCCGCCGCCGATGACGACGAACTGTGCGTGCGTGGGGAGTGGCATCTGTCAGCCCTTGTGATTGGCGCGATAGGCGGCAAGCGCCGCATCGAAACGTGCAAAGTTCTCGTTGGCGTAGGCGGCATAATCGGCGCCCGGTGCGCTGAGGTACATCTCGGAGACCAGCGCCCACAGCGCTTCGCGCAACAGCGAGGCGCACTGCATCGCGGCGTGGCTGCGGAGGATGTCCTCGGCTGGCGCGGTCCCGAAATAGGCCTCCAGCAAGTGCTGCGACTGCGCCGTGCTGAAGCCGGAATTAGAGGCGAGCCCGGCGAGATCGAACATGGCGGTGCCAAAGCCGGCATACTCGTAGTCGATCAGCCAAAGCCGCCTGCCGTCATCGATCAGATTGGCGGGCAGCAGGTCATGGTGGCCGAAGCTGATGGGCAGCGGGGCCTGCGCCGATTCCAGTTCGTCGTTGAGCGCCAGCAGTTCCGGCATCCGGCCGATAAGCGGATTGCGGCTGCCCTTCAGCGTGACCGCATAATCGCGGTTGACATGAAACACCCAGAAGATGAAGCCGGGGCCGGTAATGCCGCGTGCCATCTGGCCGTGAAAGCGGCGCATCAGTTCGGCAATGCGGTCGATATTGGCGCGCACGTCCGTTTCCGCGAAGACCGTGCCCTCGATGTAGCGCGATACCGTCAGGCCCGGCTCGGCGTAGACGATGGCGGGACCGAACCCTGCCGCCTCGGCAGCCCGCGCCGCAACCAGTTCGCGGTCGCGGAAGACGTGGTGGAATGGATAGTCCTTGCCGGTACGCACGACATAGCGGCCCGCCGCGTCGTCGACGACGAAACTCACATTGGACAGCCCGCCAACCAGCGGTTCGAGCCTGGGCGTGCCGGTCCAGCAGGGGAGGGCGGCGATACGGGCTTCGATGTCGGTCATGCCAGCCCCAGCTTCAGCCTGGCGCGCTGCGAGGCGGCCGAAATCAGGCGGTCGGCGATGATGGCGATGAACGCCACCGCGAGGCCCGCGACGATGCCGCGACCGGTATCCGCCTTGGCGAGGGCGATATAGACCTCCTGGCCCAGATCGCGGGTGCCGACCAGCGCGGTGATCACCAGCATCGAAAGCGCCAGCATGATGGTCTGGTTGATGCCGAGCATGATCTCCGGCAGCGCCAGCCTGAGCTTGATCTTGGTCAGGACCTGCCATGGCGTCGCGCCAGCCGCCTTGCCGGCCTCGATCAGGGACGGATTGACCTGCGAGACGCCGAGCGCGGTGTAGCGGATGGCCGGGGCGACGGCATAGGCGATGACGGCGAGCATGGCGGTGAAGTCGCCCACCCGGAACAGCATCACGAACGGCATGAGATAGACGAAGGACGGCAGCGTCTGCAGCGTGTCGATGATGGCCTGCACCACGGGCCCGAGGCGCTTTCGTTCAGCGGCGAGAATGCCGACGGGAATGCCGATCAAGGCCGCGATCAGCACCGAGATGCCGCAAAGATAGACGGTGATCATTGCCTTTTCCCATTGCCCGGTGGCGGCAATGAGGAGCGTGAGCGTGCCGACCAGCAACGCCAGCCGCCAGCCGCCGAGGCGCCAGCCCGCGAGCGCGATCAGGCCCATGACACCGGCCCACGGCAGGTCGAGCAGCAAGCCGCTTGAAGGGCACCAGCAGGCCCAGCACGATGGCGTTCTTGAAGGCTTCGAGCTGGTCGAAGAAGTTGACATTGATCCACTCGATCAGCTTCGACCAGAAGTCGCCCGCTCGACAGACGCCAGGCCTCGGGGTAGGTCTGGGCGGTCGGGCGTCAGCAGACCCAGAACGGCGGTCACGAGCAACCAGCAGCCAGCGCACCGATGATATAGGGGTGGCGCTGGATGAAGCGGGTTGGCGGTGTCGTCCGTGTGGCGTCTGCCGCTGCAGCTTTCAGCGCCACTGCCTGCGACAGTCGGTCGAGTACGATGGCCAGCGCGACGATGCAGAACCCGGCCTCGAGGCCGGTGCCGAAATCGAGGCGGCGGAGCGCGCCGAGCACTTCGAAGCCGATGCCGCCGGCACCGATCATCGAGGCGATGATGACGATGTTGAGCGACAGCATGATCACCTGATTGACGCCGACCATCAGACCCGGCATCGCGGCCGGGACCAGCACCTTCCACATGCGCTGGCGCGGCGTCGCGCCGACCATGCGGCCGAGTTCGCTGATCTCCTCGGGGACGCGCGCAGCGCGAGCAGCGTCAGCCGCGTCATCGGCGGCATGGCATAGATGATGGTGGCGACGATGGCGGAGGTCGGACCGAACCCGAAGAGAAAGAGGATCGGCACGAGATAGGCAAAGACCGGCACGGTCTGCATCAGATCGAGGAGCGGCGTGATGGCGCGCTCGAACAACGCGGACGCGATAGCCGAGGACGCCGAGCAGCAGTCCACCGACGACGCCCAGCGGCACGGCGATGGTGATCGAGGCCAGCGTCACCATCGCGGAGTTCCATTGGCCGAAGGCGGCGATGAACAGCAGGCATGCCGCAACCAGCAGCGCCAGCCGCCAGCCGCCGGCCCAGAGGCCAAGCAGCGACAGGCCACCGATCAGCGCGATCCACGATCAGCGGCGGGACGATCTGGACGGCGCCCGAGCCCTGCCCCTGCAGAAAGCCCGTGGCGAGGAGGCTGAGCGACAGATCGTAAGGCACCTCGATGATGGCGGCGATGAAGCGCGTCGCCTGCTGGAAGGTGAAGAGGCCGAAATTGGCTTCGTTGACCAGCCAGTTCATGAAACCGCCGATCCATGTCATGGCGGGCATTTCGGCCAGGCTTGGGCCAGCTACGGGCCCATTCCGGCCCAACAGCCAGATGGCGACAAACAGCGCCAGGGCGACCAGCCAGATGATGGCGGCGCCGGGGACCGGGCTGGTTGCCCGGACCTCGTGGTTCGTCAGGCTCACCATGATGTCCTCAGGTTGCGGATGCATGCCGCGAGGATGCTCAGGTGCCCGTCGCACGACCTCATGGGGTCGACCCCGCGGTCGTACGTCGAAGCTGGAGGCGCCATCTGCTCAGCCCTCCATCAGCACTTTGACGACGGCGGCGTGGGCGAGGACGCCCATCACAGCGCCGGCGTCGTCGGTGACTTCGAGCGCCGAGTCCGGCGCCCTGAAAATGGTGCACGGCCTCGGCGATGGTGGCGCCGTGCGCGATGCGGCCGACGATCCTGCGCCGCGGTCGCCGGCGCGCTGCAAGCGAGCCGGCGCGCACGCACCTTGGCCTTGCGACACGTTGCGGGTGAAGGCGGCGACATAGGCGTCCGCCGGATGCAGCACGAGGTCCTCGGGCGTGCCGATCTGGACGACGCGGCCATCCTTCATGATGGCGATGCGGTCGGCGAGACGGATGGCCTCGTCGAAATCGTGGGTGATGAAGACGATGGTCTTTTTGACCACCGACTGCAGCCGCAGGAACTCGTCCTGCATTTCGCGGCGGATCAGCGGATCGAGCGCCGAAAACGGCTCGTCGAGGAACCACAGTTCGGGTTCCACCGCGAGCGAGCGGGCGATGCCGACGCGCTGCTGCTGGCCGCCGCACAGTTCGCGCGGGAAGAAATTCTCGCGGCCGGTGAGCCCGACCAGTTCGATCATCTTCCGGTGCCCGCGCTCCTCGCGCTTGCCGCGCGGCACGCCCTGGATTTCGAGCGGGAAGGCGACGTTGCCCAGCACGGTCAAGATGCGGCAGCAGGGCGAAGTGCTGGAACACCATTCCCATCTGGTGGCGGCGGACTTCGATCATCCGCGCATCGGAGGCCTTGAGCAGGTTCTCGCCGTTGAAGATGATCTCGCCGGCGGTCGGCTCGATCAGGCGCGACATGCAGCGCACCAGCGTCGACTTGCCGGAGCCCGAAAGGCCCATGATGACGAAGCTCTCGCCTTCGTGCACCTCGATGCTGACGTCGCGCACGCCGGCCACAAGGTTCTCGCGCGCCACGCAGTTCGTCGTCGGGCGGCCGCCTTGGCAGCAATGACCGCGCGGCGCGGTCACCGAAGACCTTCCAGACCGAGCGGCATTCGAGCTTGATGGGGGACGTCAGCGGTCATCGGGACGCGGCGGCTCGTTGGCGGTGGATGCAGGAGCGCCGCTGCTCGTGCCGAATGCGGCAGGAGCAGCGGCGCTGCGATGCAGACCGCTGGCCTACTTGATCCAGGCGGACCAGCGCGCTTCGTTGGCAGCCATCCAGTCGGCAGTGGCCTGTTCCACCGTGCCGCCATTGAGATCGACGGCGGTGATCATCTGGCCCATCTCGTCGTTGTTGAGCTCGAAGTTCTTGATGATCTGGTAGGCGTGCGGCCACTTGTCCTTGATGCCGGCCCAGCCGGCCTTCCAGATCGGGCCGTAGGGCTTGCCGCAATCATAGGCCTCATCGGGATTCAGGCCCCATGCCGGATCGGTGTAGCACTCCGGCTCGTATTTCGGGAACTCGACCCACTCGCCCTTGTACTTGGCCGGCGCCCAGTGCGGGGCGTAGATCCACAGCATGATCGGCGCCTTGCGCTGATAGGCGGATTCGAGTTCGGCAAACAGCGCCGCGTCGGTGCCGGCATGGACGACTTCGAACGGCAGGCTCGAGGGCCGACACGCGCTCCTCGTCGAAGCCGCCCCAGGTCACCGGGCCGCGCGAGATAGCGGCCCTTGGGCGCCGTCTCGGCGGTGGAGAAGGCTTCGGCGCAGGCGGGCTTCCAGCAACGCCTTCCAGTCGGGCAGCGCCCGGGCACTTCTCCTTCATGTATTCGGGGAACCACCACTCCTCGCGGGCCAGCATGCCGGTCTCGCCGAGGTTTTCGACATTGCCGGTGGCAACGGCGGCGTCGAGCGCTTCCTGGCCGGTGGTGGCCCAGATTTCCATGGCGAGGTCGAGGTCGCCGGTTTCGAGGCCGGCGAACTGGGCGAGATAGTCGGCCTGACGTATTCGACGTTGTAGCCCGCCTTGATCAGCACCTCGCCCATGATGTGGCTGGTGATGAACTGGCCGGTCCAGTCGTGCAGCGTGATCTTGATGGGGTCGGCGGATTCCGCCTGGGCGAAAGCGGAAAGCGGGCTCAGCGCCACGCCGGCGGCGAGCAAAGCGGCACATGCCGCGCTTCGGAAAATAGCTGGTGTGCGCATCGGGCAATACCTCCAAAAGGAGCAGCATTCCCAACGATGATCCGCCATCGCGCCTGCCCCGCCCGGAGTGTGGGCGAAGGCGCGAGGGCGAGTCAATCAGCGAGTTTGGGCAGCGGGCCCCATCCAGGCACGCGGCGACAGATATTTTTATTCGCTGCTGCTGGGGGTTAGCGTAGTGGGAGGCCGACACGCGGTGGCGGTTCAGCGTGCCCCGCCAGGTGTCCGGCGCGACGATTCCGGCTTGAGTTGCGGCCGCTGCTGGCTATTGTCTGGCGCCAAACAGGGACGGCTATCTTCATGCATATTCTGATTATCGGGGCGGCCGGAATGGTCGGCCGCAAGCTCACCGCGGCCCTGCTCAAGGCTGGCGAAATCAACGGCAGGGGTATCGAGCAACTGACGCTGGCAGATGTGATCCAGCCCGAAACGGTGGCGTTCCCGGGCAAGCTCCGGAGCATCGCGACCGATCTTTCGTCACCCGGTGCCGCCAGGACGCTGATCGCCGGCCGGCCGGACCTGATCTTTCACCTGGCGGCCATCGTTTCGGGTGAGGCCGAGGCTGATTTCGAAAAGGGCTACCGGGTCAATCTTGACGGCACGCGCGAGCTGCTGGAGGCCATCCGGCTGGAGGGCGCCAAGGGCGGCTATGTGCCGAGGCTGGTCTTCACCTCGTCCATCGCCGTATTCGGCGCGCCCTTTCCCGAGGCCATCGGGGACGAGTGGCTGTCGGCGCCGCTCACCAGCTACGGCACGCAGAAGGCCATCGGTGAACTGCTGCTCAACGACTATACGCGCAAGGGGTTCGTCGACGGCGTCGGTATCCGCCTGCCGACGATCGTGGTGCGTCCCGGCAGGCCGAACGCCGCGGCCTCCGGGTTCTTCTCGAACATCCTGCGCGAGCCGCTGAGCGGCAAGGAGGCCGTGCTGCCGGTCAGCCGCGATGTGCGGCACTGGTTCGCCAGCCCGCGCGCTGCCATCGGGTTCCTGCTGCATGCGGCAAAGATGGACACCAGGGAACTGGGATGGCGGCGGACGATCTCCGCGCCCGGTCTGTCGTTGACCGTGGGCGAAGAAATCGAGGCATTGCGCCGGGTTGCCGGCGACAGGATTGTCGGCCTGATCAGGGAAGTGCCGGATCCCACGATCATCAAGATTGTCGCCGGATGGCCGCGCAACTTCGACACCAAGCGCGCCGAGGCACTGGGTTTCAGAGCCGAAAAGAATTTCGACGAGATCATCCGCGTCCATGTCGAGGACGAACTCGGCGGCAAGATCGGCGGATAGACGGCCGCCATTCGCGGAGTGGTCCTGGACGCGACGCAGCGCTGATCAGTCGTCAGGGCGTCCGGGTCAGCCACTTCTTGGCGATGCGGCAGGCCACGGTGTAGGCCGGATCATAGACGTTGCCGATGTCATAGCGCACGACCTGGCCCATCAAATGGCTGGCGGCGAGGGCGTCGAGTCCATAGTCCCCGGCCAGCCAGTTCAGCATCTCGGTGGTTGCGTGCTGCAGCGCCTGATCCAGCGGCCGGGCGTTGCCGATGGTGAAGATGTCGGTCTCGGTTTCACCGCGCGGCCAGACGATCGCACGGCCCTTTTCGACCGTCAGCCGGACGGTGACCTCGAAGCAGGTTTCGATGCCGGTGCCGACGATTTCACCATCGCCCTGCGTGGCGTGGCAGTCGCCGAGAAAGAACAGCGCGCCCGGCGCGGAAACCGGAAACGACACGCTGGTGCCGGGGCCGAAGCGGCGATAGTCCATGTTGCCGCCGTTCTGCGCGCTGGTGGCGGTCGAGAACGCCTGGCCGAGGCTCGGTGCGACGCCGAAACAGCCGATCATCGGCTCGAGCGGCAGCTCGAGGCCGGCAAGCCCGGGGGGCGGGTTTTCGAGGCGGGCTGTCAAGGCATTGCGATCGATCAGCCAGGTGGCGCGGTCGCGCGGTGGCAGGGCTGGCACGACCGCCGGGTCAACGACGTTTTCGGCGAGGGCTGAGCGGGTCCAGCCGGTGGCGCGGATCGGCGTCATCGCAACAATATCGACGCGCAACGCGTCGCCGGGTTCGGCCCCCGCGACAAAGATGGGGCCGTTCATCGGATTGGGTCCCGAAGCGACCTTTTCGCCGCTCTTGCTCCAGCCGTTGGCGTCGATGGTTTCGGTGACGATTGTGTCGCCGCTCTCGACGGTCAGCGCTGGCGGTAGCGTGCCAAGGACGTTGTGCCACTCAGTGGCCTCAAAGCGATGTGTCGTCACGGCATGGGTCTCCGGTGGGGTCCTTACGGCTAGCCCCTCCTGGCAACCCGCCGCAAGGCCGGAGTGATGGCCACCCGCGGCAACAAGAGGGCCCGTCGCGGCACAAAATCTCGACGCCGCAAGGGTTTGTCCGCTTTTGTACCAACCGTTCGTAAAGCCAGATTATGTGTGGTATGAGTACACATCGTCTGTATCGGATAACCGGGCACAGGCGGCTAGGAGACAAAGGTGTGCTCTTGCCCTTTTGGGAGAGCACATGTCCGGCGTTCCGTCGACATTCCAGAATAGGATTTTGGCTCAGTTGAACCCCCGCGACCTGAAGTTGCTCGGGCCGTTGGAGCCATTGCAGCTGCCGTTGCGCGCGGTGCTTGAGAGCTCGGACACGGCGATCGAGTTTGTGTACTTTCTTGAAGTTGGCCTCGGTTCGGTTGTTGCCAGCGTGCCCCGCACGGCCAAGAGCATCGAGGTGGGGATCATCGGCAGTGAAGGGATGACGGGCCTTTCCATCGTCTATGGTTCGATGACGACACCGTTCGATACCTATATGCAGGTGGCGGGGTCGGGGTTCCGGGTACCTGCAAGCGTGCTGAAGCGCGCCACTGGCGAAAGCGCTGCGATGCGCGAACTGTTCCTGCGCTACGCCCATGCCTTCGCGATCCAGGTGGCGTCGACGGCGGTGGCCAATGGGCGCTCGCTGCTTGAGGAAAGGCTCGCCCGCTGGTTGCTGATGGTAGGCGACAGGATGGGCAACAGCTTCAGCATCACGCATGAATTTCTTGCGCTCATGCTGGCCGTGCGGCGCCCAGGCGTCACGCTCGCGGTGCAGAACCTTGAGGGCAGGGGCCTGATTCGCGCCTCCCGGGGCAGCATCGCCATTCTCGATCGCCACGGGCTGATCTCGGCGTCAGAGGGCGCCTATGGGCTGCCGGAACGCGAATACGACCGACTGCTGGCCGCAACCGGCTAGAGGCCGGCCAGCCAGTCGCGATAGGCGCTTTGGTGCGAGCCTGCGGAATTGGCCATGCCCGGTGCCGTCAGTTTGCCGCGGCGCGGTGGGATGAAGCTGCGGATTTCGCGCCTTGAAGCCTCTCGCCAGCTGAGGTTGAACGCGGCGAAGCGCGGGAAAAACTCCATTTGGTCGTAGGGCAGGTGGTCGTGGATCCACCAGGCCAGCGGCTCCCATTCACCGGTCCGTTCATAGTGCGGGATCAGCGCGTGGACGATGATGGAGGCGCACGCCCCCATCCAGCCTTCCGCCGTACGGCGGTCCCAGATGTGGCCGCCATAGTTGGCTTCGTTGCTGGCGCAGTTGAGCTTGTGGGCGTTGCCGAAGGCGTTGACGGCCGGCGCCCGGTAGGCCGAGCGGATCGAAATGCGGCCGAAACGGGCCTGCAGCGGCTCAAGCAGATCCTGGCAAAGCCGGGTGCCAGCGGCGATGGCCAGGTCGGGGTCGTCGGGAATGTTGGGAATGCCGTGCATGCCGGCGATCTCGGAATAGAGAAAATCGCGCATGAAGAATGACGGCGAAAGCCTGACTCGGCCCAGTTCTTCGAGGCTTCTGACGGTTTGGGGTTTTCGCATGCTGGCTCCGATTGATCGGTTCTGATGCTATGAGAGGCTGGAGGCAACCCGATTCCAACGGAGAACACCTTGCCGAAAACTCTGGTTGCACTGTTGCTGCTCGTATTTTCCACGCCTGCGACGCTGGCGCAGTCGCGTGACGATGTGAATGGCCGCATCGACATGTTGCTGGGAGCGCACCAGCAATACGAGACGCTGTTCGATACCCTGCAGGCGGCGGTGGAGGTGGGCGATCCGGAGGCTGTCGCAAGTCTCGTCAGCTATCCCATTACCGTAAAGGTCGGCGACGCCGAACTGACCTTCGATGGGCCGGAAGCGTTTGCATCGCGCTATGCGGACATCTTCACCGATGAGATCAAATCCGCGGTGCTCGGGCAGAAGTATGACGAGTTGTTCGTGCGCGATCAGGGGGTGATGTTCGGCAATGGGCAGGTCTGGCTCAGCGGCATCTGTCTCGATGAGGCGTGCGAAACCAGCGAGGCCAAGATCATCACCATCCAGAGCACCAGATAGCGGCTCGCCGGAGGTATTCCATGCTGTTCGACATCATCCAGATCATTGCGGTGGCGGCCAATGCGATGACGGCGGCGCTCAGCGCGGGACGGCGCCAGATGGACTGGTTCGGGGTCTGCGTGCTGGCGGCAGTGACGGCGCTTGGCGGCGGCACGATGCGCGATGCGCTGCTCGGCCACTACCCGCTGGCCTGGGTTGCAAATCCGACGCTGCTGCTGGTGGCGTGCGGCGCAGCGCTGGTGACGATCGCGCTGGCGCGCTTCATGGAGACGCTGCGCTGGCCGTTCCTGCTGCTCGACGCGCTGGGGCTGGTGGTGTTCACCATCGTCGGCTGCAACATCGCGCTGAGCATGGGCCAGTCGCCCATCATTGTCATCGTCGCGGGGATGATCACCGGTATCGCTGGCGGCATCATTCGCGACGTGTTGTGCAATGACGTGCCGCTGGTGTTTTCCGGCGAGCTCTATGCCACCTGCTCCATCGTTACGGCGGCGATCTACTATTTCGGGCAGATCTGGGGCGGCGCGCCGGACCTCATGGCGCTCATCTCGGTCGCCGCCGGATTTTCGCTGCGCGTGGCCGCCATCCTGTTCAAGCTCGAAATGCCCAAATTCATCTACGACAAGGAGTGGCGGTGAGCGTGAGGCCGCAACGGCTGCAATTGTCGCGGCATGCGGGGTTCAATCTGCAGGCCGCATCGCAAGCGCTGAATGGACTGCGGGCAAAGCGCATCAGCCGGCCCGGCAAGTGGGGCAACCCTTTCACGATCGAGGCGACCGGCCGCCGCTACGGTCTTGATCGCGGGGCGGCGCAGGCGAAGGCGGTGGCGCTCTGCGGCGAATGGCTGAAGGGAACGATTGATCCTGCCCTCTCACCTGGCCCGCCGCCCTCGCGCGCGGCGATACGGGAGGAACTCGGTGGGCACAATCTCGCCTGCTGGTGCCGTCCGGGAACGCCCTGTCACGCCGATGTGCTGCTTGCGCTCGCCAACGACTGAGTTCAGTCGGTGAACAGGTCGGGGTGAGCCTGCGCGAGGCGGGGCAGGGACATCAGGATTTCGGCGAGGTGGGCGTGCATGGCGGCCTCCGCCTCGTCGGCGGCGTGGCGTGCAATGGCATCGACGATGGCGGCATGCTGGCCGATCAGCACATCGATCGGAGTGGCGTCGGGCATCGAGAGATAGCGCACCCGGTCCATCTGCGCCTTGAGGTTCTCGAGCACCCGCCACGCGTAATCGGTGCCGACGCTGTGTGCGAGGCACTGGTGGAAGCTCTCGTCGAGGCGGAGGAATTCAACGTGGTCGCCGGAACGCTCTGCGGCGCGCTGCGCCTCGATCAGTTCGCGCAACTCGGCGATGCGGCCGGTCGATGCCTCGTGCGCGGCCTTGCGCACCACCGCGACCTCGATGGCCTCGCGGATGAAACGCACATTCTGCACCTGCCGGATCGAAATCAGCATCACGAAGGTACCACGCTGCGGTTTCACCTCCACCAGCCCGACTTCCGCCAGCTTGATGAAGGCCTCCCGCACCGGCTGGCGGGAGACGCCAAGCTGCCGGGCCACATCGGCCTCGGACAACAGGTTCCCGGGACGCAGCCGCAATTGCACGATGGCCTGACGCAGGGAATCGAAGACGCGGCTGCCCATGCGTCCCAGGCGGGCCGCGGCGGCGTCTTCCTCCAGCAGATCAAGTTCGGCGATGCTCATGTTGACACTCGGGATACTACCATACTAGTCTCGTCGCAATCGGCGATTGGACGTTGCCGACAATGGGAGGATACCAAATGAGACTCACTGCCGTGCACGCCCTCGTGGCTGCCGGGACGCTGGTGCTTGCCGCGTCCGGTTCTGCCTTTGCAGCCGACTATACCCTTAGCGTCAATACCGCCCTCGCGACCAGCGATCCCCTTTACAAGGGGCTGGAGAGCTTTGTCAGCGGCGTGGCGACGGCCAGCGGCGGGAAGATTGAAGTCAAGCTGTTCCCCAATTCGCAGCTCGGCCCCGATGAGGACGTGCTGGAGCAGGCACGCGCCGGCGCCCCAGTGGCGGTCATCGTCGACGGCGGCCGGTTGGCCACCTTCCAGAATGAATTCGGCATCATGGGCGCGCCTTATCTCGCCAATGGCTATGACGGCGTGCGCAAGGTCGCGACCTCGCCGCTGTTCGAGGAATGGGTCAAGAAGCTGCATGACGGTGCGCAGCTGCAGGTGTTGAGCTTCAACTGGTGGCAGGGCGAGCGGCATCTGTGGACCAACAAGCCGGTCAGCACGCCCGCCGACCTCGCCGGTGTCCGCATGCGTACCCCCGGCGCGCCGGTGTGGACCGAGACGGTCACCGCGATGGGCGCGATGCCGACGCCGATGCCGTTCGCCGATGTCTACTCGGCGCTGCAGCAGAACGTCATCGATGCTGCCGAAGCGCAATTGCCCGCCGGGCAGGGCGCCAAGCTGTTCGAGGTGACGAAGTTCCTCACCAAGACCGGCCATATCAACCTGATCACCGGCATGGTGACCAGCGGCGCCTGGTATCGACTCGCTGCCGGCGGACCTGCAGAAGGTGCTGCGCGACGAGGCCCTCAAGGCCGGCGATATCGGCTCCTATGGCACCCGCGACGCGCTTGCCAAGATCGAGGCGGACCTCGTGGCATCGGGCATGACGGTCAATACCGTCGACGTCGACATCTTCCGCAAGGCCACCGCCGGCGTCTATGACAAGCTCGGCTACGGCGAACTGCGCGACACTGTGCAGAAGATCGCCGCCGAGTAAGACTCTCCTGGCCTGGGGGTGGGGTTCCGGCTCCACTCCCGGGCAAGGGAGATTGTCCGATATGCTGCTCAAGCGTCTTGCCCAGATCGAGTTCGCGGTCGCCGCGCTGCTGCTCGCCACCATCGTGCTGCTGGTATTTTCCGCCGCGATCATGCGGTTTTTCGGCCACCCGCTGATCTGGTCGGTCGATATGGCGCAATTGCTGTTCATCTGGCTGTGCTTTTTCGGCGCCACCCGGGCGATGCGCAACAAGGCTCACCTCGGGATCGACCTGCTGGTCCGCCATTTGCCGCGCCGGGCCCGCTACTGGCTCGAAATGGCGCTGTCGGTGCTGTTCCTGATCTTCCTCGCCCTGCTGACCGTGGAGGGCATCAGCCTGACGCTGCTGAACCTGCCGCGCCAGTTCGGCGACAGCGGCTTTCAGCTATGTCTGGGTCACCGCGGCGGTGCCGGTCGGCTGCGTCATGCTCGGCATCGCGCTCGTGTACAACATGGTGCGCGCCTGGCAGGCGAGGCGAGACGGTGAAACGCTCGTCTATTCGCGCTCGGAGGCCGAAATCGACCGCCGTTACGGAACTCTGATCGTGCTGCTGATCACCGTCGCTGTTCTTCATCCTGATGTTCCTCGGCGCGCCGGTGGCTTTCGCCATCGGCATCTCCGGCTTCGTGTTCTTCATGACCGAGGCCGGCATGCCGATGTCGATCGGCGTGCAGAAGATCGCCACCATGAGCCAGAGCTTCCCGCTGCTGGCCGTGCCGTTCTTCGTGCTTCTCGGGCCATCTGATGAACGAGAGCGGCATCACCGAGCGGCTGTTCAAGTTCGCCCGCGTCGCCGTCGGCTGGATGGCGGGCGGGCTTGGCCAGGTCGCCATCGTCCTTTCGACGCTGATGGGCGGCGTCTCCGGGTCCGCCGTCGCCGACGCCGCGATGGAAGCGCGCATCCTCGGGCCGAGCATGATCGCCCAGGGCTACGGCAAGGGCTTTTCCGCCGCCGTGATCGCCGTCGGCTCGCTCATCACCGCAACCATTCCGCCCTCGATCGGGCTCATCCTTTACGGCTATGTCGGCAATGTCTCGATCGGCCGGTTGTTCCTCGCCGGCATCATCCCGGGCTGCTGATGATGGTCGGGCTGATGGCGACGACCTATCTCATCGCCAGCGGCGCAGCTATGTCGTCGCCGACACCGACCCGCCGACGTTGAAAACGCTGGGCAGCGCGGCGTGGCACGCCAAATGGGCATTGCTGTTTCCCGTCGCGCTGGTGGTCACCATCCGCGGCGGGCTCTTCACCCCCTCCGAAGTCGGCGCCTTCGCGGTGGTCTACGCCGTCGCCGTCGGATTTCTGGCGCACCGCGAGATGACCTGGGACAAGCTCAAGCGCGCCTTCGGCCACGCGATCTCCGATATCGGGCTCATCATGATCATCATCCTGATGTCGGGCATGGTCGGCTTCGCCATCATCTACCTGCAGGTGCCGCAGGGCATCTCGACCTGGATGCTGGCGGGGATCAGCGAGCCGCATCTCATCGTTCTGGTCGATCCTGCTGTTCCTGCTGATCGCCGGCTGCTTCATCGAGAGCACGGTGCTGGTGCTGCTGCTGACGCCGATCTTCGTGCCGATCGCGACCGCGGCCGGCATCGACCCTGTGCATTTCGGCATCCTGATGATGAGCATCGTCACCCTTGGTGGTATGACCCCGCCGGTCGGCGTCGCCATGTTCGCGGTGTGCTCGCTGATGAATGTCAAGGTCGAGGACTACACCGTCGAGGCGCTGCCGTTCATTGGCACGATCATCGTGCTGATCGTGCTGTTGCTTTTCCTGCCCGGGCGTGGTGTTTTGGCTGCCCAATCTCGCCTTTGGCGGGACTGACGGTAAGGTGGAGACGATCTGAATGAGACAGACCTGGCGCTGGTTCGGTCCCAAGGACACCGCCTCGCATCGATGACATGGTGCAGGCGGGCGTCGAGGGCGTCGTCTCGGCGCTGCACCACGTGCCGAACGGCGTGGTCTGGACGCCCGAAGAGATCGCCAGGCGGCAGCAGCAGATCGCGACGCGCAAGGACGGTTCGCCCTCCGGCATTGCATGGGAGGTGATCGAGAGCCTGCCGGTCTCGGAGGACATCAAGAAGCAGAAGGGCGACTGGCGCGCCCACATCGCCAACTACAAGACCTCGCCTGCGACAACGTCGCCGCGGCCGGGATCGAGGTCGATCTGCTACAATTTCATGCCGGTGCTCGACTGGACGCGCACCGATCTGCGCTATCAGCTGCCCCATGGCGGCACCTGCATGCGCTTCGACATCAACGATTTCGCCGCCTTCGATATCTCATCCTGTCGGACGCGGCCGGGCGCCGCGAGCGACTATTCCAACGCGGTCGCCGACGAGGCGGCGCGGCGTTTTGCGGCGATGAGCGAGGACGCCAAGGGGCAGCTTGCGCGCAGATCGTCACCATCGGCCTGCCGGGCTCGACCGAGACGATGACGCTCGACCGGCGTGCGCGAGCACCTCGCCGAATATGGCGACATCTCACCGGATCAGCTGCGCAGGCACTTCGTCGATTTCCTCGAAGAAATCGTGCCGGTCGCCGAACGAACTCGGGCTGCGCTTCGTGCTGCCATCCGGACGATCCGCCGTTCTCGCTGCTCGGCCTGCCGCGCATCATGTCGACGGAAGCGGACTATCGCGCAGATCCTCAGACGCGGTCGACAGCCCGCCAATGGCATGACGCTGTGTTCCGGCTCGCTCGGCGCGCGGCCCGACAATGACCTGCCCGGCATGATGGAGCGGCTCGGCGACAAGGTGCATTTCTGCACCTGCGCAACGTCAAGCGCGACGGCGATGCGGTGGTCGGGTCGTTCTACGAGGCCGAGCATCCTGGGCGGCGACACCGACATGGTGGCGCTCATCGCCGAGGTGCTGCAAGAAGAGGCGCGCCGCAAGAAGGCGGGACGCTCGCGATGCACCAGATCCCGATGCGCCCCGATCACGGGCAGGACATCCTTGACGACCTCGGCCGGCGCGTCGCAGCCGGGCTATCCGACCATCGGGCGGCTCAAGGGCCTGGCCGAACTGAGGGGCGTGATGGCCGCGTTGACGCACAAGGAGCTCGGCATCGCCTAGCATCCGGTTGGATCGGGCAGCGCCTTACTCCGGCTTCTGGACTGCCGCGAAGTTCAGCGTGGTGCGCAGTGCGTATCCGATCAACTCATAGAGCCTGATCGCCACGGCGTTGGCGGCCCAGGCGTGCAGGTACGGCGTGTCGCCCCGTGCGAGAATCTGCTGCGTCACGAAGATGGACAGCCGGCGGGCCAGTCCCTGCCCGCGATAGTCCGGATGGGAGCAGACGCCGCTCAACTCCGTGAAGCCGACCTGCTTCATGCGGTGTCCGGCCATGGCGGCGATGCGCCCGCCAATGCGGATTGCGTAGAAGTCGCCTAATTCCTGGGCCTTCAGCGAGAACGGGCCGGGCTCGGTCAAGGTCGCAAGGGCCAGCATCTCCGGCGCGTCTGCCCAGGTCAGCCTTTCGATTCGCTCGTCCGGCTCGTCCTGGGGCGGGTGCGCCAGCGCCATCTGCACCACCAATCCGGTCCTGACGATGAGCATGCCGGGAGGCGCGGACGGAGGGCTGGCTTCGACCAGCGCCATGATTTCGCCCGGCTTCGGCAGGGCGGCGAGCGCCGCAAGGCTTTCGGGGCTGCTATCACGCGACGCGGCGAATGGCACAATGCCGGGCGGGTAACGGCGGGCCAGGTCAGTGCCTTCGGCCAGGGCTGCATGAGGGCCCGTCAACGCATTCCACGCCGGGCGATCGAGAAGGTGAGACATCCGGGGCTCCATTGCGGCGGCATAGGGCCGTAGGCCGCTAGCACAAGTCAAGCCGGGCCCGAGCTAGTCCTCCAGCAGGTAACCCTTGCGGCTGGCCAGCGGCTCGGTGCCGACGATCTTGGCGATGTTGGCGCCTCTCGGCGCATATTTGGAGAGGGCCCGGGTCAGCAGGAAGCCGTCCGTGCCGGCGAGAATCGGCGTCCGGCCGATGAAGGCCTGCGGTCCATCGAGCGCAATGAGGTCGGCAATCGGCTGCCCCTTGTGAACCCGCTGTCCGAGATCGACGCGATAGGCGAGGAGGCCGGGCTGGTCGACGCGCACCACCTCGGTGGCCTCGAAGGGCGTGGCGTCCACGGCGTGCTGCGGGCGCGGCCCGGGGTCGGCGTCGATGAGGCTGCGGCCGGCAAGAAACCCGAACAGCCGCAGTGCATCCTGCTCGCCGAAATGGTCGAAGCTGTCGGCCTGGCCGCGGTATTCCAGCGTTGCCGTGGCGCTTGCCATCGGCACCGGCTTGCCGGGGTTGGTGGCGGCGATCTTGCGGTACATCTGCGGCAGCACCTCATCGAACGAACCGCCACCGCTGTCGGCAGCCGTCAGCGACGGCAGCAGCGCCCATCCAGTCGGCCAGGTCCTGCAGTTCGGGCATCAACTCGGGCGAGGTGAAGATATGGAGCAGCGAGTCGTCATCGCAGTGGAGGTCGAGCACAAACTCGGCGTCGTGGGCTTCCCTGAGGATCAGCAGGCGCAATTGCTCGGCCGCAGTGCGCGGCTCCTGCGCGTCGATCCATTGCGCGACGGTCTTGCGGATCAGATTGACGTTGAAGCGTTCGTCATCGCCCAGCCGGCCGGCGAGCTGCGTGCGGACCGCCGTGAACAGATCGGGCCAGCGGCGGTTGTAGTTGATGCCGGAGTTGAGGTCGTAGCGTCCGATGTGACGGCGAAAGCTGAAATTAGCGAGGCCCAGCGGATTGACCATCGGCATGACGGTAAAACGGGCGCGCAACAGGTTCTGCTCGTCGGCCTGCTGCAACATCGGCAGCAGGTGGTGCAGCACCATGGTGCCCGGCTGTTCGTCGGCATGCAAGGCCGCCTGCAGGTGCACCTTCTCCGGCGCGTCCTTCGGGCCGATGCTGTAATAGGTCAACTCGGTGGCCGTGCCGGGCGTATCGCCCTTCAGCCTCACAACTTTCCGTTCGAACGCCATCGCATCCCCCGAATCCCCATGCCGAGGCCAGACTAGGCATAATCGCGCCGGACAGCAAAAAGCCGGGGTCTCCCCCGGCTTTCAGTGACGCTGGTCAGGGGGACGGCTATGCCGCGGCGCGGGTGCCAACTTCGAAGAACAGCGCCTGGCTGATCAGCGCCTTCACCATGTCGGGATTGAACGGCTTGGTGACGAGGAAGGTCGGCTCGGGCCGCTCGCCCGTGAGCAGGCGTTCCGGGAAGGCGGTGATGAAGATCACCGGGAGCGGCTGATTGGCCAGAATTTCGTTGACCGCGTCGATGCCGGACGACCCATCGGCCAGCTGGATGTCGGCCAGGATCATGCGCGGATGCACCTTGCCATACTGCGTCACCGCCTCCTTGTGCGTACGGGCTATGCCCACGACGCGGTGGCCGAGACTTTCCACCAATTGTTCGATGTCCATGGCAATCAGCGGCTCGTCCTCGATGATGAGGATGTCGGTCGCCACCTGGCGGGAGATTTCCGTCGAAGCGTCGTCGAGATAGCTCGCAAATTGTTCGGCAGTTACGTCCAGTACCTCAGCGGCCTCGGCGTGGGAAAAGCCTTCAACTGCAACGAGCAGGAACGCCTGCCGCGCCTTTGGAGAGAGGCCGGCGAGATTGGCCGCGGCTCGTTGCTCCCAGGCGAACGTCGAGACAGGCGCTGGCACGGGGATGGACGAGGAGGAATGCAGCGCGGAAAACAGTTTATAGAGCGCAATGCGGTCGTTGCTGGCTTCCGGAAAGATCGAGACGTCGGAAATCAGGGCTTCCAGCGTCGCGGCTACGTAGGCATCGCCCGATGTCTGGGATCCAGTAGCCGCGCGTGAGAAGCGGCGGAGATAAGGAAGATGCGGGGCGATGCGCATAGATAGGGTCATAAATTACTCCTGTGACGCTCAGCTTGTCAGCGTTGCCCAATGGTCCGTAAACGGCGCAAGACAAAATTAGTTCCCGGCGTTTCGGAACTTAATGCCGACTGGGGATTTATGCTACTACGGCAGACGGTTGCAGCACTCTGATCACAGGGCCGGGTAGTGAAAGACAAGACAAAGATGAATGAGTTGAGCATGTCCCGCTCCAGGCACTCCCCGGACGGACTGGGGCCGAACACGGATATCGGGGCCAAATTGCGGGCCTTTTATGGCTCCGTGCAGGACCAGCCTATCCCTGACAAGTTTCTTGATCTGCTCGAGAAGCTGGATCAGGCCGAGCAGCAGACTCCCGCGCAGAAGGGTGACTAATGGCCCCCAGCGAGGAAACGCCATCCTTCAAGCGCGAGCTCCTTGCGACATTGCCGTCGCTCAGGGCATTCGCGGTTTCGCTGTCGGGCAAGCCCGACAAGGCGGATGATCTGGTGCAGGACACCATGATGAAGGCCTGGGCGAAGCAATCGAGCTTCGAGATGGGCACCAACATCAAGGCGTGGCTGTTCACCATCCTGCGCAATGAGTTCTATAGCCAGATGCGCAAGCGTGGCCGCGAGATCCAGGACAGCGATGGCGTGTTTACCGAGCGGATGGCGGTGCATCCCTCGCAATACGGGATCATGGACCTCGCCGACTTCAAGAAGGCGCTGGACGCGCTCCCCGATGACCAGCGCGAAGCGATCATTCTGATTGGCGCGTCCGGGTTCTCCTACGAAGAAGCGGCCGAAATCTGCGAATGTGCCGTCGGCACGATGAAGAGCCGGGTGAGCCGGGCCCGTACGCGCCTGCAGGCTGAACTCAAGGTGGCTGGCGAGGCTGATTACGGCCCGGACGCAGTGTCCACGCAGGTTACCAACAACCCCTTCAGCTGACCCCGCCGATGACGCGCTGGTACGCCGCAAGCAGTTCATCTTCGGAGAACGGCTTCTTGACGACAGGCCACTGTTCGAGCCCGGGGATTTCCGCGTGGTGAGAATCCGTCGAGCTGATGATCAGCTTGACGCCGGCATTGGCAAGGCCACGGGCCAGCGCCCGGGCATCGGCGGATTGAAACGGGAATTCGACGACCGCGAGGTGAAAGTTGCGCCAGTCGTGCGCCAGCGACATGGCCTCCTCGACAGTCCGGGCGGTCACCGAACTTGCAACGTTCGCGTTCTCGAGGATGCGCTGAATTTCGAAAGCAATGAGGAACTCATCCTCGACGATCAAGGCGCGTTGGCCGGTGAGCATGCTGAACTCCTGACACCGGCGTGCTGGGAAGTCCGGCGTGCGGCTTCCCCCAAGTGCCCCGTATTCTCACCAGCGTCATTTAACAAAGACATGTAAGAGGGCGGCAACCGCATAGGTTGTGCTGGCGTTGTTCATCGAAGCGGAGGATCGTAGGGAAACCAACCGTGGATACCGTCCTGCCCATCACCAGTCGCCGCGTTCCCTGCGAAACTTGCCCGTTGCGCGTCATGCCGCACTTTCGGCCGTTCACGCCGGCCGAGCTGAAGTATGTGTCAGGCTTCAAGAAGGGCGAACTGAGTACGGAGGCGGGTGCGCTGATCCTCACCGAGGGCGCCCACAGCGCGCAGCTGTTCACGCTGCTCAGCGGCTGGGCGTTCCGCTTCAAGATGCTGGAGGACGGCCGGCGGCAGATCCTCAATTATCTGCTGCCCGGCGATCTGGTGGGGCTGCAGGGCTCGGTGATCGGCACCATGGAGCATTCCGTCGAGGCGCTGTCGCAGGTCGTGCTGTGCGTGTTCCAGCGCGACAGGCTGCCAGACCTCTTCACCAACCACCCCGGGCTGGCCTTTGACATCACCTGGCTGGCCTCGCGCGAGGAGCGCATGCTGGATGAGAACCTGCTCAGCGTCGGCCGGCGCAGCGCGCTGGAACGGTCGGCCTACCTCATCGCCTTCCTTTATCAGCGGGCGATGAAGGCGGGGCTGGTGCCAACGCTGATGCTACCGATCACCCAGCAGCACGTCGCCGACACGCTGGGCCTCTCGATCGTGCACACCAACAAGACATTGCGCAAGCTGGCGGACCGGAAACTGATCCGCTGGCACGATCGCAGCTGCGAGGTGCTCGATGAGGAGGGCCTCATGCTCGCGGCTGGGTGGTCGGGCCTGCCGGAGCGGCAGCGGCCGTTGATTTGAGTCATGGCGTATCGCGGAACAAAGGCTACCGTCTGACCGTTGCTGCGGTGGCGCCGGAACGGACGCGTCTTGCATGGAGAAACGAATGCATTTCGTCGGCGTGTTCAACCGTGACGGCGGTACGTTCCGCAGCATGGATGTCGAGGCATTCTGCGATCGGGCACGCGACACCTTCTTAGCGCATGGGCATACGCTCGACCCCCGTATCGTGGCGGGCAAGGACCTGATCCCGGCGCTGGAAAAAGCGGCAGGGGACGGTGACGTCCTCCTCGCCGGCGGTGGTGACGGGACGATCTCGGCGGCGGCCGACGTTGCGTATCGTCGCGGCATTCCCCTGGCGGTGATCCCGGCCGGAACGATGAACCTGTTTGCCCGCGCGCTGCACCTGCCCCTTGGTCTCGATGAGGCGGTCGAAGCGCTGGCATCGGGCGAGGTCACGGACGTCGACATCGCGACCGCAAACGGCCGCCCGTTCGTGCATCAGTTCTCGGTCGGCATTCATACCCGCCTCGTGCGCATGCGGGAGCATCTCCACTATCGCAGCCGCATCGGCAAGATGCTGGCGAGCCTTCAAGCCATCGGCCTCGCCGTGGCGCGCCCACCCAATTTCTGGGCCGAGGTGTGGACGCCGCGGGGAATTGAGCGGCGCAACGTCTCAGGCATTACGGTCAGCAACAACCCGATCGGGGAGGGCCACATGCCGCACGCCGATACCCTGGATCGCGGGGTGCTGGGTGTCTATATCGCTCGCCCCATGTCTGCGCCGGCGTTGCTCCGGCTCTGTCTCGGCGTGCTCGTAGGTCACTGGAAGGCGAGCCCCATGGTATCCGATCGTGAGGTGGCCGAGGTCAGCCTGCTGTTTCCCCGCCACAAGAGTTCGGCGCAGGCGCTCATCGACGGTGAACTGGTTGCTCTGCAGGATCGCATCGATCTCAAGATTCTTCCGCGCGCGCTCAAGGTCATCACGCCCGCTGTGGCGCGGCCGCTCCAGATCGACGCCAGCGTCGCGGCCTGATCCATCCACAAACGGATGAACCCGCTCCGGGAGGCATGGAGCGGGTTCGAACTTATGGTTCTCGCGGTTTGCTAGAGGCTGGCAGCCCCTGCCTCGACCGGCTGCTCGCCCAGCTTGCGGAGGGCCTGCTCGATGCTCTTGAGGTCTTCGCCATCGTCGCCATCGACGGCCGCCATCCCCTCGGTGGCGCTGCGTTCCTTCGCTAGCGAGTCAGCCTCCAGCTGGCGAAGGAGATCGACCTTTTCCGTTTCGCCGAGGAAGTCGTCTTTCAGAATCGATACGACGCGACGTTTGATGTGAGACATGGCACATCCCTTCGGTTGCGGTTACGCCGCTACGAAATTGAAGCGGTGTCGCTTCATCTGTGACGGCAACCATCAACGCGCGCGCCTCATCCGGGTTGCATATGTCAGCGTTTGCCGCCGCCGGGCCTGCTGAGGAAGAACGCCGCCGCCAGCGCCCCGCCCAGCGGCAACCCGATGGTCTTCATCAGGGGGGAGTTGAGCAGCATCGGCAGCGCGGTAATTGCGGCCGTGGTGATCAGGGCGGTCGACTCCGCAGCTTCGCGCCGCTGGGCTTCGCGGCGATGCGCGATGTCGTGCGCGATGCGGGCGACGATGTAGACAATTGCCGCAACGATCAGGGCCGCGCCGGCAATGATCAATGGCGCCCAGACCGGGCCGACCCAATAAGTCAGACCAGTGTGGGCGGCGACCAGGAGGAAGACCAGAGCTATGACGAGAAACAATGCGATGGCCGACCAGACCATCGCATTGCGTTGCATGCGCTCCATGAGCTGCTCGGTCTCGAGACCCAGCAGTGACGCCAGCTGGACGAGGAGAGTGCATGGGCTAGCGCGTCAGGACGGCGAACAGGAAGCCCAGCGCGATGGCGCCGGCTACGGCGGTCAGGGGCTTTTCGCGGATGGTGTCCTTGATCTGCTTTTCGAGCTGCCCGAACTCGTCCTCGGCATCGGCGACTGCCTTCTGACCAGACTTCATCAGGTGCCTGGCCTCCGACTTGACACCCTGACGCACCTCATCGACGCGCTGCTCACCCATGCGGGTCAGCGTGTGGGTAATGGCCTGCAGATCATCCTGCAGCTGCGTCATCTGGTCTTCGAGCTTCGGCGTGCGGGGGGCCCGCGCGCGGCTGCTGCGGCGGGTGCCGTTGGCAGCGGCGGTTCGTGGACGGCTCGGCGCCGTGTCTTCGGTATCGGCCATTTGAGACGCTCCTTGCGTTGGTTTCACTGCTCAACGCGCCGCAGGATAAGGAGTTCCCAGGACAGTGCTTTGCGTTGAGTTAAAAAAGAGACACCCCGGTCGTAGCAACGACCGGGGTGCGCTGGCGGACCCATCAGGGGGGCGACCTTAGGCCCGCAGGTGCTCGTAGCCGTCAGATTCGTCCCAGTAGAACCAGGATGACGACGATCACGAGCACGACGCCCAGAATGCCGGATGGAAACACTCCCCAGGAGCGGGAATATCCCCAGTTGGGCAGGGCGCCAACCAGCAACAGGACAAGAATGACGATGAGAATTGTACTGAGCATCTTGGAACTCCGGTGTTGCTAGAGGACCACGAGCAATAGGGTGGCCGTGAAGGCGAGAATGCCGATCGCCGGGATGAGTGCGCCGAACAGGGCAGCGTAGTGCGTCCTGCCGTCATAGCCTTCCGGCGACCAGGCAAGGGCCATGCGGCTGGCATGTTCGAGATTGGAAATCTCTGATTGTGTCATCGCAATCGTCCCTTGTTCACGGCCTGCTTGGCGTGAATAACGGGATAATCCGAATATGGTTCCACCAGGGGGGAGGCGGGCGTCCTCGAATTCGACCTGCGTCGGCTACTCGACGCGCACCACGTCGACCGACTGGCGGGTTTCCTGCTTGCCGCTGCTGGTGCGCAGCACACCGATGATGGGTGAGATGTCGGAGTAGTCGCGGCCGTGGCCTATGGTGATGTGGTCCGGACCGGCGATCATCCTGTTGGTCGGATCATACTCGATCCAGCCCGCGTGCTGGCCGCACCACACCCGCACCCAGGCGTGCATGGCGTCAGCGCCTTCGAGCCGCGGCTTGCCCTTGGGGGGGATGGTGCGAAGAAATCCCGAGACATAGCCGGCCGGGATGCCAACGCCCCGCAGTCCGGCGATCATCACGTGCACGAAATCCTGGCAGACGCCGCGCTTCAGGTTGAACGCCTCCATGGGCGACGTGTCCACCTTGGTCGCCTTCTTGTCGTAAGCGAAGTCGCGGTAGATCGAGTTACAGAAATCCATCACCGCGGCCTGCACCGAATGGGTACGGGCGAGACTCTGGCGCGCATATTCGGTGATCGGCTTTGACAGCACGATACGTGGCGAGGCGCTAAGGAAGTGATGCGGCGAACTCGGGTCGAGAGACCACAGGGCTGCTATTTCCTGCTGTAGCCCATCAATGGTTGGAGACAGATCTGCGGGAGGGCTGATGTCCTCCACCGAAACGCGGGCGCTGAGCCTCACGTCCAGATGATCGTGGTAGGCGCCGTACGCGATAGTGGTTACGGCGTTGCCGAAGAAATCCGTATACGCCGCCTCATGCACGGGCTTTGGGTCGAATGACAGCGAAGAGGCAATGACGCGCTGCACGCCCGGGATCGAGATCGGCACCACGCGCACCTGGTGCCGGTCGCCGTGGACGAAGCTGGCGTAGTCATAGTGCAGTTCGAGGCGCACGTCGTAGAGCAATGGCTGCCCCCTAGACAAAGTACGCGTCGGCGATGAGGCCGGCAAGTTCACCGATCCCGACCCCCAGCCGGTTAAGCACGGGGGTGGTCATGTCTTCCGGGTCAGCGACGCGCAAGGCAGTATGAAGTTCGAGCGCTGCCTTGGCGGCGTTGGAGAGTTGGCCATCCTCGATGCCACCGGGGAGTTGTTCGATCTGGGCGTGCAGTTCCGCAATCTGAAACGCCACGGAGCGTGGATTGAGCGGATCGAGCACCAGCAGATCAATGTAGGAGTTGGGCCCGGCGCTCACCGAGTAGCGGCGGCGGTGCGTCATGACGCTGTCGCCAATCTCCAGCAACATGTCGAGGGCGCCGTCCGGTGCCTTTCGGCGTGTCAGCCAGGCCGTAACCCCCGCAATCTGCACGCTGCGCTCGAGGCGGCGGCCAATCTCGAGGAAACGCCAGCCGGCGAAACGGTACATATTCTCATGCACGAGACCGGAGAAGCCGGCGAGCTTGCGCAGCAGCACGGTCATGGCGCGCGTTGCGTCGTCCCCGGGCTGGACGCGCGAGGCGAAATTGCGTGCCGTCTTCCTGATATCGGCGAGTGCGAGCCAGCCGTCGGGGGAGAAGCGGTCGCGGATCTGGCTGGCGCTGTGCACCGCGCTTTCGACGGCCGACAGAAGGCCGGGCGGCATTGCGATGGTTGCATCGACGCCGAGCGTTTCGAGGTAGGTGCGGATGTCCACGAGCAGCGGCAGGTCCGGGTTCGAAACCTCGGCCAACCGCGCGTTGTAGGCGCGAAGGGTGCGCACCGTCGCCTCGCAGCGCTCCGCGTATCGTCCGAGCCAGATCAGGTTGTCGGCGGCCCGGCTGGGGAGGCTGCCGGCGGAATTGCGCACCACTCGCTCGCCGTCGCGCGGCAGCAGGGTGACGCGCTCCACGGGTTTTTCGCTGACCACCCACACGTCGGCTGCCTGGCCGCCACGCTGCATGGCGATGGCGGCGGTGTCGAGCGTATAGCCGACGCGCGCGAAGCCGCCTGGCATGATGGTCCAGCCCGCATCGGTGCGGGCGGCATAGACACGTAGCGTGATGGGGCGGGGCTCCAGCCGTCCATCGACATAGACGGGCGCCGTCGAGAGCCGCACCGGCTCCTGTCCGACGAAGGCGCCGCCCTCGCGCTCGAGCCGTTGCCGCAGCGCCGCCTTCGGGCCAGGATCGAGCGCCGCACCAAGCGAGGTCGACTGGTGGTCGTCGATCGCGAGGCCGGTCGCAAAGGCCGGCCCGATCATCATCGAATCGAAATGGTCGAGCACATGCCGGCGCTCCGTCTCCTGGCCGCACCACCAGGTCGCAATGGTCGGCAGCGCCAGATCGGCGCCGAGCAGCGCAGCGCTGAGGCGCGGCATGAAAGCGGCGAGGGCGCGGGTTTCAAGGATGCCCGAGCCCAGCGCGTTGACCATCGAGATGCTGCCCTGGCGAAGCGCTTCGGTCATCCCGGGCGTGCCGATACGGCTGTCGAAGCGCAGCTCCAGCGGGTCGGTGAAGCTTGCATCCATGCGGCGCCACAGCACGCTCACCGGCTTCAGCCCGGCAACCGTCTTGACCATCACCTCGCCGTCCTCGATCAGCAGGTCTTCGCCTTCGAGCAGCATGAAGCCGAGATAGCGGGCGATGTAGGCGTGCTCGAAATAGGTCTCGTTGTGCTGGCCCGGGGTCAGGATGCCGACCCGGCCATCGTTCTTGCGCGCCTGGGCGTTGAGGGTGTCGCGGAAGGCGCGGAAAAAGCCCGCCAGCCGATGCACATGCATCTTCGAATAGATGTCCGAGAGGGCCCGGGTGGTGGCCACCCGGTTCTCCAGCGCAAAGCCGGCGCCCGAGGGCGCCTGCGTGCGGTCACCCAGCACCCACCAGCCGCCATCCGGGCCGCGGCCCAGTTCGAAGGCGCAAAAATGCAGAAAATGCCCGCTGGCCGGCCGGATGCCGACCATGGGACGGAGGAATTCGGCGTTCCGCGCGATCAGTTCGGGCGGCAGGAGGCCGCGCGAAACCAGCGTGTTGCCGCCATAGATGTCCGCCACCACCCGTTCGAGCAGCTCGGCGCGCTGCGTCAGGCCGCGGGTGATGTGCTCCCAGTCGGATTCATCGATGATGAGGGGCACATGGGCCAGCGGCCAGGCGCGTTCCTTACCCTCGGCGCCATCGTACTTGCGGTAGAAAACCCCCGCATCGCGCAAATATTGATCGGCCCGCTCGAAGCGGGCGGCGAGTTCGGTGGGTCCAAGATCGTCAAAACCCTGCAGCAGCCGGGACCAGCCGGGGCGGACATTGCCGCCGTTATCGATCATTTCGTCGGGAACGCCTGGAATCAGCTTGTAGCCAGCCAGGAGGCCTGGCCCCGACGGCTTCTTGGCCGGCTGGCGCTGATTTCGTTTTTCCATCGCTAATAGCGCTATCGTTTGCACTTGAAACCGCAAGTGCTTTTTCGACCAAAAGGTCAAAATCCAGCAGCGGCATAACCGCTTGGCCCGCCTCAGTGACTGCCGAACATGCCCGGGGGCGCGGCCCCTTCGACGAAAGCCATGCAGCCCGGCGCCTCTTCCGGCGACAGTCCGTGGAGGATCATCGCGCCGTCATAGCCGCTCTCGGCGATCAGCCGCAGGTAATAGGGGTAATCGAGCAGCCCTTTTCCGGCCGGCAGGTGCCCGGCGTCGCCGTCGTGGTCGAGGTCCTTGCCGTGGGCGAGGATGATGTCCTTGCCCAGCAGCGCGAAGGCTTCGCTCAGGATGTCGCGCATCCGCGGCAGTTCGCCGGCATGGAAGATGTTGGCGCCGTCCATGATGATCTTGAGGTTGGGCGAGCCGACTTCCTCCATCAGCCGCCGCGCCTTGATGGCGCTGTCGATGGTATTGTTGACCTCTGGCTCGACCCCGAGGATCACGCCGTGCGTCTCGGCGAAGCGGGCAGCCGGGGTGACCTGCGCAACGAGATCGCGGAAGGCCTCGGGCAGGTTGTTGTCCGGATGGCCGCGCCACATGCTTGCGAGGTTGCGCGACCCGGTGCACAGCGTCACCACCGGGCAGTCGAGCGCCGCCGCTGCCTCGATGATCCGTTTCAGCCCGTCGAGCCCGGTCCGGCGGATTTTTCGTCCGGATGGATCATGTTGTAGAGCCCGGCGAGGGCGCTGAGTTCGAGACCGCGCTTGTCGAAACTGCGGCGCACCAGTTCGATCACCGGGCCGTCGATGCGCGACGGCATGCTCTCGCCCACGGCGCACACCATGTCGAACTGCACGCCGCGTGCTCCGGTGGCGGCGATGGCATCGAGATTCTGCGCCAGCGTCAGGTGCGGAAATTCGACGGCAAGCATCCCCAGATGCATCGTTCTCCTCCTACGATATTTGTGGTCAGGCGAGGTTCGGCGCCCGCCGCAGGTCCAGGGTCAGCGGGAACTCGGCCGTCCCGGTTTCAGCCGCCGGCGTGTAGCCGCCAGCGGTGTATCCCGATGGGATGAAGCGCGCCAGACGGCGGGCCTCGGCCTCGTTGCCGTTGACCGGAAAGGTTTCGTAGCTGCGGCCGCCCGGATGGGCGACATGGTAGGTGCAGCCGCCGACGCTGCGGGCCGACCAGGTGTCGTAGATGTCAAACACCAGCGGCGCATTGACCGGCAGGCGCGGATGCATGCCCGAGGCGGGTTGCCACGCCTTGAAGCGTACACCCCCCACCGCCACGCCGGCCGCGCCGGTGCTGCGCAGCGGCACCAGCCGCTGGTTGCAGGTGACCTTGTAGCGATCCGGATTGAGGCCTTCGAGTTTCACCTGCAGCCGCTCGACCGAGGAGTTGACGAAGCGCACCGTACCGCCGATGGCGCCCTGTTCGCCCATCACGTGCCAGGGCTCGAGCGCCTGATTGATGGTCAGTCTCAGGTCGCCATACTCGACCTCGCCACAGAACGGAAAGCGGAACTCCAGCTGAGCGGCGAACCATTCCGGTTCGAGATCAAAGCCATGCCGGCGCAGATCGTCGAGCACGTCGAGCAGGTCGGCCCAGACGAACTCGGGCAGCATGAAGCGGTCATGCAGCGTGGTGCCCCAGCGGATGAAGCTGCCGTCGATGGGATGCGCCCAGAAGCGGGCGATCAGCGCCCGTACGAGCAATTGCTGCGCCAGGTTCATGCGCGAATTGGGGGGCATCTCGAAGCCGCGGAATTCCACCAGCCCGAGCCGCCCGGTCGGACCGTCAGGCGAATAGAGCTTGTCGATGCAGATCTCGGAGCGATGCGTGTTGCCGGTGACGTCGGTCAGGATGTTGCGGAACAGCCGGTCGACCAGCCAGGGAGTTGGCGTTTCGCCTTCGCCGGGCCTGGGCACCTGCGCGATCGCAATTTCGAGTTCGTAGAGGCTGTCATGGCGCGCCTCGTCCATGCGGGGTGCCTGGCTGGTCGGTCCGATGAACAGCCCGGAGAACAGATAGGACAACGCCGGGTGATGCTGCCAGTGCAGCACCAGAGATTTCAGCAGGTCCGGTCGCCGGAGGAACGGGCTGTCGGCCGGCGTGATGCCGCCGACCACGACGTGGTTGCCGCCGCCGGTACCGGTGTGCTTGCCGTCGATCATGAATTTGTCGGCGCCCAGCCGGCTGAGCCGGGCTTCCTCGTACACTGCGGTGGTCGTCGCCACGCATTCGTCCCAGTTCCTGGCCGGGTGGATGTTGACTTCGATGACGCCCGGATCGGGCGCCACGCGAATGACGTTGAGGCGCGGATCGGCAGGGGGCGCATAGCCCTCGACATGGATGGGCAGGCCAATCGCCCTGGCTGCGATCTCCGCCGCCGCCACCAGTTCCAGGTAGTCCTCCAGCCGCTCCACCGGTGGCAGGAAGACGCAGAGCCGGCCATCGCGCACTTCCACGGTGATGGCGGTGCGCACTTCACCCTCGATCTCGGAGATTTCCTGCTCGGTGCGCTCCTGCTGATTGCCGGCATCGGCGGTGAAGGACGCCGCCACCTGCGGCCGCTCGGATATCGGCTCCGCCGGTTTCACCAGATTCTGGGGATCGGGGAGGGGGCCGCGCGGCGCCAGCGGATCCATCGGCACCACATGCGGATAGGCTGTCGGCTTCAGATGCTTCAGCGAGGATAGCGGCAGGCGATAGCCGGCGGGCGAGTCGCCGGGCGCGAGGAACAGATGCCCGCGCCGCGTCTTCCATTTTTCTGTGGCCCAGCCGGACTGGCTGGCGATGGCGTTCCAGCGCTGCACCGGCATGACATAGCCGGTGGGCTTGGTCAGCCCGCGCTCGAACACCCGGGCCATGCGGGCCCGCGCTTCGGGATCGTCCAGTTCGGAATTGACCGGATCGACATTGTCGGGAAGCTTGGCCTCCTTGAGCAGCCAGTCGCCCGGGTCCTCGTAGGCGGCATCGATGGTGTCGCCGGTGAGTCCGAGGCTGGTGGCCATGCTACCGAGCAGCTTCTGCGCATCTTCGGTTTTTGCCGGCGTCACCACGCCCTCGCGCGCCACAAGCTTTTCGTCGCTCCAGATGGATTTTCCATCGACCCGCCAGTAGAGCGAGAAGGTCCAGCGCGGCAGTGTCTCGCCGGGATACCATTTGCCCTGTCCGTAGTGCAGCAGGCCGTTTGGCGCGAAGCGCTCCCGCAAGCGGCGGATCAGCGCATCGGCCTTGGCGCGCTTGGTCGGACCCACTGCATCGGTGTTCCACTCGCCGGCTTCGAAATCGTCGATCGACACGAAAGTCGGCTCGCCGCCCATGGTGAGTTGAACATCGTTCTCCTCAAGCACTGAATCAACCTGTTTGCCCAAAGCATTGAGCCGCTCCCAGCTTTCATCGGAAAACGGCTTGGTGATGCGTGGGTGTTCAGCGACCCGCGTCACCTTCATGTCGAAGTTGAAGTCGACATTGGCGAAACTGGCAAAGCCTGAGATCGGCGCGGCGTTGCGATAGTGCGGCGTCGCCGCCAGCGGCACGTGGCTCTCGCCGGTCAGCAGCCCGGACGTCGGGTCGAGCCCGATCCAGCCGGCGCCAGGAAGGTACACTTCGCACCAGGCGTGCAAATCGGTGAAGTCGACGGTGGTGCCGGCCGGGCCATCAAGCGACACCAGGTCGGGCTTCAGCTGAATGAGATAGCCGGAGACGAAGCGCGCCGCGAGGCCGAGGTGGCGCAGCGCCTGAACCAGCAGCCAGCTGGAATCCCGGCACGATCCCTTGGCGGCGCCGAGCGTTTCTTCCGGCGAATAGACGCCGGTCTCCATGCGCACGATGTAGCCGATCTCGCGCTGGATACGGGCATTGAGCGCAGTGACGAAATTCACCGTGTTCATCGGCGTGCGATCGACGCCGTCGAGGAATTTCTGCAGCAGCGGTCCGGCAGGGTCCGGGGTGCGGTAGATCGACAGGTCGTCGCGCAGCGTCTCGGGATATTCGAAAGGCCACGTCTCGGCTTCTTCCTCGACGAAGAAATCGAATGGATTGTAGACCGTCATGTCGGCCACGAGATCGACTTCGATCTTGAGTTCCATCACCGGTTCGGGGAAGACGAAGCGGGCAAGGTAGTTGCCGTAGGGGTCCTGCTGCACATTCACGAAGTGCTCGCTGGGCGACACCTTGAGCGAGTGGCTCAGCACCCTGGTCTTGCTGTGCGGTGCTGGCTGTAGCCGGATGATCTGTGGCTGGAGCACGACCGGCCGGTCGTATTTGTAGTGGGTCAGGTGGTAAACGGCGGCTTTGATCGACATGCGGCGGTGTCGCTCACTCTCTACATACCCACAGGACTTCCCGGCTCGACCTTAGCACACGCGGCAGGAAGGACCAGCGCCCGCGTTAGGCCGGAACGCGGGCGTATTGCCTTGTACCCGCGCGGCACCTGCCGCCGGAAGTGGTAGCCCAGTGGCTTCAGCGTGCGCAGCGCGTCCCTTGCCGAAGACATCGCGTGCCACACGCCGTCACCCCCAACCCCCGCTCCCACCTCACCATTCCCAACTTATCCCCCTCCCATCCAGCAGCGCGTATGATCCCCCGCATCCGCACCCCGAAGCGAGATCATGACGAGTGGTTGGGGTGATGGAGGCTGGTGGATCGGGGGTCGCCCCGGTTCGGGCTGGCGGTACAGATGTCACCTGGCGGGCTGCCGGTCCATCCCATCGGATGGAGATGAGCAGCCGAGGAGCGAGCCCTGTGCCACAGTCACCAACTCCAGTCGTTCCGGCGAGGCGGAAGCCTCATTATTGCGGACTACCCGCTCGGCTGAACGCCTCGCCGGGACCGCTTCACTGCTGCGAACCCGGATGCCCAAGGGCAGTCCGGTGCTTCCGCTTGGCCTTTACCGCAGCTACACTGCGCCATCACAACAGAGCCGTTACATGAACACCTTCGTCACCACAGACTGGCTCGCGACGCATCTGGGCGAGCAAAGCCTGGCTATTGTTGATGCCAGCTGGTTCCTTCCTTCCGCCAAGCGGGACCCCCGAGCCGAATATCTCGCCGGTCATGTTCCGGGCGCCGTGTATTTCGATATCGACGATATCGCCGACAAATCCTCCGGCCTGCCTCACATGCTGCTGTCTCCGGCTGAGTTTCAGCACAGGGTCGGCGAAATGGGCATCGGTGATGGCATGACCATCGTCATCTATGACGAGGCAGGGCTGTTTTCCGCGCCGCGGGTTTACTGGGAGTTCGCCACCATGGGCGCCCGCGATATTCACATGCTGGAGGGCGGTGGGCCGAAATGGCGGGCCGAACGCCGGCCGCTCGAGGCGGGCGAAGTCCGGCCTCCGGCGAGGACGTTCACGGCTCGATTCAGGCCCGAATTGGTTGCGGATTTCGACGGCGTGATGGCGGCGCTGCAAACCGGCGGGCGCCAGTTGGTCGATGCACGTCCTGAGGCGCGCTTCGCCGGGACCGAGCCGGAGCCGCGCCCCGGCCTTGCCAGCGGCCACATGCCCGGCGCCCTGAGCGTGCCGTCCTCCGACCTGGTTGCCGATGGGCGGCTGAAGCCGGATCCGGAGCTAAGGGCCATCTTCGAGCGGGCCGGGGTCGATCTCACCAAGCCGATCACCACCACCTGCGGTTCGGGCGTCACCGCCGCAACGCTGAAACTGGCACTGAACCGCGCCGGCGCGAAGGATGTCGCGGTCTACGACGGGTCGTGGGCGGAATGGGGAGCGCGGCCGGATGCCATCATCGCGCGTTGAAATCGTGCCGTGGCCCAGCCGCTTGCACCGCAGCGGGCATTGGTCCTAAAACCTCGGCATCCATCAAGGCGACGGCAGGGACAGTTTTCATGAGCGCTCGGCAGGACAATGGCGGCCGCCGGCTCGACGACGCCGCACGCGCCGGGTGGCTCTACTATGTTGCGGGCAACAATCAGGAAGCCATCGCCGCCAAGCTTGGCGTGTCGCGCCAGACCGCACAGCGACTGGTGTCGCTGTCGGTGTCCGAGGGCCTGATCAAGGTGCGCCTGGATCACCCCATCGGCCGCTGCATGGATCTGGCGGCGCAGTTGCGCACGCGTTACGCGCTCGATCTGGTCGAGGTTGTCCCGTCGGACCCGGAGTCGCCATCCACCATCGTCGGCATCGCCCAGGCGGCAGCCTCCGAGATCGAGCGCCGGCTGAAATCGGTCGACCCCGATCGTCATGGCGATCGGCACGGGCCGCACGCTCAAGGCAGCGATCGACCAGCTGACGCCGATGGAGTGCCCGCAGCACAAGATCGTTTCGCTCACCGGCAACATCGCGCCGGACGGCTCGGCGGCCTTCTACAACGTCATCTTCAACATTGCCGACGCGGTGAAGGCGCGCAGCTTCCCCATGCCGCTGCCGGTCATCGCCTCGTCTCGCACAGGAGCGCGAACTGCTGCACAACCAGCCGATGATTCGCGAGACCCTGGCGCTGGCAGCCCAGGCCGACGTCACCTTCGTCGGCATCGGCGATCTCGGACCGGAGGCGCCGCTCTATCTCGATGGCTTCATCACCGAGGCGGAACTCAAGGCGCTGCAGAAGGCCGGCGCCGTCGGCGAGATCTGCGGCTGGGCCTTTGATGCCGAAGGCACGGCTGATCGAGGGGCTCACCAACGACCGGGTCGCCAGCGCCCCCATGCCGTCGCGCGAAACCTCGCTGGTCGTGGCATTCGCCATGGGCGAGAGAAAATTGCCCGGCATCCGCGGCAGCGCTCAACCGCCGGCTCGTTAACGGCCTGATAACAGACGAGCGCACCGCCGAACGGCTGCTTGCTGACTACCTAAACCGTCTAATTTCACAGCTATTTTTGCTAAGTCACCGCAGTCGGCGATGCACGTGCCTCATGGCAGACATGCGCATGGCACGCTTGACTCTCGCGTCTTCAGTTGTGAGTAATTGCCCAACATCAAGGCAAATGCTCGCTTTGACACTGGGAGGATATCCATGAAACTGACACCACTTTTCGTGGGCGCGCTTGCCATCGCGCTCGCCAGCTCGGCCTCCGCCGAGACGCTCACCATCGCCACCGTCAACAACGGCGACATGATCCGCATGCAGAGCTCTGACCGACGACTTCACCGCGCCAGATCCCGACATCCAGCTCGAATGGGTGACGCTCGAGGAAAACACCCTGCGCCAGAACGTCACCACCGACATCGCCACCAAGGGCGGCCAGTACGACGTGATGACCATCGGCACCTACGAAGTGCCGATCTGGGCCAAGCAGGGCTGGCTGGTGCCGCTCGACAATCTCGGCGCCGACTACGACGTCGATGACCTGCTGCCCGCCATCCGCGGCGGCCTCTCCGCTCGACGGCAAGCTCTATGCCGCGCCGTTCTACGGCGAAGTCCTCGATGGTGATGTACCGCAAGGACCTGATGGAGAAGGCCGGGCTCACCATGCCCGACGCCCCGACCTGGGACTTCATCGCGCGAAGCCGCCCGCAAGATGACCGACCGCGCCAACGACATCAACGGCATCTGCCTGCGCGGCAAGGCCGGCTGGGGCGAGAACATGGCCTTCCTGACCGCCATGTCGAACTCCTTCGGCGCGCGCTGGTTCGACGAGAACTGGCACCCGCAGTTCGATCAGCCCGAGTGGAAGGACACGCTGACACTTCTATGTCGACATGATGAACGACGCCGGCCCGGCCGGCGCGTCCTCCAACGGCTTCAACGAAAACCTGACGCTGTTCCAGCAGGGCAAGTGCGGCATGTGGATCGATGCCACGGTCGCGGCATCCTTCGTGACCGGCACGGACTCGACGGTCGCCGACAAGGTCGGCTTCGCCCTCGCGCCGGACAAGGGCCTGGGCAAGCGCGGCAACTGGCTCTGGGCGTGGTCGCTGGCCATCCCCGCCGGCTCGCAGAAGGCCGATGCGGCCGAGAAGTTCATCGCCTGGGCAACCGTCAAGGCACTATACGGAGCTCGTCGCCTCCAAGGAAGGCTGGGCCAACGTTCCGCCGGGCACCCGCACCTCGCTCTACGACAACCCTGAATACCAGGCCGCTGCGCCGTTCGCCAAGATGACGCTGGACTCGATCAACGCGGCTGACCCGACCCATCCGACCGTCAAGCCGGTGCCCTATGTCGGCGTGCAGTTCGTGGCCATCCCTGAGTTCGCCGGGCATCGGCACCACTGTGGGCCAGCTGTTCTCGGCGGCCCTCGCCGGCCAGATGCACGGTCGACGACGCGCTGGCGCAGGCCCAGGAGGCCACCACCCGCGAGATGACCACGCGCCGGCTACATCAAGTAGACCTCCCCGACGGTCGGGGCCGCCCGGTCCTCTAGCTGGGCGGCCTCACTTTCTACATCACACTAGCCTCCGGCACTTGGCCGGTCAGGACGTCTCTCGGGGGGAGGAAGACACCATGGCGACCAGACAGACAAACGCACTGGCGCGATCATGATGGCACCTGCCGGTCATGCCGTGCTGCTGGTCTGGATGATCGTGCCGCTGGCCATGACGCTGTGGTTCTCGTTCCAGAACTACAATCTGCTCAGCCCGAGAACCAGAGCTTCGCCGGCTGGGCAGAACTACGTCTACGTCATCACCGATCCCGGCCTTCCGGCAGTCGATCTGGCAATACCGCTGATCCTCGTTGGCGGCGTGCTGCTCATCACCGTGATCGGCGGCACCTTCCTGGCCCTGCTGCTCGACCAGCCGATCTGGGGCCAGGGCCTCATCCGCATCCTCGTCATCTCGCCCGTTCTTCGTCATGCCGCCGGTCGCGGCGCTGATCTGGAAGAACATGCTGCATGAATCCCGGCTGACGGCATGTTCGCCCATCTCGCGAAATTCTTCGGCCAGCAGCCGGTCGACTGGTTCGAGCAGTTCCCGCTGTTTTCGGTCATCATCATCGTCGCCTGGCAGTGGCTGCCATTTGCCACGCTGATCCTGCTGACCGCGCTGCAGTCGCTCAGCGAGGAGCAGAAGGAAGCCGCCGAGATGGACGGCGCCAACGTCGTCAACCGCTTCTTCTACATCATCCTGCCGCACATGGCCCGGGCGATCACCGTCGTGATCCTGATCCAGACCATCTTCCTGCTCGGCATCTTCGCCGAAATCCTCGTCACCACCGGTGGCGGGCCGGGCTATGCCTCGACCAATCTGGCTTCCTCGTCTTCCGCACCGGCGTCCTCAACTACGACGTCGGCGGCGGTGCAGCCGGCGGCGTCATCGCCGTCATCATCGCCAACATCGTCGCCATCTTCCTGATGCGCGCGGTCGGCAAGAACCTCGACGCCTGAGGGAGGACCCGGCACATGGCACGCGCCGCAACACGTGCAGAAGCGACTGGCCTGGCAGTGCGATTGCCTGGGTCATCGCATTCCTGCTCTTCTTCCCCATCCTCTGGACGATGCTCACCAGCTTCAAGACCGAGGCCGAGGCGATCGCCTCGCCGCCCGACGCTCTTCCCGCACTGGACGCTCGAGAACTACTTCGAGGTGCAGGTCGCGTCCGACTATTTCAAGCACGTTCTTCAACTCGATCGATCATCTCGCTCGGCTCGACCCTGCTCGGCGCTGCTCATCGGCGTTCCGGCCGCCTGGGCCATGGCCTTCTACGCCCACCAAGCGCACCAAGGACGTGCTGATGTGGATGCTGTCCACCAAGATGATGCCGGCGGTGGGCGTGCTGGTGCCGATCTACCTGATCTTCCGCGACTCTGGCCTGCTCGACACGCTGCGGGCCTGACGATCATCCTGACGCTGATCAACCTGCCGATCATCATCTGGATGCTCTACACCTACTTCAAGGAAATCCCGGTCGACATCCTCGAGGCCGCCCGCATGGATGGCGCGATCCTCTGGAAGGAGATCGTCTACGTGCTCGTGCCGATGGCGGTGCCCGGCATCGCCTCGACCCTGCTGCTCAACGTCATCCTGGCCTGGAACGAAGCCTTCTGGACCATCACGCTGACCGCCGCCAATGCCGGCGCCGCTGACCGCCTTCATCGCGTCCTTCTCCCGCCCGCAAGGCCTGTTCCTGGCCAAGCTCTCGCGCCGCCTCGACGCTCGCCATCGCGCCGATCCTGCTCATGGGCTGGTTCAGCCAGAAGCAGCTGGTCCGCGGTCTGACCTTCGGCGCCGTGAAATAGGGGATAGCAAAATGGGTTCCATCACGCTCGAACACGTCAACAAGTCCTTCGGCGACCATGCCGTCATCCCCGATGCCAGCGCTCGAGATCAAGGACGGCGAGTTCGTCGTCTTCGTCGGCCCCTCGGGCTGCGGCAAGTCCACCCTGCTGCGGCTGATCGCCGGGCTCGAGGACACCACCTCGGGCATCATCAAGCTCGACGGCGTCGATGTCACCGACAAGGGCCCGGCACATCGCGGCCTTGCCATGGTGTTCCAGTCCTATGCGCTCTATCCGCACATGAGCGTGCGCGACAACATCGCCTTCCCGCTCAAGATGGCCAATCATCGACAAGGAAGTCATCGAACAGAAGGTGGAGGACGCCGCGCGCATGCTCAACCTCACCGACTATCTCGACCGCAAGCCGCGCGCCCTCTCGGGCGGCCAGCGCCAGCGCGTCGCCATCGGCCGCGCCATCGTGCGCGAGCCCAAGGCCTTCCTGTTCGACGAGCCGCTGTCCAATCTCGACGCGGCGCTGCGCGTCAACATGCGGCTCGAAATCACCGAACTGCACCAGCAGCTCAAGACCACCATGGTCTATGTCACCCACGACCAGGTCGAGGCCATGACCATGGCCGACCGCATCGTGGTGCTCAACGCCGGGCGCATCGAGCAGTTCGGCTCGCCCGATGGATCTCTACAAGCAGCCCGCCAACCGCTTCGTCGCCGGCTTCATCGGCTCGCCGAAGATGAACTTCGTCGATGGCGCCGAAGCGGCCGAATACAACGCGCCACGCATCGGCGTGCGCCCCGAGCACTTCGCAGATCGCCAGCAAGGACAACGGCGAGCTGGAAGGGCAAGGTCGGCGTCGCCGAACATCTGGGCTCCGACACCTTCCTGCATGTCCATGTCGACGGGCTCGGGCCTGATGACGGTGCGCACCGACGGCGACCAGATGTTCACCATGGCGACGACGTATCTGTCTCACGCCCGATCCCGAGCCGCATCTACCGCTTCGATCGCAGGACAGGCCTGGCCGCTGACACGTAGGACGACCCGATGACTCATCATGCCCATCGAACTTGCCCGCGACGCCTATGACGTCCTGTCTGACACGGCAGCGGTGCCGAAGTACAGCCAGGGCGATCTGACTCGCCGGTATCGTGCATTTCGGCGTCGGCAATTTCCATCGCGCGCATCAGGCCGTCTATCTCGATGACCTGTTCAACCTCGGGCTCGATCACGACTGGGCGCTGGTCGGCGCGGGCGTGCGGCCAGCCGACGAGGCCATGCGCCAGAAGCTGCAGCGACAGGACTGGCTGACCACCGTGGTCGAGCAGGAGGCCGATCAGCAGTTCGGCGCGCGTCACCGGCGCGATGATCGACTTTCTCGAGGTCGGCGACATCGCGGCGGTCATCGAATCGGCTGGCCGATCCGGCCATCCGCATCGTCTCGCTGACCATCACCGAGGGCGGCTACTACATCGACCCGGCCAGCCAGAAGTTCGATCCCACCCATCCCGACATCGCCTGCGACGCCGCGCATCCGAGCGCGCCAAAAACCGCCTTCGGCCTGATCCTTGCCGGCCTGCAAGCGCCGCCGCGCCGAGGGCACGCGCCCTTCACGGTCATGAGCTGCGACAACATCCCCGGCAACGGCCACGTCACCCAGAACGCCGTCGTCGGCCTTGCCAATCTGATCGATCACGGCGCTCGCCGGCTGGGTGCGCAGCAACGGTCGCCTTCCCCAACGGCATGGTCGACCGCATCACCCCTGCAACCTCCGACCGCGAGCGCAATCTGCTCGCCGACCCGATTTCGGCATTGAGGACAGCTGGCCGGTGTTCTGCGAGAGCTTCAAGCAGTGGGTGCTCGAGGACAATTTCCCCGCCGGCCGCCCGGCGCTCGAAAAGGTCGGCGTGCAGTTCGTCGACGGACGTCGCGCCCTACGAGCTGATGAAGATCCGCATCCTCAATGGCGGCCATGCCACCATCGCCTATCCGGCCGGCGCTGATGGACATCCACTTCGTCCATGAGGCCATGGAGGACCGCTGGTCACGCGGCTTCCTCGCCAAGGTCGAGCGCGAGGAGATCATCCCGGTCGTGCCGCCGGTGCCCGATACCGACCTCGATGACTATTTCGCGCTTGATCGAGCGCCGCTTCGCCAATCCCAAGATCGGCGACACCATCACCCGGCTCTGCCTTGACGGCTCCAACCGCCAGCCCAAATTCATCCTGCCCTCCGTCGTCGACCGCCTGAAGGCCGGCAGGCCCGTCACGGGCCTCGCGCTGGTCTCGGCCCTCTGGTGTCGCTACTGCTTCGGCGAAACCGACAGCGGCGTCGCCATCGCGCCCAACGATCCCAGCTGGGACCGCCTGCAGGCCGCGGCGAAGCAGGCCAAGAACGAGCCCAGGGCCTGGCTGGCGATGGGCGACATCTTCGGCGAGATTGCAGCTAGCCCCGTGTATGTGGCAGCCTTCAGCAATGCGCTAAAGAGTTCTCTGGTCGGTCGGCACGCGCGAGACTCTGACCCGTTATCTGGCTGACGAACTCTAGCGAGCCCGTTGCATTTGCCGCTGCCGCGCCCGAAGGTGAAGGTGGGAGGCACAAGGCCATGAAACTCAAAGACAGAGTCCCTATCGGCATTGGCGGCCCGAAGGTCGACTGGCGGCGGTTGCGTTCGTTAATGCCGGGCATCGGCCTTATCATCTTTGACTGCGATGGCGTGCTCGTCGATAGCGAGCCGATCGCCATGCGCATGCTGCTCAAGGCCATCGCTGCGCAGGGTCTGACGATTGATACGTCCGAGGCCTTTCGCACCTATCTCGGGCGCAGCCTGAGCGCTATTTCTGCTGGTCTTGAGGAAAATCACGGTCTCAAGCTCAGTGCTGCGGCGCTCGATGCGATGCGGCTGGAACTCTACGAGACCTATCGCAGGGAGTTGCGGGCTTCACCTGGCGTCGCGGCGGTGCTCGACGGGCTGACGATCCCCTATTGCGTGGCGTCATCGAGCCAGTTCGAGCGCATCCGGCTCAGCCTCGAAGTCACGGGACTGCTCGGCCGCTTTGACCCGCATATTTTCTCCGCCACCATGGTGCCGCGCGGTAAGCCGGCGCCCGATCTGTTTCTCCATACCGCCCGGATGATGGGCGTCGCGCCAGATCGTTGCCTTGTCATCGAAGACAGCCCGGCGGGCATCATTGCCGCCAAGAAGGCCGGCATGCGTGTCTTCGCCTTTGCCGGCGCCAGCCACATCGCTTTGGCCGGTCTCCTTCCGGATATCGAGGCGCTGCGTCCCGACGCCGTATTCGAGGATATGCGCGACCTGCCGCGCTTGGTAGAACAGGCGGCAGGGAGACCGGATGACAGCATGGGGAAGCTGCTGGTTGCGGTGGACGTGGGCACGGGCAGTGCCCGGGCCGGCGTGGTAAGCGTGTCGGGCGAACTGCTTGGCCGCGCCGAATCGCCGATCGAGATGCGCCGCACCGATGCCAACCATGCCGAACACAATTCCAGCCAGATCTGGGACGCTGTGTGCGGAGCGGTGCGCGACGCGATGAGTGTCGCGGGAGCGGCGCCGGGCGATGTCGCGGGTATCAGCTTCGACGCCACGTGTTCACTGGTTGTGCGCGATCGGGCTGGCGCACCACTGCCCGTTTCCTCCTCCGGCGGCAGCCAATGGGATACGATCGTCTGGCTTGATCATCGCTCGCTCGATGAGGCCGCCGAGTGCACCGCCACCGGCCACCGGGTGCTCGAGTATATCGGCGGTGTCATGTCGCCGGAGATGGAAGTCCCAAAGCTCATGTGGCTGAAGCGGCACATCCCCGAGACCTGGGACAGAGCCGGCTATTTCTTCGATCTCGCGGACTTCCTGACCTGGCGGGCATCTGGTTCGCTGGCACGCTCGCAGTGCACCCTGACGTGCAAGTGGACGTTCCTCGGACATGAAGCCGAGGGCTGGCAGCACGATTTTCTCGCGTCCGTCGGGATCGGCGATATGATTGAACGTGGCAGCCTGCCCGTAGAGGCGAGTCCGATCGGAACCGATCTTGGACCTCTCACCGAAGAGGCTGCGGCGGCACTGAGCCTCACCACGTCCTGCCATGTCGGACTTGGCCTGATCGATGCGCATGCCGGCGCACTGGGTACGCTCGGTCCCTTCGCCGGCGACATCAGGACGATCGACCGGCATCTCGCCCTGATTGCCGGGACCTCGAGCTGTGTCATGGCGCTGTCGCCAGAGCCGCGGCCCATGGCCGGGGTGTGGGGCCCCTACTTCGCGGCCGCACTTCCGGATTGCTGGCTCAACGAGGGTGGGCAGTCGGCCACCGGTGCATTGCTCGATCACATCATCCGCTGGCATGGCGCGGGAGGCGAGCCTACCGTGGCGTTGCACCGGCGGATTGCGGAACGGGTCACGGAGCTGCGCGGGGCCGAGGGGCCGGCACTGGCGAACCGGCTGCACGTGCTGCCCGACTTCCACGGCAATCGCTCGCCGCTGGCCGATCCCAATGCACTGGGCGTGATTTCGGGGCTGACGCTGGACAGCGATTTCGACAGCCTGTGCAGACTCTACTGGCGCACGGCGGTGGCGATCGCTCTGGGCATACGTCACATCCTGGAAGCGCTGAACCGCAAGGGCTACGCCATCGATACGCTGCATGTCACCGGGGGCCACACCAAGAACCCGCTGCTGATGGAGCTCTACGCCGATGCCACAGGGTGCACCGTCGTGGAGCCCGCCGCCGACGACGCAACGCTGCTGGGCACGGCCATGGTGGCGGCGACCGGCGCCGGACTCTACGGCTCGTTGAAAGCCGCCTGCATCGCCATGCAGCAGGGCGGCGAGGCGCGGAAACCCAATCCCGCTGCCCGCCCGCAATTCGACCGTGACTATCGCATCTTCCTCGAGATGCTGGCGCAACGCCAGGCGCTCGATGCGATGATCTAGCTACATCCAGCCAAGCTGCTTGTAGAAACCGAGCGCATCGTAGTAGTCGGACTGTGTCTTGATCAGCCCATCCTTGACGCTGAACACCGATGCCCCGACGAAGCTGAATGGCTTGTTAGCCGCTTCGGTACCGTCGCCCCAAGCGCCCGTATTGGTGCCCGAGAAGCGCCACTGGAAGGCGACCATGTCGCCCTCTGCGATCGGATCGCCGACCATTTCCCATTTTAGGTCGGGCACAGCGTTGATGAAGCTCGCAACCACGCCTGTGGTTGCGTCGGCCTTGCCCTCGACGGGCGTTCCGACTGACGCATCGTAGTAGACGACATCGTCGGCGAAATAGCCGGCGGCATTGTCGACGCTGTGGGCATTCCAGGCCGCAAGATAAGACTGAACGACATCGACATTTGCCACTTCGTCGGCGAATGCGACAGGAACCAGCATCACCGCAGCAAGGCTAGCGGCGGCTGCTAAGATCGTACGGCGAAACATGAAACTCTCCTATCCGTGGTTGATCATGACGTGACGAACGGCCGTGTAGTCTTCGAGCGCATAGACGGACATGTCCTTGCCGTAGCCGGACTGCTTGAGGCCGCCATGCGGCATCTCGTTGACGAGCATGAAGTGGGTGTTGATCCAGGTGCAGCCATACTGGAGGCGGGCCGCGGTCTGCATTGCCTTGCTGATGTCCCTGGTCCAGACCGATGAGGCGAGTCCGTAGTCGCTGTCGTTGGCCCAGGCGATGGCATCTTCGGGCTCGGTAAACCGGGTGACTGAGACGACCGGTCCAAACACTTCGCGCCGCACGATCTCATCGCTTTGCAGCGCGCCAGCGACGACCGTGGGCTCGTAGAAGTATCCCTTGTCCCCGGACATATGCCCACCAGTTGCGATCCGGATATGTGGCAGCTCGGAGGCCCGCTCCACAAAGCTTGCCACCCGGTCGCGTTGCCGCTTGGAGATCAGCGGGCCGATCTCGTTGACGCTGTCATCCTGCTGGTTGAACTTGATGCTCGAGACGGCACTCGAAAGGTCCGCTACCAGCTTGTCGTAGATTCTCGGCCCAGCATAAATCCGGCACGCGGCCGTACAATCCTGGCCCGCATTGTAGAAGCCGAAAGCGCGCAACCCCGACACGACCGCGTCGAGATCGGCATCATCATAGACGATGACAGGGGCCTTGCCGCCGAGTTCGAGATGCGTTCGCTTCACCGACTTCGCCGCTGCCTGCAGCACTTTTTTGCCGGTCGCTACGTCGCCCGTGATCGAGATCATGTTGATCTTTGGATGGTTGATCAGGGCATTGCCGACCGTGTCGCCCCGGCCAAGGACGATGTTGACCACTCCCTCCGGAAGGATTTCCGAGAGAACCCTGCCGAGTTTCAGCGCTGTCAGCGGCGTCTGCTCCGACGGCTTGAATACAACGGTGTTGCCACCCGCGATGGCGGGAGCCAATTTCCACGCCATCATCATCAGCGGGTAGTTCCAAGGCGCGATAGAGCCGACAATGCCAATGGCGTCGCGCCTGATCATGGAGGTGTGGCCGGGCAGATATTCGCCCGCCACGGTGGCTGTCATGTTGCGAACCGCACCGGCAAAAAAGCGCCAGCAATCAACGATCGCGGGGATCTCGTCATTGAGCACGGCGTTGATCGGCTTGCCGCAATTGAGCGCCTCGAGTGCCGCAAAACCCTCGGCGTCGGCCTCAATGGCGTCGGCGATCTTGAGGAGGTAGGCCGAGCGTTGTCCGGGGGTGGTCCTTGACCATGTCCTGAACGCAATTTCTGCGGCGTTGACGGCTTTATCGATCTGATCCACGGAGGCTTCGGGGATCGCCTTGATCAGTTCACTCGTCCTGGGGTTGAGGACCTGCTCTTCGGTCTCCGTGCCCGCTTCGAAGCGCGAGCCGATCAGCATTTCGGTATCCATTCAATCCTCCTCGAAAACTACTTGCCGGCGCCGGAAATCTGGTCGCCCTCGCGCGTGAGATAAAATGCGGCCAGGATGGGCAGGAAGGTCACCAGCACGACAAACATCGCGACGACGTTGGTGACCGGGCGCTGGCGCGGACGGATCAGCTCTTCCAGCATCCACAGTGGCAGCGTCTGCTGCTGACCGGCGGTGAAGGTGGTGACGATCACTTCGTCGAACGACAGGGCAAACGCCAGCATGCCGCCGGCCAGCAGCGCCGTGCCGATGTTGGGCAGGATGACATGACGGAAGGTCTGAAAGCCATCGGCTCCGAGATCCATCGACGCTTCGATCAGCGAGCCGGAGGTGCGTCGGAACCGCGCCACCGCGTTGTTGTAGACCACGACAATGCAGAACGTCGCGTGACCTAGAATGATCGTCCAGAAGGAAAAGGGAATCTCCATGAGGCTGAATGCCGAGCGCAACGCGATGCCGGTGATAATACCTGGCAATGCAATGGGGAGGATAACCAGCAGCGAAATCACCTCGCGGCCGAAGAATTTCGAGCCGGACACGGCCGCCGCGCACAACGTCCCGAGGATCAATGCGAGCGTGGTCGAGATTGCCGCAACCTGCACCGAAAGCGTCAGCGCCCTCCATACGTCCGGGCGATTCCAGGTTACTTCGAACCATTTGAGCGTGAGGCCAGGCGGTGGCCAGACATAGCTCTTTTCTTCGGTGGTGAAGGCATAGACGAATATCAGCAGCAGCGGCACCAGCAGATAGAACAGGCCCGCGCCCGCCGCGAGCTTCAACGGCCACGAGGCACCTTGCCGGTCAGAGCGCATCGAAGGCTCCCATGCGCCGGGCGCCCCAGAGATAGAGGCCCATGATAACGATGGGGACGACGGTGAAGGCGGCAGCGAGCGGGATGTTGCCCGCGGTCCCTTGCTGTGCGTAGACCGCCTGGCCGATGAACAGCCGGGACGAGCCGACGATCTGCGGGATGATGTAGTCGCCCAGAGTCAGCGAGAAGGTGAAGATCGATCCTGCAACGATCCCCGGCAGGGCCAGCGGGAAGATCACGTGCCGGAACGTATTCATCGGCGTCGCCCCGAGATCGGACGATGCATCGATCAGGTTGACGGGCACACGCTCTACTGCCGCCTGAATGGGGAGGATCATGTAGGGCAGCCAGATGTAGACGAAGACCAGGAAGGTGCCGAGGAAGCTGATGCTGAGAGAATTGCCGCCGATCACCGGGATGGCGAGAATGGCGTCGAGTATGAAGGTCACGTGCAACTGCTCGAACGCCCAGCTCAATATGCCTTCCTTGGCGAGGATGAGCTTCCAGGCGTAGACCTTGACCAGATAGCTCGACCACAGTGGGAGCATTACACCCAGATAGAACAGAGCCTTCCATCTGCCGCGGGCGTAACGGGCCGCGACGTAGGCGATGGGGAACGCGATGATGGCCGAGGCGACGGTCACTGCTGCCGACATCGAGACCGTGCGGATGATGATGTCGGCGTTCTGTGGCTTGAACAGTTCGGCATAGGTCCTGAGGGTGAACTCGTGGACGACCAAGCCGGAGAAGTCGTCGATGTGAAAGAAGCTCTGCAGCAGCAGCGCGAAGAGCGACCCCAGATAAACGATGCCGAGCCACAGCGCAGCCGGCGTCAGCATGAGAAAGACCAATAGCTTCGGCCGTTGCCAGAACAGGTCGGAGAGGCCGACCCAGCCAGCCGCGCCGGTTTTCGAGAATGGCGCTGCTGGCAGCGTTCACTCGCCGCTCTCCATCAGGTGAAGTGCATCCTTGGCGAAGCCGAGCGTAACCCTCGCTCCTTCCGGAGGCACTGCCTCGGATGAGGACACGACAGCGTGGATCGACGTTCCATTTAGGTCGATGGTGAGCTTGATGGTGGGACCGAGATACAGCCGGGTCAGGATGGTACCGGTGAGGCGCGAGGCGCTGGTGCCCGCCGCCATCACATGGATGGCTTCCGGACGGAGGCTGGCCCAGCGCTGCTCGCCAAGGACGCCGTAGACGAAGTCCGGTGGCAGCACATTGGAGGAGCCGACGAAATCCGCCACGAAGCGCGTGTTCGGGCGCTTGTAGACGTCCTCGGGGGTGCCGACCTGCTGCACCCTGCCATCGTTGAATACCGCGACGCGGTCAGCCATGCTGAGGGCCTCGCCCTGATCGTGCGTCACAAAGATGAAGGTGATGCCGAGCGTTCTCTGGAGCGCCTTCAGTTCTTCCTGCATGCTCTCGCGCAGCTTCAGATCGAGGGCACCGAGCGGCTCGTCGAGCAGCAGCACCCTGGGTTTGTTAACGATGGCGCGGGCCAGCGCAACGCGCTGCCGTTGACCGCCCGAGAGCTGACCGGGTTTCCTGCTGCCATAGGTACCGAGCTTCACCAGATCGAGGGCGTCCTGCGCCTGCTTCAGACGCTCCGGCTTCGGCACCTTCTTCAGCATCAGCGAATAGGCGACGTTTTCGATGACGTTCATGTGCGGGAACAGGGCGTAATCCTGGAACACCGTGTTGACGTTGCGCCGATAGGGCGGCACGCCCTCCGCGGTTTCGCCGAAGATCTCTATGTGGCCGGAGCTTGGCTGCTCAAAGCCGGCGATGACGCGGAGGCAGGTGGTCTTGCCTGAGCCAGACGGGCCGAGCATGGCGAAAAACTCGCCGGGGGCGATTTCGAGATCGACCTCGTCCATGGCTTTGACGGTGCCGAAATGTCGCGAGACCTTGTTGAGTGAAACGGCCGCGGTCATTGCGCTGGCTGGCCCCCTGCCGGCGATGCGAGAGGGCGGAGCATCGCTGCCCCGCCCCTCAGATTGTTACTGGCCGCCCATCACGCCGATGTAGTCGCTCACCCAGCGCGAGTAGGGGACGCATTCGCCCTGAGCGCATTGCGCGGTCGGGGTCTTCCAGAACTTGATCTTGTCGAAGTTGTCGAAGCCGTTGAGCGCGCAGCCGTCGTCGGTCAGCAGCTCATTGCCCTTGCATGCCGCGGGGACGGTCGGCACCGAGCCGAACCAGGCAGCAACGTCACCCTGCACCTTGGGCTGGATAGAGTGCTCAAGCCACATATAGGCGCAGTTGGGATGGGCTGCATCGGCGGCGAGCATGGTGGTATCGGCCCAGCCGGTCGCGCCTTCCTCGGGAATGGTGGAGGCAATCGGCTGTTCGTCGTATTGCAGCGTATTCACCTGGTAGGGCCACGACCCGGAGGCAACCACGCCCTCGGTCTTGAAATCGTCCACCTGCACGGCGGCGTCGTGCCAGTAACGGCCGACCAGCTTGCGCTGCCCCTTCAGCAGCTCGATGGCCGCCGCATACTGCTCTTCGTTGAGCTCGTAGGGATCGGTGATCTTCAGTTCGGGCTTGTGCATCATCAGATAGTTGGCGGCGTCGGCGATGTGGATAGCACCGTCATAGGCCTGCACGCGGCCCTCGTTCGACTTGCCGTCGGGCAGGTCCATCTTTTCGAACACCACGTTCCAGCTGGTCGGCGCGGTGGGGAAGACGTCGGTATTGTACATGAGGACGTTCGGACCCCACTGGTAGGGCACGCCGTAATGCTTGCCGTCGACGGTGTACCAGGGGGCATTCTGCAGCCGCTCGTCGACGGTGCTCCAGCTCGGGATCAGGTCGGTGTTGACCGGTACGACTTTCTTGCCGGCGACAAGCCGGAGCGAGGCGTCGCCGGAAGCGGTCACGAGGTCGAAGCCGCCGCCGTTCATGAGGGTGACCATTTCATCGGAGGTGGCGGCGGTCTTGACGGCAACCATGCAGCCGGTGGCCTTTTCGAAGTCCGTGACCCAGTCCCAGCCCTCGGTGTCGCCGCGCTCGATATAGCCGGGCCAGGCGACAATGTTGACTGCGCCTTCGCCGGCGCCGACGGACATCGGCATGTCCTGCGCAATGACCTGGGCGTTGAACGCCACGACGAGGGTCAGCGCGGTGCCAATTCTGAGTGTGGATTTCATTCAAAATCTCCCTGCTCGGGCGCGGCGCGGGCGCGCGGCATCCCCAAAGTGTGGAGCGTATAGGGCTCGTTAACAATCGCAAATTTATTCCCTCGATAGGTAATATCGGATTTTCCGATAGCTCAGCTGCGCTGTCGGACCAGGTGCTGCTGCTGGGCGATGCCAATGAAGTCGCGCGCCGCCTGCGGCAGGGTGGACCCGCGCCGCCAGACCATCCCGACCTGCACCACGGGAAGGGCACCGGAAATGTCGCGGCTTTCGATGCGGTCGCCTTCCAGCGACCACGGCCGGTAGACCAGATCGGGGAGCAGCGCGATTCCAGCCCCCGTGGCGACGAGACTGCGAACGGCCTCGACCGAACGGGTGCGGAACGCCACATGCGGCTTGGTACCGAGGGCGGAAAGGAGCTTGCCGGTGTTCTCTTCGGTCTCGTCGACGGTCAGCATAATCAACGGTTCCGGCACCAGATCGCTGATGGAGATGATGTCGGCGCTCGCCAGCCGGTGCCCGAGCGGCAACCAGAGGCGGTAGGGCGAGGTCTCGAAAATCTCGGCCTGCAGCGCGACGCGGTCGCGCAGGTTGGATATCACCATCACCGCCACGTCGAGCTCGCCGCCGATCAGCAGGTGCTCGAGATAGTCGCCATTGTCCTCGATGGCCGACACGTCGACCGATGGGTGGGCGCGGCGGTAGCGCGCCAGGAGGTCGGAGAGCACGTAGCCTGCGACCAGTGAGGTGACGCCGAGATGGAGGGTCCCCGGCACCGCGATTTCGGCTTCGGAGAAGCTGCGCCGGGCATCCGAGACACCGGCGAGAATGCGCGTCGCGTGGCGGTAGAACTGGTGTCCCTTGTGGGTAATGGTCAGTCCGCGCCGGTGCCGTTCGAACAGGCTGACGCCGAGGTCGCCCTCCAGCTCCTTGATGGCCTCGGTCACCGCCGACTGCGAAATGGAGAGGCTCTGGGCCGCGCCGGAGACGGTACCCTCTTCGGCGACGGTGATGAAATATTGCAGCTGCCTGAGGGTGAACGCCATGTGGCAAGTAAAGCATCGGTATTGATCGTGGGGAAGGGTGGCGAGCCGAAGCGCCGGACTGCCAGCGGCATCCGGGTTCTGCAGCAGTGAAGCGGTCCCGGCGAGGCGTTCAGCCGAGCGGGTAGTCCGCGATTAAGAGGCTTCCGCCTCGCCGGAACGACTGGAGTTGGTGACTGCGGCACAGGGCTCGCTCCTCGGCTGCTCGTCTCCATCCGAGTAGGATGGACCGGCAGCCCGCCAGGTGACATCTGTACCGCCAGCCCGAACCGGGGCGACCCCCGATCCACCAGCCTCCCTCACCCCAACCACTCGTCATGATCTCGCTTCGGGGTGCGGATGAGGGGGATTATACCGCAGCTGGATGGGAGGGGGATAAGTTGGGGAATGGTGAGGTGGGAGCGGGGGTTGGAGGTGATGAGCGTGTGGCACGCGATGTCTTCGGCAGGTGCTGAGTTGAGGCCGATGAGCTTGAACCGGTGGCTCGCCGATCCCCACCCTTGATCGCTCCCCACAAGGGGGAGGGCGGCGAGGAACTCGCTCTGGTAGAACCAGCCTGACACTCCCCGTGCGGCCTATTGGGCCGGTGGAGTGAAAGTCGCAAGATAGGCGATGACGTTGGCGACATCGTCGGGATTGCTCAGCCCGGTGAAGGCCATATAGGAGCCATTGACCACTTTGCGTGGCTTGGTGATAAACTGGTTCAGTGCGTCAAGGTCCCAGACCAGCCCACTCTGCGCTGCCTCAAGCATGGCGTCCGAATACTTATATCCGTCTACCGAAGCTGCGGGCCGGCCGATGAGGTTGGTCAGTTCAGGGCCTTTCTTCGCGATCCCGTCACCCATCGAGTGGCACGACAGACATTTCTCCTCGAACACCAGTGCGCCCAACGCCACGTCACCCTGAGCCATTGCACATCCGGTGCCCACAAGAACGACAGCAATTGAAATCGTAGTCCGAAGCATCGCCCGACCTCCCCCTGACCGGCCTCAATCTTAGCTAGGATAACGCAGTCTACCGCGGCCCTAAAGTGGACACCTACGCCCGGAGGCCTGCATTCACCAAGTCGTCGCAGTGTCAGGGGATGACCTTGTGGGCAAGGCAATGGGGTGGGTGGAGGCGGCAGTGGCGAAGAGTTTCTGAAGCGGTCAGCGGGGGATGGATACCGGGCCAAGGTCGGTCAGGGCGGTAAGGGCGAGGGATTGGTCGAGGTGTTCGGCGCGCCAGCTGAGCAGTTTTTCGGCGAGGTCGAGGCGGAGGGCGAGGTGGGCGGGATCGGTCGGCGAGGTTCACCCGGTTATCCGGATCGGCCAGCATGTCGAAGAGCAGCGGCGGCTGGGCGGCGAAGTGGACGTATTTCTAGCGGGCGGTGCGGATGACGCTGAGGTTGAGGCGGGTGGAAGGGAGACCGAAGACGTGCTCGGCGGTCTGCTCGGGGACGTCGCGGAAGTCGAACTCCCAGTGCACCGCATCGCGCCATTCCGCTGGAGGTGCGCCGGTGGAGAGGAACGGCAGCAGCGACGTGCCGTCGGCGATCTGGGCGGGACGGGCGCCGATGATCTCGAGCAGGGTCGGATAGATATCGACGCATTCGGTGAAGGCGTCGATACGCGCGCCGCGGGCCGGCTGGCGCGGGTCGCGGATGATCAGCGGGAATGTGCTGGCTCTCGTCGAAATAGCCGCCCTTGCCGAGGGTGAAATGGTCACCAAGCATTTCGGCGTGATCGGAGGTGAAGATGATCAGGGTATTGTCCCAATCGCCCATCTGCCTCGAGCGCGGCGAAGACACGGCCGAGCTGGGCGTCGACTTCGGCGATCATGCCGTAATAGGTGGCCTTGATCTGGCGGAACTCGGCGTCGCTGAAATCACGCGACGAGGCCGCTTGCACCAGGGACGAAATGCTCGGCCGGGGTGGTGCGCAAGGTGAAGTCCGACAGGGGATGGAGCGCGGCTTCGTCCTCCAGCGAGGCGGCGCGACGGAAATCGCCGACGTCGGCTGGTGCAAACATGGTGTTGTAGGGCGCGGGCACGATGAAGGGCGGGTGCGGGCGGAGCAGTGACAGGTGGGCGAACCATGGCGCGTCGGCATCCTGTTCGCCCAGCCAGCGGATGAATTCGCCGGCGAGGAAAGCGGTCTGCGTCTGGTCGCCGGAGTAGGCCGGCGGGGCATCGCTGATCGCCCCGGGTGGGGCGCCAACGGGCAGATGGGCGATCTCGCGGTCGGGAAAATCGAGGCCCTGCGCGCGCAGCCAGGAGAGCCAGGCTTTCTCGTGCTCCGGCAGCCTTATCCGCGCCGTGAAGCCGGGAAGGACGCCCTCATAGCTGGTGAGCGCCGGATCGCCGATGGGAAGCGCCGCGGGGTCGGGCGACCTGATCGGTGTAGCCGAAAAGGGTGGGATCGTAGCCGGCGCGCCGGGCGGCGAGCGCGATGTTGTCGAAGCGGGCGCTGAGCGGCGTGCCGTTGCGAACGACGCGAGTGTTCATCTGGTAGAGCCCGGTATAGAGACAGGCGCGGGCGGGCGAGCAGGGCGCAGTCGTCGCGTAATGGCGGAGGAATGCCGTTCCATCGGCGGCGAGACGCGTCGAGGCTGGGTGTCTTCACCAGCGGATGGCCGGCGTAGCCGGTGCTGTCGCCGCGCCACTGGTCGGCGGTGATCAGCAGGATGTTGAGCATCGGTGGGGCTCAGGCGTCGAGGACGAGGACGTCGCTGCCGGCGAGCGTTACGCGCACCGACTGCATCGTAGGCGGGTGGCGGCGCGCGCTGATCGTTGAAGGTGTCGAGGTCGATGGTGTTCTCGCCCAGGCCTGACCTTGAGGCGGATGACCGAGCCGAGGAAGCTGACCTCGATGACCTTGCCATCGAGCACGATGTCGCGGTCCTGACCATTGGCGAGCTACACCGCTTCCGGGCGCATCGTCAGGGAAATCGCCTCGCCGCTGCTGGCGGTCGGCAGGAAGCGCCGGAATGGTCACCAACTGGCCGTCGATGGCGACGATCCTGCGGCCGCGTCCGCGACGCGTGCCCTTGAGGGTGTTGAGCGTGCCGACGAACGACGCGACGAACCGGGTGGCGGGCTTGTTGTAGACCTCGAACGGGGTGCCGAACTGCTCGACCTTGCCGGCATTCAGCACCACGATGCGGTCGGAGATCGACAGCGCCTCCTCCTGATCGTGGGTCACGAAGATCGTGGTGATGCCGAGGTCGCGCTGGATGGCCCGGATCTCCTCGCGCAGTGAGACGCGGATCTTGGCGTCGAGCGCCGAAAGCGGCTCGTCGAGCAGCAGCATGCGCGGGCTTGGGCGCGAGGGCGCGGGCCAGCGCGACGCGCTGCTGCTGGCCGCCGGACATCTCGAACGGGAAGCGCTTGCCGTAGCCGGAGAGGCCGATGAGCTTGAGCATCTCCTCGACGCGGGCGCGGCGTTCCTCGGCTGGCATGCCGGCGATCTTGAGGCCGAAGCCGATATTGTCGGCGACGTTCATGTTGGGGAACAGCGCGTAGGCCTGGAACACCATGCCGATCTTGCGCTGGTTGGGCGGCAGCGTGGTGATGTCCGCTGCCTTCGACGAGGATGGTGCCGGAGGTCGGGCGCTCGAAGCCGGCGATCATGCGCAGGATCGTGGTCTTGCCGCAGCCGGAGGGGCCGAGCAGGGAGACGAACTCGCCCTTGTTGAAGCTCAGGTTGACGCCCTTGACGACCTGTGTTGCCGTTGAACGCCTTGACCAGGTTTTCGATGCGGAGAAATTCTTCGGCCATGGTGTCAGTCCGTCCGGGCGGCAGTGCGGGGGGCGAAGCGGGCGAGCAACTGGATCATGCCCATCGCACCCCAGGTGATGACGAAGGAGATGACGGCCAGCGCCGCCGGCTCGTAGGCGCGGTTGGCGCCGACGTTCTGCATGTAGACGCCGAAGGCCGGGCGGTTGAGCAGGCTGGCGATGGTGAACTCGCCGATGACGATGGCGAGGGTCAGGAAGGCGCCGGACAGCACCGCGACGATGATGTTGGGGAAGATGACACGCAGCAGGATGGTCGAACGGTGTTGGCGCCGAGGATGTTTGCCGCCTCGGTCAGCGTCTGCACGTCGATGGTGCGCAGCCCGGTGTCGACGGCGCGATACATGTAGGGCAGGGCCAGCGCGACATAGGCGAGGGTCAGCAGGATGTTGGTGCCGAGTGATGGAATTGGTCAGCGGCAGGATGGAGCTCGAATTGTACAGCCGGATGTAGCCGAAGACCAGAATGATCGGCGGGATGATCAGCGGCAGCAGCGTCACGAACTCGATGATCGGGCGCAGCTGCGGGGCGCGCAGCCGCACGAAATAGGCGGCCGGCACGACGATCACGATGCCGACGATGATGGTGGCGATGCCGATGACCAGCGAGTAGCCGAAGGTCGCCTGGAAGGCAGGCGTCTGAAAGCACGTTGGCGTAGGCGTCGAAGCTGTAGCCTGTCGCGGCGGATGCTCAGCGAGAACTCGAACGTCGCGAGCAGCGGCAGCAGGAAATAGAGCGCGCCGAGAACGAAGATCGATCCAGGCCCAGAGCATTGTTCGTCTTCATTTGAGCCACCGCTCCGCGCGCGTGCGGATGACGAGGTAGATGACGTTGGCGAGCGGCGGTGATGACGATCATGCCGAGCGCCAGCGCCGCGCCGAGGCCGGGATTGTTGCAGCACGTCGCCGCGGATCTGCGCGTAGAGCAGGATGGGCACGATGTTGAGCGAGGAGCCGGTCAGCGCGTAGGCGGTGGCGATGGCGCCGAAGGCGTTGGCGAACAGCAGCGACAGCGTGCCGAGCAGGTTCGGCCAGAGCACCGGCAGGCCGACATAGCGCCAGAACTGCCAGGGCGTAGCGCCGAGCGTCGCGGCGGCCTCGCTCCACTCCTTCGTCAGCCCGTCGATGGCCGGCGCGATGATCAGGATCATCAGCGGGATCTGGAAGTAGAGATAGGTGAGCGTCAGGCCCCAGAAGCTGAGGAGATTGAAGCCGGCGCGGTAGATGTCGAAGCCGAACACGGTCTTCAGCATGACGGTGACGAGCCCGAGCCGGCCGAGCGTCGCGAGGAAGGCGAAGGCGAGCGGGATGCCGGCGAAATTGGAGGCGACGCCGGAAAAGGTCATCACGGTGGAGCGGATGGCGGCGGGCAGGCGGCCGCGGATGATCGCCAGCGCGATGAGCAAGACCGAACAGCGGCGCCGAGCAAGGCGGAGGCGGCGGAGATGCGGATCGAAATCGCAGAAGGAGCTCAGGATCTGCGGCGTGCCCAGATCGACGATGTTCTGCAGCGTGAAATTGCCGTCGCGATCGACGAAGGCGCCGACGACCAGATAGAGCGTCGGCACGATCAGGAACAGCAGCGCAAAGATGAGGAAGGGCGCGACGCCGAGATAGTCGCCCCAGCGCATGCCGGCGAACGGGCCTGCGGCGAGCGGGAACCGCCCCGGCTGAAGCCGGGGCGGTCGTGGTTGCGACAGACGGTGTCGCTGTTACTGGACATTGGCGCCGACGACGGAGTCCCACTGTCGCGGTGATCGCCTCCTTGGCGGCGCCCTGCTCGTCGAGGGTCGGGAACACGGCCTTGGCGTAGAGGGCCGGGTCGGCGGCAGCTTGGCCAGCAGGTCCTGCCGGAATGGCGTTCTTGGCGGCCAGGTCGTTGAAGCGGATCGGGTGGCAATAGCCAGCCAGCCAGCCGATCTGGCCTTCGTCCGAATAGAGATATTCCATCCAGAGCTTGGCGGCGTTGGGGTGCGGCGCGTAGGCGCGGATGGCCTGGATGTAGACGCCGGCGACGACCGCGTCGGAGGGAACGACGACTTCGGCGACCGGGTTGCCGGCAAAGCCGTCGCGCCATGCCAGCGCGTTGTAGTCCCAGGCGACGACGATCGGGGTCGTGCCCTGGGCGACCGAGGCGGCCTTGCCGATGACCGGCACGAAGTTGCCGGCGGCGTTGAGGTCGGCGAAGAACTTGAGGCCGGCAGCGCCGGCATCGGCACCCGCCTTGGCACCGGTCGAGAGGCCGGCGGCATAGACGGCCTGGATCGCCTGGTTGGCGGCACGCGGATCGCCGGCGAGGGCGAACGGGGTCGGCGTATTCGGGCTTCTTGAGGTCGGCCCAGCTGGTCGGCGACCTTCGGCACGAGGTCGTTGTTCACCAGGAACGAGAGCACGCCGTAGTAGTCGCCGTACCAGTAGCCGTCGGCATCCTTGGCGCTGTCCGGGATCGAGTCCCAGGTCGAGACCTTGTAGGGCTGGATCAGGCCATCGGCCTTGGCCGTAGGGCCGAAGGACAGGCCGACGTCGATCACGTCGGGGGCCTGCGGGCCGGTATTGCCCTTGTTGGCCTTGATGGCCTCGATTTCGTCGCCCGAGCCGGCGTCGGGGTTCAGTTCGTTGACGGTGATGCCGGGATACTTGGCCTTGAAGCCCTCGATCACGGCGCCGTAGCCGCACCAGTCATGCGGCAGGGCGATGGTGGTGAGCTGGCCTTCGGCCTTGGCGGCGTCGTAGAGCGCCGTCATGTCCTGAGCCGAGGCGGCGAAGGTGGAAGCCATAAGGGCGGCGACCGAAACCGACGCGGCAAACGCTGTCTTGTAGTTCATTCTGCGTCTCCCTGTGAGGTAGTTTTAATTCTTTGACTCAGGCGGAGCACTGAGAAGCCGGGCGTCAACTAGGCGGGTCATATGACACCTGCATGACGGTAATCTGGAGGGTGCCACTTTCCCTTCCGCCGTAACTTCAGCGCGGCATAACGCTTCGTTGCAAGCGGGGCTGCCCGATGCTCCCTAACCAATTGTGACAATTGTGACAGTGCCTCTTTTGCGGGAAGGAGTTGAGATGGGGACGGGGGAGCGGCTTTGAGCGCCTGATCGGCGGCATGGTCGGGGTGCGTGAAAATACGCCGCACCACGCAAATCGTTGCTGAACCCGGCAAGCGAACTCGTGATCGAAGCATAGGCATTGTCTTTAGAGCAGTTCTAAGCTGGGCACTTATTTCTTGATTGGCACAATCAGCTTTGTTAGGCCGCTGCGGGACGTTCATCGCGGCGTGACATTTATTTGGAAGCCTCACTTGGGGGTGGGTCGTATTGCAGACAGGGAGCATTTTCATGAAATCGCTGAGGTCGGGTGCGATATTTGGCACAAGCGTGGCGCTCTGCCTCGCCTTGACGAGCATTGGGGTGCGCGCGGCAGAGCCGGCGACAAACGATATTCTGAAGACCTATGCAGACATCGCGCTTGCCGGATATTCGGACGCGCTGACGACGGCGGAAGGGCTCGACGCCGCTATTGACGCGCTGCTTGCCGCGCCGAGCGAGGCGACGCTGGGTGCGGCGCGGGACGCCTACAAGGCTGCCCGGATGCCCTATCAGCAGACCGAGGCCTACCGGTTCGGCAACCCGATCGTCGACGACTGGGAGGGCAAGGTGAATGCCTGGCCACTGGACGAGGGGCTGATCGACTACGTGGACGCCTCATATGGCACCGAGAGCGACGAGAACGGTCTCTATACGGCGAACATCATCGCCAATCAGAGTTTCAAGATCGATGGCAAGGATGTCGATGCGTCGAAGCTCTCGCCCGAATTCATCCTGTCCATAGATGAGGCGGGCGGGATCGAGGCAAATGTCACGACCGGGTATCACGCCATCGAATTCCTGCTCTGGGGACAGGATCTGAACGGCACCGGTCCGGGTGCCGGCGTGCGGCCGGCGACCGACTACGATCTCAAGGCCTGCACGGGCGGCAATTGCGAGCGGCGGGCGGACTATCTGAAGTCGGCTTCGATGCTGCTGCTCGCCGATCTCAAGGAGATGGTGGCCGACTGGCAGGATGACGGTGCAGCCCGCAAGGCGCTGCCGGAACTGGGCGTTTCGGCAATCCTCACCGGCATGGGTTCGCTGTCGTTCGGCGAACTGGCCGGACAGCGCATGAAGCTGGGCCTCCTGCTGCACGATCCGGAGGAAGAACACGATTGCTTCTCCGACACCACCTACATGAGCTATCTGCACGACGCGATCGGCGTGCGGAACGTGTACCTCGGCAAGTACACGCGGCTCGACGGCAGCGTCGTCGAGGGGCCGTCGGTGTCCGAACTGGTGGCCGCGCGTGATCCGGCGCTCGACACGGAACTCAAGGGCCTGCTCGACGACACGCTCGCCAAGTTCGAAATCATGAAGACGCGCGGTGATAGCGTCGAGAAGTACGACCAGATGATCGGCGAAGGCAATGACGAGGGCAATGCGGTAGTGCAGGCAGCAATCGACAGCCTGATCGCCCAGACCCGCGGGGTCGAGCGCGTCGTTTCGCTGCTGCAACTCAATGGCGTGACCATCGAGGGCAGTGACAGCCTGACCAACCCCGATGCGGTTTTCCAGTAGAATCCACGCGCCGCGGATTGCTTTCGTCCGCGGCGCCCCATCTGATCCTGGACTGACCAGGACGTGCTAGAAATCGCTGACATGCACAAGCGCCTGACGGCAGTCCTGGTCATCTTGCTCTCCGCGAGCCTTGCTTTGGCGGACGAGGCAGGTATGCGCAGCGATCTGACGCCCAAGGACCTTGCGCGCGTGCGGGCGGTGACGGCGCCTACCAGCGATTTCAGCAAACCGGAGCCGTTCGAACGCTTGCCCGCGGGCGCGGCAACCACCAAGAAGCTGGTGAACCGGGATTCCTTCTCCTACCCGCAGGCCAATCTGACCTTCGCCCAGCAGGAAGAGTTCAATCTCGGCAACGGCTTTTTCACCAAGGTCTGGGTGTCGGCGCCGTCTTCAACCGAAGCCTCGGATGGGCTGGGGCCGCTGTTCAACGCGCGGGGGTGCCAGAACTGTCACCTCAAGGATGGCCGTGGCCATCCGCCGGGGAACAGCACCGACGATGGTGTCTCGATGTTCCTCCGCCTGTCGGTGCCGCCACGCACCGATGCGGACCGGGCGTTGATCGAAAGCCGCGCTGCCAATGTGATCCCCGATCCTGTCTATGGCACCCAATTGCAGAATTTCGCGGTGCCGGGCCTCAAGGCCGAGGGCCGCATGGTGATCGACTACACCGACCTGCCGGTGACGCTGGGTGACGGAACGGTTGTCACGCTGCGGTCGCCGAACTATTCAGTGGCCGATCTCGGCTATGGACCGATGGCGAAGGACGTGATGCTGAGCCCGCGCGTCGCGCCGCAGATGGTGGGGCTGGGACTGGTCGAGCAGATTCCAGTCGAAGACATCCTGGCGCATGCCGATGAGGCTGATGCGGACAAGGACGGGATATCGGGCAAACCAAACTGGGTCACCGACCTGGCGACCGGGAAGGTGGCGCTCGGGCGGTTCGGCTGGAAAGACGGCGCGCCAACGATCCGCACGCAATCGGCCGAGGCCTTTGCCGGCGACATCGGCATTGCGACGCCGCTGGTCAACAGGCCGCACGGCGACTGCATGGAGGGCGAGGTGGCATGCATGAGCGCACCGACCGGCGAGCAGGCCCGGCTGGGGGTCGGCGAGGCACCAGATCCGATCCTCGATCTGGTGACATTTTATGCGCAGGACCTTGCGGTGCCGCAGCGCCGCGATATCGACAAGCCTGAGGTGCTGCGCGGTAAAGCGGCATTCTACAAGGCAGGCTGCATTTCGTGCCATGTGCCCAAATATGTGACATCGCGCAAAGCGCCCGATCCGCAGCACAAATTTCAGCTGATCTGGCCATATTCGGATTTCCTGCTGCACGACATGGGGGACGGCCTTGCCGACTACCGGCCCGAAGGGCAGGCCGACGGCTACGAATGGCGCACGGCGCCGCTGTGGGGTACCGGGCTGACCGAGGCGGTGTCGGGTCACACGTTCTTTCTTCACGATGGACGCGCGCGCAACCTGACCGAAGCGATCCTCTGGCATGGCGGCGAGGCGCAGAAATCGCGTGACAGCTTCGCACAGATGTCAAAATCCGAGCGCGATGATCTCGTGAGTTTCCTGGAGTCGCTGTGATGCGTTTTTGGTTGGCCACCCTGCTTGCGCTCGGCGCGGGTCCTGCGTTTGCTTCAGCGCTGCCGGTCCCGGTCGCGGACATGATTTCTGGAGCCATCACAGGCTATATCCGGCCCGGTTTCCATCAGCTCAATGTGGAAGCTGCGGCGCTGAAGACGGATCTCGATGCCCTCTGCGCCGCGCCGTCGGCGGCGGCACTGGCGGATGGACAGGCACAGTTCAAGGCGGTGGCGCTGGCCTATGCCCGGGTCGAGTTCGTCCACATTGGACCGCTCGGCGTGGGCGACCGGCTGGAACGCATGCTGTTCTGGCCCGATCCCAAGGGTATTGCGCTGAAGCAGGTGCAGAAGGCGCTGGCTGAAAAGGACGCAACGGCAGCGAGCGCTGAATCGCTGCAAGGTAAAAGCGTCGCGATGCAGGGACTGGGAGCGCTGGAGTTCCTGATGTTCGGGACCGGCGCGGAGGATCTGGCGACCGCGGATGGTGCGTATCGCTGTAGCTATGCCGATGCGATCGCCACCCTGGTGGCGGGCCTTGCCGTGACCATGGACACCGAATGGGCCGACCCCGCCGGGGTGACCGAAGCACTGGAGCATCCGAAGGCTGACTCCGACGACTATCGCACCGAGACCGAGGTGCTGGAAAAGCTGGCGGCGACCCTGGTGCACGGCACCGAGGCGTTGCGCGACACACGGCTGACGCCTGTGCTCGGCGCAACGGGCGCGACGCCGAAGCCGAAGTCAGCGCTGTTCTGGCGCTCCAGCCTGAGCGTGCCGACCATCGCGGTAAACTTCGCCGGTCTCGCGGAGTTCTTCCTCGACGCCCGGTTCACCGAGGCCATGGGGACCACCAATGGCTGGATCGCCAACGGCACGGATTTCGAGTTCGAGAACGCGGCGCGGGCGCGTGGCGCTGATTACGGACCCGATCGGAGATGCGCTGGACGATCCCGAGCAGCGCAAGGCGCTCGACTATCTGGTGATCATCACCAACTCGCTGCAGGTGCTGGTGGGCGACAACCTTGCGTCGGCGCTCGGACTCTCGGTCGGGATTCTCGGCACTCGACGGAGACTGAAGCCATGTGGCAGAGACGCGCATTCATCAAGGCGGCCGGTGCAGGCTTTGCGGCCGCGCTGCTGCCGAGCCGGGCGGAGGCACTGGCACGGTCGGAGCTGGTGTTTGCGTCAGCGATCCAGAAGTCGGGTGGTGGATATGGCGCGGCGCTGCTGACCGAGACGGGCGCGCTCGTCGCCAGCGTCGATCTGCCGGACCGGGGACACGACATCACGTTCTCGCCGCTCACCGGCAAGGCGGTGGTGTTTGCGCGGCAGCCGGGGACGTTCGCGCTGGTGTTCGATCCGGCGGGGCGGGAGGCGCCGGAGACGCTGACCAGCATCGAGGGCCGGCACTTTTTCGGGCACGGCGCGTTCTCGCCCGATGGGCGGCTGTTGTATGCGACGGAGAATGACTTCGACGATGCGCGGGGTGTCATCGGCATCTACGACGTGATGGGCGGCTACAAGCGTGTCGGTGAGTTCGACACATACGGAACCGGGCCGCACGAGATGCTGCTGATGCCGAAGATGGAACGATGTTCGCCATTGCCAATGGCGGGATCGAGACGCACCCGGACTATGGCCGGACGGAGCTCAATCTCGACAGCATGGATCCGTCGCTGGCTTTCGTCGACGCCAGGAGCGGGGCGCTGATCGGGCAGTTGCGCCTGGATGCAGGACTGCACCAGCTGTCGATCCGCCACATGGCGTTCGATGCAAGGGGCAGGGTGTGGTTCGGTTGCCAGTTCCGTGGCGATGCGAGCGTGCACCCGCAACTGGTCGGGCTATGCCACGCGGGAGGGCGAGATCGAGCTGATCGAACTGCCCAAGGATATGCTGGCACGACCTGCGCAATTATGTGGGCTCGGTGGCGGCGTCACGTGACGGAAAGCTGATTGCGGTCAGTTCGCCCGACGGCGACAGCCTGCTGGCGATCGACGCCGAGGCGCGCACGCCGTTCGCATTGACGACGCTCAGGAGCGGCTGCGGCATCGCGCCGGACAGCACCGGGTTTGTGGCCTCGAGCGGGCTGGGCGACATCGTGGGCATCGCGGGTTCGCCGGTCGCCGAGCAGAAGCTTCGATTTCTAGTTCGACAATCATCTGCGCTTGAAGCGGGCATAGCGCTGCGACGGCGGTTTCACCCCTCATGCGTGCCACCTTCTCCCCGAGGGGCGAAGGGAAGGGGGCGTCAGCGGGGCGCGGGGGCGGTGGATTCGCGCAGTACCAGTTCGACCGGCCAGAGTTCGTGGATGTCGATTCGACCGGCTTGCCGCCCAGCAATTGCAGGACACAGTTCGGCGATGCGCTCGCCGGCTGAGCGGATCGACGAGCGGGTGGTCGACATCGACGGCACCATGTTGTCGGCGTTGAGGTAGGGGAACACGTCGTCGTGGGCGATCATCGAGACGTCCCTGCCGAGTTCCAGTCCGGCTGAGCGGATGGCGCGGAAGACGCCGAGCGCGGTCATCATCGAGCCGGCGAGAAAGGCAGTCGGGCGGGGCTTTCGCTCCAGCATCGCCTGAGCGTGGCGGAAACCATTCTCGTCGGTGAAGCGGCCGCCGCCGATGAGCTGCGGATCAAAGGGCACGCCGCGCGCAAGCAGGGCCTCGCGGTAGCCCTTGTCGCGGTGGATGGCGAAGGTCTGCTCCAGCGGGCCGTTGATCATGCCGATGCGGCGATGGCCGAGATCGAGCAGATGGCTGGTGGCGCGGTGGAAGGCGGCCGCGTTGTCGATGTCCATCCAGGCGTGCGGCGGCCGAGGTCGGTGCGGCCGTGCAGGATAAACGGAATGCCCAGCTCGGTGAGGGTGGCGATGCGTCGATCGTCCAGGGTGGGCGCCGAGATGACGACGGCGTCGACGCTTCTTGCTGGCGGCCAGCCTTCGATAGACCGGCACCTCGTCGTCGGCAGTCGAGGGGGGTGAGCAGGATGTCGATCTCGTCCTGCGCCAGGCGCTCGCCGATGCCGCCAAGGAATTCGGAGAAGTGCGGGCCGAAATGCATGGAGCGCTGCAGCGGCAGAGCGACGCCGATGGCACCGGCGCGCCCGGTCGCCAGGCGGCGGGCATTGACGTTGGCGCGGTAGCCGAGCTTCTTGGCCGCTTCGGCGACGCGCAGCCGCGTCGCCTCGTTGACCTCGGGATAGCCGTTCAGCGCCCGGCTCACCGTGGTCTGCGACAGGTCCAAGCTCTGCTGCCAGTTCCTTGAGTTTCATGGCCGCCTCGCCGCAACCGGGCAAGCGAAGGCGGGCGATGCAACGGTGCGTGCGGGCGCCAAAGCGCTGCCGTGGCTTCTGCCAGTCATCAGTCCTCCTCCTCAGCGGGACATTCAAAGCGATTTCAAATTTGGATGCAATAGTCCAAAGGCTTTCAAATCCCTGAGGCTCGTACCTCAGAGCAGGTTGAACGTAGAAAAGCGGCAACATCATGCCAACCAGTTGATGATAAACATGAATATATGAACAGTGCGAATTTCTGAATGAATCTGCCGGCGCGATGCTTGACAGTGATTTTGAAGAACGGCTATTTTCTGCCCCAAAGCGCTTTGGGGGAAAGTGGCGGCAGAGCTGCCGACTCGCGACGCGTTTTAAGGGAGGACTTATCGGGACGGTCGGCACGCGCGTTCGTGTGTCTCTTTCCTGTGCTCCTTCCGATCAACAACGTCCTTTTCGGGAGGAATTCCAATGAACAAAATACTCGCAGGACTGGCGCTTAGCGTGTCGCTGATGGCGACCGGCGCCCTCGCAGAAGATCTCAAGTTCCCCAAGGGCGAAGGCGCCTTCAGCTGGGAGGCCCTGGCCGATTTCGCCGCTGCGCACAAGGGCATGGAAGGCCAGAAGCTGACCGTCTGGGGCCCGTGGCGCGAAGGCGGCGATCAGGAACAGTTCAAGACCGTTCTCGCCTACTTCACCGATGCCACCGGCATCCAGGTCGAATACGGCTCGTCGGAAAACTACGAGCAGCAGGCGCAGATCGACGCGGCTGCCGGCTCATCGGCCAACATCACCATTCTGCCGCAGCCGGGCCTGCTCGCCGACATGGCGTCCAAGGGCTATCTGGTGCCGCTCGGCGATGACGTGAAGACGAATGTCGAGGAGGGCAATGCCGCCGGTTCGTCGTTCGTCAGTCTCGGCACCTACAAGGACAAGGCCGGCGCGCCGACCTTCTACGCCGTGCCCTACAAGTCCGACCTGAAGTCGCTGGTCTGGTACTCGCCCGACAACTTCGCCGATGCCGGCTACGAGGTTCCGACCGACCTTTGAAGACCTGATGGCGCTGACCGACAAGATGGTCGCCGACGGCAAGACGCCGTGGTGCATCGGCCTCGGTTCGGGCGGTGCAACCGGCTGGCCCGCCACCGACTGGGTCGAAGACATCATGCTGCGCACGCAGTCGCCCGAGGACTATGATGCCTGGGTCAGCAACGACCTGAAGTTCAACGACCCCAAGGTCGTCGCCGCCATCGACCTGTTCGGCTCGTTCGCCAAGGACGACAAGAAGGTCGCCGGCGGCGTCGCCGCTGTGGGTACTACGGACTTCCGCGAAAGCCCGCTGGGTCTCTTCTCGGTGCCGCCGGCCTGCTACATGCACCACCAGGCTTCGTTCATTCCGTCGTTCTTCCCGGAGGGCACGGTGCTCGGCACCGACGCGGACTTCTTCTACTTCCCGGCGTACGCCGAGCAAGGATCTGGGCAAGCCGGTGCTTGGCGCCGGCACGCTGGCCGACCATCACCAAGGATTCGCCGGCGGCTCATGCCTTCATCGACTTCCTGATGAACCCGATCTCCAACGAGATCTGGATGGCGCAGTCGGGCTTCCTGTCGACGCTCAAGGCTGCCAATGTCGACACCTACGGCAACGACACGCTGAAGAGCGAAGGCAAGATCCTGCTCAACGCGACCACGTTCCGCTTCGACGGCTCCGATCTGATGCCGGGCGCCGTCGGCGCTGGCAGCTTCTGGACCGGCATGGTCGACTTCGTGGGCGGCAAGTCCGCGCAGGAAGTGGCGGACGACATCCAGGCCAGCTGGGACGCCATCAAGTAGGCTGAAGCTAATGCAAATACGGGCCTGACGCCGCGGCGTCCGGCCCATCGATCGATCAAGACTCAGAGCACCGGGGAGGAGCAGTCCGATGAGCGACATCCTGCAGCAGTTGTTTGGCGGCGTCATTGCCATTGCCATGGCGCTTGGCGGCCTGTGTCGCCTACTTCTGGGGCACCAACTGGTTGCTCGACCGCTTCCTGGATACGTCGACGACAGGCGACCTGGCCGGCGGCGAAGTAACCCGGCGCGACAATCTGCGCAGCCAGATCCGCCCCTGGCTGTTCCTGCTGCCGGCGCTGCTGTTCCTCTCGGTCTACCTGGTCTATCCGGTGTTCGAGACGTTCCGGCTCAGCTTCTTCGACAAGAGCGGCGCAGTGTTCGTCGGCTTTGCCAACTACCTGTGGGCGTTCGGCGACGGCAATTTCCAGCAGCGCCATCTTCAACAATGTCCTCTGGCTGATCATCGTGCCGTCTTTCGCCACCGCATTCGGGCTGGTGATCGCGGTGCTCGCCGACCGGCTCTGGTGGGGCAATATCGCCAAGTCGCTGGTGTTCATGCCGATGGCGATCTCGTTCGTCGGCGCGTCGGTGATCTGGAAGTTCGTCTACGACTACCGCGGCGACGGCGAGAGCAGATCGGCCTGCTCAACGCGCTCGTCACGGGCTTCGGCCTGCCGCCGCAGGCCTGGATCACGCATTCCATTCTGGAATTCGCTGCTGCTGATGGTCATCCTGATCTGGATCCAGACCGGCTTTGCCATGGTCATCCTGTCGGCGGCGCTGCGCGGCATTCCCGAGGAAACGCTCGAGGCGGCCCGCATCGACGGCGCCAACGGCTTCCGGATCTTCTTCGGCATCATGATCCCGCAGATCTGGGGCACGATCGTGGTGGTGTGGACCACCATCACCATCGTGGTGCTGAAGGTGTTCGACATCATCTTCGCCATGACCAACGGCCAGTGGGACACCGAGGTGCTGGCCAATTTCATGTTCAAGTGGATGTTCGTCAACTTCGACTACGGCCGCGGCTCGGCCATCGCGGTGATCATCATGCTGGCGGTGCTGCCGATCATGGTCTGGAACATCCGCCGCGCCAACGCTGAAGAGGGGACACGCTGATGACCGCCGCTGTCGATACTTCCCGCGACGTCTCCCGGCCGCGCCGCGCTGCCGGAGCTGGATTGCCAGTATCAGCATGGGCAGGGTGCTCACGCACCTGGCGCTGCTGTTGCTGGTGCTGCTATGGACCTTCCCGACCGCGGGCCTGCTGATCTCGTCGCTGCGCGACAAGGATCAGCTGGCCGTGTCGGGCTGGTGGACGGCGCTCACCACGTCGCAGATCGCAGGGCGTGACCCGCATCGGCCGGCGGCCGATGCGCAGGTGCAGGAGGACGGCAAATTCGTCATCCGCGGCAATGTGTTCGGCACGGACACCAACAAGACGCTGGGCGAATTTCGGCCTGAGCAATGCCGAGCCGGCCGCCGCAGCCGCCGGCCAGCAGCCTGCCGATGACCGACGGCGGCAACATTACCGTGCAGCGCGATGGCGCGTTTGCCTGGATCTCGGACACCCAGTTCACCCACACCCGCGGCACCGCGCGTGTTCTACGTGGCGGAGATCGCGCCGCGCTTCACGCTCGACAATTATGTGGAGGTGCTGACCGCCAACGGGGTGTCGCGCAGTCTTCATCAACTCGTTCACGGTGACCATCCCGGCGACCATCATCCCCATCCTGATCGCGGCCTTTGCCGCCTATGCGCTGGCCTGGATGCGGTTTCCGTTCCGCGGGCTCATCGTGGCGCTGGTGGTGGGGCTGCTGGTGGTGCCGCTGCAGATGTCGCTGATCCCGCTGCTGACGCTCTACAACGACATTGCGCAGCCTGTTGGGCGCGGAGGATGGCAAGACCTATCTGGGCATCTGGCTGGCGCACACCGCGTTCGGCCTGCCGCTCGCCATCTACCTGCTGCGCAACTACATGGCGGGCCTGCCCAAGGAGATCATGGAATCGGCGCGTATCGACGGCGCGTCGCACTTCAAGATTTTCACCGGCATGGTGCTGCCGCTGAGCTTTCCGGCGCTGGCTTCGTTCTCGATCTTCCAGTTCCTGTGGGTGTGGAACGACCTGCTGGTCGCCATGGTGTTCCTCGGCGCGCAGGACGAGCAAGCTGGTGCTGACCGGCAAGCTGGTGAGCCTGCTGGGCTCGCGCGGCAATAACTGGGAAATCCTGACCGCCGGCGCCTTCATCACCATCGTCGTGCCGCTGATCGTGTTCTTCTCGCTGCAGCGGTATTTCGTCCGCGGGCTGCTGGCCGGCTCCGTCAAGTAAAACCCGGCGCCGGCTGAAGCCGGCGCTCCGTCAATTGGCCCGGCGCTGAAGCGGCGGACCGCACAGGAAGAAGAAGCATCATCGTGTCACAGCTCAAGCTCACAGACCTCACAAGCGTTACGGCACACGTTGAGGTGCTCAAGCACATCAACCTCGAAATCGTCTCCGGCGAGTTCATGGTGTTCGTCGGACCTTCGGGCTGCGGCAAGTCGACATTGCTGCGCTGCATCGCGGGTCTCGAAGACCATCTCGGACGGGACGCTCGAGATCGACGGCGAGGTGGTCAACGAGCGCGCGCCGTCGAAGCGCGGCATCGCGATGGTGTTCCAGTCCTATGCGCTCTATCCGCATATGAACGTGTTCGACAACATGGCCTATGCGCTGAAGCTGCAGAACACGCCGAAGGACGAGATCAAGCGCAAGGTGGAGGCGGCGGCGGAGAAGCTGCAGCTCACCCAATATCTGAAGCGCCTGCCGGAGCAGCTCTCGGGCGGGCAGCGGCAGCGTGTCGCGATCGGCCGCGCCATCGTGCGCGACCCGCAAGGTGTTCCTGTTCGACGAGCCGCTGAGCAACCTCGACGCGGCGCTGCGGGTGCAGACCCGTATCGAGATCGCCAAGCTGCACCAGCTCGATGGAAAGACTCACCATGATCTATGTGACGCACGATCAGGTCGAGGCGATGACGATGGCCGACCGCATCTGCGTGCTGCGTGACGGCATGATCGAGCAGGTCGGCACGCCGCTCGAACTGTACGAAGATCCGCAATCGCTGTTTGTCGCCGGCTTCATCGGTTCGCCCAAGATGAACCTGCTCACGGCAAGCTGGCCGAGGGCATGGGCGCCACGACGATCGGGGTGCGCTGCGAGCATCTCGACATCGTGCCGAACGGCGGCACCTGGGAACGGCACGGTGATCCACGCCGAGAACCTGGGTTCGGACACCTACGTCTATGTCGACGCCGGCGGCGAGGAGCCGCTGGTCGTCCGTGTCGAGGGTACCGCCAAGTATCACCCGGGCGACAGGGTGTCGCTCAAGCCGCGGCAGGGCAAGGTCTACACTTTCGACGCGGCGGGGAAGCCGCTGCAGCGGCAATAGCTGCGGGCGGCCGCGGGCCGGGCGAACCCATTCGTCCTCCAATGGGCTTGCCCGGCAGTCGCCGCCGTAGCAGTGTTGGCTGGACGGTCGACTGCTGCGTTCCATCTTTCAAAAGGCGATGTCATGACTATCCGCGCGCTCATCTGGGGCGAGAATGTGCATGAGCACAAGGACCCCACGGTGGCGGCGAACTACCCCAACGGCATGCACGCGCAGATTGCCGCGCTGATTGGCGAGGACGCAAATATTCGGACCTCAACTGCAACGTTGCAGGACCCTGAGCACGGGATGACCGAGGCCAGGCTGGCGGAGACCGATGTGCTGGTCTGGTGGGGCCATGCGGCGCACGACGAGGTGGACGACGCCGTGGTCGAGCGTATCGCGCAGGCGGTGTGGCAGGGCATGGGGCTGATCGTGCTGCATTCGGGGCATCACTCGAAAATCTTCCGCAGGCTGATGGGTACGCCGTGCGAGCCTGACACTGGCGCGAGGCAGGCGAGCGCGAGCGGATCTGGGTGGTTCAAGCCGGGCCATCCGATCGCCAAAGGCCTGCCGGGTCATTTCGAACTCGAGAACGAGGAGATGTACAGCGAGCCGTTCTGGCTCCCCGAGCCGCTGGAGACAGTGTTCATCTCGTGGTTCCAGGGCGGCGAAGTGTTCCGCTCCGGGCCTCACCTACCGGCGCGGCGCGGGCAACGTCTTTTACTTCCGCCCCGGCCACGAGACCTATCCGACCTATCACGACCAGACGGTCGGCAAGGTGCTGCGCAACGCGGTGAACTGGGCGTTCAATCCGCAGCGGCATGCCGAACTGCTGACCAGCCCGAACCGCCCGATCGACCAGGCGATCGAACACATCGTGGAGCGCGGCCCCCAAGGCTCGGCGCACCACCCGCGCTAGCGGCAAGCAGGCAGGACGCGGTGGCGACAAGACTGCTGATGCTGGGAACCGGACGCATGGCGCACGCTCAGGCGCAAGCGCGGCTGATGCGGCGATGGATGACGTCGAAATGGTCGCCGGGGCCGACATCGATGCCTGCCAACCTCGACGGCTGTTCTGCGCCGACCTTCGGAGTGCCGAGAAGCGCTTCCCTTCGCTGCGAGGCGGCGCTCGACCTGGGGCGAGTTCGACGCGGTGGACCAACGTCACGCCCGACGGCCGTGCATCACGCCACGACGATGGAGGTGATTGCGGCGGGCAAACACGTGTTCTGCGAGAAGCCGCTGGCCACCAACCATGCCGCTGGCCATGGAAATGACGGAGGCGGCGGAGCGGGCCGGGCTGATCAACATGGTCAACCTCACCTACCGCAATGTCGCCGAACTGCACAAGGCGCGCGAACTGATCGCTGCCGGGCACGATCGGCAAGGTCAAGCACATCGAGGCGTGCTACCTGCAGCACTGGGTGGCGCTGCGCGACTTCAGCGATCCCTCGATCGCAGGGCCGTGGCTGTGGCGGTTGTCGAAGGGGCACGGCTCCAACGGCACGCTGGGCGACATCGGCATCCACATCCTCGACTTCACCACCTTGCTGCCGGGCGTCGACATCGTCGTCGATGAACTGCCGGCTGCAGACCTTCGGCAAGGTCGCCGGGCGACCGGATGGGCGAATATGTGCTCGACGCCAATGACAGCTTCATCATCTCGCGCCGAATTCACCAATGGCGCGATCGGCACCATCCATTCGTCGCGCTGGGCCTGCGGGCATGCCAACGACCAGCGGCTGAGGGTCTATGGCGACAAGGGCGGGCTGGAGCTCAGCCATGGCCACTGGGGCTCGCTGCTGCGCGTCTGCGCCGGTGAGGACGTGGCGACCGGCACCTGGCGCGAGGTCACGGCCGAGCCGGTGGAGACCAACTACCAGCGGTTCGCCGAGGCGGTGCGCACCGGCGTGCAGACGGAGCCGTCGTTCCGCCATGCGGCGGAGCTGCAGAAGGTGCTGGATCTGGCGCTGCGTCGCCGATCGCGACCGCAAGGAACACAGAGTCTAGGGAGCGCCGCGTCGGCGGAGGGAATCACACATGCGACTGCTCATTCTCGGCACCGGCGGCATGGCCGACCAGCACGCCAAGCACTTTGCCGCCATTGAGGGGGTCGACGCTCGTCGGCGGCGTCGACGTCGATCCGGTCAAGCGTGCCGACGAATTCAATGCGCACCCACAGCATCGAGCGGGCTTCGGCTCGCTCGATGCGGCGCTCGCCTGGGGCGAGTTCGACGCGGTCGCCAATGTCACGCCGGACGCGATCCACCACCCGACCTCGATCGCGGCGCTCAAGGCGGGCAAGCATGTGTTCTGCGAGAAGCCGCTGGCCACCGACTACGCCAAGGCGATGGAGATGACCGAGCTCGCCGAGGCGTCCGGCGCTCGTCAACATGGTCAACCTCACCTACCGCAATGTCGCGCGAGCTGCAGAAGGCGCGCGAGATCGTGCTCTCGCGGCGCCGATCGGCGCGGTCAAGCATGTCGAGGCGAGCTATCTGCAGAGCTGGCTGGTCATCGAAGGCCTGGGGCGACTGGCGGACCGAGAGCCAGTGGCTGTGGCGGCTGTCCAAGCAAGCACGGCTCGAACGGCGTGCTGGGCGATATCGGTGTCCACATCCTCGATTTCGCCATCGTACGGCTCGGGGCTGGACATCGACGCATGTGTTCGCCCGGCTCAAGACCTTCGACAAGGCGCCCGGCAACAAGATCGGCGAGTACGAGCTCGACGCCAATGACAGCTTCACCATGGCGGTGGATTTCAGCAACGGCGCGCTAGGGGTGATCCATGCCACGCGCTGGGCGACGGGCCAACTCAACGAATTGCGGCTGCGGGTCTTTGGCGAGAAGGGCGGCGTCGAGGTCAGCACCGCCATGCCAGTTCGACGATTTCGGTCTGCCTTGGGGAGGATATCGAAACGGGCACCTGGGTGGTCACCGACATGCCGGAGGTTGAAAGCAATTTTCAGCGCTTCGCCAGAGCGGTGAGCAGCGGGCAGCAGATGGAGCCGTCGTATCGCCACGCGGCGAAGCTGCAGAAAGTGATCGATCTGGCGGTGGTGTCCGACGGGAAGTTGCAGGAGATGGCGACGGCGTAGCAAGACGAGCGGTTTGGGCTTGCGGGGCGGACGCCGTGGCTCCACTTATGTCGGGACGTGGAGGGTAGCATGGGCATTCTGGGCGCGATCATCATCGGGTTTCTGGCCGGCGTTGTGGCGAAGCTGATTACACCGGGGCATCCCAAGCCGTCCGGCTTCATCCTGACGACGGTGCTTGGCGTCGTAGGGGCGCTGGTGGCCAAATATCTGGGGCAGGCGATTGGCTGGTACGGACCGAACGACAACGCCGGTTTTATCGGAGCAGTGGTCGGAGCGATCATCATCCTCCTGATCTGGCGGCAACTGGCGCCGCGGCAGTAGCCGCGGTTCAGTGTTTCTCAACCATGTCCGAGGCATTGCACCGGCTGCGCGGCGGCCGGTGATCCATTGGCAAGGGTTTGGGTTCACCGTGCTGGCTGGATCGAGTTGGCCGGCAGCAGGATGAGCGATTCACTGGAAAGTCTGATGCAACGCGCAGAAGCGCAGGCGCCGGCGCGCCTTGCTGTGCTGCAGCTGGCGTCGTTCGTGGGCGTTGGCGGGATAGCCGCAGGCTGCTTCGTGGCGCTGTCGAGCGTTGCAATCGGGCTTCACACGGGCATCCCGGACTGGATGGTGAGCGCTCTTTGCTACGCGGTGTTCATCGTGCCGGTCTATCTGTCGCACCGGCGCTTTTCGTTCCGCTCCGATGCGCCGCATGCAAGGGCGCTGCCGCGCTACGTGCTGGTGCAACTCAGCGGATTGATGCTGGCGGCGCTGTTCTCGTTCGTTGCCTATCATGTGTTCGCGCTGCCGGCTGTGGCAGCGGGCGTGCTGGTGATCGGGCTGACATCGGGCGTCAATTTCATCATACTGCGCCTGTGGGCGTTTGCCGAAAGCAAGCAGGGGGCCTGGCATGGGCAATTGGGTTTCAAAACTCGACCGTAACTCCTTGATGCTCAACGAGTTCAACACCTGGTACTACAACCGCCGGGTGTGGGTGCTGTCGCGTGCCCTGGCCAAAGCGATTCCCGGGCGTGGGCGCGTGCTCGACCTCGGATGTGGTGACGGGCAGCTGGCGCTGGCGCTGATGAAACTGAGGCCGGATCTGAAAATCGAGGGTGTCGACGTGGTGCCGCGCCCCAGGACGCTGATCCCGGTGACGCAGTATGATGGCCAGCACCTGCCGTTCGAGGACAAGAGCTTCGACTTCGTGACCATTGTGGACGTGCTGCACCACACAGAGGACCCTGCAGCGGTGCTGATCGAGGCTGAGCGCGTGGCGCGGCAGGGTGTGGTGATCAAGGACCATCTGCGCGAGGGCCTGCTCGCCGACGAAACGCTCAAGCTCATGGACTGGTTCGGCAATCTCGGTGATGGCGTGCCGATGCCGTACAATTTCCTCAGCCGCAAGGAATGGCAGGAATCGTTCTACCGGGCGCGGCTGCAGATGGTCGAGGCGGTCGAAAAGCTGGGCATTTACCTGCCGCCCGTGAGCTGGATCTGCGACCGGAACCTGCATTTCGTCGCATTGACGGTGCCGCGGCAGGCGGCCTGAGCCCGGCGTCCAAATTCCTATTGAATGAGTCAGCTTTTGGGCTGGTCACAGCATTTCCATGCGCTAAGCTCGCCCGGTTTTTGCGGGGAGTTCAGCATGCGGAGTGCCTTGATCGTCTGGGGTGGGTGGAGCGGGCACGACCCGGAAGAATGTGCGGCGATCTACCGGCGCTGGCTGCATGAAGACGGCTTCACCGTGCGGGTCGAAAACAATCCCGAAGTGTTCCTCGAGCCCGATATCAAGGACCTGTCGCTGATCGTGCCCTGCACGACGATGGACAAGATTTCGCGCGAAGCGGCGGAAAATCTGGCTGCTGCTATCGAGGGCGGTGTCGGCATGGGCGGACACCACGGCACGATGGGTGATTCCTTCCACGATTCCCCGGTCTACCAGTTCATCACCGGCGGCCAATGGGTGGCGCATCCGGGCAATATCATCGACTACAATGTCGATGTAACCAAGCCCGACGATCCGATCATGCAGGGGATCAAGTCGTTCCCGTATACCTCGGAGCAGTATTACATGCATGTCGATCCGGCCAACGAAGTGCTGGCGACGACGACGTTCAGCGGTCTGCATGCGCCGTGGATCGAAGGCGTGGTGATGCCCGTGGTGTGGAAGAAGAAGTACGGGCAGGGGCGCGTGTTCTACTCGTCGCTCGGGCACCGGGCGAGCGAGTTCGAGAACCCCAACATGGCGACAATCCTGCGCCGCGGCATCAACTGGGCAGCGCGGGACTGAGCGTGCACACACGGACCTGAGGATCGCTGGCGGCCTGTTCGCATCGGTGGTCGACGACGATCTCAGTAACGGTGTCTTGGCGAAGTCGTGACTTGAAACTTACCGCGAAAACGTGCCGTTTCTCAGCGCATGCAGTTGGTTGCATGAGGGGACGCGCCGATGACCAGTATCACCGAAGGTGGAGCCGGGGCGGCTGACAAGCCGGCTCATGCGAAAGGCCCGCTCATTTACCGGCAGACGGTGCTGACGCGCGTCACCCACTGGGTCTGGGCGGTGGCCATGTTCTTCTTGCTGCTGAGCGGGCTGCAGATTTTCAACGCGCATCCGGCGCTGTATTGGGGACAGCAATCAGGTTTCGCGTTCGACAACGCGGTGCTGGAGATCGGGGCGCTCAATCGCGATGGCGGGCCGGAAGGCTTCACCACCGTGCTTCGGGCAGACTTTCAACACAACGGGTGTCCTCGGGATCAGCGGCCCGGCGGCCCGGCCGCAATTCGTCGGCTTCCCCGGCTGGGCGACGATCCCGTCGTTCCGGGATCTCGCCACCGGGCGCGTGGTGCACTTCTTCTTTGCGTGGATATTGGTGGGGGCGCTCGCCGTCTGGCTGATCGCCGGACTGTTCAACGGCCACATTATGGCGCGACCTGGTGCTGAAGCCGCGCGATATCCGCGACCTGCCCAAGGACATCGTCGACCACGTCATCCTGCGCTTCAATCATGGGCGGTCGTACAGCCCGCTGCAGAAGATCGCCTATGGGGTGGTGTTCGTCATCCTGTTCCCGCTGATCATCCTGACCGGGCTGACGATGTCGCCCGGAATGGACGCAGCTTGGCCGTGGCTGCTCGAGCTGTTCGGCGGCCGGCAGACGGCGCGCACCATCCACTTCCTCACCATGTCGGCGCTGGTGCTGTTCTTCGTCGTGCACATCATCATGGTGGTGCTGGCCAGTCCGATCAACGAACTGCGCTCGATGATCACCGGCTACTACCGGGCCAGCCCCGGTACCGAACCCGACAAGAAGAAGGGGGAGAACTAAGATGAGCCAGTTCATCATGAACCGCCGCCGGCTGATCGGCCTGGGCGCCGCCGGCGCATCCTCGCTGGTGCTCGCGGGGTGCGACCAGTTCGATTTCCTCGGCGTGCGCAACGACCCAACGCGCAATTTCCTCGAGCGGGCGAACGAGTTGACCTACGCGGCGCAGCGGGCGCTAGTGGGCGAACAGTCGCTGGCACACGAATATGCGGCCAGCGAAATCCGGCAGCCGCAGCGGCCAAACGGCTCAACCGATCCGAACACCGCCGACTATCTGGCGCTCAAAGCCAACAATTTCGCCGACTACAAGCTCAAGGTCACCGGGCTGGTGGAGACGCCGGTGGAATTCACGCTGGACGAATTGCGCAACATGCCCGCCCGCATCGCAGATCACCCGGCACGACTGTGTGGAGGGATGGAGCTGCATCGCCAAGTGGACGGGCACGCAGCTCGGCGCGGTGCTCGACCAGGCCAAGATCAAGCCGCAGGCGCGCTTCGTGGTCTATCACTGCTACGACAATATGGGCGGCGGCCTTTCGGGGCCGGAGCCCTACTACGAGACGCTCCGATCTGATCGACGCGCACCATCCGCAGACCATCCTCGCCTACGGGCTCAACGACGCGACGTTGCCGGTGTCGAACGGCGCACCGATACGCGTCAGGATCGAGCGCGCGCTGGGCTACAAGCAGGCCAAGTACGTCCACACGCTCGAACTGGTCGACGGCTTCTCCCAATACGGGCTCGGCATGGGCGGGTATTGGGAGGACCACGGCTACGACTGGTACGGCGGCATCTAGCGGCTCACTTTGTCCTCTCGTGGAATTCTGCTAGAACCATCAGGTGGATGGGGAGTTCGGGGAAACCATGCAGGACGGGGCGGGACGGACAATGAAGTTTACGGGGGTGGCGCTGCTGGCGGCGCTGATGCTTGGACTTTCCGGCGGTGCGCAGGCGCAGACGGCGGGACCGGCGCTGACGCTGATGGCGCAAGCGGGGGCGTTTGCGGGCAAATGGGTGTACCGAAGCTTTTCCAGCAGCCCCAATCCCAAGGACACGCTTGCCAAGATCGCGCTGGGATTCAGCGAGCTGACATTGACCGAGTCCGGCGGCAGGGTAACGGGAACGCGGACCGGGCAGGGCACGACCTACCAGCTTGATGGCGTTGCGCTCTATGCGGCCAAGGTCGGCGCGACGATCCGCCTGCACGGCACGGCAACGGTCAGCGGCAAACTCTACAATTACGACTATTTCGGCTATCTGATCCCGGCATGGTCGGTTGGCGACAAGCAGCCTGACACGATCATGGGCACGGTGCTGAGGAGCGATCCCGAGAACCCATCGAACGCGCCGGTGATCGCCTCTTTTGCGGCGGTGAAGGAATAGCTGCCAGTTAGCGGCTCCTAAACCAAGAGGCTTTGGAGTCGTTCGCCAAAGGCTCGCATTTGTGCTAAATGCGTGCGGTTGAGTTTGTTGCAGAAAGTTGCGTAATGCTTGCTCTGAAGATGGCCTACCGGCGGAACCGCCGCAGCTGGTTCACGGTCGCCGCGATCCTGCTGGCAGTTGCGGTGGCGCTGATCGCGACGCTGCCGATGCCGCAGGCGAGGGCGGCAGAACCGACCGCTGCGGTGGCCCAGCCTGAGGTGTTCAGCGGCGACTGGGTCTACCGCAGCTTCCTCGCGACCCCGGACGCTGCCAAGCTGCTGAATCCGCTTGGGATCACGACGTTTTCACTGAGCGAAAAGGACGGCGTGATCAGCGGGACGCGCAAAGGCCAGAAGGAAGGCGAGACGTTTCCGCTGACCGGCTCGGCGGACTATCAACCCAATGCGGTGACGTTTCACCTCACGGGCTCAGCGCCCTCCGGGGGCAAGAGCTACACCTATACCTATTTCGGCTATCTGATGCCGACCTGGTCGAATGCCGACGAGCAATCCCACATCATCATGGGGACGGCGACGCGCACCGATCCGGACGCGCCGGACGCGATGGGCTCGGTGACCTATTTCACCGCCACGCAGCTAAAGGAGTAGGCTGCCGCAACGCAGCCATGCAGGCAAATTTATGATTTGGCTTGCAATTCCGGTCCTTTACGCCCATATGCCGCTTGTCGACCCCGGCAAACTTATCCTCTCAGAAGGATTTGAGCCGTAGAGTGAGACGATAGCTTCTCTTCTTATCGACCAATGCGGTGAGCGGCGAAGCGCCCGGGTTCTACGTACCGGGCAGTAACGCAACCGCGCGATAAATCCCTGTCGCCGATGCAAAGAATTGACCCCGCCGCCCCAATGGGCAGGCGACGCGTGCGCTGATTGGTCCTGCGTGCGCCAATGAAAGACATGAACTTGACCCAGACTTTTTCCGAACTCGGCCTCAGCGCCTCCATCGTGAGCGCGCTCGACAAAGCCGGTTTCATTACCCCCACGCCCATCCAGGCGAAGGCCATCCCGCCGCAGCTGCAGGGCCGTGACATTCTCGGCATCGCGCAGACCGGCTCGGGCAAGACCGCGGCCTTCGGGCTGCCGATCCTCGAGGCCCTCTCCAAGCTGAGCGGCCGTCCGACTCCGATGACGGCGCGGGCCCTGATCCTGGCTCCGACCCGCGAACTCGCGGTGCAGATCGACGAAGTGATGCAGAAGCTCGGCTCGGGCTTCCGCCTGACCACCGTGCTGGTGCTCGGCGGCGTCTCGCGCCACAACCAGATCCTCAAGATCGCCAAGGGCGTCGACGTGATCGTCGCCACCCCGGGCCGCCTGAAGGACCTGATGGACGACAAGAAGGTGCGGCTCACCGAGACACGCTTCCTTGTTCTCGACGAGGCCGACCGTATGCTCGACATGGGCTTCATCCATCCGGTGAAGACCATTGCCGCCGCCATCGGGCCGCGCCGCCAGACCATGCTGTTTTCGGCCACCATGGCGCCGGAAATCGCCGAACTCGCAAAGGGCCTGCTGAAGGATCCGGTGCGCGTCGAAGCGACTCCGCCGGCAACCACGGTCACCACCATCGAGCAGCGCGTCATCCTGTCGGGCTCGAAGGCCAAGCGCGGCGAGCTCAACAGCTCCTCGCCGACCCGGCGCTCAGCACGCGTCATCATCTTCTCGCGCACCAAGCATGGTGCCGACCGCGTGGCCAAGAACCTCGCGATCGATGGTCACAAGGCTGCGGCGATCCACGGCAACAAGAGCCAGAATGCACGGCAGGCGGCGCTCAAGGGCTTCTCATCGGGACAGGTGCGGATCCTGGTGGCCACCGATATCGCGGCACGCGGCATCGACGTGCCGAACATCAGCCACGTCATTAACTACGAGCTGCCGGACGATCCGGAGAACTATGTGCACCGTATCGGCCGCACGGCGCGTAACGGCGCCTCGGGCGTTGCCATCACGCTTTGCGACGGCACCGAGCGCGGCAAGCTGCGCGACGTCGAGCGGCTGATCCGCCGCACCCTGCCGGTCTCCGGCGACCTCAAGGCCGCCAACGACACCGGCGTGGTGCCCGGCACCGAGAATTCAGGCCGTACGGATCGCCCGGCGCATCAGCGCAGCGGCCGTCCGCAGGGCGACCGGCCGCAGTCGGCCCGCCCGTCGAGCCGAGGCGCGCCGCCCAAGCATTTCTCCGGCGCGAAGAAGGCGCAGATCATGCAGGAACGCGGCGACCGGCCGCGTCAGCCACAGGCTGCCGACGACCATGTTGCACCCACGACGCAGGGCGCCGCCTGGTGGGAAAAGCCGACCGCGCCGAAGGGCGACGGCGCCAAGCCGCGCTGGAACAAGGCGCAGAAGGATGCCGGCAAGGTGAAGCGCGCGCAGCAGGACAATCGTCCGCGCCAGCAGCGCGCTGCCGCCGCCAGCTAAGCTGGGACACCATTGAGTTCGAAAGGCGGTCCTTGCGGGCCGCCTTTTTTGTTGCTGTGGCGTAGCGCGCGATGTGTGTCGGTGCATGAGAGGCACGAAGATGAACGAATGATAAACGCGCCATTGCGGGAACGTTCAAAGCCAGTGCCGCATTAATGCCTCAATGAATTACCGACCCGGCAGCTGCCGCCGGATGCCTAAGGGGACAAAAATGCTGAAGTTTTCGCTGATCGTGCTGTTCGTCATGTCGCTTGCCACACTCACCGTGGCCGCTTCGAACATGCCGCTGCCGCCCGATGTCGCGCATCATTCGGCGACGGTGGACGTCGCGCAGATCGGCTGATCAACAGCTATCCATTGCAACGGGGGCGAGGGTGACGCAGGTCCAGCTGATTGTGCTGTTCGTGGTGGTGATGGCCGTGCTTGGCTTTGCGGCAGCCAGCGTGCTGGTTTAGGACGCGATACGACGCAACGCTGCGGCGGTGCGGTTGGTGAGCTCAGTGGCATCCTCGGCCCGCAGCGCGTGCGCCGCATAACAGACATAGAGGTCGAGCGCGCCCTGCCGTTCAGCGGCAATGGTGAAGGTTGCCGGCCCGAACAGGTCGATGGATACGGCCATCGTTACCTCCTCAAGCTCGTAGGCGCCGAAGTTGCGCGCCAGCCCGGATTCACCGGCGGTGGTGACGGCGATGCCGTCGAGGCGGCCGGCAGAGAGGATGGTTGGCCAGGTCTCGTAGCGGTAGGTCGGCCATTCGGGCAATTTCAGGATCGAGGTCATTTCCTGGTCCTTGGCAAGCGCGGTGATGAGCCCGAAAGAGGCCTCCTGCGCCATGGACCAGAAGTCTTCGCGGATTGCATGCTTGGTTCGCAGGATGTCGATGTAGCAGCCATAAGTTGCGGCCGGCAGGATCGGTTTGCACAGGCGGCGCAGGTCGATGGTCGACAGGCACGTCATCTCGGTCATGCCGTATTTTTCACGGATGGCGACAAGCTCAGCAGCGATGATCACACCGTGCATGGTGGCGCGGTTTGCCTTGGCCATCGCCCGGATGGCGCTGGTTTCCTCGATGGTGAAATGACGGGCCTCGACGTGGGTACGCGCCTTCTGGCCGAGTGCAGTTTTGGCGGGGAGGCGGACCGATGGGACGAATTCCCGGGTGCCGCTGTTGGACTTCCTGGGAAAGTTGCTTTCCAGGGCGGGCGGCAGGGCGCTGAGCAACGGTGTGCGCATGCGGGCCGTGATCGGATCGGCGAAGTACTCCATCAGGTGGCGGCTTGCCATGCCCGTTGACTGCGCGTCGGCGATGGCGTGGTCCTGCGCCAGGATCAGCTGGCAGGTATCGCTGCCTTCCGAGGGGCGAACGAGGACCACCCGCATGCGGGGATTGCGGCCGCGCTGCAGCGGCGTGTGCAACTCGTGCTGCATGACGTCCTGCCATGCGTCCGGGGCGGGATCGGTCACCACGCGGAGCGGGATTTCGGTCGTGCCCTCGGTAGAAAAATAAGGCTGGCGATAGGCGTAGGGCGGCAGGTGACGGAAGGTGACACCGTGGAGCTCGATGTGGGCCCGCAGGATGGGGTGCTGGGTCTGCAACCAGGCCAGCGCCTCGGTGACCTGCTCAGGGTCGAGGCGGCCGCGGATGTGCATCACCTGCACAGCGATCAGGCTGCCGAAACCATGCAGATAGTTGAAGATGCGCTCCTGTTCGCCGAGCCGGCGGGTTTCGGTCTTCGCGGGGGTCAAAACTGCGTCCATCAGTCTTACCTTTAACAATTCGCGCAGGTGCTTAGCACAGTTTATGCGATAATGTTTCCGTTCGCTGCGAGATTGGCTAATGTCGCGGCACGACGCGAGGGAACCGTATTATGAACGAGATTGAGCAAGCCATCCTGGCCCATCTGGCCGAACTGAACGAGGGGCAGCCCTCGTCGGTGCCGCTGACCCGCGACACCGGGCTGCTCGAGACGGGATTCCTGGATTCCATCAATCTTGTCAGGCTCATTCAGTTTCTCGAGGAGCGCTTCGGCGTGAAAGTCCCCGACAATGAGCTGGGACCGGAGCTGTTTGCCTCCGCCGCGACAATCGCGGCCTATGTGGAAAAGAAGAAGGGCTGAGCGGGGAAGGTTCCTAGTCCTCGATCAATTTGCCGCGCAGGATCTTGCCGGTGGCGCTCTTGGGGATGGCGTCACGGAATTCGATGATTTCCGGGACCTTTTGCGGCGATAGGCGTTCCTTGCCGAAGCGCAGCAGCACGTCGGCGGTGACGTCGCCCGACTTGACCACGACGGCTTTCAGCCGTTGTTCGCCGGTGCGCGCGTTGGGCAGTCCGACGACCACGACTTCAGCGACGGCGGGGTGACCGACCAGCACTTCCTCGATTTCCAGCGGGTCGACCTTGTGGCCAGCCACCTCGATGATGAGCTTGCTGCGCCCCTTGATGTAGACGTTGCCTTCGGCGTCGATGCGTCCCAGATCGCCGCTCTGGAAGCGGCCTTCGGGAAAGGCGGTGGTGTTGAGCTTTTCCTGATTGAGGTAGCCCTTGGTGACGGACGACGAGCTGAAGGTCAGCTCGCCATACTCCGGTCCCAGCGGATTGTCGGAGGGGACGACCTCCACCCTGGTGTCGCCGATCGGTTGGCCGACCGAGTCCCAGGTCGCTTCCGGGTCAGTCGCCGTGTTGAAGGCGACGTGACCGGCTTCCGTGCAGCCATAAGCCTGTCGCACCGAGTGGCCAAAGCGCTCGCGGAAATGATCGTAGATGGGGCGTTTCAGCGCGATGCCGGCGGAATACACCAGGCGGAGGCGGCTGAGGTCGATCTCGTCGGTCACGCCGGCAAGCGTATCGAACATGAATGGCACGCCCTGCAGCACTGTGACCTTTTCGGCTTCGACGGCGCCGAGGAGCTTGCGGCGGGAGAGGGCGAGCGGCATCGGATCGCTCCAGTACACCGTGGTTGCGCCCGCACAGGAGGTTTCGAACACCGAGTTGAGAAAGCCCATGGCGTGGTGCCCGGGCAGGTTGTTGAACGCCACGTCGTCAGGGGTGAGGGCGAAGCTGTCGACGGTGGCCCGGGCGTTGGCGAGCATCTCGCCGTGGGTGTGCGGGACCACCTTGGGGAGGCCGGTGGAACCTGAAGAAAACAGATAGATGGCGGGCGCGTCCGGCCCCAGCGCGGGCAGCCTGCCCAGGGGAGATTTTTCCAGTGCAGCGATGTCGCTGTCGCCTTCCCCGCCGAGCAGGAACAGTGGCACGCGGCCGAGGTTGCCGAGGTCGGCAACCAGATCGCGGGCCAGTTGCTCGGATTCAACACGGGCGATGATGGCCGCTATGCCGGCCTTGCGGCAGGACGCTGCGAGTTCGCGATGTGGGGCGGCCAGATTGAGCGGCACGGCGACGGCGCCGATAGCAAGAAGGCCGTAGACGATGCGGAACAGATCCGGGCCATTGGGCACCAGGATGCCGACTGCGTCGCCTTCTCCAAGACCGCGCGACATGAGGCCGGAGCCCAGCCTGCCCGAGCGCTCGACGATCTCCGCATAGGAATGTAGAACTCCGTTCTGGCGGAGGCCGCTGCTGCCAGGCACGCGTGCTGCTACGCTGGCCAGATTGTCGTAGAGCATGGCTGGTTCAGCTCCGTGCCCAGCCTGCGACGAAACGCGGGAAAAAGATGCACGGATCGGCGGCGGTGATCTCAGCGGCAAGGCGCTGGCGAAGCGTATCGATGTCGACGTCCGCCGCTGTCGCGATGCCGAGCTTCTCCATTGCCGGCAGCAGGCTTCGCACCGACTCGGCGAGGAAGGCAATGCCGTGCAGATCGAGCCGGTTGCCGACTCGGGTGGAGCCGGTGAGCTGTGGCTCGAGACCGGCTGCGCGGAAGATGGAGTAGAGCTTGGAGCCGGTATCGGGCTCCGAGCCGAGACGCTTGTAGACGTCCATGATGCGCTGCATCGACTGCTCGAAAAGCGGCACCGGGACAGTTGAGGCCGTCGTGCTCATGTCCATTTCCATAAAGGCGAGCACGGTGTCCTTCTTTACCTTGCCGACGATGTCGCGCAGCATGCCGACCGGATCGGGAATGTGAATGACGATGTAGCGCCCGACCACGACGTCGTAGTCGCCGTACCCGGCGAAGGCGTCGATCCGGGATTGCTCGAACCTGGCGTGGGTGACACCGGACGCGGCGGCGCGGGCGCGCGCAATGCCAACGGCGCCTTCGGAGATGTCGATACCGGTGACCTTGCCCGTCGGGCCGACAAGGCTCGCGGCGATCAGCGAAACGTCGCCGACGCCACAGCCGAGATCGAGCACGCGCATCCCCGGGGCCACGCCGGCGCGGACGAGGCCGTCGCGGGTCATCTCGGCGAAGAAGGCGGCCTGCTGCTCGAGCCGTGCCAGTTCGGCAGGCGAATGTCCGAGAACGTAGCCGTGCTCCTGCGCCGTGTCGTTTGCTGCCATGCTGACGAAAACTCCCTACCACCCAAACTGCATCTCAGCCGGATACGCGGTGCGCGTCCAGCGGAAATTGCTACGGATTTGTTCACCACCCGTCTACACGGGCCAGTTACGTTGTCATGCCAGAGTAAGCCAAAATTACCAGAGGCTTGCGCCCGACATGGCGATTGCAGACAAGACCATCCGCACGACGTGCGGGCACCTCAAGGCGTCCGAAACGTCCGGAACCGGGATACCGGTGCTGCTGATCCACGGATCGGGGGCATCGCGAGGCGTGTTCGCGCGCCAGATGAACAGTCCACTGGGCGAAATGTACCGCATGGTGGCGCTTGACCTGCCGGGTCACGGCCAGTCCACCTATGCCGAGAACCCCGAACAAACCTATACCATGCAAGGGTTTGCGGGCGCGGTCGGGGAAGTGCTGCAGGCGCTGGAGATCGAGCGGGCGGTGGTTTACGGCTGGTCGCTGGGCGGCCATATCGGCATCGAGATGCTCGGCAGCAATCCGGCCGTGGCCGGGCTGATGTTGACCGGCACACCGCCGGTGTCGCCCGGGCCAATCGGCGTGTTGCGTGGCTTCCAGACGCATTTCGACCTGTTGCTGGCCTCCAAGGAGACGTTCAGCGAGCGCGATGTCGAAAAATTCGCTCGACTGTGCTTCGGCAGTGCAGCGACGCCGGCGTTTCTTGAGGCGATCCGGCGCTCGGATGGCAGGGTGCGGAGCAATGTATTCAAAGGGCTGCTGCGGGGTGAAGGGCTTGACCAGAAGCAGACCGTCGAGCAGGCGCGGGTGCCGGTCGCGATGGTCAACGGTAGCGCAGAGCCGTTTGCGCGATTGAGCTACATCGCGGGCTTGCGTTACCAGACGCTTTGGGAAGGGATGTCGCACATCATTCCCGACGCCGGCCATGCGCCGTTCTGGGAGAAGCCTGAAAGCTTCAATGTGCTGTTCAACCGCTTCATTACTGACGTGGCGGTTCGCGAGATGGGTACGAAACCGAAGCCGGCGGAGCGGGTAGCGCTGTCGGCGTAGGTTCTCTGGTCCGACGGTAGTTTCCGAACAGCTAGGCCGGCCGCAGCAGCATCATTACGCGGCGTTTCACATTGCGCGCGAAGCGGGCAGCGACCTTCCAGGCTGCGCTGGACTTCACCCAGTTGAGACCGAAATCACGGAGGCGGACGATCCAGTTCATCACTGCTTTGAACCAGCCGATCCGCATCAGTTGGCCGCGGCCGGCGTGATAGAGGCGGTCGAGGATCAGGAGGCTCAGAATCTGGGCAATGATCAGGATCACCGGACCCTGCCAGATGTGGCCGACAGCGGTCCAGTAGAGCGCGAACACCTTCAGTGGCTCGATGGCGACGAAGGGCACCGCGAGCAGCACCAAGACGACATAGGGCGGCAGCCGGCCGATGAGCGCGCCGAGCGACTGGAACAGCCGGAGGCTGGAGAGCCAGCGGATGACCGGGCGGACGATGGGCGAGAACAGCTCATCCAGCAGGGTGAAGATCACAAGGCCGACTGTGAACACAAAGCGGATGATCAGCCGCAGCGCGCGAAACCAGGTCGGGCGGTTGCGCGAGGGGCGCATCGGGGTACCGGACGGTGGGAGGTTCGCCATGGTGGTGCCTTGCCGGGAGCGGCGTTCTAGCTGAGCGGAATGCCGGCGGCGCCCTTGCCGCGCTGGTAGATGTCGGAGAGGTCGGCGTAGAGCGCCGTTAGGTCATCGACGCGTTCGGTCAGCCGCTCGCGATTGCCGCGGTCGAGGCCGGCGATCATCTGCGCCATGTCGTGGCTGACGAAGTATGAGTTGGTGCGGTTGTAGAGCGGACGGTCGGCAGGGACGCTGTCACGGTCAGGGTCGGGAACGGCGTAGACCCCTTTCAGAATCTGGATGTCGTAGGGGATGGCAAAGCTGTCGCGGCTGTCTTCGTGGCTGAACAGGTAGTAGAAATTGTCGAAGCCCGACCAGGTGATGCCGGACAGGCAGAGCGAGCAGGGCTCGTGCGTCGCGAGAAAAATGCATTCCTTCGGATCGGGGCGGCCCTCGCGCGGCAGTTCGTAGAAGCGCTTGATGGCGTGCATTTCGCCGTGCCAGAGCGGGTTCTCGGTCTCGTTGTTGGTTTCGGCCACGATGAGCGACAGATCGGTCTTGCGCAGGATGGCCGCGCCGAAGAGCTTGTTGCCCCGGGTGACACCCTCGCGCGTTCTCGGAGCGATGTCGGTCTCGATGACGTCCATCAGGCGCGACAGCAGGGTGGCGGCGTCCATCGGCATGGCTCCATGTGCCCCATCAAGGTGAGGGGCGGGGCCGGGCGCGTCAAGGGCGGTCAGTCCTTCGCCATCGCGACGAGGTCGGCTCCGCTCGCGTCAGTCAGAAACAACTGACCGCCGTCAATGCGCCAGAAGCGGGTGGCGGCGAGGGCGGCGAAATACGCGGTTTCCTGTGCATTGGCAGCATCCGTGCAGGAGACGCGCGTCGTCGCGACGGTGCTGAAGCGCAGCGCCGAGGCGTCCAGTTCGGCCTGCGCGAACCACGAATTGCAGCCGCCGCGACCACCGGCCCGCAGGTCGGCAGCGATGGACAGGGACGATTTGATGCGGGCGGCTACGGGCTGTCCGGCAATCGCTGTCGCCCTCCACACCACGCCCAGCACTTCGGCGCCGGCCGCTGGCGGCGCCGGAGGGGCCTGCTGTCCGACGAAGCTCACCAGGATGCTGACTGGACCCGCTGCCGCGAACGGGTCGACGGGAACGGGGGCGGGGCTGGAGAAATAGAGCTTTCCGTCGGCGACGATCTCGGCGACCATGCCGTAAGAATTGCCGACCGCGACAACGGTGTCCTCGAAATTGAGCGCGAAGTCGAGGGGGACCTGACCGGCGGTGGCGATGGGCGCCTGGCCCTCGACCTTGGGAGGGCCCTGCGGGTCGTCGACGTCGATCAGCATGACCCGCAGCACAGCGTTGGCCGGCATGGCCATGCGCTCACGATAGGTCACCTCGCCGCTGACAGTCAGCTTGGCGGCCAGCGCCGGGGTCGCCAGCCCGAGCAACAACACGAGGCTGCAGAACGCCCACTTCTTCATCTTAGTCCTCACCATTCCCGCGACGATTGTCCCCCCCGATTATGGAGGAAATGTAACGACGGGACCGGCAATGCGGCTGCCAACCGCAATATTCAGCTGGCCCGGGCTATTATATGGGGGGGCTCGAAATAGAATTCTTCGAGGTTGTCGCCGTCGCCGCCGCGATCGACGACCAGGAAGTCGGCGGCTGCGTCGAGTGGGGTGAGCGTGCCGTGCCAGGTGTTCATGGCGATGTTCACACCCTGCCCGGGCGACGTGAGAAAAGCGCGGGGCGCGCCGGGGGTTCCGCTCTGGTCGGGTGCCACGATCACCAGAAAGGGGCGTTGGGAGAGCGGGTAGAACGCCTGGCTGCCAAGGGGATGGCGTTCCACCATTTTGAGGGTGAGCGGCAGGGTGTAGGCGCTGCCGTGAAAGATGGAGATCAGCGGTCTGGCGTGGACGCCTCCCAGTTCGACCTTCGCCAGATCGTGGTAGCGCTCCGTCATCCCGGAGTTGATGGTGAAGTGTTGAGAACCGGCGGTCTCGATGACCTGACCGAAGGGCGCAAAGGCGACGCGAGTCAGCGGCTCGACGATGATCGTGCGGTCCATCTAGTCGCCCGCCGGGGTCTGCTGGTGCTGAACCATGCGCCAGTCCGACCCCTGGCGCACATAGGTCGATGTGCACCGGGCGCGATAGGACGCCGCCTGCTGCCTTGAGGCCACGGCTTCGTAGGCCAGAACCGCGACATCGTCGCCGATGGTCGCAATCTGCTGGTCATGCATGGTCAGGTTGGCCCAGCGCGGAACGCCCTGCAGCGAGGACAGCGTCTGTTCGCGATCGAGAATGCCAACCCCGGGCAATGCCATTAGACACTGAGAGGCAAGACCTGCCTCGAATTGTTCAGATCCCATGAGCCAAAATGCTCGCTCCATCTGCCAAAGCTCTTCCATTCTGTCCTCCTTGCGGAGGAACGCCTGACTGCTCGATCAGTTTCCCGAATAGCGGCAAGACGCGGCCGTCGGGATAGATGCTCAGGGGGCCGGCTCCTTGACGGTGTTGGTACTGTCGCCACCGCCCATGTAGACCGCGAGCAGCCTCACAGGCACGCTGCCGAGGTTGCGGCCATTGTGCGGCCAGTTCATCGCCTCCAGCACGCTGTCGCCGGCCTTGTAGATCCTGATGCCCTTGCTGGCGTAGTCGACGGTAAGCTCGCCCTCGAGAATGTAGGCGAAGAGCGGCACATGATGGCTATGCCAGCCGGTCTCGCCGCCGGACGGAATGGTCACTGTCGCGGCGGTGATGTTGAGCGGGCCGGCAGGATAGGTGAGCGGCTCCCCAAGCACGTCGACGCCGCCCTGCAACAGCGGGGTCAGCAGGTTCTGGTACTGCGGCGTGGCGTCTTCCGCCCGCGCGCCCGACAACAGCGCAACCGTCAGGCCCAGCGCGAGCAGCAGGCGCGTCATTCGGCGAGGACTCCGTGGAGGCGCAGCCGCGAGATGCCACCGTCGGGATAGATATTGACGCGGACATGCGTCACCGGACCGAGGGCGTTGACGTGCTCGAAGCTGTGGATGGCGTCGGGCCCCAAGTTCTTGATCGGCAGCAGTTCGTCCCAGAACATCGAGGAGGTGACAATCGCCGAGTCGAGATCCTCAAACCCCGGACCGAGGTCGGCGGCCTGGATGGAGACCTTGTCGGCGTAGTTGCCCTTGTAGTGGGCGGTATCGATCTCGACACCCGAAAGGGTGCCGCGTCCGCCCAGCGCCACGATGATCCAGTCATTGCCGGGGACGCGCCGCCGGCGGGTTTCCCAGCCGTCACCCATGTTGAGGCCGCGGCCCGGCGACAGCATGCGCTGGAAGGCGCCGTAATGGGCGTCGGAAAAGGCGATGACCCGGCCACCGTTGAGGGCGGAGGCGAGGTCGATGGTCTTGCCGTCGAGCAGCGTGTGATCGAGCCATGGTTCGCCATAGACGCGGAAGCGGGCAACGCCGCCATCGGGATAGATGTGGAGGCGAACATGGCTCCAGGCGCTCTCGGACGCGCAGGCGAAATAATGGTGATCGCTGGCGCTGAGCGGCTGGATGCCGAGGATCTGTGTCCAGGCGGTGCCGGGGCCGGGCTCGCCCTTGACGTTGCAGGCCTCGATGGAACAGGCGGGCGGGAAATTGCCGGTGAACCAGGAAGTGTCCACGTCGAAGCCGCGGATGACGCCGGGGACGGCGAGCCGGACAATGGCGTGGTCATGACCCGGACCGCGGCGACGGATGCTTTCCCACCCATCCATATACTTGCCATGGTCGTCGTACTTGTCCGGATCGAACACCGGCGGTGCGTCCTGCAGCATGCGGCCGACTTCGGCAAAGAAATCATCGGTCACGCTGGTCGCGGCTGCCCCAAGCCCGGCTGAGGCGAGGTTGACGGCGTTGCGGGCGAAGGGGGGAACCTCGGTCGGCACGGGGGCGGTGGATTCGCTCATGGTCTCGGACTGGGTGAATGGGCTGACTTCCAGATAGCCGAAAGGGAATGGGGAAAATAGCCCCCCGCCGGCAGAGGTCTTCGACGGCGTCTCAATGGCTGGAGGGTCATTGGAGCGCCAACGGGGCCGTGTGACAGTGGCCGTCGATCGACACTCCGAATGCCGGAGATTTGCATAAGGCGTTGTTAGGGGCTTTGCGGCAGAGTTTTCGGATGGACCCGATCACAGAGTTCCAGCGCTTTATCGGACCGCCCATCGTGCAGTTTGCCGCTCAGAACGGCCGGCTGATGGAAGTTCTGCTGGTGATCGGGATTGCGTTTTTCTCGGCCAAAAACGGGCAGGTTCCGGCGATCATCTACGACTATCTGTTCGGCAAGAAGGGCACGTCGAAGGGCCACGGAGACGTGCCCCGGGGCGATGAGCCGCCGCAAGAAGAGTAGGGATTCGTTATGAAATCAGGCGCAGACTCGGGAATCATGATCGAGCAGTTGCAAGAGCATCTGAGCCGGCCGGTGCTGAACTTCATTCAGCACAATGGCGCGCTGCTGGCGATTTTCTCGCTGCTCGGAACCATCCCCGGCGCAGAGCCCGTTGAGGACACCGAGATCGACTGGGAAGACGGCGAGCCAGAGAGGCTGACGCCCGCCGACCCGACCGCCCACTAGGTCGCCCGCAGGTCGGCTGTCCAAATGCCCGCTGCCCGTGCGTCCGTGTCGTGTAATGCCTCACGGAAGGTCTCCTTAAGCGCGGCATCCTGCCAGCTCTGCAGCGCCGGTGTCGCCAGCATGGTCGAGATGTAGGCGGCCGAGACCTTGTCGCCGAGAATGCCGTAAGTCTGAGCCCGAAACACCACTGGCGCATAAAAGGCGTCGACCGCCGTAAATTCGGGGCCGGCAAGGAAGGGACCGCCGAACCGGGACAGGCCCTCGGACCAGAGTTCCGCAATACGCGCGATGTCGGCGACGAGGGCGGCGGGCTTGTCCTTGAGGGTGATGCGAAGGCCAACGCTCATGGTGCAGATGTCGCGCAGCGCGCCAAAACTGGAGTGCATTTCAGACGCCGCGGAACGCGCCCAGACCCGGGTCGCCGGCTCGGACGGCCAGACGCCAGCATGTCGCTCGGCGAGGTATTCGATGATGCTGAGACTGTCCCAGACGACGGTGTCGCCGTCGTTGAGAACCGGGACGCGCCCGGTGGGCGAGAATTTGCGGAACTGGGCGTAGCTGGAGCCGACCGGGAAGGGATGTAATTTCTCCTCGAACGGGATGTGGCGCGCTGTCATCAGTGCCCATGGTCGCAGCGACCAGGACGAGTAGTTCTTGTTGGCGATGTGAAGGGTGTACACGGGCTACTCCGGCAGAATCGCGCGAAGACGCAGCAGGGCGATGCGCTCGACCTGCGCGCAGGCTTCGGCGAACTCGGTCTCGCGGTCGTGCTTCAGCCGCGTTTCGAAGGCCTTGAGGATCATCGGTTTGGTGTTGTCCTTTACCGCGATGATGAAGGGGAAGCCGAACTTTTCGACATAGGCGATGTTCCGCTCGGTGAAGGTCTTGCGCTCGCCGTCGGTCAGCGCGTCGAGCCCGGCGCTGTGCTGTTCGGCGGCAGACTCGTCGGTCAGCTGCCGGGCGGCGGCAAGCTTGCCGGCAAGGTCGGGATGGGCGTTGAGCACGGAAAGCTTCTCGTCCTCGGTGGCGGCGCGAAACACCTGTCGCATGGCGGCGTGGAGGCCGGAGGCCGTGTCGTTGGCGGGTCCCAACTCGCCCTTGAAGGCGCGCTCGGCAATCCACTCAGAATGCTCGAAGATATTGCCGTAAAGCGCTGTGAAATCATCGAAAGGCAGCTCGGACGGCCGCACCTCCCGCGCTTCGTAGGGGTGCACGTCGAGCCAGTGGTTGGCAATATCGATGCGCCTGGCGACCCAGACCTTCTCCTTGCTGAGAACATAATCGACGAAGCGGGCGAGGGCCGCCGCCCGGCCCGGACGGCCGACCAGGCGGCAATGCAGCCCGATCGACATCATCTTGGGGGCGCCCGCCTTGCCCTCCTCATAGAGCATGTCGAAGGCATCCTTCAGGTACTGGTAGAACTGCTCGCCGGAGTTGAAACCCTGCGGCGTGGCGAAGCGCATGTCATTGGCGTCAAGGGTATAAGGGATGATGAGCTGCGGCCCGGCGAAGTGCTCGCGCCAGTAGGGCAGGTCGTCGTCATAGGTGTCCGACACATAGGTGAAGCCGCCTTCCTCGCTGGCGAGGTCGACGGTGTTGACCGAAGTGCGGCCGCAATACCAGCCGGTCGGACGGCTGCCGGTAACCTCGGTGTGGAGGCGGACCGCGGCGTGCAGGTCCTCGCGCTCGTGCTCGATGTCGTGATCCTTGTAGTCGATCCATTTGAGGCCGTGGCTGGCGATCTCCCAGTCGGCCTCCTGCATGGCGGCGACCTGGGCGGGGGATCGCTGGAGAGCGGTGGCGACGCCATAGACCGTGACGGGCACCTTGCGGCTGGTGAACAGGCGATAGAGGCGCCAGAAACCGGCCCGGGCGCCGTACTCGTAGATCGATTCCATGTTCCAGTGGCGCTTGCCGGTCCAGGGCGTAGCGCCGACGATCTCGCTGAGAAAGGCCTCGGAGGCAGCATCTCCATGGAGGATGTTGTTTTCGCCGCCCTCTTCGTAGTTCACCACGAACTGCACTGCGACATATGCGCCGCCCGGCCATTTCGGATCAGGCGGGTTCTGACCGTAGCCAAGCATGTCCCGGGGGTAACGCATGTCAAAAACTCCGCAAAAACCGTGGCGAATGGTGCTGCCGGACTTCCTAACAGCGCCAGCGGCGGCTTTGTAGTGCCCGCCGTGCGTAAAAATGGACCGTTTGGTAAAAAACCGCGCCGTGCCCCCTTGGAACGCGCCAATTTTTTGTCAATGATGCCTGTGTGACAAAGGCAAGGACGCATCGCTGATGGCGGGTTCTGGACGCCTGACGACCCACGTGCTCGACACGATGCACGGGAAGCCCGCCGCGGGAATGCGGCTCGACCTTTTGATGATGCATGGCGACCACAGCCATCACGTCCTTTCAACGCACACCAATGCCGATGGCCGGGCTGACAAGCCATTGCTTGAGGGCGACCAGTTCCACATGGGCTCGTTCGAGCTGATCTTTTATGTCGGGCCGTATTTCGAGCGGCTCGGCGTCGAGCTCGAGCACCAGTTTCTCGACCTCGTGCCGATCCGTTTCACGATGGGCGAGGAAACGCACTACCACGTGCCGCTGCTGGTCTCGCCTTACGCGTATTCGACCTATCGGGGAAGCTGATGATGGCTGGCGCAGCGGATATTCTTCCCGCCCTTCGGGCACCCTCTCCTGCAAGGGGAGAAGGGATCACGCAGAGATCGCGTGCGGGGAGAAGGGCATGACCGACGTCTCCAGTACCCTCAGGTTCATCCTCAATGGCGAGGACGTAGCGCTGAGCGATGTTTCGGCGACGGCGACGCTGCTGGATTATCTGCGGCTGAGCAAGCGCCTGCGGGGGTCGAAGGAGGGATGCGCCGAGGGAGATTGCGGGGCATGCACGGTGCTGGTCGGGCGGCTGCGCGGCGGTGAGCTGGTGTATGAGAGCGTCACGGCGTGCATCTGCTTTGTCGGCTCGCTCAATGGTACCCACGTCGTGACCATCGAGCACCTCAGCGCGGCGAACGGGCCGCTGCACCCGGTGCAGCAGGCGATGGTGGATCTGCACGGCAGCCAGTGCGGTTTCTGCACGCCGGGCATTGTGATGTCGCTTTATGGCCTCTGGATGCGATCGCCCAACCCGTCGGCGGCACAGGTCGAGACGTCGCTGCAGGGCAATCTCTGTCGCTGCACGGGCTATGCACCGATCATTCGCGCTGCCAAGGCGGTTTCAAGCTATGGCGAAGTCGCAAGCGATCCGCTGATGGCGGAACGGGCAGACGTTATGTCGCGGCTGGCAGCGCTGGGTGGGCAGCGGATCGAGATCGGCGAAGGTAGAGAGCGGCTTATCGTGCCGGCCTCGGTGGACGATCTGGCCGAGATTTATGCAGCGGAGCCGGGGGCAACGCTGGTGTCGGGCGCGACAGACGTGGGGCTGTGGGTCACCAAGTTCATGCGCGACATCGGGCCGATGATCTATATCGGGCACCTCGAAGAGTTGCACCGGATCGAGGAATTCGGGGCTGAGCTGAAGCTTGGGGCCGGGGTGACCTACACCGAGGCAGCCGGCCCGATGACGACGCATTTTCCGCAGCTCAGCGAACTCTGGAACCGCATTGGCGGTGAGCAGGTGCGCAACATGGGGACGGTCGGGGGCAACATCGCGAATGGCTCGCCGATCGGCGACACGCCGCCGCCGCTGCTGGTGCTGGGCGCCTCGATCACGCTGCGCCGGGGCAGAGAGCGGCGCGAGGTGAAGCTCAAGGACTACTTCATCGCCTATGGCAAACAGGACCGCCAGCCGGGCGAATTCGTGGAGAGCGTCACCATCCCGCTGCTGCCGGCAGGTGAACAGCTGGCCTGCTACAAGATCACCAAGCGCAAGGACGAGGACATTTCGGCGTTGTGTGGCGCGTTCCGCATCTTCGTCAATGAGCACGGCGAGGTCGGCATGGTCCGTATTGCGTTCGGCGGCATGGCAGCGACACCAAAGCGTGCGAAGGCGGTCGAGGAGGCGCTTGTCGGTAAGCCCTGGAATGCGGCGACAGTCGAAGCGGCGCTGCCGGCCTTTGCGGTGGACTTTCAGCCGATTTCAGACATGCGGGCATCGGCGGAATACCGGCTGCTGGCGGCGCAGAACCTGCTGCGTCGCTTCCTGCTGGAGACGACGGGACAGAGTCAGCGCCTTGTGCGGGAGGTGGCATGAACCGGATGGAGCCCATCAGCACGGGGCGGCTGCACGAGTCGGCGCCGCACGACTCGGCCGCCAAGCAGGTGGCGGGACGCGCGGATTATGTCGATGACCTGACCGAGCCGGACGGCACGCTGCACGCCTATCTCGGCCTGTCGGCACGGGCGAGCGCGAAGATCGTCTCCATCGACCTCGATGCGGTGCGCGCGATGCCGGGGGTGCTCGGCGTGCTGACGGCGGCAGACATCCCCGGCGTCAACGATGTGAGCTCCGTCCACAAGCACGACGAGCCGCTGTTTGCCGAAGGCGAGGTGCGCTACCACGGGCAGGCGATTTTTGCGGTGATCGGGACGACGCGCGAGGCGGCGCGACGGGCGGCAAAGGCCGCAAAGATCGAATACGAGGATCTGCCGGTGATCGTCGACGTGGCTGCCGGTCTCGCAGCCGGCGGCAGGATGGTGACGGAGCCGCTGAAGCTCGAACGGGGCGATGTCGAGGCGGGACTGACGTCGGCGCCGCGTCGCGTCAAGGGCAGCGTCGAGATCGGCGGGCAGGAGCATTTCTATCTCGAAAGCCAGGTGGCGATGGCCATCCCCGGCGAGGACGACGAGGTCGTCATCCAGACCTCGACGCAGCATCCGACCGAGATCCAGGTGATGGTTGCGGCGGTGCTCGGGGTGCCGCATGCGGCGGTGACGGTGAACATGCGGCGCATGGGCGGCGGCTTCGGCGGCAAGGAAACGCAGGGCAACATGTTTGCTGCAATTGCAGCGCTTGCGGCGAAGAAGTTCAACCGGGCTGTGAAGATCCGGCCGGACCGCGACGATGATTTTTCGATCACCGGCAAGCGGCATGACTTCGTCGTCGACTACGACGTCGGCTACGACGACGACGGGAAAATCGTCGCGGTTTCGGCGCAATACGCCGCGCGTTCGGGATATTCGGCCGACCTGTCGGGGCCGGTGACGGATCGCGCGCTGTTTCATGCCGACAATGCGTACTGGTATCCGGCGGTGCGGGTGACCTCGGTGCCGCTGTTCACCAACACGGTGTCGAATACGGCATTCCGCGGCTTTGGCGGGCCGCAGGGCATCGTCGCCGCGGAGCGCTGGATCGAGGACATCGCCTATGCGCTTGGCAAGGATCCGCTGGAGATCCGCAAGCTCAATTTCTACGGCACCGACAGCAACAATGTGACGCCGTACCACCAGACGGTCGAAGACAACGTCATCCACCGCATCGTGGACGAGCTGGAACAGAGTTCCGACTATCAGAAGCGACGGGCGGCGATCCTCGAATTCAACGCGGCCAATGCGGTGCTGAAGAAGGGTATTGCGCTGACGCCGGTCAAATTCGGCATCTCGTTCACCGCGACCTGGCACAATCAGGCGGGCGCGCTGGTCCACGTCTATCGCGATGGGTCGGTGCATCTCAGCCATGGCGGCACCGAGATGGGGCAGGGGCTGCACGTCAAAGTGGCGCAGGTGCTGGCCGAGGCGTTCGGGGTGCCGCTGAGGCGGGTGCAGGTCATGGCGAGCAACACCGGCAAGGTGCCGAACACATCGGCGACGGCGGCTTCGTCAGGGACGGACCTCAACGGCATGGCCGCCGCAGACGCGGCGCGACAGATCAAGGAGCGGCTGAGCGCGCATATTGCTGCCAAGCACAAGGTGCCGGTCGAGGAGGTGCGCTGGGAATTCGGTGGCGCGCATGTTGGAGGGCAGTTCGTCAGCTTCGACGACATGGTGATGTCGGCCTATATGGCGAGGGTGCAGCTCTCGGCGGCGGGCTTCTACAGCACGCCGAAGATTCACTGGGACCGGACCACCGGCCGTGGTCATCCCTTCTACTATTTTGCCTATGGCGCGGCGGCTGCGGAGGTGACCATCGACACGCTGACCGGCGAGTACCAGATTGACCGGGCCGATGTGCTGGAAGATGTCGGGCACTCGCTCAATCCGGCGATCGATATCGGGCAGGTCGAGGGCGGGTTCATCCAGGGTGTCGGCTGGCTGACGACGGAGGAACTGGTGTGGGACAGCAAGGGGGTACTGCGAACGCACGCGCCTTCGACCTACAAGATCCCGGTGGCCTCGGACGTGCCGCCGATCTTCAACGTCAGGCTGGCGGAATGGTCGGTGAACAAGGAGCCGGCCATCGGGCGGTCGAAGGCGGTGGGCGAGCCGCCGCTGGTGCTGGGCTACGCGGTGGTCGAAGCGCTGTCGATGGCGGTGGCCTCGGTGGCGGACTACAAGATTGCGCCGCGCCTCAACATGCCGGCGACGCCGGAACGGGTGCTGATGGGTGTTGAGCGGATGCGGAAGGAGAAAGCGGCGTGAGTGCGGTGGCTCTCCTACCCCCACCCTCGGTCCCTTCCCACAAGAGGGAGGGAGCCGCCGACGCTTCCCGCATTGCTGGCCGTGATCGCTCAACCGACCCCCTCCTTACTGGGGGAGGGATCAAGCGTGGCGGGTGCAATGCTGACGCCCACACTGATCGAGGCATTCGTCGCCGCCCGTCCCGCGATCGTGGCGGAGCTTGCGGCGGTGCGGGGGTCTTCGCCGAGGGCGGTGCAGACGTTCATGCTGATCGCAGCAGACGAGACGATCGGGACGATTGGCGGTGGCGCGCTCGAATATATGGTGATCGACCGGGCGCGGCAGGCGCTGCGCGATGGTGAGAGTACCGGTGAAATGGACATCCCGCTCGGACCCGAGATCGGGCAGTGCTGCGGCGGCCGGGTGAGGGTGTCGCTGCGGCGGGCCGATACGGCGAAGGTTGCGGCGCTGATGGAGCGTCTGGCGGCCGAGGCGGCGGCCGAGCCGCATGTCTATCTGTTCGGTGCGGGGCATGTGGGGCATGCGCTGGCGAGGGCGCTGGCGCTGCTGCCGGTCAAGACGCATGTGATCGATACGCGCCCGGACGAACTTGGCGGATTACCGGATAACGTCGAAGCGAAGGCCGTCGCCATGCCGGAGGCGGTGGTGCGCTCGGCTCCCGAGGGCAGCGCGTTCGTCATCCTGACGCACGATCATGCCCTCGATTTTCTCATCGCCCATGAGGCGCTGCAGCGGAAAGACAGCCCATATGTCGGGATGGTGGGGTCGAAGACGAAAAGGGCCAAGTTTGCCAACTGGTTCTTGGGCGAGGGCGGCGATCCGGAAGCGCTGCGACGACTTGTCCTGCCGATTGGTGCGCTGGGCCTGGGGGATAAGCGTCCCGAGGTGATTGCGGCACTAGCGGCGGCCGAAATTATGGTCCACATTGGCCACCGGGAAGCTACAAATCTGAGCGCGCGGCAGGCCACCGAACCGAAGTTGGGAGCCGTCGTTGGAGACTAAAGAGACACCGCGTCTGCAGCTCACCGGGCTGACCAAGCGGTTTCCGGGCGTTCTCGCCAACGACAATGTCAGCTTTTCCGTGCTTCCGGGCGAAATCCATGCGCTGCTGGGTGAGAACGGCGCCGGCAAGTCCACGCTGGTCAAGATGATCTACGGCATCATGCAGCCGGATGCGGGCGAAATCCGCTGGAACGGCGAGCCCGTGACCGTGCCTAATCCAAAATTCGCCCGCAAGCTCGGCGTCGGCATGGTGTTTCAGCATTTCTCGCTGTTCGAGGCGATGACCGTGCTGGAGAACATCGCACTCGGGATGGACGCCAAGATTCCGGCGCGTGAACTCGAGGGGCGCATTCGCGGGGTGATGACGACCTACGGGCTGAAGCTGGAGCCGCAGCGGCTGGTGTCGACGCTCTCCGTGGGCGAGCGGCAGCGCATCGAAATCGTGCGCGCGCTGCTGCTCAACCCGACGCTCCTGATCATGGATGAGCCGACGTCGGTGCTCACCCCGCAGGAGGTGGAACAGCTGTTCGTGGTGCTGCGTCAGCTCGCCAAGGAGGGGTGCTCGATCCTCTACATTTCGCACAAGCTGCACGAGATCAAGGCGCTCTGCGACACGGCGACGATCCTGCGTGGCGGCAAGCTGGTGGATACGTGCGACCCCAAGGTGGAGACGTCGCGCTCGATGGCGGAGAAGATGATCGGCGCCAGCCTCAAGGAGATCAATAAGCCCGAGGGCCGGTCGTTCGGCGATCAGAAGCTCATCGTCAACAAGCTCAGGATGGCGGGCGAGGGCGATTTCGGCGTGTCGCTGAAGGATATCAGCTTCACGGTAAGGGCCGGCGAGATTTTCGGCATCGCGGGCGTGGCGGGAAACGGGCAGAACGCGCTGCTGGAAGCGCTGAGCGGCGAAGTGATCGGCAACGATGCCGATGCCATCACGCTGGACGGCACGCGCCTGGGCGAGCTCAACGCCAAGCAGCGGCGGCTGAAGGGCATGGCAACGGTGCCGGAGGAGCGCAACGGGCACGCGGCGGTGCCGGATTTCACGCTCTCCGACAATTCGGTGCTGACCGGGCGCGATCGGCTCGGCATGGTGTTTTCGGGTCTGATCAATACCGGCGTCGCCAAGACCTATACCAGCAAGGTGATCAAGGATTTCTCGGTCAAGGCGCTGGGCGCCAGTTCGACCGCGGGGTCGCTGTCAGGCGGCAACCTGCAGAAATTCATCATGGGCCGCGAGATTTTGCAGAAGCCCACGGTGCTGGTGGTGAGCCAGCCGACCTGGGGCGTCGATGCCGGTGCGGCCGCGGCGATCCATCAGGCGATCGTCGACCTCGCGGCCAGCGGCTCGGCGATTGTGGTGATCAGCCAGGATCTCGATGAGCTGCTGTCGCTCTGCGACACGCTGGCGGTGATCAACGAGGGCAGGCTGAGCCCGGCCATGAAGGTGTCGGAAGCGGACATTGAGGAGATCGGATTGCTGATGGGGGGCATTCACGGCGATCCCGAGGCCACCAAGCACGTCGAGGTGGCGCATGCGCATCAAGCTTGAGAAGCGCGCCGAACCCAGCAAGCTGATGGTGGTGGTGACGCCGATTGCGTCGGTGCTGCTGACGATGCTGATCGGCGTGGTGGTGTTCGATGCCATCGGCATCAACGGCCAGCGCGCGGTGATCGATATCTTCCTGACGCCGCTGCTGGCCTCATACAAGTGGCAGGACGTTGCGGTGAAGGCGGCGCCACTGATCATCATCGCGCTAGGCCTTTCCATCGGCAACCGCGCCAATGTGTGGAACATCGGGGCCGAAGGACAATATGTCATCGGCGCGCTGGCGGCGGCGGGCGTCGGCATCGCGGCGGGGGGGGCTGGTGGCGGCCTCATCATCACGCTGATGATCCTTGCGGGGATCGTGGGCGGCACAGCGTGGGCGGCGATTTCGGCGGTGCTCAGGACGCGCTTTTCGGTGAACGAAATTCTCTCGAGCCTGATGCTGACCTACGTGGCATTGCAGGTGCTGGGTTACATGGTCAGCGGACCGTGGAAGGACCCGAACGGGCGCAATTTTCCGGCGACGGCACCGTTGTCGCCGGACCAGACGCTGCCGATCCTGTTTCCCGGTAGCACGGTGCACCTCGGCATTGCCATCGCTGTGATCCTGCCGTTCGTGTTCTGGCTGGTCACGGCGCGCTCGGTGTTCGGATTCCAGATTCGGGTGGTGGGCAGCGCGCCGCATGCGGCGCGGCATGGCGGCTTCGACAGCAAGCAGACCATCTGGCTGGCGATGCTGATCGGCGGCGGTATGGCGGGACTGGCGGGGGCGCTGGAGTTCACCGGGGCGCTGAAGACGATCAATCTGGGTTTCCCGTCGGGCTATGGGTTCACGGCGATCATCGTCTCGTTCCTCGGACGGCTGCATCCGATCGGGTGCCTGATCGCGGGCATCGTGCTTGCCGTGACCTATGTCGGCGGGCAGGTGGCGCAGACCTCAGTCCACATCCCGAATGCGACCGCGGGCATCTTTCAGGCGATGATGCTGTTCTTCATTCTCGCCAGCGATATTTTCGTGCGCTACCGGCTGAAGTTTGTGCCGTCGCCAAAGGCGGCAGCGAAACCCGCGACCGCGCCGGGGGAATGAGATGAACCTCGATATTGTCGCCTACATCGTCACCATCGTCGGGCTTTCGACCCCGATCCTGCTCGCGGGACTGGGCGAACTGGTGGTGGAAAAGAGCGGCGTTCTAAACCTGGGCGTCGAAGGAATGATGCTGATCGGCGCAATCGCCGGATTCGCGGCATCGGTTGCGACGGGAAATCCGTGGATCGCGGTGATTGCGGCGGCCGCGGCGGGGGCGCTATCGGCGCTGCTGTTCGGGTTCTTCGTGCTGATGCTGAATTCCAACCAGGTCGCGACAGGCCTGGCGCTGACGATCTTCGGGACCGGGCTGTCATCGCTGCTGGGGTTGTCGTACACCGGCCGTATCGTGTCGCAGTTCGGCTCGCCGTTCCCGGCATTTCTCGCCAAGGACCCACTGTGGCAGGTGCTGTTCGGCTACAGCCCGCTGGTCTATTTCGCGATCATCATGGTGTTCGCGGTGAGCTGGTTCATGCGCTCGACGCGATCGGGGCTGATCCTCCGCGCGGTGGGCGAGAATGACCTGTCGGCGCACTCCATCGGCTACTCTGTCGTCGGGGTGCGCTATGCGGCGATCGCCTTTGGCGGCGCCATGGCGGGGATCGGCGGTGCGTATTTCTCGATGGTCATCACGCCGATGTGGGCGGAGAAGATGACCGCGGGCCGTGGCTGGATCGCGCTGGCGCTGGTGGTGTTCGCGGGCTGGCGGCCGGGGCGGTTACTGGCCGGAGCGTATTTCTTCGGCATCCTGATGTGGCTCGAGCTGTTCGCCAAAGGCAATGGCTTTGGCGACAAGCTGCACCTCGACTTCGTGCAGTACATCCCATCGCAGTTCTGGGCAGCGATGCCCTACATCATGACGGTTGTCGTCCTCGCGCTGATTTCATCGCGCGAGAGTGTCGGCGGCAACGCGCCTGCTTGTCTCGGCAAGCCATTTCTTCCGTCAAACTAGAAACGCCACTTACAGGAGACGTCTCATGGCAATTCTAAACCGCCGTAATTTCATCCAGGCCGCCGGCGCGGCCGCAACCCTGCCGATGCTCGGCAGCAAGGCGTTCGCGCAGGAAAAAGTGAAGATCGGCTTCATCTTCCTCGGTCCGATCGGGGACTTCGGCTGGACCTGGGCGCACAACAAGGGCCGGCTGGCCATCGACGAGGCGCTGGGCGACAAGGTCGAGACGATCTATGTCGAGAACGTCGCCGAAGATGCGTCGGCGACGCCGCTGATCAGCGATCTCGCCAACCAGGGCTGCAAGCTGATCTTCACAACCTCGTATGGCTACATGGACCAGACGCTGGAAGTCGCCAGCAAGTTCCCGGACGTAAAGTTCGAGCATTGCACAGGCTTCAAGCGCGCCGACAACGTCGCGACGTACAACTCGAAGTTCCACGAAGGCCGCGCCGTGCTCGGCACCATCGCGGGCAAGATGAGCAAGTCGGGCACGCTGGGCTATCTCGGCTCGTACAAGGTCCCGGAGGTTGTGCTCGGGGTGAACTCGTTCGCGCTGTCGGCGCAGAAGCAGAATCCGGATGCAAAGGTGAAGCTGGTGCTCATCGACTCCTGGTACGATCCGCCGAAGGAAGCGGCCGCGACCGAGACGATGATCAGCCTCGGCTGCGATGTGGTGACGACCCACACCGACTCGCCCGGCCCGCTGCAGATCCTCGAGCAGAAGGGGCTCTACGGCTTCGGCCAGGGCGCCGACATGTCGCAGTTCGCGCCAACCGCGCACCTGACCGCCATCGAAGACATCTGGGGGCCGTACTATGTCGAACGCGCCCAGGCGATCCTCGATGGTACCTGGGCGTCGGCCGACACATGGGACGGCTTCAAGGAAGGCACCGTGGTGATTGCGCCGTACAATCCGGCCGTGCCGGCGGATGTCGTGAAGCTCGCTGACGACATCCAGGCCGGATACAAGGCCGGAACCTACAATGTCTTCACCGGCCCGATCTACGACCAGGACGGCAACCTCAAGGTGAAGGACGGCGAAGTGATCTCCGAGGGAGACCTCGCGGTGATGGACTGGTTCGTCAAGGGCGTCGAGAGCGCGGCGTAAGCCAAGCGAATGGACTGCGAGGCGGGCCGCTGGCCCGCCTCTTTTCCGCGATTTGTTGGTCGCCCCTGCTCGCGTAGCGAGATGAATGAGGGGGATCGTGGCGGCTGAGAACACTCCTCATCCGCCCTTCGGGCACCTTCTCACACAAGGGGAGAAGGGAGAAACTGGCGGGGCTCGGCGATATGCCTGATTATGCGATCATGTGGGAGTGGCTGAGTTTCGCCGTGCGGTGGACGCACGTCATTACTGCCATTGCCTGGATTGGATCGTCGTTCTATTTCATCGCGCTCGATCTCGGGCTGCGCAAGACACCGAGCCTGCCGCCACTGGCAAGCGGCGAGGAGTGGCAGGTACATGGCGGCGGCTTCTATCACATCCAGAAATACATGGTGGCGCCGGACTTCCTGCCCGAGCACCTGACCTGGTTCAAATGGGAGAGCTACGCGACCTGGCTTTCCGGCTTCTGCCTGCTGGTCATCATCTATTATGTCGGGGCCGATCTGTTCCTGATCGACCGGCACGTGCTGGATGTGCCGAGCTGGGTGGGGATCGCCATCTCGGTCGGATCAATTATCATCGGCTGGTACGCCTATGACCTCTTGTGCAGGTCGCGGGCAGGAGAGTCGATGAACGGGCTGATGATCGCGCTGTTCGCCATTCTCACTGCGATGGCCTGGGCCTACACGCAGGTGTTCACCGGCCGGGCGGCGATGCTGCACATGGGGGTGTTTACCGCGACGATCATGGCGGCCAACGTCGCGATGGTCATCATCCCCAACCAGACCATCGTGGTCGCCGACCTGAAGGCGGGCCGGGTGCCGGATGCCAAATACGGAAAGATCGCCAAGCAGCGCTCGCTGCACAACAACTACCTGACGCTGCCGGTGATCTTCTTCATGCTGTCGAGCCACTATCCACTGGCGTTCGCCACGCCGTGGAACTGGCTCATCGCCTCGCTGATCTTCCTCGAGGGGGCGATCATCCGGCACTTCTTCAACACACGGCATGCGCGGCGGGGCAATCCGACATGGACGTGGCTGGCGGCGGTGGTGATCTTCCTGCTGATTGCGTGGCTGTCGAGCGCACCCAGGATCGGCGCGGCCGGCAGCGACGGGGAGGTGGCGTCGCTCGGCGCCAATCCGTTTCTCAGTTCAACGCACTTCCCCGCCGTTCGTGACGTGGTGATGGGGCGCTGCTCGATGTGCCACGCGGCAGAGCCGAGCTATGAAGGCATCCTCGAGGCGCCCAAGAACGTCCACCTCGACACCGATGAGGATATTGCCAAGCATGCGCGCGAGATTGCGCTGCAGGCAGGCTTCAGCCACGCCATGCCGCCGGGCAATGTGACGGAGATCACAGAGCCGGAGCGGGCGCTGATCGTCGGGTGGTTCCGCGAGCACGAGACACTATGACGACGATTCTGCGCGGGCGAGTGCTGACGTTCGTCGACGAGCCAACGAGCGCCAGCGACACCTCGAGCTATCGCTACATCGAGGATGGCGCGGTCGTCATCAACGACGGCAAGATCTTCATGGTGGGCGCGTTCAATGCCGCGGCGGCAGCGGGCCATGAGGTGATCGACCACCGGCCAAACCTCATCATGGCGGGCTTCATCGACCCACATATTCATTTTCCGCAGATGCAGGTGATCGGATCGTATGCCGCGAACCTCCTGGAGTGGCTCAATACCTACACCTTCGTCGAGGAGCAGCGCTTCGGCGATGTTGCGCATGCGAGCCGCATTGCTGGGCTGTTCTGTGACGAGCTGATCCGGCACGGGACGACGACTGCCAGCGTTTATTGCTCGGTGCATCCGCAATCGGTCGACGCGTTGTTCGAGGCGTCGAACGCGCGCGGCATGCTGATGCTGGGCGGCAAGGTGATGATGGACCGCAATGCGCCGGCAGCGCTCTGCGACACGCCGCAAACGGGCTATGACGACAGCATCGCCCTGATCGGGAAATGGCATGGCCAGGGACGCGGCAAATACGTGATCTCGCCGCGGTTTGCGATCACGTCGTCGCCTGAGCAGATGGAGATGGCCGAAGCGCTGGCGCGCGCTTACCCGGACCTGCACATTCAAACCCATGTCGACGAGAACATGGCGGAGGTGGAGTTCGCGCGCGAGCTCTACCCCAACATGATGGACTACATCGGCATCTATGAGCGCTATCACCTGCTGGGGCCGCGGACGCTGCTGGGGCACTGCATCCACCTGACGCATCGCGAACTGGAGGCGATCGCCTCGACGCGCTCGGTTGCGGTGTTCTGTCCGACCTCGAACCTGTTCATCGGCTCGGGGCTGTTCGACTACGAGCGGCTGCACAAGCATGGGGCGCGGATCGGGATTGCAACGGATGTCGGCGGGGGCACCAGCTACTCGATGCTGCAGACGCTTGACCAGGGATATAAGGTGCTGCAACTGCGCGGGCAGCGGCTGACGCCGCTCAACTCGTTCTACATGGTGACACTGGGCAATGCGCGGGCGCTCAGCCTCGAGGACCAGATCGGGTCGCTCTCGGCGGGATGCGATGCCGACATCGTGGTGCTGAATGCGCGTGCCACGCCGCAGATGGCACTCCGCATGGAGACGGTTTCGACGCTGAGCGAAGAATTGTTCCTGCTGCAGACCTGTGGCGATGACCGGGCCATCGCCGAGACCTACGTGGCGGGAAAGCCGATGAAATCGACGATGGCCTTCGCCGCCTAGGCTGATAGATTGCGGCTGGGGTACGAGCATGCGATTTGCCGGCAACGTCATCTGGTTTGTCCTCGGCGGCGCCATCATCGCGCTGATCTGGCTGGCCGGCGCGTTGGTGTTCGCGGTGAGCATCGTCGGATTGCCGCTGACGCGCGCCGCGCTGGAGATGGCGAAGCTCTCCGCATTTCCGTTCGGCAAGGATGTCGTTCACGTGCGGGAACTGGACCGGAAAGGCCTCGATGCGGTGACGGCGGTAACCGGTACCATCGGTTTCGTCGCGAACGTCCTCTGGGCCTGCACATTTGGCATTGTGCTGTTCTTCAGCTACCTGGTTGCTGGCGTTCTCAATTGCCTCACCATCATTGGCATTCCGTTCGGCATCCAGGCGTTCAAGCTGGCGGGGCTGTCGTTCTGGCCGGTCGGGCGCAGGGTCGTTTCCATCGAGATGGCCCGCGCCGTGCGCGAAGAAAACGCCCAGACAGAGCTGGCGCGGCACCGGGCCGTCTGACGCTGACCTTCGTCTGCGCCAGATTCCGGCCGCGCTGCTTTTGACTCGTTCCACGGATTTTGTGCTAGGGCAGATAGAGACCGGATTCCTGCCCGCGCGGGACCGAAGTCGCGGGTGGGGAAGTGAAAAGCATGCCGAATTATCTCGAGAAATCCGGCCTTCAGGTCGACGCGCAACTGGTGAACTTCGTTGAAACGGAGGCGCTGCCGGGAACGGGTATAGAGCCGGAGGGCTTCTGGGGGGGACTTGCGGCACTGGTGGCCGACCTGATGCCGCTGAACCGCGAACTGCTGTCGATCCGGGAGTTGATGCAGGCAAATATCGACGACTGGCACCACCGGCATGGCGCCGTGGCGAAGGACCCGGCCAGCTATGAGCGCCTGCTCCGCGAGATTGGCTACCTGGTGCCGGAGCCGGCGGATTTCACCATCGAAACGACCGGGCTCGATCCGGAAATCACCAGCATCTGCGGCCCGCAACTGGTGGTGCCGGTCAACAATGCGCGCTACGCGCTGAACGCTGCGAATGCGCGCTGGGGCAGCCTTTATGACGCGCTCTATGGCACCGACGCGATTCCGCGCGACGGGGCGCTGAAGCCGGGACGGGAGTTCAACCCGGCGCGTGCCGAAGAGGTGGTGAAGCGGGCGGCGGAGTTCCTCGATCAATCCTGTCCGCTGGCGGTGGGCAGCCATCGCGATGTGACCGCCTACCACGTGGTGATGAATGGCGATCAGGCGGCGTTGCAGATGACCACCGGGCAGGGGACGACGCTGCTCAGACAGCCCAGCCAGTTCGTCGGCTATACGGTGGAGCCGAACCGCACGGTGATCCTCACGGAGCACAACGGCCTTCATACCGAACTGGTCATCGACCGGCGCGGCGGTACGGGGGCGGCGCATCCCGCGGGGCTGGCGGATGTCATCATGGAGAGTGCGCTGACCACGATCCAGGATTGCGAGGATTCGGTCGCGGCAGTGGACGCCGAGGACAAGGTGGGGGTCTATCGCAACTGGCTGGGACTGATGAACGGCACGCTGCAGGAGAGCTTCGAGAAGGGCGGACGTGTTGTGCATCGCCGCCTCAACGAAGATCGCGAATACAACAGTCCGCATGGCGGTACGCTGACCCTCAAGGGCCGGGCGCTGCTGCTGGTGCGCAATGTCGGGCACCTGATGACGACCAGCGCGGTGCTCGATCCGGATGGGCTGCCGATCGGCGAGGGCCTGCTCGACGCGGCGGTGACAGTGCTCTGCGCCCTCAGCGACAAGGTGAATTCGCGGACCGGGGCGATCTATATCGTGAAGCCCAAGATGCATGGACCGGACGAGGTGGCGTTTGCCTGCCAGATTTTCGCTGCGGTGGAAACGATGCTGGGGCTCCAGCCGAACCGCATCAAGATCGGCATCATGGATGAGGAGCGGCGGACGTCGGCCAATCTCAAGGCCGCAATTTACGCGGCCCGGAAGCGCATCTTCTTCATCAACACCGGGTTCCTCGACCGCACCGGCGACGAAATTCACACCTCGATGGAGGCAGGGCCGGTATTGCCCAAGGACCGGATCAAATCGGAGCGCTGGATCCAGGCTTATGAGGATCGCAACGTGCTGATCGGCCTGGCCTGCGGTTTGAGCGGCCGGGCGCAGATCGGCAAGGGCATGTGGGCGCGGCCCGACGACATGGCCGAGATGCTGAAGACCAAGGCAGCGCATCCCAACGCCGGCGCCAACACCGCCTGGGTGCCCTCGCCGACGGCGGCGACGCTGCATGCGCTGCACTACCATCAGGTCGATGTGTTCGCGGCGCAGCGGCGGCGGCACAACCAGCAGACGCCGGGTCTCAGCGAGCTGTTCTCGATGCCGGTGCTCGATCCCAAATCGCTGAGCAGTGCAGAGATCACCAGCGAGCTCGAAAACAACGCACAGGGCATTCTGGGCTATGTGGTGCGCTGGATCGATCAGGGCGTCGGCTGCTCCAAGGTGCCCGATATCAACGGCGTGGAACTGATGGAGGATCGCGCCACCTGCCGCATCTCCTCGCAGGCCATCGCCAACTGGCTGCGGCACGAGCTGGTGGAGGAGTACGAGGTGAAGGCGGCGTTCGAGCGCATGGCCGCCGTCGTGGACAAGCAGAACGAGGGCGATCCGCTGTACAAGAAGATGGCGACGGGTGCGTTCAATGGAATTGCGTTCAAGGCGGCGCTCGACCTGGCGCTGAAGGGAACGGTGCAGCCGAGCGGTTATACCGAGCCGATCCTGCATGCAGCGCGGGAGCGCGTGAAGGCGGGGGCGAGGTAAGTGGGCGGAGGCCACTCATCTCTCACCTAGACCTCGAACACCGGCAGATGGACGGCTGTGGGCCTGAGCGGGTCGTGGAAGATTTCGATATCGGCCGAGACGAGCGTGGTGGCGGTGCCGAAGGGCTCGTCAGTGCCGGTGTTGCGGGCGTAGCGGGGATGCGCACCGCTGGCGACGACGAGGCGGAGGCGGTGGTTTTCGAGGAAGGTGTGGGCGGTGGCGTGGAGCTTGAAGTTCAGCTTCCAGATGTCGTCGGCGACGGCAGGATCGGCGGATGTCTTGCGGATGAAACCGTCGCAGATGTTGATCGAGACGCCCTTTTCGTCGACGTCGGATAGCCGCACGAAGAAATCAGCATTGGGCAGGCTGGAGCGGGCGTAGAGGGTGACGCGCACATTTCCGATGATGGTGAACGGGTTGAACAGCGGCTCGGAGGTATAGACCAGAACGTCGTTCCGCTTTTCCAGCCTGGCCTGGTCAACCGGGCCAGCGCCGGTGAAGGCGAAGATAGCGCCGCCGACGTTGGGCGTCGGCCTTGCCGGATCGTAGTGATAAGTGTCGGGCGGCGAGGCCTTGACGGGGCGTTGCGACATGACGCGATCGGGATGCAGGTGCCAGATGTGGATATCGGGGGCGCCGGGGGGATACTGATCGAATTCCTTCCACTGGTTCTTGCCGGTGATGAAGAGCCGCACCGGCTTGTCGCGCAACCCGGAAGTGTCGCCGAGCAGCTTGGCATTCATCCACGCGAGCGTGCTGAGGACGCTCTGCTGCTGCAGTTCGGGGGAGACGTGGAACCAGGGACCGACCGTGAGGTGCGGTGTGTGGCCGGCGTCGACGAGGGTTTCGTAGTCGCGCAGCAACTGGTCGATCATGAAGTCGTACCAGCCGGAAACGAAGTCGGCCGGCGGCGTCTTGATGCCGAGCCGGTGGGTATGGTCGATGCTCTCCCAGAAGGCATCGTTGCCGAGGGCCTCACTGATCCAGCGGCGCCAGAAAGCGACGTCGTGGCCGGTAATGCGGCGGTCGGCGTCCTCAAGGGGGAGCTTCATCGAAGCGCGGAGCGTGTTGCGCTCGATCGAGCCCGAAAAGACGCGCTGCAGGAAGAGCAGCGGATTGGTGCTGACGATGTCGACGGTCTGCATCCAGTTGAGCCAGAGGCCGAGATGCATGCCCCCGCCGGGGTAGACGACCGAGCGAAACTCGGCGCTGGTGACGCGGACGGCCATGGCGGAGTGCCGGGGCATGGCATCGCAGATGGCCCATTGGGCATAGCCGAGATAGCTGGGGCCGGTGGTGCCGAGCCTGCCATCGAACCAGGGTTGGGCAGCAATCCATTCGAGCGTCGCGAGGCCGTCCTGGCGCTCGAAGGTCAACGGGTCGAATTCGCCGTTCGATTTGCCAGTACCGCGGCAGGCCTGCAGGATCACGTTGTAGCCGCGCTCGGCGTAGGCTTCGGCGACGGTGGAGACGCCGCGCAGACCGTAGGGGATGCGGATCAGCAGGGTCGGGTGCCTGCCCTTCAGCTTCGGGGCGAAATGCTCGGTCTCCAGCATGACCAGATCCGGCGTCGGGATCAGGATGTTGCGTGTGCGCCTTGCGCCGGAGCGGCGCCTTGGAAGGCCCCACGCATTAGCCAGCAAGCGACTGCCGAGGCTCATTGGCGGCCGCAGGGGGAAGAAGGACTCGCTGTCATGCCGTGCTGCCTGCCCAAATCAGTGCAGTACGTTCCGCCGTGGTGCGACGGGGGTCAAGCCCCGGCGGAACCCCTGTGGCAATCGGTGCGTTTTGAGCGGAACAACCGCGAGGTAGTCCGATGGAAACCTACGATCCGCACAAGAGCACGAATGACGTGAGGCAGGGTAACGGGCGGTTGATGAACTCGCGGGTCCTGTTCATTTCCATGGGCGCCGTGATCGTGCTTTTTGCACTGATCTATCTGATCTTCTTCATGCTGCCCGCGCCAACGGCAGTTTAGCCATGACCAGGCTCAGGCGCGTATCTCGCTCCGATCTCGACGTTGAGCGGCGACGGGTGGGGCGCGGCTGGGGTTATTTCGGCCCGGATGGGGTGCGGATTGCGTCGGCTGAGTTTCGTGACCGGGCAACCGGGCTGGGGGTGCCGCCGGCCTGGACAGAGGTCCGTCTGGCGTTCGATCCAAAGGCTCATATTCAGGCGTGCGGGCAAGATGCCGCAGGGCGCGTGCAGTACATCTATCATCCAGACTGGGAAGCGCGACGGGCGCGCAAGAAGCAGACGCAGCTCGGGCTGCTGGCGACCGCGTTGCCGCGCATCCGCCGCCGGGTGCGCGACGATCTCGATGCCGAAGCAGGCAGCAAGGCGCTGGCGCTGAGCATCGGGGTTGCGCTGATCGACCGAACTGCGATGCGGGTTGGGCGCGAGCGCTATCTTGTCAGTAACGGCACACGGGGCGCGGGCACATTGTTCAGCCGCGACGTGAAGGTGAGCGGCAGCCGTGTGGCTCTCAACTTTCCGGCCAAGAGCGGCAAACCTGCCAGCTACGCGCTGGAGGATGACAGTCTGGCAGCGGCGATCGGGCGGATCAAGCGCATCGCCGGGAGGCGGCTGCTGATGTACCGGGACGAAGATGGCGCGCCGCGCGCGCTGCGCAGTGAGGAGATCAACAGCTACCTGCGCGATATCGCCGGCACGCCAATCACGGCCAAGGACTTCCGCACGCTGCATGCCAGTGCGCTGGCGGCGGAGACCCTGGCGAAGCTTGAGCCTGCGGCGTCCGAGGCGGGGCGAAAGCGGCAGATCATGGCCGTGACGCGCGACGTGGCGTCATTCCTTCGCAACACTCCTGTGATCACGCGGAAAAGCTACATCGCGCCGTGTCTGTTCGAGCTGTTCAACACGGGTAAGCTGCACCTGCTTTGGGCAGCGGCAACGGAACGGCGGGACGGGCTAAGGCAGCGCGAGATGCGGCTCGAGATGGTGCTGCTGGCGAGCGGCTAGGCTGCGCGCGTCGCTGAATTCCGGTTGCGCACGGCGCTCGTCGAACATGCGGAAGCAGTTGCGCCCCGAATCCTTGGCCTGATAGAGGGCGAAGTCGGCGCGCGCCGACAGATCGTCACCATGGGTCGCAGAACGGGCAAGCGCGGCACCAATGCTGATGCCGATGCTGGCTGGCCTGCCATTGAGCTCGAACGGCGTGCCGATGGCCTCAATGATGCGGGCGCCAAGGGCCGCAAGGTCGGAGTTGGACTTGACGAGCGGTACGAGGATGGCGAACTCGTCGCCGCCGAGGCGGGCGAACGTATCGCCTTCGTGAAGCAGCGGCCTGATGCGATCGGCGACCTGCAGCAACAACTGGTCGCCGGCTTCGTGGCCGAGCGTGTCGTTGACCTGCTTGAAGCGGTCAAGGTCGAGAATCAGAAGTGCCAGCGGAAGCTGTCCGCGGGACAGCGCGGCAAGTTCGACGCGCATCCGATCGGCAAGGAAGGCACGGTTGGCGAGGCCGGTGAGCGGGTCGTGCAGCGATCGGTGATGGGCATCGCGACGCGCCGTCTCCAGTTCAAGCGATGATCGGGCAAGGCCGCGCAGCAGCAGAGCGATGATGGCGCCGGCAACGAGCAGGGCCGCGAGCATGGTTGGCAGGGTGTCCGCGATCAGCTGTGCACCCGGACGATCGGGGATCCATTTGAAATAGGCAACGAAGCGGCCAGCGACATTCTGCACCGGATAGAGCGTCTCCGCGGGCAGGGTCGACGGCAGCAGGTCAAAGTGGGCTCCCTGAAGGAAGTACTGATCCATCAACTCAGCGGCGCGACTGCCGTCGAGGAAGCTGATGGCGATATGGAAATCGTCGCGATCGGCGGGCTGGTAGAGGTCGCCGCTGCTGGAGAGGATTGGGGCGATGCTGATGAGGGCAGGGCGGCCGGCCAGAATGGCGACGTCGCCGACCTGGGGAAGAGTGCTGGACGAGCCCGATTTGTAAGCGGCGATGGCGCCGCGAAAGCTCGAAGAGAAGAGCTTCTGCAGAAGCGGAGCGAGGGCATCGAGGTCCGTATTGAAACTTTCGAGGCTGACGCTCTGGCCTTCGCGCGCAGCGTACACCGGGTTCAGACTGGAGGTGATAACATACACCCGGTTGAGCCCCAGATACTCGTAGCCATCGACACCGTAGTTCATGTCGAGCCATTCCTTGTCGATGGGCGACCGCAGCGCCCTTACGGCATCATCCCAGCCGGCAACGTCCTGCTGATCCTCTTCCAAGTCGGCGAGTTGCTGGCCGATTGCGTGAGCGACAAGGCGCGTCTGACGCTCCAGTGCGCGTTCGTCACTCTTGTTTGCCGACCAGAGGATGAAGAGCGCGGCGGTGCCAACCGTCACGGCAATTGCGAGGATCACCGGTACCATCACCGAGATCGAGAAACGCCAGTTGCGGGCGGTGTCGCGGCGGGTCATGGCGTGCCTCACGCGACCTGCGCCACAGTGGCTTGGGGCCCGGCCGCGGATTCGGCAAATAGCTGATCGACCGCTGGCCCCGGCAAGGGTGGCGAGAGCAGGAAGCCCTGGAAGGTGTTGCAGCCTATGCCGGCGAGAATCTGCATCTGCTGATGCGTCTCCACGCCTTCCGCGGTGACGGCGATGTTGAGAGCGTGGGCCAGCGTCACCATCGCCTGAACGATGGCAGCGGAGACGTTGTCGGGCGCCAGTTGGCTGACGAAGGAGCGATCGATCTTGATGCGGTCGACCGGGTAGCGCTTCAGGTAGTTGAGCGAGGAGTAGCCGGTACCGAAGTCGTCGAGGGCGATACGGATGCCCGCCTCGCGGAAGGCGTGCAGAGCCTCCGAGGCAATGTGCTCGTCTTCGAGCAGGATGCCTTCGGTGATCTCCAGTTCGAGGTCTTCGGCGCGCATGCCGGTGGTCCCGAGGAGGGCAAAGACGCGGGCCTGGAAGTCAGGGTTGCGCAACTGCGCTGGTGAGATGTTGACGGCGATGGTCCGGCCCGGCCAGCGGGCGCCCAGTTCACAGGCCCTGGCGAGCACAAATTCACCGAGCTGGTGGATGAGACCACTGGCTTCCGCCACGGGAATGAAGTGGGCGGGCGAGACCTGGCCGAGCTTGGGGTGGGTCCAGCGCACCAGAGCTTCGGCGCCCGTGATCTTGCCATCGTCGCGGCTGAACAGCGGCTGGAAGGCTACCGAGAGCTGATCACCGTGCCGCAGGGCGTCGCGGAGTTCCGCTTCGATGGTGTGACGGTTCTGCAGCAGGTCGTTCATTGCATCTTCGTAGACGACGATGCGGTTGCGGCCGCCGGCCTTTGCCTCGAACAACGCGATGTCTGCCTTGCGGGTCACCTCGTGCCGGTCCGTCTCGTCGGGTGTGGCCAGCACGAGGCCGATGCTGACACCGACGAAGGCTTCGCTGCCGTTAAGTTCGAAGGGCTTGCCGATTGCCTCGATGATGCGCTGGCCGAGTTGCAGCGCATCACGGGCGCCACCGCGCGTGACGTGCACAATGGCGAATTCGTCGCCGCCCAGGCGCGCCACGACATCGGAGGGTCCCAGCAGTTCCTTGAGGCGCTGACCAACGGCGCGAATGAGGCTGTCACCCGCCTGGTGACCGAGTGTGTCGTTGACATGCTTGAAGCGATCGAGGTCCAGCATCAGCAGACTGACGCTGTGACCTGGCGGTCTTGCACCGCCAATCAGGCGGCCGAGTTCGGCATCGAAGGACTGGCGATTGGGCAGTTCGGTCAGGACATCGTGCAGCGCCAAATGCTGGGCGCTGATGCGGCCGGCGTCGAGCGCGGTGGAGGAGCGCCAGAGCTGGTCGAGCAGCAGCATCACCACCACGAGTGCGATGAGGAAGGCGCCTCCCAGCGCGGGCGCTATCTGATTGATCATTGCCTGGCCGGGCCGGTACTGTGTCCACTCGAAGAAGGCGACGAAGCGTCCGGCGGCGTTGGTCAGGGGCAGAACCGTCCGGTCGGGAGCCGCCGACATGGTGGTAGAGAACGTCGGGTCTACGAGCTGGTACTGGGCCGCAATGCGGGCCGCGAAAATAGAATCAAGATTTAGGACGCTGACGTGGAGGAACGCCGTGCTCTCGTCCTGCTGGATGTCGCCGGTATCGGAGACGATCGGCATGACGCTGACGATTGAGGGCCGACCGTTGAGATTGACAAGGTCGGCAACGCGTGGCGGCAGATCGGCACCGGGGCCGGCGGTGTGTGCAGCAATGTCCTTGCGGAGGTGGACAACAAGGGGGGCGATGGCGGCCAGCTGGGTGGTGAACCCCCCGGGATCGGCGGCCTTTCCCTTGTCCATGGCATAGACGGCGCGGTTCTTGCCGTTGAGCACGAAGGCGGTGCTGTGCGAGAAATAGGTGCTCATCCAGACGCCAAGATTGGCGTCGATCCACTTAGGATCGAAGGCGAGCCTGGTGTGGACCACAGAGTCGTCCCAGATGGCCACGCTCTCCTGATCGTGGGAGATCTGCGCCAGTTCGCTGTTGATGACGTTTCTGGCCTGCTCGCTCTGCCGCTCCAGGCTGCGCGCATCGACGTCAGCGGCAGCCCATGCGACGAAGCACACGACCGTGGCCGCCGCGATGATCAGCAAGAGGATCACGGGGGCAAGGACGCGGGCGGAAAAGCGCCAGCGCCGCAAGAGTGGAAACTTCGAACGCATTACTCAACCAGAACGCAACAGAGAACCGCAGCTTAGCCACATGAACTTGCCGACAGGTTACTGGGTTGCCCAATTCTCAGGCGTTTTCCTTGAACAGGACTTCGCGGTCCTGGGTGAAATTTGCCAATAAGCGGCAGGCAGGCGCCACCCATCGCCCGCGCGGCGTTTCCGATGGTGCCTTCGACAAGCCGGAAGGCGGAGAGGCCTTGCTGGTTGGTGCGGCCGAGGGCTTGACGCGTCTGCTCGATGATGCGGTGGCGGACATGGGTGGGGAAGGCGCCGTCGATGATCACCGTTTCGACGTCGATCACCGCGATAGCAGCCACGATGGAATAGGCGAGGCTCTCGGCGACCTCGTCTATCCATTCGTCGAGCGCGGCTCCGAGATCGGCGCCCCAGTTGTCGGGCGACTGCCAGAGGATGTTGGCGTTGCGGTGGGCCGCGATGAGTTTGCGCTCAAGGGTATAGATCGAGGCAACGTTCATCAGCTGGGGCGTCCGTGGGCTGCTGGCGCCCGTTCGGGAGGGGCCAGCCGGCATTGACCCCAATGCGCCCGCGTTCTGGGTGCGGCCGGGGAACAGATGGCCATCGAGCACGAGGCCACCGCCGATGAATGAGCCGATATAGACGTAAAGATAGTCGATGTGGTCGGCACCGCTGCCGAACATCAGTTCGGCGGCGCAGGCCGCGGTGATGTCGTTGGCGAAATACACCGGCCAGGGACAGAGCTTGGCGATGTCGGCGCGGATGTCGAGCGTGCGCCACGCGTCGATCTCATCGCGCGGCACGCCGATTTCCTCGTGCCACGTCCACATCTCGTACGGAGCGGCGATACCGAGGCCGGCGATGCGAGCGGCCAGATGTTCGGGAAGCGCGCTCAGCATCTCGTCAATACCGTCGCGGGCGAACTTGCGGATGCCATCGGGGGTCGGGAAGGGATAGATCTGGTGTTTCAGCTCAATGATCTGGCCAGTGAAGTTGATGAGGTAGAGATCGACGCTGCGGCGGCCGATCTTCAGCCCGAACGCCAATGCGCCTTCCGGGTTGAGCGAATAGGGCACGGAGGGCTGGCCGACGCGGCCGCGGGTGGCCTGACCTTTGAGCAGCAAACCGTCGGCGGTCAACTGGTTCATGATGATAGAGATGGTCTGCGGCGAAAGCCCGGTCATGCGGGCGATATCGGCTTTCGGCAGGCTCTGGTGACGGCGGATCAGCGACAGCACCAGCCGCTCGTTATAGAGGCGCACGCCACTTTGATTGGTGCCGCGGTTGGACGCACCAGGCCGGGCGCTTCGTGCGCCATCTCCGGCTTCGAGTGCCACTCTGGTCCTCCCCTCGCGCCGGCATTTTTGCCGGTGGCGCTGCAATTTGGCGCCGTGGTCGACCGCGCGAGATCTACGAAAATGCAATCGATTACGTGGGGTCCGTTCCCCATCGCCCTGAACTTTGCGGCCCCGGGAGGCAACATGTCAATTAATAAATCAAGTGGATTAATTTATTGACAGGGGGGAAACGATGCGCTGAATTGCCTGCACGGCTCGAGGAGGAGCGGTCGTGCACAGCACGTTTTTGCGCCTTTCGAACTGATGCCCTTCGACACTGGCAGACAATGCCGGATGGGCGGTTTTGTAACGTCATGGGAGGATTGAACATGGGTAAACTGAGTTTTCTGAAATTTGCGCTGGCTGGCGTCGTTGTGCTCGGCGGACTGGCCGGCACCGCGATGGCAGCTGATACTGTCGGTCTGATCACCAAGACCGAGACCAATCCGTTCTTCGTCAAGATGCGTGAAGGCGCGGAAGCGAAGGCCAAGGAGCTTGGCCTCAACCTCATCACCGCCGCAGGCAAGTTCGACGGCGACAATGACGGCCAGGTTGCGGCGATCGAGAATCTGATCTCGGCCGGGGCCAAGGGTTTCGCGATCGTGCCGAGCGACTCCAAGGCAATCGTGCCGACCATCAAGAAGGCCCGGGACGCCGGCCTGATGGTGATCGTGCTCGACACGCCGCTCGACCCGATGGATGCAGCGACCGCAACCTTCGCCACCGACAACCGGAAGGCTGGTCAGCTGATCGGCGAGTGGGCCAAGGGGACGCTGGGCGACAAGGCCAAGGATGCCTCGATCGTGCTGCTCGATCTGGCGACCAACCAGCCGACGGTCGACTATCTGCGCGACCAGGGCTTCATGGCCGGGTTCGGTATCGACGTGAAGGACCCCAACAAGTACGGGGATGAAGACGACGCCCGCATCTGCACGCATGAAATCAGCCAGGGCGACCAGGAAAAGGGCCGCACGGCGATGGAAAATGCGCTGCAGAAGTGCCCGAACGTCAACGTGGTCTATACCATCAACGAGCCGGCCGCTGCTGGCGCCTGGGAAGCCCTCAAGGCTGTCGGCAAGGATGACGGCTCGGTGCTGATCGTCTCGGTCGACGGTGGTTGCCCAGGTGTGGCGAACGTCAAGGCCGGCGTGATTGGCGCGACCAGCCAGCAGTACCCGCTGAAGATGGCGTCGATGGCGCTTGAAGCAATTGCTTCGGGCACGCTTCCCGCGATCGATGCATCGATGGGCTTCCTCGATACCGGCGCAACGCTGGTGACGGACAAGCCGGTGGCCGGCGTCGACTCGATCGACACCGCCAAGGGCGCCGAGCTCTGCTGGGGCTGACGGGCTTTCAAGGCGGCTGAACCGCCGGTATTGTCAAATCCAAGAGGGGACGCCGCTGGCGTCTCCTCGATCGGCAGGCGCTTGGGGAGGAGAGCCTAATGAGTGACGACGCCACGGGGTCGGCCACGGCTGAACGCGGCCTGAAGGGCTCGCAACAAACGGTCGTAAGTTTTGAGGAAGAGCGCCCCGGCCTGATCCGTCGGCTGCAGGCCTTCCTGCATCAGTTTCCAACCACAATCCCACTGTTCGTGCTGCTGCTTGGCGTGGTGATCTTCGCGTTCGCTGCTCCGGGCAAGTTCCTGTCGCCGCTCAACCTGTCGGTCGTGCTGCAGCAGGTGACGATCGTCGCCATCCTCGGCATGGCGCAGACGCTAGTCATCCTCACCGCCGGTATCGATCTGTCGGTCGGCCTGATCATGATCCTGGCGTCGGTGGTGATGGGCCGCACAGCCGTGGTTTATGGCGTGCCGCTGCTCATCGCATTTCCGCTGGGGCTGCTCGCCGGCCTGCTGTGTGGCCTCCTCAACGGCGTGATCGTGACGATGCTGAGGCTGCCACCGTTCATTGTGACACTGGGCACCTGGAGCATTTTCGGTGCGCTCAACGTCTTCTACTCGCGCTCGGAGACCATCCGGCAGCAGGACATCGAAGCGGTGGCGCCGTTTCTGCAGTGGACCGGCAAACTCATCAAGATATACGACCTGTTCAAGGGCATGGGAGCTGACCTGCCGTTCCTCAGAGGGTGGGTGGTCACGTACGGTTCGATCCTGATGATCCTGCTCGCGGTGGTGGTCTGGTATGTGCTGAACAAGACGGCGTTCGGGCGGCACGTCTATGCAACGGGCGACGATCCGGATTCGGCGCGGCTTTCGGGCATCAACACAAATCGCACGCTGATCGCCGTCTACGGCCTGGCGGGGCTGATCTGCGCGATCGCGGCGTGGGTGCTGATCGGCCGCATCGGCGGGGTAAGTCCGCAGGCCGGGCAGACGGCCAACCTCGACTCCATCACCGCCGTAGTGATCGGCGGCACGAGCCTGTTCGGTGGCCGCGGTTCGGTCGTCGGCACTCTGTTTGGCGCCTTGATTGTGGGGGTGTTCCGCAACGGGCTGGCGCTCAGCGGGCTGGAATTGCTGTGGCAGGATTTCGCCGTCGGCGTGCTGATCATCGTTGCGGTGACTATCGACCAGTGGATCAGAAAGATATCGGCATGAGCGACAGCGATATTGTTCTCGAGGGCAGGCACCTCAACAAGCGCTACGGGCGCGTGGTGGCATTGGACAATGCCGATTTCGAGCTGCGCCGCAACGAGATACTTGCGGTGATCGGCGACAACGGGGCGGGGAAGTCGACGCTGATCAAGGCGCTGTGCGGCGCGGTGATCCCCGATAGCGGTGAAATCCGGCTCGAGGGCAAGGTCGTCCACTTCAAGTCGCCGATCGATGCGCGCAATGCAGGGATCGAAACGGTGTACCAGAATCTGGCGCTGTCACCGGCGCTCAGCATTGCCGACAACATGTTTCTGGGTCGCGAGATCAGGCAGGATAACTTTTTCGGGCGCGTCTTCCGCACTCTCGACCGGACGGCAATGAACAAGATCGCGCGAGAAAAGCTAAGTGAACTCGGTTTGATGACAATTCAGAACATTTCACAGTCGGTGGAGACGCTGTCGGGCGGACAGCGGCAGGGCGTGGCGGTGGCGCGAGCCGCCGCATTCGGGTCACGGGTGGTGATCCTCGATGAGCCGACCGCAGCGCTGGGCGTCAAGGAGAGCCGGCGCGTGCTGGAATTGATGCTCGAGGTGAAAGGGCGGGGGCTGCCGATCGTGCTGATTTCGCACAACATGCCGCATGTGTTCGAGGTGGCCGACCGCATTCACATCCACCGGCTCGGAAAGCGGATTGCGGTCATCAATCCCAAGGACTATTCGATGTCGGATGCCGTCGCCATCATGACCGGCGCGATGCAGCCGCCAGCCGAAGCGGCGGCGGCCTAGAACAGTAGTCCAGAGGCTAACATGACCAAAGTTCCCGCTCTTGTGCTCGAGCGTCAGCACCAATTGAGCCTGCGTGACATCGACCTGCCGATGAATGTCGGCCCCGGCATGGTGAAGATCAAGATTCACACGGTGGGCGTCTGCGGATCGGACGTTCACTACTATACGCACGGCAAGATCGGGCCGTTCGTGGTCAATGCGCCGATGGTGCTGGGGCATGAGGCGGCGGGGACGATTGTCGAGACCGGCGCCGGCGTCACGCATCTCAAGGTCGGTGACCGCGTGTGCATGGAGCCAGGGGTGCCGGACCCCAATTCACGGGCCTCGCGGCTCGGCATGTACAACATCGATCCGGCGGTGACTTTCTGGGCGACGCCGCCGATCCATGGCGTGTTGACGCCGCATGTGGTGCATCCGGCCAACTACACGTTCAAGCTGCCCGACAATGTGAGCTTCGCGGAGGGCGCCATGGTCGAGCCGTTCGCGGTCGGGATGCAGGCGGCGAGCAAGGCGCGGATTACGCCGGGCGACACCGCTGTGGTGCTCGGTGCTGGTCCGATCGGAACGATGGTGGCGATTGCCGCGCTGGCGGGGGGCTGCGCACGGGCCATCGTCGCGGATCTGGCGCAGCCAAAGCTTGATATCGCGGCGCAGTATCAAGGCGTGATTCCGGTCAACATCAAGACGCACAATTTGACGGACGAAGTGAAACGACTGACTGACGACTGGGGCGCCGACGTGGTGTTCGAGTGTTCGGGTTCGCCGCGGGCCTGGGCGACGATCATGGAGCTGCCGCGGCCGGGCGGTACGATCGTGGCAGTGGGGCTGCCGGTGGACCCGGTGGCGCTCGATGTGTCCACGGCTACAACAAAGGAAGTTCGCATCGAGACGGTGTTCCGCTATGCGCACCAATACGACCGCGCCATCGCGTTGATGGGCTCGGGCCGGGTGGATCTGAAACCGCTGATCTCGGAAACGTTCGTTTTCGCGGATTCGATCAAGGCATTCGACCGGGCCGTCGAAGCGCGGCCCAGCGACGTGAAGCTGCAAATCAGGATGGATGCGTAGATGGAACTGGGGCTTCGCGACAAGGTCGCCGTCATCACAGGCGGCAGCGTCGGTATCGGACTGGCGATAGCGGAAGGGTTGGCGGCAGAGGGGGCGAACGTTGTTGTCGCCGCCCGCGGGCAGCAGCGGGCGGAAGACGAAGCGGCGCGCATCGCACAGAAGTACGGGGTGATCACGCACGCGGTGGGTGCAGACGTTGCAACCGCCGCCGGATGTGACGCGGTGCTGGCGGGGGTCACCAAGGCATTCGGCGGCGCGGACATCCTCATCAACAATGCGGGCACGGGCTCGAACGAGACCATCGCCGAAGCGACGGACGAGAAGTGGCAATACTATTGGGACCTGCACGTGATGGCCGCGGTGCGGCTGTCGCGCGGGCTGCTGCCGGCAATGAAGAGGCGTGGCGGCGGCGTGGTGCTCAACAATGCCTCGATCTGCGCGGTGCAGCCGCTCTGGTACGAGCCGATCTACAACACCACCAAAGCGGCGCTGATGATGTTCTCGAAGACGCTGGCCAACGAGGTGGTGGGAGACAATATCCGGGTCAACACGGTGAACCCGGGTCTGGTGCTGACGCCCGACTGGGTGAAGACCGCCAAGCAGCTCGCCGGTGAGGATGGCTACAAGGCGCACCTGCAGGGCGTCGCCGACGAGGCCGGCGGCATGAAGCGGTTCGCCACGCCGGAAGAGCTGGCGAACTTCTTCGTCTTCATGTGCTCGGACAAGGCGAGCTACTCGACCGGATCGACGTATTTTGTCGATGGCGGCTGGCTGAAGACGGTGTAGCTCATTCCGCCGGCTGCGGAATCGCTGCGGTTGCCGCTGCTTCGCGCCGCGCGACGGCGATGCAGGCGGGGATGGCGAGGAGCGGGAGCGCAACGTAGAGCCAGTACAGCCAGCCAGCGGCATTGAGGGGGGAGGGTACTGGCGCGCTCAGGCCGCCCAGATTGACGATGAGGCCGCCAAGCGCCGCGCTGGCTCCACCGGCGAAGAGTTGCAGTGTGCTCAGCGCGGCCGAGGTCACGTCCTGCTCACCGTCAGGGGCCGCCTGCATGACGCGGGGGGTCAGCTGGGTCGAGGCGATGCCGATGCCGACACCCATCAGCAACAGCGACAGCCCGATCGGCAGCAGAACAAATGTGCTGGCGCTTTCATGCGCGACGGTGAGCGCAAGACCAAGTGCGCCGCCGAGCAGGATCACCGGTCCCCAGAGGATCAGCTGCCTGGCGCGACCATCGGTCCAGCCGGAGGTCAGCATGGAACTGGTGCTCCAGCCGACCGCCAGCAACGCCACCATGTACCCCGCGGTCAGTGGGCCCACGCCGTGCAGCCCCTGCAGAAACAACGGGATGAAGATGTCGCTGCCGATCGCCATCTGCAGCAGGAACAGGCTGGCGAAGAGCGCGCCGAGTTTGGAGTTGAGTTTGAAGGTGCCAGTGGGAAGGAGCCTGGTGGTCGCCGTGCCTTCGATCAGCGCCAGAGCCAGGATGGCAGCGACGGCGCCGACCGTCAGCGCAATGGCAAGATGGGTGCTCGCGGCGAGTGCGCTGGCGAGCGAGAGAGCGACGATGGCGGCGATGATGAGGCCGATCTGCGGATAGGGCAGCCGGGTCATGCCTGGTTCGCTGCTGCGGGGCGGAACGATGCGCATGGCTCCGGCGCCGACGAGCGCAGCGGCGGGGACGAGGACGAAGAAGGCCCAGCGCCACGCATGGAACTCGGCGAAGACGCCGCCGATAGCCGGGCCGACGAAGGTGGCGATGCCCCACATGGCGGAGGCAAGGCCGAAGGCGCGCGCCCAAAGGTGCTCTGGAAACACGAGGCGCACCATGAAGAAGGTGAGGGCGGCCAAGAGGCCGGCGCCGAAACCCTGAACGGCGCGTCCAATCAGCAGCACGGGCATGCTGGGGGCGAGGCCGCAGATCAGGCTTCCGAGGGCGAAGGCGGTGGCTGCGATGAGGTAGTTTTGCCGGGGACCAAGACCAAATGGACGGACGGCGGCAAAAATCGAGGCGATGATCGAGGCGATAATGAAGACCGTGGTGACCCAGGCGAAGAGCTGCAGGCCACCGATGTCAGCGACGACCGAGGGCATCAGCGTCGAGCCGATATAGACCTCCATGGCATTGAGTCCGACGCCGCCGGCAAAGACCAGAACTTTGGGCGTGTTGCCGCCGGTGAACAGTTCGCGCCAGCCATTGTTCTGCTTGGTCATGTCGGTTTCCATAATCGCGGTATGGCGCAGAGGTGAAGGCAATGTCCACCACTGGCGCCTAGACGCGCATCTGCTACAACCTCAACTTAAGTTCAGGTAAAGGGGTTTTTGGGGTGGCAACGAAAGAATTTTCGGTTGGTGAGCTGTCGGCGCGCAGCGGGGTACCGGTTTCAGCGCTGCACTTCTACGAGCGGCGGGGGCTCATCCGAAGTCACCGCACCAGTGGCAATCAGCGACGCTACGAACGCGAGACGCTGCGGCGGCTATCGATCATCCGGATGGCGCAGGAACTGGGAATCTCGCTAGCCGAGGTGGGCGCGTCGCTGGGCAAGGTGAGTGCCGGGCACGCGCCAACGAAGGACGACTGGGTGGCGATTTCTGGTGGCTGGAAGGAAAAACTCGACCGACGCATCACGCTGATGACCCGGTTGCGGGACGAGCTTACCGGCTGCATCGGATGCGGGTGCCTGTCGATGGAACGTTGCCCGCTCTACAATCTGGATGATCATCTGGCAGTGGAGGGCGCAGGGCCGCGGCGTTTTCTGCGCTCAGGGAATGATGTGTTCGGGGGAAATTAGCGGGCGACCTCGGGCTCACGCCCAGTGGAACATTTTCGACCGCGCGGTCGTTGAATCGGCATCCACTGCAAGGAGGACATCATGCCTGCAAGGTCAGCCGCCCAGCAGAAAGCGGCCGGAGCCGCGCTTGCCGCCAAGCGGGGCGACGAAAAAGTGAGCGCGCTACAAGGCGCGTCGAAGTCGATGTACGAATCCATGAGCGAAAAGCAGCTCGACGAATTCGCGTCGACGAAGCGCAAGAAGTTGCCCGAGCACAAGGCAAAGAAGTGAGTGCCGGCCCGCAGCATCCGCCAAGGCAGAAACAGCCGCGCCAGCCGGGCCGTGAGGCGGTAATGGCGCCGCCGCCGATGTATATGCCGGTGTTTCCAGGCTCTGGTCGGCTCTGCAGATACGCGATGGCCTGCGACCGGCCTCGGCGGGGACTTAAGGGATTTGAAGGTCCGGGGATCCGACGGTCTCAAATCAGATCCCCGGTGGATCGCACGCCCGGGAGGAACGGGCTGCGTCCGCAACGACAGGCCCCGGGAGGCTGGGTCCGCCGCAACAGAAATGGCGCAGCGCGGATAAACGCGATGGCCTGAGACCGGTTATATAGAGGCGGCGGGGAGATCGCTTGGGAATGCATTGACGGTAACCGTCAGAGCAACGCTCTCCCCGCCAGGCACGTCCGGTGGACGCCGGTTACGTGCCAACCGCATCAAGGCGCTGTGTTCGCACCCAGAAACTGACGATGCTGGCGGCTTCCTTGCGGTAAGCGGCCAGATCGGAATGACGCTCGAAGACGGCGACCGCGCCGGCATCCAGCAGTGCGTCGCGGGTAGCGCGGTCCAGCGACGGCGCCATGGCGACCAGCACAAGCGCATCGCCGCCGGGCAGGGCGCGAAGGCGCGTCAAGAAAGCCGCAGTTGCAGCGGATGACCCCTTTAGGTCCACAATGACCATTCCGGGGTGCTGGGGTGCATCTTCTTCCAGCGCGTCCGCGATCTGACGTGCCGCCGCTTCAGCGTCGCTCATCCAGTCCACCGAGGGGGCACCGTGCGCAACCAGCATGCGCACCAACAAACGCGCAGAATGAAAATCGTCATCGACCAACGCCAATCCGGCGAGGCCGCTCCGTGAGCCGCTCATCACAAATCCTTCTCCCGCGCCGCGCAGGATGGGTAAATTTTGAATTACCAGGTCGTGTCGCCGGCCCGGAGGGCGCAGGAGTCACTCCCAATGAGGGAGCCAGTGACTGTGGCCGGAGGGAATGATGTGCGTCCCTCAGGCTCCGCGCTGTGCAGCAACGGGGCGCATATGCCGAATTTTTGTGCGTTCGCCAAGGGCAATCGCGTTACATGGACGTAAGGCGCTTGTGTTTTACATGTAAAATGACCAGTATTTTTGCCGGTGAGAGGGTCCGCCGCAGTGCCGGAGGTTGCCCCGAGCGTCGAACAGATCCGAGCTGCCCTGGACGAACTCCTTGGCTGGCAAGAGATTTCGCGTTCGCCACGACTGGCAAGCCTGCTCTCATATGTGGTCGAGGCACGACTGCGCGGCGATGAGCAGTCGATCAAGGCCTATTCGATCGCAGTTGACGTGTTTGGGCGCGCGCCAAGCTTTGATCCGCAGTCCGATCCAATCGTCCGCGTGCAGGCGCGCCGGCTGCGTGGCCTGCTCGATGCGTTCTATGACGGCGAAATGAGTCGCTCGGGGGTTCGGATCAGCCTGCCGGTGGGCCGCTATGTTCCGGAGTTTTCACTCCTTGCGCCGGCCTTGGAGGGCACGACCGCCGGCGATGCGGTGGCGGAACCCGTCCACCAGCCTGTCAGCGGGCAGGTTACCGCTACTGGACCAACTGGCTGGCTGCCGGAGATGTGGCGGCCGATCATGCTGGGTTTCTCGCTCACCCTGGCCGGAGGGGCACTCGCAACGCTGGTGCTGGTGCAAGGGCTGTTGTTTCCTGCGGCGCCTTCCAGTGGGCCTGCCAAGGTGCCGGATCGGCCCAGGGTGACGGTCGGTACGGTCACCAATCTCACGGGCGATGGGCTGCTGGACGGCGTTGCCAACGAGCTCAGGCTGCAGTTGCTCAACGACCTGTCGCACTTTGAGACGGTGGTCGTCGTCTTGCCGAAGAACGGGGTGGCGGAGGACATCGCGTTCACCGTCAACGCAGTTGTTCGGCGTGCCGGGTCGAAGCTCGAGGTCAACGTGCTGCTGACGGCCGGCGCGGATGGCGACGTGGTGTGGAGCACGACGCTGCAGCAGGGTGCGCAGGTTTTTCCCTATGCGACGATGGTCACGCGCAGCGCGAGCCGGATCAGCAGCCTGCTCGCGATGTATCATGGTCCGCTGCATAAGGCCGGGCGCGACTGGATGGAGGCGCAGTCGGCTCCACCGGTCGACGCCACGACCTATGCATGTTTGCTGCAGCTCTACCATGCGCGGGATACGGGGATGTCGAGCGACGCCGAGGCGGCGACGGCCTGCTTCAGGATGCGGCTTGCCAGCAATCCGCAGGACGCGCTGGCGCTTGCTGCCAATGCAGAGCTGACGGCCGGTGAGGCGGCCAAAAACGCGCTGTCGGGGGATGCATGGACGGCGATCCTGTTCGACGAAGCGCAGATGGCGCAGAGGGCGGTGCAACTAGGGGCAAATTCGAGCTTCACGCACGAGGAACTGGCCCGGTTGCAGGAGATGCAGGGCTTTCGGGACGATGCGGCGAAGACCTATCTCAAGGCACTGGCGCTAAACCCCGCCAACGCCGATGCGCGGGCAGCATACGGGCTGATGCAGGCGCTGAATGGCAAATGGGACCTCGGGGTGGAAGCGGCCGATTTCGCGCTCGATGCGGTCGAACTCCCCACCGCCCTGGTACTACACGGTGCGGGCGCTGGGTGCGCTGCGTGAGCGGCGGCAGGACGACGCCATCGAGGCGGCCCTGAGGCTCGCCGAGTCGGATGCCGAACTGGGGACGGTGATTGCGCTCGCCGCAGCGTCGCGAGCGCAGCGCAGCGATCTGGTGGAGCGCTTCAAGCCGGTCGTCATGGGCAATCCGGTGTTTCAGCAATTCGGCATCCTGCCGCGGATCGGCCAGCGGGTGCGCGAGTTCCAGATCCTGCAACTGATGCGGATCGGCCTGCTGGCGGCGGGGGTGCCCACCGATGCCGTCGACAGGCCGTTCAAGCCCGACGGCAGTCCTGCCTAGTGCGGAGTCGAGCGCGAGAAGAGGTTGATGACCAGCACGCCGGCAAGGATCAGCCCCATGCCGAGCATGGCGGGAAGGTCGAGCGTCTGGCGGTACACCAGCCACGCAATGATCGAGACGCCGATGATGCCGACACCGGACCAGATGGCATAGGCGATGCCCACCGGGATCGACTGCAGGGCCAGCGAGAAGAAGTAAAAGGTGACGCCGTAGCCGATCACCACGGCGACCGAGGGCCAGAACTGGGTGAAGCCGGCCGAAGCGCGGAGGCACGAGGTGGCGAAGATTTCGGCGATGATGGCGATGCCGAGGAAGAAGTTGCCCATCAGGCGCTGCCGCCGAAGTTGAGTTCGGCGAGGCGGATGAAGGCGCGGCCGCGCTCCTCGAAGTCCTTGAAGGCAACTCCGGGCCGCTCCAACTGTCCATAGCTGGGTGCGCCGGGAGAAAGGATTACCGTGTCGAAGCGTCCGGCGCGCGCCTTGAGGGCGCCAATGGCCGTCTCGAGCGTCGCGGCCTCGACGACCTCGATATCCGGCGCGGCGGCGTAGGTGGCTGTGGCCAGCCGGTCGCCGGTGACGGGGAGGCAGACGAGGATGGCGACGCCGCGCGGCGCCAGCAGTGATGCGAGCTCGGTGTAGTCCTGTTGCCGCTCGTGACCGCCGGCGATGAGGGCGATGCGGCTGCCCTCATAGGCGGCAAGTGCCGCTTTGGTGGCCTCGGGCGTGGTCGATATGGAGTTGTTGACGAAGGTGAGTCCGCCGATGGCGTGTTCCTCAAGCCGGTGTGGCAGCGGTTCAAAGGCCATGATGCCGCGCACGATTCCTTCAAGTCCGGCACCGGCGGCAAGCGCGATCTCGGCGGCAAGGCGGGCGTTGTCGAGATTGTGCGCGCCCTTTAGCTTCGAGCGCTTGACCGCCGCGAGGACACGATCGTCGATGAAGGGGGCGAGGGCGGGGAGCAGGCGCGACCGGTCGCGCAATGCGGCAAGGACGAGCGGGTGTCCACGCGCGCCGGTTCCGAGGGCGACGGGGAACGGCGCCTCGCGGTCGATCAGATTCAGCTTGTCGGCGTAATAGCGTTCGGTGGTGCGGTGCCAGTCGGTGTGCTCGGGAGTCAGGTTGGTGACCGCGGCGATATCGGGCGAGAATGCCATGTCAGAGGTCTGGTAGCTCGAGAGTTCAAACACGACGATCCTATGGCTGTCGGCGATTTCCAGCGGCGCGAGGCCGACATTGCCGGCGAGGCCAGCGTCCAGACCCGACTGCGTCAGCATCAGATGAACCAGCGTGGCGGTGGTGGATTTGCCCTTGGTCCCGGTAATGGCGATAACGGTGCAGTTGTCGCGGTAGAATTCGCCCCAGAGGTTGAGGTTCGATGTGACGGCAATGCCTGCTTCGCGCGCCACGGCGAAGATCGGGCGGTAGCGCGACACGCCCGGGCTCTTGACGATGGATCCGAAGCGGCGCTCGCCGATCGCCTGCTGCAGATCCGTGGGGGCGATGAATTCGGCATCCTCGACGTCGGCAATACCACTGTCGACGGTTACGAACACTTTGGTGAGGGGCGAGCGGGCCTTGAGGAAGCCGCGTGTAGAACGCCCTTCGCGTCCTGCGCCATAAAGCAGCACCGGCTGGTCAAAACGCATGGGACGCGATCCTTTCGGCGAAGCCGGCCGGGATATGATGCTCGGGGCTGTCAACCATCAGGTCGGCAAGCGCCGCTTCCAGCCGGGCGCTGCCATATTGGTTCAGCAGTTCCGGCTTCAGCATTGAAACGATGGGCTCGTTCATCCACTCAGGGCGTCCGGACAGGGCGTAGAGGCAGGCCGCGGCCTCCTCGATTTCGCCAACACACTCCCAGGGCTTCTGTCCGGCGAGCCCGGTGAGTTCGCGGAACGAGTGCTCGTGATCTGGCTTGGCCAGAAGGTTCTGGCCGAAGATGCCGATCAATCGCTGCTTGTCCATCACCGGGGCGAAGATCAGGAAGACGAAATGACATTTCGGGCATTCGCCGCACCAGAGCCGGCCGTCATGGCCGCTGAGCCGGAAGTTGCGGTTGCAGCTCGAAAAGGCGTGGTCGAAGCGCGTTTCGCGGGCGAACAGTTTGGCGATGCGGGCCTCTGAGTACGGGCGGAGGAGGGAGAAGTAGCCGAGCGTGCCGCCCGTGGCGGCGGCGAGCACGGCGGCAATGCGTACCTCGAAGTCGAGCGATTTCGAATATTGGTGATTGACCTCGCGGCCATCGTGCAACGCATTGCCCTCGCTGGCCGAGCGCTCGTTGGAGAGGACGATGCGATTGTAGCTGAATAGCAGTGCGGTGAGGGCGGCGATCATCGAGTTGATGGCGGTGGAAGGGACATGACCATTGTAAAAGCCAGGTTGGCTGCCAAGCAGGATCATCTCGGGATCGAGCGTCCGCGTTGCGTAGAGCGGAGTTCTACCGGTGGCTTCGACGGAACTCAGGATTGGCCCTTTGGGATTGACGGCAAAGGGCGCGTAGTCGACGCCGGCGGCCTCAAGCAGTTCGACGCTGACGAGAGAGTCCTTGCCGCCGCCTACGGGCAGCAGGACGCGGTCGCGCAGGATCGGGGAGGGACGGGCGTGGCGGCGGTCGACCTCGGACGAAACGCGCAGGCCTTCGAAATGGTTGAGGCCATTGCGCGCGTAGAACTCGCCGAGACCGTTCGAATAGACGTCGAGTGCGAAGGCGTGTTCCTCCGGCGTCAACGCGAACGCGGCCGCGATGTGAAGCGGGGCCTTGAGCTTGAAGTAGCTGACGCCAAGGACGACTGCCGTGAGATCGAGGAGCTTGCGGAAGGCCGGGCTGGCCGCCGCGCCGGCGTCGGCCCCTTCCGGGAACTGCAGGGTTTCAGTGAAGCGGAGGTCGTCCAGCCCATAGCTGAACCGCGCGATGCCGGTTGCGGCGTCGTAACTCGGTTCATGAATGTGGAACGAGGTTTCCAAGTGTGAGCATCCCACTGCGGCCTAGCGCCCGCCGCCGCCTCAATAAATTCTGAGACTCAGCCGCAGCACAATATCGGGACTGAGGCGCTGAAAACCAAATTCGCGCATGGTGCAGCTCCAGGCAGTGCCCAGACGTTCGATCTTGAACAGGTTGTAGCGTGCCGGATCGTCGCCCCCGGTTTCGCTCTGGGCAGAGCCGGCGGCAGCCACCCCGACCACGGGCACATCGTTGTTGAGGCCCGGGATGGCGTAAATGGTCGACTGGTGCGTGTGGCCATGCAGGATCAGTTCTGCGCCGTGCTCGGCCACCGCGGCGCGGAAGAATTTGGCGCCGTAGAGCCCGAGTCGCGGGTGCCTGGACTTCAAGGTTGGGCGGATGATGGATCATGACGACGCGGAAATAGCCGGCGTCGCCCATCAGCTTGAGACAGTGGGCGAGGCGCGCCATCTGCGGCTCGCCCACGCGGCCGCTAGCCATGCCGGGTGCGGTGGGCACGGCACTGGAACAGACAATGACCGCAACGTCACCGACGCGCCGGACGTAGGGGAACGGCGATTCATCGAGCGTTTCGCCGTGCATGTAGTCGGCCCAGCGCAGCATCGCCTGATCGAGCGAGCCGCGCACATAGGCGTCATGATTGCCGGGGGAGACGCAGACGGCCTCGGGCGGCCCGACGGTCTTGAGCCAGTTGTAGGCCGCATTGACCTCGGTTTCGAGGCCGAGATTGACCAGATCGCCCGTCACCGCAGTGATATCGGCATGCTGCTCGCGCATGTGGCGGACGAGATTGGCAAGGCCTTCGCCGCTTAGCGTGTTACGCCGCTTGATCTGCCAGTTGAGATAACCGGTGATCCGCTTCCCCAGAAGCTCCGTCGCCCGGACCGGGGGCAGGGGGGCCAGGTGAACGTCGGAGATGTGGGCGAGGGTGATCATCGTGGGCGTAATGCCACGCGCCGCGTGTCAAGAAAATGGCTAAATGGACGGGCTGCCATTTTGTCGCCCGTGCCGACGCGGGCAGGCTGGCTTGGCGGTTTTGGAGGCATTTTATGCAATTGACGCGCTGGCAGCGCCTGAGGACGCGGGTCTATCTGTTCGGCATTGGCGTCAAGCGACACGTTACGCTGGGCGTGCGGGCGGCGTTGATCGATGGCGAAAGGGTCTTCCTGATCCGACACACATATCTGCCGGGCTGGCAGTTTCCCGGAGGGGGCGTCGAGGCCGGAGAGACGGCAGAGGATTGCGCCGGACGCGAAGTGCTGGAGGAGACCGGCTATCGGCTGACGGGGCGGCCGACGCTGTTCGGGCTCTATCACAACGCCAGCGTGGTCACCAATCGTGACCATGTGGCGCTCTATCTCTGCCGCGACTTCAACGCGGCGCGGCCGTTCCGCCCGGGCCACGAAATTGCCGAGGGCGGCTGGTTCCCCTACGACGCGCTGCCCGAGGGTGTCACCGAGGGCACGGTGCTGCGCCTTGCGGAGATTTATGCCGGCGCGCCGATTTCGCCCAAATGGTGATGCAGGCTCCTGGTGGTCTTGAAAAATCCAGGTGCCGCCATGATTTGTCGTGGACGCGTTTCCCCTCAGGTGATAATGCGCATTTCAGGCGTCAGGAGGCGTCCAGGATGGAGAGAGTTGATCACGTGACCCGACGACCCTAACCGGTCAGCAGCCGCCCGTCTGGGCTGGCCGCATTCGTCCTTTCTCGCCCTGGGACCTGTCACATGATTTCTCCGTCCGTACTCTCGGCCAGTGCTGCCAAGCCTCCGCAACCTGGCCTTCCCACTGTTCGTCCCGCAACACCCGACGACGATGCGTTCGTCGAGGGACTGCACGAGCTGGCGTTCGGCCCCGGCCGATTCGCGCGCACCGCGTTCCGCGTCCGGGAGCGCTTCCCGATCGATCCAAGCCTCAGCCTCATTTCCGAGGTGAACGGTGTTGCGTCCGGTTCCGTCTGGATGACGCCGATCAGCGTCGGCGGCATTGACGGCTACCTGCTTGGGCCGCTGGCCACTCATCCGAACTATCGCAAGCTGGGCGCTGGAAAGCTGCTCACCCGCGAGGTTTGCAGTCTCGCGCTTGCCCGCGGCGAAGGCAGCTTCGTGCTGCTTGTGGGGGATCAGGACTATTACTGCCCACTGGGATTCGCTGCGACGGTCCCCGGTGCCATCCAGTTTCCGGGCCCCGTCGATCCGAGCCGCGTCCTGTTGTACGCTCCGGATATGACGCTCGCGCTCAGGCTTGCCGGCCCGATTGCAACGTTTGGAGCGCGCAAACGGTCCTAGGAAGCCCCGTGGCGTCAATAGACTCTGCAGATCGCAACGATCAGCAATCGCCTGCTGCCCTCGCCCGAACCCAGCGAGGGCCGGGCGGCGCTGCTGCCGGACTGGATGCCTGATACGCCGTTCGATCGGCCGCCGGTCGCTGCTGCGGTGCTGATTGCGCTGGTGCGGCGCGGTGACGACCTCAGCATCCTCTACACGGAGCGATCCCCCGACCTGCGGTCGCACTCGGGCCAGATCGCGTTTCCCGGCGGCAAGATCGACCCTTCGGATGCAGACGCCGGCGATGCGGCGCTGCGCGAGGCATGGGAAGAGGTGGCGCTCGACCGGTCGGAGGCCAGCATTCTTGGCTACATGCCGGATTATTTCACCGGCACGAACTACCTGATCACGCCTGTGGTGGCGCTGGTGACACCGAGCCGGCCGTTTTTTCCAAATCCGGGAGAGGTAAAGTCAGTGTTCGAAGTGCCGCTTCCGATGCTCATGGCCGACGACACCTACGGCAAATTCAGCATCCGGCGGGGCGGCGACGAGCACCAGACGTGGCAGATTGCGCATAGCGGGCTTGTTATTTGGGGGATTACCGCCAATCTGACGCGGCGCTTTTATGATCTGGCGCTAAAGCCCGAGATCAAATGGTAAGTGCCAAGACCATCGCGGAACGCCTGAAGTCTGCCGACTGGCTGCGGCAGACGGAGACGCGACGGCTGTTGACGCTGCTCGATGGCGAGGGCGGGCGCACCAGAGCCGTCGGCGGCATCGTCCGCGACACGCTGCTGGCGGTGCCGCGGCCGCGGACGGATATCGACTTTGCCACCGAGCTGCTGCCGCATGAGGTGACGATCCGGGCCGAGCGGGCAGGTATCGCGGTACATCCGACGGGCATCGAGCATGGGACCGTGACGCTCCGGCTCGGTACGTTGATCGCCGAAGTCACAACCCTGCGGGAGGATGTCGAAACCGATGGCCGGCGCGCCGTGGTGCGGTTTGGAACCGACTGGACGCATGATGCGGGACGCAGGGACTTTACGCTCAATGCGCTCTATGCGGGGCTCGACGGGGCGCTGTTCGATCCACTGGGCGGACTGGCGGACTGCATGGCAGGGCGCGTGCGCTTCATTGGCGATCCCGACAGGCGCATTGCCGAAGACCGGCTGAGGGTCATCCGCTTTTTCAGGTTTTCCGCCAGCCATGGCGGGGAGCGTTTCGACGCGGACGGGCTTGCTGCCTGCAGACGTGCCGCAGGGGACCTGGGGGCGTTGTCGGCGGAGCGGGTGGGCAGCGAAATCAAGCGGATGCTGGCTCTGCCCAGGGTAGCGGCAACGCTCAAGATGATGGCCGAGGCCGGCATTGTGGCACTGAGCGATGAGGCGGTGGAGCGGCTGCTCGCTTACGAACGGCATGCGCATCGTCCGGAGGCGGCGGCGCGGCTGGCGCTGATTGTCGCGAGTGGCGACGCTGCGGAGATCAAATTGCGCTGGAGGCTGTCGAACGACGACATCTCATCCGCCGAGGCGATCCTGTCGGTGGCGCGGCTGCTGGTCGAGTACAGCCTCAGCGAGGCCGCCTATCGGCATCCCGCAGCGGTCGCCGAGGGGGTGGAAGTCGCCGCTGTGCTGGCGGGCTGGACCGAGGCCGGGAAGTCCGCGATTCTCGACCAGCTTCAGTCGCTCGACGTGCCGCGCTTTCCAGTAAGCGGCTCGGATCTGGTCAAGGCAGGCCTCTTGCCGGGGCGCGCCCTCGGGGTTGAGCTCGACCGGCTCGAGCAATTGTGGATCGAGAGCAAGTTTGCGCTCGATCGCGAAAAGCTGCTTGCGGCAATCAGGCGCTAGCGCGCGGACGCAGCAGCGTCATGGGTGCGCTGCTTGATGCGTTCCACCATTTCGGGCCTTACGACCTGCTCGCCATGGATCTCGCGCATATGGTCGGCGGCGCGGCGCACGATCTCGGCACGGTCGTCGGACTGCGTGTGCCAGTCGCAACCGGGCACCAGACATTCATATTCCTGCATCTGTTCCTCCATCGTTGCAGTGCTCGTTACGGTAACAACCACAATAATGGGGCAGGGGCAGGGCAGTTCCCTTTTTTGACTACGGCCAGCGGACCTCGGGGGGCATCGAACTGAGGATGGCTTTTACGTTGCCGCCAGTCTTGAGGCCGAACGTCGTGCCGCGGTCATAGAGCAGGTTGAATTCCACATAGCGGCCACGACGGACGAGTTGTTCGTTGCGGTCGGCCTCTGTCCAGGGGGTCTCGAAATTGCGGCGGACGATGTCGCAGTAGGCTGAGCGAAAGGCCTTGCCGACGCTCTGCGTGAAGGCGAAGTCGCTGTGCCAGTCGCCGGAATTGTGGTGGTCGTAGAAAATGCCGCCGATGCCGCGTGGCTCCTGCCGGTGCGGCAGGTAGAAATACTCGTCGCACCATGCCTTGTAGCGATCATAGTCGACGCCGCGATGGCCGACGCAGGCCTCTCGCATGGCGGCGTGGAAGTCGAGACTGTCACGGTCTTCCTGCACCCGCCGCCGGTCGAGCACAGGCGTCAGGTCGCCGCCGCCGCCGAACCAGAGTTTCGAGGTGACCACCATGCGGGTGTTCATGTGCGCGGTGGGGACGTTGGGGTTCCTGGGGTGAATGATCACCGAGATGCCTGAGGCCCAGAACTCGGCATTTTCCTCGGTACCAGGCATCTGCCGGGCAAATTCCGGCGTGAAGCGACCGTGGACGGTCGAGATGTGGACGCCGGCCTTCTCGAAGACGCGGCCGTGCAGCATCGACATCTCGCCGCCACCGCCGTCCGGCCTGGTCCACGCCTCGCGTTCGAAGCGGGCGGGAGGGGCGTCGGCGAGCGGCCCGCTCAGGGCGCACTCGATGCCTTCGAGTTCGTCGCACAATCCGTCGCGCATGTCGCGAAACCACGAGCTGGCGAGGGCTTTGTGGGCCTCGAGGTCGGGGTCGGCATCGAGTTGCGGGTTGGGGGTGGGGCTTGGTGTCATGTCAGACCTTTGAATCCATCGGTTTGCCGTTTGGCCTCGCCCAATACCAGCGATGCGGCGATGGCGACATTGATCGAGCGCAAACCCGGACGCATCGGGATGCGGAGGCGGAGATCGGCGTCCGCAGCGACGCTGTCTGGAACGCCAGCACTTTCACGGCCGAGCATCAGCACGTCCCCGGGTCCGTAGCTGGCTGCGTATGCCAACTCGCTGGCCTTTGTTGTGAGGAGGACAAGCCGCCGGCCAGAATTCCGGCGCCAATCGCGGAAGGCCTCATAACTGGCATGCTCGGTGTAGTCGGCGCGATCGAGATAGTCGAGGCCGGCACGTTTCAACGATTTTGGCGTGAAGGCAAATCCGGTTGGATGAATCACATGCACCCGGACGCCGAGACACGCACCCAGGCGCAGCAGCGTGCCGGTGTTCTGCGGGATGTCCGGCTGGTACAAAGCAAGCTCTACCGGGATTTTGCGCTCCGCCGAGGCTGGGTACGTCGATTGGCAGGGTATAGTGTCGCACATCCTTGAAGTCACGCGCCGCTAGGCTGGACAAGTCCCCGTGGGAGTGCAAAAAGACAGCCAAATCACGCGCCGTTGAGGGCGAGTGCCGGCTATGGTGCGGGGGCCGCACCCAGCCGCCAGTTGCAGGCGCGGATCAGGGCACCAGGCAGGGAAATCAACCTTGGCGACACAATCGAATTTGGCACATAGCGACGCGCCAAAAGCCACCCGTCGCGACTTCTTGTATGTCGCGTCAAGCGCGGTGGGCGCGGTGGGCGTCGCTGCTGCGGTGTGGCCGCTGATCAACCAGATGAATCCCGATGCGTCGGTGCTGGCGTTGTCATCGATTGAATTCGATCTGTCTTCCATCGCTGAAGGGTCGGCCGTCACGATCAAGTGGCGTGGCGCGCCGGTGTTCGTGCGGCACCGTACCGCAAAGGAAATCGAGGAGGCCAAGGCCGTTCCGCTGTCAGATCTCAAGGACCCGCAACTCGATTCCGACCGGGTCAAGGAAGGCCACGAGCAGTGGCTGATCATGGTGGCGCTGTGCACGCATCTTGGGTGCATCCCAGTCGGCGAGTCGGGCGAATATGACGGCTGGTTCTGCCCCTGCCACGGCTCGCAGTACGACACGTCGGGCCGCATCAGGAAGGGCCCCGCGCCGAAGAACCTGCTGGTGCCGCCGTACAAATTCGTGAGCGATACGCTCGTGCAGATCGGTTAAGGGGCGCTTCGCAAATGGCCGCACACGAAGACAACTACAATCCTACCAATCCCGTCGAAAAGTGGCTGGATGAGCGGCTGCCGCTCATGCGCTTCGCCAAGTCGACGCTGATCGACTACCCGACGCCGAAGAACCTGAACTACTGGTGGACCTTCGGGGGTATTCTTGCCGTGATGCTGGTGATCCAGATCCTGACCGGTATCGTCCTGGCGATGCACTATACGCCGGAAGCATCGATGGCCTTCAACTCCGTCGAGTTCATCAAGCGCGACGTGAATGGCGGCCGCATGCTGACCGCGGTGCACTCGGTGGGCGCGTCGTTCTTCTTCTTCGCGGTCTATGTCCACATTTTCCGCGGCCTCTATTTCGGCTCCTACAAGGCGCCGCGCGAAGTGCTGTGGATGCTGGGTGTCATCATCTTCCTCCTGATGATGGCGACGGCGTTCATGGGCTATGTGCTGCCGTGGGGTCAGATGAGCTACTGGGCCGCAGCGGTGATCACCAACATCTTTGCGGCGATTCCGATTGTCGGCGACTCGATCCTGCAATTGCTGCGCGGTGGCTTCGCGGTGGACAATGCGACGCTCAACCGGTTCTTCTCGCTGCACTATCTGCTGCCGTTCGTGATTGCCGCAGTGGTGGTGCTGCACATCTGGGCGCTGCATGTGCCGGGCAACAACAACCCGATCGGCGTCGAGGTGAAGTCCAGCCGCGATACGGTGGCGTTCCATCCGTACTACACGATGAAGGACCTGTTCGGGATCATCGTGTTCTTCATCCCGTTCGCCTGGTTCGTGTTTTTTGCGCCGGACAGCCTTGGCCACCCTGACAACTACATCATGGCCAATTCGCTGGTGACACCGCCGCACATCGTGCCGGAATGGTACTTCCTGCCGTTCTACGCGATCCTGCGCGCCATCGACTTCAACCTTGGGCTGTTTGGCTGGACGTTCATCGACAGCAAGCTGCTGGGCGTCATCTTCTTCGGCGGCTCGATCCTGATCCTGTTCTTCCTGCCCTGGCTCGATACCGCGAAGACCCGCTCGGGGACGTTCCGGCCGCTGTTCAAGTGGTTCTACTGGGTGTTCGTGATCAACTTCATCCTGCTTGGCTATTATGGTGCGCAGAGCCCGGACGATCTGTTCCTCGGCGCCAAGGTGTCGGACATCTCGAAGCTGTCGGTCGCCTACTACTTCTTGTACTTCATTCTCATCCTGCCGCTGCTCAGCCGCTTTGAGACCCCAAGGCCGCTGCCGGCCTCGATCTCGGAAAGCGTCTTGGCGAAGGCCCATTCGTGACCCCGCGGGACAGCACAAAGATGATCAAGTTCACGACCGTTTTCGCTGCCCTGACGCTGGCCGTGGGCCTGGCTTCGCCTGCGCTGGCACAGGAGCATGAGACGCCGCAGATCGAATTGCAGAACTGGACCTTTGCGGGTGTCTTCGGAACCTATGACGAGCATCAGCTGCAGCGCGGCTTCCAGGTGTTCAAGGAAGTCTGCTCGAGCTGCCATTCCGCCAATCTGCTGGCGTTCCGCAATCTGAGCGAGGAAGGCGGGCCGAGCTTCACTGAAGCGCAGGTCAAGGCGCTGGCCGCGACCTACGACATCGCCGACCCGGAAGCGGAAGGTGGTGCGCACAAGGGAACCGCGGCGGACCACTGGCCGGCGCCATTCGCGACAGAGAAGGACGCACGCGATGCCAATGGTGGCGCGCTGCCGCCCGACATGTCGGTGCTGGCCAAAGCACGCGGCACCAAGCAGCCCTTCCCGTGGTGGATCCTCAACTATTTCACCGCGTATTCCGAGGGCGGCCCGGACTATATCCATGCGCTGCTCAACGGCTATGTGGACCCGCCGCCGGACGGTTTCGTGCTTCCCGAGGGAAAACACTACAATACGTACTTCCCGGGGCACGCTATCGGCATGCCGCCGCCGCTGACGGACGGTCAGGTGACATATGCCCAGGCCGAGGGCGGTGCTGCCGTACCGCTGACGGTTGAGCAGTACTCCAAGGACGTATCGGCGTTCCTGATGTGGGTCGCCGAGCCGCACTTGATCGCGCGCAAGGAGACGGGGTTCAAGGTCATCCTGTTCCTGATCCTGTTTGCCGGGATGATGTATCTGGTCAAGCGCAAGCTCTGGTCGAACGTCGAGCACTAAGCCTAGATCGGGCGTACGAAATCGGTTCAAAGGGCGCTTCGGCGCCCTTTCGCGTTTCAGCGGTGATTTGCCCGCTACGCTTTCCTGCATTATCGTTGCGCTCTGTGTCGATGGAGTCCGCCATGTCCGCTCTGCGTGCTGCTGTCACTGTCATCAGCGTCGCTGCAACCATCATCCGCCATCCGGCTGTGCGCGCGGGCCTGCGCGCCGCGCCGCTGCTGATTACGCCAGCCATGCGGCTGGCGGCGGAGCAGGGGGTACGAAAGGCCGCTTTCAATGCCGGCGTGGCAGCGGGCCGGATCGTCAACCGCAGGTAGCGAGCGGCCAGGTCCCGCGGGACCGCGGTCGTGATGATTGCAGAATCCGGGTTGGAGGCCGCATAGTTCGCACCAGCTTTGATACTCGCTCCGGTGCCATATGCCTCTTGATCTGAAGTCGCTCGTCCGTTCAATCCCGGATTACCCGAAAAGGGGCATCCTGTTCCGTGACATCACCACGCTGATCGAGCATCCGCAGGGGTTCAAGGAGAGCGTGCGGCGACTGGCGGAGGCGCATGAGAGCCTTGGGATCACGCATGTGGTGGGCATCGAGGCGCGGGGCTTTATCTTTGGGGCGGGCGTCGCGATCGAGATGGGCGTCGGCTTCGTGCCGATCCGCAAGAAGGGCAAGCTGCCGGGACAGACGCTGGGCGAGAACTACGCGCTCGAATACGGCGTCGATACGATCGAAATCCACGCTGACGTGCTGGAGGCGGGCGACCGGGTGCTGCTGATAGACGACCTGATCGCAACCGGGGGAACGGCGCTGGCGGCGGTCAATCTGCTGCGGCGGACGGGCGCTACCGTCGAACATGCGGGTTTTGTGATCGACCTGTTCGACCTGCCGGGGGCGGGGCGGCTGCGGGCGGTGGGCGTCAAGGTCGTCAGCCTGATCGAGTTCGAGGGGCATTGATCCTGCCGGCACCGATGCCGGTGTCGCCGTCGGCCGGTCGCGCCGCGGTCAGGCCGCGACGCGGGCGAGCAGACGCGCTTCGCGGAACGACACGAGCTTCCGCCGGCTCTCGTCCCATAGCACCAGCTTCACATACCGGATGCTCTCGCCGACGGTGATGCGGCCGATAGAGCGAAGTTCAGGATAGTCGCGCAGCACCTCAGGGAGCCGATAGTACGGAACCCGGCTCGACAAGTGGTGAACGTGATGGATGCCAATGTTGGCGGTGAACCATCGCAGCACGGCAGGCAGGTCATAGAATGACGAGCCGTGCAAGGCGTGCTGCTGGAAGTCCCAGTCAGGCGGCACGTCCCACTGCGTCTCTTCGAACTGATGCTGGACATAGAACAGCCACACGCCAATGGTGCCCGAGATCAGCACGATGGGAAGGTGGATGAGGATGAACGGGATGATGCCGATCAGCCAGATCAGGCCGAGGACGATGGCGACAATGGCGGCGTTGGTGGCCATTGTCGAAATCCACGGCGTCGGGCCGGACCGCATGAGGCCAAGAGGGAGCCGGTGCTGAAAGATGAAGAGCCAGGCGGGCCCCAGCCCGAACATGACGACCGGGTGCCGGTACAGCCAATAGCCGATGCGCCCGATGCGGGGCAGGGCGGTGTATTCCGCGACCGTGAGCGTATGCACGTCGCCGAGTCCCGCGGGCCTCAAGATTGCCGCTCGATGCGTGGTGGGCTGCGTGGGAGCGGCGCCAGTAGTCATAGGGTGTGAGGGTAATGACGCCGATGACGCGGCCGATCCAGTCATCGACATGGCGCTGACCGAAGAATGCACCGTGACCGCAATCGTGCTGGATCATGAACAATCGTACCAGGAACCCCGCGGCGGGGATGGTAAGAAGCAGGCCCCACCAGAACCCGGCGTGCACCGCCCACCATGACAATGCCCAAAGCGAGGCGAGCGGCAGCACGGTAACCGCGAGCTCAAATATACTGCGCAGCCGGCTGGTCTGCCGATAGGGCACCAAAAGTTTCAGCCAAGGGCGTTGCCCCTGGCCGTTGGGCGGCGTCAACGGTTTCGTGAACATCAGGGACCGTAAAGGGCGGTAGTGTCCGATTCAAGACCAAACGAGCCGATATCCCGGCCATTCAGCCAGAATTGGCGCGGCGTTCGGTCACGTCAGCGGGGGGTGCAACTCAGAACCGGCTTTTCCGGGTTGTAGAGCGTGAGCAGATCGGCGCCGGTCTCATCGAAGCTCAGCAGTCCGGTGCCAATCCCGACGGTGACGAAACTGCCGTCGAGGAAGGTTACGCCGTCGGACGCCAGTTGCACCGTACCGGTGCCGGAGGCCGTGGACCCAAAAGTTGCCGAGGCGTAGCCATAGCTGTTGCCAAAAATGGTGAGGATGCCCGCCTTCGTGCCATCGATCAGCGCCGTGCAGGCCCAGTTGCCCTCGACGGCGGCGGCTTGCGCGAAGACGGGTCCTGCAAGGAGCAGGCTGGTGGCGGCGGCAGTGAGCAAGACGCGCATGTGGACCTTCCGGAATTCGAGTCAGCGCTGGCGCGCCAGCAATTTCCCCAAAAGCGGGAGCCGGGTCAACGCCAATCCCAGTCGCAGCCTGAGCGGCATGCGGTAGTCGCGGAGCTTGGAGAAGCCAACCAGTTCGGCATGATAGACCAGCTCGCCATGCTGGTTGGTGCCCTCCAGGGTGTTGAACAAGAGCCCCCAGCCGGGGATCGAGTTCGAAGGGCGCTTGTCGGTGACCAGCAGCGTGTAGGTGACGGTGTCGCCGGGGCGGACAGGGGCCTTGAAGTCCATCCTGTTGACGCCGGGCGAGGGGCCTGAAACGCCGGGCTCCTGTCCAAGACCACGGAGGCGGTCCTCCTCGGCAAACAGGGCGTCGACCATTTTCCGGTGACCGGCAGCCACGGTATGCCAACCCGAAGCAATGAGCCCGCCGAAATGGCTGTACTTCGCCGCTTCCGGGTCGACGTGGAAGTATTGCGGGTCATAGAGCTGGCCGAAATGGATGATTTCCTCTTCGGTGAAGCTGTGGCTGCCGAGCGGAAAGACTTCGTTGAGCGCGATGTCTTCGAACCACCGGGTCATGGCAAATCCTTGAGCGGGATGCCGGGGTCGCGCACTTCGATGAGGTTGGCGAGGGTCATTGACATGACCGGTTGCTGCTTCTGATTTCGGATGTCGAATTCGAGGGTGACAATGCCCCGTTCCGGGTGACCGGTGGAGCGGCGGAGGCCGGTGATCGTTACGATGCCGCTTATGCTGTCGCCGACCATCACGGGCCTTTTCCACTTGAGGTCGGAAAAGCCGAGGCCGCCCATCGAGGCGATTTTTGTCAGGAAGGCGTCACCGAGGAGGCGGAGCGTCAAGGCAGCGGTCTGCCAGCCGCTGGCAGCAAGTCCGCCGAGCAGGGAGGCTTTGGCGGCGGCCTCATCGAGGTGGAAGGGAAAGGGATCGAACTCAGCGGCAAAGCCGGTGATCATCTGCTTGGTCACGGCGGTGGTGCCGAGCGTGATGATCTCGCCCACGGCGAGGTCTTCATAGTGGCGCCGGTTCTGGGTCACCGGATTGGTGGAATGGGCAGTCATGGGGCGCGTCTTACACCGCGCGCCCCATGAAATCGATGCGTTATGTTGCGCGTCCGGGTTGCGTGGGGTTCAGGCCGGATAGGTGAGAACGGCTTCTCCCGAAACGGGATCGGTGACTCCCAGGCCACCGCCGAGATCCTCAAGTGTAGGCCGCACGCGATCGAGCATGCCGATCATGGCGGGGCGGGCGGCGGCGATGCTGTCGAAGCTGTCCCAGTGGCCGATGAAGCAATAGGTGCGTTCGCCGGTTTTGATCAGCCCGCCATCGATGAAGCCTGCCATCTGCATGTCGGGCGGCATGCGCTGGCCTTCGAGGAACTGCGGCTCCATCCCCGGCTTCACTTTGAAACGCACTACGTTATAGGCGGTCATGGCAACTCTCCCTTGTAGCGACTTACAGTGTAAGATTACAGGGCGGCCGGGCGCGTGGCAAGGGCGGAAGCGGCTTCAGCCGGCGACGACTGCGCCGGCGATGGCGCAATAGACGCCGAGTGTGAGGCAGAAGGCGGCGAGCAGCCAGATCGGCGGGCGGCGGGCATTGCTGGCGATAACGCCGGAAGCGACCAGCAGCAGCATGATCTCGAGCAGTGCAGCAAAAGCGATGCCGACGTTGGCAAGCAGCGAACTGCCGAAGCTCAGAATGAACGGGGTTAACGAGGCGACGAGGACCAGCGGCAGCATGAGCAACGCCCGCGGCTGCCGCAAGATGATGGCGAGGACGATACCGGCGATCAGGCATGCCGTGCCCACTGACGCAGCGAGGGCCAGCGGCTGCACATTGCCGCCCAGAATTGCCATGGCCGAACTGAAATAGGCAGACACGAAGGTCCACCATGAGGCGAAAATATCGTTAAACATCAAACAGGTCCGGCTAAGTATTGAATTTGAACAGCATCACGTCGCCATCCTTGACGACATACTCCTTACCCTCGTCGCGCGCCTTGCCGGCTTCCTTGGCGGGCACTTCGCCGCCCAGCGTTACGTAGTCGTCATAGGCAATGGTTTGCGCGCGGATGAAGCCGCGCTCGAAATCGGAATGGATGACACCTGCGGCCTGGGGAGCCTTGTCGCCCTTGTGGATGGTCCAGGCACGCGCTTCTTTCGGGCCGGCGGTGAAGTAGGTCTGCAGGCCGAGCAGCTTAAAGCCCTCGCGGATCAGCTTGTTGAGGCCGGGCTCGTCGAGACCGAGGGTGGCGAGGAATTCCTTCTGCTCGTCCTCGGGGAGCTGCGCGAGCTGGCTCTCGATCTCGGCCGAGATGATCACGGTGCCCGCTTCGTGGGTCCTGGCGTAGGCCGCGACTTCGGCGGTCATGGCGTTGCCGGTGGCAGCGGACGCCTCATCGACGTTGCAGACGTAGAGCGCGGGCTTGCTGGTCAGCAACTGCAACTCCTGGAAGGCCTTTTCGTCCTCCGGGGTTGACCGCTTGACATGGCGGGCCGGCTTGCCGTCGCGGAGCAGTAAGAGCGCCTGCTCAACGAGAGCGAGCGTTACCTTGGCGTCCTTGTCGCCCTGCTGCGCCTTTTTTTCGAGGCCCTTGTGACGCTTTTCGAGGCTTTCCAGATCGGCAAGCATCAACTCAGTCTCGACCACCTCCGCGTCCGCCAGGGGATCCACCTTGTTGGCGACGTGGATGATGTTGGCGTCCTCAAAGCAGCGCAGCACATAAACCACCGCGTCGCATTCGCGGATGTTGGCGAGGAACTGGTTGCCGAGACCTTCGCCCTGGCTGGCGCCCTTCACCAGACCGGCGATGTCGACGAAGCTCATGCGCGCCGGGATCACCTGGGCGGACTTCGCCACCCTGGCGAGATTTTCGAGCCGCGCGTCGGGGACCGAGACCTCACCGATATTGGGTTCGATCGTGCAGAACGGGAAGTTCGCGGCCTGCGCGGCGGCGGTGCGGGTGAGGGCGTTGAAAAGCGTCGATTTGCCGACGTTGGGCAGGCCGACGATGCCCATCTTGAGGCTCATGAAATTCTCCAGGGAGGCGTGGGTTCGCGCGGATCATTGGCACGATGTGATGTGCCAGCGCCGGGCGCACTCTATGTGTGCTTCACTTCGTGCGGAATGGCTGCGGAGTCAATGTGCCGGTCAGTCATCCTTGCCGCCGAGCAAACGCTTCAGCATGGCGGCCATCGGACCGGAAGCCGGAACCGCGACCTGCGGCTTGGCCGGGCGGGCGGCGCGGATGTGGCTTTGCGCCTTGGGGCGCGTGGGATCGGCAGTCGCAGGACGGGCAGGGCGTTCGGCGGCGTCGCCTTGCACGGCGAGCGCCAGCTTGTTCATGATGCCGCTTTCATCCCCCTTGATCAGCATGCCGGCGTTTTCGGCCAGCGCCTGAAGCAGCGGCTCCAGCCACTCGGTGTGGTCGGTGCGCGTGAAATCTCCGAGCACCCAGCGCATCACCGCGTCCTTGTGCCCCGGATGGCCGATCCCAAGCCGGACCCGGCGATAGCCGTTGCCGAGCTGCGGGTCGATGGACCGGAGGCCATTGTGGCCCCCATTGCCGCCGCCGGTCTTGATGCGGACTTTGCCGGGGATGAGATCGAGTTCGTCGTAGATGACGGTCACGTCGGTCGGGCCGAGCTTGTAGAACTGTGCTGCGGCAATGACGCTATCGCCAGAGGCGTTCATGTAGGTCTGCGGCTTGAGGATCAGTACTTTCTCGCCATCGATGGTGCCTTCGGCGACGAGCCCCGAGAACTTCTGACGGAACGGCGGAAAGCTGTGCCGCGATGCTATCGCGTCGGCGGCCATGAACCCGATATTGTGACGGTTGTTGCGATATTTGTCGCCAGGGTTGCCAAGTCCGACGAGGAGATGCATCGCCAATCTCCGAAAGCGGAGACGGCCCGAAGGCCGTCCCCGTCAGATCGATTACTTCTTGGCGGCCGGAGCAGCCGGGGCCTTCGCACCGGCGGCGGGAGCCTTGGCACCGGCGGCAGGAGCCGCGGCGGCACCGGCGGCAGGCGCCGCGGCAGCAGCCTCAGCCGCGGGAGCGGCTTCATTGTCTTCGGACTTGAGGCCCGAGGGCGCAACGATGGTGGCAATGGTGAAGTCACGATCCTTGATGACCGGGGCGACGCCAGTGGCCAGCGCGACCGAGGAAATGTGGATCGCATCGCCGATCTCGCGACCGGTGAGATCGACGGTGATCTCCTCGGGAATCGCATCGGCGGGGCATGACACCTCGACCGTATGCTTGACGATATTCAGCACGCCGCCACGCTTGATGCCGGGAGATTCCAGTTCGTTGATGAAGTGTACGTGCACTTCGACGGTGATGCGCGAATTGGCGCCGATGCGGAGGAAATCCACATGGAGCGGAATATCCTTCACCGGATCGAGCTGGTAGTCGCGCGGGATCACCCTGTGCTGCTGTCCTTCGACGTCGAGCGTGATGATGTGGGAGAGGAAGCCACCGGCATAGATGCGCTTCATCGCCTCATTGTAGCTGATAGAGACCGGCAGGGGGGCCTGCTTGTCGCCGTAAATCACGGCGGGGATCATACCTTCACGACGCAGTGCACGAGCGGCCCCCTTGCCCACCCCGCTCCGCGCCTTAGCTTTAAGTTCGGCAGCCATGGAATCATCCATTGGGTTGGTGCAGACCATTTGAAGCAATGGCTGCGCGCCCGTCCTCCAGGGGTGACAGGCGCTTCATGGAGGCGCGATATAGAGCAAAGCCCCGCAATAGGGAAGGGGCGGCGTCGAACCGTTCAGTGCCGCGTGCCGCTGCGCGCGACAAGGAATTTGCGGATAGCCGGGTCGGTGGCGAGGGCGATGGCCTGAGCGTACGCCTCGGTGGCATGGGAGTCCGAGCCTGCACGCTTCAGCAGATCGGCTTTGGCCGCCCAGAAGGGCTGGTAGTTTTCGAGCCGTGCGTCGGTGGCGATGCGTTCGAGCTCAGTCAGTCCCGAGACCGGGCCCGCGACTTCCGCCAGGGCCATGGCACGATTGAGCGAAACCACGGGGGAGGTGGTGACGCGTTGCAGCGCGTCGTAGAGCGCGAGGATGGCCCGCCAGTCCACTGGCCGGCCGAGGCGCCGGACAGCGTGGGCCGACTGGATGGCGGCCTCGATCTGAAACCGGCCGGTCCTGGGCAGGCGATTGGCCGCGTGCAATGCCTGTTCGGCCTGCGCGATCAGTCTTTCATCCCACAGGTCTGCATCCTGCTCGCTGAGCGGCACGTAGTCTCCGGCGGGGCTGCGGCGGGCGGGACGACGGGCATCGGTGTGGAGCATCAAGGCGAGCAGCCCCAGCGCTTCCGGCTCCTCGGGCAGCAGCGAGACGATCAAGCGCCCGAGCCAGATGGCTTCGTCGGCGATGGGCGGCAGTTCGGCCTCACCGACTTCGTTCCAGCCTTTGGAATATGCGGCGTAGATGGCGTCGAGCACGGCGTCGAGGCGGTCGGGCAGTTCAGCAGGCTCAGGGATGCGGAAGGGGATGCCGGCATCCTTGATGCGGGCCTTGGCGCGCACCAGGCGCTGTCCCATGGTGGCAGGCGGGATCAGGAAGGCGGCCGCGATGTCATTCGCTGTCAGCCCGAGGATGGTCTGCAGGATCAGAGGCGCGCGCATGCCGCGCTCTATGGCTGGGTGGGCGCAGGCGAACATCAGGGCGAGACGGCGATCCGGGATGTGCTCGGGCGACGCGGCGATGTCTTCGAGCTCTTCGGCGATGAGTTTCACATGTGCCTCCCCGGCGGCGCGGGTTTGACGGCGGCGGATGGCGTCGGTCTGGCGGTGGCGCGCGGCGGTGAGCAGCCAGGCGTCCGGATTGTCGGGCACACCCTCGACCGGCCAGACACGCAGCGCCGCGGCGAAAGCATCGGCGAGCGCGTCCTCGGCGCCCGCGACGTCGCGGGTGCGGGCGGCGAGATAGGCAACGAGGCGGCCATAGCTTTCGCGCGCAACGCGTTCGGCGGCCCGGCCGGCCTCGCTGGAATGGCTCACTTCCACTTGCCCTCGACATGCATCGGGCGGACCTCGATGGCACCGTAGCGGGCACTGGGGCTGCGCGCGGCCCATTCGAGCGCTTCTTCCATAGTCGGAACCTCGATCATCATGTATCCGGCGAACTGTTCCTTGGTCTCGGCATAGGGACCGTCAAGGACGTCGTGCTCGACGCCACTGACGCGAACGGTCCTGGCCGCGTTTGACGGTTGCAGGCGCTCACCGGGTTGATAGGCGCCGTGCTTTTCGAGGGCGGCATTGAAGGCTGCGTAGTCCTGCCAAAGCTTGGCATTGTCGGCCTGGCTCAGGCTCGCGAGCCTATTTTCATCGTGATAGATCAGGAACATGAACTTCATCGGTGTCTCCATTGGGTGTCCGGAACATCGTGGCTGGACACTACAATGACGCCGGTGCCGCCACCAATTCGACCGGTCATGCAATAATCTCGAAGGCACGGGCCGATGGCCCGTCGCCTCCGGATCGTCAGGATCACTCGCCGCGCGTCGGCCAGACCGGACGCACCTCGATCGTGCCTTGCTGGGCAGAGGGGCACTTGCTTGCCCAGTCGATCGCGTGGTCGAGGTCGGGCACGTCGATGATGTAGTAGCCGCCAAGCTGCTCCTGGGTTTCCGCGTATGGCCCGTCCAGAACCACCGCCTTCTTGTCGCGCATGCGGACTGTGGTGGCGGTGCTGGTCGGGCGCAGGCGCTCGCCGCCGAGCAGCACCCCGGACTTCACAAGCGCCTCGTGATAGGCGGAGAACTCCGCACTCATGCCGGTATCGCCAACCGTCGGCACCGTGTTCATGGTCTTTTCGTCGCCCATGATGAGCAGCATGTACTTCATCGTCGTCTCCTGTAGATCGACCGGCAGCACCATGCCCCGGTACGACAATGACGGCAGGGGCCGACAGCTTTCGACAAAAAATCTTTAACCGCGCTGGTAGCTTGAAAACGGCCGCACTTCGATATGTCCCCAGATGGCGCCCGGGCACTGGGCAGCCCATTTCTGTGCCTCTGCCATGTCCGCGACGTCAATGATGTAGAAGCCGCCGAGCTGCTCGCGGGTTTCCGCGTAGGGGCCATCGTGAACCTTCATGGCGCCGTTCTCAAGATTGACGGTGGTCGCCTCGTAGGAGCGGGCGAGCCCGGCGTTCTGTACGTGGACACCGGCCTTGGTGAGCGCCGCCTCGTAGGCGAACATCTTGTCCATCCACCTGTCCATTTCGGCCTTGGGGATGGTGTCACCGCCCTTTTCGTCCGCATACAGCATCAGCAGGTAGCGCATGGTTCTGCTCCTCGTTGTTCGGGCAGCATAGCCCGGCACGGCAATGACGCGCGAGGTGCGTGGATTTCGACAGTGGCAGTGCCGTGGCGGCACACGGCCGCATCCATCTCACCAGCGGCCGCACAGGCAGTGCGGTTGATCAGTCGAAGAGGCTGGAGACGCTCTGCTCACTGGCGGTGCGGGCGATGGCTTCGCCGATCAGCGGAGCGATAGAGATGCGCCGGATGTTCTTGACCGCGGCGAGTTCCGGCCCAGCCTCAATCGAGTCCGATACCACCAGTTCCTTGAGCTTGGACGCTGCGACGCGTTCCGGCGCGGTGTCGGACAGCACGCCGTGGGTGATGTAGGCGGAGACGCTCTTCGCGCCTTCTTTGAGCAGTGCTTCGGCCGCATTGACCAAAGTGCCACCGGAATCGACGATGTCGTCGATCAGGATGCAGTCGTGGCCGGCGACGTCGCCGATGATGTTCATGACCTCCGAGACGCCGGCCTTGGGCCGGCGCTTGTCGACGATGGCGAGGTTGGTGCCGAGGCGACCGGCGACGTTGCGGGCGCGGACCACGCCACCGATGTCGGGGGAGACAATCACCGTGTTGGAGGTGTCATAGTTCTCACGGATGTCGCGGACGATCACTGGCGCGGAACTGAGGTTGTCCGTCGGGATGTCAAAGAACCCCTGGATCTGGGCTGCGTGCAGGTCGAGCGTCAGCACGCGATTGGCACCCGCAACGGTGATGAGGTTGGCAACGAGCTTGGCCGATATCGGGGTACGGGGCGCCGATTTGCGGTCCTGTCGGGCGTAACCGAAATAGGGAAGGACCGCAGTGATGCGGCGGGCCGAGGAGCGGCGGAGCGCATCGGCGAGGATCAGCAGTTCCATCAGGTTGTCGTTGGCGGGGAAGGAGGTCGATTGCAGGATGAAGACGTCTTCGCCGCGGACGTTCTCGTGCACTTCGACATACACTTCCTTGTCGGCGAAGCGCTTGACGGTGCAGTCGGTGAGCGGGAGTTCGAGGTAGCTGGACACAGCCTCGGCCAGCGCCCGGTTGGAGTTGCCGGTGACCAGTTTCATGGCGCCATCCTGCTCGTTCCGCCGGGAACTCGGCGGTGTCCGCTGTTGCGCGGACCTTTATAGCGGCACGGCGCGGCACGCAACTTGGCATTTGGGCGAAGCGTAAACGGGCTATGCAAGGCCGATGAGGGCAAGCTGCCGGCCGGTCGCGCTGCCCTGGTGGGTGGCGTAGCGGTGCGAGAAGTAGCGCTTCGGGTTGCCATAGGTGCAGATGCCGAGATCGTTGACGAGACCGACGCCGGCGTCGTGCAACTGGTCGAACACGAAGCCGGGGAGGTCGAAATGTTCACGCCCGCCCGTGGGCCTGGTGATGCGGTTGGCGGCATCGCGGTGATGGGCGAGAAGGTTGGCCGTGAATTCCGGGCCCACTTCATAGTTGGCCATCGAGATGGTGGGGCCAATGGCCGCGACCATTCGGATGGGATCGGCTCCGAGCGCCACCATCGCCGCGATGGTGCGTGGGATGATGCCGGCGACAGCGCCCTTCCAGCCGGCATGCGCGGCGCCGACAACGCCGGCTGTCTGGTCGGCGAGAAGGATTGGCGTGCAATCCGCCGTCAGGATGCCAAGGACGAGACCGCGCCTATTGGTGACCATGGCATCGGCGTCGGGGCGCGTGTCGTTATCGGGTGGTGCGCTCAGGGTGGCGACGCTGGCCGAGTGGACTTGTTTGACTATCGCCAGCGCCTCGGGGAGAAGATCAAGTTGCGCAAGGGCTTGCGCACGATTGCTGGCAACCAGATGCGGGTCGTCGCCGCTGCGTTCGGACATGTTGAGCGATGCGAATACGCCGGTCGAGCTGCCGCCGCGGCGGCCGAAGAAACCATGGCGGACGCTGGTCAGTTCAGTGAGGGCAGGGCTCTGCTCGAATGGGACGCTCATATCACGATACCGGGCGGTGCGAGGCCGGGGCTGGTTGCGGCAAACACCTTGAAGAGGTCACCCATCTGGCTGGGGCCCGTCAAGCGTTCAAGCGCCCGGGCGATGTTGTCGGCCTCGCCGGGGTTGGCCCGGGCCAGCATTTCGGCCCGTTCGGCGATCCCGAGGCGGCGGAGGAAGTCGCCTTGCGCCGTTACCGGATGGGCGATGAGGCCTGCGGTCTTTGCGGCTTCTCCGAGGCTGCCGAAATCGACATGGGCCGAGAGGTCTGCGGCACCGGGATGTGCCAGCGGATCGGCGAAGGTGTGGCGGGAGACTGCCTGCAGCGTTTCGCCGGTCTGAGTGCGCGCGTAGCCGTAGTCGATGGCAAGGATCGCGCCGCCGAGCCTTGCAACGGGGCGGGCGAGCCTCCCCATGACGTCGGTGGCGGCGGCGGAGACTTCGTAGACGGCCCCCGGTTCTGCGTCGCGGATGGCCTCGGGCATGGCGCTGGGATGGATGGGCGTAGGGGAGAGACCGAACATGCGATTGTCACCCCGGAGCCCGACCAGCCGTTCATGCCAGCCGTCGTTGGTGCGGACAAACTGCCGGAGCGGCAGGGCGTCGAAAAACTCGTTGGCGACGACCAGCAGCGGGTCGTCGCTCAGCGCGTCGATCTCGTCGGCCCAGTAGGGACTGTAGACGCCGAGGCGCTGCTGCTGCCCGGCCCGGAGCGCCTCGTTGGTCTCGAACAGTTGCAGATGCATGGCATTGAGGAAGCCGTCGGCCTTCCCCGCAACACGCAGGGCATCCTGCAGCAGGGTGCCACGGCCGGGACCGAGTTCGAGCAGGGTGAAACTCAGCGGCTGCTTCATCTGCTGCCAGAGGTTGACCAGAAAGAAGCCGATGAGTTCGCCGAACATCTGCGAAATTTCCGGGGCGGTGACGAAGTCGCCGTTTGCGCCGAGCGGGTCGGTCTTCTTGTAGTAGCCGTGCCGTGGATGGGTGAGGCAGAGGCTCATATAGCTGGCGATCGACATCGGTCCGTTGGCGCGGATCTGCATGTCGATCAGTTCTGCGAGGGAAGGCTCAGCCACGACGTCTCGGCCCCGGCGTAGACGACAAGGCCGATGCCGGCGACCAGGATTGGGAGGGTCAGCACCATGCCCATGGTGAGCCAGCCACCGTAGAGATAGCCGATCTGTTCATCGGGGAGGCGGAAGAACTCGACGAAGATGCGGCTCAGGGCGTAGCCGATGCCAAAGACGCCGGCAACGAGGCCTGGGCGTTTCAGGGCGAGGAAGACGTGCGTTGCGATGCGGACGACAACAAAGAGCACGACGCCTTCCAGCAGGGCTTCGTAGAGCTGGCTGGGATGGCGGGGGACGTCGCCGCCATTGGGGAAGACGATACCCCAGGGCAGCGTTGTCGGTGCGCCGAAGAGTTCGCCGTTGATGAAGTTGGCGATGCGGCCGAGGAACAGCCCGATGGTGGAGATGGCGCCGAGCAGATCGAGTGACGACAGGATGTTGCCGCCCTTGGCGCGCGTAAACAGGCGCCATCGCCACCATGATGCCGATCAGTCCGCCATGAAACGACATGCCGCCGTCCCATACCGCGAACATCTCTACCGGATTGGCGGTGTAAAGCGGCAAATTGTAGAACAGGACGTAGCCGATGCGGCCGCCCAGAACGATGCCGATGACCGCCCAGAAGGCGAAATCGAAGATCGCGCCCGGCTCGAAGGGCGGCTTGTCGTTGGCCCAGAGCGCCGGTTTCGGCCAATAGCGTCATAGCGTAGAGTGCGCCCAGAAAGACCCCGCCCAGATAGGCTATGGCGTACCAGCGCACGATGAGCGGGCCGATCTGCAGGGCAATGGGGTCGATATCGGGGAAGGGCAAGGCTCGGCTCCGGATTGGCGCGTGCGACCTTGTAAGCCAGCCCCTGCTCTGGTCAAGCCGCGAGCTTGCCCCTACATATTGGCCGAAGTCGCGGTAGCGGCGACAACGATCCGAGGTTACGCACATGAGCCAGAACAGCAGGATTTTCGACGATATCGGCCGGCTGATGAATGAAGCAGCCGGTGTGGCGGATGGCGTACGCCGGGAGATCGAGACGGCGGTGAAGTCGCAGGTCGAACGCTTTGTGAACGACATGGATCTGGTGAAGCGCGAAGACTTCGACGCGCTGCGCGAACTGGTGCAGACGCAAAGCGGTGAGCTCAAGGCGCTGAAGTCCGAACTCGCCGCGTACAAGTCTACCAAACGGCCGTCGGCCGGCGACGATAAGCCGAAGCCGAGCCCCAAACCCAAGTCATGAGAATCGCCGTCATCTCCGACGTGCATGGCAACCGCCACGCGCTGGAGGCCGTGCTGGACGATATCGTCCGGCACAAGGTCGATTCGACGTTGAACCTGGGGGATATTGTCAGCGGCCCGCTGGAGCCGAACTGGACTGCGGACATCCTGATGGATGCCGATATCCCGACCATCTGCGGCAATCACGAGCGCAACTTGCGCGACCACGCGCCTGAGGATCTCGAGCCGGTGGACCGGTTCGCGCAGGAGCAGATGGACGCGCATCACCGGCTGTGGATCAATGATCTGCCGCCGACCATGTCGCTGCTCGACGACATCTTCATGTGCCACGGCACACCGCTCAGCGACACGCAGCCCTGGCTCGACAATTGGTGGCAGGGGCGGACCGTGACGACGCCCGACGAGGACTGGGTGGCGGCGCAGGCCGCGGGACTGACGCACCCGATCATGCTGTGCGGGCACACACACATTCCGCGCGCCGTGCGGCTGAAGGACGGGCGGCTGATCGTCAACCCTGGCAGCGTTGGTCTGCAGGTCAACCACGGTTCCCCCGACGCGCGCTATGCAATCCTCGATCGCGACGCCGGGCGCTGGTCGGTGACATTCCGCGTGGTGCCCTATGACCATGACGCGGCAGGCCGGCTGGCAGCGGCCAACGGTTTTGCGCGCTGGACCGAGGCGCTGGTGACAGGCTGGACCGGGGCTGCCGGGCTGTTCTGACCCGGCCGTCCGATTCATGACACAATGTGACGGAGATTCCGGTGCGCGGCGCGGCGCCGGTTAAGGACTTGTTAACAATACAAGTCCGATCATCCACAGAAGAAAGCCGCGAGGGTGTCGACCGGCTGTGCCCGGAATCAGCGCTTCTGTGTAGGGTCCTGATCCAAGGCACAATTCGTAGGCTTTCCGCGTGCGGCAGTCCTTCAAGTAAAGCGTTACGCGGCCGGAATTCCGGCCATCCATTCACGCGCTGACAAGGCGGGAAATCCTTATGGCACTCCTCGAACTCGAGCCTGATCGCATCGTCCACCCGGTGGATATTATCGAGCACATTGCAGCCATCAACGACTGGAACTTCGAGCGCCAGGACGCCGACGAGATTTCCATCTCGGTGCGCGGCAGCTGGAGCGACTACCATGTGTCGTTCAACTGGATGGAAGACCTCGAATCCCTGCATATCGCGTCGGCGTTCGACCTGAAGGTGCCCGACGCCGCGGCGCTCCGAGGTGAAGCTGCTGATCGCGCTCCTGAACGAGCAGCTGTGGATCGGGCATTTCGACATGTGGAACCATGAAGGGGTGATCCTGTTCCGCAACTCGCACCTGCTGACCGGCGGGGCGGAGGTCACGCCGCAGCAATGCGAGGCGCTGTTGCGGTCGGCGACGGAGGCTTGCGATCAATACTATCAGGCCTTCCAGTTCGTGGTATGGGCCGGCAAGGGCGCTGCGGAGGCGCTCAGCCAGGTGATGTTCGAGACCGTAGGCGAAGCGTGAGTCTTTACGAGATCGGTCCTGTCGTCCTTGTCGGTGCGGGCAAGATGGGACTGGCGCTGGCGCGCGGCTGGATCACTGGCGGATTGCCGCCGAGCCAGCTGGTGCTGGTTGATCCACAGCCGTCGGATGCGGCCATCAGCTTTGCCGAGGACAACGGCGTCAGGCTGGTGTCGAGCCCAGCTGGCGTTCTCGTCCATGTGATGGTTCTCGCGGTGAAGCCGCAGATCATGCAGAAGGTGATGGCCGAGGTCCTGCCCTCGGTCGGACGGCAGACCCTGGTGATCTCCATCGCGGCGGGCATTTCGCTCAAGGCGCTGTCCTACGGACTGGCGACGCAGCGGGTGGTGCGCGCCATGCCGAATACGCCGGCGCAGGTCGGCAAGGGCATCAGCGGCGCCGTCGGGCTGTCGGTCAGCGAGGCGGATCGCGCTGTTGCCGACGAATTGCTGCGCTGCGCGGGCGAGGTCATCTGGTTCGACATGGAATCGCGCCTCGATGCGGTGACGGCGGTGTCCGGGTCGGGACCGGCTTACGTCTTCTTCCTCGTCGAAACGATGGCTGTCGCCGGCATGCGGCAGGGACTCGATCCCAGCCAGGCGATGCAACTGGCGCGCCAGACAGTGATCGGCGCGGCAGCGCTGATGGAGGCAGACCAGCAGTCGGTGTCGATCCTTCGCGACAACGTCACCTCGCCCAAGGGCACGACGGCGGCAGCGCTGGCGGTGCTGATGGGGCCGGACGGCCTCGAGAATCTGATGGACCGCGCGGTCCTTGCGGCGCGGCTCCGCAGCGAGGAACTCGGCAACAGCTGATCTAGTGACAATCGTTGGCTGGTTGGCTATATAGCTCGACATGAACCTCCTCCGCGCCCAGTTTTCGTTCTGGTATTTTAGCTATCGGAAGCCGCTGGCAGCCGGAGGGTACGTTTGATCTAGACCAAGCAAACCAAAGTCCCGACAGCCGCCAGCACACCAGCTCGGCGGCTTTTTTGTCGCCCGCTGGACCCCAGTTCAGAGGAGCCACCCCATGTTGAAGACCACCGACGACCTGCGCATCCGCGCCATCAAGGAACTCAGTTCGCCCGAAGCGGTGATGCTGGAGTTCGTCCGCACCGAACCCGCCACGCGCACGGTCCTGGGGGCGCGGCAGGCGGTGCACAACATCCTCCACGGTACGGACGACCGGATCGCGGTGGTGATCGGGCCGTGCTCGATCCACGATCCAGAGGCGGCGCTCGAGTATGCAAGGCGGCTGGCGCCGGTGCGGGAGCGTCTGGGGGGCGCGCTCGAGATCATCATGCGGGTGTATTTCGAGAAGCCGCGCACCACGGTGGGATGGAAGGGGCTGATCAACGATCCGGGCCTCGACGGCAGCTTCGACATCGAAAAGGGTTTGAGGATTGGCCGCAAGCTCCTCCTGGCCATCAATAACCTCGGCGTGCCGGCAGGCAGCGAGTTCCTCGACATGACGACGCCGCAGTATTTTGCCGACCTGATCGCGTGGGGCGCGATCGGCGCTCGCACCACCGAGAGCCAGGTGCATCGCGAACTTGCCTCGGGGCTGAGCTGCCCGGTGGGATTCAAGAACGGCACGGACGGCAATGTGCGGATCGCGCTGGACGCGGTGAAGTCCGCGAGCCAGCCACATCACTTCCTGGCGGTCACCAAGAGCGGGCAATCGGCAATCGCGTCGACCACCGGCAATGAGGACTGCCACATCATCCTCCGCGGCGGGAAAGCGACCAACTATGACGCGGCGAGCGTGGAGGCGGCGTGTGTCGAGGCCCAGAAGACCGGCCTGGCGCCGCTGGTGATGATCGATGCGAGCCATGCCAACTCGTCGAAGAAGCCGGAGAATCAGCCGATGGTAATGGCCGATGTCTCGGCGCAGGTCGCGGCCGGGGACGGCCGCATCATGGGCGTCATGATCGAGAGCAATCTGGTGGCCGGCCGGCAGGATCTGGTGGCGGGGGTGCCGCTGGTTTACGGGCAATCGATCACCGATGGATGCATTGACTGGGACTCCTCGGTGGCCGTGCTGGAGCGGCTGGCGGCAGCGGTCGAGGCGCGGCGGAAGGTGGGCGGGCAGCGGGTGGCTTGACCCGGCCCGGCCGATCCTGTTCCTTCGGGCCATGGACATACCCCAGAGCCTGAAGTCGCTGCCCAACCAGATCACGGTGGCGCGGATCGCCGCCGTTCCGGTGCTGTGCCTCTTGATCGGCAGCGGCATCGGATGGCTGCGCTGGCTGGCGCTGGTGCTCTACCTGCTGGCGGCGATCAGTGACTGGCTCGACGGGTTCCTCGCCCGGCGGATGAATCAGGGGTCGGATCTGGGCAAGATGCTCGATCCGATCGCCGACAAGCTGCTGGTCGGGGCGTTGATCGTGATCTTTGCGTTCACCCGCGATTTTTCGGGCCTCGACCTGATCCCCGCCATTGCCATCCTGATGCGCGAGATTTTCATCCCGGGGTTGCGCGAGTTTCTGGGCAACAAATCGGTCGCAGTGCCGGTGACGCTGTTGGCAAAGTGGAAGACGACGGTGCAACTGGTGGCGTTGTTTTTCGTCATCGTCGACGGGCTGCTGCCGAGTTTCGGCCTGATTTCGAGTGGGCTGCTGTGGCTGGCGGCGATCCTGACGGTGTGGACGGGCTGGCAGTACCTGCGCGGGGCGTGGCCGCATCTCGAGGGGACGGCGCCGTGAAGATCCGCTATTTCGCATGGCTGCGGGAACGGCTGAATCGGGGCGAGGAAGAGGTTGCGCCGCCACCAGAGGTAGTGACAGTGGGCGATTTGATCCAGTGGCTGCGCAGCCGTGACGAGGCCGCCGATCTGGCGATGCAGAAGCCGAGCCTGATCCGGGCGGCGATCGATGCAACAATTGTTGGCCACGATGCGCCAATTTCGGGCGCGCAGGTGGTAGCGCTGTTCCCGCCGATGACCGGCGGCTGACATGAGCGTCCGCATCCAGACGGAACCCTTCGATCCGGGGGCGGAGGCGAATGCCTTTCTTGCTGCAGCCAATGGTGCAGGGGCGGCGGTGACGTTCACCGGGCTGGTGCGGTCTGAGCCGGCATGACCCGATCATGTGGCTGACGCTCGAATGTTATCCGGAACTGGCGATCAGCCAGATCACGGGGATCGGCAACGAGGCGGTGGCGCGCTTCGGTTTGATGCGGGTGGCGGTGATTCATCGCTATGGCACGCTCAAGCCGGGCGAGGCGATCGTGCAGGTCATGGCGCTGGCACTGCATCGGGAGGCGGCGTTCCAGGGCGCCGAGTTCCTGATGGACTATCTGAAGACCGACGCACCGTTCTGGAAGAAGGAAGCGGCGGCGGGGGGAGAGCGCTGGGTCGAGGCCCGCGCCGAGGACGACGACGCCAAGCTGCGCTGGAGGAGCGATGACTGAGACCGCCAATATCTCGCGCCCGCCGTTCGACATGGTAGGGATCGACCACGTGGTGTTCTACGTGGACGACATGCCAAAGGCGATGAAGTTCTATTCGGACGTGCTGGGTTGCGTGCTCGGCTATTCGTATCCCAAGATCGGCATGGAGCAGGTGTGGTGCGGCGCGGCATTGATTGTCCTCTACGACATCACCAATCCAGGCGCGGCAAAGAACGCACCGGCGATCAAGGGCGGACGCAATGTCGATCATGTGTGCATCGCGCTCGGGCCATTCGATGACGATGCGCTGAAGGCGCACCTCAGGGCGCACAACGTGACGCTCGAAAGCGAGGCATTCCATGGCGGGGCGAGGGGGCTGGGCAAGTCGTTCGTGATCGTCGATCCGTTCGGCAACAAGCTGGAGCTCAAGGGCCCGCCGGTCTATCCCGACGGCCGCGAGGCGAGCTGAAGTGCCGGACTGCCATGGGCATCCGGGTTCTGCAGCAGTGAAGCGGTCCCGGCGAGGCGTTCAGCCGAGCGGGTAGTCCGCAATTAAGAGGCTTCCGCCTCGCCGGAACGACTGGAGTTGGTGACTGCGGCACAGGGCTCGCTCCTCGGCTGCTCGTCTCCATCCGGATAGGATGGACCGGCAGCCCGCCAGGTGACATCTGTGCCGCCAGCCCGAACCGGGGCGACCCCCGATCCACCAGCCTCCATCACCCCAACCACTCGTCATGATCTCGCTTCGGGGTGCGGATGTGGGGGATCATACGCGCTGTGGATGGGAGGGGGATAAGTTGGGGAATGTGAGGTGGGAGCGGGGGTTGGAGGTGATGAGGTGTGGCACGCGATGTCTTCGGCAGGTGCTGAGTTGAGGCTGATGAGCTTGAACCGGTGGCTCGCCGATCCCCACCCTTGATTCCGGTGGCGCGCTCCAGGCCAACTTCCCCTCCTTCCCAGCTGCGCTAATCGGACATTGCGGTCCGAAGCTGCGCTTGTGCGGGAAGGTCGGTGGCGAAGGTGAGCATCGCGCGCGGATTGGCATTGTGGCGGAGGGGCATAGCGTGGTGCAATGGCGACGGATGAGGCGTTGCGGCGGCGGGGGAGGCCCGGCTTGCGGTGACGGTGCCGCTTAGTTGTCTGGGCACTCGCCCGGGCTGCAGGGAGATATTGTGGATTCTCGATTGTTCTGGCTGTCGCTGGCCGCCTTTGTGGGCGCCATCGAGGGCGGGCTGATCGCTGGTGTGCTGCCGCTGATCAGCACTGACCTCGGGGTGAGCCTGGGGCAGGCAGGCCTGCTGGTGCTGTTTTATTCGCTGGCCTATGCGCTGGGACCGCCGCTGCTGGCGCTGCTGCTTGGCGGGGTGGGGCGGCGGCGTATCCTTGCCTGGTCGGAGTTCGGTCTGGCGGTCTGCGCGCTGCTGATGGTGCTGACGCCGCTGTTCGAGGGGCTGGTGGTGGTCCGTACGGTACTGGCGGTGGCCGCCGGAACGTACACGGGAACGGCGATGGCGACGGCGGCGATGCTGGCGCCGCCCGGCCAACGCGGGCGCTACATGCAGGTGATCAGCATGGGACAGGCGATTGCGGCGCTGGCGGGGGTGCCGCTGGGCGCGCTGCTGGCGGCGCATTTCGGCTGGCGCATCGAATATGTGGCGCTGGCGATCATGGCGTCACTGGCCGCGCTGGCGCTCTATGTGAAGCTGCCGCGCGGCATGCCCGGGGACACCATGAGCATCGGCGCGCGGCTCGGGATGCTGCGCAATCCGGCGATCGGTACGGCACTGCTGTCGACGCTGGTCTTCATGATCGGAGCGGCGCCGCTGATGGTCTATATCAGCGCCCTTCTGACGGCGGTTGGTGTCGGCTACGAGGCGCTGCCGCTGGTGCTGCTGGCCAGCGGAATCGGGGCGATTGCGTGCAGTGCCGTCGCCGGCCGGATGTCGGATCGGTACGGGAGCCGGCGAACGGCGACGATGGCCGGGCTGGCGGTGATCGCCGTCATGGCCGTCTTCGTGGGACTGCCCTACGTGCCGGCGGACCTGGCGCTGGCGGCGCTGATGCTGACGGTTGGAGCGCTGGGCTTCGTGGTCCGCACCTACTCGATCGCGGTGGCGAGCCACATTGCTCACATCGCCCCTGGAGCCGTGCCGGTCGCCATCTCGCTCAACATGTCGGCCTTCACGCTCGGCATGGCAGTGGCGGCGGCGGTGGGAGGTATCGTGCTGGACAGCTTTGGAGCCATGACCCTGCCCTTGATCGGTGGCCCGCTGGTGGGGCTGTCGCTGCTGATCTGGCTGCGCGTTCCGGAGGGCGTAGGCGAGCAACGGGCATAACCGCCGGCGAGGCGAAGGTGCTCCGGCTCATTGCCTGGATTTTGCCATGGTGAAGAGGCTGAGGCTGTAGACGGCGCGGGTCTGCTGGCGGTCATAGGGTTGCTGCTTGACCTCGCAGGCACGTTTCTCCGAGGTAAAGAGCTGGCGGATCTGCTTGTTGAGCGTGACGCAGTTGGCGGCTGACAGGCGCTCGGCGGCGTTGACGAACGATCTGGCACACGCGGTGTAGCTTTGGCGGTGATGCTCTTCGTGGCTGGTGGCGAAGGCGACAAAGCTGTTCCAGGCGGAGCGGGTTCTGGCCGACATGGCTGAAGGGCTCTGGGCGCGCGGCAGGGTGATGACGAAGCGGATGTCCACATCGACGCTGGCGCGGCAGAGTTTGCCGCTCTGTTTGCTCTTGATGGAGAGACTGTAGTTCGGCCGGATGTTGGCGTAGGCGCCGCCGTGGTCGCCATCATAGGGGTTGCGCATCATGTTGGAGACGAGACTGGCGGCGGTGGTGCCGGCCACGCTGAACGTCTTCGACTGCACAGTGGTGCGGACCTCGGCCATGGCGGGTTTCGCCAGGCCACAAAGCACCAGGCCGGCGGCAGCCAGCAGGGCGATGCTACAGGCAGATGCGACGCTCCTGAGCACGGCCGGTCCCCCCAAGACCTGCCCACGGCCTCCGTTGGCCGCAATCGGCAAAGTGACTCAGGGAGCCGGCTGCCGCAAGTGCGGCAGCCTCACGATTTCGTCAGCTATTCGGCCGCGACCTTCTTGGGCGTGACGGCTTCGACGAAGGCGTTGATCAGCGTTTCGCAGGCCTTGGCGGGCTTGAAGGTGTGCTCGCCGACCACGGAGACAGGGGTGATTTCGGCAGCGGTGCCGGTCAGGAAGCACTCGTCGAAATCCTTGAGCTCCTCGGGCATCATGTGCCGTTCGATCACCTTGTAGCCCTTGGCCTTGGCGAGCCCGATGACGGTCTGCCGGGTGATGCCGTTGAGGAAGCAGTCCGGGTCGGGCGTATGGATTTCGTCGCCCTTGACGAAGAACACGTTGGCGCCTGTCGCCTCGGCGACGTAGCCGCGGTAGTCGAGCATCAGCGCATCGGCGTAACCGTTGGCCATCGCCGCGTCCTTGCTGAGCGTGCAGATCATGTAGAGGCCGGCCGCCTTGGCGTGCGACGGGATGGTTTCGGGGCTCGGACGCTTCCACTTGCTCCATTCGAGGCGGATGCCCTTGAGCTTTTCCTCGACGGTGAAATAGCTGGGCCAGACCCAGCTGGCGATGGCAAGGTGAACCTTGTTGTTGCGGCCGGGAACCGACAGTTCCTCCGAGCCGCGCCAGGCGACGGGACGGACATAGGCGTCGGTGAGGCTGTTCTTTTCGAGCACCAGGCGTTTGGCCGCCTCGATCTCGTCAGCCGAGTAGGGAATGGTGAAATCGAGCATCTTGCCCGAGCGGATCAGGCGCTCGGTGTGCTCGCGGGACTTGAAGATCTCGCCACCATAGGCGCGCTCGCCCTCGAACACCGTGCTGGCGTAGTGCAGGCCATGCGTCAGCACATGAATCTTGGCGTCACGCCAGGGCTTGAGTTCACCGTCAAACCAGATCCAGCCATCACGCTGGTCCATAGGCAGGCTAGCCATTGTCCTCTCCCACTCGCTTAGGCTGCGGCCCTCGCAAGGCCGCCAGTCGCGTTTTGCTCAATCTTGCCCCAGCCACATGCCCTTGGCAAACCAGAACGGCTTTGTGATAAGGCGTCACGGCACTCGTGATGGACGGACAATGGCACCGAACAAAATAAATGTCAACATAGCTGACATAAATTCGGAATCCGGCGACGCGCCGGCCATGCCACTTGACGTCATGGGTTTGTTTTTCTTCGCCTATCGGGATTTCGTCGGTGACGCAGACGCGTTGCTCGGACGGCAGGGCTTTGGCCGGGCGCACCACCGCGTGCTGTATTTCGTGAATTTGAAACCGGGCATGCCGGTGGCCGATCTGCTCGATATCCTCAAGATTACCAAGCAGAGCCTGGCACGTGTGCTGCGGCAGCTGATCGACAATGGCTATGTCGAACAAAAGACCGGCGACGCCGACCGGCGGCAGCGGCTGCTCTATGCCACCGAGAAGGGACGGCGCTTCTTCGAGACGCTGAGCGCCACGCAGACGAGCCGCATCGACGCGGCGATTGCGGCGCTGCCGCCGGACGCCAAGCGCATGGTGCTGCGGTTCTTCGTCGGCATGGTGGAGCCGGGCGATCGCGGGTTGCTGGACCGGCTGAAGCTGACGGACGACCTGTAGCGGCGACGCACCCTAAGTATCCCTACTCGCTGCGGTTGAAGTGGTCGTAGATCAGCTGCGCCATCTGGCTGGAGACGCCTGGGATGCTGGCGAGGTCGGCGAGCGAGGCGCGGCTGACCGCCTTGGCCGATCCGAAATGCTGCAATAGAGCGCGCTTGCGGGCCGGGCCGACGCCCTCGATCTCATCGAGCGGATTTTCGATCGCATCTTTCTTGCGGCGGGCGCGGTGGGTACCGATGGCGAAGCGGTGGGCTTCGTCGCGCAGCCGCTGCACATAGTAGAGCACTGGATCCCGGTGCGGCAGCATGAAGGCGTCGCGGCCCTCCATGAAGAACTTTTCGCGCCCGGCATCGCGCTCTTCGCCCTTGGCGATGCCGATGAAGATGACCTCTTTCTGCAGATTGAGGCCGGCAACGACTTCGCGGACGGCGTTGAGCTGGCCGGCGCCACCGTCGATGAACACGACATCCGGCCAGTCGGGCATGCCGGTGGATTCATCTTCGGCCTCGGTGTCGTTCTCGGCGGCGAGGCGGCTGAAGCGGCGGGTCAGCACTTCGCGCATCATGCCGAAATCGTCGCCGGGGGTGAGCTCGGTGCTCCTGATGTTGTAGGTGCGGTAGTGCTTTTTCGAGAAGCCTTCCTCGCCCGCGACGATCATGGCGCCGACGGCGTTGGTGCCGGAGATGTGGGAGTTGTCGTAGACCTCGATGCGGCGCGGCGCCTCCTCGAGGCCGAACAGTTCGGCGACGCCTTCGAGCAGGTTGCGCTGCGTTGCCCCTTCGGCGAGTTGACGGCCGAGGGCCTCGCGGGCGTTGTTGACGGCGTAGGTGACGAGCTCGCGCTTTTCGCCGCGCTGTGGCACCGAGACGGTAACCCGCGACCCGGCGCGGCTCGACAGCGCCTCCTCGATGAGCCGCCGCTCGGCGAGCGCATGGCTGAGCAGCACGAGTTTGGGCGGCGTGCGATCCTCGTAGAACTGGGTGATGAACGCCTCGAGCACTTCGGTCTCGGAGAGCGAGGAGTTGGCGCGCGGCCGGAAGGCATGGTTGCCCCAGTTCTGGTGAGCGCGGAAGAAGAAGACCTGGACGCAGAACTGTCCGGCCTCATGGGCAATGCCGAACACATCCGCTTCCTCGACGGAGTGGCCGCCCATCTCGCCCTGACTCTGGACAAGCGCCAGCGCGGAGAGGCGGTCACGCATCATGGCGGCGCGCTCGAAATCGAGGTTTTCGGCGGCGCTGTTCATGTCTCTGGCGAGGTGATCCTGCACCGACTTGGACTTTCCAGAGAGGAACTGGCGGGCCTCCTCGACCAGTTCGCCATAGGCCTCGATGCTGATCTCGCCGGTGCACGGGGCGGCGCAGCGCTTGATCTGGTGCAGCATGCAGGGCCGGGTGCGCGCCTTGTAGAAGCTGTCGGAGCAGGTGCGGAGGAGGAACGCCTTCTGCAGCGAGGTGATGGTGCGCTTGACCGCAAGTGCCGAGGCGAAGGGGCCGAAATAGTGACCCTCACGGCGGCGCACACCGCGATGCTTCATCAGCTCCGGCGCCTCATGCCCGGTAGCGATGAGGATGTAGGGGAAGCTCTTGTCGTCGCGCAGCAGGACATTAAAACGTGGTTTCAACCGCTTGATAAGGTTGGCTTCGAGCAGCAGCGCCGCGCTCTCGGTTTCGGTGCGTACGAATTCCATGGTGTGGGTTGCGGCGATCATGCGCTGCAGGCGGAGTTCGAGGCCCTCGGGGCGGGTGTAGTTGGTGACACGCGCCTTGAGGTTGCGGGCCTTGCCCACATACATGACCTCGCCCTCCGCATCGATCATGCGGTAGACGCCGGGCGAGGCGGGCAGCGTCTTGACGAAGGCGCGGATGACCTCGGCACCGGAAGGGGACTTGTCCATGTCGTTCATTTGCGCGGTGTGGGTCCGTGGCGCTCGGGGAAGCTGATGTGGCGGCCGCCATCAATGGCAATCATCTGGCCGGTGATGGCGGGCGAGTTGAGGAGGTAGAGGACGCCTTCGGCGATTTCGGCCGGGTTTGCACCGTAGCCGAGCGGCAGGGCTTCCCTGGCGCGCTGGAACGCCGCTTCAGTGCGGCCCTTGTGGGCGAGGGTGGGGCCGGGGCCGACGGCGTTGACGCGGATGTGGGGGGCCAGCGACTGCGCCAGCGTGGTGGTGGCGGTCGCCAGCACCGCCTTGGACAGCGTGTAGCTGAAGTAGTTGGGCGTCAGATGCAGCACACGTTCGTCAGTGATGTTGACGATGTTGCCCGGCTGGTTGGCGGGTAGCTGGGCGGCGAAATCGCGGGCGAGGAACATCGGGGCTTCGGCGTGGATGGCGAAGTGGCGGTCCCAGATGGTTTCATCGAGATCGGCGACCGAGTCCGGGTCGAACAGCGAGGCGTTGTTGACGAGCACGGTGAGGGGGCCGAAGGGGCGGGCGGCCTTGCCGATCAGGGCGGCGCGCTGGGCGCGGCGGGTGAGATCGGCTCGTACCAGCGCGGCCGCGAGACCGGCATCGGCAAGGGTCGTTACCAGCGCCTTGGCACTCTCGATCGACGAATGATAGTGGATCACTACCTTGTAGCCGGCCTCGGCCAGCCGGAGGACGATGGCTGCGCCGATGCGGTTGGCGGCCCCGGTAACGAGGGCGACGCGCCGTGGCTCGGGTGATGCTGCGGTCTTTGTGGTCATGAGTTGTGGAAGATAGGGGTTCGGGTGCAGCTTCGCCAGTCACCCGGCAGGCGGAGAGAGGCGCGGCCAGTCGCTCACCGGAGAGCGGCAGTTGGCTTTGCTGCGGTATTCGTCCATTACGAAGTTCGCGCCGTTCCAGTGCCATCGGGCGGCAGCGCCGCAATCGCCGTTGCCGCCCCTCAGCGTGCTGCTGAGGATGCCGGTGTTGCCGTCAAAACTGGCGCCGGGGAGGGTGTCCGACTTCAGCCAGTTGCGGCCGGACCATTCATCGAAGACCAGCGATGTGAACGTGCCGGCCGCGGCCACGTAGAGTTTGTGGCGGGTGTTGTAAAACAAGGCTTCGCACGGGACGATGTAAAGCGTGTGCTGATCATCGAGCTGGCTGACCATGATGTCGTCGGGATTGGCAGGCTCGTCGGGCAGGCTGCATTCGGGGTCGGCAGCGATGCGGTCGCGCAGCATGGCGGGAATTGTGGTCGTGCCGTCCGCCATCGGTTCGAGCCCAAAGGGCGGAACCGAGGCGACGCGTTCGGACCCGAGCCGGGTCTGCCACTCGTCGATCCAGATCAGAGCGGCAGTCAGCCCGGACAGTGAAAACCGAGCCTGCTGCATGTCGCCCGATGTACTGGTGTAGTCGGCGGTCAGCTGCTGGCCGGGCATCATGCGATCCATCACCCGCTGGGCACCGTCGCCAAGCAAGAAGAAGCTGTCGAATGCGCCATAGGCGCCAACCTCTTCGGGACCGCTGAAGATTTCGGGGACGGTATCTACCGACACGACAAATTCCCTGCCAGCGTCCGCCATCGCGGCGGCGGTGGTCAGTGAAATCTCCCAGTAAGATTGTTCAGCGTGCCGGCCGATCCGTAACAGATCCACCGCCGTCGACCCACCGGCCGGACCGGTCTCGCTGTAGGCCGATGCCGAGCAATAGCCATCGTCGCGGCACGCGGCGACCCAGCCGGCGAAGCTGCGCTCGGCGGCTTCCGCCCGTAGGGGCAGCATGACAAGCAGGAGCAGGGCGAGGATCGTTTTGTGGCGCATGGGACTCGGATTCCGGCGCGCCACGATAGCTGCTTCCATCGCACTGAAACCAGCGTCAACCAGCCGATAGTTTCGGGGGAGCAACGACGCCGGGACTTTCGGGCGATTCGAGGCGGGCGTATGCTGCAGGTGCGAGTTGAGACTGCCAAGGTCTCTTTGGGAAGGAGCGCAAAGATGGATTGGGTCGGACTTATTGTGCAACTGGTCGGCGGCGGCGTTGGCGGTAACGTCGTGGGTCAGGCCGTGAAGAATGTCAGCCTCGGAACGGCCGGCAATACCATCGCCGGGCTGATCGGCGGCTGGATCGGCACCTGGCTGGCCGGACAGATCCCCGGGCTGTCGGCGCTGGTGAGCGGCGTTGCCGCCGACGGCGGCATGAACATCGGGGCTCTGGCGGGCCAAGGCGTCACCGGTGTCGTCGGCGGCGCGATACTTACGGCGATCGCCGGCGCCATCAAGAATGCCACCATGAAGTAGGCCGGCTCCGGCCGTTCTGCCTATCTGGCCCCGGGCTTTTCTGGTCCGGGGTTTTCTCAGTTTGGACCACGAAATGACCGAAGCGACGGCAAGCGCAGACCGACAGGACAATGTTGCGCGCGGCATCGTCCTCACGCTGATTGCGATCATGGTGTTCGCGACGCAGGACGCGGTGTCCAAGATTCTGGTGCACAGCTATTCGCCGTTCCAGGTGACGATGATGCGCTACTGGGCATCGGCGGCATTTTCACTGGTGCTGGTGCTGCGGCAGGCGCCGCTGCGGGAGGCTCTCCGGTCCGGCGCGCCGCTGTTGCAGGTGGCGAGGGCGACGCTGCTTGTGGTCGATATCTGGCTTTTCGCACTGGCCAACCAGACGGTGCCGCTGGCTGAACTGCAGTCGATTGCACTGATCTATCCGCTGCTGGTTACGATCGCCGCGATCCCCATCCTGGGGGAAAAAGTGGGCGTTTTCCGCTTCGGGGCGGTAGCGGTCGGCTTCCTGGGCGCATTGGTGATCGTCAGGCCGGGGGGCCTGCCACTCGACTGGGGGGTCTGGTACGCGGTGTTCTCGTCGGTCGCCTACGCGCTCTACCTGGTGCTGACGCGACGGGTGTCGCGAACCGACTCGACAGCCACCAGCATGTTCTATGTGGGGCTGATCGGGCTGGTCATGACCTCGGCGGTCGGGGTGTTCTTCTGGCAGCCGATGGACCTGGCAAGCCTTGGGCTGATGGCCTATGTGATGCTGACGAGTACCGTGGCGCATATCCTGATCATGATTGCGCTCTCCAACGCCCCGGCAAGCGTGCTGCAACCGTTCAACTACACGGCCCTGCCGTGGAGCATTCTATTGAGCACGGTGGTGTTCCAGCACCTCATCGATCCGATTTCATTGCTGGGAGCGGCGATCATCGTGGGTGCGGGCCTGGTGGTGATGGCGCGCGAGCGCATGCTCAAGGTGCCGAACCGGTCCGAACCGGGATTGCCGGGGAAGGACTGAGGCCAGCAATCAGTCCCGGTCTTGAATCGGGGGCCGGTCATGGGCATGTGTCTGGCGGGAATTCACGCCGACACGAAGGGGTGCACGCGATGCCTATCCTGATTGAGATTGCGCTGGCGCTGCTGGTGGTGGGGGCAGCCGCGAGTTATCTGTGGCGCAGCCGGCGCACGGCGGAACGCGAGGCTATGACCGAACGGCGGGTCGAGGCCTACATGCAGACCATCCGCCGCGAGGCGAGCAATCCGGAACTGACGGCGATGAGCGACACTGAGCTCCGCGACCTGCTGCTCTCGAGCGCGCACAATATGCGGCTGCAGAGCGAGCGGCGGCTCTACCTCCTGATCGGCGGCTCGGTGGTAGCGCTGATCGCGGCGATCATGGTGGCGACACAGGACGGGACGCGGGGCTTCGGGATTGCGCTGCTGGTCGGTGCGATGGTGCTCTACGGGCTCAACGAATTCCTGGGACGGAAGATGCGGGAGCCGCTGATCGAGCGCGGCATCGACGTCGAGCGGCTGCGGGTCGAATAGCCGGCTAAAGCCGCCGCATCTTGCCAACCATGAAGACCACGGCGCCGGCCGCCACCAGCGCGATGGGGGCGATCACCAGCGCCGACAGCACCGTGCCATCGAGCTTCAGCCCCGTGTGATCGGGGCCGGCGAGGCGGTCGAGGCCGAACTGCTCGAGGCTGAACAGGCCCATGCCGACCAGCACCAGGCCGGAGGCAAGCTTCACATATGGTTTCATGCCCTCGGCGGCCATGTCACGCTCCTCGGTTGTGCGGCTGAGAGATAGGCGGGGCGCATTAATTTCTCAAGCCCGGACAGCGAAACGCCGGCCCCTTGCGGGACCGGCGCTTACGGATGTGGAAGGGTGAACTCAGTCGTTCACGCAGACGTAGCCGAGCGGGCCGGAGAAGCAGGCGTGGACGCCGTTGTAGTTGTTGTAGTTGTTGTAGTTCCAGTTGTGGTAGTCGAGGGCCTTCTCCTTGACCCAGCCGGTCTGGCCGTAGACCTTCACCTTGACCCAGTTGCCCCAGTCATTGATGACCTTGACCTTCTGGCCTTCATAGAGCCAGTCGAGGGTGCTGGAGGAGTTGGAGTGGTAGGACTTCAGCTTGGTGGTGTGGTCGATCCAGGCGTACTGCGCTGCGAACGAAGCGCCAGCGGTGCCGAGAAGAACGGAGGCGGCCAGGAGGCCGGTCATCAGGGTCTTCGAGATGGTCATTTTCGGTTCCTTTCAGGTGTGAGGCAGTTCGTTGCCATGACGCGAGTTCTAGGCGCCGGGGCCTGAACTGAACCTGAAGGCCTTGTTTAGATTGGATTTTAGCTAAAACAGGCTGCCGCTGGAGCCGAACGGCCGGACGAGGAAGTCCCACGGGGTGACCTCGTTCTTGGCGCCAGCGCCAATGAGATAGCCGCCATCAACCCAGCCATCCGGGCCATCGCCGTCGCGCAGCACGTAGCACCAGCGCTGGTGATAGGTGCACTCGCGCAGGTGCACGACTTCGCCGCGATCGAGCTTGCCGATGACGCGGTAGTGTTCGGCCGGGCCTGAATGGATAGCCTCGCGCGTGGTGACGCGGGCGGTGGAGCGCGACGCCGCATCGGCGGGGAGGGCGGCGGCGATAAGGGCGAGTGTGGCGAGGGAGAGGGCGATGAGGGTTTTCATGATCGGTGCTTCCTGCAATGTCCCCCGGCAGGAGAGACCCTAGCGCCGCGCCGCGTGGTTGCCAAATGACGGATTCGTAAGGTGGGGACCAGCTGGACGCGACGCTTGTCGCGATGCCGCGCCGTTCGACAGGCTCGCTGCAGGCGGAGGCGAGCCGAAGCGCCGGACTGCCATGGGCATCCGGGTTCGCAGCAGTGAAGCGGTCCCGGCGAGGCGTTCAGCCGAGCGGGTAGTCCGCGATTAAGAGGCTTCCGCCTCGCCGGAACGACTGGAGTTGGTGACTGCGGCACAGGGCTCGCTCCTCGGCTGCTCGTCTCCATCCGAGTAGGATGGACCGGCAGCCCGCCAGGTGACATCTGTGCCGCCAGCCCGAACCGGGGCGACCCCCGATCCACCAGCCTCCCTCACCCCAACCACTCGTCATGATCTCGCTTCGGGGTGCGGATGAGGGGGATCATACGCGCTGTGGATGGGAGGGGGATAAGTTGGGGAATTGAGGTGGGGGAAGGGGTTGGCAGGTCCGTGGCCGCCGCCCCCCACCCTTGATCCCCTTCGAGCCGGTTGCGGAAACGCTCCAGTGGAGCGTTTCGCGGCGAGAAGGCCATGAGAGCTGCGCTCGAATGGCTGCCCCACAAGGGGGAGGGAGTTGACTGAGAGATTGGGGGGCGGGCCTGGAAAACCCCCTCGCTCAGAAGGGTGGGTCGTCGTCGGTAAGGAGGGGGAGGTCGTGGTGGGCCAGGAGGGCGGGGAGGGCGTGGCGGGCGGCGATGAGGACGTCGAGCAGGGCTGTCGCGGTGGCGTCGGGGGGAAGCGTCATGGGCGGGCCGCCGGCGAGGACGGTGCGGAGGTCGCGGAGGAGGTGGCGGGATTCCTCGCGCAGGTCGCGCGGCAGCGGGCCGGCACGGCGGCGCAACGGCAGGTCGGTGAGCCGCGCAAGCAGCAGCTCGATCTGCGGGCCGAGGCCGACGGCGAGGCGCTGGCGGCGGAGCGACAGCGGGCTCATGCGAAGACCACCCTGCCGGCAAAGCGGCGGTGGTGGGCGAGGCAGCAGCGGGCGGCATGGCGGGCGGCGAGCAGCGGCGGACAGCAGGTCGGGTGCGGCGAGCCAGACGGTCGCGGGCAGCGGCTGCGGCAGGCGCGGCGGATCGCGCAACGCGGTGCAGAGCATCGCGGCTTCGGCGAACAGCGCGTTGAGCCGGGCGATGGTGCCGCGGCCGACCGGGGTGGCGGCGCGGGCCCGCGCGTCGGCCAGGGCGATCGCATAGTGGCCGTCGAGCTCGGCGACGAGGGCCTCAGGACCGAGGTTGGTGGGCGCTGCCTCCGGGGTGGGCATGGGCGCGGCCGGCGGGGCGTCGAAGCAGGGGACGGGGCCGATGTGGGCGTCGGGGAGGGGGCTGGGCTTGTGGTACATGGGGACTCCGCGGCTTGGGGTTTGCGGCGGAGTCTAGGGGCTGGCGGCGGGGCGGGGATAAGTCGGCGTTTCGCGTGGTGGTGGAAGGGCTTGCGGGCTCTCTGGATGTGAGGGACCGGAGGAACGGGGCCTGCGCGGGCCCGCGCGGTCGTCGCTGCGCTCGAGATGGCGAAGCAGGTCGGTCGGCCGCACGGACTTTCCCCCGTATGTCGTGGGCGGAAGAATTTCTGACGGCAGAGTTGGGTAGAGATGAGGCAGGCGGCGGGCGGGGATTGTTCCGCCTTTGTTCCCGTGGCAGGTTCGGCGGATGCCGCATCCATACCGCCCAGGGACCGAACAAGCTTTGGAAACACCTATACGCTGGAAGAAGCGGCCGCGCTCAACCAGATCGTGGTGCTGCGCTGCACGCACTGCCGGCGAATCGTGCGCTTCCTCGCCGCCGACCTCGTGACGTTGATCAACCCGCTGCGCGACGCATTCGTGCCGCCCTACACCTGCTCACAATGCGGCAAGGCGGAGTATCTGCACGTTAAGCTGCACACCCCGGCACCGGGGGATTATGGGCATCTGGTGATCAGACGGCCGGCGGGCGTGGTGCGGGTGCAGAAGTGGAGGAGTGTGAAGTTGGGGGACTAGCGCAGCGGGAATGTCGCGAGTTAGCACAAAATCCGCCGCGATCGCGCGTGCCCCACGGGTGACTGCGCGGTTTCTGCACTTCAGTCTTGGCTGGTGTCGAAGAATTCCTCAACTAGGTTGTAGTGCGAGCGTACTCCAGCCAGTTCCCCATTTACGAAGCGATGCGCGGCGTCGCATAGAACGACATGTAAAAGCAATTGTCTTATATACGTGGTCTTGATCTCTCAGCGATCGTTTCGTCCTTCACCTCTTTCCCACCTCGTTCGCGCAAGATCAATCTAGTCCCCGTCGAAGTCAGGACCATGCCGTCCACGTCAACCTTGTTGGCGGCTGCAATACCGGCGAAGAACTTTTCATCGGCTCGCTCGCTAAGCGCCGCCTCCCGTTGGGCGGTGCGTGCGCGCTCAATCCGCCCGTACGCAGATATGTTTTGGAGGCTCGACACAAAGCCATATTGTACTCGCTAGTCGCCTCCCAGCCGACATACATTTCCTGTGTGCCCGACGGCGAGCCTTTCCAAGTTTTTCGGGAATTCCTAACCGGCCTGTCCCGAGCAAAGAACTTCTGCTGGGTCCAGAACATGTAGATTTTGGAGCGATATCGGAATGGGGCATCTCGAAATACTCTAGGAATTTCTTGCGCATAGGAAACACGTATTTTTCCCTGAAGAGATCAGGATTAATGTCGAAAATCATACCAAATACTTCGTCGTTGGATCGTCCGGCATACCTTGATAGCAATGCCTCGTATGTTCTCTACTTGCCAACTCTGGCATATGCAAAGTGCTGCGAAGTATTCCTGAAAGCTTCGTACTGATAAAATTGTAGTGGATGCCGTCCTTTTTAGGATACAGGCGTTCTCAACCAAGTCTTTAAGGAAATCTTTCGATGGAATACTGATGCCATCAAACTTTACAGCATTTTCAATATAAGCCAATACTCCGTCTTCTGTTGCCTCTGTGCAACTATCATTATAGGTTAACAAGCAAAAGAAGCATAGAAGTCTTACAAATTGCTGTTTATCCATTTTGGTATAGTACTGTCTTACATATCCTCCGCCCTTTACAGTGTCATGGCGGTGGTAAAGCGCGTCGAAGGCCATCTCGTAGAAGGCTGACATTTTGCTCGGTATGTCAGGGTTTCTCGCGATCGTGAGAAGCATCAGTAGGCCAGAAGCGGATTGGACAGAAAACTCTCGTGCTTTCGTACAATCCCGCTTTACTTTTTTGAGCAAGCGACTTTTCGAGGGCTCATCGTAAATCGCTCTATCGATTAGCAGGACCGCATCATCCTTGCTCATCGGGAGCACTTCGACATGGTCGAACTGCTGCCAGCCGCCGAACCTGTCATCGGGGCGACTAGTGACAACGATGGTAAGTTTTGGATTGTCGTCCTTGAGCGCGATTATCTGGAGCTCGACGTCCCGCCGCTTGTCCATTGCGATTTCATCAAAGCCATCCAAAAACAGCACGATCTCGCCCTGCTTCAGCGCTCTGTCGAACTGGGCCTGGCTGATTGTCGAGCCCGTCCTAAGGACATATGATAGAGGTAATCTCGCATCTGCACCGTACTGGCGCTATTGATCTGCCTGAGTTCCAGGAAGAGCGGAAACCGACCGGCACCATCTTCGAAAAACGACAGCCACAGGTACTTCATGAAGAAGGACTTGCCGCCGCCGCCGGTCCCGGTGATGACTACAGACAGAGAGTAACTCCTTGATCGCCTCGACCAAGTCGTATTGGTCAAGCGCTTTGCCTCGATTCTTGAACCTTTGATCTACGTAGATGGAGAGAAGATTGACGGTGAGTTGTTCAGTATCGTTTTCGTCGAGATGCACTTCTCAAACGTGGCCTCAAGATGAGACTTCAAGTCCATCTCGATGACGTCAGGCGGCCCGGAATGCTCCTGTTTTCTTTGTGAGGTATCTGGAGACTAGCCCAGTAAGGAGACCCTGAAAGCCCTTTGCTGCTATCGAAGTCGCCAACGATTGAATGACAGTTTCTACCACCACGCTAGCCCCCAACTAAGAAAAGAGATGTATCTGGTGCAGGCGGTCGCTCTACGTTTCGCGCGTAGAAGTATTAGGCGAATGTTTTACGAATAGGAAGTGTCGTGGCGCTAATGGGATGATGGCGGCGCTGCGGAAGGGCACGGCCCTGAAATCTGCGGGTCGGCCGCAAAATCTGCGCCGAGTTGGGCGGGTCCTTGCCAGTCCTGTGCTTGCCGGTCGAGACCGCGATGTGGTTCCAGTTCACGCATGGATGAGTGGCCGCTCATCCGGCCTTCGGCCACCTTCTCCCCCGAGGGGAGAAGGGCGGGAGCCGTTAGTCCGGTGGGCCGGCGTCGAGGGTGTCGAGTTGTATTTCCCTTAGCCGCTTGACCCTCGGGTCAAGCCCGAGGACAGGTTCCCGCCGATACGCGGTGAAATTCGATTTCAGTCGGCGTTGCCCGCGTCCAGCACATCCAGCTCCATCTCCCGCAACCGCTTGACCTCGTCCCGCAGCCTTGCGGCCTTCTCGAACTCCAGGTTCGTCGCGGCTTCGCGCATCTGGCGTTTCGAGGTCCTTGATGACGGCGGCGAGGTTGGCGCCGACCTGGACCTGTTCCTTGCCGTCCTTGCCTTTGCCGATGCTGACCGTGACGTGGTCGCGTTCGTAGACGCTGTCGACGATGTCGTGGATGTTGGACTTGATCGATTGCGGGGTGATGCCGTGTTCGGTGTTGTAGGCGATCTGCTTTTCGCGGCGGCGGTTGGTTTCGGCGAGGGCGCGCTCCATCGAGCCGGTGATGTTGTCGGCGTAGAGGATGACCTTGCCGTCGACGTTGCGGGCGGCGCGGCCGATGGTCTGGATCAGGGAGGTTTCGGAGCGCAGGAAGCCTTCCTTGTCGGCATCGAGAATGGCGACCAGCGCGCATTCGGGGATGTCGAGGCCTTCGCGCAAGAGGTTGATGCCGACCAGCACGTCGAAGGCGCCGAGGCGGAGGTCGCGGATGATCTCGATGCGCTCGATGGTGTCGACGTCGGAGTGCATGTAGCGGACGCGGATGCCCTGCTCGTGCATGTATTCGGTGAGGTCCTCGGCCATCTTCTTGGTGAGGACGGTGACGAGGGTGCGGTAGCCGGCGCGTGATGACCTGGCGGATTTCGTCGACGACGTCATCGACCTGGGCCTTGGCGGGGCGGATTTCGACCGGCGGATCGATGAGGCCGGTGGGGCGGATGACCTGTTCGGCGAAGACGCCGCCGGCCTGCTCCATTTCCCATTTGCCGGGGGTGGCCGAGACATAGACCGATTGCGGGCGCATGGCGTTCCACTCCTCGAAGCGGAGCGGGCGGTTGTCCATGCAGGAGGGCAGGCGGAAGCCGTATTCGGCGAGGGTCGCCTTGCGGCGGAGGTCGCCGCGATACATGGCGCCGAGCTGGCCGATGGTGACGTGGCTCTCGTCGACGAAGACCAGCGCGTTGTCGGGGAGATATTCGAACAGGGTCGGCGGCGGCTCGCCGGGCTTGCGGCCGGAGAAGTAGCGCGAATAGTTCTCGATGCCGGCGCAGGAGCCGGTGGCCTCCATCATCTCGAGATCGAACATGGTGCGCTGCTCGAGCCGCTGCGCTTCGAGGAAGCGGCCGGCGCCGTTGAGCTCCTGCAGGCGGGCGGCGAGCTCCTGGCGGATCAGCCTGATCGCCTGGTTCATGGTGGTGCGCGGCGTCACGTAGTGGGAATTGGCGAAGACGCGGATGAATGAGCAGGTCGGAGGCTTTCCGGCCGGTGAGGGGATCGAATTCGGCGATGGATTCGATCTCGTTGCCGAACAGCGTGATGCGCCAGGCGGCGTCCTCATAGTGGGCGGGGAACAGCTCGATGGTATCGCCGCGCACGCGGAAGGTGCCGCGCACGAAGCCGGTGTCGCCGCGCTTGTATTGCAGCTGGGAGAGCGAGCGGAGCAGCTCGCGCTGGTCGATGTTCTGGCCCTTCCTGAGGTCGAAGGTCATGGCGGTGTAGTCTTCGACCGAGCCGATGCCGTAGATGCAGGAGACCGAGGCGACGATGATGACGTCGTCGCGTTCGAGCAGCGCGCGCGTCGCCGAGTGGCGCATGCGGTCGATCTGCTCGTTGATGGTGGATTCCTTCTCGATATAGGTGTCGGTGCGCGGCACGTAGGCCTCCGGCTGGTAGTAGTCGTAGTAGGAGACGAAGTACTCCACCGCGTTTTCGGGGAAGAAGGTCTTCATCTCGCCGTAGAGCTGGGCGGCCAGCGTCTTGTTGGGGGCGAGGATCAGGGCGGGGCGCTGGGTCTGCGGCGATCACCTGCGCGGCGGTGAAGGTCTTGCCCGAGCCGGTGACGCCGAGCAGCACCTGGTCGGTCTCGCCGTTGTCGATGCCCTCGAGCAGGTCGGCGATGGCGGTGGGCTGGTCGCCGGCGGGCTGGTAGGTGGTGGTGAGCTTGAACGGGATTCCACCCTCGGACTTGGAGGGGCGGACCGGACGGTGCGGCTTCCAGGCGTCGTTGCCCTCGACCTCCTTGCGGCCGTGCAGGATGATGTCTTCGAGCGCCTTGACGGTGGCCGAGATGCCGACATGGCCGACCTCGGTGCCGATGACGGCCGGCGTGCTGGACTGGCCGGGCTGCGGCCCGGCGGGCAGGTTGGAGCGGCCGGATGGAACGTGGCCGAAGCCGGCCTGGGCGGACTTCGCCCATGCCGCCGAAATCCGGGCGCTCGACCGAGTTGGCCTTGGACTTGGGGGCCTTGAGCTGCATGCCGGTGGCGGCAGAGCGGGCGGTCTTTTTCGGCTTGGCCGCAGCTGCCGCGGCGGCGGCCTGCTCCTCGGCGGCGCGACGCGCGAGTCGCTCGCCCTCGCGGCGGGCGGCCTGGTCGAGGGCGCGCTTGTTCTTCAGGCGCTCCTGCGGCAGGCGCTTGTTGAGCGTTTCGGCTTCGGCCTTCTCGATCTCGCCGATGAACTCGTCGATCGAGAACTCAGAGCCTTTTCTGTCCTCGCGCCGGACGGGCTGGCCAGGACGCACGGCGGACGCGGATTTCTTCTCAGCAGGCATGGCGGGCTCGGGCACGGGGATTTCGACAGCAGGCACCCTATGTAGGTGCTGTGTCAAAAACTGTCATCAGGGCGACGAAGTTCGAAGCATAGCACGGTGGGAACGGAAAGGGAACGGTGGTTGTGACTTGACGGCTCCGGTGCTGCACCGCGATCATCGTTGCCGCGACCGATCGCTCGTCTGTGGAGGCGACCCATGATCGACCCGGAAATCGTCCGGATCATCGGCCTGATCTATGACGCGGTGATCGATCCGTCGGGCTGGACGGTGGCGCTTGAGACGGTTCGGGCGCGGCATGGCTGGTACAACTGCAACCTGTCGGTCGTGGCGCTGCCGACGCAGGCCGGTGTCATCAGCGTCGCGCTGAATATTCCCGACAGCATCAACGAACAGACGACGATGGTGCACGACATCATCAGCATGTGGGGCGGCGCGGAGCACATGGCGCGCGTGCCGCTTGAGGAACCTCTGTGGCAGACGGACCAGACTGATCCGGGCACGTGGGCCAAATACCCGTTCGCACGCGACTGGTGCTTTCCCCAGGGGATCACCGATCAGCTGGGGATCGTGCTGGCGCGCGACCGCACCACCCAGGCGATGATCGGGTTCGGAAAGCACGACTCGATGGTCGTCGAGCCCAGAATGGTCGACGAGCTTCGCCTGATCGCGCCGCACCTCAGGCGGGCCGCCACGATCAGCCGGGTGCTGGAGCGATCAGTCGAGCGCGCGGCGACCTTCGAGGCGGCGCTGGATGCGGCGCAGGCCGGGGCCGTGCTGGTGCGCGGCAATATGGAGATCGTGCACGCCAACGCGGCGGCGGATGCGATGCTGGGCAGCGGCGATCCCATTCGCTCGACCGACGGGCGGCTGCGGCTGGTGGAAGAGCTGGTGCCGGGGCAACTCGATGCGGCGGTGCTGGCAGCGTCCGACGGGCCGGAGGCGCTCGGGCGGCGCGGCATCGGTATCCCGGCGCGGCGGCGCGACGGCTCGCCGCTGGTGACACATGTGATGCCGCTGGAGGCGCCGTCGGGCGCGCGGATCGGGGCGGAGGCGGTGGTGTTCGTTGCCGATACGGGAGGGGCCGAATTGCCACCGGGCGAGTCGCTGGCCTGCTGTTCGGATTGACGCCAGCGGAGTTGCGGGCATTCGAACTGGTGGCCGCGGGACAATCGAGCAAGGATGCTGCCGAGGAGATGGGCGTCGCAGCCAGCACGCTGCGGACGCACCTGCTGAGGGTGTACGACAAGACCGGCCGGCATTCGCGCGCCGGACTTGTCGATCTGGCGCGAGAGCTGAAGCTGCCGCGCTAGAGCCGGGATCTTCCGACGCCCGTGAGGACGGCCACCAATCCGTGCCGCGCCATGTAGGCGGCATATTCGCGGTAGGTAGGGTCCTGCATGAGGTGGCGCTCCTCCGTCCTGGCCCGCAGGAAGTAGACGAGATTGACGCCCAGCATCAGGACGCAGGATTGCAGGGCGACGCTCCATCCGGCGCCGGCGACGAAGGGCACCGAGATCATCCACCAGCTCAAATTCTTCGACACATAGGCGGGGTGTTTCAGCCAGCGATAGGGGCCGTTGGTAATGATGCCGCGGTTGGTGAGATTGGAGAAGCGGAGGCCAAAGGCGGCGGTGGACCAGGCATAGACGAAGACCAGCAGCAGGATGATCGATCCCCAGGCGACATAGAGGATCGGGTAGGGGGCGAACAGCTTTCCCCAGTAGAGCCCATCCTGCTCGTAAAGCAGGTAGTTGTCGCCGAAGCCACGGACGAAGGGCTGATAGCAGATGAGACAGATGACCCAGCCGCCGATGGTCGATTCCACGGTGCGTATCTGGGTGTCGATGATGCGAAAGGTGAGGGTGTAGGCGATCGCCGCGAGCAGCACATCGAATAGATAGAACAGATCGATGAGGCGTTCGAACATGCCAGCGAAGTTGACGGGGTCGGGCAGTAAGGGGCGTGACCACAGCAGCGCCAGGTCGGTCGTTACGAAGCCGAACATCAGGGGCAGGAAGAAGCCCTTGACCAGCCAGCCGAGGGCATGCGTGCGCAGGGCCGTCCAGCCGGCGGGGCGGTTGCCAAGAAGCAGGGCGCCGAGCTCGGCGTAGGCATCGAGCGGCTCGCGCTGGCGACGGTCAACCCAGCCGAAATAGAGCGGCGACAGGATGAGCAGTGCGGGAAGACAGCAGAGAGCGGCATCCTTGAATGGCTGGTAGCGCGGGTCGGCATATTCGGGAATGAGCCAATAGGCGGCGGCGAGGACACCGAGTGTGGCCCACAGGCCCAGGAGCTTGCGCGCGACGCGCGCCGGATCGAGCGGCCGCAACGGCTGTGAGGCCAACCCGGTGCCGGGGTTGAGGTGCGCGCGGTATAGACCGAGATCGACCGCCAGCATGGCGGCCGCCGCGGCCGACATGACCGTCAAAGCCTTGAGCCAGGGCGGTTGCAGCCAATCACGCAGAAGCCATGCACAGGCGAGGGCAACGAATACGCCGGCAAGCCCGGTGAGCAGGCCGGTTGCCGACCTTGGTCGAGACGCGTTGTCCGGTGTCGCGACGGGCCGGGCCGTACCGACAATGACGAGGTCAGACACCAGACGCGCCGGAGGTACCGGAACTGCTCTCGCCCGAGCTGCCGCTCGACTGGCCGGAGGTCCCGGAGGTGCCCGAGCTCGCCCCGCCGGAGGTTCCGGAGCTGGTGTTGCCGGAGGCGCCGGAACTGGTGTTGCCGGAGGCGCCGGACGTGGTGCCGCCGGAAGCGCCGGAGGTACCGGAACTGCTCTCGCCCGAGCTGCCGCTCGACTGGCCGGAGGTCCCGGAGGTGCCCGAGCTCGCCCCGCCCGAGGTGCCCGAGCTCGCCCCGCCGGAGGTTCCGGAGCTGGTGTTGCCGGAGGCGCCGGACGTGGTGCCGCCGGAAGCGCCGGAGGTACCGGAACTGCTCTCGCCCGAGCTGCCGAGCTCGCTCCGCCCGAGGTGCCCGAGCTCGCCCCGCCGGAGGTGCCGGAGCTCGCCCTGCCGGAGGCGCCGGAGCTGGTGTTGCCGGAGGCGCCGGACGTGGTGCCGCCGGAAGCGCCGGAGGTACCGGAACTGCTCTCGCCCGAGGTGCCCGAGCTCGCTCCGCCCGAGGTGCCAGAGCTCGCCCCGCCGGAGGTTCCGGAGCTGGTGTTGCCGGAGGCGCCGGAACTGGTCTGGCCCGAGCTGCCGCTCGACTGGCCGGAGGTCCCGGAGGTACCGGAACTGGTGTTGCCGGAGGCTCCCGAACTGGTGTTGCCGGAGGCACCGGAGCTGCCGTGGCCGAAGCTGCCCGAGAACCCGCTGGAGCTGGACGTACCGCTGCTTTCGTGGCTCGTGCTGGACGGGTCGGGGATTGTCGTGCCGGTTGCGCTGCCGCGGCAGAGGCCGGCGGCGAGCGTGGCGATCAGGTCGCGGCTGCCGCTGTCCTCGACCGCGGCCGCCAGATCGGTCATGCCGGCGCGCAGGTCGTTGCAACTGTTGCCGGCTGCGTGACGGCGCTGGGCCTTGGCGGCGATGGCGTTGACCACTTCGATGATGGCCGCGTCGCTGGGACTGGCAGCGAGGAAGAGGCTGACAGCGGACTGGCACTTCGGCCCCGGCCCGTAGTCGGGGCAGAAATCGGCGAGGCTGGACTGGGCGGCGCGGAAGGGCGCAAAGGCCATGGATATGCCAATTGCGGCGAGGGCAAGTGCGGCGACATACGGAACGGGTTTCACCTGAGCCTCCGGGCTGAGAACACCGGAGGCTTGCACAGGCGGCGGAGCGCCACGTCCACCAAATGGTGGAGGCCGAGGCGTTTGGACGATGCGGGCCGCGGCGGCTCAGAAGCGGGTGGTGAGGGCGGTGAGCCAGGCGGGCGAGATGTCGACGAGGAGGGTTTCCACGGCCTTGTCGGCGCCGGTGAGAATGAGCAGGCCGAGGACGATGAGGATGCCGCCGAGCAGCAGCTTGCCGATGCTGCCGGTTTTGGCGAGGCGTTGCCGCCAGGCGCTCCAGGCCTGCCGCGACACCATGCCGAGCAGCAGCAGCGGCAGGGCGGCGCCGATGGCGAAGACGAGAGTGGTGAGGAGCACGCTGCCGAGGTTTTCGCCCTGCGCGGCGAGCAGTGAGGCGGCCCCGAGGGTGGGCCCGACGCAGGGGGCCCAGACAATGCCGAGCAGCACGCCGAGGCCGAACTGGCCGCGGAGGCCGGCGGTGGCGAGGCCGCCGAAGCGCGATTCGGTCCAGCTCTGCACCGGGCCGGCGGCCATGGCCCAGCGGGTCTGCGCGGCGGGGACCAGCAGCACGCCGCCCACCAGCACCATCACGAGCCCGCCGATCTGGCGGAACAGATCGCCGCTGAGGCCCAGCCCATAGCCGATGGTGGCGACGAACAGGCTGACCGCCGCGAAGGAGAGGGCGAGGCCGCCGGCCAGCGCCGCGGGGGCATAGCGATGCTGCGCGGCGGCGCCCATCAGGATGGCGGGCAACAGCGGCAGCACGCAGGGCGACAGGATGGACAGCGCGCCGGCCAGGAGGGCGAAGAACAGCGTCGCGGGGTCCATCGGCGCCTAGCGGGTTTCGGCGACGAGCGCGGTAATGGCGGCGGGATCGGTGACGCCGACGGCGCGGGCGCGCTCATCGGCGCCGTGGAAGGCGATCATGGTGCTCTGGGCGCGCACGTTGAAGCGGCGGAGAATGTCCTTCTGGCTGTCGAAATCGACATCGAAGACGACGAGGTCGGGATTGGCGGGATCGGCGGCCAGCGAGGAGACGACCGGCGTCTGGGCGTGACAGGTGGGGCACCAGCCGGCGGTGACGTGGATCAGGATGGGGGTGTCGGCCGCCTGCGCCTCGGCGAAGGCAGCGGCGTCCCACGGCTTGATGGTTCCGGCGGCGGCGGGCGTCGCGACGGCAAGGGCAACAAGCAGGGCGGCGATGGGGGCGCGCATGATCTGGCTCCAGTCGTGGTGCGATTTGGCAGTGCGGGCATTGGAGCAGGGTTTGGCCGAGATGCGAACCCGCCTCGCGCGATCGTAATCGAGCGTGAACGGGGGCGGGGGGCCGGTGGACGCCCGTTTGCGGGATGAATATGGTGCCGGCATGGGGATTTCAGCAGCAGGCGTCGATACTGACGCGCTCTCGGCACTTATCGCGGCGGCGAAGGCGTCGGGGGGCGGCGAGATCGCCAATCGAAGCCTATGGCTGGGGCGATTTGATCCCGGCGCTGGTGGGCAAGCCCGGCGCGACGCTGCCCAGCCCGCACAAATCAACGACGCGGCCGGTTCAATATCTCTCCCCGCAATCGCCATCGTCCCGCCGTGCCGGCGGGCTCGAAAGGTCATGATTGGTGTGCAATAGTGCTCTGATAGTGCAGGGCATTTTGGCGCGGGTGGGCGCGATGAGGATGGGTTTTCGGATTTGCGGATGAGGGGATTTGGGTTCGGGGTGCTGTTGTGGGCGCTGCTGGCGGGCGGGGCCGGGGCGGCGGAGCATGCGCTCAAGGGGGTCGCGCTGGTGATCGGCGAGACCAATTATGTGCGGCTGGCGAGCCTTGCCAACCCGGACCGCGATGCGCGCGACATCGACCATATGCTGGACGATCTCGGTTTCGAGGTGACGCGGGTGCTGGACGTCAGGACCGAGCAACTGCGGAGCCGGATTGCGGGCTTCCTCGATGACGCCAAGGGCGCCGACGTGGCGCTGGTCTATTATGCCGGGCACGGCATCGAGGCGGGCGGCACCAACTACATCATGGGCACCGACGCCAATATCGCGGACCCGGAATCGGCGTCGGCGACGCTGCTGCCGCTGGACGACATGCTGGCGCAACTGGAGCAGAGCGTGCCGATCACCATCGTGCTGCTCGATGCGTGCCGGACCAATCCGTTCACCGGGCAGCAGACGGTGGAGCTGGCGGGTGTGGCGAGCGTGCTGACGATCGGCGAGGCGGGGCTGGAGCCATTGCGCGGGCCGACGCCGCTGGCCGGAACCGATGCAAAAAAGGCCAGCTCGCTCGGCGTGGTGGTGGGGTTCTCGGCGTCGCCGGGGCAGAGCGCGCTGGACGGTCCGGTGGGCGAGAACAGCCCGTATGCCTCGGCGTTGCTGCAGCACCTCAGCGCGGGCGGCTACAGCTTTGGCGATATCATGACGCTGGTGTCGCAGGAGGTGTATGTCGACACCGGGGCGCGGCAGTTGCCGTGGACCAATTCATCGCTGCGCAAGGTGCTGTATTTCGGGCGCGAGGCGGCCGAGCCGGCGGGGGAGGAGGCTGCGATCCTGGGCGACCGGCGGAAGCTGCTGCTCGATATCGCCTCGGTGCCGGACCAGTCGAAAGCCTATGTCGAGGCAATCGCCACGCAGGAGGATCTGAAGCTCGCCGATCTCTACGCCATGCTGGCGATCATCAAGGGCAGCAAGGCCAAGGGCGGCAACGACCAGGACGAACTGCTCGACGTGGCGCGGCGGGTGCGCGAGGTGCTGGACGATCCGATCCTTGCCGGGGTGCCGAGCGATCCCGAACTGGCGCGACTCGATGCGCTCGCCAACAAGGCGATCGCGGCCGGCGCGTTCAAGCTGGCATTCAAGTATCGGCAGCAACAGGCGGCGCGGGCGGGCAAGATCGAGAAGACGCTCGACGCGCAGCAGGCCGATATCGATACGCAGCGCAAGCAACTCGCGGCAGTCTATGCGCGGGTGGCAGAGAGCGCCATGTACACGCTCGACAGCAAGGCGGAGACGGAGGCCTACAAGCGCGCCGCCGGGCAGACGGATCTGTTCGACAAATCGCTGTCGATAAGGCTGCGGCTCAGGGCCGCGAACGCGCAGGCCGACAAGGCGCTGCATGGCGGCATGGACGAGCATGCCGGGCTGGTGGCCATCGCGCTCTATACGGACATTCTCAAGGACATCGACAAGGCGGCGTCGCCGACGCTGTGGGCCGAGGTGCAGCTGCGCATGGGGGAAACCATGTGGGAGACGTCGAACCGGCGTTCCGATGATGAGCTGAACCGGAGCTCGATCGATGCGGCGCGGGCGGCGCTGACGGTGTTCACGCTGGCCAAGGACCGGCACCGCTGGAGCCGGGCCGAGCAGCTGCTGGGGCAGGCTCTAAGGCATGACGGCCAGACGCTGGAGGCAATGGAGGTGCTCACCGGCCTGATCGATGCGGTGCCCAAGGCGGTGTCGCCAATCGACTGGGCACGGAGCCAGGAATATCTCGGCGAGTTGCTGTACGATCTGGGATACCACCGCTCCGATACCGATACGGAACTGCTGACGCGGGCCATCGCGGCCTATGACGCGGCCGCCAGCGGCTACCGGCGCTATGCCCCGGATGCCTACACCAATGCGCTGCAGCGCGTCGCCGACGTTCAGGCGCGGCTGGGGCTGAGGACGAAGGACGTAGCGCTGCTGCGGCGGGGCATCGAGGGCGGACGGCAGGCGCTGAAGCGGCTGTCAAATCCCAAGAGCCTGCAGTGGGGGAACCAGAGCAGGATGCTGGGCGAGGACCTGGTCGCGGCCGGGATTTTTTTCGACGATGCCGCGATGATCAAGGAGGGGCTGGCGGTGCTCGCCAAGTCCGGGAAGGTCCTCACGGTGAAGACGCAGGAGGTGGACTGGGCGCATATCCGCGAGGCGGAAGGCGACGGGCTGGCGTTTCTGGGCAGCAAAGCGCCGCAGAGCAAGAAGCAGCTCAATGCGGCGATTGCGGCCTACAACGACTCCGCCGACGCCTTCGAGGAGATCGGGCACTGGGACACGGGGCGGCTGCGCATCAAGAGCATCAAGCTCAGGGCGCTGCTGGGGCAGAAGCTCAAGCCGAACGAACTGGCGCTGATCAACCTGCCGCCGCCGGCGGCGCTCGATGTGAGCTCCGCCAAGGCGCTGGTCGGGAACGGCGACACGAACCCGCAGTTCGAGGGGTTCAACATCACGATTTTCGGGGCCAAGACGGAGAGCAGACCATGGAGCTTCCAGTTCTTCCTGATGAGCGACTACAACTCGGATGACCGGGTGCCCTCTAATCTCGACCTCTTGCGCATCGCGATCCACACGGACGGGTTCGTCGACAAGCGCAGCCGTGAGGCGAACTATTCCAAGTGCGGGAACCTGGTGACCCAGCCGGGCCAGGTGAACCTCCACTACGGCAAGCAAGGCTTCCTCAATTCGTGCGTGTTCGCGGCCATGGCGCCCGCAGACGCGGCGCTGTGGCAGGCGGTGTGGGCGGCGTTCCCCGGTCTGATCGAAAAGGCCGCCGCAGCCGGCGACAAGGCGGCGGCGCATCTTGTTCCGCTGTTCGCGATCAAGCCCCCCACCATCCAGTAGGGCCGCTGCAATCGCGGCTTGCCGCATGGGGCGGGCGCGGCTATGTGCTGGCGCGGCAGCAGCGAGGCGACGATGACCGACAGGCCCTATGTGATCGACCAGTTGATTTCCGCCAAGGCGATCGCGGCGCGGGTGGAAGCGCTGGCGCGCGAGATCGCCGAGCATTTTTCCGGCACGGACAAGCTGGTGGTAGTGGGGCTGCTGCGCGGCTCATTCGTGTTCATCGCCGATCTGGTGCGCGAACTGGACCTGCCGGTGGAGGTCGATTTCATCGAGGTGTCGAGCTACGGCAACGCCACGGAATTGAGCCGCGAGGTGAGGATCATGAAGGATCTGCGCGGCGAGATCGAAGGCCGCGATGTGCTGCTGGTGGAGGATATCGTCGATACCGGCCACACGCTCCGGCATGTGCTCGAGATATTGGGCACAAGGCATCCGCGGCGCATCGAGGTGTGCGCGCTGCTCGACAAGCCGTCGCGGCGCGAGGTGGATGTGAAGGCCAAGTGGATTGGCTTCGAGATTCCGGACAGTTTCGTTGTCGGCTACGGCATCGACTATGCGCAGCGAAACCGCAATCTGCCGCATATCGGCTCGGTGCGCTTTACCGGCTGAGCCGGCAACCGGATTGATCAAGACCAGAACGGCAGGACTTCGTACGCCCACGAGGGAAACCTCGCAGGGAGATGCGGAATGGGACGGCTCAACGGCAAACGCGCGCTGATCACCGGCGGCACCAGCGGCATCGGCCTCGCGACGGCGCGGCGGTTCATCGCGGAGGGCGCGCGGGTGGCGGTAACCGGGCGGAAGCCCGAGGACATCGCTGCGGCGCAGGCGGAACTCGGCCCCGAGGTGGCGGTGATCGCCACGGAGGGCGGGGACGTTGCGGCGCAGGATGCGGTCGCGGAGGCGGTGCGGCAACGGCTGGGCGGGCTCGACGCGGTGTTCCTCAATGCCGGCTATCACGAATTCCGGCCGCTGGGCGCATGGGACGAGGCGGCCTATGACCGGCTGATGGGCGTCGATCTCAAAGGGCCGTATTTCCTGCTGCAGGCGCTGCTGCCGCTGCTGGCGGCACCGGCATCGGTGGTGCTGATGGGATCGGTCAACGCGCATATCGGGGCGCCCGAGACGCATGTCTATTCAGCCGCCAAGGCCGGCATGGTGTCGCTGGCGCGGACGCTTTCGGTCGAATTGATCGGCCGGGGGATACGGGTGAACTCGATCAGTCCCGGGCCGGTGGCGACGCCGCTGCACGGCATTCACAGCGGGGCGGACCTGCAGTCGGCGCAGTCGAAGGCGACCATCGCCCGCATCCCGCTGGGCCGCTTCGGCACGGCGGACGAGGTGGCCAATACGGTGGTGTTCCTCGCCAGCGACGAGGCCGGGTTCATCGTGGGCGCCGATATCGTGATGGATGGGGGGTTGAGCCTGGTGTGAGGCTGCGAGGGCCTGGCCCTGTCAATCGATAGCGGGCCGCCGGTGAACCGGTGGCCCGCTGCCGAGGGCGGATGGATGCTCCGCTGGTCTCAGGCGGCTTCGTCTTCAAGCACGACGCGGCTCGTGGGCGCGAGGTCCATGGCCTCGATGCGCTCAAGCAGCGGCATGATCTTGTCGACGTTGTCGATGTGGCGCTGCTCCATGGCGAAGTTCAGCGTCACGTATTCGCGGCCGGGGCAGTAGGTGCAGATGTTCTGCCCGGGGTGCCAGGCACCGCAGTAGAGCGGCTCGATCAGGCCATGCGACATGGGGCCGTAGGTGCGATGCGGCGGCACCAGGGTGAGCGCGATCTCGATGCCCATGTTGAAGCGCATGAAGCGCTTGCCGGGGAGGCCCTTCCAGACCTTGTTGATGGCGCGCAGCGTGTGGATCGCGGTGCCCATCAGGGTCATGAAGCCGGTGACGTCCTTCTTCTCGAGCTTGCCGACGGTATCGTCGATGGTGCGGACATACTCGACGAAATCGTCGGTAACCTTGAACTTTGCCTGGAGCGCCCGAACGCGAAGGAAGGGGTCATCGATGTCGGAACGCTTGCCGTCGCCGAGCAATGTGTAAGCGGCGCCGATGGCCCGCTTGGACATGTGCTTGCGCGGCCCCTCGCCGTTTAGCGCATAGGTAACGAGGGCGAAGTAGAGCGAACGCTGCCGCACGCCGAGGCGGTTGGCGAGGAGGCGCAGGCGATGGCGCTTGATGGCCAGCGTCTTGTAGCCCCAGGGCTTCTCGTTGGGCGCGAAGGTGTTGGCAATGGCGATGAAGCTCCAGGTCAGAGCCTGCGCCTGCACGAACTTGACGGCTCGCGCCCAGAACGAGATGCGGTTCGACTTATCCTGCTGCGAGCCGTGCGCAGCGGACTGCGAGCGGGTGAGGAGCGCGGAGTCGGCGCCTTCGAGCAAGGCATGGCTCGAACGCACCTGCATCATCGAGGCACGGCCCTCGGCGTCGGGGCCGCCGCGGCGAACGATGGCCTGGACGCGGAACAGCGGCAGGTCGTCGCGGGCAAAGATGTCGGTCGAGTGGCTGATCCATTTGTCCGGATAGCCGTCGAAGCTGTCGACCTCCTGAATGTCAGTGATGGCGTCAAGAATATGCTTGGGGAAGGGCTGGCCGGGGCGGGCCCCGACGAAACCGTGCGTGAGCTGCGGCGCCAGCGCCACCATCTCGGCGACGATGTTGTGCACCGCATCCTTGTCGTATGTGAGCTTGGAGAACGCCGTGAAATATACCGCGTCCTTAGCTTCAAAGAGGAACCACTGAAAGTCGCTGAAAAGGGCCTGAGGATGACGATCCACAGCTGCCTGGGCATGTACCAGGAGCAGGGCCTGCTCAGTCGCGACGCCGGCCGATGAAACGTTTTTCATTTAATACTCCTACAACGCCGCTAACCAAACGATAAGCAAGCTGACTGTTCCCCGTCAATATGACAGCCGTTCAACACTGTAATGCGCCAGGCGTGGCCATGACCACGCTTGCAAGCAGAACAGGCCGATCCTGTGGGCTTTTTGCGACAGTCTGCGAGGAGTAACCATAGCCCGCGATTCCGGCAAGCGCCGGAGCCGCCAGCGGTGCCTAGTATTTGAGCAGAATTGGAATAACGGGGTCCTAATATTTCTCGTAGAAGGCGTTTCCACCTGCGACGAGGACGTAGTGCATGTTGTTGTAGGGGAAGCTGTAGCCGGCGGTATGGAAGAACTTGGCGTTGCCGACTCCGGGATGGCGCGCTCCGGCAAGCACCTTGGCGGCGGTGGCGCGGGCCAGTGCAAGGCCATTGCCTTCGCGCATGCGGTTCCAGAGGACGCCGCTGGCGAAGGCATTGGTCTGGCCGACCACGGCGCACACAGAATTGGGGAAGCCGTGATCGTGCACGCGGTTCATCACCACGGTGCCGACGGCCAGCATGCCCTCGGCGCTGGAACGATTGGATTCGAAATACATCACCCGGGTCATGCACTCGCTGGAGGAGAGGCCACCGAACGGCGACATCACCGCGCACCCCGACAGCGCGGGGGCAGCGAGCACGGCAACGATGGCCAAAGCGCGGATCAAGGCAGGTTCCGGTCACGTGACGGGCGAAGGGGCCAGCCTAGGACGGACGGGTTAAGTCCGGGTTCACGCGCCGATGTGGCACGCAGGAACGTTCAAGACCTGGGGGCGGGGCTTCGTCAGGTTCCGCGGCAGCCGGGAATATGGCTGTCGCAATCGGGTGTCAGGCTCAGGCCGCACCGCAGTGATTTCAGGAACACCCTTCGTCATTGGATCAACAGGAGAATGAGATGAGTCAGATTGCCAAGGAAGAGAGCTTCAAGGGGAAAGGCGACCTCAATATCGTCTATCGCTCGATGCGCCCCGCATCGCAGCCACGCGGCGTGGTGGTGATCGTGCCGGGCTTCAATTCGCATGGAGGCCAGTACCTGTGGGTGGGGGAGCAACTCGTCGAGAGTGGGCTCGCGGTCTACATCGTCGACCTGCGCGGCAGGGGCAAATCGGACGGTGAGCGCTACTATGTGGACAGCTTCGGCGACTATGTCAGCGACGTCGAGGGGCTGATGGCGATTGCCAAATCGCGTGAGCCCGGGCTGCCGGTGTACCTGCTCGGCCACAGTGCCGGCGGCGTGGTGTCGTGCATCTACACGCTGGCGCATCAAGGAGAACTGGCAGGGCTGATCTGCGAGAGCTTTGCATTCCAGGTACCGGCGCCGGACTTTGCCATCGCGGTGCTGAAGGGTCTGAGCCACGTGGCGCCGCACGCGCATGTGCTTGCCCTCAACAATGCGGATTTCTCGCGGGATCCGGCGGTGGTGAAGGCAATGAATGAAGATCCGCTGATCGCGCATGAAACGCAGCCGACCAAGACGGTTGCCGAGATGGCGCGGGCCGACGACCGGCTGAAGCAATCGTTCGGGCAGTTCACCCTGCCGCTGCTGATCCTGCACGGCACGATGGACAAGGCAACCAAGCCGAGCGGCAGCCAGATGTTCTTCGACAATGCCGGGGCGACAGACAAGACTCTGAAGCTCTACGAGGGCGCCTATCACGACCTGCTCAACGACACGGACAAGGTCACCGTGATGGGCGACATCAAGGGTTGGCTCGACGCGCGGCTGAAGTAGTAGCAAGACGGCGGCAATGAGGTGGGCCGGGGCCGCGTGGCTCCGGCCGCCGGGTGGCATCGCCAAGTCAGCGCCAGGCGCGTAGCTTCGTCAGGCCCATGTCAGGCTGCGGCGGCAGGCTGGAGGAGGAGGGCGAGATGCGCGTGCTGCTTGTCGAGGACGACCAGATGCTGGGCAATGCGATCCGCGACCATATTGCGGCGCAGGGGCACGCCGTCGACTGGGTGACGCGGCTCGACGACGCCGGGGATGCGCGGCACACCATGCCGTATGACCTGATCCTGCTCGATCTCAACCTGCCAGACGGACGCGGGCTGGATTTCCTCAGGGAGATCAGGCGGCGGGGCGACGCGACACCGGTGATGATCCTCACCGCCATGGACCAGCTGTCGGTGCGGATCGAGGGCCTCAACGCGGGGGCGGACGACTATCTGGTGAAGCCGTTCGACCTGAGCGAACTGCTGGCGCGGGTGGGGGCGGTGGCGCGGCGCTATGGCGGCAACCCCAATCCCCTGTTGAGCATCGGGGCGCTCGAGATCGATCAGGGACGGCGGCTGGCGCGGCTCGACGGCAAGAGCCTTGATCTCACGGCGCGCGAATGGGCCATACTGGAACGGCTGGCGCAGCACCCGGGGACGCTGGTATCGAAGAGTCAGCTCGAGGACACTTTGTTTGCGTTCGGGGCCGAAGTGGAGAGTAACGCGGTGGAAGTTTATGTCAGCCGGCTGCGCAAGAAGATCGGGGCGGACCTGATCCACACGGCGCGCGGGCTTGGGTATCGGCTGGGGGCGGTGTGAGGCGGCCGGTCAGCCTGACGCGCCGCCTCATCATTACGTTGACCGCGGGCGCGGTGGTGCTGTGGCTGCTGAGTACGCTTGCCACCGCGGTGACGCTGCGGGCGCGGCTCGATGAGGCCTTCGATGGCGGCCTCAGGGAGACGGCTGAACGATTGCTGCCGCTGGCGCTGGACGGATTCCGGGGGGTGGGCGAAGAGGCGGGCGAACGGCACGAGCACGAGGTGCCGATGTTCGATGCCGGCGGCGACGAATACATCGTCTATCAGGTGCGCAGCGCCGAAGGGGCGGTCTTGCTGCGCTCGCACGATGCCCCCAAGGAGGGATTCGACGTGCTGCTGGTCGACGGGTTCGCGACGCTGGGCGGTTGGCGCATCTACACCATCGGAGCACGTGACCGGGCAGCCTTCATCAATGTGGCGGAGCGGCTGGACCATCGGGCGGAGTCGCTGCTGAGCAGCATCCTGACGCTGCTGCTGCCGATTGCGCTGCTGATTCCGCTGTCGGCCATCGGCATCTATTTCGCGGTGCGGGCCGGACTGCGGCCGGTGCGCGCCCTCAGCGATCAGATCGGGCGGCGACATGCCGCCAACCTCACGCCGATCGACACGGACGAACTGCCGGTGGAGTTGCGGCCAATTGCGGAGTCGACGCAGGCGCTGATCGCGCGGCTCAAGGCAGCGTTCGAGGCGGAACGCGCCTTTGCGGCGAACAGCGCGCATGAACTGAGGACGCCGATCGCCGGCAGCCTGGCGCAGACGCAGCTGCTGATCTCGGAGCTCGGCATCCAGCCGGCACGGACACGGGCGCTGCAGGTCGAGGAGTCGCTGAAGCGCCTACGTCAACTGGCGGAGAAGCTGCTGGAGCTGTCGCGGGCCGACGCCGGTATCGCGCCCACGGAGACGCCGACCGACCTGCTGCCAGCGCTACGGCTGATCGTGACCGACGCGACGCGGGGGGCGGGACGCAGTGGCGGCGTCCAGCTGGTGCTGGCGCCGGGGGCCGATCTGGTCGCCTCCATCGACGTCGATGCGTTCGGCATTGTCATGCGGAACCTGGTCGGCAATGCGGTGCTGCACGGCGATGCCGGCCGGCCGGTGACGGTGGCGGTGCGGGGACGCGGGGTGATCGAGGTGATCAACAGCGGGGTGGTGGTGCCGGCCGATCAACTGGGGCAGCTGACGGAACGCTTCGTGCGGGGGGTAACGGACAAGGAAGGGACGGGGCTTGGCCTCGCCATCGTCAAGACCATTGTCGAGCAGGTGGGCGGGACGCTTGAACTGCTGTCGCCGGCGCCCGGCCGGGAGGATGGGTTCTGTGCGCGGGTGCGTTTCGCGGCTCAGCCGCGGCCGTAGAATTTGAGGAACATGGCGGCAGCAATATCGTCTGCGGCGCGGGAACCTTGCCAGCGCACCGGCGCGTTTTTCCTGTTCATACAGGAGGACGTTGATGCCCAATATTCCGACTGACGATGTCGTCATCCGCGAACATGCCTACCGCCTCTGGGAAGCGGACGGGCGTCCGGAAGGGCGCGACCTCGAATATTGGCTGCGCGCTCAGGTTGTCGCCAGCCAGGATCTCGACAGTCTGACGCAGATGCCGCCGGATCGCGCCAACGACGAAAATTATGAAGATGAAACCAAGCACTAGAGGTGCACTGAGGCAACCGCGGAGTTTTGAACCACGCGTTGCACTTGCGCCTAGCTGAGTTCCTGCGCGAGGCCGATGAGAACTCCTTCCGGCCCGCGGATGTAGCAGAGCCGATAGACGCCCTGATAGTCGACGACGTCGCCCACCAGATGTGCGCCGCGCATGCGAAGCCGCTGCAGCGTCTCGTCCAGGTCGTCGACGGCGAACATCACGCGAAGATATCCCAGTGCGTTGACCGGGGCGTTGCGGTGATCCGCAACGACCGGTGGCCTGATGAAGCGGGAGAGCTCCAGCCGGCTGTGGCCGTCCGGCGTACGCATCATGGCGATCTCGACCTGCTGATCATGCAGACCCGTCACACGCCCTGCCCATTCTCCTTCGATCGTGGCTCGCCCTTCGAGTTCGAGGCCGAGCTCGCGAAAGAACTCAACCGCCGCGCCGAGGTCCTCGACGACGATTCCGACGTTGTCCATCCGCCTGAGCGCCATGTGTCTAGTCCGTCCGAGGGTGGGCTGGTGCCGTACTGCTAACTTTCAAGCTGTAGTGACGCGAGCGGGATGTCGAGGACACATTCGACACCGGCCGGGGCGAAGTCGAGGCGCGCCTCACCCTGCAGCTGGCTGATCATGCCATGCTCGATCAGCCGGGTGCCGAAGCTGCGGCGGGTAGGCGGCTTGACCGGTGGGCCGCCGCTCTCAGTCCAGCCCAGGCGGAACAGCTTGTGATCGTCGTCCACAGTGGCGGTGATATCGACGCGCCCGGCAGGGGTCGACAACGCGCCGTATTTGATGGCGTTGGTGCACAGCTCGTTGAGCACCATGGCGAGCGGCATCACCGCTGCCGAACTCACCTGAATATCCGATGCCTCGATGAAGAAGCGGCCGCCGCCGGCGCTGTCGAAGGGCGTGATGGCGGCCTGCAGAATGGCGGTAAGGGCGGTGGTGGTCCAGTTGGTCTGCAGGAGCAGATCATGCACGCGGCCCAGCGCCAGCAAGCGATACTCGATGGCCTCGCGGCCGTGTTCGAGACTGGTCGCGGTGCGCAGGCTCTGCGTGGTGATTGCCATCACGGTGGCGAGCGTGTTCTTGACCTTGTGGTGGAGTTCCTCGAGCAGCAAACGCTGCAGCCGGTCCACGACGCGCAACTCGGCCGCGTCGATGCCGGCCTGGGCAAGAAGCCGCCTGAGATCGACATTTTCGATCTCGAGCCGGACTTCATCTTCAGTCGACATGTTGCGCTCCTGAGCGTCTTGTTCGGAAACAACGAACGCCAGGGACTGGGGAGCCGCCAGGGGCCAGCCGTTCAAAAGCGATTGTACATCATAGTACGGAGGGGGTTAACCGGATAGGCGTAAGATGCGTCGCTTTCGTTGGCCGGGCCGGCCCCGGGGATTGTACTAGCCTGCCACGGCCGGTTTGAAGTTCATGGCGACGCCATTGATGCAGTAACGCAGATGCGTGGGCGGCGGGCCGTCGTTGAAAACGTGGCCGAGATGGCTGCCGCAGGTGCTGCAATGCACCTCGGTCCGGGTCATGCCGTAGCTGCGGTCGACGGTGGTTTCGGTGGCACCGGGCAGGGGCTCGTTGAAGCTGGGCCAGCCGGTGCCGCTCTCGAACTTCACGGTGCCCTCGAACAGCGCCGTGTCGCAGCCGGCGCAGTGGAAGGTGCCGGGGCGCTTTTCGAACAGCAGGGCACAGGAGCCGGGCGCTTCGGTGCCGTGGGCGCGCATGACGCGATACTGCTCCGGCGTCAGGAGGGCGTGCCATTCGGCATCGGTATGGGTGACTGGGAAGGTTTTCTCAAGCATGGCGGTTTCCTTTTGCCTCGGGGGCTGAACCTTTTAGGGGGCTAGGCCGTATCCTAATGGCAGGCATCAGCAGCTGCCAATGAGGAGATCGTGATGAAGGCCAGCAAAGGCAACGCCTGGGTGACGGGCGCGGGGACCGGCATCGGCCGCGGCGTGGCGCTACAATTGGCACGGGATGGTTGGAAAGTCGCGGTGAGTGCGCGCACCGAGACCGATCTCAAATCGCTGGCCGAGGAAGCAAGCGGCATCGAAGTGTTTGCGCTCGATGTCACAGACGAGATTGCCGTCGCGCGGGCGGCGCATGCGATCGAAGCGGCGATCGGTCCGCTCGATCTGGTGGTGCTGTCGGCGGGGACGTACAAGCGGGTCTCAGCCAAGGGATTTTCCGTTGCGACGTTCCGGCAGACCATCGATGTCAATCTGATGGGAAGCGTGCACTGTCTCGCGGCGATCATGCCGGGCATGCTGGCGCGGCACAGCGGGCACATCGCGGTGGTGGCGTCGGTCACCGGCTATGTGGGTTTGCCGAGTGCGGCGGCCTACGGGGCAAGCAAGGCGGCGCTCAACAATATGTGCGAAGCGCTGCAGCCGGAGCTGGCGGCCGAGGGCGTGACGATGACGGTAATCAATCCGGGATTTGTGGATACGCCGCTGACCAAGAAGAACGAGTTTCCAATGCCGTTCATCATCCCAGTCGACGAGGCGGTCAGGCACATCATGAGCGGGCTCGAGGCGAAGAGGTTCGAGATCGTGTTCCCGTGGCAGATGGCGGTGTCGATCAAGCTACTCGCCAGGCTGCCTGACTGGCTCAAGTTTGCGATCACGCGGCGCATGGTGAGCTGAGGCGGCAACCGTGCTGCTGGTGACGCGCACAGGCGCGGCGTGGTGGCCGAACACCGGTACGCCCTTCAGCCAGAGGCGCAGCGCCTCCCAATGGATGGCGCCGGTGACCTTCAGCGTCATCAGCGGATAGGCAAACAGCGCACGGAGCAGCGTGCGGTCGGTCAGCGGCTGGCGCCGGCCGGAGAATGAGGCGCGCAGCAGCAGTCCATCCGCGTCGAATTCGTCGATTCTTACCAGCACCCGGTCGGCCGGGCAGCCTGATATGTGAAATCGTAAGTCGCCTGCCATCGGGACGAAGGGCGAGACGTAGAGCTCCTTCGGCGCGCTCTGGCGGACCGTATCGCCGACAGCGCCGTCGACGGCGATGACGTAGGTGTGGCGCTCGCCGAAAGTGTTGCTGACCTCGTAGAGGATGGCGCGCGAGGTGCCCTCGCGCGTCGTAGCAGAAGAACACGGTCAGCGGATTGAAGACATAGCCGAAGATGCGCGGGTAGCAGAGCACGCGGATCGCCGGATGCCGGGATCGAGAGTCCGGCGCCGCGGAGCTGGTCTTCGACCCAGTGGCGGAGTCGCTCCGCTCGCCGTCGCCATGATCCTTGTCGCGGAAGCTGAACACGGCCCGGCGGTTGTGGCCGAACAGCCTGAGGTGCCTGTCGAGCGCCGGACAGCTCATCGAGATCGAGCAGCAGCGAGAAGACGCGGTAGTGCAGCTGTGTGCCGCGTCGGCCGGTAGCGGGCGTGGACGACGTCGCCGGCATAGAGGGCGGAGTGGATGCTCATTCGGCGGCCTCCAGCGTGCGGCGCGAGCGTGATACGGCCGGATTCATTGGCGACGCTCCACGGCCGGCGGACCCCGCCAAGCGCCTCGGCCACGGCAAGCCCCGACTGCAGGCCGTCCTCGTGGAAGCCGTAGCCGAAATAGGCTGCCGCAGAACCAGGTGTTGCGCCGTCCCTGCAGCCGCCAGAGCTGCTGCTGCGCGGCGATGCGCGCGGCTGATCGAACAGCGGATGGGTGTAGTCGAAGCTGTCGATCATGCTTGTCCGGCGACGGGTCGCGGTCGGATTGAGCGTCACGAACAGCGGGCTGCCGCGGATCGAGGTTCTGCAGCCGGTTCATCCAGTAGGTGACGCAGAGCGCGCGGTCGTCGCCGTCTCGCTGTGCTCGCCGATGTAGTTCCAGCTCGACCAGACGCGCTTGCGCTGCGGCATCAGGTGCGCGTCGCGGTGCAGCACGGCGACGATTGTCGGTGTAGCGGAAGGCGCCGAGCAGCCGGCCGCTCCTGCGGCATCGGATCGCCGAGCAGCCGCAGCGCCTGGTCGGCATGGGTCGCGATCACGACATCGTTGAAGCGTGTCGCGTCTGCCCGCTGGCATCGGTGATCGTGACGCTGCCGTGTTCGCGGCGTCGATGCGGCTGCACGGCGCAGTCGAGGCGGATCCGCATCGGCGAAGTCGGCGCGCGAGCCGCTCGACATAGGCACGGCTGCCGCCGGTGACCGTGCGCCATTTCGGCCGGTCGACGAGGTCGAGCAGGCCGTGGCTGGCGAAGAAGCGGACGAAGGCGCGCAGCGGATAGGCGCGCATGTCGCGCGGCCGTCGTCGACCAGATCGCCGCGCCCATCGGCAGCAGATGATCCTCGACGAAGGCGGCGGAATATCCGTTCTGCGTCGAGATAGTCGCCGAGCGTCATGCTCCTCGAGATCCGTGCGCGGCAGCAGCGTCGGCGCCTCGCGGTAGAAGCGCAGGATATCGCGCACCATCCGCCAGAAGCGCGGGCGCACGAGGTTGCCGCGCTGGCCGAACAGGCCGTTGATGCCGGCGCCGGAATATTCGAAGCGGCCGCCATCGATCGAGGCCGCGAACGACATGTCCGAGGCTGCCGTCGCGACGCCGAGATGGTCGAACAGGGCGACGAGGTTGGGATAGTTGCGCTCGTTGATAGACGATGAAGCCGGTATCGACCGGGATGGGGCCGCTCGCCGTCGGGACGTCGACCGTGTTGGAGTGGCCGCCGAGCCGGCTCGTCGCTCTCATAGACGGTCACGTGCTGCCGTCCGGCTGAGCAGCCAGGCGGCCGACAGACCGGCAATGCCGGAGCCGACGACGGCGATGTTGCGTGCGGAACTCCGGCTTCCTTGGCGTCATCAATTCGCAAGTTCTGCCTCTCCGGCCGATGTGGTTCCTGCTTTCTGATACGGAGCGAGAGCGGATCTGGATCCATAGGTCGCGGAAAATCATCGTGTCGGGTGATCCGCGCGCCGAACGGCCGCGTAGAAGCCGCCATGAACGCGCTCATTTCCATCGCGGCCGCCGCCGTGGCACAAACGATCCTGGATCTCGGTGCTCCTGGCGACCGCGCCGGACGCGCTGGATCGCAGGGTGGGAACGGTCGAAATGGCCGTCCGATGAAAGACGACGCCGAAGCCGAATCGATGTGCAGCCCTGCTGGCCGCCGTTGGCGAGCGACGCGATGTCGAGGCGTTCGAGGCGCTGTTTCGCCATTTTGCGCCGCGGGTGAAGGCCTACATGGCGCGGCTGGCGGGCGACCAGTCGCTTGGCCGAGGAACTGATGCAGGAGACCATGGTCGCGGTCTGGAACAAGGCGGCGCTTCGATCCCGGCAAGGGCGCTGCCTCGACCTGGATCTTCACCATCGCGCGCAATCTGCGCATCGACGCCTTTCGCCGCGACAAGCGCCCGGAGTTCGATCCGAACGATCCGGCGTTTGTGCCGGACGACGTCACGCCTGCCGATCGACGATGCTCGAAGCGCAGGAAATCGCCGCCTGATTGCATCAAGGCGCTGGCTACCCTGCCCGACGAACAGGCGCGAACTGCTGCAGCTCGCCTTCTTCGAGGATCATTCGCACAGCGCGATCGCCGACAGCTGGAACTGCCGCTCGGCACCGTCAAATCGCGCATGCGCCTTGCCTTCGGCAAGCTGCGCGACGACGCTTGATCGGAGCGGAGATACGTCGTGACCATCCACCATCATCTCAGCGACGACCTGCTGCTCAGCTATGCGGCCGGCAGTCTGGCCGAAGGCTGGAGCCTTGCCGTCGCGACGCATCTGGCGCTGTGCCCCGCTGCCGGAAACGCCTGGCGCTGGCCGAAGGCGGTTGGCGGCGAATTGCTCGAGGCCATCGACCGACGGAGGCGCCGTCGGAAGCGGTCGCCTGGCGATGCGCGTACAGCGCACGGTTGCCGCGGTCGAGCCCCCGTCGCGTCGCGCCGGCAGGCGGATAGCGCGAGGTCGCTTGCCACGAGCCGCTGCGCGACTATGTTGGCGGCGATATCGACAGCGTTGCGCTGGCGGTCGCTGGGGCGTGGCGCCGCCCAGTTGCGGATCAGACCGCGCGATCGCGAGACGCAGGTTCGGCTGTTGAGGATCCCTGCCGGCAAGCCGGTGCCGGAGCACGGCCATGGTGGCCGCGAATTGACGCTGGTGCTGACCGGCGCCTTCCACGATGGCGAGGCCGTGTTCGGGCCGGGCGACATCGAGGATGCGGACGCCGAGCCTGACGCATCAGCCGATCGGCCACCGAGGACGCCGACTGCATCTGCCTTGCGGTCACCGACGCGCCGCTGAAGTTCCGCAGCTGGATCGTGCGGCTGATGCAGCCGTCCTCGGCATTTTGGCGCACAGGAGAAGATGAAACATGCTCAAATACGCTTGTCGCCTATGCGGCGACCGCCATGGTGTTTCTTGGCCTCGATTTCATCTGGCTGACGACCATGGTCGCGGGACTTCTACCGGCAGCGGATCGGCGAGCTGCTGCTCGACAAGCCGAACCTCGCGGTCGGCGGGGTGTTCTATCTGGTCTATGTGGCGGGCCTCGTCTTCTTCGCCGTGTCGCCGGCGCTTAATGCCGGAACGTGGCTCACGTGGTGCTGGCGGCGGTGCTGCTGGCGCTGGTCGCCTACGGCACCTACGACATCACCAATCTTCGACGCTGAAGAACTGGTCATGGAGCGTCAGCCTTGTCGACATGGGCTGGGGCATGGTGGTTTCCACCGTGGCGGCGAGCGCGGGGTACTTCGTGACGCGCTGGCTGTTTCCCTGAGGCTCGCAATGCGGGCCGGGGGCGGTTAGGCTGCCAGCCGTTCGCCCTTGGGATGTGGTTTCCATGCAAGCAACGCTGCGCGGCCTCAACCTGACGCTGGCCCTGGCGCTCGAGATCGGGATGCTGGCGGCGTTCGGGTTTGCGGGGCTGGCGGCGACCGAGATCTGGTGGCTGCGCTGGGTCCTGATGCTCGCCCTGCCGGCGCTCGCCATAGTGTTGTGGGCGGTGTGGGCTGCGCCGCGGGCAAGGAAGCGCCGGCTCAAGGGGCCGGCGCTGCTGCTGTTCAAAGTCGTGATGTTCGGTGCCGCTGCGGCGTTGCTGTGGGCTTCGGGGCAGGCGGCGGCGGGCGGGCTGTTTGCCGTGCTTGCCGCAATCAACCTGCTGGCCGGGATGGCTCTCGGTCAGGAGTGAGCGACCTCAGTACACGTGATAGGACGAGATGCCGTTGTCGAGGAAGCCGTTGAGGGTGGCGCTATCCTTGGTCAGTACTTCGCAATAGCTGTGGAGCTTGCGATCGCGGCAGACGGTAACGCTGACTCCGGCACCGACGCTGACCGAGGAGATGGTATTGTCGGCGTGGTAGAGGGCGAGGTCACGCACCACGGTTCCGGCGCCAGCACACACCGACTTGCCGGTGAAATTGCGACCCTCGTAAAAGCAGACAACGCCGGCGCCGCCGCGTTCTGCGGTGAATTTTTCTCCGACCAGCCAACGGCCGGGGGCCTGGCCGAAGCCGATGTCTTCGAGCGAAGCCCAGCCGCGCACGCCCCTGGCGTTGATTTCGCACCAGAGAACCGTGCAGCGGAGCACCCTGATGCGGAGCCCGCCGTCGACCTGCTCGAGGGTCGGATAGTTGGCGCCGGGGCCGGTGTGGAGCGTAACGGCCACGTTGGTCCACGCCGCCGTTCCGGTGACGCTGCTGGCGCCCGCGACACCGATGCCGGCGAGGAGCAGGATGAGAGCAAACAGGGGCGCGAAAAAGCGGGTCAACATGGCAGCCTCGTGGTCCGGCGGTGGACGTGAAGGCTTGAACCTAGCCCGGCGCGCACGGCCTTCCAAGGGCGGCAATGCCACACCCAACAGGCATTATGGACAAAAGAAAAGAGCGCCGCGCAGGAATGCGCGGCGCTCTCATCTCGTCAGGCTCGCTTTGGAGGCGCCTAGCGGACCCTGATCGACGAGATCGTGTCGTTAAAGCTGGGCAGGCTACGCGCATTCGAGGTGTAAGTGCGGCAGCTGCCGCGGAAGTTCCAGTCCTCGCAGACGGTGACGCGAAAGCCGGCCGGATTGCGGATCGAGGAAATCTTGTCGTTCCAGAAGCCGGTCAGCTGCGAGCGGCGTTCGCCGGAATTCATGCAGAAGGCGCGGCCCTGATAATTGTAGTCCTCGTAGAAGCAGACTTCCCTGCGGCTATTGTTATTGTTGCCGCCACCGATGCCGAACTGGAACCCGCCGGTGCCGATCGAGAACGAACCGCCATTGGGAAAATTGAAGCTCAGGTTGAAGTTGGGGTCGACATTGCCGCCTGCGGAGCGGTTCAGATATTGCGCCGGCACATAGCCGTCCGGACCGCTGTGGGTGATGTAGCAGGTGCCCTGACGGCAACCCTTCACGTCGACGGTCTCGCCAGCGTAGAGCCGGTCGACGACCTTGCCGCCCGGCGTTTCGCGCACGTTGACGGTGGTCTTGGCCCTGGCGTCGGCGGCGAAGGCCGACGCCGGGGTGAACACCACCGCGGCGGTGCAGGCGATGGCAAAGCCGGTGGCGAGGTTGAGAAGTAGTCTCTTAGTGCGGACTTTCATGATGACGCTCCTTTTCTTATGATTTCTGGCGTGCGATCACCAAGAAACGGGGCGTGGGGCGGAAAGGTTCCTTCAGGCAGGCGGAATGGGGCGTTTGCGGCCGTCTTCGCCAAGCGCAACGTAGACGAAACGGCCGTCGGTGACCTTGACGCGGTCGGCGATACGGTTGCGGCGGGCCCAGGCTTCAACCGCGACGGTGATCGAGGTGGTGCCGACGCGATCGATGGTGGTGTAGACGCAAAGCACGTCGCCGACCTTGACCGGCGCGATGAAGGTCATGGCGTCGACGGCGACGGTCGCGCAGCGTCCGTGCGCCCGCTCATTGGCGGCGATGCCACCGGCGATATCCATCTGGCTCAGCACCCAGCCGCCGAAGATGTCGCCGGACGGGTTGGTGTCGGCCGGCATGGCCAGGGTGCGGATGGTGAGGGTGCCGGAGGGTTCGGCGGTGGCGGTGGTCACGGGCGGGGTCCTTTCGTCGGCCAGCGGCCGGTTTCTTCCTCCCAGTGCCGGCGGCAAAGGGAGACGTACACCGACTTTTCGATGGATACCTGATCGCCGTCGAGCAGAACCTGACCATCCTCACCCTGGCGGACGACCATGGTCGCCTTGGCGCCGCAATGGCAGATGGTGCGCAGCTCGCGTAGCACGTCGGCAATGGCGAGCAGCTCGGAGGAGCCGGGGAAGAGCTTGCCCTGGAAATCGGTGCGGAGGCCGAAGCACATGACGGGGATGCGGAGCCGGTCGGCGACGCGGGCGAGTTGCCAGACCTGATCGGCGGTGAGGAACTGCGCTTCGTCGATCAGCACGCAATCCACTTTGCCGGGCTGGGTATGCTCGCGGATGGTGTCGAAGAGGTCCGATTGTTCGGTGAACAGTTCGGCCTCGGATTTGACGCCGAGCCGCGAGGCGATGATGCCGACGCCGCCCTCGGCGTAGAGTGCCGAGGTGAAAAGCAGGGCACGCATGCCGCGCTCACGGTAGTTGTAGGCCGCCTGCAGCAGCATGGTCGATTTGCCGGCGTTCATCGCGGCATAGGAAAAATACAGTTTGGCCATGACAGTCAGGGCTGGTGGGCGGATTTGGAGTTGTGGCGCAGCGACGGGGTTGTCGCGAGCATTTAGCAAGGGCGTCCACAGCAAAAAAATCGGCCGCCGGGCGAGGGCGGCCGAAAAGGCCGATTGGGTCGGCAGGGGCGCGGATGTTGGCGGCGCACGCCCCAGGAGCAGTAGCCACGGCTGCCGTTTGGCGGGTGGAAGCCGGGGCGTCCGGTTGAATTGGGGGTCTTCCGGAACGAGGCGAACCTAAAAGCGAGTCGTGACAGGGGCGTGACAGGCCTGTGACAACAGGACAAATCGCTCCGGGCCTTACTTGCGACCCAATCGGTGGCATGATCGGCCGCCTGGGAGCATCCCATGGAAAAGGACTGTTTGAGGATGAGACATCTGTTGCGGAAACTACTCGCCCTGACGCTGGCGCTGGGGCTCGGAATGTCGCCGGTACTGGCTGCGGATTCGCCGGAAGGGATCTGGCAGACACATGACCGGAAGATGGACTTCAAATTCACCTATTGCGGCGACGGCAAGCAGTTGTGCGCCGAACTGGTGGCGGTCCGCGGCTCGGCGAATTCAAGCAAGAATTGCGCGTTCCTCAACAAGCCGGTGCTCAACAAGGCGGTCCCGGACGGGACCAATGCATGGAAGGGCACCATCTCGCTGCTCGGCCGGACGGCCAACGGTACGATCAAGCTGACGCCGGGCAAGCAGATCCGGCTCGATGGCTGCCTCTACTTCGTGGTGTGCGACAAGTTCGTGCTGTTCAAGTAGCGAGCCGGGCTGTCCGCGCCACACGCCGGGCGTTGAGGGCGGGGACAGCCTCCACCAGGATGATCGCAAAGAAGATCAGCGCCGCTCCGGCATAGCCGATCAGCGGCAATCTCTCGCCCAGCAACAGGGCGCCGCCGAGCGCCGCGAACAGACTCTCGGCCGAGAGGATGATCGCTGCGTTGGCGGGCGGCACGGATTGCTGGCCGATCGCCTGCAGGGTGAAGGCAAGAGCAGTCGAGAGCAGGCCGGAATAAAGGATTTCCGGCCAGCCTGCGGCGATGCCGGCAAGGCTTGGCTGCTCCAGCAGCCCCGCGCCGACGACGGCGAGTGAGCCGGCAAGCAGGAAGCATAGTGCAGATACGAAAATGGGGAGCCCGGTGTCACCGGCCAGACGCCCCAGCGTCAGCACGTGCATGGCCCAGAATACGGCGCTGGCGGTGATCAGGAAATCGCCGGTCACCAGATGATCGAGCGTGCCGCCGTTGAGGTAGTAGATGCCGACCAGGGCCAGCGGCACGCCGACATAGATGATCGGGTGGGGCTTCGTGCGGGAGACGACGAAGCCTATGAGGGGCACGAACAGCACGTAGAGCGAGGTCAGGAATCCGCCATTGGTCACGGTAGACGTGAGCAGGCCGGCCTGCTGCAGCCACGAGCCGATGAAGAATACGACGCCGAGGAATGCGATCAGGAGCCAGTGCCGCGCCGTCAGACGAAGCGGCGCACGCGCCTGCCGGCGGCGATATTCCCACAGGCCGAGCGGCAGAATGACGAGGCCGCCCAGCAAATAGCGGCAGGCGGCAAAGGTCAGGGGGCCCATCGAGGCCATGGCCGATTTCTGCGCCACGAAGGCCATGCCCCAGAGCACGGTGCAGAGCAGCAGCAGCAGGACTGCGATGGCGCGGGGCAGCGGTGTGGGCATGATCAGAGTTCGGCGTCGAGCGCGGCGATGAGTTTCTGGACTTCCTCGGGGGTCGTGTAGTGGAGGAAGGACAGGCGGAGGACGCCGCGGGCCGGACTGATACCCAGCGCCTCCAGCACACGATAGGCGTAGAAATGTCCGCCGGCGGCGCCGACGCCGTGTTTTGCGAGGCGCTCGGCAACGAGCGATGCCTGTTCCGAGAGTGCAAGGGAGACGGTCGGGGCGCGCAATCTGGGGTCATCGGGGCCGATGAGGCGAACCTTGTTCTTCTTGCGCAGGTAGTCGAGCAGCGGGCCGAGCAGGGCCGTTTCCTGCGCTCGCATGGCGTTGTGCGCCTTGCGGAACGGGGAGGAGCCCTGCACGGCGTCGCCGGCGATCTCGGCGACGGTCTCGAGATAATCGGCAATGCCGGCGGACGCGGCGATCTGGGCATGATCGGGGCCGGCCGGGTTGAGGCGCTTGCGCGGGTCCTTGTCGTTGAAGAAGTGCCCCTGGTTGGGAAATTCCGAGGCAAGCGAGGGCCGTATGGCCATGACGCCCTGGTGCGGGCCATAGGTCTTGTAGGTCGAGAACAGATAGATGTCGGCCCCGAGCGCCAGCAGGTCGGGCAGGCCGTGCGGCGCGAAGGCCACGCCGTCGACGATGGTTACGGCACCGAAAGAGCGGGCGCGCTTCGCCACCTCCTCGACGGGATTGATCTCGCCGACGATGTTGGAAACGTGCGGCATGGCGATAAAGCGGACCTTGCTGTCGAGCATCGGTTCGAGGTCGGCGAGATTGAGCTGGCCGGTGTCCTTGTCGATCTTCCACTCGCGAACTTCGACGCCGCGGTTCGACAGCTTGCGCCACGCGCCGGTGTTCGCCTCGTGGTCCTGATTGGTAACGATGATGCGGTCGCCGGGGCGGAGCCAGGTCTCGAAGGCGCGGCTCAGGGTATAGGTGTTGCCGGAGGTCGAGGGGCCGAAATTGATCCATTCCGCGGTGACGTTGAGGGCCTGCGCGATGCGGCGATAACCGAGGTCCATCGCCTCGCCCGCCTCCTTTGAGGCCGGGAACGCGCCATAGGGCTGCACCTTGGTCGACCAGTGATAGGTCTTCATCCGGTTGAGCACGGGAGCCGACGTATAGGAGCCGCCGGCGTTGTCGAAGAAGGCCAAGTGCTTGAGGTTCGGCTGCCGGAACGCAGGAAATTCCGCCCTGATGCGCTGGGAATCGAGAGGAAGGACGGGGGCGGACATGGCAAGACTTCTGCGACCAGGATCGGCGAAGGCCTTTAGGTATAGGTTCGGCAGGGCCGCCGCAACATCAGCGCAAAAATGATGAAGCCCCGGCGAGGGCAGCCGGGGCTTCGGGGGAGACGGCACAGGATCGAGACACAGGCTCAGGGTTTGGGGGGCAAAAGCCCGGCTCCTCGACCCTGCCAGACTGCCGCTCCCGGTTCGGATCAGGCGTCCTTGTCGTCGGGGCCGCCGTGCTGACCGTGGCCCCAGCCACCGTGCCTGCCGCCGCCATCCTTGGGGTGGAGGGCGGCCTTCTGGGTATCGGTCAGGCTGTTGTAGAAGGCCTCAAAGTCCGGCAGGACGGCGTTCATGGCGTCGAGGCGGGCAGTCTGGACTGCGATGCCGGTCTTCATCCTCTCGACCGGATCGGGCTTTGCATCCGCCTGCTGCGCGGGCAGGGCAGCGGCGCAGGCGTCCGACAGCTTGGTCTGGGTGGTGAGCGCGGTGGTCTTGAAGGTGTCGTACAGCGTCTTCTGCTCGTCGGTGAGGTCAGTCAGCCGGTACTGCAGGCGAACGAGGCCAACTTCCATCCGTTCGGCAGCGTTGGGGGCGCAGACGAGCATCGGGAAGCCGGCGCCGGCACGCATGCCGGCCGGCCGCTCGGCGCGCATGGCCTGGCGGTCGTGGCGCATATCCTTGCGCATGTCCTGGCGCATGTTCTGGCGGTCGAAACGGTCGGGGCCGTTCATGCGGCCGTCGATCCGGCCGTTGTCGTCCGAGGCCATCGGCGCGGCTGGGGCGGCATAGGCAGCAGTGGCAACGCCGGTCACGCCCATTGTGGCGATGAGCAGCGCGGCGATGGCAGTCCTGGTGGTCATCATGCGGCAAACTCCCTTTGCATGGTTCGTCTGTCGCCGGGAGTTTGGAGCATCCCGACGACACCAATATGGGGTGATTTGCCTGTTCACGAGATTGCGAGCGAATGAACAGTTGGAAAGGTTGGCAATGTTGGGGTGGAACCCTCAGCTCGCGATGTATTCCTTGAGCGCCGCGGCCTCGAACTCGGTTTCCTCGATCTTGCGTTTCACCACGTCGCCAATGGAGACGATTCCGACCAGCGCGCCGTCCTCGACGATGGGGATGTGGCGGATGCGGTGGGCGGTCATGCGCTCCATCAGTTCGCCAACGGAGGCAGCCCGGCTGGTGGTGATGACGTTGGCGGTCATCGCCTCGCTGACCGGGCGGTCGGCGAGGGCGCCCCAATTGTCGCCGAGACGGCGGACGATGTCGCGTTCGGAAAGGATGCCCGCGACCCGGCCATTGGCATCGACCACGACGACGGCGCCGATGCGGTGAGTGTTGAGCATCTTGACGGCGTCGGCGATCCGCGCCGTTACGGGCACCGTGAACACGACGGCCCCCTTGGATTGAAGGATATTGTCGACTTGCATCGTAAGGTCCTCCTCTCAGGCGTGCAGTCTGCGCTGATTGGGAGGTGAGGAAAAGTCAGTGAGGCTGGCATAAAAAAGGCCGGCGCAAGCACCGGCCAGTTCCAGCCGAGGATCGGCTAAGTTCAGCCCTCGCCGTGGCCCGGCGTCCAGGCGGGTGCAACGGTGGCGTAGATGGGCGAATCCGAGCCGCCACGGATGGTCAGGCGCACGACTTCGGACAAGACGGCGAGAATCAGCGCGCAGAGCGGCACGAAGAGCAGGACCGCGCCGATGTCGACCTTCTGGGCGAAGCTATAGGCGCGCAGCGGCACGATGCCGGTCACAATGGCCACGCTGGCGCCCAAGAGGGTCAGCGAGAACGCGATGACCGCGCCAATGATCGCCGGGCTCGGACGGCCGGTTTGGGGGGTGGAGTGGGGGTGTGTGTTCATAGGGGCCTCACGCAGGAACAGGGGACGAATGCGCGCCGGGGTCTCCGCCAGAGCCGGGCATCACAACGACGTGAGTAGAGCAACCCAATACGGATTTTCTTCGTAGCTGATGAGGTCAAGCGCGTACCATTTGACGGCATGATTGTGGCGCGGGCGGCAATGCTGCCTGCCGCCCAGATCGGGAGGTGACGATGACTGCTGCTCTCAGGATGATCCGCGTCTGGATGGTTTCGATGCTGATCGGGGCGCTGGCGCTTGCCGCGCCGCTCCACGCAGAGGATGCGGCGACGACCGCCGCTCCCGAGACCGAGTGGCAAAGCGTTATCAGCGGCCAGATCCAGGCGTTCCGGGATCGCGATGCGCCGGCGGCGTTCAGCTACGCATCAACGCCGTTCCACAGCGGCTTTCCTTCGCCGGAATTGTTCTTCGTGGCGATCATCGGCTCGGGCTATGCGCCGATCATGGACTCGACGTCCCACAGCTTCGGCCGGTTCACCATGCTGACGCCGGAAGCGGTCATCCAGATCGTCAAGCTGGTGGACAAGAACCAGCATCTGTTCGAGGCGGCGTACCAGATGGTGCACGAGGAGACGGGCTGGCGCGTCTCGGGGGTACAGCTGAATCAGACGCCGGGAATTGGCGTCTAGGGTCGTCCGGACGCACAAACAGTAATTCGCGCTTTCGCCAACATGACGGCCTGATGTATCAGTCTGCGCGGTTCTGACCCGGAGTTCTGAAATGGCCTTCCTCAGCGAAGCGATCCTTCGCATTCAGCCGTCCGCCACCGTCGCGATCAGCCGCAAGGCCGCGGACATGAAGCGGGCCGGACGGGACGTGATCTCTCTGGCGGCGGGGGAGCCGGATTTCGACACACCGCTCAATGTGCGCGAAGCCGCGATCCGGGCAATGGCCGAGGGGAAGACGCGCTACACCAACGTCGACGGCATTCCCGAGTTGAAGGAAGCGGTAGCGCGGAAGTTCCAGCGCGACAACGGAATGTCGCAGGTCACGGCCGCTGACTGCTTCGTGTCCTCGGGCGGAAAGCAGATCATTTTCAATGCGCTGGTGGCGACGCTGAATCCCGGTGATGAAGTGGTGATCCCGGTTCCCTACTGGGTGAGCTATCCTGAAATTGTGCGGCTGTGCGATGCGACGCCGGTATTTGCGGTGGCCGACGCGACGACCGGATTCAAGCTCAGGCCGGAGGTTCTGGAGGCCTCGATCACCTCCAGAACGAAGTGGCTGATCCTCAACACGCCGTCCAACCCGACGGGCGCGGCCTACACGCTGGAAGAACTCAAGGGGCTGGCGGAGGTGCTGCTGCGGCATCCGCAGGTCCACATCCTGACCGACGACATCTACGAAGTGCTGGTCTATGACGGCGGGCGGTTTGCGACGATCGCCGAGGCCGAGCCGGCGCTGACGGAGCGGACGCTGACCATGAACGGGGTGTCCAAGTCGCACGCCATGACGGGCTGGCGGATCGGCTACTGCACCGGGCCGAAAGTGCTGCTCGGGGCCATGCTGAAGCTGCAGAGCCAGTCGACCACGAATCCGTCGTCGATTTCGCAGTGGGCGGCGCTGGAGGCGCTGGACGGGCCGCAGGAGTTCCTCAAGGGCTGGCGGCAGACGTTTCAGGAGCGCCGCGATCTCGTGGTGAAGGGGCTCAATGCCAATACCGGGCTCGACTGCCTGACACCGGAGGGGGCGTTCTACGTGTTCCCCTCGGTGCAGCGGCTGCTGGGGAAGACCTCGGCGGGCGGCGCCAAGCTGGGCAATGACGAGGATTTCGTCATGGCGCTGCTGGAGGAGAGCGGCGTGGCGCTGGTGCATGGCAGCGCGTTCGGCTCGCCGGGACATATGCGGCTGAGCTACGCGGCGTCGAATGCGGAACTCGAGGATGCGGTGAGCCGGATTCAGACGTTCTGTGCCGGGGTAAGCTAGCCGGCTTCGACAAAACGCATGCCGAGTTTGCGCGCTTCCTTCGTCAACTGACGGATGAATTGCTCGCGCGTCACAGCCTGTCTCCGGGGTCGGAGGACTCGCACAAATGTGCGTCTAGGCGGGATTAAAAGGAAAAGGCCCCGCTCGAGGGGATGAGCAGGGCCTTAGGGTCAGGCACCGAAGCGCTTGACCGTTGAGAAGCGGCCAGGGAGGAGGAGAGGCCGCAATCTCTTGAGCACCTGTATCGGCCTTTGGGTGGCCGGCCACAAACGCGAACTCGGAAGCTCTGCTATGCGCATGGGGAGTAGCGCGGTCGCGGCGGTTTGCGCGCCGCCGCGAGCAAAAAAAAGGCTCCATCCGAAGATGGAGCCTGATGACTGGACCGAAGTCCAAATCTGAAGTGGTGGCAAATGGACGAGGGAGGAGGAAACGCCATTCGCCGGTTGGGCCGCCATCCAGGGAGGAGGATAGGATGGAAACCCGGTTGTCGCAGTCCTGGACCGAGGGAGGAGGATACGGGCCAAGTCACATCGACCACGTGAATATGTTCCCGCCCGGCTGAGTCAGCAATGCGGATGCTGACATGTCAGCTATGCGCCCCATGCAGGGTGGGACAGCCTGACTGACCAAAAAATGGCCCCGCTCCGGGGGAGGAGCGGGGCCAGATAGCGCCAGGATATGTCCCGTCGCATTGGGACTGGAGCGCAGCCCCAGGAGGGAAAAGGGCGCCGCATCCGTCTAGAGCGATATGTAGGTGGCTTGCCGCGTCCACCAAGGCCACGCCAGTGCATGCCTGTCATGCAGCGCCGCCAGCGCGTGGATTTGGCCGGTCAGTCCTCGAAGGCGGTGACCAAAACCGTGCGCAGGTCGCCTTCGGTTCCATAGACAATGTTGTCGAGACGCCAGAGCCTGGCGCCGGATTCACCGTCTTCGACCTGTTTGAGGATCAGCGTATCGGTGAAATTGGCCGAGGCGTCGGAAGAGAAGGCGTAGTCGATCTCGACGCGGGCCTCGCCGTCCGAGGTCTCGATGTCACCGACGGTGCACTGGTCGGCATAATCCTGCCAGGACTGCCACGGGATGCCATCACCAAGCGGCGGCTTCTCATCGGGGTTCTGCGCCTCCCAGGCGTCGTCCTTCGCCCAGGCCTCGTCGATGGCGCTGGTCAAGTCGGCGGTCAGCACGGCCTCGATCGGCGCCATGTCGTTGCCGAGCCGGGTGATGCAGAAAATCTCCCCGAACTGGGCGGGCGACATGGTGATGTAGTCGTCCGAGCTGTCGACGTCGTTGAGCGTGAGTGCCGGCGCGGCCATGGCCGGCACGGCGAGCAGTGCGAGGGTCAGCCCGGCAAGCATGGTTCGGCGCATGATGAAGCGGCTCCGTTGGGCGTTGCAGGCGCTCGTTTGAGCCCTGGCCGCTGAACCGGCGCTGAATGGTACGTCAGCTCTGGTCGAACAGGCGGAACCGCAGGTTGCCGCCGGTTTCGTAGAAGACGTTGTTGAGCAGCCAGCTGGTTTCGGTGCGCTCGAAATTCAGGGTGTCGGACCAATGCCGGTCACCGGCGGTGTAGGAGACCCGGACCAGCACACCGACGGTATCGGCAAAGCCGTTGAGCAGTTCAGTGGTGCAGCTTTGCGGGCGATCCGGGTAGGTCTGCCATGGCGCGGCATCGGCCGGGGTGCCGTCCAGAACCTGCAGCAGCTTGGGCGCAAAATAGCGCTGCAGCGGCGCCATGTCGCCGTGGATCCGGGCGGCGCAGAAGTCCTGGGCGAGCGCGATCGGGGTGGTGTCGCGCGGCGCGTCGATGGCGCCATAACCGGGCATCCCGGCGGACGTCGCGGCGAAGGCTGGCGAAATGGAGAGTGCAAGAAGCAGCGAAGCGATGACACGCATGGCAAGTCCTCCTTGCCCGCGAGCATAGACCCTTAGCGCTAGAACTGCCACTCGCGGGCCTTGCCGACGAGGAAGTCGCGGAAGACGCCGACGCGCTTGGAGTTCTTCAGGGCCGGGGGATAGACGAAATAGGCCTCGTAGGCCGGCAGTTCGATGCCGGAGAGGACGCGCTGACAGTTCGTCCTCGTCTTCGGTGACGTAGTCGGGCAGCATGGCGATGCCGATGCCGGCGCGGCAGCCTGCATCATGCCGTAGATGGCGTTGACCTTGAGCGTCGGCGCGGCGCGGCGCTGAATCCGGACGGCCGAGGCGCTCGAGATAGTTGATGTCGCCCAGATAGGACGGGACCGGGTCGCCGAAGGTGATGATCCGGTGCTCGTCGAGCTCCTCGAGGCTCTTGCGGCTCGCCGAACTCCGCGAGATAGGTCTTGGAGGCGTAGAAGTGGTTGTGCACGGTGAACAGCTTGCGCTGGATCATTTCGGACTGGTTGGGCCGGTGCAGGCGGATGGCGACGTCGGCCTCGCGCATGGCGAGGTCGAGTTCGGCGTCGTTGAGCTTGATCTCGATCTGGATGTCCGGATAAAGCAGCAGAAACTCGTCGATGCGAGAGGACAGCCAGGTCGAGCCGATGCCAACGGTGGTGGTGACGAGCAGCGGCCCGGTGGGCACGTCCTGGCTTTCCGACATCTGGGTTTCGACCTGCTGCAGTTCCCAGTGCATGCGGTGGGCGGTGCGGAACAGCTGCTCGCCGACTTCGGTCAGCACCAGGCCGCGGGCGTGGCGGATGAAGAGCTTGAGCCCGAGGTCTTCCTCGAGCGCGGAAATCTGCCGGCTCACGGCCGACTGGCTCATGCCCAGCTTTTCGGCGGCGTGGGTGAAGCTTCCCGAATTCAGCGGCGGTGTGGAAGATGCGAAGCTTGTCCCAATCGAGCATCTTATTCCGCCGCTTCGGCGAGTTCGTGTTCGGCGAGATATCGTTCGGCCTCGAGGGCGGCCATGCAGCCCATGCCGGCGGCGGTGACGGCCTGGCGGTAGACATCGTCGGTGACGTCGCCGGCGGCGAAGACGCCCGGGATATTGGTCTGGGTGGTGCCGGGCATGACCTCCAGATAGCCGCCCGGCTTCATGTCGAGCTTGCCGGCGAAGATCGAGGTCGCCGGGGCATGGCCGATGGCGACGAAGACGCCGTCGACGTCGAGGCGTCTCGGTGGCGCCGCTGAGCACGTCGCGCAGGGTCACGCCGTGTGACCGAGGGCGGCATGTGCCGAGCCGGTGACTTCGGCGATCTCGGTGTTCCAGCGCACTTCGATCTTGGGGTTCTTGAACAGGCGCTCCTGCAGGATGCGCTCGGCGCGGAACTCGTCGCGGCGGTGGATGACGGTGACCTTGGAGGCGAAATTGGTGAGGAACAGCGCTTCCTCGACCGCGGTATTGCCGCCGCCGACCACGAGCACTTCCTTGTCGCGATAGAAGAAGCCGTCGCAGGTGGCGCAGGCGGAGACGCCGAAGCCCTGGAACTTCTGCTCGGAGGGCAGGCCGAGCCAGTGGGCCTGGGCGCCGGTGGCGATGATCAGCGCAGTCGCAGGTGTAGCGTGTGCCGCTGTCGCCGGTCAGCACGAACGGGCGGTGGTCGAAATCGACCGCGACGATGATGTCGTTGACGAATTCGGGTGCCGACATGCTCGGCCTGCGCCTTCATCTGCTCCATGAGCCAGGGGCCCTGGATGACGTCGGCGAAGCCGGGATAGTTCTCGACATCGGTGGTGATGGTGAGCTGGCCGCCGGGCTGCAGGCCCTGAATCATGACCGGCTCAAGCATGGCGCGCGCCGCATAAATCGCGGCGGTGTAGCCGGCCGGGCCCGAGCCGATGATGATGACCTTGGCGTGCATGGGACGCTCCGCGCTCGCAGAAAAGTTTCTTACGCTAAAATAGAGACTTGGCCCCGATGTTTCAAGGTCAAGGCACGTACCGCAGCCTCACGGCCTATCACGACTTACCGAAATGCCACACCAGTCCGGGCATTTGCCCAAACAATGGGCATTACGCGTATTTGACTTCCATGATCTCGTAGCTGCGCGCGCCGCCGGGGGCCGCCACCTCGAAAGAATCGCCCTTCGACTTGCCGATCATGGCGCGGGCGATCGGGGAGAGAATCGAAATGCGGCCGTGCGTGGCGTCGGCTTCGGGATCGCCAACGATCTGGTAGGTCTTCTTCTCCTCGGTATCCTCGTCGAGGATGGTGACCGTGGCGCCGAACTTGACGGTGGTGCCCGAAAGCTTGGACACATCGATGATGTCGGCGAGCGCGAGAATCGCTTCCAGCTCCTGGATGCGGCCTTCATTGTGGCTCTGCTGCTCCTTGGCGGCGTGATATTCGGCGTTTTCGGACAGATCGCCATGGGCGCGCGCCTCCGAGATGTCGCGGATGATGCGCGGACGATCCTCGGCGGTGCGGCGGCGATATTCCTCGGCGAGGGCGATGTGGCCGCTCACGGTCATCGGGATCTTGTCCATCAGTCGTCTCCAGTCACGATACTCAAATACTGGCCTTCTGCCAAAAGTCGTTCGGCTTGATCGTCCGGATGCGAACTTGAGGGGAAAGCGATGCCATAAAGTGCCTCCACGCGCCGCCGCGGTCAAGCGGCGGCTGTGGAAGATCGGCCCGCCCGGAGCCAGAAACCACCGGGATTCAGGCCGTTGAGGTGAAGTCCGGCGGCGCGCGCCGGACCCTGATCGTCAGGCCTTGACCGCCTTCCAGGCGGCATCGGCAAGCAGTTCCGTGGCGCGCTTGGCGGCGATACGCGGTGCGCCAGATGAGGCAAGGCGCAAGTAATTATAGGCGGGCCCCAGCATCAGTGAATGGGCGATCGGCCAGGGGACGTTCTGCACCTTGCCCTTCTTGGCGAAGGCGGCATAGCGCGATGCCCCGGCATTCTGGCCTGCGGCAAGGGTTTCGGCGATGCCGGCAAACTCCGGCGCGGTGGCCGACAGGGTACGGATTTCGTCCATGAAGCGGAACAGTTCGGGATTCTTGAGGCCCCAGGTCACAAGCCCGGCCGTGCTGGCTTTCACCATCTGTTCGGCGGTGGCTTTGGGATCCTCGGCCTCGGCGGATGCGGCCGACCAGCCGGCCACCGCGTCCTCCAACAGCGCATGGGCAAGCGCCCCCTTGCCATCGAAGAAATGGTAGATGCTGCCAGTTGCCGCGCCGCTGGCTTCGCGGATGTCGCTGATGGTGGTCGCGAGGTACCCCCGCTCGAGGAACGAGGCGAGGGCCGCATCGAGAATCGAAGCGCGGCGTTCTTCGCCCGTGGGCTTGGGCTTGGGTTTTCTGGCAGCCATGTCAAATCTCCGGTCGGTGAGTCGCTACTGTACTGGAATTGCATTCCATGTCAAAATAGAACATGGTTTTATAGGATGTAAGTCCTAAACGTGCCTGATGGGAGTAGGAAAATGAGCCAAGAGACGGACCTGATGGCCGCGGCACGCGGCCTATTTCATGCCATCGAAGCCGGAGATGTTGCCAGTTTGAAGGCGCTTTACGCTCCGGACGTGGTGCAAATCGAATTTCCTAACAAACTCAAGGCGAAAGGCGATCGGCGGGGGATCGAGCAGATGATCGCGGATCTGCTTCGAGGCAAGAAAATGCTGAAATCGGAGCATTACGAGATCGAAACGGCGGTGGTGACAGGCGACCGGGTGGCGTTGGAGGTGCGCTGGGAAGGGGTGCTGGCCGTGCCGGTGGGAGCACTTGCAGCCGGGGGAACGATGCGGGCGTTCAGCGCGATCTTCCTGACCTTCCGCGATGGCAAGGTGCTGGAACAGCGCAATTACGACTGCTTCGAGGACTTCCTGACGCCGAAGGCGGCGTAGAGGGATGCCAATTCTTGCCTGCAACGCGCTGTAACTGAATAGTTTTCGCGCATGAGCGGAGAGCCTGAGGTCGTTGAGTGCCGACGGCGTGCGGCGGCGGATCCGCTGCGGCGCCAAAACAAAAAAGCGCAGCCCTAGGCGGCTGCGCCTTCACAAATGCCGCCGGTGCTGGAGGTCAGGCTGCCGGGGTCAGGTTGTCGGCGGCGGACTTGCCGGTCCGCTTGTCCTTGACGATCTCGTAGGTGACCTTCTGGCCCTCATCGAGGCCATTCAGGCCCGAGCGCTGGACCGCGGAGATGTGCACGAACACATCGGCCCCGCCCTCATCCGGCTGGATGAACCCGTAGCCCTTTTGCCCATTGAACCACTTAACTGTGCCAGTCGCCATAGATAGTCCCTCTCGCAGTCTCTGCCGTGGCTGTCACCACCCCAATTGGTTCGACTCGCCAATCGAATTCCCGGTAGTGACGTCAGCAGGCGCGTTCGGGTCGCCAGGCAAGAACAGTCGGCCGCAATATTCGACAAGAGCTTTTTAGCCTGAAATCCACATTTCGACAATATGGCATCGCGTAACACCAAATCCCGCGAGTTCAGCGGGACTCACGGCACCTCGTATTTGATCGCAATTGTCACTATTAAGTCCTGGGAAAAGGACCCAATCCCGGCAGCGAGGTCCGCGAGATTCGGCGGGCGGCGCTGCGCGAGCGGCAAGATCACAGCGCTATAGGACCAGTTGGCGCCGCCGTCCAGTAAACTCGGATCAATCCGCCCTGTGGCATTGCGTCCGGCGGCGGGCTAGGAGGATTTGAGGGCAACGCGGGATCTGGACATGGCGAGCATCCGGTATGATTTCCGAAGCGACACGGTAACGCGGCCGAGCGCCGCCATGCGGGCGGCGATGGCCGAGGCCGAGGTGGGCGATGACGTGTTCGGCGACGACCCGACCGTCAAGCGGCTGGAGGCGATGACGGCCCGGCTGCTGGAGAAGGAGGCGGGACTGTTCGTCCCCTCCGGCACGCAATCGAACCTTTTGGGCCTGATGAGCCATTGCGGCCGGGGGGATGAATATATCGTCGGGCAGCAGGCGCATTGCTACAAGTTCGAGCAGGGGGGCGCGGCGGTGCTGGGCAGTATGCAGCCGCAGCCGCTGGAGAACCAGTCCGACGGAACGCTGGCGCTGGCCGACATCGAGCGGGCGATCAAGCCGGACGATCCGCATTTTGCCCGCACCAAACTGCTGGCGCTGGAAAACACCATGGGCGGCCGGGTGCTGCCGTTGTCCTATCTCGACGAAGCGGCGGCGCTGGCCCGCCGCTACAGGCTGGGGCTGCATCTCGATGGGGCGCGCCTGTTCAACGCGGCGGCGGCGCTTGGCGTGCCGGCGGCGGCGGTGGCGGCGCCGTTCGATACGGTATCGGTCTGTCTTTCGAAGGGGCTTGGGGCGCCGGTCGGCTCGGTGCTGACCGGCACCAACGAGTTGATCGGGCGGGCACGGCGCATTCGCAAGATGCTTGGCGGCGGCATGCGCCAGGCCGGGATCATCGCCGCGGGCGGCATCTATGCGCTGGAGCACAATGTGCGGCGGCTGGCTGAGGACCATACCAATGCCAAGCGGCTGGCGGTTGGCCTGTCGGCCTTTGAAGGGCTGCGGGTGACGCCGCCGCAGACCAACATTCTGTTCGTCGAGCTCGATCCGGCGATCGTTGCGGCCTTCAATGCACATCTGACGGCCGAGGGGATCGGCATCACGTCGAGCTATGGCGGGGTGCAGCAGCGCTGGGTGACGCATCTCGACGTGGGGACGGAGGCCGTGGAGGCCGCGCTGGCCGCGGTACGGCGGTTTTTCTCGGCGCAGCCGGCGGTCGCCTAGCGGTTTGGCAGGCGGATTTCGGCCCAGACGGGCAGATGGTCGGAGGTGACTGCGGCCAGCGCCGAGCGGTGGACGCCGGTCCTGACGATCTCGACGTCGCGCGTGGAGACGATCCGGTCGAAGGCAAAGAGCGGCAACGAGGCGTGATAGCTGGGGCCCGGAATGGCGATGTGATGCGAGGCCTCGAAGGCGTGGAGGACCCCGGGTTTGCGGCTCCACTCGTTGAGATCGCCCATGATGACGGTGGAGTGGCGGGCTTCCAGTGCGTCGAGCTGGCCGACCAGCGCTTCGGCCTGACGCTTTCGCCAGCCGCGCATCAGCCCCAGATGCAGCCCGACGACGCGGAGGCTGGTGTGGCCGAAATCCAGATCGGCGAAGACGGCACCGCGCGGCTCGAGATAGGGCAGCTCAATGGCCCCCGACCCGGTGACGCGGGCAGATTTGCGAACGAGCAGCAGGTTGCCGTGGAAACCCAGGCTTTGCGGGCGGATGCCGGAACGGACCGGGACATAGGGGCTGTCAGCGTCGATCATCGCCGGATCAATGGAGGAGAGGCGGGAGCCGAAGCGGCGATCGACCTCCTGCAGTGCGACGATGTCGGCGCCGATCTCATTGAGGACGCCGAGGACGCGCTCCGGGCGACGACGCCAGTCGAGGCCGACGCTCTTCCTGATGTTGTAGCTGGCGAGTTTGAGATGCATGGGGGGCAGAAAGGTCCGGATCACCGTTTCTGGCGGCGTGACAGCGAAATGGCAAGCGGTGTGCTGGCGCGGTCTGGCGATCAGACGTGGGCGGCCTTCCGCCATTCAGCCGCAACAAAAGCCAGCGCGACACCGCCGATGATGCCGATGGACGCCAGCAGCAGGCGAAGGCTCAGCGGCTCGCCGATGAACAGCACGCCGCCGGTGGCGGCGATGGCCGGCACGGTCAGCTGGATGATCGCGGCGCGGGTGCGCGTGAGGCTCGGCAGCACGGCGTACCAGATGGCGTAGCCGAGCCCTGAGGCAAGTGCGCCGGAGGCAACGGCGTAAGCGATGCCGGCGGGGTTGGGGGTATGCAGGATGAGGCCGACGATGGCGAGCAGCAGGCCGATAGGGGCGCAGCGGATGAAATTGCCGGCGGTATCGCTCAGTGGCGCGTGCGAGCCCCTGCCGATCAGCGTGTAGGCAGCCCAGGAGAGACCGCCTGCAACCATGAGCGCAGCGCCGAGGGAGCTTGGCGCCACCAGACCTGGGGAGACGAGGTAGACCAGTGCAGCGAAGGCGATGGCGATCCCGAGCCACTCCAGCAGGCCGGGCCGGTCGCCCTTGAGAACTGCCCAGGCGAGGATGCCGATCTGCACGGTGGCAAACAGGATCAGCGCACCCGTGCCCGCGCCAAGCATCAGATAGGCGACGGAGAAGGCGAGGGCATAGCCGAGCAACGCCGCGGCCCCGGCCCAGCTGCCGTTGAGCTCGAAGCGCCGGGCGGTGCGCCGGTTGCGGGCGTGAACGAGCAACGCGAGCACAATGGCGCCGGAGAGCAGGCGGATGCCGGTGTAGCCCAGCGCGTCGATGCCGCCGCCCGCCAGCGCCAACCGGGCGAGGACGGAGTTGGCGGCGAAGGCCAGCATGGCAATGGCGGTGAGGACGATGACGCGCAAGGTGGACGCTCCGTGGGACGAGTCGCCAGGGCTGCTACTAGGTCGCGAAATAGTCCTGCAGAGGGCGCACGGTGAGGTTGCCTTCGCGGTAGGCGATGATGCCTTCGACGGCGGCGATGGCGCCGGGGATGGTGGTGTAGTAGGGGATCTTGCCCATCAGCGCGGTGCGGCGGATGTCGCGGCTGTCGGCGATGGATTTGGCGCCGTCGGTGGTGTTGATGACCAGCTGCACGCCGCCATTCTTCATTGAATCGACGATATGTGGGCGGCCTTCGGCGACCTTGTTGACCTTGGCGGCGGCGATGCCGTTTTCGACCAGATATTTGCAGGTGCCGGCCGTGGCGACGATCTTGAAGCCAGCGGCCTCGAGGTGGCGCATGGCGTCGAGTACCAGTGATTTGTCGTCGTCGCGGACGGAGACAAAGACGGTTCCGGCGCGCGGCACTTTGGTGCCGGAGCCGATCTGCGACTTGGCAAAGGCCAGCGGATAGTTGGTATCGAGGCCGATGACCTCGCCGGTGGATTTCATCTCGGGGCCGAGCACAGTGTCGACGCCGGGGAAGCGGTTGAAGGGGAATACGGCTTCCTTTACCGCGACATGATTCAGCTTCTTCTCGACAAGGTTGAAGCTCGCGAGGCTTTCGCCGGCCATGATGCGGCTGGCGATCTTGGCGATGGGTTCGCCGATCACCTTGGCGACGAAGGGCACGGTGCGGCTGGCGCGCGGGTTGACCTCGAGGATGAAGATGGTGCCGTCCTTGAGTGCATACTGGACGTTCATCAGGCCGCCGACTTTGAGGGCAAGAGCGATCTCGGTCGTCTGGCGCTTCAGTTCGGTGATGACCTCGGGGCTCAGGTGCTGCGGCGGCAGCGAGCAGGCGCTGTCGCCCGAGTGGATGCCGGCCTCCTCGATGTGCTCCATGATGCCGCAGACGAACACATCCTTGCCGTCGGAGAGGCAATCGACGTCGATCTCGATGGCGCGGCTGAGGTAGCCGTCGAACAGCAGCGGATTGTCGCTGAGCACCGAGTTGATCTGGCCGGTCTTGTCGTTGGGGTAGCGGATCAGGATGTCGGGCGGCACGAGGCTGGTCAGCGTGTCCTGCACATAGTGCTCGAACTCGGCCGGCGAGTGGACGATCTGCATGGCGCGGCCACCCAGCACATAGGACGGGCGGATGACCAGCGGATAGCCGAGGCGTTCGGCGACGATACGGGCCTGTTCCAACGAGTAGGCAATGCCGTTCTTGGGCTGGCTCAACTCCAGCTTGGCGATGAGCTTGGAAAACAGATCGCGGTCCTCGGCAAGATCGATGAAGGCGGGCTGGGTGCCGAGGATCGGCACGCCGGCGCGCTCGACAGCATCGGCGAGGTTAAGCGGGGTCTGTCCGCCGAACTGTACGATAACACCGTGCAGCGTGCCGTTTTTCTTCTCGGTCTCGAGGATTTCGATGACGTCTTCTTCGGTGAGCGGTTCGAAATAGAGCCGGTCAGAGGTGTCGTAGTCGGTGGAGACGGTCTCGGGATTGCAGTTGACCATGATGGTTTCGTAACCTGCGTCGCTCAGCGCGAAGGCGGCGTGGCAGCAGCAATAGTCGAACTCGATGCCCTGGCCGATGCGGTTGGGACCGCCGCCGAGGATGACGACCTTCTTGCGGTCGGACGGACGCGCCTCGTTGGCGACTTCGCCGCCGAACGGCATCTCGTAGGTCGAGTACATGTAGGCCGTCGGCGAGGCGAACTCGGCGGCGCTGGTGTCGATCCGCTTATAGGCAGGATGGATGCCCAGCGCATTTCGGAGAGCGCGAACGTCCCTGGGCTGTTTGCCGGCCAGTTCGGCGAGACGGCGATCCGAAAAGCCCATGGATTTCAGCCCACGCAGCATGGGGCCGCTGTCAGGAAGGCCGAAATCGCGCACCTTCTTTTCCGTGTCGACGATGCCGCGGATCTGCTCGATGAACCACGGATCGATCTTGGAGGCTTCGTGGATGTCCTCGTTGCTCATGCCGAGCCGCATGGCCTCGGCGACATGCAGCAGGCGGTTGGGGGTCGCGACGGAGACCGCGGCGCGAATGGCGTTGCGATTTTCGTCGTCGTTGAGGCCGAGGCCGGGGATGCCGATTTCGTTGAAGCCGGTCAGGCCGGTTTCCAGCGAGCGCAGCGCCTTCTGCAGCAATTCCTGGAAGGTGCGGCCGATAGCCATGGCCTCGCCCACCGACTTCATAGAGGTGGTGAGGCGATTGTCGGCACCGGGGAATTTTTCGAACGCGAAGCGCGGGATCTTGGTGACGACATAGTCGATCGAGGGCTCGAACGAGGCCGGCGTGGCACCGCCGGTGATGTCGTTCTCAAGCTCGTCGAGGGTGTAGCCAACGGCGAGGCGCGCGGCGACCTTGGCGATGGGGAAGCCCGTGGCTTTCGAAGCCAGCGCCGAGGAGCGCGATACGCGCGGGTTCATCTCGATGACGATCATGCGGCCGTCGGCGGGGTTGATAGCGAACTGGACGTTGGAGCCGCCGGTCTCGACGCCGATCTCGCGCAGCACGGCGATCGAGGCGTCACGCATGACCTGATATTCCTTGTCGGTCAGCGTCAAGGCCGGCGCGACGGTGATGGAGTCGCCGGTGTGAACGCCCATCGGATCGAGGTTCTCGATCGAGCAGATGATGATGCAGTTGTCGTTCTTGTCGCGCACCACCTCCATCTCGAACTCCTTCCAGCCGAGTACGGATTCCTCGATCAGGACCTCGTCGGTGGGGGAGGCGTCGACGCCGCTCTCGACAATGTCGAGGAATTCTTCCTTGTTGTAGGCGATGCCGCCGCCGGTGCCGCCCAGCGTGAAGGAGGGGCGGATGATGCAGGGGAGGCCGATGACCTCCAGCGCCTGCAGCGCCTCGATCATGTTGTGGGCGAGCATGGAACGCGGGGTGGAGAGCCCGATCTTCTTCATGGCGTCGCGAAACAGTTCGCGGTCTTCGGCCTTGTCGATGGCCTCGGCGGTGGCGCCGATCATCTCGACGCCGAACTTTTCGAGGACGCCCATCTTGCGCAGGCTCAGCGCGCAGTTGAGCGCGGTCTGGCCGCCCATGGTGGGCAGCAGCGCGTCAGGGCGCTCCTTTTCGATGATCATGGCGACCACTTCGGGGGTGATCGGCTCCATGTAGGTGGCGTCGGCGAGGTCCGGGTCGGTCATGATGGTCGCCGGATTGGAATTGACCAGGATGATCCGATAGCCCTCTTCCTTCAGCGCCTTGCAGGCCTGGGTGCCGGAATAGTCGAACTCGCAGGCCTGTCCGATGATGATCGGCCCCGCACCGATGATGAGGATTGATTTGATATCGGTGCGTTTGGGCATGGGCACTCTCGCGTAGCGGCGCGCGGAAAGACCGGGCGAGCCGGACGTTCAGGACGGATTCTCTAGGTTAAGGCGGCTGTCTAGCGGAGAAGGGCAGCAAAGGGAAGGGGTGGCCGCTGGCTGCGGGGACCCGAGGCCGGGGCGCGGCGCAGGTGTGTGTGCGGCGCTCTGCTCAACAAAGTAGTGCGTGACGGCGTCTGCGCCACGCACCATACAAATCGGTTACGGAAGACCTAGCTTCAGATGCGGCTGAAGGTGATCAGGGAGCTGGTGAGGCCCTTCTTTTCCTGGACCTTGAAGTTGATCTTGATGGCCTTGCCGGTGAGCGACATGGTTGAGCTGGCCGTGCCGATTGGCGTCTTGGTGCCCTTCATGTCGAAGCTGATGCCGCCGCCGGCCTTCTTGCCGATCACGGTGGCGCCAACGCCCGCGCCACTCGACGTGGCGGTGAACTGGCCGGCCTTGTCGTCATAGGACATGCTGCCCTTGAACGAGCTGCTGCCCAGCGGGCCCTTGCACTTTCCGGTGTAGGTCAGAGCCCCGGTCTTGGCGGGCTTCATGTTCATTGTGCACTCGAGATCACCGACACCGACTCCGGTCAGCTTGCCGTTGCCGGCCCAGTTGCCGGCATATTTGGCCAGCAGGGCGTTTTCAGAGGCGCCGGCGAAGGCGGCGGTGGGGGCAAAGAGTGCAGCGATGATGAGCGCTGGAGCGGTTAGGCGGGTCAATGCGGACATGGTCGGTCGTCTCCTCGACTGGCGGCGGCGCGAATGGCCGATTCGGTGGGCAGTTTATCCGTTTGGGGGCATAACGCAGCAGTGCATGAAGGACACGTTCACAGCAAAAAGGGGTGCGTCTCCAAGCCGAAGTCAGGAGATTTGCGGGCGCAATGCTTGCGCTATAGTCTCTCTCATATCAGTGCGCCGTGCGGGCGCGGAGTGGCGGAGGGATCAATATGTGCCGCAATATCAAGACGTTGTTCAACTTCGAGCCGCCAGCTACGCATGACGAAGTGCGGGCTTCGGCGCTGCAATTCGTGCGCAAGCTGAGCGGCTACACGCATCCGTCCAAGACCAATGAGGCGGCGTTCATCGAAGCGGTCGATGAAGTGGCCGCGGCGGCGAACCGGCTGCTCCGGGCGCTCGAAACCAACGCGCCGCCGCGCGATCGGGAGGTTGAAGCCGCCAAGGCCAGGGAGCGCTCGCGGCAGCGGTTCCCGGAGACGGCGCGGGCCTGAGCGCCATTGCTGGCGGTCAGGTGTCGCCGTGGTCAGATTTTGCTGACGGTCAGGTCCTGGCGAACGGCACGTGACCGGTGGTCACGTCATTGGTCTTCTTGTCGGTGAGCTTGAAGTCGATCTTGATGGTGCCACCGCTGAGGGTCATCACCGAAGACGCCGAGCCTCTTGTGGTGTTCTGCGACTTCATGTTGAAAACGATGCTGCTGCCGACCTTCTTGCCCGGCAATGAGCCCTGCGAGGAGGAGGCTTCGTAACGGCCCGCCTTGTCGTTGTAGCTGAACGAGCCGCTGAACCCGTTGCTGGCGCCATCAATGGAACAGCGTCCGGTGTAGCTGAGCTTGCTGCCATTGGGCTTCATGGTCATGCGGCAGCTGATGCTGCCGGCATCCTTGCCGCTGAGCTTGCCATCGCCCTTGTAGCTGCCGGCGTACTTCTGCAGCAGCGCCACGTCGGCGGGACCCGCAATGGTGGGGACGGTCGCGGCGGCGACCAGGCTAAGAGCGAGCGCAACGCCCGCCAGGCGGTTGAGGAACAGCATCCGAAATTTCCTAGTTAAGGGATTACACGACCCCGTACATGGAGATTGTGGCAAGGTGAAGAAAGGGTATACCTCGGCGCTAAGCTGCGAAAAGGCTTCCTCAGGATTTGGTTAATGGGGCCGGGAGGTTGCGCGGGCGGCTGGTCTTGGCGGTTGAGGGCAGCTAGGCTGCGGTCTTTGCGAGGCGGGGACATGTTGCGCTTCAAGCTTCTGACGGTGACGGTCGCGCTGGCCGGGCTGGCTATCGGCGCCGGGCCCGGGCTCGCCTGGGACAGCGCCAAGTTCAAGTGGCTCACCTCGATCGTTCACCCGACGCACAGCTACCTGACCGAGTATGCGATCAGCAAGAACCGTGCTGCGTTTCCTGAACTCGAGAGTTTCGCCAGCATCGTGGTGGAGGGCGCCAACACCGAACTGCACGAACTGCCCGTCAGCGGTACGGCTTATGGCATCGATCTTGAGGCGAAGCGCAAGGCGCACAAGGGCACCAATGCGGGTTCGGACGATGTGCCCGGCTGGTGGGCCGACGCCGTAACCGCCTATCAGGCCGGCAACAAGCAGCAGGCGTATTTCTACGTCGGAGTCATGCTGCACATGATCGAGGATATGGGCGTTCCGGCGCATGCCAACGGTGTCTACCATCAGGGCACGCTGACCGAGTTCGACAATTTCGAAGCGATGGCGCTGCAGAAGTGGGACCCAAGTTTTGCGGACATCAACCGCAAGGACCCCGGATACGCCAGGCCGTCAGACTATTACCGGTTCAGCCAGAAGTGGACCGCCGCGGATGCGCCCGGATATCACGACGCCAGCAGCTTCTCGAAGACCTGGCTGACGGCCAGCAGCGAGGAAAAGGCACTGGTGCGCAACCGGCAGGGGCGCACGGCGACGCTGGCCAATTGGGCCCTGCGAAGCGCGCTGCGGGCATTCGCGGCCAAGTAGCGTCAGGTGCGGCACCGGGCGGCTACGTCTCCGGCTCGGTCGTGAAGAGCAACGGATAGCCCTCGCCACGCGCCATTTCGGTAGCCCGGGTCGCCTTGGTCTCGGCGATCTCGCGGGTGAACACCGCAACGACGCAGGAGCCCTTCTGGTGCGCGGTCAGCATGACCTTCAGCGCCTCGTCGGCAGTCATGCGGAATTCGGCCTTCAGCACGGTGATGACGAAGTCTCGGGGCGTGAAGTCGTCGTTGACAAGGATCACCTTGAACAATGGCGGACGGGCAGTGCTGAGCTTGGGCTTGGCGCGCGGCTTGGTGACGATGTCGGGCATGTGCAGGCTCCGGGGGAGAGCACCCGCAGACTACCACATACCGCCGGATTTTGCACCTGGGACGAGAGGTCAGATATCGGAATTGCGAGGCGCAGGCGCTTCCGTCGCGATGCCGCCGACGGCCGGGCCTTTGCGGGCCGCGGCCACGTCGGGGCTCATCAGTGCTGGTGCCGGAGCCTCACCGATTTCGCCGGCCGGCGCGGCGGCGGTGTCATCGCTCGCCGCGATCTCGGTGTCGGGTGGCGGCTCGTTCGGATCTTCACCCAGTGTCGGCATGCCGGTCCTGGGAGAAATGGTGACCACCTGATCGGTCTCGGGCGGCGGTGGCTGCTCGATGGTCCTGACGGCCGGCTTGCTCTCAGAGGCGGGCTCGGCGGCGTCCGTCGCCAACGGCAGGCCGGGCGGCGAGGCCAGCCTGTCCGGGTTCTCGACCGGGGCTGTGGTGTCAGCCGGCAGCGTGGTGGGGGCGGCGGTCTCGGCCTTCGGCGTCACCTTGGCCGGGGCGGGTAGAGCTTCGACCTTTGCGGCCGTCGCGGGCGGCGCGGCCTTGGTTTCGGCTGGTGGCAGCGCTGCCACGTTTGTCGTCGCACCATCGCGCTGCGCCAGATTGTATGTCGCCAGCAGCACGCCGGCGGCAAGCGCGGCGTAGAGGGCAAAGTTCAGTACCGAGGCAACGCCGCGACCCAGGTTGATCCACGGCGAGTCCTCCGTCTCGTCTTCGGGATTGATGAAACTCGGATCGATGGGGCGAGACTGGCGCGAGGGCCGCGCCTGCGGCGGGGCGTCGCCGGTCAGCCGACCGGGGATGGCGCTTCGCCCTTCGAGGCCGCCGAGCTGGTCGTCATCGTCCATCTGCATCCGAGGCGTATTGCCATTGGCCGAGACGCTGACCGGCTGGACATACCTTACCGACACCCCGGAGGGATCGGCTTCCTCGCCTTCGTATTCAGCGTCAACAGCTCTGGGTTCGTCGCGCTCGGCGAGAGCGAGGCGCGCCTCGTCGAATGCGGCGGCGCTGCTGGCGCGGCGGGCGGCGAACATCCCCGCCAGGAAGGCGACGATGGCGGCAATGAGCATCAGCGCGGTCGGCACGGCCAGCACCAGATCGGCACGGTGGCCGAGCACAATGGCGCCAACCGCCCAGAGCAGAGTGGCGAGCAGCAGCGGAATAGCGGCGATGCGCGGGTAGGCGAGCGACAGGCCGGCGCCGAGCAGCACGATGTTGGGGATCAGGATGAGCGTGAAGCGCGCGCCCGCGATCTGGCGGTCGCCTAGCCCACCGAGCGTCGCTGCGGTAATTTCCATGCCGCCGAGTGCAAGGATCAGCGATGCCACGATCCCGGCGAGCGCACCCAAGACTAAGGCAGCAATCTTCAACGCAAAGCTCCGGACTTGCCAGCGGCGAGGATACCGGCGCCGCGTGCCCGGGTTTTACGCTCGCACACCAAGCAATTAGCGGCAAATTTGGGCGCAAACTAGCAGGCGGATGGTGGAAAACAAGGAAAAGCCGGGGCGTGGACGGGGCAGAGGACGGGCGAGGCGGGCTCTCGTGGGGTGACTCGCGGCCAGTTCCACTCTATCGTCAGTTTGCGATGCTTAGCGGCGCGTGCCGGTCGTGAACCTTTTTCCCTCCGGCGCGGTTATTCGCCCAGACATTTCAGTGCTCCACTCATTCACGTCGCGGCCGGTCCGCAGCGATTGCTTATCGAGGAGGCCCGAATGGCCAATCAACCCTACATCCAGCTGCGCGATGGCGGGCGCATTCCACAGCTCGGACTGGGCGTCTGGCAGGTCGACCCGGCTATCACCGCAAGGGTCGTACTGGATGGCATCAGGGCGGGCTACCGGCTGATCGATACCGCCGAGGGATATCACAACGAGGAGGGCGTCGGGCAGGCGATCGAGCAGTCCGGGGTGCCGCGGGCCGAGCTCTTTATCACCTCGAAGCTGCGCAATGGCGGGCACGCGCGCGATCTTGCGCTCAGGGCGTTCGATGAAACGATGAGCAAGCTGAAGCTCGACCGCCTGGATCTGTTTCTGATCCATTGGCCGGTGCCCAGTCAGGACAAGTATGTCGAGGCGTGGAAGGTGCTGGTCGAACTGCAGGCGTCTGGACGTGTGACCTCGATCGGCGTGTCGAATTTCAACCCGGACCATATCGAGCGGATCGTCGGCGAGACGGGCGTCACGCCAGCCGTCGACCAGATCGAACTGCATCCGCGGTTTCAGCAGCGCGACAAGCGCCGCTTCATGCAGGAGCACGACATCGCCATCGAATGCTGGAGCCCGCTTGGCAGCGGCCGCATGCTCGACGACAAGGTGGTGGGCGAGATCGCCAGGAAACACGGCAAATCCGCGGCGCAGGTCATTATCCGCTGGCACCTGCAACAGGGGCTGATCGTGATCCCCAAGTCGATTCACGCCGAGCGCATCAGCGAAAACTTCGCGTCGTTGCAGTTCGAACTCGACGGCGACGACATGGCGAAGATCGACGGGCTCGACAACGCGGCAGCCGGGCGCGTCGGCGCCGATCCGGCGACGGCGAGCTTCCTGTTCTAGAGAGACGTCGCGAAGGAGGCGCGCGTGGTGTCGGCGACCATTTTGCGATCGCCGGCGCCGAGTGTTCCGAACTTTCGCCGAAATCACAGCTCCAGATCGACAATCTTGCCAGCCCGCATGCGCTGCGAGCGCGCGACCGCTGCGCTTCGTCTCCTTCGATGTGCTTGATTCGGATGCTGCCGTCGGAAATTCGAACCCTGCCCAGTCGCCTCCCGTTCGGAAGTAAAATGGGGTGGGGTTAAGGGATTTGCTGCCGAGGCTTCGTAAACAGCAGCGACCACGCCGCGATGACCGCGCCGGCGGTGATCAGGATACAGGCGATGGCGATGTTGAGGGTGAAGGACGCGGCGCCGGCACCGATCAGAATCAGGGTGGAGAGCAGCGGGGTGGCGTAGGAGGCGGCGCCGACCACCTGGATGTCGCCCCGCTTCATGCCGATGTCCCAGACGTAGAAGGCGAGGCCGAGCGGCCCCAGCCCGAGCGCAACGATGGCCAGCCATTCGGTCCACGCCGCTGGCCACACGGAGGGCTCGAGGAGGAGGTGGCACACTGAGGCGAGCGCAGCGGTAACAAGGCAGAAGCCAGTGACCGCGTCGGTGGGCACGGACGCGAAGCGGCGGGAAATCACTGAGTAGCTGGACCAGACGAAAGCCGCGGCGAGGGCGGCCGCATAGCCGAACAGGTGTTCGGTGCGGACGCCGACGCCTTGCCCGCCCGAGACGATCAGGGCGGCCCCGAACAGCGCCAGGACGCTGCCGATGATGTGCCGCGGACTCAGTTTCTCCCCGGGGAGGAGGGCCGAGAACAAGACGATGAGCAACGGCCAGAGATAATTCAGCAGTCCGGCTTCGACCGGCGGGGCGTTGCGGAGGGCGGTGAAGTAGAGGAAGTGGTAGCCGAAAAGGCCGCCAACGCCGAGCAGCCAGACTTTCGGTGGCTGGCGCAGCGCCCGGATGGCGCCGGGGCGGAACGGCCAGAGGGCGACGCCCGCCAGCCCGCCGATTGCGAAGGTGACGGCCATCAGCTGGAACGGCGGCATGCCGCCGCTGGCTGTCGTCAGGTAGGCCAGCAGCGACCAGAGGATTATGGCGCCGAAACCAATCAGGGTCGCTGCGCGGGTCGAGATGGGGCTGGGCATCGGGCGCTCGGAAATGTGATTGCGGCTTGTCGCATGGCGGCCGCTTGCGGCATAGGGCCGGGTTGCGAAGTCAGCCCGTGATGCCTAATTTCGCAACCGGAACAAGCCACGCCGAGCCAGCATGTCGATCCTGTTGCCGCAGATTGCCGCCGCCAGAGCCGGGATGGATCTCGGCATCAATGTGCTTGAAGACGAGTTGCAGGCCGAAAAGGCATCGTCGCTTGGGCATCAGGGGCGGCTGGTGGAATCGTCACTGGCGGCGCTCAGAGCGTTCGACGCCGCGCCCGGCGATCCCGAGGTCCGGCAGGCGTTGCTGCACAAGGCAGCCCGTGCGGTATGGGCGTTCCTGGTGCAACGCGAACTCTGTGGCCTGCGCGACCAGAAAGAGGTTGTCCGCTTCTACAACATCCCGGGCGAGGTGATGGTGCGCCTTGGAGCGGCGGAGCCGCGCCGCTAGAGCATCAGCTTGAAGCCTTCGTGCGACTGGGCGAAGCCCAGCCTGCGGTAGAAGCGATGGGCGTCGAGACGCTTCTTGTTCGAGGTCAGCTGCACCATGCCGCAGCCGCGGGCACGGCTTTCCTCGATGGCCCACTCGATCATCCGGCCGCCAAGCCCCTTGCTGCGGTGCGGGGCGGCGATGTGAACCTGTTCCACGAGACAGCGCCACATGCCGCGGCGCATGAGGCCGGGGATGAAGGTGAGCTGCAGCGTGCCGACTGCCTCGCCATCCAGTTCGGCGATGATCATGCGCTGATTGGGATCGGCGTCCACGGCGGCAAGGGCGGCAAGATATTCGGGAGCCATGGCGTCGGTCGCATCGTCATTTGTGGTGATGACGCTGTCTTCGACCACGAGGGTGATGATGAATGGCAGGTCGGACGGAACGGCGTCGCGGAAGGTGAGTTCGGACATGCCGCGTATCTAGCGGTTAGCGGCAATCGGCGCTAGGCGGCGAAATGGTCTTCGAGTTCGACCAGCCGCAGGTTCCTGGCGCTGGCGATGATGGAATCGAGGAAGCCGGGGAAGCGGTCGTCGAGATCGGCGCGGCGCAGGGTGACGCGGCGGCGCGTGCCTTCCGGCTGGACTCGGACAACCCCGGCCTCGCGCAGCTTGGTCAGGTGGTAGCTGATGGAGGTCTTGGATGCGAGGTCAATGAACTGGCCACAGGTCATACCACTGGCTTCGTCCCGCGCCAGGTAGCCGATGATGGCAAGGCGCGTCTGATCGCCGAGCGCGGTCAGCACATCGGGGAGGGTGATCTGTTCGGCCGAGGGATGCGGCAGGGACGTCTGGACTGGCATCCGTTGGATATAGGCCAAACCGTCCTAAAGTTCAATATCCATTGAACTAAGCCTTGACAGCAATCCGACTGAGGTTCATTTGTTCAACAATCATTGAACTAAGGACTCTCCAAATGGATATGCGTTTGATCTGGCTGGCGCTGGGCGCCTTTGCCATTGGCACCGGCGCTTTCGTGATTGCGAGCCTCTTGCCGGGCATAGCGGGGGAAATGCAGGTGCCGGTTGCACAGGCGGGCGCGCTGGTTCTGGCCTATGCGGTGGCCTATGCCGTCGGCGGCCCGGTTCTCGCGACGGTAACCGGCGGCATGGACCGGCGGCTGGTGCTGACGGCGACGATGCTGCTGTTCGCGCTGGGCAATCTGATCGCCGGCGTGGCCACGTCATTCACAATGCTCATCGTTTCCCGCGTCATCATGGCGCTCGGCGCTGGGCTGTTCACCGCGGCGGCGCAAGGCGTGGCCGTGGCACTGTCGACGCCATCTACCCGCGCCCGCGCGATCTCCGTCATTGTCGGAGGCACGACTGTCTCGGTGGCGCTGGGTGCGCCGCTCGGCGCATTGATCGCAAACGGCATGGGTTGGCGCGGCGCATTCCTTGCCACGGCCGCCGTCAGCGTAGTGGTGACGGCTGCGCTGTGGATGATGCTGCCCCGCAATCAGGTTGGCACCAGGCTGGCATTGCGTGACCGGCTGCTGGTGGTGACACGTCCGGGGATCGCCAGTGCGCTGCTGGTCACGCTGCTGACGCTGGCAGCGGCGTTCACCGTGTTCACCTATATCGCCAAGCTGGTTACCGAGACCGGGCTGTCGCTCAGCGTCTTGCCGCTGGCACTGCTGGGCTTTGGCCTCGGAGCGATCGTCGGCAATTACGCCTCCGGGCAGTTCGCCGACCGGCTGGGTGCAGCGCGCACGGTCAGTTGGGTGATTGGATTGTCGGTTGGCATCCTGGTGCTGTTTTCGGTGCTGGCGTACTGGACGCCGGCGCCGCTGGCGGGGTGGCTGATCGTGCTGCTGACAGTGCCGTGGGGCGTCGTCGGCTGGGGCTTCCCGCCGGCCCAGACCAGCCAGATCGTAGCCATGTCACCGGAGGCGGCGCCGATCTCGCTGTCGCTCAACGTGTCGGCGCTGTATTTCGGCGTGGCGCTTGGGGCAGTCATCGGCGGCACTGTGCTGACGCTGGGCTCGGCCAGGGATCTGGGTTGGGTGGGCGCGCTGGCAGGCGTTGCGGCGCTGGCGGTCCACACCTACGCCAACCGGGTGCGCAAGGACGTGGTGTACGCCGCGCGGCTTGGTTAGCGGCACATCTTCGCTAGCGGGACGGCTCGGCCTTGCCCTTGGGGCTGAGCAGCCAGGCGACGAACACAACGAGGATCGCAAGCACGGTGGGGACGACGGAGGCATAGACCAGCCAGCCGCCCCCCGCCAGAAGCGCTGCGGTGCCGGCCCACATGATCGAGGCAAAAGCCTCGGAGATGGTGGCGGCACGCGACGCCACCTGGCGACGGCGGAACATGGCGCGCCGCATCGGGACGCGGAACCAGAGCTGGATGGCGGTGGCGGAGCTGGCCGAGAGCGCGGCACAGAGCGCAGTGATGCCGGCCATTTCGAGTGAACTTAAGCCGATCAGCAGCAGCAACGGCGCGAGGATGACCGCGATGGTGCCGAGCACCGCTTCGATCTTGGCGCGCAGAACGGTGTTCTGGCTGACCGGCGCGGTCACCACGAGGTCGTGCGCGTCCTCACCCGAGATGGCAAGCCAGGCAAGGCCGCCGGCTAGCTGGCCCGAGGCCATCACCAGCACCGGGACGACGACGATGTAGACACCGGCGGCGGCGCCGAAGTTCAGCCAGAGCAGCAATCCGGGCGGCACCAGATAGAGAATCTGCATCAGGGTCTGCGACAAGAGCCACGGATCGCGGGCGAGGAGCTTCCACTCCTTGGCACGGAGCACCTGCCGCGGGGTGCGCAGCGTGAAGTGGTGATCGGTCGCCTTCTGGGTGGTGCGCGAATGCGAGATGCCGGCCGCGGCGATGGCGTGGCGGCCAAAGCTGGTGGAGGCGAGCACAATGACGCCGGCCAGCGCGCCGAAGCCCAGCAGCGCGACGCCAAACAGCGCCGAGGCGTTGCCCATGGCGGCGCGGGCCGGCGCGTAGAACCAGCTCGAGATATCGGGGGCGGCGGCGATGAAGTCGGAATTCTGCAGGATCGAGAAACGCGACATGTTGCCGTAATAGAGGATGGCGGCGGCTTGGATGCCGATGATGAAGCCGGCGCCAACGATCGCGGCGATGATCTGTGCGATGAAGCGGGTGCGCTGGGGTCCAGCGACCCGGAACAGGGCGATGGTCACGAGTACGGCGATGGCGGTGGAGAGGGCGCTGAGCGCGGCCAGGACGGCATAGGCCATCAGCCATTGCGGCCCTGCATGGAGCGCCAGCATGTTGATCAGCGGACTTGCGAGGAGGCACGACAACAGCAGCGTGGTGAAGGCGGTGATGGTGGTGCGGACGGCGAAGACTTTGCGCGCCGAGGCGGGGGAGGACAGGATCAGGTCGAGATCGGAGCGGGCGTAATAGGCGCGCGTGACCGATTCCAGTGCCTGGCTCAGCATCACCGTCCAGAACAGGAAGCCGGAGCCGGTGATGAAGACCAGCGTCGATTTGTCGGCGACGATGCCGGCTGCGGCGAGCGGCGCAATGAGGGCGTTCGCCATCAGGTGCAGCACAATGGCGACGATGCCGAGAACGATGGCGAGCACAATGCGGCGGGTGCGGTGGCCGCCGGTCAGCATGGCGGCCGCATCGCGGAGAATGAGGCTCAGCTCGTGGCGGGCGAACCAGGTCAGCGAGGCGGGCTCGGACATCAGGCGGCTTCGCTGGTTTCGGCGACGAGTTCGAGGAAGATCTCCTCGAGCGTGGTGCTGCCGTGCTTGGCGCGGCCGCGCAGTTCGGCGAGCGTGCCCTCGGCGATCAGCCGGCCATTCGAGATGACGCCGATGCGTTCGGCCATGCGTTCGGCGACTTCGAGGATGTGGGTCGTCATGATGACCGTGACCCCGGCGGCCACCTTGTCGAGCAGCACCTGCTTGACCTGCCGGGCGGAGCCGGCGTCGAGGCCGGTGAGCGGCTCGTCGAGGATGATCAGCTTGGGGTCGTGCACCAGGGCGCCGGCGAGCGCGACCTTCTGCAGCATGCCCTTGGAGAAGCCGCCGCAGCGCTCGTTGGCGTGCGGCGTGAGACCCAGCCAGCCGATCAGTTCGCGGGCGCGGGCTTCGGCAGTGGCGGCGTCGATCTGCCAGAGCCCGGCGACGAATTCGAGGTATTCCAGCGGGGTCAGGCGGTCGTAGACCATGGGTTCGTCGGAGACCCAGGCAACGATGGCCTTGGCGGCCAGCGGATCGCGCTTGGCGTCGACGCCATAGACCGAGATGGTCGCCGGATTCGGGCTGCAGCAGCCCGGCCACCATGCGAAGGATGGTGGTCTTGCCCGCTCCGTTGGGGCCCAGCAGGGCGTAGAATTCACCGGCCTTGATCCGCAGATCGAGGTTGTTGACCACCGGCCGGTCAAAACTCTTGTTGAGCCCGGTGATTTCGAGGGCGAAGCGAGGATCTGCCATGAGGGGCTCCGGGGTAGGGCAGCCGCACGCTATCCCCGAGCCGTTGAAGCGCAATGAACGGAGTGGGTTAAGACTTCGTTGGCGCGGCAGGCGGGAACCGCATGGAATGTCCGCACGTTGGGCTTACCCGAACCAGAAAGACCTGCCATGAGCAAGCGCGCGACCGTTGAGGACAAGGCCTGGAATCTTGGCGGGCAGTCGGCCATCGTGCTTGCGATACTGCTGGCGGCTCTCTGCCTCTATCTCACCTTCGACGCCGGGCAGCACGCTGTGCCATTCGAGATCGTGGCGAGCAAGGTGCAGTAACGGAACCGCCCGGCAGTCCGTTCGTTGTTATGGCAACTCAACCTGGAGCCCGGAAACATGGCAGATCGTGAAACCATCATCGACACGGGTGGCGGCATTGGAGCCGGCGGCGTGATTGCCGGGATCCTCCTGGTCGCCGTCGTCGTCGTCGGATTTTTCCTATTCTCCAACCTTGGCCACGGTGGCAGCAAGACCGTCGACATCGATGTGCCGAAGGTAACCATAGGCGTCACGCCCGACGGGCAATAGACTGAGCAGTCGTGACGCTTGAGCGGGGCGGCCGAAACGGCCGCCCTGTCGTGGGCGCTACTGATCGCCGATGCGATCGACGATTCCCTGGCCGCACCCGCCACTGGTTGGCGATGCCGCCCGCAGCAGCGGTTTGAGGGTCTGGTCGGCGAGCAGGTCACCGCGCAGCCCGATGGTGATCTCGGTAATCAGCCGGCGGTTGCCGTCCTCCGCGCAAGCGAGGCGAATGCGGTCACCGGCGCCGCTGCCGAATGCCTGGTCGAAGCTGTCGCGGATTTCGCCCAGTGTGAGCGGGGCGCCGATGCTGGCGGAGAACAGCGTTCTAACCAGCGACGCGTTGAGCTGGCGGAGTACATTGATGGCGGCCGCAAAGTAAGCGTCTTCGGATGCGCCCGAACAGGTGCCGTGCTTGATCCATTCGTGCCGTTCCAGCATCGAGCGGGTACCGGGCATCATCTCGTCGAGTGTTGCCGAGGTGGCTGAGGTGAGCTGAAGGGCTGGCAAATCGCGCCAGCGCCCGGCCTTGTCGGTCTCGATGAGTGCGGCGGGCACATCGCAATATTCATCGTCGGGCCAAAGTCCGTGCAGGGTGAAGTGCTCGGCGTCGAAGCGCCCCTGCTGCTGGCTGCGGCATTCGGGCTTACGGGGCTCCGTCTCACAGAAGCCGGGCTGCCAGCTCATGGCGAAAATGAAATGCGTAGCGTGGGGACGACCGCCTCGATCAGGTGTGGTCGAATCCGGTAAGGCGGGATTTGGCGCCGGCGCAGGCGGCTGCGGGTTGAGCCACAGATAGGCCGCGCCACCAAACAGCAGCAGCAAGGCCAGGGCGATGCCGAGGCGCGGATTCACCGGGCGAACACGTATCCCTCCGGCACGCCCCGCGGCGACAGCACGAACTGCCAGACCTGCAGGCCGCGCGAGCGAAAGCCGCCGGCGCAGCACAGGAGATAGTATTTCCACATGCGGAAGAAGCGGTTCTCCTCGGGCGTCTGGGGCGCGGGCCATTTGGCCCGGAAGTTCTCCCACCAGGCGACCAGCGTCTTGTCGTAGTGCGGGCCGATGTTGTGCACGTCGACCACTGTCCAGAGGTCATCGATGGCCTTGCCTAACTGGCGCATGGAGGGGAGCACCCCACCCGGGAAGATGTATTTTTCGAGCCAGGGCTCGATGGTGGTGAAGGTGTCCTTCATGCCGATGGTATGCATCATGAACAGGCCGTCGCCCTTCAGCGCGCGGTGGGCCGCTTCAAAATAGGTGCGGTAGTTCTTGTAGCCGACGTGCTCGAACATCCCCATCGAGACGATGTGGTCGACCTTGCCATCGAACTCGCGATAGTCCTTCACCTGAAACTCGACGGGCAGGTGCTTGTAGCGTTCGCGGCCATAGGCGGCCTGATCGGGTGAGACTGTGACGCCGACGCACTCGGCGCCGTACTTCTCGGCGGCGAAGCCCATGAAGGCGCCCCAGCCGCAGCCGATGTCCCAGACCTTCTGACCGGCCTGCAAGCCGATCTTGCGGCAGACCAGATCGAGCTTGGCCTCCTGCGCCTGATCGACATTGGTGACGCCGGGCGGCCAGTAGCCGCAACTGCCAGTCATGCGCGCATCGAGGCTTGCCTTGTAGGCGTCGGTTTCGCTGTAGTGGATGCGGGCGACCCGCTGCGAGAGGCCGATGGTCTGCATGTTGAGCAGCTGCGCCTTCAGGATCTGCCACACCAGATTGGGGGTGAGCCGGAGCTTCCAGCCGATATCGTAACGGACCATGCGGCTGAAGAATTCGGCCAGGTCTTCGGCATCCCACAGGCCGTCCATATAGGCTTCGCCCAAGCCGAGCGAGCCCTGCGCGAACAGCCGCTGCCAGAAGCGTTTCTCATCGTGCAACTGGGGGTCCCAAGGGTCAGACCCATTGACCACAACGCCCGCCTCAGCCAGCAGACCCTTAATCCTGTCGATTTCCGTCATCAATCCCCGCTCCCCCAACAATTCAAACCGAGCCGGGGAAGCAAAACGCAGCCGTGAAACAAGTCAAGGGGTTGCGGCCAGCCTCAACGCACGCGCTGCCAGGTGCCGCCAAACTCGTCGTACATGATGTTGCCCTGCATCTGAACGCGCTGGCCGGCACACGCTGACGTGCGAACCAGGTCGGAGAAGCGCATCATCATGTAGATGGAGCCGTCGCTCCAGGTGGTGGCGCGCCACTCGCCCGTGCCCTGGTTCTGCGAGCAGGCGATGCCCTGGATATTGCCGCAGGTCTGATCCTGATACTGGAACAGGCCGTTGGGCTCGAAGCTGCGGTAGACGCGGTTGAGATAGACGCCGTCCGGCGACGGACGCTCCGCGTAGTACACGCCCGCCAGTTGCCCCATCAGTTGCCCATCGGCGTTCTGCAGCAACTGCCGCCAGGTGTCGGTGGACTGGGCGTTGTAATAGGCGTTGTGAAGATTCTGGTCGATCTGGCCTTCCTGAATGTCGTAGCAGGCGTCCTTCTGCTGCTGCGCATCGACAGTGGTTGTGGCGAAGGCGAGGGCGATGGTTGCGAGGCCGGCAAGCAAGGGGCGCATGGGAGCTCCAAAATCTGCAAACGACTGCAATTTGTAGCAGGCGGGGGCCGGGCTGCAAGTCGACGGTTTGGAGGAGGCGGGCGCTGTCTTGCGCCCGCCCAGAGTCATCACAGCGTGATGCGATACACGCCAAAGCCGTCCTCGGCTTCCTTGACGAACTCGATCTTTACGGCGGTGACGTCGGCGAGGTGGTCTTTCGCTTTCGGTCCGGTCTCGAACAGAACGGTGGTTCCCGGGATGGGAGCGAGCGACCAGTTGCTGTCCGCCTTGGGTTGGATGGTCTTCTGGTCGACGATGTAGCGGATCAGAAGATCGCGGTTGGTATCGGGGCCCTTGAACACGACGACGGAGCCGTTGATGCCGGGGAAATTGCCGCCGCCACCGGCACGGTAGTTGTTCGAGGCGACGACGAATTTGGCGGCAGGATCGATGGGTTTGCCCTCGTACATGAGGTCGACGATGCGGCTGGCATCGGGATTGGCGACCGACTTGCCGTCGACCGCGTATTTGCTCGGCTGGGTGAGGTCGATCTTGTAGGTGACGCCGTCGATGACGTCGAAGTTGTAGGCGGGGAAGTCGAGATTGATCAGCGGCTGGTCGGAACCGCCGGCGGTAACCTGGTTGAAGATACCGGCGGAGCGCTCGAGCCACTCCTTTACATCCGCGCCGGTGATCTCAACTGCCTGGATGGTGTTGGGGTAGAGATAGAGGTCGGCGACGTTCTTGATGGCCACCGGGCCGGCAGGGACGTCGGTGTAGTAGTCCGGGCCACCACGACCGCCAGCCTTGAACGGGGCGGCGGCGGAGAGGATCGGCACACCGTCCCAGGTGCTGCCTTTCTGCATCTGCTCCATGTACCATTTCTGCGCGATATTGACGATCTGCACCGACGGATCGTCGGCGACGAGAGCGAAATAGGAGTGAAGCGGCGCGGCAGTTTCACCGACTGGACGGCGGACATATTCCAGCGTTGCCTCATGCTCGGCCTTTACCGAGTTCGATGATCTTGGCCTCGCTCTCGACCAGCGGTGTGACCTTGCCGTCCTTGCGCTCGAAAATCGGGCGGGCTTCCGAGGTGTGCGAGGCGATGCTCCACTTGCCATCGGCGCCCTTGGCCAGCAGCAGGTCGATGAGGCCCATGTGGGAGCCCCAGAACCCGGCCATCACCGCAGGCTTGCCGGCGAGGGTGCCCTTTTCGAGGTCGGCGCCTTCGAGGCCGTCGAAGTCCTTGGAGTTGGGGAACACCAGATGCTGATGGCCGGTCAGGACGACGTCGATGCCGTCAACGGCGGCGAGCTGCAGCGAAGCGTTCTCGGCGCCGGGACCACCGTCGGCCGCGATACCGGAGTGGGACAGCGCGACGATGAGTTCGGCGCCTTCGGCCTGCATTTTCGGAATGTAGGCCTTCGCAGTCTCGACGATGTCGCGGGTGTTGACCTTGCCGGCGAGATTGTTGGAGTCCCAGGTCATGATCTGCGGCGGCAGGAAGCCGATGAAGCCGATCTTGATTGTGGATGCGTTGCCGGCGCCGTCGGTGATTTCCTTTTCGACGATGCGATAGGGGGCGATGTAGGTGGTGTCGCTCAGCGGATCCGCCGCCAGTTCGCCCCTGACGAAGTTTGCCGAAACGAAGGGGAAGTTGGCGCCCTTCATGGCGGCGTCGAGGAACTCGAGGCCATAGTTGAACTCGTGGTTGCCGAGCGTGCCGACCTCGTAGCCGAGGGTATTCATGGCGGCGATGGTGGGATGCAGCTTACCGTCGAGACCGCGCTCATAGGCGACATAATCGCCCAGCGGGTTGCCCTGGATGACGTCGCCATTGTCGATGAGGATGGAATTGCCGGCCTCGGCGCGGATGGCGTCGATCAGCGAGGCGGTGCGGGCGAGGCCCATGGTGTCGTTCGGTTTGTCGGCAAAGTAGTCATAGGGGTAGACCGCGACGTGCAGGTCGGTGGTCTCGATGAGGCGCAGATGGGCCTCATTCTCGGCGGCCTGCAGCGCGAACGGGTGCATGACTACCAGCGCGCCGACGCCGGCGGAGCCCGCCAGGAAGGCGCGGCGGGAAATTCGGATATTGTCTGTCATCGCTAACTCCGGAAATCGGCTGGAGGCTGCACCAGAACGGAACGAAGGCTCCGTGGGGCAGTTGTCTCGATGCCTGTGCGGCGAACTGCTGGCTCTTGCCGCGCCAGCGTGACGCTGCGATGACGCGGCACAGCATATTCCGCCCATTTCGGCCGTCAGGTCAATTTGCGGGTTTGCCCGGCCGGGTGACTTGCCTGTAAACTGCAGCACAGCGGCGATGGAGATCGGCATGAAGTGGCAGGGACGCGACCGGAGCTCGAATATTGAAGATCGGCGTGGCCAGGGCGGCGGTGGCGGGGGCTTTGGGGGCGGACTCGGCTCCAATCCGTTTGGCCAGGGGGGAGGCGGTTTTCGCATCCCAACCGGTCGCGCGGGTGGCGGTCTCGGCGGTATTGGCCTGATCATCGTCGTCATCGTCATCGCGATGGCATTTGGCATTAATCCGCTGAGCCTGATCGACGGTACGGGCGGGCAGGGCACCGGGAGTGGCGGCGGCTCGTCGTACACCAACTCTTTCCCGCCTCCGGCGGCCGGACAGGACCAACTGGCCGACTTCGTGGGCGTGGTGGTGAAAGACACCGAGAATCTCTGGGGAGAAGTGTTCAGCCAGAACAAGCTGACCTACACGCCACCCAAGGTGGTGCTGTTCTCCGGCCAGACCAACTCGGCCTGCGGCGAGGCAAGCGCCGAGACCGGACCGTTTTACTGCCCCGACGACAGGAAGGTCTATATCGATCTGGCCTTCTACGACCAGTTGCGCAATCAGTTCGGCGCGCCCGGCGACTTCGCGCAGGCCTACGTGATCGCCCATGAGGTCGGCCATCATGTGCAGAACCTCACCGGTATCCTGCCCGAGTTCAACCAGAAGCGGCAGACGCATGAGCCAGGAGCAGGCCAACGCCTATTCGGTGCGGATCGAGTTGCAGGCCGATTGCTACGCGGGCATCTGGGCGAATTACGAGGGCAAGGAGAACTTCCTGGACACCGGAGATTTCCAGGAGGCCATGACGGCGGCCAACGCCATCGGCGACGACACGCTGACGCGCGGAACGGTCTCGTCCCGAAACTTCACGCACGGCACTTCGGCGCAGCGCATGAAGTGGTTCCAGCAGGGCTTCACGACTGGTGACGTCAGCAAGTGCGACACGCTCAGCGGCAACATCTGAGGGCCAGTTCTCGCTTCACAATGGTTTGTTTGCGAGCTGCTTGACCGCTTTGGGAGAACACGTCGCGTCGCGCCGTGCGCCGCAGATCGTATGGCTTTTCGCGTGCCATCAGCGTGGCAAAATTGCGGCTTTGCTCAATCGGCAGGCACCAGCAACCAACTGACGAACCTAGGGGTTTTGGGTGCGGACGACGAATAAGTCGGCCCGGTGCCAGATGCACCGAACACAACTGGATCTGAAGGGATTTCCCAAATGACCAAGCTCAAAATCGCACTTCTGACGGCCGGCGTACTGGCTGGCATCTCCGGCCCGGCGGTTTATGCCGCCGCAACAACCCTACCGCCGGAATTCGGGCAGTTCGACGTCGATTCCGACCAGCAGCTCAGCCTTGCCGAGACGCTGGCCGCGTTCCCCGACGCCACTGCCGCGCAGATCGATCAGGCCGACGTCAATGGTAATGGCATGATTGACAATGTCGAGTTCAAGACGCTGGCCGATCTGGGCCTCAAGGCCGGTGAGCCGATGGCCAAGTCGGATGACATGGCTGCGAACTCGATGGCCGCAACACCGAAGGGTCCGCTCGACTTCACTGCCGCCGACGCGGACGGAGATCAGCAGCTTGACCTCGCCGAGGCGTTGCTTGCGGTGCCCGACCTGACTGCGACGGAGTTCGAGAAGGCCGACGTCAACGGCAACGACAAGATCGACAACGTCGAATTCAAGACGCTGACGTCATAACGGGCGGAGGAAACTCGGTGCAAAGAGGGGCCGCCTGATGGCGGCCCTTTTGTGTTCGACTATGCCTTCACGCTCTCGGGCTTCTGCGGCAGGCCCTTCTGCACGCGCACCTGATTGAGAAAGCGGGTGAAGAGATAATGGCTGTCGTGCGGTCCGGGTGACGCCTCGGGGTGATACTGCACCGAAAAGATCGGCTTGCCGTCGACGCTGAGCCCGGCGTTGGAGCCGTCGAACAGCGACACATGGGTCTCGGTTACACCGGCCGGCAGGCTTTCGCTCACCACGGCAAAGCCGTGATTCATCGAGGTGATCTCGACCTTGCCGGTGGTCAGATCCTTGACCGGATGGTTCGCCCCATGGTGGCCCTGATGCATCTTGGCAGTGGCGCCGCCGAGCGCCAGGCCGAGCAACTGGTGGCCGAGGCAGATGCCGAAGATCGGCTTGCCGGTTTCCATGAGCTGCTTGATGGCGGGGACGGCATATTTGCCGGTCGCCGCCGGGTCGCCTGGACCATTGCTGAGGAAGATGCCGTCGGGATTGTGCGACAGGATGTCCTTGGCAGTCGCCGTCGCGGGGACGACGGTGACGCGGGCACCCTGCGCGGCGAGACGGCGAAGGATGTTGCGCTTGGCGCCATAGTCGACGGCGACGATGTGGAACTCGGGGTCTTCCAGCGTGCCGTAGCCGTTCGGCCAGGACCATGGAGTCTGGTCCCATTTGTAGGTCTGGGCGGTGGTGACTTCCTTGGCGAGATCGAGGCCCTCGAGGCCGGGGAACGCCTTCAGCTCAGCGACAATCGAGGGCTCGTGGAAGTAGCCGTCGGGTGCATGCGCCACGACGCCGTTGGGCATGCCGCCCTCGCGGATGCGGGCGGTGAGGGCCCGCGTGTCGATGCCGGTGATGCCGATGATGTTGCGCGCCTTCAGCCAGGCGTCGAGCTTGTGGGCAGCCCGGTAGTTCGAGGGATTGGTGATGTCGGCCTTGAGGACGACGCCGCGGACGCCCGGACAGGGCCGCCATGTTCACCGTCTCGATGTCCTCGTCGTTGGTTCCGACATTGCCGATATGGGGGAAGGTGAAGGTCACGATCTGCCCCGCATAGGAGGGATCGGTGAGGATTTCCTCGTAGCCGGTCATAGCGGTGTTGAAGCAGACTTCGCCGGCCGCGTGTCCAACGGCGCCGATGCCGCGACCTTCAAGGCGGGTACCATCCTGCAGGATCAGAAGGGCGGTCGCGGGGGATTGCTGCCAGCCGGTCATGGCGGTCTCCAGAGGTTCGGGCGCTGTCGGTTGAGGGCTCTCCATAGAAGCCGGGCCTATGCAGCGCAAGTGGCGGAATGGGTTTATTGCGATATATGGAGGCCCATAACGGCACGGACAACCGGGAGACAGCCATGCGCGAGATCATCAGCGACGGCGTGAAGGCCGCCATGAAGGCGCGGGATGCCCGCCGGACGGCGACACTGCGGGCGATTTCGTCCGCCATCAAGGACAAGGACATCGAGGCACGGGGCAATGGCAAGCCGCCGCTGACCAACGAAGAAATCCTGCCGCTGCTGCAAAAGATGGTGAAGCAGCGCGAGGAGAGTTTTGCGATCTACGTGGAGGCGGGCCGCAATGACCTCGCGACGGTGGAAAAGGAAGAGATCGACATCCTCAACGAGTTCCTGCCCAAAGGGCTGACGGAGGAGGAGATCGAGGCCGCGATCAAGGCTGCCATCGCCAAGACCGGCGCGGCCGGCGGCAAGGACATGGGCAAGGTGATCGCCTCGCTGAAGGCCGACTATCCCGGCCGCATCGACTTCGGCAAAGCCAGCGGCAAGGTGAAGGCACTGCTGGGCTGAACGGCTGCAAAACTCCGCTAGCCAAGCATCGCGGTTGGGCCGAGGCGGACCTGCAGCGCGCCGGGGCGGCATTCGACCCGGAAGCTGCGCGTGCGGATGGGCTCGCCGTCGAGATTGACGTGCAGTTCCTCGTTCGAGGTGTACTCGATCCATGGGCTGCGCGCGGTCCGCTGGATGGCGCCGATGCCCTGCGCGCCGAGGTGCAGCAGGCTCGAGAAGGCGTCGATGCGCTCCTCCTGCGACAATTCGGGGAGGATCATCAGGTCGAGCAGTCCATCGTCGGCGCGTGCATCGGGGCAAAGCTGGATGCCGCCGCCGGCCTGCCGGCCATTGCCGATTGCCATGGCGAGGAAGCGGCCCTCCCAGTCGAATCCCGCGGCACGGAAATGTCCGGTGCTGGCGGTCAGGTCCTGCAGCTTTGCAACTCCGGTGAGCACGTAAGCGAGACCGCCCAGGTGGCGCTTGAGTTCGGGGTCGGTTTCCACGGTGACCCGGGAGCCGAAGCCGCCGGTCACCATGTTGACGAAGGGCCGTCCGTCCAGCAGCGGCAGATCGAGCGGGCGCGGGGGTGCCGTCGCCGCGAGGCGGAGGGCGGCCGTCAGGTCGTCGATGGGGATGCCCGCGGCGTGGGCGAAGTCGTTGGCGGTGCCGAGCGGCAGGATGGCGAGGGACACCGATTTCGGGATGTTTGCCAGATACGCCGCGCCGAACACCTCGTTGACGGTGCCGTCGCCCCCCGCTGCAACGATAACATCGGGAGGGTTGGCGGCGAGCGCTTCGCGGGTCATGCGGGTGGCATCGGCAGCCTCCCAGGTCACCCGAGGCTCGACCTCGTGCCCGTCGCCGCGCACCGCCGCCACCGCGGCTCGGACGCGCGGATCGCGTGCCGATTTGCCGTTGATGATCAGGCGGAGCCGCGTCATCTCAGGTGGCCGGGGCGACGGTGACGGGGCGGCGGTTGTCGATGCGGATGGCGACGATGACCAACAGCGACACGAGAACCGACATGATGACGCCAAGCCAGGGCAGGCTCGCATAGGGCGCCCCCTGGGTCAGGAGGGTCGCGCCGAGCCAGGCGCCGATGGCGATGCCGATGTTGAACACCGACGAAATGAGCGTGGAGGCGAGGTCGGGGGCGGCGGCAGCGCCGCCGAGGATGCGGCCCTGCAGGGTGGCGTTCACCACCATAACGGAGGCGCCGACGGCAAAAAGCAGGAAGGTCATCGCGTAGGGGTTCGGGGCGAAGAGTAAAACCGACGAATAGACAAGGGTCTGCACGGGAAAGGTGAACAAGAGAGTCTGCACCGGCCGCCAGTCGCCAAGCCGTCCGCCCACAAGAATGCCGATGGTTGCCCCGAGGCCGAACAACAGCAGCAATGCCGGAACGTAGGGCGGCTGAATGTGTGTTACCTCGACGAGGAAGGGCGCAATGAAGGTGAAGAAGCTGAAAAAGCCGATCATCGCCAGAACGATGATGGCGTAGGTCATGTAGACCTGCGGATGGCCGAGAACACGGAACTGGTCGGCGATGGTGGCGCCCTGCCGCTGCTGGGCCGCATCGCGCGGCAGGAAGACGAACATCGCCAGTCCGGCAAAGATGGCGACGCTGCCAACGACCCAGAAGGTAGCGCGCCAGCCGAGCGCGTTGCCGATGAAAGTGCCCAGCGGCACGCCGACAATATTGGCGACACTGATGCCGGCAAAGACCAGCGACAAGGCAAAGCCGCGGCGCTCAGGCGGCACCAGCGATACGGAGATGATGGCGGCCAGGCCGAAGAAGCTGCCATGGCTGAATGACACGACAATCCGCGCCGCCATCAGCAGCAGGTAGTTCGGGGCGATCGCGCAGAGCACATGACCAACCACAAAGATCACCATCAGGCTGACGATGGTCGGCTTGCGCGGAAAGCGCGAGGTCAAGAGCGAGAGGATAGGCCCGCCGATGGCGACGCCGATCGCATAGCCGGTGACGAGGAGTCCGGCACTGGGGATGCTGACACCGAGATCGCGCGAAATGTCGGGCAGCAGGCCGGCGATGACGAACTCGGTCGTGCCGATGCTGAATGCGGCGAGAAAAAGCGACAGCAACGGCAACAGCATAGAACAACTCCGGAAATATCAGTCGAGCATAGCGCAGCGCGCGCCGCCGCACTACGCGGCAGCAGTGGGGCGGCGGGCGGCGGTGCGCCACGACAGGGTGGCGACGACAACGGAGGCACCGGCTCCAAGGACGCCGACCAGCGGCAGGAGGCCGTAGGACATGCCCCCGTCTATCAGCAGTCCACCGAGCCAGGCGCCGATGGCGATGGCGACGTTGAAGGCGGAGGGGATGAGATTGGAGGCGAGGGCGGGGGCATCGCGCACGGTATTGAGGATGCGGGTTTGGACGGGGGAGCCGAAGGCGAACGCCATGGCGCCCCAGCAGAGGACAAGCACGCCCATGCCGGCGGCCGAGCCGACGAACAGCAGCATCAGGGCGTAGATGACAACCTGGATCAAGAGGATGCCGACGAGCGACGGCATGAGCTTCCAGTCGGCGAGTCGGCCGCCGACGAGGACGCCAACGGTCGATCCCAGCCCGAACAGCAGCAGCAGCCATGGCACTGTACCGGGAGCGATGCCCGAAACGCCGGTCAGCAGCGGCGAAATGTAGGTGAAAAGGGCGAACTGGCCGATGGTCTGGAGGATGATGACGGCCAACGACGACAGCACCGGTTCGCGCAGCAGGGCCGCCACCTCACGGCCGAGATTGCCCTGCGCGACGGGTGCGCCGCGATCCATCGGCACCAGCAGGGCAAGGGCGACGAGGGCGGCGACACCGAGCCCGGCGACGGCCCAGAAGGTCATGCGCCAGCCGAAAGCGGTGCCGATCGCGGTGCCGAGCGGGACGCCGATGATGTTGGCGACGGTGAGCCCGGCAAGCAGCAACGCGACAGCGCCGCCGCGGCGGTTCTCGGCGACTATGTTGGTGGCGACGACCATCGCCGTGCCGAAAAAAGCGCCGTGGATCAGCGCCACGGCGACGCGGGCGATCAGCAGCAGTTCATAGGTGGGGGCGAGGGCGCAAAGCGCGTGGCCGGCAACAAAGATGCTGACATAGATGAGGATCAGGCGCTTGCGGGAGAACCGGCCGGTGACCAGCGCCAGCACAGGCCCGCCTACGGCGACCCCCAGCGCATAGAGGCTTACCAGATGGCCGGCCGTTGGGATCGAGATGCCAAGGTCGGTCGAAACCGCGGGCAGGATGCCTGCGATCACGAATTCGGCGGTGCCGATGGCGAAGGCAGCGGCAAACAGGGCGGCAATGGCAATCGGCATGGGTGCTACTCGGCAGAGCGCGGAATTGAGCAGTCGGCGGATTTAAGTCAAGCGGGATGTAGACCCAGCGAGCGTGGCGTCAGGCGGTGACCGGCAGGCGGCGGTCGGCTCGCCACGAGAAGACGGCGACCATTGCCGCCAGGGCACTGGTGACGATCCCGACAGCGGGCAACAGGGCGAAATCGAGGCCGGCGGCGAGCAGCGTGGCACCGATCAGCGCGCCCGACGCGATGCCGATATTGTAGGCCGTCGAGATCAGTGTGGAGACAAGGTTCGGCGCGGCCCGCGCCGCGTTGAGGATGCGCACCTGGGTGGGTGTCGAGAACGCAAATCCCACGGCGCCCTGAACGAACAGCATGATTGCCATGGCGATCGGGTTATGCACGGCGAACAGCAGGATGGCGTAGGCCAGCGACTGCGCCAGCAGGATGCAGATGAGCGATGGCATCAAGTGCCAGTCGGCAAGCCGTCCGCCGGTCCAGATGCCGACTACTGCACCCGCGCCGCCGAGCAGCAGGAAGTAGGGCACCTGCTCGGGGGGGATTTGGGTGATGTGGGTCAGGATCGGCACCTGGAAGGTGCCGAAGGCGAGCGCCCCGATCAGCACGAGGGCGATGATCACATAGGAGGAGATCACCTGCGGGTGCCGAAGTTGCGCCGCCTGCAGGCGGAGCGGCGCTTCCGGCTGGCGGTCGGCGCGGGTGGCGGGCAGGGTGAGGGCGATGGCGAGCATGGCCAGCAGCGCGAAGGCGGCGATGACGACAAAGGTGGTGCGCCAGCCGAAGGCGTTGCCGATGGCGGTGCCACCGGGCAGGCCGAGGATGTTGGCAACGGTGATGCCGCCGACAAACAGCGACAGGGCGACGCCGCGCTTTTCGGGTGCGACCAGCCGCGATACGGCGACGCTGGCGATACCAAAGAACACGCCATGCCCGGCGGCCGACACCAGCCGCGCCACCAGCAGCAATGCGTAGTCGGGCGCCAGCGCGCAAAGCAGCTGGCCCAAAGCGAAAACGGCGACCAGCGCAAGGATCATTGGCTTGGCCGGGAAGCGCGCGGTGAGCAGCGCCAGAATCGGGCCGCCAACGGCGACGCCCGCGGCATAGCCGGTGACCAGCAGGCCAGCGGTGGGGATGCTGACCATGAGATCAGACGAAACGCCCGGCAACAGGCCCGAGATGACGAATTCGGTGGTGCCGATGGCGAAAGCGGCCAGCGCGAGGGCGTAGATCGCCAAAGGCATTGAAGCGTCCCAATCCGGAGTTGGCAAAAAGGCTGGGGACATGACCATTGCGCCATGGCGCTGGCAAGAGCGGAACAGTGCAAATCGCCGCGCGTTGGCGCAATATCGGGTGGCGATTGGCTTTGGAGGGCAAAATGGCTGTGACTGAGATCAAGAAGCGCTGGGCTCTGGTGACGGCGCTGCGCGGGGTTCTGATGCTGCTGGCCGGGCTGTATGCGGTGATCTTCCCGGTTCAGGCGCTGACGGTGTTCGTGGTTGTGGGCGGCGCGCTGCTGCTGATCGACGGCGTGCTCGGATTGTGGAGCCTGACGTTCGGCGGCGCCAAGACCGGCAATTTCTGGTTCGACGTGGTGCGCAACATCCTTGCCATCCTGACGGGTGTCCTGATCCTCATCAGCCCGATGATGGCGACGGTGCTGACGGCGACCTTCCTGATCTACGTGATCGCTTTCCAGGCCATCGTGGTCGGGGTGATGGAAATCGTCCTGGTGGTGCGGGAGCGTGCCCAATATGCGCGCGTCTGGCCGGTGCTGCTGAGCGGGGTGCTATACGTGCTGTTCGGCATCGCCCTGCTGTTCTGGCCGCTGCTCTCGGCCATCACCGCGGTGATCTGGATCGGCGTGCTGATGATCCTGTTCGCGATCGGGCTCTTCGGGCTCGCCTGGCGGCTCAACAAAGCGGCGTAGGGCATCAACGGCGACGGACGTCCCTGTCGGGCTGACGAGGTTGCGCTGCTGAAACGGCTCACCGGCAAGAGCTGAGAGCCGACCCTGAGCCAAGCCGGCCGTCGTCCGGGCCGCTTGCGCTCAGTACTCGTTGAAGCCCTTGCCGGCGAGGATCTTGCCGCGGCACTTTTTGATGCGCGAGGCTCGCGTCCCCGCCTGCTTGGCGGCATTGAAGTGGAGCAGGTAGCTCCGCTGGCGTCCGGGCGTCAGGGCCTCGAACGCCTCCTGCAGGAAAGGGTCGGCTTCCATCGCCGCGATCAGTTCCTCGGGATAGTCGGGTGTTTCCGCCGGCTCGACCCTCCGCCCCGATTTCTCGACGGCGATCGCCTCATCGACATACGCCGCGATCACCGTCGCCAGGTCCTCGATCTGCGAGACGCTGGTCAATTCGAGCCGAAGGACGGAGCGGCTCTCCTTGCCCTGCGACCGGAGGATGCCTTCGGGGTCCTTCATCAGGGCTCCCTTGAAGAACATCAGGGACAGGAAGTCCTTGAACCGCTGGATGATGGCGATGTTCTTGCCCTCGTGGGTGTAGCAGGGCTGGTCCCACTTGCGCTCCTCGCGCAGATCGCAGCGGGCGAGTACCGCGCGCAGGGCAATCGCCTCGTCGCGCCAGAGTTCGGCGGTCTCGAAATCGTGGTTCAATTCGGGGTTCATGGCCGCCTTTCCAACCTAGCGAATGTTGCCGGGAGAGCTGGTGTCCTTTCCCACTAAAGGGGAATTTCGATGAACGTCCCTGTCGACTCTCAGAGTCATGGATGCTGATCCTGTTCTATTGACAGCATCTTAGCGGCATCCGACTCATCGGGGATAACTTCCGGCTCCCGGGCTGACTCCGGCGCTGTCAGCGCCTACCTATGCCCCATGCGCTTTTCCGACGGCTTCCTTGATGAAATCCGCCAGCGCCTGCCGATTTCGCAGGTGGTGGGCGAGCACGTCATCTGGGACAAGCGCAAGTCCCAGCCGGCGCGCGGCGATTTCTGGGCCTGCTGCCCGTTCCACGGCGAGAAGAGCCCGAGTTTTCACGCCGATGACCGGCGCGGGCATCTACCACTGCTTCGGCTGCGGGGTGTCCGGCGACCATTTCCGGTTCCTCACCGAAAAGGCCGGGATGAGCTTTCCCGAGGCGGTCGAAAAGCTCGCAGGCATGGCCGGTCTGCCGATGCCGGCGCGCGACGAGCGCGAGGAACGCGCGGGACGAGGCGCGGCGCACGCTCTACGACGTCATGGAGGTGGCGACCACCTATTTCGAGGCGGCGCTGGCGCACAATATCGGGGCGCGGGCGCGCGGCTATCTCAACGAGCGCGGGGTGTCGCCCGGTGGCGCAGACGCGGTTCCGGATCGGCTTTGCGCCCGACAGCCGCAACGGGCTCAAGGAGCATCTGGCGGCGAACGGCGTGTCGGCGCAGGAAATGATCGATACCGGGCTCGTGGCCAGCCGCGACGACGATCCGCTGACCTATGACCGGTTCCGCAACCGGGTGATGTTCCCGATCACGGATTTTCGCGGCCGGGTGATCGCCTTCGGCGGCCGGGCGCTCAGTCCCGACGTGCCGGCGAAATACCTCAACTCGCCGGAGACCGAGCTCTTCCACAAGCGGCTGACGCTCTACAACGGCCAGGAGGCGCGCCAGGCGGCGCGCGACGGCAAGCCGGTGATCGTGGTCGAGGGCTATCTCGATGTGATCGCGGCGGTGACGGCGGGCTTCGAGGGCACGGTCGCGCCGCTCGGCACGGCGCTGACCGAGGAACATCTGAAGCTGCTCTGGCGGATGAGCGCGGAGCCGATCCTCTGCTTCGACGGCGACTAGCGCCGGGCAGCGGGCGGCGGAGCGGGCCGCCGGACATCGTGCTGCCGCTGCTCAGCCGGGCCAGACGGTGAAGATCGCGACGCTGCCGGAGGGGCTGGATCCCGACGACCTGATCAAGCAGCAGGGGCGCGACGCCTTCGCCGACGTGATCGACCGGGCGCGGTCGCTGTCGGACGTGGTCTGGAGCCTCGAGACCGGCGGCATCGTGCCCGAAACGCCGGAGGCGCGGGCGGCGCTTGAGGCGCGACTGCGGGCGCGGGCCAATGCGCATCGGCGACCAGTCGGTCCGGCGGCACTACATGCAGGCGTTCGACGAAAAGCTCACGGCGTTCTTCCAGCCGGTCCGGCAGGCCGCGCTACGAGGGCCGGCCGGGACAATGCGCGGCGGCGGCCGCTATCGGTCAGACAGCAGCGCGGCACGCCGCAGCTGGTGGTTTCGGACACGCTGCGGAATTCGCGGCTGCTGAAGCCGGGCCGCGCGGCGGATGCGACGCCGCGCGAGGCGGCGATCCTGATGAGCCTGGTCAACCACCCGGCGCTGGCCGAAAGCACGGCTCGAAGCGCTGGCCGAGCTCGATTTTGCCATCGCCGGCGGCGCGCAACCTGCTGATGCGCTGCTCGATCTCGTGACGCGCGACCACGATATCGCCGGGGCGGGGCTGACGGCGGCGCTTGGCGCGCGCGGGTTCGGCGAGCAGATCGAGCGGATGCGCGGCATGCTGAGCCGGCAGGGGGTCTGGCAGAGCGGCGCGGAAATCGCCGGAAATCGACGCCGAAACCGGACTGAAGCATGCCCTGGCCTTGCATTACAAATCGGTTCAGCTAAATAGGGAGCTCAAAGCAGCCGAATTGGCGCTGGGCGACGACCCGAGCGAAGAAACTTTCGAACGGCTGCGAGACATCCAGAACCAGATTACCACCGTCGATGGCACAGAGGCATTGATCGAAGGGTTTGGTTCGTTATCGGGACGCGCGACACGCAGCTTCTGAGGAGGCGGGCGGGTACGCGCGATTTTGCGTATCGGCGAATCAGTCCACACGCAGGTGAGCGAATCGTGACCGGCGCACGGAAGATGCCGCTCGTCCGAGCCTTTACCCGACGTCCCATCGTCACCACATTAAGCATTGATACGGCGCCCGTTGCGCAGACGGGCCCCGCGGAGCACAAGCTAGATGGCCACCAAGGCAGCAACCAAGACCAAAGAAACCGAGAAGCCGGAAGCCGGCGCCAGCCGCCGAAGCGCCCGACAGCCCGCTGCTCGACCTTTCCGATGCCGCGGTCAAGAAGCTGATCAAGACCGCCAAGAAGCGCGGCTACGTCACCTATGAAGAACTGAACGCGGTCCTGCCGTCGGAGGAAGTCACCTCCGAGCAGATCGAGGACATCATGGCGATGTTCTCGGACATGGGCATCAATGTCGTCGACGAGGACGAGGTCGAGGAGGCCGAGCCGGACAGCGCCGGAAGAGGAATCGACCGAACTCGCCGAAAAGACCGGCACCGCGGTCGCCTCCAAGTCCAATACCCGCGAAGGCAGCGACCGCACCGACGATCCGGTGCGCATGTATCTGCGCGAGATGGGCTCGGTGGAGCTGCTGAGCCGCGAGGGCGAAATCGCCATCGCCAAGCGCATCGAGGCCGGCCGCGAGACGATGATCGAGGGGCTGTGCGAAAGCCCGCTGACCTTCCAGGCCATCATCATCTGGCGCGACCAGCTGGCGGAAGCCGAAATCCTGCTGCGCGACATCATCGATCTCGAAGCGACCTATGCCGGCCCCGACGCCAAGCAGGCGGCGCCGGTCGTGCCACGCCGGATCTGGTCGATCTCAAGGCCGCGCCGGAGCCCGAGCCGGCCGCGGAGAAGCCCAAGCCGAAGCGCCAAGATCGGGCGACGAGGACGACGATTACGTTCCCGAGGAGCCGCAGGCGCCGCAGGACCCGGTCGATGACGACGACGACGATTTCGAGAACTCGCTGTCGCTTTCGGCCATGGAAGCCGAGCTGAAGCCGCAGGTGGTCGAGACCTTCGACCGCATCGCCGAAGCCTATGGCAAGATGCGCAAGCTGCAGGACAAGCACGCCGAGGACCGCTGCCAGGCCAAGGTCACCAACGCCGAGACCAAGAAGCTCGACGCGCTTCGCGCCGAGGTCATCACCGACGTGAAGTCGCTGTCGCTCAACACCTCGCGTATCGAGAGCCTGGTCGAGCAGCTCTACGACATCAACAAGCGCCTGGTGCGGCTCGAAGGCCGGCTGCTGCGGCTTGCCGAAAGCTATGGCATCAAGCGCGAGGACTTCCTCGAGGCCTATTACGGCGCGCGAGCTCGATCCGGACTGGGCACAAGACGGTCGCCGAGTCGTGCCGGCAAGGGCTGGGCGGAATTCGTCAAGCGCGAGCTCGACACGATCAAGCGAGATCCGCGGCGAAATCCAGACGCTGGCGACCGAAACCGGCCTCGACATCGCCGAATACCGCCGCATCGTCCACAAGGTGCAGAAGGGCGAGCGCGAAGCGGCCATCGCCAAGAAGGAGATGGTCGAGGCCAACCTTCGCCTCGTCATCTCGATCGCCAAGAAGTACACGAACCGCGGCCTGCAGTTCCTCGATCTGATCCAGGAAGGCAATATCGGCCTGATGAAGGCGGTCGACAAGTTCGAGTACCGCCGCGGCTACAAGTTCTCGACCTATGCGACGTGGTGGATCCGGCAGGCGATCACCCGCTCGATCGCCGATCAGGCGCGCACCATCCGTATTCCGGTGCACATGATCGAGACGATCAACAAGATCGTCCGCACCTCGCGCCAGATGCTGCACGAGATCGGCCGCGAGCCGACGCCGGAGGAACTCAGCGAAAAGCTGCAGATGCCGCTCGACAAGGTCCGCAAGGTTCTCAAGATCGCCAAGGAGCCGATCAGCCTCGAGACGCCGATCGGCGACGAGGAAGATTCCAACCTCGGCGATTTCATCCCGGACGTGAACGCGATCCAGCCGATCGACGCGGCGATCCAGTCGAACCTGCGCGAGACCACGACCCGCGTGCTGGCGTCGCTGACGCCGCGCGAGGAGCGCGTGCTGCGCATGCGCTTCGGCATCGGCATGAACACCGACCATACGCTCGAAGAAGTCGGCCAGCAGTTCTCGGTGACGCGCGAACGCATCCGCCAGATCGAGGCCAAGGCGCTGCGCAAGCTCAAGCACCCGAGCCGCAGCCGGAAGCTGAGGAGCTTCCTCGACAACTGAGGTCGATGGGCCGCCTAGCGGGGCTACCTCCTGCAGCGCGCTGAGCGCGGCCGTCACGCTCGGGTGGTGTGAGCCGGAGCCGTTCTGGACAAGGTCGGCCTCAGGTTCTACAGGAGGCCCAAGTCAATCGCAGGGAGAACCTCATGTCGTTCCTGAAGAATTTGTTTGGTGGCGCTGCGGCGACCGGAAAGGCTGCCGGGGAAAATGCAGTAGGGGGCGAGGAGTCGTACAAGGGCTACGTCATCAAGGCGCTGCTGATGCAGGTCGGCGGGGGTGAGTATCAGCTGGCCGGACTGATCGAGAAGGAACTCGGGGGCGAGACGCAGAGTTACAAGTTCGTGCGCGCCGACCGCATGAGTTCGCGTGACGACGTGGTGGCGCTGGCGCTGGCCAAGGGCCGCCAGATCGTCGATGAGCAGGGCGACGGGGTGTTCTCGCAGACCTGGCCGAAGCCGAACTAGCTGCAGCGCGTTTCTGACCGACATATCGCTTTTTGCTCCGGCGCTTGCCGGAGCGTGCTGGGCTTGCCAGCCTCAATCAGGAGTATCCGAAATGGCCAGGAAGCCAACCGCACGCACCGAAACCGTGATGTTCAACGTCGTCTATGAAGACGGCTCGCAGCGCAGCAACCGGCGGGTGCCCGGAGAACTGCTTGGCGGACTTGACGGCGATGAGCCGGCGAAGGCCGAGATCGAGGCGCAGGACCGCGCCATCGCGGAAAAATCCGGCATGCCGCCGCTGGCGATCAAAACCATTCAGCGCGTCGGGAAGTAGCTCAGGCGAGCAAATCGGGCGGGCTGGCCGGGTGATAGATGCGCGGGCTGTTAGGTCCGACAACTTGGAACGCGGGCCACAGCAGGAGGACGCCGAAGGCGATTGCCCCAAGCATCTGCCAGGCACCGGTGGCCAGGAACAGCACAAGCGGCAGCGCGATGAACAGCGCCACGGCCGCGACCATGGCAACTATCAGGATGGTGCGGCGCGCTTCGCTGTAGCCGGAGCGGAACGAGATGCCGCGTGACACCCCGGACGCCACCAGTCGTTCATGCAGGTCACGGATGAAATCGCGGTAGCCGGGCTTCTGGACCGCGGCGGGGAGGCCGCGCGCATCGGCGCTGCTGACCACCAGTCTGTCACCATTGCGGAACTCGATGACGCATTGGCCTGCGACGCCATAGCGGCCAACTCCGTTTGAGCTGAGCCATACGCTGCGGATTTCGGCGTAGGGGCGGCTGGTCCAGCTTCCCTCGCGCTCGAAGCTGATAGAGTCGAAGCCGGGCGAGATGCCCTGGTCGGTGAGGCGCATCCGAAAGCGGGTCGCGCCGTCGGTGGTGAAGAGCGCGTATCGCCTCGCTGCCTTGTCGAGCTGATCATCATTAGCGGCGCTCAACCCGTTCATCGGTACGCCCTGCTGGATGGTTCGTGCGGTCATTGGGCAAACGTCATCGGGCATTGATTGCGAATGCCGGGCAGATACTCGCACCAGGGGTGCTGGTACTTGACCTTGTTGACGAGGTCGAGCCGGCAGCTGCTGGTGGCGGCGTGAACGCTGGCACCAAAATACTGCTGCTTGTAGTCGACGAGAAAGCGCCACAGGGTATCGGTACGCGGCAACTCCGCTACGAGGGTCATGCCCTTGTTGTGCAGCGACGAAAGCGCAGCGGCATGGCTGCAGGCGTCCTCCTGAACGAACACGCCGTCGAGCGGGACATGGTCGAGGCGGGAGCCGGCCTGGGCCGGGGCGGAGATGGCCATCGCAGCGGCGAATGCGGCGACGGAGGCAAGGCGAACGAGGCTGGTCATCGGTTCTCTCCTTATGGCTGGAGAGAAGGCTAGGACGCCCTGTCTGAGGCGGTGCTGAGAAGCGTGTTCAGAAACGGTTCAGCACGGGGGTCGCGATTTCGACGCCCGGAGTTTAGTTGGCGAGCGCCTTGTTGACCGCCGGCTTCACCACCGTGCCGAAGAGCTCGATGGCCTTCATGACCTTGTCGTGGGGCAGGGTGCCGACGGAGAGCTGCAGGCCGAAGCGGTCGTGCCTGAACCACTCGTGCTGCATGAGGATCTTGTCGATCACCTGCTGCGGCGAGCCCATGAAGTATGCGCCTTCGGGCGACGCGCCGGCCTCGAACTGGGCACGGGTGGTCGGCGGCCAGCCGCGCTCCTTGCCAATCCGCGACATGGCGGCCTGATGCGCGGGGAAAGCCGTATCCATGGCATCCTGCGTCGTCTCGGCAATGAAGCCGTGCGAGGAAATGCCCACCGGCAATAGCTTGCCGGCGTGGCCCGCCTTGTCGGCGGTCTGGCGGTAGAGATCGACCAGCGGCGTGAACTGCTGCGGGCGTCCGCCGATGATGGCAATCATCAGGGGGAGGGCGAAATAGGCCGCGCGGGCAACCGAATTGGGGGTGCCGCCCACCGCAATCCACAGCGGCAGAGGGTCCTGGATGGGCTTGGGATAAATCTCGATGCCGGGGATGGGCTTGGTGTGGGCGCCGCCCGCCCAGTTGACCTTGCCGCCCTCGCGGATGGCGAGCAACATCTGCAGCTTTTCCTCGAACAGGTCGTCGTAGTCGTTGAGGTCGTAGCCAAACAGCGGGAAGCTTTCGACGAACGAGCCACGACCGGCCATGATCTCGGCGCGTCCGTTCGACAGCAGGTCGAGGGTAGAAAACTGCTGGTAGACGCGGATCGGGTCGTCGGACGACAGCACGGTCACGGCAGTGGAGAGCCGGATGTTCCTGGTGCGGGCCGCGGCGGCGGCGAGGATTGTCACAGGGGCAGTGGCGACGAAATCGGGGCGGTGGTGCTCCCCCAGCCCGTAGAAATCGAGCCCCACCTGGTCGGCAAGCTCAATTTCCTCCAAGAGGTCCTTGAGGCGTTCGGCCGGCGACTGCAGATGATTGTTGTTGAGCAGGTCGGGAGTGTTTTCCGCGAAGGAATAGAGACCGATTTCCATAGGTGCGTTCCTGTTGCTGCACCCTAGATGTCAACGGCGCTCGCGGGTTGCAAGAACGCACAACGGTGTAACCTGAAGCTTGGCTCACGGTGACCACCTGGGTTGGCGGGACCACGTGCCGCGGCGCGAACTCGGGTGGCAAACGTGGATAGCCCCGGCGCTGCGCCGGGGCCAGAGTTTCGCCTCAGAGGGAGGGCTGAAGCGTTGGTAACTACTGCGCCGCGGGGGCGGCAGGCGTGGTCGTAGCAGGGGCTGTATCGGCCGGCGCGGTCGTGTCAGCTGGAGCCATCGTGTCGGTGCCGGTGGCTGGCGTCGTCGTTTCAGTGCTGGTCGACGGGGCCATCGGCGTGGTGTTGGTGTCCGCCGGGGCCATCGGGGTCGTTGTCGTGTCCGACGGCGCCGGGGTGGTCACTGCGGGGGTATTGTTGATCGTGGTATTTGCCGGCTGCGAATTGGCCGAGAAAACCAGATACGCAATGGCGAGAAGCGCCAAAGCGACGATGATCCCCACGAACCAGCCGGTCGAATTGCTGCTGCGGGTATAAACGGTGCGGTTGGTACCGTCATTGGTATAGACGGTATCGCGTTCTGGGGTTGCCATGGGAAGCTCCTTTGTTTGAGTACCGTGAGGCAAAAACGCGGCGTATTCGGAATCGTTCCCGTAGATGTGGGACGTAGGGCCTGCCCTAGTCGGTCACCAGGTATGCGGCATAGCTGGCCACCGGCACGCCGTTCGAGTCGCGCGTCACGCGGCCGAGGGTCTCGACACTCAGATGCCGGCCGCCGAGTGGGGGTGGGTCGCGGTCGGCGCGCAGCTCGCGGAGCACGATGTGGGGTGATGCGAGCAGTTCCGCTGGCGGCGGGTCCATGTAGATGTAGCGAAATGGCTCATTGGTCTGGAGGATCGGCAGCGGATCATTCGCCGTTTTGAAGCCGTAACCAAGCAGGCTTCCGATCAGGAAGTTCGGCGTGTCGACCCATTTCGCGCCCTTCGCGGCGGCAAGGGCCGACACCTTGCGCGTGAGATCGTCCCAGCCGCGCAGATAGGCGACGTCATAGTGGCCGCCGATGGCGGGAAGCGTGCCGGTCTCGATCACGTAGCTGGCGAACACGATGATCACCAGACCAAGCGGAACCTGCAGCCAGCGCAGCGCGGCGAGCGGCCAGCGCAGCAGCCATGCCCGCGGGCGGACACTCACCACCGCCCATCCGGCAATCAGCGTCAGTGGCGCGAAGATCGGGTTGAGCCAGTGCGGCTGGGCCGTGCTGATGAAGGAATGGACGAAGAAGTAGATCAGCATCGGTGCAGTGGTGAGCACCGGCAAAGCGAGGCCCCTGGGTCGCCATGTGCGGCCAAAGGACAACCACGCGCCGGTGCCGATCAGCATGAAGATGAATGCCGGCGGCAGGAGGATCAGGGCCAGGGCCACGACGAAGATGCCGAGCGGCATGAGACTGGTGAAGTGCTCGCGCCCGAGGAGCGTCGAGCGGCCGAACTGGAAGGCAAACGAAATCCACTCGTGCGTGTAGTTCCACCAGACGACCGGCAGGAACAGCGCCACCGCGAGGAGGGCGCCGGCCCAGAGTTGCCAGATGCCAAACCAGGCGCGCCGCTCGGCGCTGCTCAGCAGCCAGAGCAACACTCCGGGGCCAAGCAGCAGCACGGTGTATTTCGACAGCAGTCCGAGGCCGGCGAACGCCCCGGCCAGCAGCCACCACCATGGGTTGCGGCGCGCTTCGAACTCGGCGCATGCCCAGAGCGTCGCAAGCCAGAACAGGACGGCGGGCGCATCGGGCGTGGCGATCGAAAAGCTCAGTACCACGCCGACGCTGACCGCGTAGAAGATCGCCGCCACGGCGCCGACGCGGGCGTCGTTGAACAGCAGCACGCCAAGCCGGTAGAGCAGTGCAAAGACAAGGAAGGTCGAAGCGAGCACAAGGCTTCGGACCGGGAAAGCGCCCTCGCCAAACAGCGCGCGGCCGGCCGCCACAACCCAGGCAATTGCCGGCGAATGATCGTAGTAGCCGACGCCGAGATGCAGCGACCACATGGCGTAGTAGCCTTCGTCGGGGAGCAGCCCCATGCGCACGCCGGTGAAGAGGCGCGGCAGACTGAGCAGCAGCAGGATCAGCGCGAGGGGCAGCGGTCTCGCCCAGAGCGGTGTGGCAGGCGTAGAAGCGTTCATCTGCTTTGCCTTAACGAAGCGCGGGCGGGTTTGCCGTCGTAGTTCTTGCCCAGGAAGATACGGGGTTCGTAAATGGTCATGCCGAAGCGGACGATGGGGACGCTGGTGAGCGGGGTAACGGTTTCGAAGTGTGAGGCGGCTTCCCCAAGACCAAAGTCCCTGTCAGTGACAAGAATGGCGTTCTGGCCAGTATGGGCCACCGGATCGAACCAGTAATCGTATTGATCGTGGCGGGTCGCCAGCGTGGTCACGTCCGGGTCGCGCATGGCAAAGCCGAGCTGGGCCGCGGTGGTGTAGCGGCTGACGGCGACGAAGCTGGCGTCGTTCTCTATTCTCAGGCGTGCGACTTCCGAGGCGGTCTGCTCCCAGCCGAAGGTGGACGAAATGGTCCAGTCGTAGCGCTCGATAAGGTTGCCGATCGGAATGACGGTGCCGTTGAAGGCGAGAGCAAGGGCGACCACGACGCCGTAGAAGATGTGCGCCCAGTATTGCCAGCGGCGGCCAACCGCATCGGCCAGCAGCGGCATCAGCAGCAGGAAGGCGATGATGTTCCAGTAGAAGAAGACCTCGACAAACAGCGAGAGGCCCGCCATCGCCAGCGAGGACACGGTGAAAACCGATACGGCCAGCAGCTTGGCGCGCGCGGCAAACGCCGACGTGGGGGTGGTGACGAAGTATGTGACCACCGGGGCGATCAGCGGAGGCGAGACGACGACTACGGTGATGAGCAGATAGTAGATGAAAAGCCGCGGCTGCAGGTGAAAACCGCTGCTGCCCCAGCGCTCGTTGAGATGGAAATTGTAGGATGCGAAATGCTCGGTCAGGTTCCAGTAGAACACCGGGGCCTGCATGGCGACGCTGAGCAGCGCTGCCAGGTAGAGGTGCGGAGTCCGGAAAAGTGGCCTCAGCTGCGGCCGTACGATGAAATAAAGTGCCGCGCCGATGGCGAATAGAACGCCGTTATACTTGGTCAATACCGCGAGCCCCAGCAGCGCCGCGCCGAGATAGAGATCGCGATAGCCGCGCCCGGTCGCTTCCCAACGCTCGGTGAACTGCAGGAGGAAGTGCGCGGCTGCGAAGCAGAGGAAGATCAGCAGGTGATCGTGGAACGAGATGCTGGTCATGGCAAAGAACAGCGGCGAGGCAAGGTAGAGCGCTGCCGAGCGCCAGAACCACTCAGCCGGGGCGGAGGGGGCGAGGCGCTTTGCCCATGACCAGAAGATCCACAGCGTGCCGCCCAGCGTCATCCAGGTGAGGGCACGCAGACTCAGCAGGTTCCAGCCGAACAGCAAATCCATCACGCGAAGCAGCCAGGCGTGGAGCGGCGGATGATCGAAGTAGGAGAAGGCGAGCTTTTGTCCCCACATCCAGTAGTAGGCCTCGTCGCCGATGGGGGGCATGGCGACATCGACATAAATGCGGAGCGCGACGAAGAACGCCACCACCAGTTGGAACGGCCAGAGCGTCGCGCGGCGAGCCGTCGTCGCGATGTCACCTGCCACGCTCATCGTGGCCCGCCAAAGTCGTGGGCGAGGTAGATTTCAAAGGTCCAGATGGTCTTGCCGTCACGAACGATCGGCACCGTCTCCAGCAGGGTTGTCGTGGCGAAGCGCCTGGCGGCGTCGCGGATGGGAAACTGCCTGTCGGCGAGAATCAGCGCGTCCTGCCCCTGATGGGCGGCGGCATCGAACCAGTAGTCGTATTGCGAGCGCAGCGCATTGAACGCCGTGACCTCCGGATCGTGCAGCTGGAAGCCGAGTTGCGCCGCGTAGCTGTAGCGGGTCGCAGCGAGGAAGGCGTCGGGATGTTCCTGAAGGCGATAGATGACAGCGTCGCGGACTTCGCGCCAGCCATAGTTGGCCGGCGTGCCGCGGTCGCCATAGCCGAACACCGAGATGGGCCGCACCGAGAAATTGTAGGTGAGGAGCGTTGCGCCGATGAGGCCGTAGCAAAGGTGCAGCACAAGCAGCCAGCGCCCGAGGTAGCGGAAGGCGACGATGACGATGACGCCATAGGCAAGGATGTTCCAGTAGAAGAACAGGTTGATGAACAGCGATATCGTGAGCATTGCCAGCATGGCGACGGTGAACAGCGTGACCGCGAGGGCCCGGGCGCGTCCCTCGAGCGGGGTGCGGCTCAGATTCCACGGCAGGCGCAGCAGGCCGATGAAGAAGAAGGGGGAGGTGACGCCGGCCATGACGCCGAGCAGGTCGAGCGGGCCGAAGAGGCGCAGACTCCTCAAATTGAAGTTCAGCCGTTCGGCGAGGTGGAATTTGAAGGAGGCGTAGCCCTCGGTGATGTTCCAATAAAAGACCGGGGCCTGCATGGCGATGGCGAGCAGCGCGGCAAGGTAGAGCTGTGGGGTTCCGAGCAGGCTTCGCATCTTTGGACGCAGCAGGACGAAGAGGCCGAAGCCGAGACCGATGAAGACGCCGTTGTATTTCGCCAGCACCGCGAGACCCAGCGCTATCGAGCCGAGCCAGAGGTCGCGGAAATTGCGGCCGCCCTGTTCCCAGTGGTCGGTGAATTTCAGGAAGAAGTGCATCGCCAGCAGCGACAGGAACAGCAGCAGGTGATCGTTGAAGGAGACGGTGGTCATCAGGAACACCACCGGCATGCCCAGATAGATCGCTGCCGTCGACCAGAAGGTGAGCGATGGGTTTTCGGGGGTGATGCGCCTGGCCCAGTACCAGAAGATTGCCAGCGTGCCGCCGAGCGTGAACCACGTCAGGACGCGCACCGAGATGGCGTGCCAGCCGAAAATCATGGAGACCAGCCGCAGCAGCCAGGCGTGCAGCGGCGGATGATCGAAATACGACCAGCCGAGCTTTTGTCCCCACATCCAGTAGTAGGTTTCGTCGCCCATCGGATCGACGCGGATGTCGAACCAGAGTTTCAGCAGCAGCAGATAGAGCACGGCGATCTGCAGCAGCAGGGTTAGAATGCGATCGCCGCGCGGCACGGGGGTATAAGTCATTGCGCGGCGTCCCTGGCCGGCACCAGATAGACAACATAGGTGTCGATGGCCCGGCCGCTTTCGGTATCGCGGGTGATGTACTGCAGCGGGTGGGCCGGGAGCCCCCCGATCCGGATGTCGCGCAGTTCCTGGCGCTTGCGGGCGTGCCGCACGATGAGGTGCGGGGCATTGCGCAAGGCGGGATCGACGGGCGGCATATAGTCGTAGCGGATGGGTTCGGTGATCTGGAAGACTGGCAGCGGGTCGCGATTGGCGATGGCGGCGTAGCCGAGCCACCCGTTGAACGAATAATCCTCGGTGCCAACCCAGGCAGCGCCGTTCTGCCTGGCGATCTGTGAAATCCGCTGCTCGAAGTCGCGCCAGCCGACCACCTCGTTGACCAGCGCGATGGGCCCGAGGCCGGGCACGAAGCGGAACATGGTGAGGTAGCAGAGGAACAGCAGCACCAGCACGCCGAGTGGAATCTGCAGCCAGCGGAGGATTGCCAACAGGCCACGCCAGAGCATCAGCCGCGGCCGGAGCGTCACCGCAGCCCAGCCGCCGAGCAGCGCAAGCTGCGGCATGAACGGAATGGTCCAGTTTGGATTGACGCGGCCGAACATCGAATGCGCGATGAAATAAGCCACCATCGGCAAAGCGGTGAGGAGGGGCAGCGCCAGCGCCGGTGAGGCGCGGCGGAAGGCAAAGAGCAGCGCGCCCAGCCAGACGAAGATGAAGAGCGGCGGCAGTAGCAGGATCGCCGTTTCAACCTGGAAGCGCGCGATCTCGTAGAAGTTGATGCCGCGCGCATGCAGCAGGGTCGACCGGCCGAACTGGAACCTGAACGAGGTCCAGCCGTGTTGATAGTTCCACCAGATGACCGGTGCGAATAATGCGACCGCCAGAACGGCGCCGGCCCAGACCTGCCAGTGGCGGAACCAGCTCCGCCGTTCGGCACTGGTCAGCAGCCAGAACAGCAGACCGACGCCGAGGAACAGCACGGTGTATTTGGAAAGCAGCCCGAGCCCGGCGAACGCACCGGCGGCGAGCCACCAGTTGGGATTGCGGCGCGTCACGAATTCCGCGACGGCCCAGATGCTCAACACCCAGAACAGCTCGGAAGGGCCGTCCGGAGTTGCCACAAGGTTGGCGACGAGGATCATGGGCGCGGCGCAATACCAGATCGCGGCAACGGCCGCGATGCGGGCATCGTGGAACAGCAGCACGCCGATGCGGTAGATGGCGGCGAGCACCAGATAGGTCGAGAACAAGAAGAGGCTGCGCACCGCGAACGGGCCTTCGCCGAACAGCCAGCGGCCGCCGGCCACGAACCACGCCACGGCGGGCGAATGATCGTAATAGGCGAAGCCTGGATAGAGCGACCAAAGCGCGTAGTAGGCTTCGTCGGCGAGGAGACCGAACGTCGCCCCGACGTAGAAGCGCGGCAGCATCAAAGCAGTGACGATGAGGAACACCGCGAGCGGGCTGGCCCAGAATGGGCGCGGTGTCGCTGCCGCAGCGGAGGTCATTGCCGGTAGTCCTCGCCCAGCACAATCCGCCAGCGATAGACATTGCGGCCGAAGCGGCTGATCTCGATCGGCTCAAGCACCGTGAGCTTGTCGAAATGCGCCGCAAGGTTGGTGAAGGTGGGTGAGTTGTCGCGCTCGTCGGTGAGGATCAACGCGTCCTTGCCGAGATATTCAGCGGGGTCGAACCAGTAATCGTATTGGTCGTGATCCACCGAGATGGCAGTAACACTCGGATCGGCGAGGGCGAAGGCGAGCTGCGAGGACGTCGAGTAGCGGGTGCCCGCGATAAAATCTGCCGGATGCTGCTGACGCGCGGCGCGCATGTCGGCGGCCACCTGGTCCCAGCCATAGTTGATCGATGTCGCGCCGTCGCCAATGCCGAAGAACGGTGCCAGCGGGATGACGGAAAAATTGATTACCACCAGTGCCGAGAACAGCGTGCCGAAGATGAGGTGCGACCAGAGCCAGAATCGCGTTCCAACGGAGCGCACGAGCAATGGCATCACTCCGGCGAATGCCATCAGGTTCCAGTAGAAGAAGCCGCCCAGATAGGCTGCGAAGCCGACGACCGCCAGTGTCGAGGTCCAGAACAGCGTGACGGCCAGCGTCTTGGCGCGCCGCTCGAAGCCCTCGGCGGGGCGACTGCGCAGGAAGCGAAACAGCGGCCACACGAGGAAGGGCGACAGGGTGAGGATGCTCATGGCGATGAAGATCACCACCGAGCGTGGATCGAGGCGGCCGAAATGGTCGCCCCAGCGATCGTGGAGGTGGAACTGGTAGGAGGCGAAGCCCTCGGTGAAGTTCCAGTAGAACACCGGCGCCTGCATGGCGATGGCGAGGAGTGCCGCGAACCAGAGATGCGGATTGAGCAACAGCGGGCGCAGTGGTTTGCGGATCAGGACGAAAAGACCGAAAGCGACGCCGACGAAGACGCCGTTGTATTTGGTGAGCACCGCAAGGCCCAGCGCGATGGCCGCGAGATAGAGCAGACGGATGGCGCCGGGCTGGCCGGATTCGTAGCGCCCGGCGAACAGCAGGAAAAGGTGGATCGCGAGCAGGCCAAGGAACAGCAGCAGGTGGTCGTTATAGGCGGCCATGCCCATGACGAACACCAGCGGCGAGGCCAGATAGATCGCCGTGGCGCTCCAGAAATAGCCCTGCGGGTCGCCGGGATTCAACCTCTTCGACCAATCCCAGAAGATGGCGAGTGTGCCGGCGAGTGTCAGCCAGGTGAGCAGCCGGATGGCGAACAGCGGCCAGCCGAAGATGAGCTGTACCAGCCGCTGCAGCCAGCTGTGCAATGGGGGATGGTCGAAGTAGGACCATCCGAGTCTTTGTCCCCACATCCAGTAATAGGCTTCGTCACCCACCGGGTGGGCGTTGAGGTCGGCATAGAGTCTCAGCACAAGCAGGATCGCGACGACGATCTGCATCGCCAGCACCGGGGCGGGGCGCCACGGCCTCGGTGCCGTTGATGACATCGTTGATGCTGGATTCGCCAAGACTTCTCCCGCCGCTTTGGGCCCGAGAGCGTTAGCGGATTTTGCCGCTGAAACAAAGGCTCCGACACCGGTTTGTTGGCGACGCAGCGCGGCAAATTGTGCAGGTTTGCCTGTTGCACTGTCTGGTCGCCACGGCCACTATGGACGGGTTGCGGGTTCTGGTTTCGGGGGAAATCCAATGGTCAGTAGCGAGGCGCGGGCGGAGCTTGAGCGCATGTTTGCGACCAAGAAGCTCGACGCGCAGCGCTACCCTGAGGGCAAGCCGCTGGAATTGCGCCGCCGCGACTGGGAGGCGGAGGCCCGCCTGCAGGTGTTGCCCAAGGGGGCGCGCTTCCATGGCATCGATGCCGGCGGCGTCCACGCGGAGTGGGTAGAAATGCCCCACGTCGCGCAGGACCGGGTGTTCCTGCTGCTGCATGGCGGGGGCTACAACGCTGGCTCGTCGCGTACGCACCGCAAGATGGCGGCCAATCTCAGCCGTGCTGCCTATATGCGGGTGCTGACACCCGATTACCGGCTGGCGCCCGAGCATCCATTTCCAGCGGCAGTCAAAGACGCGTTGCTCGCCTACAAGTGGCTGCTGGCTCAGGGCTTCACCGAGGACAACATGATCGTCGGTGGCGATTCCGCCGGAGGCGGGTTGGCATTGTCGATGCTTCTCGCGCTGCGCGAGGGTGGGGCGCCAATGCCGCGCGCCGCCATCCTGATGGCCCCCTGGACCGACCTCAGCTGTTCCAGTGCGTCGTACGAACGGCTGCGTCAGTTCGATCCGATCATCACCAAAGAGAGGCTGCGTGAAGCAGGCGAATGGTATGCCGGGGGGCGCTCTCCGACCGACCCCATGGCATCGCCGATGTTCGCGGATCTGCGCGGCCTGCCGCCGATGTTCGTCAGCGCCGGAGCCGACGAGACGATGGTCGATGACAGCCGTATCTTCGCCGAGCGCGCCAAGGCGGCGGGCGTAGATGTGACGCTGAAAATCTACCCGGACATGTGGCACGTGTTCCAGAGCGCCAGTCCGACAGTGCCCGAGGCGGTGCAGGCGATGGTCGAGATCGGCGATTATCTCAGGGGACAGTTCGGCTGACCGCCTTGTTCGTGCCACAGGCGCGCGCTTAGAATAAGCAACCATTGAGTTGCGTAAAAATGAGTCCCATTGAACGGAATGCCGTGTTCGGCGCATTGGCCGACGAGAGCCGTCGCAGGCTGCTGGAACGGCTGCGCAAGCGGAACGGCCAGACCCTGACGGCGCTGTGCCGTGACATGCCGGTCAGCCGGCAGGCGATTACCAAGCATCTCAAAGTGCTGGAGGCGGCAAATCTGGTGCTGGTCAGGCGGCACGGGCGGGAGAGACTTCACTATCTCAATCCGGTGCCGGTGCATGCCGTCGCCATGCGGTGGCTGCGACTTTTCGATTCGGTGAAGCTCGAGACGCTGCTAGCCATCCCGACGGATATCCACGAAGAGGGCTGAGCCCTGTCGGACACTCTATCTCTCAATTTGCGCCAACCGCGCAAACAAAAAGGCCGGGGAATCTCCCCGGCCTTTGGCGTTCATTGGCTTCGGATCAGTTCGAAGCGTAGGTGATCAGCGAGGTGACGCGCTTGATGGTGACGCGGCGGTTGATCCGCTCGGCTCCCTGGGTCTTCACCTTCAGATAACGCTCGCCATAACCCTGGGTGGTCAGGTTCTCGGCGGGGATATCGTAGAAGTCGGTGAGGATGCGGGCGACCGTTGCCGCGCGCTCATCGGAGAGCACGAGGTTAGAGGCGTCCGGACCCACCGCATCGGTATGGCCTTCGATAAGGAAGGTCTCAGCCGGGTTCTTGTCGAGCAGGTTGAGCATGGCCTTGGCCACGGTGCTTAGCGAGCCGACCTGGTCACGGGAGATGGTCGCCTTACCAGAGTTGAAGGTCAGGCCGCCGACTTCGAGACGGCGTACGGTATCGCGGATACGTGCGGACCGTTTGACCTCGTCGATGGTATAGATGCGGCGAACCTGTTCCACCGGCGGCTGGTCGAGGAAAAACGCGATTTCCTCTTCATCCGCATCGTCGGCGTCGAGGATGTAGTCCCGTGCCGGGATGGTGAGGCGGAGCGGCGGCAGGTCGTCACCCGGATCCTTCCAGTCGACATAGAAATCGCCCCGATCACGGTCATTCCGATCGTCGTACGACGCAAGCACATACTCGCGGCCGTCCGGCGTGAAGCGCGAGCGCGCCAGCACATCGCCATACTTGTTCCGAATGGTGACGATCTTGACGCCATTGGGGTGGATGATGGTTTCACGAACCCGGCCGCGACTGAGATCCTCGTAATAGATCTCATCCTCGCGCTGGTCGTACATGCGATCGCGGTCCTGCTTCGGGTTGTTGATGACAAGCTGGAAGTTCAGCTTGAACACAAACCCATCGTCGGCCTTCTGGCCCGGCTTGTCGTCCTTCTTGCCGCCGTTCTTCTTGTCGTCCTTCTTGTTGTCCTGGGACGGCGGCGGGGTGAAGTCGAAGCCGGTGACCTGCACGCCCTTTTCCTCTTCGACGGACTGCTGCTGGGCAGGCGGTTCGATCTTGGCCTGCGCGTCCTTGTCAGTTTCCGGCGGCGGGGCCGCAGGCTCTTCGGCGACAGGCTTGTCGGCCGGGGGCGGCGCATTGCCTTCCTCGGTCATGACGTCCTGTTCCTTGGTGCTGTCAAGGATTGGCGCGGCTTCCTCGGGCTTGACGGTGTCCGGCAGGACTTCCACGGCGTCCGGGGTCACGGCCTCGTTGGCGGCCGGCGGCTCTGCCATTGGCTGCTCAGCCTGCTTCTCGGGCTGCGCACCGGGTAGCGGATTCAGCGTCAGGTTGAAGTTCTCAAGGCACGCGGCGCTGTCGGCAAAACCGGCGGCAACGCAGATCGCGTCGATCTTGGCCTGGGCTGCAGCGATCTGCTGATTGCCCTGGTCGGTGTTGCCCTTGTCGAGTTCCTCAGTGCCGGCGTTGTACTCGTCGACAGCCTGGATCAACTGCTTCAGAGCGTCATCAGCGTTCTCTGCAGGTGTTTCGGCGGCCGGAGGGGTCGCTTCCTCGGCCGGAGGAGTTACTTCCTCAGCGGGAGGTGCGACTTCCGCAGCAGGAGGGGCAGCTTCTTCAGCCGGTGGGGCCGCTTCTTCAGCCGGAGGGGCAGCTTCTTCAGCCGGCGGCGCTACTTCTTCAGCCGGAGGAGCGACTTCCTCGGCCGGAGGGGCGGCTTCTTCAGCCGGAGGGGCAGCTTCTTCAGCCGGAGGGGCGGCTTCCTCGGCCGGAGGAGCGACTTCCTCGGCCGGAGGAGCGACTTCCTCAGCCGGGGGGGCGGCTTCCTCAGCCGGGGGTGCGGCTTCCTCAGCCGGTGGGGTGGCTTCCTCGGCAGGCGCCGCGGCACCACTGGAGGCGCCGAGCGCGGCGACGCAGTCGTCAAGGCTGGCGAAGCCCTCGGTGATGCAGAGTTCCTGCAGCGCGGTTTTGGCCGCGTCTTCGTCGCTCGTACCCTGAGCGGCGACATAAGCGTTATAGGCAGCTGTGAGGTCGGCACTCTGGGCATGTGCTGCGCTCATGGGCGCAAAGGCGAGCATGCCCAGGCTGGTGCCAGTCAGGAGCCAGTTTCGGAGGCGCATGATGGTATCCTTGTTCTTTTTGGGGGAATGTCCGGAGACAGTTGGTTGAGAAGTGACGCAGTCCTGCTGAACGGAACCTGAATGATCCCGAAAGACCTTCGGCAACCCACTCCGAGCCGGATTCCCGGCTGCGTTATGGACCCGCCTTCGATGACTAATGCGGAACCCCCGGAAAGGGTTCCAACCGAGCCCGACCTCGCATGACAAAGGGGCAGCAACGGGGCGTGGCGCAGAAATCCACGGCGTGGTATCGGCGACGCATCGTCGAGGATGCCGTGCAGCAGTTCCAGTCAGTCGTTGAAATCTCCACTCGCCGGGCAGGTCTCGTCGAGATCTCCGGAGAGGTTGTGGAGGCACTTGCCCGCTCCGGCGTCGCAAGCGGACTCGTGACGCTGTTCTGCCGGCACACGTCCTGCTCGCTGCTGATCCAGGAGAACGCCGACGCGGATGTGCGAACCGATCTCGAGGGCTTCTTCAAGCGCCTCGTGCCCGAGGGGATGGACTGGATCGTGCATCGCACCGAAGGACCGGACGACATGCCGGCCCACATCAGGACCGCGCTGACGCAGACGTCGCTGTCGATCCCCGTGGTTGACGGAAACATGGTGCTCGGCACCTGGCAGGGCATCTATCTGTTCGAGCACCGCGCGAGGCCACACCGCAGGCAGGTGGTCGTCCACATCATCGGCACGCCGGCATGAGCGTCAACCAGGTGCTTCAATATTGGCCGCTGCTGCTCGGGTTGTGCGTCACCGGCATGGTGTCGGGGGTGTTTGCCGGTCTGCTCGGCATCGGCGGCGGGGCGATCATGGTACCGGCTCTGGCCCTCGCGTTCGAGACGCTGGGATATGGCGGCGACGTGGCGCAGCATGTTGCGGTCGCGTCGTCCCTCGCCATCATCATTCCCACGGGCGCGATGAGCGCCCGCGCGCACTACAGGCGCGGCGCCGTCGATGTGCCGATCCTCCGCTATTGGGCGCCGTTCGTTCTGGGTGGCACGCTGCTGGGCGGGTTGATGGCCGGGTGGTTCAGTGGCAATGCGCTGCGCATCGTGTTCGGGGTGATGGCGCTGCTGATCGCGGTCAACATCGTCACGCCCGTGCAGCAGCGGCTGATGGGGCACCTCAGGGGCTCGCCCGCGACGCACCGCATCTCGGCGGCGATTGTCGGATACATCTCCGCGCTGATGGGCGTTGGGGGCGGCTCGCTCAGTGTTCCGACGATGGTGGCGTTTGGCGAGACCATGCACAAGGCGGTTGGTACCGGCGCCGCCATCGGCGTCTTTATCGCCGTCGGCGGCACCATCGGGTTCATCATCTCGGGCTGGACCACAGCGGGGTTGCCGCCGCTCAGCCTCGGCTACATCAGCCTGCCGGCCTTAGTGCTGGTGGGTGGTTTCGCGGCGTTGACGGCTCCGGTTGGGGCCGCACTGGCGCACCGGCTCGACCAGCGGACGCTGAAGTACGTGTTCGCCGTGTTCCTCGTGCTGGTTGGGCTCAACATGATCTGGAAGGCCATGCACGGCTGAGGGTCATGCGACCCTCAGCACCACGCTGCCACGCTTGTGGCCGGTATCGACATAGGCGTGTGCCAGAGCGGCGTCGGCGAGCGGATAGCTGCGGTCGATGACGGGCCTCAGCACTCCCGAAGCGGCGAGGTCGGCGAGCAGTTGTATGTCCTCGGGCTGCCCGGTTCCGACGCCACCGATGACCTTCTTGCCACTGCCCTTCGCCGGGCGCTCCATGCCGAGGGCCTGGGCGAAGGTGCCGTTGACGATAACGAGACGTCCGCCGGGATTGAGTGCGGCTTCGCAGCGCGCCAGCGGGGCTGTCGCAGTGGTGTCGAGGATGATGTCCCATGTGTCGCCGCTGGTGGCGAAGTCCTCGGTCAAATAGTCGATAACCCGGTCGGCGCCGAGTGCGCGAACCAGATCGGAATTGGCGGCGCTGCAGACCGCGGTCACCGTGGCGCCCAGATATTTTGCGATCTGCACCGCTGCGGCGCCGACCGCGCCCGAGGCGCCGATGATCAAGACGCTCTCGGCGCGTTTGAGGCTGCCGCGGTCGCGCAGGAAGGAGAGCGCATTGATCCCGCCGAAGCTGAGGCTGGCGGCCTCCTCGTAGGAGAGGTTGGATGGTTTCAGTGCGATCAACCCGTCTTCGGGGAAGGTGCGATATTCGGCGTGGCAGCCAAATTTCGCGCCGGCGAAGCCGAACACCTGGTCGCCGACCTTGAAGCGCGTCACGGCATTGCCCACGGCTTCGACATCGCCGGCCAGTTCAGTGCCGAGGATGGGTCGGCGCGGGCCGAAGAAGCCGAATACGGGGCGGCCCAGTAAACTGAAACCGCCGGGGAGATCAAGGCTCCGGGCCCGCCAGTCGCCTGTCGAAACAGTGGTGGCGTGGATGCGGATCAGGACTTCATTGTCCTTCGGCACCGGCATGGGGAGGGTTTCGAGCTGGACGACTTCGGGCCCGCCGTAGCGGTGATAGGTGATGGCTTTCATGTTCTAAATCCTTAGGTGTGAGTTGGAGGATGAATTTGTGGAACCCGACGCGACCGCGGGTGGCATCAGGCGGCGGCGCTGAGTTGAGCCCGGGTGTTCCAGGCGCTTTCGTTCAGCCCTTTGACGAGCAGCCAGAGCGCGAAGGAGATTTCGCCGATCACGGCAAAGCCGAGGAAGACCATGCCCGTGGTGGCGATGAGCTGGTTGCCGGGCAGCACAAGCGCGCCGAGGCTCTGCACGATGTAGCCGATGCTTCCAGCGGCGAGCAGTAGGCCGAACACCCGGGGCAGAAACGTCGAGCGAAACACCAGGTAGCCCAGCATGGTCAGGTGTGCGCCGAAGAACAGGCCCCACACATAGACGCCAAGCTGCTTGGCATCGAGCGACAGCATGGCGATCGCCTGCAACTGCTCGGGGGTGAAGATGGCGAGGTAGGTTGCTCCACCTGCTCCCAGGACGAGGGTCGGCAGCAGGCTGAAGACGAGGTTGACGCCCATCACGAGAACCATGGCGAGGCGGGCGAAGGCGGCGGCGAGCGCGATCGACGCGTTTACGCCGCGGAACAGACTGTAGAGGAGGGAGGTCACGACGATCTCGGCAAACAGCACGACGATGTCGGCGAACGTCCCCAGGCGGTAAAGGTCCGGCTGAGCAAGAATGTTTGCGGCGGTCGCAGCGGCGTCACCCGGTACGATCAAAACGGACGGCAGGTAACCCATGCTGAAGCCTCCCGCCACGGCGATCAGGGTGTAGAGAAGCCCGGCGGTGCGGGCAGTCTTGAGCGGGGAGTGGAGGGCGAACTGGCTGGTCATCGAGGTGATCCTTTCGGCAAAGAGAAATCTGATCGTCGCCGCGGTGAGGCGGGACGTCGGGCGGCAGGCCATGCGGCCTTCGGTCTGGGTTAGTTGGCTGTCGGGGAGATTGTCGTCCGGCAGCGCGTAGCAACATTCATAAGCGAAAGCCGCTTCTGCATAAATTGACCAATTCCGTCAGTCTGATATGCGTTTGTGCATGGATTGGCGGTCAGTGAAATTCGACTGGAACCGGGCGCGGGCCTTTCTGGTCACCGCCGAGGAAGGTTCGCTGTCCGCGGCCGCCCGGTCCCTTGGCATGGCGCAGCCGACGCTGGGCAGGCAGGTCGACGCGCTGGAAGCAGAACTGGCGTCGATCCTCTTCGAGCGCGTCGGGTCGCGGCTTTTCGCTGACCCCCAGCGGGCTTGAGTTGCTCGATCACGTCCGGGCAATGGGGGAGGCGGCCAACCGGGTTTCGCTGGCGGCGGCCGGCCAGTCGCAGTCGATCGAAGGCACGATCTGCATCGCGGCCAGCGAGGTCTATGCGGCGATGCTGCTGCCGCCGATCATTGCCAAGCTGAGGGATCTGGAGCCGCGCATCCGGATCGAGATCGTCGCCTCGACGCAGCCGAGCGACCTTCGCCGCCGGGAGGCGGACATCGCCATCCGCAATTTCGCGCCGACCGAACCCGATCTGATCGCCCGGAAGATCAGGGATGTAGCCGGCACGGCTTTACGCGGCACCCAGTTATCTCGAAAAGATCGGCAATCCTCGAGCTGCCCTATGAGTTCAAGCAAGGCCGACTTCATCAGCATCGACAGTTCAGGCATGTTCCTCAAAGGCCTAAACGCGCTCGGGCTGAACTTGTACCGAAAGCAATTTCCCGATCCTGACCGAGAACTATCTGGTCATGTGGGAGATGGTGAAGCTGGGTCTCGGCATCGGCATCCTCGACGGCCAACCTCGGCGACGCCGAGCCACTGGTCCGGCGCGCGCTGCCGGATCTTCAAGCCGATCATGTTCCCGATCTGGCTGGTTGCCCACCGCGAGCTGAACACTTCGCGGCGGGTGCGGATGGTATTCGACCTGCTGGCGCGGGAACTTGCCGGCGCCAGTCCTACTGATCCAGGTCCCAGGTGACGTTTACGTCCACGGAAAAGCTGAGTTCTCCGGCCTCGACCGGCACCGGGGCGGCCATGTCGCGCGATGCGGAAGTGGCCTTCATCAGATAGGGTTGAGGCTGATTGTAGGTCTGCGTCTCGCTGATGTTGGCAATGGCGCCGAGTTCGACTTCGGCGGCGGTGGCGTAGAGCGTGGCCTTCGATTTGGCATCGGCGAACGCGTCTTTGCGCGCCTCCTCATAGGCGGCTGAGGGATCGGCGACCGAGAAGCTGATGCCGTTGATGGTGTTGGCGCCGACGGTCACTGCCTGATCGAGAACGGCGCCGAGAATGGCGAGGTCACGGACCCGTACCGTCACCGAATTGGTCACCTGGTAGCCGTTGATCTTGGGCGGCATGGTGTAGCCGTTCGCATCTCGTGTGTCGGTGTAGACATAGTTTGGATTGACCGAGAAGCCGGACGTCTGGATGTCCCTGGCCTCGATGCCGGCGGCCTTCAAGGTGGCGATCAACTGGCTCATGTCGGATGTATTGGCGTCCAGCGCCTGCTTGGCCGTGCCGCCCTGCGAGGTCACTCCCGAGGTTACGTAGGCAGTGTCAGGCGCAGCCGACACTTCGCCGTGACCGGTAATGGCGATGGTGCCGGCGGCGAGGGCGGGAAAGCTCAGGCCGGCGAGCAGGGCAAATGGAACGATGGCGAGAAGCGGCCGCACGATAGTCTCCTTGAAATGAGGCGGCTCAAGCTGAGCAGCCAAAACGGGTCATATTTTGGCGCAGGTGAACGCCGATTGAACGGCGCTTTTCCACGCCTGATTTACTAAGACGGCCGCCAAACCGTATTCCTTTGCGCCAAGTTGAGTATTATTTGCGATATTCGTGCCGAAATCGCCTACGCTCAATCAGCGGAGTCCATTGATGCTCGAAGCAGCAACGCTTGTTGCCTTTGTCCCCACCAGCGATACCGCACGTGCGCGGCGATTTTATCAGGACGTACTGGGATTTCGTCTGCTCGACAATTCGCCCTTCGCGGTAGTGTTCGACGCCTGCGGCACGATGTTGCGGGTGGCTGCGGCAGCTGGATTCAAGCCGCATCCCTTCACCGTGCTCGGCTTCTCGGTAGCGAACCTCGAAGAGTGCATGACCGAAATGGCCGCGAAGGGGATTGTGTTCGAGCGTTACCGGGGCATGGATCAGGACGGGGCGGGGGTGTGGACCGCTCCCAGCACGTCGCGCATCGCCTGGTTCAAGGACCCGGACGGCAATCTGCTGTCGGTCAGCACACAGGGCGCCACCTCGCCAAGGGTCTGACATGTTAGCACCCCCAAAAGCTGGACTTTGGCGGGGGCGGCGGGTTAGGTAGCGCCCTCAGTGGGGAGGCGATATTCGTGGCAAACTCGATCATTCCGGGCCAAGGCGTGCTTGTCGGCCGTGCGCGGGTCCCAGGCTATTCCTACCCGCGCGTCATCACCGTCCGTGGTGGCGAGGTGCTTGACATCACATCGCACAATGGCGCGACGGTGCGCGATGTCTGCGAGATGCACGATCCTGCCGACTATGTTGCGCATACCGATGGGGTGGCGATCGGCAGCGTTCATGCGCTCCTGGCCAATAGCTGGGAGGGCAAGACCGACCACAATGCTGCGTCGCTGCTGTCGCCGATCGACCTGCAGGCGGTCAAGGCCGCGGGCGTGACCTTCGTGGTGTCGCTGCTGGAGCGGGTGATCGAGGAGCAGGCGCGCGGCGACAAGGCCAAGGCCGATGCGCTGCGCAGGACATCCTGGGGCTGATCGGCACCGATCTCAGCCAGCTGGTGCCGGGTTCGGACACGGCGATGAAGGTCAAGGAGACGCTGATCGCGCGCGGGCGTGTGGAGCCAGTATCTCGAAGTCGGCATCGGGCCGGACGCGGAGATCTTCACCAAGTGCCAGCCGATGTCGTCGGTCGGCTACGGCGCCGATGTGGGCATCCTGCCGATTTCGAGTGGAACAATCCGGAGCCGGAAGTGGCGCTGGTGGTGGCCAGCACCGGCAAGATCGTCGGCGCGACGCTCGGCAACGACGTCAACCTGCGCGACGTCGAGGGCCGCTCGGCGCTGCTGCTGGGCAAGGCCAAGGACAACAATGCCTCGGCGTCGCTCGGGCCGTTCGTCCGGCTGTTCGACGGCGATTTCACGCTCGACGATCGTGAAATCGGCGGAGATTGCGCTGAAGGTGACCGGCGAGGACGGGTTCGTGCTGGAAGGTCATTCCTCGATGAGCCAGATTTCGCGCACGCCGGAATCGCTGGTGGCCGCGGCGATCGGCCGGCACCACCAATATCCCGACGGGCTCGTGCTCTATCTCGGCACCATGTTTGCGCCGGTCAAGGACCGCGGCGGCGCCGGCAAGGGCTTCACCCACAAGATCGGCGACATCGTCTCGATCTCGACGCCCAGCGCTGGGTACGCTGACCAACCGGGTGCGCCTATCGACCGAATGCCCGCCCTGGACCTACGGCAGCAGCCATCTGCTGCGCGACCTGGCCAAGGCCGGGCTCCTCTGAATTCATTCAGATCAATCGGAAGATCAATCATGACTGAACTGCACAAGAACCTCATCAACGGCGAATGGGTCGGCGGCGGAGGCGGCGGAGAACATCAACCCGTCCAACACCAACGAAGTGGTGGGCGTTTATGCCCGCGCGACGGCCGACGACACGCAAGCAGGCCATCGCCGCGGCCAAGGCGGCGTTCCCGGCCTGGTCGCGCTCGGGCATTGCTGGAGCGCCATGCCGTCCTGTCGCAAGACGGCGCACGAAATCCTCGCGCGCAAGGAAGAGCTGGGCGAGCTGCTGAGCCGCGAAGAGGGCAAGACGCTGCCCGAAGGCATTGGCGAAGTGACGCGCGCCGGCGCAGATCTTCGAGTTCTTCGCCGGCGAAGCGCTGCGGCTGGCGGGCGAAGTCCTGCCGTCGGTGCGGCCCGGCGTCGGCGTCGAAATCACGCCGCGAGCCGGTCGGCGTCGTCGGCATCATCACGCCGTGGAATTTCCCGATCGCCATCCCGAGCTGGAAGATCGCGCCGGCGCTCTGCTACGGCAACACGGTGGTGTTCAAGCCGGCCGACCTGGTGCCGGGCTCGTCCTGGGCGATCGTCGACATCCTGCATCGCGCCGGGCTGCCCAAGGGCGTGCTCAACCTCGTCATGGGCAAGGGCTCGGTGGTCGGGCAGACCATGCTCGACAGCAAGGACGTCAACGCCATCACCTTCACCGGCTCGGTCGGCACCGGGCAAGCGCGTGGCCGAGGCGGCGATCAAGGTCAGCCGCAAGTTCCAGCTCGAAATGGGCGGCAAGAACCCGACCGATCGTGCTCGACGACGCCGACCTCAAGGTGGCGGTCGAGAGCGTGGCGCAGAGTCGGCCTTCTTCTCGACCGGGCAGCGCTGCACGGCCTCGTCGCGCATCATCGTGACCGAAGGCATCCACGACAAGTTCGTCGAGGCGCTGAGCGAGCGGATGCAGGAACCTCAAGGTCGGCGATGCGATCGAGAAGGGCATCGAGATCGGCCCGGTGGTCGATCCGAGCCAGCTCAAGCAGGACACTGGACTATATCGAGATCGGCAAGAAGGAAGGCGCCAAGCTGGCGGTCGGCGGCGAGCCGCTGACGCTGGGCAACCCCGGGCTACTTCCTGCAGCCGACGCTGTTCACCGAAGCGACCAACCAGATGCGGATTTCGCGCGAGGAGATCTTCGGGCCGGTGGCATCGGTGATCCGGGTCAAGGATTATGACGAGGCGCTGGCGACGGCGAACGACACCGAGTTCGGTCTTAGCGCCGGCATCGTCACCACCTCGCTGAAGTACGCGACGCACTTCAAGCGCAACTCGGAGGCCGGCATGGTGATGGTCAATGTGCCGACCGCGGGCGTTGATTTCCACGTGCCGTTCGGTGGCCGCAAGGGCTCGAGCTATGGCCCGCGCGAGCAGGGCAAGTACGCGGCCGAGTTCTTCACGATGGTCAAGACGGCCTACACCGCCGCCGGCTAGATCGTCCGGACAGCGGGGCGCCGCTAGCGCGGTTTCCCCGTTCTCGGGTTGAAGGGGGCGGGGCCGATTTCGCTGTTCGCCAGCACCTCGGGCCGTGCCCACTCGCGTCGTGCGGTTTCGCTGAGGACCAGCCCGTGTCCGGGCCGGTCGGGGGCGTAGGCCCAGCCGTCGCGGATGAGGACTGGTTCGTCCACCAGATGATCGTAGTTCTGGAACGAATACTCGAGCCACTCGACCTCGGGCAGCGCGACGGCCATATGGACACCAAGTTCGAGGAAGGTGTTGCCGAGGCTTACGGGGATGCCGAGTTCCGCCGCCAGCCAGCCAATGCGCATCACGTCGGTAATCTGGCCATGCACATTGAGGATGTCCGTGCCGCCAGCGGCCATCAGTTGCCGCTTTCCTGCGGCATCAAGATATTCGCCTGAGTTGATCATCGTCCAGGGCGTCGATGCGCGCAGTTCCCTGAGACCGGCGAAATCGTCGCGCAGGATGGGGTCTTCGGCCCATAGCAGGTCGTAGCCAGCGCGCCGGATGGCGGTGAGTTTCACCGCGGCCTCCTTGGCGCCCCACGCCTCGTTGGGATCGATCATGAACTGGGCGTTCTTGCGTACGGTCTTCTGCAGCAGATTCAACCGGTGCAGGTCACGCTCGAAATCGGGATGGCCGAGTTTGATCTTGAAGGCGGAGTAGCCGATGGCGTCGGCGTGCGCGAAGAAAGAGACGAAGTCGTCGTCCGACAGGTGGAAATCGAGGCCGCTGGCGTAGGCCTTGACGCGCTCGCGGCTGCCGCCGAGCAGCTTGAACAGCGGCAAGCCGAGCTGCTTTGCCGTCAGGTCCCAGAGCGCGTGCTGCAGGGCCTCGTACACGGGGATGCCGAAGGCGCGGCGATTACCGCCGCGCGGGCGGCTTACGCGGTGGACGAGACCGGCCGGCTCCATGCCCTCAAGTCCGGGCCAGACTTCGGCGCTGAAAATGCGCTCCAGTTCCGCCTTGGCGGGCAGGGGGAAGAACAACTGGCTGATGAAACCGAGGCCAACCATGCCATTGTCAGCGATGAGCTCGAGCGCTGCGACGTGCATCTGGTCGGCGCGAACCTGGCTGTCTCCTATGACCCGGTCGCGGGCATACTGAAAGCGGGTGATGCGAAACTCGGCAAGACGCATAGGGAATCCATTGGGCTGGCAGTGGCTGTGAAGATGCGGACGGGCCGCCGCAGGGCCTGATCCTAGTCGAGGTGGGGTTGCCGAACAATCAGCAGGCCAACCGAAACTGGTAAGGTCGAGAAACCGAGATTGCTGCCGGTGGCCAGCACCGAGCTGGGTAAATGATAGATACCGCCAGGCAGGCCGAAAATGAGGATTGGTGGGCCCACCAGGACTTGAACCTGGAACCAGACCGTTATGAGCGGTCGGCTCTAACCAATTGAGCTATGGGCCCCCGCCGCCTCATAGCAGGGGAATAGCGGCTGTCAAAGGCGGCGCGCTTCAGTCTCCGTCGGATGGCGTCAGTTCGGCGATACGTGCTTCGGCCGCGAGAGCCCGGTCGCGCCATTGCTCGATGGTGAGGCCATCAAGCGCCTGAGCGGCGAGTGCGGGCAGTTCCTCAGAATCTGGCATAGGCTGGTGCATGATGCGGGCGTGCAGAGCAATGAGATAGGATTGGTCGTCGGGATCGAGCCTGCCGGCACGCCAGTCGTCGAGCATGCGATTCAGGTCGAGGGTTGTGTCCTCGTTCATAGTCCCTGTGGCCAGAAGTTCGGCTACGAGCTGATCGACCTGCACGCGATTGTCTCCTCGACATTTGATGTTGGCCGGAGACTAGCGAAGCCGGAGGCGGTTGGGAACCGGTTGCGGCTATGCGTCACCTGCCGTGGGGAAGCGCTTGCTGAGGAATGGCGATCCGGCGATGCCAAAGCGCCACGGCGTGTCGATGGCCTTGGTGATGCCGATGCGCGGACCGACGGCAATTTCGCCCCGATGGCGCTTTGGCGCGAAGCTGAAAGGAGCAGCGGCCAGCGACCAGCCGTCCAACGCACCGGTGACTGCCAGGGCCTCGCAGAGTTTGCCCGGCCCGGAACAGAGCGCCCGCAGGTTTTCGACGCCGCGCCGCCGGCGCATCTCGGGAATGCCGCTGACCGGCTCGATGGCGCGGATCAGCACGGCGCTGGCGTGTTCACAGACGAAGTTGAGGCACCAGTGAATGCCATAGGAACGATAGACATAAACGTGCGCCGACGGCCCAAACATGGCGCCATTGCGCGCCGTAGGGCCGTTGAATGCATGCGATGCCGGATCGTCGGCATGATAGGCTTCGGTCTCGACAATCACGCCGCCAATGCCATTGACTAGAACGGTCGCGCCGAGCAGTTCGCGGGCCACGAGGCGCGCCGGACGGTGGAAGAAGCGCCCATGCATCAAGGGTCAGTCGAGAAGCCGGTTGCGGATCACTTCGGCGACAGTGTGGGCGCGATTGCGAGTGCCCAACTTCGCGGCGACGTTGTCAATGTGCTGGTTGGCGGTGCGTGCCGACATGCCGAGTGTCGTAGCGATCTGGGCCGAGGTCATGCCGTCGGCCGAATGACGTAGCACCTCTTTCTCCCGTGGGGTCAGCACCCGGGTGTCCACCCGGTTCGGAGTGGTTCCACGCTCGGCACGGCACTGCACGAAGACCGTGTACGCTATGATTTGCAGCGCTGTCTCCTGCGAAGGATCGAGGTTAGGTTCTCCACAGAATCCGACGACCCCCACCAGTTCCGCATCCTGACTGATGGGCACCGAGGTGACGTTGACGACGTCGTTGGCCCGGCATGCTTCGTGCAGGTCCTCCGATCCGGAGTCGAACCTTGAATCCTCAAAGTGGAGCAGAGCGCCCGAGCCGAGCATCGCCGTGACCTGCCGCGGGCTGGGGCGCAAGTCTTCGGCGAAGTAGCTGCTCCACCAGGGTATTCTGGCAGGATTGGTATCGATGACCTGCTGCGGGTTGCCTGGGGAAGCATATTCAACCACGTAGGCGCTGCGGAAACCGAAACTTTCGGCAGCCGCATGAAGCAGCCGGGTGAGGTCAGCTGCGTTCCGCGCGTTGCGCAATGCGCTAAGATGTTGCTCGACGATTGCCAACATGTCGCTTGGCCCCGGATTGGTCGGAAGCGACGCTGAAGCGTTTGATCCGATCAGGCTCCGAATACTATCCATTCGGAGACACTCCGTCACCGTGCATATTGTGAGAAATCACCATGGCAGTTTTCCCGGGGTGGTGAGTTTTCGCGATGGCAAATGCGTCAGCGGGAGTTCTGCCGTTGTAAATGGTCCCAATTTTCGGTGTGGAATCAGTGGCGTATGTTCGGCATCGTCAGGTGACGGCATTCCCACCGCGAGCCAGCGGGGTCGCCTGACCCCAAACCCCGCAAGCGGTGGGCAAGAATGTTGGAGAGCATCGTGACCCAGTTGCATCTGATACCAGGCCAAGCCGAAGAAAATGCCGAAATCGTCAGTGCGAATCCCTATGGTCTCACAGAACGTGAGCGCGACGTGGTGGCGTTGATCCTGGCGGGACTCAACAGTGTGGAAGCGGGCAAATTGCTGGGCATAAGCCGGCGCAGCATCAACCGTCATCGGGCACGGGTGATGCAGAAGTTCGGGGCGCGCAACCACAACCACCTCGCGCAGCTTGTCGCGACCCTCTGTCCAACCTTTGACGGTCGCAGGAACTTCGTCATCCTCGAAGACATCAGTGGCCGGTTCGCCGCCTGACCCGCACGCCTGAGATTGGGCTTGCCCAGGCGCGGCGTGCCGTGACAATCAGACCGGATGGGTGACAGCCTCAAATTCGGGACCAGCGGCCTCAGGGGGCTTGCCGCCGATCTGATCGGGGCGCCGAGCGCCGGCTATGCGCTGGCTTTCGTCACTTACCTCGTCAGTCGCAGTGAACTCGCAGCTGGCGATCGATTGCTGGTCGGAGAGGATCTGCGGGAGAGCAGCCCGCAGATTGCGCGGGCGGTGATTGAGGCGGTGGCGGCGACCGGCCTCCGGGCTGTTCACTGCGGACAACTCCCGACGCCGGCCCTGGCGCTCGAGTCGCTGCGACTGGGCGCGCCGGCGATCATGGTGACGGGCAGCCATATTCCGGCGGACCGCAACGGCCTCAAATTCTATACGGCGCGTGGCGAGATCGACAAATCCGACGAAGCGGGGATCATCGCGGGGCTGCAGCTGCCCCGGCCGGTGCTCGGCGACGCGTTGGCGGCACTGGCCGATCCTCAGGTTAGCGAGCGCTATGTGGCGCGCTACAAGGCGCTTCTACCAGCGTCGGCACTCGCTGGATGGCGGATTGGTGTCTATCAGCATGCCTCAGTGGCGCGCGACCTGCTGGTCGAGATACTAGAGCAGTTCGGGGCGGACGTCGTGCCACTTGGGCGCAGCAACGCGTTTATCCCCGTGGACACCGAGGCCGTCAGTAGCGAAGTGGTGGAGCAGGCGCGTGCGTGGGTCATCGCGCACAAGCTCAATGGTGCTGGTTTCCACCGACGGCGATGCGGATCGGCCGCTTCTGGCAGATGAGAACGGCAATATGCTGCGTGGGGATGTGATTGGCATGCTGACGGCTCTGCATCTTGGGGCGGATGCGGTGGTGACACCGGTGACGTCGAACTCGGCCATTGAGGCGATCGGCAGTTTCGCCGAGACGATCCGGACCAGGGTGGGATCGCCCTTTGTGATCGCTGGTCTCGCGGGCGCCCGGCAAAACGGCCGCAAGAGGGTCGTCGGATTTGAGGCCAATGGCGGGGTGCTCCTGGCCTCGGACGTGAAGGTTGCGGGGGGCATGCTGGCTGCCCTGCCGACACGGGATGCGGTATTGCCGATACTTGCCGTGCTCGGCCGGGCGCGGGAGCTGGGGATGACGCTATCGCAACTCGTGGCTACCCTGCCGCGACGCTTTGCGCGAAGCGACCGGCTCGAGCATGTCCCGCAGGAGCGGAGTGCGCAACTCATCGAGCTGCTCGACGCGGATGCGGCAGGCTATTTCGCCGAGGCAGGAGTGGTGGCCGAGGTCAGCAGCATCGATGGGCTCCGGTTCACGCTGAATTCGGGCGATGTCGTCCACTACCGGCCGTCGGGAAATGCGCCGGAACTGCGCTGCTACACCGAGGCGGCGACGGGTGAGCGGGCGGATGAACTGCTGGCCTGGGGACTAATGGCAGCGAAGCGCGTCGTCGGTTAACGAACGAGGACCGCTCCGGCAGCCAGTGCCAGAATGGCGCCGGTCGCCTTGTTCAGGCGGCGCAAGGCGGCCGGGCTCCTGATCAAGTCGCGGGCGCGGGCGGCGAGCGCGGCATAGGCGAGACCGATGAGCAGCATCACCGCAGACACGATGATGGCAAGCTCAGTGAACCCAAGCAGAGTCATCCGGTCCAGCGGCACGAGGGTTGGCAGCAAAGCCAGATAGAAGACGATGGCCTTGGGATTGCCCATTGTCAGGGTGAACCCCGCCAGGGCGGTACGGCCCCAGGTTTCACTGGCGCGCGGCCCGATCTGTTCTGTGCCAGGCTTGGCGGACCAGAACAGCCACGCGACATAAAGCAGGTAGAGCGCTCCCGCGACACGCACCACGATGAACACGGCGCTGAAATAGGTGGCGATGGCAGCGAGGCCAAAGGCCGCAAAAGCGAGAAAGATCAGATCGCCGATGAGAATGCCAAACACCAGCGGGACGGCGCTGCCAAAGCCCCCGCCAAGTGCGCGGGCGACGATGGCCGCAACGCCCGGGCCGGGGACGATCACCACCACCGCATAGGCGACGGTAAAGGCAGTCAGGGTGAGCAGGCCCATGTCGCTAAGCCGGGCAGCGGGCCATCACCACCGGGTACATCTTGTCGCGTGTCATCACCAGGATATCGGGCGAAGGCCGGTATATCTGAACGGTGGAGTTCACGTAGCTCAGTGCGACCGCGCGCGCAGCGTCGCTGGCGGTGGCAACGTCCGGGCCAAGGCCAAGCGAGGAGAGATAGGGGATCGGATCGATGTGCTCGGCGAAGGTCGCACCGGCCACCAGTGTGTAGTCAAACACCAGATTGGCCTTGAGACGGGTGGTTTCGAGCCGGAGTTGCAAGGGGCTGACGGCCGTCAGCGTTATGGCAAGATCGCTGGCGCAGAACTTTTCGCGGTCGACGCCATAGGTTTCTGCGCCACTCTTGGGGTCCGGTCCATTGAGGCGCGCCCAGATGCCGTCGAGCCCGGACAGCGCTTCGCTGCCGTAGCCGGCGGCAGTGAACGCCAGCTGTGACATGCCGCCGGCGAAAATGCCGTAGGCACCGCGTGCCTGCGTCGGGATGTCGTCCTCCTGCGCGGATGCCAGCGATGTCGCCGCGATAAGGAAGATGAGAGCGATGGCAAGACGCATTGCGAAATCCTTCCGGAAAAACCAGGCGTTCTTAGCCGCGTCAAGGCAGGCGCGCCAGCCTTTCTGTTAGCAGTGCATAGAAGCCGTCGGCATCTCCCTTGCGCAGGTAGGTCACGTTCTTGACGCGGCCGGTGACGCCCCAGTAGTCGGCGACGGTCATTCCCATCGTGAGTTCGCTCGCCGTTTCGATGGTGACGTTGATATGCCGGCCCTCGAACAGTTCCGGCTTCAGCAGGAAGGCGATGACGCATGGGTCGTGCAGGGGGCCACCCTCCCATCCGTATTTCTGCTCGTCGTAACGTTCGAAGAATTCCAGCATTTCGGCGGTGACGACACCGGTGCGGTTGCCGAGGGCGCGGAAGGCGGCAACACGTTCGCGGGTCGAGAGCATGAAGTGCGAGACATCGAGCGGTATCATGGTGATCGGGATGCCGCTGCGCATCACGACGTCCGCGGCCTCGGGATCGACATAAATGTTGAATTCGGCGGCCGGGGTGGCGTTGCCCCCTTCGAAGAGCCCGCCGCCCATCAACACGATCTCCTTGATCCTGGGCGCGATGTCGGGCGCTTTCACCAGGGCCATGCCGATATTGGTCAGGGGCGCGAGGCAGCAAAGCGTGATGCTGCCCGGCGCGTTGGCGCGAATGGTCTCGATGATGAAATCGACACCATGCTGTTCCTGGAGCGCCATCTTCGGCGCGGGCAAAGTGGGGCCGTCCAGACCGGTCTTGCCGTGCACGTACTCGGCAGTGACCAGATGGCGGCGCATCGGCCGCTCACAGCCGCCGTACACGGCTACGTCGGTTCGGCCGGCCAGCTCGACGAGTTGCATGGCGTTGTGGGCATTCTGCAGCATGGGCACGTTGCCAGCCACCGCAACGATGCCAAGAACGTCGAAATCCTCAGGCGAGGCGAGGGCCAGCAGGATGGCAACCGCGTCATCCTGCCCCGGATCGGTGTCGATAATGATCTTGCGCGGCATGCGAGGCTCCGGGAGGTGAAGAAAGGTCAGCTCTTTTAGGCGGGCCGCCGGATGACCACAACTGCGACCACTGGAACAATCTGGGGCCGCTGCCGTTGTCAGCGCGGAGGGATCACAATGCCTGGCTTAGCAGCAGCGTCGAAATCGGGCGGTTCGCCCAAACCAGATCTCGCCCGCTTTGAATTTGATCGAATTCTGGGCACGTCCGCACGCCTCGCGGTGATCTTTATCGCAATGTGTGTCGCGGTCGTCGCGCTGCAAGCGGCGCACTCAATTCTCGTCCCCGTTGCAATCGCGATTGTCGTCGGCCTGGTGTTTGGCCCGATTGCCGACTGGCTGGAACGGCGCGGCGTGATTCCGGCGATCAGTGGGCTCGTTGCCGTCGCGATTCTCATCGCGGTGATTCTGCTCAGCATTGGCATGCTAGCTGTGCCACTGTCCGAGTGGGTGGGCCGGGTCCCGGAGATTTGGGAGAAGCTGAAGACGCAAATTCTAGACTGGAAAGCGCCGTTGGAGGCGCTCTCTGCGGTCCAGGATCAGTTGACGAGCACGCTCGGTGGGGGAGCGGCTATGGAGGTGAGTGTGCAGGACGGCAGCGGCGTGCTGAACGTTGCTATGCTGGCGCCTTCCATTCTCGGCGATGTGCTGATTTTCCTTGTGAGCTTCTATTTCTACATCGTCACGCGCGACAGCATCCGTATTTCGATCCTGTCGCTATGCGTCACCCGGCGGATCCGCTGGCGCACTGCCCACGTGTTCCGCGAGGTGGAAGGCAAGGTATCGCACTTTCTCCTGACGGTGACGTTTCTCAATTTGTGCGTCGGCACCGCAATGACGCTTGCGGCCTGGGCGCTGGGCATGCCCTCACCGCTGCTTTGGGGCGCGATGGCGGCCGTGCTTAACTACATTCCGTATGTCGGACAGGCGGTGATGATTGCGACGCTCTTCGCGGTCGGCCTCGGTACGGCGGGCGATTTGCTGCACGTGCTGTTGCCGGTCGGGGCGTACCTCGTGATCACCATGATTGAGAGTCAGTTCGTGTTTCCGCAGTTCATCGGGCGGGCGATGACGATGAACCCGTTCCTGATCTTCCTTTCGATCGTGTTCTGGATTTGGGCCTGGGGACCGGTGGGAAGCCTCATCGCGGTGCCGTCGCTGATCATCCTGCAGTCGCTGATCTCGAATATCTTCCCGGCGAGGGAGGTTGGGCCGCTGCGCCCGGTGCGTCGCACCGCTTCGATGTCCGATAAGGACGTTGTTCTCGCCAATGCCGCCAAGGCAATCCGGGAACAGGCGAAAGTGTCCGAGGTGGTCAAGCCCGCCGAGGTGGAGGTTCCAGCCCCTCGCAAGAAGCGCTCCTCCCGCACGCCGCGCGTCAGACCAGCCATAGCAGGTTAGCCTCGACGGTGGCTTGACCTTCGAAAGACAAGTCCGCATTTCTAGCGTTCAGCAAGGAGCGCAGAAAAGCCGGTGGCAGGTGAAGCAATAGCGCAAGCGGTCGACACGGCGACGCATGGCGGTGTCGATCTGATTCAGATCGTGGCGCTGCTGGCGGCGGGCGTCATAGCCGTTCCGATCTTCAAGCGTTTGGGTCTGGGGTCCGTACTGGGCTATTTGGCCGCCGGCGTGGCCATCGGACCCTTCGGGCTAAGGCTGATCAACGATCCCGTAGCGATCCTTCACGTCTCCGAATTCGGCGTGGTGATGTTCCTGTTCATCATCGGGCTCGAAATGGAGCCGAGCCGGCTGTGGAACCTGCGCAAGCAAATCTTCGGGCTGGGCGTCGTCCAGGTCGCAATTTGTGGGGCACTCCTCACTCTGGTCGGCATCCTCCTGGGCTTCGCACCTGCGGTGGCGTTTGTTGCCGGTATGGGGTTCGTGCTCACCTCCACGGCCATCGTGATGCAGATTCTGACCGAACGAGGCGACCTCGCAACCGCCGGAGGCCAGCAGATTGTCTCCATCCTGCTGCTCGAGGACCTTGCCATCGTGCCGCTCCTCGCCATCGTGGCGCTAATTTCTCCGTCGGATCACACCGGGGGCGTCGCGTCGCCGTGGATCGGCATCGGCATCGCGCTCGCCTGCGTCGCGGCGTTGAGTTTCATAGGGCGCCGGGTGCTCAATCCGGTGTTCCGGGTGCTTGCGAACTCGCGGGCGCGCGAGGTGATGACTGCGGCGGCTCTCCTGGTCGTGCTCGGTGCGGCGCTGCTATTTCAGGTCGGCGGCCTGTCGATGGCGATGGGCGCATTCCTCGCTGGCGTATTGCTCTCGACCTCAACTTTCCGGCATCAGCTGGAGGCCGATGTGGAGCCGTTCCGCGGCATTCTGCTGGGGTTGTTCTTCCTTGCGGTGGGCATGTCGCTCGATCTTTCGGTCGTGGGGCGGAACTGGCCCATCATCGCAATGAGCGTAGCCGCGTACATGGCCGTGAAAGGCGGGGCGATTTACCTCATCGCACGGTTCCTCAAGTCGAGTTTTGCCGATGCGCTGGAACGTTCACTGCTGATGGCGCAGGGCGGCGAGTTCGCTTTCGTGCTGTTCACCACCGCCGCAGCCAGCGGGCTGATCACGGCGGAACAGAGCGGGATATTCTCTGCCACCGTGATTATCTCGATGGTGCTGACGCCGCTGACGATCATGTCACTCAAGTTCCTTCCCATAGCGGAACAGTCGATGGAAGGGGTGGAGGAGCCGGACGGACTGACGGGGCGCATCCTGGTGATCGGCTTCGGCCGTTTCGGGCAGATCGCCAGCCAGCCACTGATTGCCAAGGGCCACAAGATCTCGATTATCGACAATGATACCGACATGATCAGGGCCGCCGGACAGTTCGGCATGAAGGTCTATTACGGCGACGGCACGCGCCTAGATATCCTGCACGCGGCAGGGGCAGACAATGCTGACGCTATCCTAGTATGCGTCGATCAGAAGGTCGCCGCACTGCGGATCGTCGAGTTGATCAAGGCGGAGTTTCCGCTCGCCAAGGTCTATGCGCGAGCCTTCGACCGCGGCCACGCCATCGAGATGGTGAAGCTGGGTGTCGACTATCAGATCCGCGAGGTGTTCGAATCGGCGCTGACGTTCAGTTCTGCAATGCTGAAGGAACTGGGCTCCAGCGACGCGGAAATTGCCACGATCATCGAAGGCGTCCGAGAGCGTGACCGGCAGCGTTTTGCGGCCCAGATCGTTGGTGGCCTGCAGGCCGCACGGGACCTGCTGCTATCCAACGCGGAAGAGCAAGCCAAGGAAAGCGGGGCGGTAGCGGGCCCATCGGAGCCGATCATCGCGCCACCGGAGACGACGACCGAACCGGTATAGCGATAGAGTTGTCCGGCCGGACGCCAGCCCTTCCCCCTGCCTCAAATTGATGCAAGACTGCTGTTTCTAGAGGGGAATTCATCGTCATGCTGTTTGGATTGCGAAATGCCGCAAAAGCCGATCGTATTGGACGCCCCCAAGCCAGAGCCTCGGGCACTCACCACTGAGGCCATTCAGGCCGAGATCCTTGAAAGGCTTACATATTCTGTAGGCAAGGACCCGATTGTTGCGCGACCAAGAGATTGGCTCACGGCGACGATTCTGGCGGTTCGCGACCGCATTATCGACGAATGGATGGAGTTGAGCCGGGAAACCTGGCGGACCTCCCACAAGCGGGTCTATTATCTCAGTCTGGAATTTCTTATCGGCCGCCTGATGCGTGATGCCATGAGCAATATCGGCATCATGGATCCGGTGCGCGCCGCGCTGAAGGGCCTGAACGTCGATCTCGGCGATCTGCTCAGCCTTGAGCCGGACGCGGCGCTCGGCAATGGCGGCCTCGGCCGCCTGGCTGCGTGTTTTCTCAATTCGATGTCGACGCTCAAGATCCCCGCCTATGGCTACGGCATCCGATATGCCAATGGCATGTTCAGGCAGGAGATGAGCGAAGGCTGGCAGGTTGAACTGCCGGAAGACTGGCTGGCGCACGGCAATCCATGGGAATTCGAGCGGCTCGAAAGCGCCTATGAGATTGGGTTCGGAGGGCATGTCGAGCCCATGATCGAGCCGGACGGCACGACGCGGCTCGAGTGGCAGCCGGCCGAGCACCTGATGGCGGTGGCGTTCGACACTCCCATCGTTGGGTGGCGAGGGGCCCGGGTGAATACCCTCAGGCTGTGGAGCGCGCAGCCGGTCGATCCGATCCTCCTCGACAAGTTCAATTCAGGCGATCACATCGGCGCGCTGGCGGAGAGCTCGCGTGCAGAGGCTATCACCCGCGTACTCTATCCAGCAGACTCGACGCCTTCAGGTCAGGAACTGCGGCTCAGGCAGGAATTCTTCTTTTCTTCAGCCTCGCTGCAGGACATTGTCAGGCGGCATCTGCAGCAGTACGGCGATCTCGGATCGCTCGCCGACAAGGTTGCCATCCAGCTCAACGATACGCATCCGGCAATCTCCATCGCCGAACTGATGCGTATCCTGATCGACAAGCACGGGATGAAATGGGCGGCGGCATGGGAGCTGACGCGCGGCACCTTTGGCTACACCAATCATACGTTGCTTCCCGAAGCCTTGGAGACGTGGCCGGTATCACTGCTGGAACGGCTGCTGCCACGTCAGATGCAGATCATCTACGCGATCAACGCCGAGGTGCTGACCGAGGCGCGCGCCCGGGCCGGATTTACTGATGCGCAGATCGCCAACGTGTCATTGATTGACGAGGGTGGGAATCGGCGCGTTCGCATGGGGCAACTGGCGTTCGTCGGCTCGCATTCGATCAACGGCGTTTCGGCACTGCATACCGAGTTGATGAAGAAGACGGTCTTTTCCGACCTCAACAAGCTTTACCCGGAGCGCATCAACAACAAGACCAACGGCGTGACGCCCAGGCGTTGGCTGATGGAATGCAACCCGGGGCTCACAAAGCTGGTCAGTGACCGGATCGGCCCGGATTTCATGGACGACATCGACCTGCTGACCGGCCTCGATGCGCATGCGGACGATCCCAATTTCCAGCAGCAGTTCGCCGCAGTGAAGCGCGCCAACAAGGTGGCACTCAGCGAGGTGATCAAGGACAGGCTCAATGTCGTCGTCTCGCCCGACGCGCTGTTCGATGTGCATGTGAAGCGTATTCACGAGTACAAGCGGCAGCTCCTCAACGTCATCGAGGCGGTGGCGCAGTACTCGGCAATCCGGGCGCATCCTGAGAAGAACTGGGTGCCGAGGGTCAAGATATTCGCGGGCAAGGCGGCACCGGGCTACTGGAACGCCAAGCTGATCATCAAGCTTATCAATGACGTGGCCAAGGTCATCAACAGCGACCCGTCGGTGCGCGGCCTGCTCAAGGTGGTGTTCCTGCCAAACTACAATGTGAGCCTTGCCGAGGTGATCATACCTGCTGCCGATCTCAGCGAGCAGATTTCCACGGCCGGACTTGAAGCCTCCGGTACTGGCAATATGAAATTTGCCCTCAATGGCGCGCTTACGATCGGAACGCTGGATGGTGCGAATATCGAGATGCTGGATGCCGTGGGCAAGGAGAACATGGTGATCTTTGGCCTCACGGCCGAGCAGGTGGCGGAAAAGCGGGCGCGCTCGGAGGTGCCGCGAACCGCCATTGAAGCCTCACCCAGCTTGAAGGAGGCGCTCGAAATGATCTCTTCGGGCGTGTTCTCGCCGGACGATCCGAACCGCTACCGTGACCTGATCGGCGGACTTTATGATCATGACTGGTTCATGGTGGCGCGCGATTTCGCGGCCTATGCCGCGGCTCAGCGGCAGGTTGATGCGTACTGGATCGCGCCCCGCAAATGGTATTCGATGACAATCCGGAACACTGCCCACATGGGCTGGTTTTCCTCCGATCGCACCATCCGGCAGTATGCCGAGGAGATTTGGGGCGTCCCGGTCGGTAAAGGGTAAAACGTGACCAAGGCGAAGTGGCAGGCCGATTCCAAGGACGTTGAAGCGATCGTTAGTGGTCAGCATGCTGATCCGTTTTCGGTTCTCGGCCTGCAGAAGATCGATGACTTCTGGGTGGCGCGGGCGTTTGTTCCGCATGCCGAAAGCCTGACCGCCTATTCGCGGGAAGGGGCGGCGCTGGGAGAACTGGAGCAGCGCGATCCGGCAGGGTTCTTCGAGGGCGTAGTTGCGGTTACCGCACCGCAGCCCATTCACTACAAGGCAGAGAACGCCGGCGGCGAATGGGACGTATTCGACCCTTACAGTTTCGGCCCGGTGCTGGGGCCGATGGACGACTACTATATCGGCGAAGGCTCCCATCTCCGGCTGTTCGACAAGCTTGGCGCCCATGCAATGGAGTTCGAGGGTGTCAACGGCACGCATTTCGCCGTGTGGGCTCCGAATGCCAAGCGCGTCAGCGTCGTCGGTCAGTTCAACGACTGGGACGGTCGCCGGCATCCGATGCGCTGCCGCTTCGATACGGGCATCTGGGAAGTGTTTGTGCCGGGTGTCGGGCCGGGGACGGTATATAAGTTTGAGATCGTCGGGCAGGACGGGTTGCTCAGGCCGCTGAAGGCCGACCCGTTCGCGCGGCAGTCCGAACTGAGGCCAAAGACTGCCTCGGTGGTCGCCGACCCGGCGCCGTTCAAGTGGAACGACAAGAAGTATCTCGACGAGCGGGCGAAGAAGGATTGGCGGCGCGAGCCGATCTCGATCTACGAGGTGCATCTGGGTTCGTGGCGCAAACGCCCGGACGGCAACTTCATGAGCTATGAGCAGTTGGGGGAGCAGCTGATCCCCTACGCCAAGGATATGGGCTTTACCCACATCGAACTGCTGCCGATCACCGAGCATCCGTTCGATCCGAGCTGGGGTTATCAGCCGGTGGGCATGTATTCGCCGACGGCCCGTTTCGGTGACCCGGCCGGCTTCAAGCGCTTCGTCGACATGGCGCACAAGGCCGGAATTGGCGTCATCCTCGACTGGGTGCCGGCGCATTTTCCCACCGATGAGCATGGCCTCGCCCGCTTCGATGGAACGGCGCTCTATGAACACATGGACCCGCGGCAGGGTTATCACCCTGACTGGAATACCGCGATCTACAATTTCGGGCGCAAGGAGGTGGTCGGTTTCCTGCTCAACAATGCGCTCTACTGGCTGGAAGAGTTCCATCTCGACGGGCTGCGTGTCGACGCGGTGGCCTCGATGCTCTATCTCGACTATTCGCGCAAGTCCGGCGAGTGGGTACCCAACCAGTTCGGTGGCAATCACAACCTCGAAGCCGTCGAGTTCATCAAGCGTGTGAACCTCGAGGCGTACCGGCTGCATCCGGGCGTGTTCATGATCGCTGAGGAGTTCGACCGCCTGGAGCGGCGTTTCAGCACCGGTCTTCGCGGGTGGTCTGGGTTTCGGCTTCAAGTGGAACATGGGGTTCATGAACGACACGTTGCGTTACATGAGCCGCAACCCGATCCATCGCCGATTTCACCACAATGATATGACCTTCGCGGCGCTTTATGCGTTTACCGAGAACTACGTGCTGCCGCTCAGCCACGATGAGGTTGTGCATGGCAAGGGCTCGCTCATCTCCAAGATGAGTGGCGATGACTGGCAGCAGTTTGCCTCGCTGCGCGCCTACTACGGCTTCATGTGGGCGTGGCCAGGCAAGAAGCTGCTGTTCATGGGACAGGAATTTGCGCAACGCGAGGAGTGGACGGAAACAAAGGGGCTGGACTGGTGGCTGCTGGATGCGAGCATGCATGAGGGTATCCGGCGCGTGGTTCTCGATCTCAACGTCGCATACCGGGAGTTGCCGGCGCTGCATGCCCGCGACAACGAGCCTGGTGGTTTCGAGTGGCTGATCGGGAACGATCACACCAACTCGGTGTTTGCCTGGACACGGCGCACCGAAGGCAGCGATCCGGTGGTCGTGATCTCGAACATGACGCCGGTGCCACGCGACAATTATCGCGTGCCGATGCCACTGGCCGGTAACTGGGTCGAGCGTATCAACACGGATTCGGGTTGGTATGGCGGCTCGAATACCGGCAATCAGGGCAAGGTGGTGGCGCACAAGAACAAGGGCGAGGGGTGGCCCGCTTATGCTGACCTCTATCTGCCGCCGCTCTCAACGCTGATCCTGAAATACGATCCCGCATAAGCGGGGCTAATGAGGAGGAAAACATGGCTGACTACCGGACCCCATCGCCCCTTGCGCGCGAAGCGATGGCTTATGTTCTGGCCGGGGGACGAGGGACCCGGCTTTATGAATTGACCGACCGACGCGCCAAGCCGGCCGTATATTTTGGCGGCAAGTCGCGCATCATCGACTTCACCCTATCCAACGCCCTCAATTCAGGCATCCGCCGTATCTCGGTAGCGACGCAATACCAAGCGCACAGTCTGATCCGCCACCTGCAGCGCGGCTGGAACTTTCTGCGCACTGAGCGCAACGAGAGCTTCGATGTGCTGCCCGCCAGCCAGCGCGTCTCCGAGACGCAATGGTACGAGGGCACTGCTGACGCCGTTTACCAGAACATGGACATCATCGAGGACTACGGCCCGCGCTACATCGTCATCCTGTCGGGCGACCATATCTACAAGATGGACTACGAAATCATGCTGCGACAGCATGTGGACACCGGGGCGGATGTCACCATCGGCTGCCTCGAGGTGCCGCGCATGGAGGCCACCGGCTTTGGCGTGATGGCGGTGGACAGCCGCGATCGCGTTGTCGACTTTGTCGAAAAGCCAAAGGATCCGCCAGGCATCCCCGACAGCCCGGACATGGCCCTTGCATCGATGGGCATCTACGTGTTCGAGACGCGCTTTCTGATGGAGCAACTGCGCCGCGACGCAGCCACGGAGGGCTCCAACCGCGATTTTGGCAAGGACATCATCCCCTACATCGTCAAGAACGGCTCTGCCTGGGCGCACCGTTTCAACCGCTCCTGCGTGCGCGGTACAAACGAGGAAGTCGCTTATTGGCGCGATGTCGGCACGATCGACGCCTACTGGAAGGCCAATATCGACCTTACGGACGTATCGCCGCAACTCGATCTCTACGACCGCGACTGGCCGATCTGGACGTTTGCCGAGATCACTCCGCCGGCCAAGTTTGTGCACGACTACGAAGGACGGCGCGGCTCGGCGGTAAACTCGCTGGTTTCGGGCGATTGCATCATTTCGGGTGGGTCGCTGACGAAGACATTGCTGTTCACGGGTGCGCGGGTGCACTCCTATTCGGAGCTCTACGAGGCCGTTGTGCTGCCCTATTGCACGATCGGCAGGGGAGCGCGGCTCAAGAAGGTGGTGATCGACCGCGGGGTCAACATTCCCGATGGGCTCATCGTCGGTGAAGATCCCGAATTTGACGCCAAATGGTTCAGGAGGACCTCGGAGGGCGTCACATTGGTTACGCAACCGCTCGTCGACAAGTATCTGGCGGAACGATGATCGAAGTCGTCTCGGTCGCCTCCGAGGTTTATCCGCTTATCAAGACGGGCGGGCTGGCGGATGTCGTCGGCGCATTGCCAGCGGCACTGGCGGCGCACGGGGTGTCGATGCGAACACTGATACCGGGCTATCCCGCCGTGCTGGCAGCCCTCGAGGATGAGCGGGTCGTTGCCGAGATGCCCGAGTTCTTTGGCGGTCTTGGGCAATTGCTGGCGGGGAGGGCCGGCGGCCTTGAGGTGATCGTGATCAGTGCACCGCACCTCTATGACCGGCCCGGCAACCCATATGTTGGACCCAACGGTGTCGACTGGCCTGACAACTGGCAGCGTTTCGCCGGATTGAGCTACGCGGCGTATGAACTCGGGCGGGGTATCGTCGACGGGTATCGTCCACAGATTATCCATGCGCACGACTGGCAGGCGGCGATGGCGCCAGCCTATGTGGCCTTCAACGCGCCCAGTCGCGTCAAGACCATATTGACCGTGCACAACATCGCCTTTCAGGGCCGATATGACTGGAGCGTTTTTCCAGGTCTCCGCATCGACTATCGCGCCGCCGAGGAAGGTGCGATCGAGTATTTCGGCGGTGTTGGGTTCCTCAAGGCGGGGCTGCAGTGTGCCGATGCCATCACCACGGTGAGTCCGACCTATGCGCAGGAGATCCGTACGGGGTCGTATGGCATGGGCCTTGAGGGGCTGCTGCAATCGCGGGCAGAGGTTCTGCACGGCATACTGAACGGCATCGACACCGACGCGTGGGATCCGCACGCCGATCCGGCATTGCCACGAAGCTACGGCCACAACACGATCGAGGAGCGCAAGGTCAACAAAGCTGCGCTGGGTGAGCGTTTCGGGCTCGACGACACGCCCGGCCCGCTGTTCGGCGTGGTGAGCCGCCTGACCTGGCAAAAGGGCATGGACATGCTCGAGGAATGCGTCGACGGGCTGGTGGCGGCTGGGGGCAAGCTCTGCGTGGTTGGATCGGGTGACGCGGTACTCGAGAACGGTTTCAAAGGCGCCGCGATGCGTCATCCGGGGAAGGTCGGGATCATCACTGGTTACGACGAGCAACTGAGCCATCTCGTCCAAGGGGGTGCGGACGTGATGCTGGTGCCGTCGCGGTTCGAGCCTTGTGGGCTGACGCAGATGTATGGCCTGCGTTATGGGTGCGTTCCGGTGGTGAGCCGGGTCGGCGGACTTGCCGATACTGTGATCGACGCCAACGAGGCGGCGGTCGAGGCAGGCGTCGCCACCGGCGTGGTGTTCGCGCCAGCGACGCAGGAGGCCCTGGCGGAGGCGCTGAGGAAGACCATCGCGCTCTACGAGCGTGAGAAGGTCTGGAAAAAAATGCAGCGACGCGGCATGAAGTCGGAAGTGTCGTGGGACAACAGTGCCGCGAAGTATGCCAATCTTTATCGGGATGTGATCGGAATGAAGCGCGATGACGATGCGGACCGTTAGCACCACGCCCTTCGCCGACCAGAAGCCAGGGACGTCGGGGCTGCGCAAGCGCACTGCTGCGTTCATGGTGCCGAACTATGTCGAGAACTTTGTGCAGTCGGTGTTCGATAGCCTCGAAGGCTACAAGGGCAAGACGCTGGTGATCGGCGGCGATGGCCGCTACTTCAATCTTGAGGCGATCCAGACGATCATCAAGATCGCGGCCGCCAACGGTTTCGGCAAAGTGCTGGTCGGGCAGGGCGGGCTGCTGTCGACACCAGGGGCAAGCCACATCATCCGGCATTACAAGGCATTCGGCGGGCTGATCCTTTCGGCCAGCCATAATCCGGGCGGGCCGGACGGCGATTTCGGCATCAAGTACAATGTGGGAAATGGCGGTCCTGCGCCGGAAAAGATCACCGATGCCGTGTTCGCTCGTACAAAGGTTATCGAGCGCTACCTGATCGAGGACAGCGGCGACATCGATCTTGCGACAATCGGCACGCACAAGTGCGGCGCCATGGCCGTCGAGGTTATCGATCCGGTCGCCGACTACGCCGCGCTGATGCAGACGCTGTTCGATTTCGATGCGCTGAAGGCGCTCTTCGCCGGTGGTTTCACGATGCGGTTCGATGCCATGCACGCGATCACCGGGCCTTATGCACACAAGATTCTGGAGGACGTGCTTGGTGCGCCGAAGGGCACTGTGGTCAACGGTACGCCGCTTCCGGATTTTGGCGGTGGGCATCCCGATCCCAATCTGGTCTACGCCAAGGATCTCTACGACCTGATGATGAGCGCTGATGCGCCGGATTTCGGTGCGGCATCGGACGGCGATGGCGACCGCAACCTGATCGTTGGGCGCGGACGGTTCGTGACGCCGTCGGATTCTCTGGCGCTGCTGGCTGCCAATGCACCGCTCGCACCAGGGTACGCCAACGGGCTGGCCGGGATCGCGCGGTCGATGCCGACCAGCGCTGCTGCAGACCGGGTGGCGCAGAAGCTGGGCATCGAGATGCACGAGACGCCCACCGGCTGGAAGTTTTTCGGCAATCTGCTCGACGCTGGCCGTGTCACGATCTGCGGTGAGGAGAGCGCCGGCACCGGATCGAATCATGTGCGCGAGAAGGATGGCCTTTGGGCGGTGCTGCTGTGGCTCAATATCCTCGCGGCGCGCAAGCAGGGCGTGGACGAGATCGTGCGCGACCACTGGGCCATCTATGGCCGCAATTACTATACGCGTCACGACTATGACGAAGTCGACAGCGTGGTCGCCAACAAGCTGATGGACGATCTGCGGGCCACGCTGGCGGGGATGCCGGGTCAAACCGTCGGCAGCCTGACGATAAGTTATGCCGACGACTTCACCTATCACGATCCCATCGACGGGTCGGAGAGCGCGAAGCAGGGCGTGCGCATCGGATTTTCCGATGGCTCGCGCATTGTCTTCAGACTGAGCGGAACCGGGACCGTGGGGGCGACGTTGCGGGTATACCTTGAAAGGTATGAGCCCGCCCATGGACACCACGATCTCGACACCCAGTCTGCCCTCGAATTTCTCATCCGACTTGCCGACCAGTTCGCCGGGATCAAGGCGCGAACCGGCCGCGACGCGCCGAGTGTCATCACCTGACGTGATTACCAGCAGCAAGACATTGCTTGTGCCCCGCGGGGGGAACAAGGAGAAGCTGGGCGCTACAGTAACGGAGCAGGGCATCAATTTTGCCGTGTATTCGGAAACGGCGTCGGCAATCTACGTCTCGATCTTCGACGAAGCGGATCGCGAGATTGAGCGCATCGAATGCGATGGGCATGATGACAACATCCACCACTGTCTCATCAGTGGCCTGGGACCGGGAACGCGCTACGGGCTCAGGGCGGACGGGCGGTATGACCCGGAGCAGGGTTATCATTTCGATCCCAGCAAACTGCTGGTCGACCCTTATGCGCGGCGGCTCGACCGCGTTTTTGTGCGATCGCCACGCCTGAGGCTGCCTCGCGAAGACGCAGAGGATACGTCGCCTCTGGTGCCGAAGGCGGTGGTTGTCAGCCCGGAAATCAACCGCCACGCTGCAGCAAGGCGGAAGACGCCGAGCCTTATGTACGAGCTGAACGTGCGTGGCTTCTCGATGCGCCATCCGTCGGTGCAGGGGCCGTTGCGAGGTACTGTGGCCGCGCTCACGACGCGCAGAATCATTGAACATTTCCAGTTTCTCGGTGTCGACTGTGTCGAGTTGATGCCTGTGGCGGCCTACATCGACGATGGGCATCTGCCAGCGCTCGGGCTGACCAACGCCTGGGGCTATAATCCAGTAACGTATTTCGCGATCGATCCGCGCCTCGCGCCGCGCGGACCGCAATCGCTCAGGTTCCTCACCGACCTTTATCGCAAGAACGGCATTTCAGTCATTCTGGACGTGGTTTACAACCACACGGGCGAGGGCGATGCACTTGGCCCGGTGCTGAGCCTTAAAGGGCTCGATGCACGGGCCTATTACCGGCACGCGGAAGTGGACGGCAAACAGGTGCTGGTCAACGATGCGGGCACCGGCAACACGCTGCGCTGTGACCATCCGGCGACGCAGCGGCTGGTGATCGAGAGCCTTCGCTACTGGGTTGAAGAGATGGGCGTGTCGGGGTTCCGCTTCGACCTCGCGACGGTGCTCGGCCGGGAGCCCGGATTCAACCCCGATGCCACCATGCTCAAGATGATCAAGTCCGATCCGGTGTTGAGCAAATGTATTCTCGTTGCCGAACCGTGGGACCCCGGTCCGGGCGGTTACGGGCTGGGCAAGTTTGGCAAGGAGTTCCGCGAGTGGAACGACACCTTTCGCGATGAAGTGAGAGGCTTCTGGAAGGGAGAGCCGGGCAAGGTTGGTGCGCTGGCCGGAAAAGTGGCAGGTTCTGCAGAGATATTCAACTTTGGCGGTCGCAAACCATCGGCGGGAGTCAACTTGCTCGCCGTGCACGACGGGTTCACGCTGCGCGATCTGGTGTCGTACCAGGACAAGCACAATGAGGCGAACGGCGAGGATAATCGCGACGGCCACAACAACAACTCGTCCTGGAACTGCGGTGTTGAAGGGCCGACCGACGACCCAGGCGTCCTGGCTGACCGCAAGCGCGACGTGCGGGCGCTGCTGGCCACGTTGTTCCTGTCGCGCGGCATGCCCCTGATCCAGCAAGGCGACGAGATGGGCCGGACGCAGCAGGGAAACAACAATGCATATGCGCAGGACAACGAGATCACCTGGGTCGACTGGGAAAACGCAGATGGATCGCTGGTCGAGTTTGTTGCCGCAGCGAACCGGTTCCGTGCCGCCCATCCGGCCCTGACGCACGATCATTTCCTGAGCGGGCAGGTGCGGCATGGCGTTCGCGACGTGGTGTGGCTCCACCCGGAAGGCCGGGAAATGAGCGACGACGACTGGCGCGATGAGGGCGCCTCGGTGCTGGGCATGCTGCTCGCCACCACCGACGACACCGTGCAGGTGTGGTTCAATCGCCGGATCGACGCCGTGGCTGCCGTCCTGCCAGAGGGCAATTGGGAAGCTGGGCTCATTTCGGACGACCGCGACCGGATCGCCATCGTGAACGGACGCGCCGTGCTGCCGCCCCGTTCGGTCGTGGCGCTGGTGCCAAGCGCTCAAATCGAGCCCGGCCCGCAGGTGGAGGTGCCGCCGCCGGCCACGCCACAACCAGTGTCGGAGCCGACGCAGGTGCCGCCTGCCGGTCCGCCGGAAAGCGATCCGCCGCCGCAGGAGGCGCCGCCGGATCAGCCGGGTGAAGTTCCGCCACAGAAGCAATAGCGAGGCGAGCGATGCCGAAGCGCACCGGTGATCAATTACCAATCAATCCAAGCCAGGAGACGGTGCGCCAACCGCCGTCTCTTCCTACCGATTTGCCAGAAGATATCACCGACCCCAGACCGCATGACGTGCCTGTGCGGCGGCCGGAGGATGAGTTACCGCCGAAGAAGTAGCTCCATGGGGCCACTGTCCCGCTACTCCGCGGCAACCGCTGGTTGCAGGCCGCCAGCTTTCTCGATGTAGGCGATGATATCGTCGAGACCGTCACGCCGTAACATATCGGAGAACACGTAAGGGCGGCCTTCGCGCACCTTTTGCGTGTCGGCCTCCATCACGTCGAGGGAGGCGTTGACGTAAGGCGCGAGGTCAGTGTGGGTGATCACCAGCAGGTCCGAGCGGGAGATGGCGGGGCCACCCTTGCGCGGGATCTTTTCGCCCTGTGCCACAGAGATCACGTAGATGGTGAGATCGGCGAGGTCGGGTGAGAAGGTTGCGGCGAGGTTGTCGCCGCCGGACTCGATGAGGATGATGTCGAGGTCGGGGAATTTGCGGTTGAGTTCGGCGATGGCGCTGAGGTTGAGCGAGGCGTCCTCGCGGATTGCAGTATGGGGGCAGCCGCCGGTCTCGACGCCGACGATGCGGTCAGCGGAAATAGCCTGCACGCGGTTGAGGATCAGAGCGTCCTCCTGCGTGTAGATATCGTTGGTGACCACGGCCATCGAGTAGCGGTCGCGCATTGCCTTGAGCAGCATTTCGCAGAGGGTGGTCTTGCCGGAGCCGACGGGGCCGCCGATGCCGATGCGCAGGGGACCGTTGGGCGATTTCATATGAGCCTCATGATGCAGAGGATGACGAAGCCTGCGCCGAGGAACAGGCAGAGCGGAGAATAGAACTTCCGGTCGAGGGAGCGGAAGGGCTCCTGCGGGGTACGCCGCGCGAACCAGGCGGTGTATCCGGCGACGCCGCGAGAGATGAAGACCGCCGCCATCAGCGCGCCAAGCGCGGTCAGCCAAAGGCCGCCAGCCGACTTGTCGGCGAGCGAGAGCGCGATGACCCCGGCTGAGACGATGGCGATCGAGACGACGAAAGTGCCGAGCCTTGAGGGCAGGCGGGCACCGGCAGGAAAGCCCATGACGGTTCTTTGCAGCAACTCCCTGTCGCGGATTGGCCAGGTGGCGCCGAGCGACCAGATGAAGTGCGCCATGGCGATCGCCAGCAGCGGCACGAACAGCAGCGCGGCGATCAGCATGCTCATGACCGGAAAATTCTCGTCGTCAGGGTTTCGTGGCGCATCTGCGCGATGTCGGCGGCGTAGGCGATGCCACCGATGTCGGCAAGGTCTGCCTGTGCTGCTGCGGCGGCGAGGGCCGCGATCGCCGGTTCGAGCTGGGCCATCACCTGCAATCCGGCAACATGGCCGAGGGGCACCAGCCGGACGGCCACGGAGATTTGCGCGTGCACGCTGGCGGTGAGGAAAGCGAGAAGCGTGGTGTCGAGGTCAATGTCGTGTGCGGCTGCGATGGCGCCGACCGCCACCGGGTAGGGGCAGGGTTGCGGCAGTCGGGCGTAGATGTCGGAGGGCCAGGCACGGGCGGCGCTGGCGAACGCATCGCCGGTGATGGTCGTCTCGGCGAGACGCTCGCTCGAGGGGGTGAGCGCGGTCGCGAGGTCAGCGATGTCGACCAGAGTCTGGGTGTTGGCGGCGTCGCGAAACGCGGCCGCCAGCAGGATGGCATCGGTGCGGAGCGCGCCGTGCGTGAGGGCGCCTGCTACCCAGTTCTTGAGTGCAGTCGGCTCGGCAATGCGGCCTTCGGCGATGGCGGTTTCGAGGCCGGCGGACCAGGCGAAGGCGCCGACGGGGAAAGCCGGGGACAGCCAGGTGAGCAGACGCTGCAGGGCGGCGGTTCCGGTCATCGGTTGAGCAGCGCGTGGTCGTGGGTGCCGTGATCGTGGTAGGCACCCCGCTCGGGGGAGAAGGGTTCGGAAATGTCGCGAACCGTCGCACCGAGGCCGGCAAGCATGGTGCGGATTACATGGTCGCGCTGGATGAGGATGCGGTGCTGCTCAATCTGAGCCGGCAGGTGCCGGTTGCCGATATGCCAGGCGAGGCGGGAGAGGTGCTCGCCGTCCCTGCCGGTGATCTCGAACAGATACTCTTCGGCCGCGATGATTTCGACGGTGCGGCCGTCCTCGAGCAGCAACAGGTCGCGGTCTTCGAGCGTCACGGGCTGCGGGAAATCGACCAGCACCTCGTCGCCATGCACCAGGGTGAGGAGCTTGCGGCGGATGCGACGCTCGTCGTGCGCGAGCGTGATGAGATCGAAGGGAGGGGACTTTGCGGATTTGGCGGGGAGATGCGAGACGGCGCGCAGCATTATCGTCCTACTCAAGCTCACAAGTCTTCCCCGGAGCCGACCTTAGCTGCTCAGGCATGGGTTTCAAAGAGGATGTAGATCCACCAGGCCTGATAGAGGAGGTGGACGATCACGAGGCCAAGCTGGTAGCGGCGGCTGGACGTCCAGATGGCAATGCCGGCGAGAACCAGCCCTACCGGCACCTGCACCAGATAGTCGATGCCAAGCGTGTCGAAATAGGGCTCACCCTTGATCAGGGTGTCTACCACGTCGAGCAGGAAGGTGGCGGCCAGGAGGCCGAAGAACCAGTGGCGCCGTTTGAGGAAGAAATCTTCGTAGCCCTCATAGTCGTCGATCCTGTCGGGAAACAGCAGGGCACCCATGAGGAACAGCGTGACGGCATAAACGATGAGGAAGGCGAAGATCGCAAACGACCAGCGGGTCACAGAGTAGAGGGCAAACTCCCACCACCAGAACAGGATGAGCTCCAGCAGGATGGAGCCGGCCCAGAGCAGGTGGATGGCCGAGAGCCTGGCGCGGCGCGGGTGCTGCACCAGTCCGGCGACTCCCATCAGGATGCGGGTGATGCCGAGGCCGACGACCATGCCCATGACGATGCGGACATGGGTGAACAGATCAGGCGCAGCGGCTGCGACCCCGGTCACGGCGTCTCGCTGGACTCGGTGCAGGCGACCGGGGCCGTGCCCTCGGCCGCCGTCAGGTCGGTGAGGGTGGCGTCGGGGCCCTTGGTCCACCATTCGTATTGCCCGGAGGCATAGCGCGCGCCCGAGGCCGAGATGACATTGACGAAGAGCTGCCTTTCGCCGGCGACGGGCACGAAGGCGAGGAACAGCGGCGCGGCGTTGACGTACTGCACCTCGATGGGGTCCGTCCCTTCGCACTGGTAGGTGGCGGTAACGGTCTGGGCGTTGCCGGGCAGCGTCAGGGTGAGTTGGGTGGCGCTCTCTACTGCACGGGCGGGGAGGGGCGCGAGGACAATGGCGAAGGCCAGCAGCAAGAGTTTCAGCATCGGCGTGTTCCTCGCTTGATTCCTCGGTGGAAGGATACGCCGTTGCGTGGGTGGCGACAAACCGGGCGCACGGAAGCACCGGACTGCCCATGGGCATCCGGGTTTGCAGCAGTGAAGCGGTCCCGGCGAGGCGTTCAGCCGAGCGGGTAGTCCGCAATAATGAGGCTTCCGCCTCGCCGGAACGACTGGAGTTGGTGACTGTGGCACAGGGCTCGCTCCTCGGCTGCTCGTCTCCATCCGGGTAGGATGGACCGGCAGCCCGCCAGGTGACATCTGTGCCGCCAGCCCGAACCGGGGCGACCCCCGATCCACCAGCCTCCCTCACCCCAACCACTCGTCATGATCTCGCTTCGGGGTGCGGATGCGGGGGATTCTACGCGCAGTTGGGTGGGAGGGGGATAAGTTGGGGAATGGTGAGGTGGGGGAAGGGGTTGGCAGTCCGTGGCTCGCCGCCCCCCACCCTTGATCCCCTTCGAGCCGGTTGCGGAAACGCTCCAGTGGAGCGTTTCGCGGCGAGAAGGCCATGAGAGCTGCGCTCGGGCTGCCCCACAAGGGGGAGGGAGCTGACTGAGGTGGGCGCAGCGTGCGGGGGTCGGGCAATGCTGATGCACGAACTTGTTGCCGCGTTCGGGTGATGGTCTAGCGCCTCAGGCGGCGCGCCAGCCCATGTCGACAGGGATGATGGTGCCGTTGACGTGCCGCGCCTCATCGGAGGCGAGGAACAGCACGACATTGGCGATGTCGAGCGGATCGAGCATGCCCGGGTTGGCCGCGTGGTAGGGGCCGAGGCGCGCCAGCGCTGCCTGGTCCAGCCTGGTCGGGTCGACGCTCTGCATGATGTTGGTGTTCACCCCGCCCGAGGCGATGGCGTTGCAGCGCAGACCCTGCTTGGCATATTGAAATGCGGTGCTCTGCGTGAGGCCGACCAGCGCGTGCTTCGATGCCGTGTAGGCGGCACCGGCCGAGCCGCCGCCCAATCCGGCCACCGAGTCGATGTTGACGATCGCGCCACCGCCCTGTGCCAGCATCAGCGGCACGGCCTTGCGCATGGCGAACATCGGGCCGTCGAGATTGACCGACAGCACGCGCCGCCAGGTTTCGTTGTCGACGTCGGCGACCGACTGGAAGAGATCCATCACACCGGCATTGTTGACGAGGATGTCGATGCGGCCGAACTCGGCAACCGCGCGATCGACCATGGCGACCGCCTCGGCCTCGATGGCAACATTGGCGGTGATGGCGACAATGGGGCCGCCGATCTCATTGACTGCGGCGTTGATCGCATCGGCGTGCCAATCGGCCGCGACGACTTTGGCACCTTCCTCGATGAACCGCCTGGCGATGGCGAGTCCCATCCCCGAGCCGGCTCCGGTGACGACGGCGACTTTGTCCTTGAGGCGCATGGCACTCTCCCAACGATGATCGTTGCGGAGGGTATCGGGCAGCCCGCTGTCACTGACCTTGATCTAGGTCAGGCCTACATGCCGCAAGTCTTCCGGACCGATCGCCCGCAGCGTCAGTAGGCGCAGGAGACTGCGTGTCCAGAGGTCGACGGGTCCGTCGCCGCGGCAATCATCGCGTGGGCTGCGTCGGCGCGAGAGATTCGGAATCCGTTGGGGACGTTTGCGTCCATTCGCGTTCGATAGCGGCCCGTCAGCGGACCATTTGTGAGTCGCGGCGGCCGGATAGCGGTCCAGTGCAATCGCGTTCCGGCCATCATGCCCTCCATGCGAGCAAGATCGAGATAGTGCTCTGCCAACAAGCTCCGAATGAGGGGCACCAGAAGGTACCTTAGGACGGGCCCATCAGTATTCGCCGTCTCCGCTACCGGCGTGGCACTTATGGCAATTATGCGGCTGCTGCCGGCTTCCACCATGGCGCGCAAGATTGCAGCTGTTGCCAACGAGGCCACCGGACCGTCCGAAGATTGGCGAGGACCGATCGTGGAAATCACCGCGTCGGCCCCAGCAATGACCTGGACGAGTAGTTCGTGGTCGTTGAGGCTCGGAACTTCCGTCAAATGGGCACCGGGCACTTCGCCTGCGCGGCCCGAACGAACCACCGCTGCCACAATGTGCCTCGCTGCGAGCAGCTGTGAAACGACATGTTTGCCAATTCCGCCGTTTGCCCCGAAAACCGTGACTTTCACGCTAACCATCCCTATCAATCTGAGCTGTAGACCACATATGATATGTGAAGCATATAATATGAGATCAATAGGACGAGATGGTGAAATTCGAGTTCTTCTCCGCGAGCTTGGCGGACAACTCGGATTGCTTAACCGCAATGTCGCCGCGCGAGTCGACCTGCGCGACGTCGACATCGCCTGTCTGGACCTGCTGGTGAGAGGCGGGGAATTGAGCCCGTCAGCGCTCGCGCGCGGAGCGAACCTTCACCCGGCTACACTTACGGGTGTGCTCGACCGGCTGGAACAAGCAGGGTGGATTGCGCGGCGCCGGGATACCGCCGACCGGCGCTCTGTTGTCATAGCGCCGCTCGGAAAACGTGCGCATGAGTTGGTGCAGCTCTACGCCGGCATGAACACGGAAATTGACCGCATCTGCGCCGGGTACAATGAGGGCCAGCTGGCGCTCATTGTCGAGTTCCTGACCAAGCTTGCGGAAGCGGGCAGGACGGCGAACGAACGCCTTATGAGCTAGAACAGGAAGTACCGCTGCGCCATTGGCAGGACGGTTGCCGGCTCGCAGGTCAGCAGTTCGCCGTCGGCGCGGACTTCGTAGGTCTCGGGATCGACCTCGATCATCGGGCGTGGCGGTGTTGTGGATCATGGCGGCCTTGCCGATGCCGCCGCGGGTGTTCTTGACGGCCAGCATGTGCTTTGCCGACGCCGAGGCTGGTTCTGCAGGCCGCCGTCAATAGGCGGCCTGGCTGACGAAGGTGACGGAGGAGCTGGTGCGCAGCTTGCCGAAGCTGGCGAACATCGGGCGATAGTGCATCGGCTGCGGCGTCGGGATCGAGGCGTTGGGGTCGCCCATCGGGGCGGCGGCGATGGAGCCGCCGAGCAGGATCATTTCGGGCTTCACGCCGAAGAAGGCCGGGCGTCCAGAGCACCAGATCGGCGCGCTTGCCCACTTCGATCGAGCCGATGTGCTGGCTCATGCCGTGCGCGATGGCCGGGTTGATGGTGTATTTGGCGATGTAGCGCTTGACGCGGAAATTGTCGTTGTCGCCGGTCTCCTCGGGCAGGCGGCCGCGCTGGCGCTTCATCTTGTCGGCGGTCTGCCAGGTAGCGGATCAGCACTTCGCCGACGCGGCCCATGGCCTGGCTGTCGGAGGAGATGATCGAGAAGGCGCCCATGTCGTGGAGGATGTCCTCGGCGGCGATGGTTTCCTTGCGGATGCGGCTTTCGGCGAAGGCGACGTCCTCGGCGATCGACGGGCTGAGGTGATGGCAGACCATGAGCATGTCGAGATGCTCGGCCAGCGTGTTGACGGTGTAGGGCCGCGTCGGATTGGTCGAGGAGGGAATGACGTTGGGCAGCGCGGCGACCCGGATGATGTCGGGGGCGTGGCCGCCGCCGGCGCCTTCGGTGTGGAAGGCGTGGATGGTGCGGCCCTTGAAGGCGGCGATGGTGTCCTCGACGAAGCCGGATTCGTTGAGCGTGTCGGTGTGGATCATCACCTGCACGTCGTAGTCGTCGGCGACGCGAGGCAGTTGTCGATGGCGGCGGGCGTGGTGCCCCAGTCTTCGTGCAGCTTCAGCGCAGCGAGGCGCCGGCATGGACCATTTCCTCGAGCGGCGCGGGCCGCGAGGCATTGCCCTTGCCGGCGAGCGCGAGGTTCATCGGGAAGCCGTCGAAGCTCTCGATCATGCGCTCGGATGTGCCAGGCGCCGGTGCAGGTGGTCGCCAGCGTGCCGTGGGCGGGGCCGGTGCCGCCGCCGAGCATGGTGGTGACGCCGCTCATCAGCGCTTCCTCGATCTGCTGGGGGGCGATGAAGTGGATATGGGCGTCCAAGCCGCCGGCGGTGAGGATCTTGCCTTCGCCGGCAATGGCTTCGGTGGAGGGGCCGATGATGATGGTGACGCCGGGCTGGGTGTCGGGATTGCCGGCCTTGCCGATGGCGGCGATGCGGCCGTCCTTGAGACCGACATCGGCCTTGTAGATGCCGGTGTGATCGACGATCAGCGCATTGGTGATGACGGTATCGACGGCGCCCTCGGCGCGGGTCGCCTGGCTCTGGCCCATGCCGTCGCGGATCACCTTGCCGCCGCCGAACTTCACCTCTTCGCCGTAGGTGGTGAAGTCGCGTTCTCACCTCGATGAAGAGTTCGGTATCGGCCAGCCGCACCTTGTCGCCAGTGGTCGGGCCATACATGTCGGCATAGGTGGCGCGGGAAATACGGGCGGGCATGGCGGCTCCTAGGGAGAGGGGGCTTCGGCGCTACGGCTCTGGATGAAGACCACGGCGGCGGTGTCGATGAACTGGTCGAGCAGCCGGTCGCGGGCGACGACCTGCGGATCGGCGACGGTACCGGCAACAAGCGAGATGCCAAGGACTCGGGCGACGTAGGCAGGCTTGGGGTGGGCGGCGGCATCGAACTCACCGGCCTGGCGATCGAGCGTTGCGGCCAGTTCGCGGCGGGAGTCGGCATCGATGCGGGCCTTGAGGTCGGCCCATTCTTGGCGTTGATCTCCTTGACCAGCCGGGCGGTGAGACTGCCCAGCAGCCACATCATTTCGCCGTCGCGGCGGCCATTGGCGTCGAGGTCGTCGAGCACGCCGTTGAACTGAGATTTGAAATCGGCTTCGGTGAACATGGCTTACCCTAGTTCGGACGAGCCGGCGGAGCGGTGTCGACAACGACGGTGTTCGTCGCCTTCGCCACCGTCACGCAGCGGGAAATGAAATCGTCGAGCATATCGACGCCGGCAACGAGGTCGAGCTGGGTCTGCTCGCGGGCGATGAGCGAGAGCGCGAGCGTTTCGAAAGCACGCACGCCCAGGGTGTCGCCGGCTTTGCTCATCTGTTCGGCCTGCTTCATGAACAGGCTGAGCATTGAATCATAGGTCGGCTGGTCGGCACGGCGCTTCAGGTCGCCCCAGTTGCGTGTGCCCGCTTCGGTGTAGAGGCGGCGGGCGAAGGCGCCGACCATCTGCTGCAACTTGCGGTCGCTGCGCAGGCCGTCGTTGAGGTCGGCCATCAGGGCCAGCAGGCGCTGCCGGAATACCTTGTCGCGTTCGAGCATGGGCTAGAGCTTGCCCATGATCTTCTGCTGGAAGCCGTAGACCTCGCGGTTGCCGGAGAGCGGCACCAGCCTGACCTCGCGCGCCTGGCCGGGCTCGAAGCGCACGGCGGTGCCGGCGGCGATGTCGAGCCGCATGCCGCGGGCCTTCTCGCGGTCGAAGCGGCAGGCCGTTGTTGGTCTCGAAGAAATGGTAGTGCGAGCCGACCTGGATCGGCCGGTCGCCGGTGTTGGCGACTTCGAGCGTGACCTGCGTCGGCGCCCGCATTGAGCTCGATAGTCGCCGGGCAGGGGTGATGACTTCGCCGGGGATCATGGGGTGCTCCTCAGCGGATCGGTTCGTGGACGGTCACCAGCTTGGTGCCGTCGGGGAAGGTGGCTTCGACCTGCACGTCGTGGATCATCTCGGCGATGCCCTCCATCACCTGGGCGCGGGTGACGACGTGGGCGCCGGCTTCCATCAGTTCGGCGACCGGAGCGGCCGTCGCGGGCGCCCTCGACCACGAAGTCGGTGATCAGCGCGATGGCTTCGGGATGGTTGAGCTTGACGCCGCGCTCGAGGCGCTTGCGCGCGACGATGGCGGCCATGGAGATCAGCAGCTTGTCTTTTTCGCGGGGCGTCAGGTTCATGTCGGATCCTAGAGATGCCAGAGGCGGGGCAGGGCGCCGGCGCCGGAGAGAAGCTGCGATAATTGGCGCGATGATGCTGGCGCAAGCGCAAGCCCGGATTTGGCGATGGCGCGGACGACCAGCCGCTCGCCGATGAGGCTGGCGCCGCCGATGCGGCTCGTGGGCAGGAGAGCGCGGATCAGCGGCGAGCTTGCGCTCGGCCGTCGGGACCGACGTAGAGCACGGTGGCGAAGGCGAGCGGCGCCGTCGAGCAGCGACAGCGCCGTCGCGCTCGCATGCGGGTCGGCGGAGAGCCGGGTCGCCTCGGCGTGGATCAGCCGGCCGTTGCGGCGGATGCGCCAGTTGTCGCGGAGCATGGCGTTGCGGGCGGCTTCGCCCATCGCCTCGCGGCCGAGCAGCACGGCCTCGACGGCGCAGACGGCGCGCCCTCGGCGAGATCGACTTCGAGGCTGCGGTCGAGGCGGCGAGCCGTCGAACAGGATGGTTTCCTGCGGCAGCCAGTCGATGTGAGCGCCGGCGCCGACGTCGAGGCGCGTGGCAACGCGGGCATCGTGCCGAGCGAGCGGTAGACGCGCTCGCAGGCCTGGGTGGTCAGCACCAGCCGCGCGTCAGGCGCAGCATCGGCCTGCCAGCGCACATCGTCGCCACCGGTGAGGCCGCCCGCGGTGTTGATCAGCACGGCCTGCAGCGAGGCATCGTGGGTGTGGGGCAGGCGGATCTTGGCGCAGCCATCCTGATAGAGGGTTTCCAGATGGGTGCGTGCCGTCGCGTACCGTGGTGGCGATGCGCCCGTCACCACGGGCGCGCTGGTGCCGGACTGCGGGTGTCGGAGCGAGCGCGGCAACCGCGGACACCGCTACACCATCAGGTGGCGGCGCACCTCGGGCAGGTCGAGGTCGCTTGCCGGGCCGGCATGCTGAATTTCACCGCGATCCATGATGTAGATGTCGTCGGCGATTTCGCGGCAGAAGTCCAGATATTGCTCGACCAGCAGGATGGTCATGCCCTTTTCGTCGCGCAGGAACTGCAGCGCCCGGCCGATGTCCTTGATGATCGAGGGCTGGATACCCTCGGTCGGCTCGTCCAGCACCAGAACCTTGGGCCGGGTGACCAGCGCACGCCCGATTGCGAGCTGCTGCTGCTGGCCACCCGAGAGGTCGCCGCCGCGCCGGCCCAGCATGGACTTGCAGCACGGGGAACAGTTCGAAGATGTAGTCCGGGATGTTGCGGTCGGTCCGCTTGAGCGCCGGCATAGCCGGTCTCGAGGTTCTCCTTGACCGTCAGCAGGGGAAAAATCTCGCGGCCCTGCGGCACGTAGCCGATGCCCATGCGCGCGCGCTTGTAGGGCGGGGCCTTCTTCAGCACGTCGTTGTCGAAGGCGATTTCGCCGGAGGAGACGTTGTTGATGCCGGTGACGGCGCGCAGGGTCGAGGACTTGCCGACGCCGTTGCGGCCGAGCACGGCGGTGATGCTGTCCCGGCTCCGCCTCGATGGTGATGTTCTTCAGCGCCTGCGCGGCGCCGTAGTGGAGGTCGATGGCGCGGATCGAGAGAGTTGAGGTCATCGTCCGAGATACCTTTCGATCACCACCGGGTTGGCGCTGACCTGGTCGAGCGTGCCTTCGGCGAGCACGGACCCTTCGGCGAGGCAGGTGACGCGGGTGCCCAGTTCGCGGACAAAGCTCATGTCGTGTTCGACGACGACGACCGAGCGGGTCTGGGCGATGTCCTTGAGCAGCTTGGCGGTCTCGATGGTTTCGCTATCGGTCATGCCGGCGACCGGTTCGTCGACCAGCAGCAGTTTGGGGTCCTGGGCCAGCAGCATGCCGATCTCCAGCCACTGCTTCTGGCCGTGGCTGAGACCGGCGGCCAGTTCGCCCTTGCGGCCGGCGAGGCGGATGGTATCGAGGATCTCCTCGATGCGGGCGATGTCGTCATTGTCGGCGGCATAGAAGAGGGCAGAGAAGACGCCGCGCGGCTTTTTCAGCGCGAGTTCGAGATTGTCCCAGACGGTGTGGCTCTCGAACACCGTCGGTTTCTGGAATTTGCGGCCGATGCCCAGATTGGCGATGGCTGCTTCGTCGAGCTTGGTGAGGTCGGTGCGACCGTCGAACAGCACCTCGCCATCGTCGGGCCGGGTCTTGCCGGTGATGATGTCCATCATCGTGGTCTTGCCGGCGCCATTCGGGCCGATGATGGCCAGCATTTCGGCGGGATGGACGATGATCGACAGGTTGTTCAGCGCCTTGAAGCCATCGAAGGAGACGCTGACACGCCGTTGAGGTAGAGCATGGTTCCATGCTTCTTGTCGGTCTCGTCGAGCATGACTCTACTCCGCCGGGTTCGGGCTGGTCTGCGTGGTTGGCGCAGACGATGATGGCGGCGGCAGGTGGAGCAGACACTTCGGTTTGACGCTTGGTGCGCATGGTGCGCCACTGGCCGATCAGTCCGACAATGCCCTTGGGCATGAACAGCGTGACGAAGACGAAGAGGGCGCCCAGTGCGAACAGCCAAACGTCGGGCAGAGCGGCGGTGAAGTAGGACTTGCCGACATTGACCAAAAGGGCGCCGATGATCGGGCCGACGATGGTGCCGCGGCCGCCGATCGCCGTCCAGATGACGACTTCGATGGAATTGCCAGGCTCGAACTCGCCGGGGTTGATGATGCCGACCTGCGGCGCATAGAGCGCGCCGGCGATGCCGGCGAGAACGGCCGAGACGACGAAGGCAAATAGCTTCACATTGTCGACGCGGTAGCCAAGAAAGCGGGTGCGGCTTTCGGCGTCGCGGACCGCGATCATGACCTTGCCGAGCTTGGAATTGACGATGGCCGAGCAGACGACAACCGCCAGCGCCAGTGCGAAGGCCGAGGCGGCAAACAGCGCCGCGCGGGTGGTGGCGGCCTGAACGTTGAAGCCGAGGATATCCTTGAAGTCGGTGAGGCCGTTATTGCCGCCGAAGCCGAGGTCGTTGCGGAAGAAGGCCAGCAGCAGCGCATAGGTCATCGCCTGCGTGATGATGGAGAGATAGACGCCGGTGACGCGGCTGCGGAAAGCGAGGAAGCCGAAGACGAAGGCCAGCGCGCCGGGCACCAACACCACCATGGCGAAGGCGTACCACCACTGGTCGAAGCAGTTCCAGAACCACGGCAGTTCCTTGTAGTTGAGGAACACCATGAAGTCGGGAAGGATCGGGTTGGCGTAGACGCCGCGCGCGCCGATCTGGCGCATCAGGTACATGCCCATGGCATATGCGCCGAGCGCGAAGAAGGCGGCATGGCCGAGCGAGAGGATGCCGCAATAGCCCCAGACGAGGTCGAGGGCCAGCGCCAGCATGGCGTAGTTGAGATACTTGCCGAACAGCGGGATGGCATAGTTCGGGATGTGGAACGGGCTGCTTTCGGGCACGACCAGGTTGCAGACCGGCACGATGATGGCGACGACGAGCAGGGCCAGGACGAGCCAGATGGCCTTCTTGTCGAGGGCGCGAAGAATGATCTGTGTGATCATTGTTCGATCGCCCTTCCCTTGAGGGCAAAGAGGCCGCGTGGCCGGCGCTGGATGAACAGGATAATGAGCACCAGGATGAGGATCTTGGCCAGCACGGCGCCGGCGTAGGGCTCAAGGAATTTGTTGGCGACGCCCAGCGTCAGGGCGCCGATCAGCGTGCCCCAGAGATTGCCCACGCCGCCGAAGACAACGACCATGAAGCTGTCGATGATGTAGCCCTGTCCCAGATTGGGGGAGACGTTGTCGATCTGGGTCAGCGCCACGCCGGCGAGGCCGGCGATGCCCGAGCCGAGGCCGAAGGTCATGGCGTCGACGAACGGCGTTCTGATGCCCATGGCAGACGCCATGCGGCGGTTCTGCGTCACCGCGCGCATCTGCAGGCCGAGCGGCGTGCGGTTGAGCACGAGTTGCAGGGCCGCGAACACGACGACAGCGAAGACGATGATCCAGAGCCGGTTCCAGGTGAAGCTGATGTTGCCGAGGTCGAACGTCCCGGTCATCCAGCTGGGCGGCAATCACCAGCTTGTTGGTCGGCGCCGAAGATCGTGCGCACCGCCTGCTGCAGGATCAGCGACAGGCCCCAGGTGGCGAGCAGCGTTTCGAGCGGACGGCCATAGAGCCAGCGGATGACGCCGCGCTCGATGGCGATGCCGACCAGACCGGAGAAGAGGAAGGCGGCCGGCACGGCAAAAGCAAGGGAGTATTCCATGAGGCCGGGCGCGGTCTGGGCGATGATGCCCTGCACGACGAAGGTGGCATAGGCGCCGAGCATAACCATTTCACCATGCGCCATGTTGATGACGCCCATCACGCCGAAGGTGATGGCGAGACCGATGGCGGCGAGCAGCAGCACGGAGGCAAGGGAGATGCCGTAGAGCAGGTTCTGCCCAACGTCCCACACGGCGAGCGTCGCGGCCGATGGAGTCGATGCCGGCCTGAATGATCGGCTTCAGTTCCTCGGGAGCGCCATCAAGGGTGTTGCGCAAGACGGTCTGGGCGTCGCGGTTGCCCTGGGCGACCACGGTATCGACGGCGGCGCGCTTTTCTTCGACCGACGCATCGGTCTTGAGGACGATGACGGCGCGCGCCAGTTGCATCACGTCCTTGATTTCTGTGTCGGTCTCGGCCGCGAGCGCCTTGTCGAGCAGCTCAAGCAGGCCGGGATCGGCGTTCTTCAGAACGTTTTGGGCGGCCGAGAGGCGGGTGGCGCGGTCTGGGCTCAACAGTGTCAGCATGCCGATGGCGGTGCGGATCTTGCCGCGCAGGCCGTTGTTGACCTTGATCTTCTCGATGTCCGCACTTGCCTGCCAGGCCGAGGTCGGCGCCATCCGCGGGGTCGGTCAGCTCGAAATCGCTACCGGCCTTGTCGGCGAGCACAACCTTCTGGTCGGATTTGCGAACGTAGAGGTTGCCGTCGGAGAGGGCCTGGAGGATCGCAGGGGCGCGCTCGTCGCCGGTGGCGACGAGGGCATTCACCGCCGCTTCGCGCTCCGGAAAACCGCCCTGTCCAAGAGCGTCGACAAGGGGCGTGAGGTCCGTGGTCTGGGCCGTGGCAGCCGGCACGGCGAGGAAGAGGGATGCGAGCAGGAAGGCAATCAGTGTCAAAAGCCGCATGGCCGTCATGGTCGCTCTATTGCCTCTGGTAGGATGGCGAAGGCGGGGACCGCCTTCGCCGAAGTCAGGTGGTCAGATCAGGGAGCAGCGCCGCAGGTCTTGGTTGCGGTGTCGAAGTGACCGCAGCCGGTGATCGGATCGGTCCAATCGGCTTCGATGCCCTTGTCTTCCGGCAGAACGTCGGACCAGGCATCGCCCGGAACCGGCTCGGTCTGCCACACGATGTCGAACTGGCCGTCGGCCTGGATTTCGCCGATCAGCACCGGCTTGGTCAGGTGGTGGTTCGGCAGGACCGTGGCGGTGCCGCCGGTCAGGTTCGGCACCGAGAGACCGACGATGGCCTTCAGCACGGCATCGGTATCGGTGGTGCCGGCCTTTTCGACAGCCTTCACCCACAGGTTGAAGCCCAGATAGGCCGCTTCCATCGGGTCGTTCGTGGTGCGCTTGTCGTTGCCTGATGTACTCGTGCCAGGCCTTGATGAACCCGGCATTTTCCGGGGTATCGACGGACTGGAAGTAGTTCCAGGCGGCGAGGTGACCGACGAGGTTGGTCGTGTCCATGCCGGCCAGTTCTTCTTCACCCACGGAGAAGGCGACGACCGGGATGTCCTCGGCCGAGATGCCCTGGTTGGCGAGTTCCTTGTAGAACGGCACGTTGGCATCGCCGTTGATGGTCGAAACCACAGCGGTCTTCTTGCCGGCCGAGCCGAAGTCCTTGATCGCGGCGACTTCGGTCTGCCAATCGGAGAAGCCGAACGGCGTGTAGTTGATCTTGATGTCTTCGGGGGCAACGCCCTTGTCCTTGAGGTACTGCTCGAGGATCTTGTTGGTGGTGCGCGGGTAGACATAGTCGGTGGCTTCGAGGACCCAGCGCTTCACGGCGCCGCCCTCATCGCTCATCAGGTAGTCGACGGCCGGGATCGCCTGCTGGTTCGGCGCGGCACCGGTGTAGATCACGTTCTTCTCGGACTCTTCGCCCTCATACTGCACGGGGTAGAAGAGGATCGAGTTCAGTTCCTTGAACACCGGCAGAACCGATTTGCGCGACGACGAGGTCCAGCAGCCGAATACGGCGGCGACCTTGTCGACGGCGATCAGCTCGCGGGCTTTTTCGGCGAACAGCGGCCAGTCGGAGGCAGGATCGACGACCACAGCCTCGAGCTGCTTGCCGAGGAGGCCGCCCTTCTTGTTCTGCTCATCGATGAGGAAGAGCATCGTGTCCTTCAGCGTGGTTTCCGAGATCGCCATCGTACCCGACAGCGAATGGAGAACGCCCACCTTGATCGTGTCCTGCGCGAACGACGGCGTGAATGCCGACATCGTCAACGCAGCGCCCAGGCCGATTCCGGCCATCAAGCGGTTTACTCCTGTCATATTTACCTCCGACAGTTGGTTGTTTGCACCGCCGTGATAATTGCAAAGCCCGTGCCAGCACTTGGCGGCAATGCTTAACGCGCTGATTCCATTGATTTATGTCGTAGTTGGAGTGGGGTGCCCAAGACCCGCCCTGCATACCATGGCGTCAGCCCTGCCGGTTCGCTGGGCAGCCCCTTTGGGGTTTGCCTAACAAATAGGCACGGGACGCGGATGCGGTGCGAAGCTGCCAGGCAGGCGGTGACCGGAGACTTTTGTTGCGCTAGCTTGGTGTCACCGGAAGTTCATCTTCCGGCAGAGGTTGTTTGCACCGACGCCTCGGCCCCGTGTCCGGAAACGGCACGGGGTTTTGCTTTGCGGGCGGCTGGCGGGCCCGCGAAGACGAGCCGCGATGGCCCCCGTGGCAGGTTGGAACCCTTTCGTTATGTTTCCGTTTACTCAGCGAACATCCCAAGGGGAGTTCAGTCCGAGCGTCGAAAAACCAATCCGACATTTACGGAGAAGTACAATGAAGACGACAACCGCACTTTCGATTTCCGCGCTGCTGGTCGCCCTCGCCGCTGGCCCTGCCGCGGCCCTTGATGTCAATGCGAATGCCGGTGCTTCGGTCGGTGCCACAGTTTCTGGTTCTGGCGGCGATGCTGGTCTCAGCGTCAACGGTGACGCCGGCGTTGGGGTGAATGGCTCGGCTGGCAATGACAGCCTGAAGGTCAAAGACGGCACGAAGGTCGGTGCGACCGGGGGCGTTGAGGCAAACGGCTCGTCGATGGGGTCCGATGTTGATCTGGATGCGCTGATCGCGCTGATCGCGACGTCCGATTACGACCAGAGCAGTTTCAGCACGTGGTCCAAGAGCTCGGCGACCATGACCAGCGCGATCAATCTCGACGACCGCTTCGATGCGGACGCCAAGGCCAAGATCGACGCAGCGGTAAAGGCGCATGCGGAAGAGCACACGGACCTGCAGGCGGCGATCGACGCTAATGCCGGTCTCAAGGCCTGGCTCGACAACAACAACATTGACGCTGACGCGGTCGTGGCGATCGACGTCAACGCCGACGGTTCGGTGAACGTTTACGAGGGCTGACGCTCCCTCGTAGATGGGACCGAAGGGACGCGAGGCTCCGGCCTCGCGTCTTTTTTTGCTGGTGGCGGACCATCAAATGCAAGCGATCGCGGTAAACGGCGGCAAACCGTGCGGCGACGTCCGCAGAAACCAATAGGCAGGTCTGCTGTTTTTCCTCCAGGCCGCAAATAGCGCAGGGCATCCAATTCCGGATCGCCATCGCGGCTCACACGGAGGAATGAAAATGAGGACTTACCTCGCACTTTCAGCCGTTACTCTTATTGCGGCTATGACGATGGTCCAACCGACCTATGCGATCTCTCTCAACGTCGGCGGCGGCTCCGGCCCGCTGGTCGATATCAGCGGTTCCGGCAGCGACACCGATGCCAGCGTGAATCTGGGCACCGGTGGCGGGAACGGCGGCGTGCTCGATCTGGGCAGCGGATCCGGCACCGATGCCTCGGTCAATCTGCTGGGCAGCAATGGCGGAACCCAGGGTTCGGCCAGTGCTAGCACTGCCGGGCGTTAACGGGCAGGGCACCGACGCCAACGTGCTGCTCGACCTGTTCGGCGAAGGCGACGACGCCAATGTGCAGCTCGGCAGCATCGGCGGTGACAACGACGTCGTGCTCGACCTGTTTGGTTCGGGCGGGAACGGCGGCAATGGCGGCGGTGGGAACGGCGGCAATGGTGGAAATGGCGGCAACGGCGGGCCCGGCGGTATCTTCGGGCCGGGCGGCGGTGGCAACTCCGGCACGGGCGTGCGGGTGGCTGCGCTGAATCCGCGCGCCAACGGCAGCTGCTTCAGCCCCGATGCCACGCAGATCGCAAACCTCACGGCCCGCCCGGTGCCGACTTCGAGGCTTGCATCGGTGGTGAAGGTGAGGGTGCAGTCGGTCAACATCTGCCCGGCGGCCCGCGCCACGATCGCCAACGCAGCGAGCCCGGGCATGCTGCGCCTGCAGGACGCGGTGTCGAGCCGGGCCAAACTCAGCGCCTCGCTCAACCAGAGCGGCTACAGCCCCGAGGATGTGATCGCGGCGAACCTGCAGAACGGCACGTTGACGGTCTACGTCTACTAAGCAGAAGCGAGCGGAACAATGGAGCGCGGCACCTCAGGCGCCGCGCTTTGCTATTGCGCGGACCGCAGGAGCGTCGCGAGCCAGTTGTGGCCGGCAGACTGCGCGATGTCTGCGGCGGTCTGGCCCTTCGCGTTGGCCAAGCCGGGCGTGGCGCCGAACAGCAGCAGCAGGCCGGCGATGGTGGCGTCGCCATTGTGAGCGGCCGCGTGCAGCGGCGTGAAGCCGTCGGCCTGAGTGAGATCGGGCTTTGCGCCGGCACGGAGGAGGCGCTCGACCATACCGGCCTGGCGGCTGGCGGTAGCGGCGTGCAGGGCGGCGACGCGCTGCGCATTGTTCGCCTGCTGATTGACATCGCGGGTCAGCGGCAGGAGCACATCGAAAGCGCCCCGACTGGCGAAGAAGGTGGCAAGGGCGAGCGGTGTGAAGCCATCTGGTGACAGGGCATTGCCGTCCCAGCCGGAGGCGAGCGCTGCGGTCAGCGTGGCGTCGTCGCCCACGACGATGGCTTCGTAGGGATCGAGGTGGGGCAGGGCGGCACGGACGAGCGCCGTTGCGTCGGCATTGCCTACATAGCGCGTCCACATCAGCAGCGATGCTCCGGTTGCATTGCGGACCGCGGCGGCGACGGGATCGGCGGCGAGCGCGGTGCGCAGCGCCTCGATGTCACCCTGGGCAAGCTTGTCGAAGAGGTCCATGTTGGTGTCTCCTTCTCCCTGCTGCCGTTTTACATCGCCGCCGCCGCGCTGTCGCCGGGCTGGCTTGGTGTTGGATTGCGCTGCGTGCTAGCCTCCGCCGCGAGGAGAAATCATGCCAGCAGATGACAGGCCGCGCATCATCGGCGGCGGCGCGAAGAAGCTGCTCTATACCGCCGACACCATCCGCCGGATCGGGGTCGGCAAGGCAGCCAAGGCGCTGACCGCCAAGAACACCTGCAAGGCCTGTGCCTACGGCATGGGCGGGCAGAAGGGCGGCATGACCAATGAACTGGGCGAGTTCCCCTCGGTCTGCAACAAGAGCGTGCAGGCGCAGTCGACCGATATCCAGCCCGGCATCCCGCATGAGATCTTCGACCATCCGATCGCCGATCTGGCCGAACTCAGCGGCCGCGAGATGGAATAGCTCGGGCGGCTCAATACGCCGCTGTTTCGCGCCGCGGGCGGCGACCGCTACAAGCCGGTCGGCTGGGACTGGGCCATCGCCCATGCGGCGGAGCGGCTCCGGGAGACCGATCCGGCGCGCAGCTTCTTTTACTCCTCGGGCCGGTCGTCGAACGAGGCGGGGTTCGTGTTCCAGTTGCTGGCGCGCGCCTATGGCACCAACAACGTCAACAACTGCTCCTATTACTGCCACCAGGCGACCAGCGAGGGGCTGGCGACCACCATCGGCAAGGGCACCTCCAGCGTCGAACTCGCCGACCTGACCGGCGCCGACCTCATCTTCGTGATCGGCGCCAATCCCTCGTCCAACCACCCGCGCTTCATCCACATGCTGAAGCATTGCCGCGACCGGGGCGGCGACGTCATCGTCATCAATCCGGCCAAGGAACCCGGGCTGGTGAAGTTCGCGGTACCGAAGAGTCCGGGCTCGATGCTGAGCGGCGGCACCGAGATCGCGTCGGACTACCTGCAGCCGCGCATCGGCACCGACATCGCGCTGTTCAAGGGGCTGGCCAAGGCGGTACTGGAGATGGGCGCCGAGGACAGGGCGTTCATCGCGACATACGCCAGTGGCTTCGAGGCGTTCCGTGCCGATCTCGAGGGGCTGAGCTGGGACGACGATCAGCGCTGCCTGTGGGGTCGCGCGCGCTGATATCGAGCGGGTCGCCGGCATCTATGCCAGCCGCCAAAGCGTGGTCTTCGCCTGGGGCATGGGGATGACGCATCACCTGCACGGCGTCGCCAATGTCGAGGCTATCGCCAACCTGGCGCTGCTGCGCGGCATGATCGGCAAGCGCTTCGCCGGGCTGCTGCCGCTGCGCGGACATTCCAACGTGCAGGGCATCGGCACCATCGGCGTCAAGCCGGTCGTTTCGGAAGAGGTGTTCGCGGCGATGGAGACAGCGTTCGGCGTCAAGCTGCCGCGCGCCAAGGGCTTCGACACCATGGCCGGGCTCAAGGCCGCCGAGGCCGGGACGATCGATGCCGCCGTCATCATGGGCGGCAATCTCTGGGGCGCGACGCCGGACACTGAATTTGCCACCCGCGCAATGGGCGCCATCGGCTTCAAGCTGTTCCTCACCACCACGCTCAATCGCGGCCACGTCCATGGGCTGGGGGAGGGCGAGGCGCTGATCCTGCCGGTCACGGCACGGGACGAGGAATGGTCGCCGACGACGCAGGAATCGATGTTCAACTTCGTCCGGCTGTCGGATGGCGGCATCAAGCGGCTCGACAATGTGCGGCCCGAGACGGTGATCCTTTGCGACATCGCCGCGAAGCTGCTTCCCGAATTCTCCGATTCCGTTCAAGGGCTTCAAGCAGCATGCTCAGGTGCGCGCAGGCGATTGCGAAGATCGTGCCGGGCATGGAGCAACTGGCCGATATCGATGTGGCGAAACGCGAGTTCCACATCCGCAGCCGGGTGATGCATACGCCGCAGTTCGGGACCGCTGACGGCAAGGCGCATTTCGTGGTGACCCCCATCCCGTTATCGGAGGGCACCCTGACGCTGGCCACGGTGCGCACGGAAGGCCAGTTCAACACCATCATCTACGAGGAACGCGACAGCTACCGCAACCGGGCGCCGCGCGATGCGGTGTTCCTCAACCGCGAAGACATGGCGAGCTTCGGGGTGAGCGAGGGACAGCGCGTTACCCTCGGCTCCGGAAACGGCACAATGTCAGCCGTGGCCACGGCGTTCGACCTGCCGCGCGGCTCGGCCCTCGCCTATTTCCCCGAGGCCAACGTGCTGTGCGGCACGAAGGTCGATCCGCGCAGCAAAACGCCGGCGTTCAAGTCGGTTGCGGTGACGGTTTCCATCTAGCGCCATGCACTTGCCGCAAGGCAGCCCTGCAGGGCCATTTATTCACTGGCCATCAGGTTCTGCCGTGACAGTGTGGGGGCAGGGAATGCTGCAGATCTTTTTATTGAGGCAATTGTGGGCGCTGAACAGATGCGCGGGGCAGATGCTCCCGCCAGCATGCGGGCCGTCATCGAGCATATCAACACCGACCTCGAGCGCTACGGCGCGAGCAACAAGCAGGTGGTTACACAGACCAAGCTGCTGGCGCTGAACGCCATCATCGAAGCGGCGCGGGCCGGGGAGGCCGGCCGAAGTTTTTCGGTGGTGGCGCAGGAGGTGCAGCGGCTAGCCGATCAGGCAGCCGAGATTGCCGACAAGTTTCAGAGCATCGTGCATGACCGCATTTCTCTCAGCCGGACGCTGGTGGGAGATCTGGAAGGGACGCGCCTCATCGATCTCGCGCAGTCGATCGTACAGCTGATCGTGCGCAATCTTTACGAGCGGACTGCCGATGTCCGGTGGTGGGCGACGGACAGCACATTGTGGGAGGCGCTCGCTGATCCGGGCCCGGACACAGTCGCGCGCGCCACCGAGCGGCTCGGCGTCATTCATCGCTACTACACAGTCTACAGCGATCTGGTGCTCGCCAACGCGGCAGGCAAAGCGGTCGCGACCGCCAACCCGGCCTACCGCGCCAAGGTGAGAGCGCTCGATCTTCTCAGTGCGGTATGGTTCCAGAACGCCATCGCAACGGCTACCGGCGATGCGTATGTCGCCGACGAGGTTCGCCACAGCCGGTCGCAGGAGGGGCGGCAGGTGCTGATCTATGCCACTGCGGTACGGGCAGGGGGTGAGACGCGCGGCCAGGCGCTGGGGGCGCTCGGAATCTATTTCGACTGGGAATTGCAGGGCGCCTCGATCGTCGCCACCGAGGCAGCGCTCAGCGCGGCGGAGCGGGAGATCACCAGCGTGCTGCTACTCGACGGCCGGCGCAGGGTCATTGCGTCGACCGACCGCTCGCTGCTGTTCACCGAATTTGCGCTGGCCGACCGTGGCGAAAAGCGTGGCAGCTATCGCGATGCGGACGGGCGGCTTGTCGCCTTCGCGTTCACGCAAGGGTATCAGGAATACGATGGCGCCGGTTGGTGCGGAGTGGTGATCCAGGCCGTCTAGGCTAGCCGACCGATTTCTTGTTGGCGTCGACCGGGTCGGCCAGCACGCTGCAATAGACGATCTGGGAGACCATATCGCCTTCGGCGGCGACGATTGCCGATTCAATGCAGCGATAGACCTCGGAGCCCTTTTGCAGGACGTAGGTGGTGACCTCGTTGTGGCCGCTGCCAAGTGCGATGTCGTGCTCAAGCACGGCCTTGATGTCGAAGCCCTTATCGACCAGCACGCGCATGGTCACGCCCGGTGTCTGCTTCCATTGCAACTGGATGGGGTGCTCGTCCTGTGCGACGGCAGGGGCCGAGAGGATGATCGAGGCGATGGCAAGGGCGTGTAGCTTCATCATTCTGGCAACCTAGCACCGGGGCGTACAATGGCTCCAGCCTGTCACAGCGATCATGTCGATTGTTCGACGGGGATGGAGGCGGCGAACCACTGTGCCGACATGGACTCCTCGTTGCCTAGCCATTAGGGTCGCAAAGTTCGTGGGGGATCAAAATGCGACGCGCTCTCAGTGCTTTGGTGATAGCTATCCTGTGCATCTCGCCTGCGGTCGCCGATGAGGCGGCGCGAGCGCGGCTGGCCGGCCGCACGCTCGACGTCGTCGCAGGCTTCGACAACGCCGCCTCGGGCGCGCGCCTGTGGGGCATCCTGGCACCGGCGCTGCGCCAGCTTCTGCCGGAAACGCTGATCCGCACGCGCTTCAATGACGCCGGTGGCGGCGTCAGCGCCATCAACGACATGTTCGCGCTGCCCGAGGGAAATCTGTCGATCACGCTCGCCCTGATGACCGCGGCGGTGTTTGCGCAGACCAGCAAGGCGGAAGGCGTCGCCTACGACCTCAACAAGGCGCAGTGGATCGTCGGTCTGCAGCGCGACGGGCAACTTATGGCTGCAAAGCGCGATCTGCCGCTCGACATGGATACACTGCGCAAGGGCGACATCCGCCTGTTGTCGGCGGTGGACGTCATCACCGGCAACTCTGCCCTCATCACACTGATCCTCAATGCGGTGACAGGGCTGCACGTGCAACTCGTGGTCGGCTTCAAGACCACGGACGCGCTGCGGGCGCTCGTCGTGGGCGATGTCGATGTGCGCCGGCAGATGACGACGTCGGAGGTCAACGCGCTGCTGGAGGCGGGCGAAATCAAGTCCCTCTATGTCATCGGTGGCGGCGGCTTCTCGAGATCGGTTGACATGTCGCGGACCCTTGAGGCGGTAGCGCTACCCGGCACGCCGCAGTCGGTCATCGATTATGTTCGGGCGAATGCTGCGCTGGGGCGTGCCTTCCTTGCCGGCCCGACGATGGCTCCGGAGGATGTCGCGGCGCTACGAACCGTTTTTACGGAGCTGCTTTCGGACCCGAAGGTGCTCGCCGATGTAGAGGCGCAGTTTGCGGGGATCACGCTGGTGCCGAGCGACGCCGTTGAGGAAATGATGAAAACGCTGCTTCTAGTTGATCCGGCAGTACGGGCAGCGGTTGACTACGCCCATGACTGCGGGCTGGAGATGTCGCGCAATCCTCAGGCAAGCTGCGACTTCAGCACTGTCGCGAAGTAGGCGGCGTCTCTTGGCAAGCATCCGGTAGCTGCACCGCCTATGGTCGAATTTGCGCTGGCACTGACACATGGCTGGATGGGGCTGACGACAGCCCTGCTGCTCGGAACGTTTCTGGGCTTCGTGATCGGGCTGATCCCGGGGCTTGGCGGACGCATCGGGATTATTCTGTCGATCCCGCTTGCGGCGTTGTGGGAGCCAGCCGGGGCGGGTGTCTTTCTGTTTTCGATGCATGCGGTGATCCACACATCGTCATCGATTCCGACGATTGCCTTTGCGCTGCCGTCGAGCGGATCGGACGCCGCAACGGTGCTCGATGGCCACCCGCTGGCCAAAATGGGCCGCGGCGGCGAAGCGCTGGGTGCGAGCCTTTCGGCCTCGGCGATCGGCGGGGCGCTCGGAGCGCTGGCGTTCCTCGCCTGCATCCCAGTTGCCCGCATATTGATCGCCTGGTTCGGGCCGCCGGAATTCCTGGTGCTCGCGGTAGCGGGCCTTTGCATGGTCGCGACCCTGTCGGGACGCAACATCGCCGCCGGTCTGGTCGTCGGCGTGCTCGGCCTGCTCATGGCGATGGTCGGCCGCGACATCCTGAGCGGCGCCAGCCGCTATACCTTCGGCCGCCCCGAACTGCTGAACGGCCTGGGGATCACGGCCTTCGTCGGCGGCATCTTCGCCGCGCCGGAAATGCTGTCGCGTTTCCAGCTCAGCGCGAACGACAAGGCCGCTGCCATGAATACGCGCGTTCGCGACGTGTGGAAGGGCATGTTCCAGACGTTGAAATACCTGCCACTGGTGCTGCGTTCGTCGCTCTACGGCATCGGTGTGGGCATCATGCCGGGCGTTGGCTCGAGCGTCTCGGTATGGATGTCCTATGAATACGCGGCCCGCACGATCAAGTCAGAGATCCCGTTCGGCAAGGGGGCAATCGCCGGGGTGATCGCCCCTGAGGCCGCAAATAACTCGAAGGAAGGCGGGGCGATGGTGCCCACGCTGTTCTTCGGCATACCGGGCAGTTCGATCATGGCCCTGATGCTGGTCGCCCTGCAGGCGGTCGGGGTCGAGATCGGCCCGTCGCTGCTGACCACCAATGTCCAGATTTCCTTCATTCTGGCGGCGACGATCCTGCTGTCGAACCTCGTCGCGGTGCCGATGTTTTTTGCCGTGGTGCCGTGGATCGTACGGCTGTCGTCGCTGCGCCGCGATCACATGATTCCGATTGCGATCAGCCTCTCATTGCTGACGGCCATGATGCAGAGCATGAACCTGCTGACGCTGGCGCAGTTCGTGGCCGGGTGTGCGCTCGGCATCGTGCTCAAGGCGCTGGGCTGGCCGCGTGCGCCATTCCTGCTGGGCTTCGTTCTGGGGCCGATTGCCGAGTCGACCTTCCTGCAGACCTCGCAGATATGGGGATGGGGCATGTTCCTGCGGCCGGCCAGCCTGATCATGATCGGGCTGTTCGCGTTTACCCTCTATCGCGCACTGGCCAACCAGCGGGGGCGGGGACATGCGGTGCTCGGCAAACCGGACGCAATTGTCGCCGGTCTGCTACTGGCGCTGTTCGGTGGCGCGCTGATCCTGGCATTGCGCTTTCCGGTTGGCGCCTCTCCGGCACCCATGATCATCAATCTGATCGGCATCGTGCTGTGCGTGGTACTGCTCGTGCAAGCGCTGCGTCCAAAGCCGGGAGTCCGCGATCCGCTGGAAAAGTTCGACTGGCTTGGCACGACGCTGGTGTTCTGCGCCGCAGTCCCCGTTGCCGGGCTGGTGCTGTCCTCCGTCGCCTATACGTTCTACATCCTCTACCGCATCCGGGTGCGGCTGGTGATCGCGATACTGTGGGCGGTCCTGATCGGCGCGCTCGACCTCGGTCTGCTTTCGCTGATGCTGGATATCAGGGCTGAGCCACTGATTTCCGGCTGGGTGCTGTGGTGGCTGCAAGGGGGTTGATCGGTTGGCGCCAAGCCGTCCTGAGGGCCTCAAGGTTGTAGGCCGTCCATTTTGCCCGCGCATAGAGGTCGAGCCCGGGAAAGTGCTGAAACACCGGCTTGGGCAGTTCGAAGCGGATCGCCCCGCCTGACGCATGCGGCGGATTCATCGCACGAAATCCTCCGATCAGCATGGGTACGGTGCGCTTCTGCTTCTCGAGGCTGCCGCCGCCTCCGGGGCGCCGGCGACCTGGCCCGCGAAGCACCGGATTGGTGTTGATCTCGTACACCTCGATCCGGCCATTGACGATGCTGTAGTCGACGCGGCCGTAATCAATGCCGGCGAGTGCGAAAACGGCCTCCAGCTGGCTCGCATGCGCGGCGAAGTTGTCGAACAGCTGGGTGAACTCCAGCCGAGCCGCATCGTCGTCCTTTATCTGTCCGTGTTTCACGTACCAGTCGGCGTTGCGCAGGATGTGCTGCAGCACGATGCGGCCGCCGACACGAAAGGCGCCGTACTTGCGGTAGAAGCCATCGGGCGAGAGTTCGGCACGGTATTGCACGGCGATGCGGCGCTTCAGCGGTATCCCTCGTGCTGCCATGTCAGCAAGCGCTGCGTCGTATTCGGCGTCGTTGTTGAGGAGTCCGGTATCGGGCCGCTTGCAGTCGTCCTCGCAGCGGATGAAGACGGGCCAGCCGGTAGGCCGGTCGCCGGTATCGATGCGCGTCACGTTGAAGCTGTTGATGCCCGCCTTGTAGAGCCGCGACAGCAGCGGCACCCGCTCCAGCGTGCGGCCGGGATGGTTGTAGATCTTGAGATTGGGATCGGCTGCCTGCACGGCCTCGGCGATGCGCGCAGCACACTGCACCTCATAGGCGGTCAGGCGGTCGAAATCGGTGAAGATGTAGTGGCCGCGAGGGGCTTTGCGGCTGTGGAAGAGGGCTTCGTAGGTGAGTGGCTGCAGGAAGGGCAGATTGCGCCAGCCGCTGGACCGGATGATGTCCCAGATCGGTCCAGGATGCTCGGCCGTGGTGAGATAGTAGAGCATCGCTAGCCTGCCGGCCGGGCTACCACGACGACGCAGTTGCGGTGCCGGCCTCCTGGTGGGTTGTCCCGGTCCATCGTCGACTGTTCGAGGATCTGCAGTCCGGCGCTTTCGTGAAAGGCGAGCACCCCGGCGGGATCGTTGAACGGACGCGGGAACTGCTTTTTGACCGAACTGCCCCGCATGATGCGCTCGTGGAGATCATCCCTGTCGGCATCGATGTCGCTGCCCGCCGTCGCGAGGAAGGTTTCGAGCGTCCTGAAGGCCGCAGCCCGACGGTCCTCGCGGTCGGCAGGGGACTGCTGCGGCGAGGCGATCGACCAGGTGACGAGGATACCCTCGGGATTAAGCCAGCCGGAGATCCGCCGCAGGTAGTCGACGCGATGGTCAGGTGGAAAAAACGGGAGCACCTCATGCATGGCGATCACGTCGAAGCTCCGGCCAGGTGCATAGGTGCCGATATCGGCACGATTGGTCGTGAGGCTGACCCCGTACTGTCCTGCAAAGTCACGGCACATCTGCAGCGGTGTCTCGCAGTGATCGACAACGGTGACTTCGACGCGATGGACCATATCGGCGCCGCCAGCGAGGAACGCGGCGTCGACCACGGTCTTGAGGATACCACTGTCCGCAGCGCCGGCGATCAGGACCGAGGGCCGCCGACCGGCCGCAGCGGCGGCCGCGATGCCGCGCGCGATGCCCTCACGGAAGCCGTCCCATTCACTCGCCTCGTCGAATTTTCCCACGCGCCGCAGCGCCCACCAGAGATGGAAATCCCCGCAATCCTTACAATATCGAGGCGCTACTGCGATACATGTGCGCAGGTTTGCCGATACGTCTTCCTCAAACACAATTCTTCCCCTGATGGTCCGCCGTCCATCTAGCCCGGGGCCTGGGCAAATGGCAAACGCTTGTGGGTCGCCGCGATCCGGCGCGTCGCCCCCCGCAAGGGCGTTGGCTCGCTCCGGCCGCTGCGATACGGTCCCGCCATTCGTGGAGCGTATAAATGAGCGAGACCTTCACAGGCTTTCCCAGGGAAACGTTCGCTTTCCTCGAGGGCCTTGTCGAGCATAACGAAAAGCCGTGGTTCGAGGCCAACCGTGCGCTCTACGAGGCGGGGTATATTGCGCCGGCGCGGGCGTTCGTGGCGACGCTCGGGCCAAAGCTGCGCGAGATTTCGCCGGCGGTGCAGTTCGAACCGAAGGTGAACGGCTCGATGAGCCGGATCAACCGCGATATCCGGTTCTCCAAAGACAAGCGCCCGTACAAGGAGCATCTCGACCTGTGGTTCTGGCATGGCGAGCGGAAGGGCTGGGATACGCCAGGGTTCTGGTTCCGCCTGACGGCGAAACATGTCTATCTCGGTGCCGGCATGCACGGCCTCGGCAAGGAGCAGCTCGATGTGTTCCGCAACTCCATCGTCCATCCGCGATCGGGGAAGGCGCTGCTGGCGGCCGTCGCCGAGGTCAAGGCGGCGGGCGATTACGAGATCGGTGAAAAGACCCGGAAGCTGATGCCGCGGGGCTTCGAGACCGAGCCCGACAGGGCCGAGTACCTGCTGTACGAGGGGCTTACCGCCGGGACGACGCTGGATGCGGCGGAGGCCCGCAAGGCGGATTTCGCCGAGGTGTGTCTCGGGCACTTCCGGGCAACCTGGCCGGTCGGCAGATGGCTGCTGGACGAGGTGGCGGGTTAGCCGTTGACGGGATAGGCGACGTAGGCGAAGCGCTTGTTGTCCGGGGCCCAGGAGTTGACGTTGATGGTCCCCTGGCCGCCGAAGCATGAAACGACGTCACGCTGGCCGCTGCCGTCGGGGAGCATGAAACGGATGATGACCTCCCTGTCGGCAGGGTGCCCGAGGGTGCCCCGGGGGAAGCTGATGTAGACGACGGACTGCCCGTCGGGCGACAGGTGCGGGAACCAGTTGACCCGCTCGTCGAAGGTCAGCTGCTCGACGCCAGTGGCGTCGGGCCGCATGCGGAAGCACTGCGAATGACCGGGCTCCCCGGCGCTGCGCTCGGAGTTGAAATAGATCCACGCGCCGTCAGGTGAGTATTCCGGCCCGTCATTGGGGTAGAGCACGTTGGTGAGGCGTGTATCGGGCCCACCAGCGGACGGGATGGTGAACATGTTGACGCGCTGGCCCGGGCCTTTGCCCTCGACGGCGACGTATAGCCAGCGTCGTCTCGTCGGGCGACACGCCGTGCAGATAATAGTGGAACGGAGTGTCGTGGGTGTTGGAGACGCGGCGCGGTTCCCCGCCGCTTAGCGGCATGGCGTAGAGCTGGCCGTCGGACTGGTTGGAGAGATAGATGGTTCTGCCGTCGAAGGACAGGACATGGTCGTTGTTGAGATCGCGGATGCTGCCGGTATCGATTTTGGCGAGCGCGGTACCATCGGTTCCGATGCGCCACAGTTCGCCGCCGGCATTGAAGATCAACCACTGGCCGTCGGGCGTCCAGTTGGGGGCCTCGATGATTTCGTCAGCAGTGAAGATGACCTGGCGGTTGTTTCCGGTTGCATCGATGATGGTGAGTTCGGACACCTGGCCGGGCAGCAGGGCGCGGCCCTTGCGGGTAAAGACGGAACTGGTCGGCATCGATGGCTCCCTTGGCGCTTGAATGCGTGCGCTTCTGGTTGCCTGTATTATCGATAATGCAGATGCTTGGCTAGAGCTGGGCGCGGTGGCCGTGGGGTACCCGCGGCCCGTTTCTCCGATTGAAGCCAATGGCGGCTTGCCCTACATACGGCGCCAATTCATCCACTCACCGTCGGAAGAGGCAAGCGCCGCATGGCTCGCCAGTTCATCTATCACATGCACGGAATGTCCAAGGCCTATGCCGGCGGCAAGAAGGTGCTGGATAACATCCATCTGAGCTTCTACCCCGACGCCAAGATCGGCGTGCTCGGCCCGAATGGCTCGGGCAAGTCGACGCTGCTGAAGATCATGGCCGGGCTGGACACCGAGTTCACCGGCGAGGCGTGGGCGGCCAAGGGCGCCAAGCGTCGGCTATCTGGCGCAGGAGCCGCAGCTCGACGAGCAGCTCAATGTGCTCGGCAACGTGATGATGGGGGTCAAGGAAAAGAAGGACGTCGTCGACCGCTACAACGAGCTGATGATGAACTATTCCGACGAGACCGCCGACGAGGCGACCAAGCTGCAGGACCTCATCGACGCCGAGAACCTGTGGGATCTCGAATCCCAGGTCGAAGTCGCCATGGAAGCGCTCGGCTGCCCGCCGGGCGACGCCGACGTGACCAAGCTCTCGGGCGGCGAGAAGCGCCGCGTGGCGCTGTGCCAGCTGCTGCTGAGTCAAGCCCGATCTGCTGCTGCTCGACGAGCCGACCAACCATCTCGATGCCGAGACCACGGCGTGGCTCGAAAAGCACCTGCGCGAATTCGCCGGCGCGGTGCTGATCATCACCCACGACCGCTATTTCCTCGACAATGTCACGGGCTGGATTCTCGAGCTCGACCGCGGCCGGGGCGTGCCCTACGAGGGCAATTACTCGGCCTACCTCGGGGCCAAGGCGAAGCGCTTCGCGCAGGAGAAATCCGAGGATGCGGCGCGCCAGAAGGTGCTGGAGCGCGAGAAGGAATGGATGGGCCAGTCGCCGCAGGCGCGGCAGTCCAAATCCAAGGCGCGCCTCAAGGCCTATGACGAACTGGTCAAGATCAACGAGGCGCGCACGCAATCGACCTCGGCGCAGATCATCATTCCGCCCGGCGAGCGGCTGGGGCAGAACGTCATCGACGTCGAGGGGCTGTCGAAGTGCTACGGCGACCGGCTGCTGATCGACAATCTGAGCTTCAAGCTGCCGCCGGGCGGCATTGTCGGCATCATCGGGCCGAACGGCGCGGGCAAGACCACGCTGTTCCGCATGCTGACCGGGCAGGAAAAGCCCGACGCCGGCACCATCACCGTCGCCGAGAGCGTCCATCTCGGCTATGTCGACCAGAGCCGCGACAGCCTCAACCCGAACAAGACCGTGTATGAGGAAATCTCGGGCGGCCACGAAATCCTGCTGCTCGGCAAGCGCGAGATGAACGCCCGCGCCTACACCTCGACCTTCAACTTCAAGGGCACCGACCAGCAGCAGAAGGTCGGCAACCTCTCGGGCGGCCAGCGCAACCGCGTGCACCTCGCCAAGATGCTGAAATCGGGCGCCAACGTGCTGCTGCTCGACGAGCCGACCAACGATCTCGACACCGAAACGCTGGCGGCGCTGGAAGAGGCGCTGGAGGAATTCGCCGGCTGCGCCGTGATCATCAGCCACGATCGCATGTTCCTCGACCGGCTGGCGACCCACATGCTGGCGTTCGAAGGCGATTCACACGTCGAGTGGTTCGAGGGCAATTTCGCGGACTACGAAGCCGACAAGATCCGTCGGCTCGGGGCGGATGCGGTGAACCCGAAGCGGGCGACGTACAAGCCGCTGACGCGGTAGGGGACACTGGAAATGACTGACGCACAGTGGCAAGTTGACCCTCTGGTCTGGGGCCACGGCCCGAGAATTCTCGAGGCTTTTCTTGAGCCGACCTGTCCCTATTCGGGGCGCAGCTTTCTCAAGTTCGATCAGCTGCTGCGCGAGGTGGGCGAAGACAGGATGACGCTCAAAAATTCGCCTCCACTCGCAGCCCTGGCACATGTTTTCCGGGGTGATCGTGCGGGCTATCTTCGCGGCGGCAACGCTTTCCGGTGGCAAGGAGGCGGGCAAGGCGGTGCTGGCCGCCGTGGTGGCGCATGTCGATGAGTTCGAGTTCGAGCGTCATGCGACCGGAGCCAACCGCGACGCGACGCCCAACGACATCGTGCGACGCATCGAGGGCTATACCGGGCTCAAGCTGATGGATGCCTTCAGCATCGTCGGGCTCGACAAGGCAGTGCGGTGGGACAGCCGCTATGCAAGGCAGAACGGCATTCACGTGTCGCCGAGCTTCATGATCGATGGACTTGTGCAGGCCGATATGAGCAGCGGCGACTCCGTCGCCGACTGGGTGGCACGCCTGGCCTGAGCATCGCAAGGGCTCGCGTATGAGGGACGGTCGCGTACAAGCCCTGACGCAACAACCCGGACGAGGGGAGTGAGCGCATGAATATCCTGAGGCATGAAAATCCGGCGTCGGCGCTGACGAGCAGGGCGGATGAGGAGATTTTCGCCGTGGCGCGGGAGGCGCTTGATCCACCGCTGCCGCCGGAGGCTTCGGGGGAGCCGGCCGGAACGCTGAACTGGCGGCGTCACGAGGGGCAGGGGGTCTATCCCGGCGTCACCCGCGACTATGCGGTTTATGCTCCCGCCGGTCTCGACAGCGCGCGCCCTGCCGCGCTCGTGGTGTTTCAGGATGGCCGCTTCTACACCGCCGATAATTTTCGGGCGCCTGCCGTGCTCGAGGCGCTGCTTGCCTCGGGCGCAATGCCGCAGACCGTCGCCGTGTTTGTGCAGCCGGGCGATTTGCCCAACGCCCCGGAGCAGAGCCGCGGCAATCGCAGCATCGAATATGATTCACTGGGCGACACCTATGCGCGCTTCCTGCTCGATGAACTGCTGCCCGAGGCGCTCAGCGGACTCAACGTCAGCGCCGACCCGGCGCAACGGGCGATCTGCGGCATGAGCTCGGGCGGCATCTGCGCCTTCAATGCCGCCTGGGAGCGGCCCGAGGCGTTCGGCAAGGTGATCAGCCATGTCGGCAGCTTCACCAATATCAAGGGCGGGCACGTCTATCCGACGCGCGTGCGCGCGTCGGCGCCGCGGCCGATCCGGGTGTTCCTGCAGGATGGCGCGGAGGACCTCGACCGTGAGACCGGCAACTGGCCTGTCGCCAATTTCGACATGGCGCGGCGCGCTGGCGTTCCGGGGCTACGACTACCGCTTCGAATTCGGCCCCGGCGCGCACAACCTCAGGCACGGCGCCGCGGTGTTCGCGGCAACGCTGCGCTGGCTGTGGCGGTAGGGCGGATTGCCTCTCCGCGATCCCGGCGAACTGCTTGGCTCCGGCAAGGAAGCCGAGGCGTTCGACTATGACGGGCGGGTGCTGAAGCTCTACCGGCGGCCGGAAGCGAAGGCCGCAGCGTTTCGCGAGGCGGCCATCCTCGCGGTGGTGGGGGCCGGCGGGCTCAACGTGCCGGAGGTGTTCGAAGTTGGGCGCCTGGGCGAGCGTTGGGGCATCGTCATGTCACGGGCGCCGGGCCGCTCGTTTGGCGAGGTGATGCTGGCGGAACCGCAGGTGGCTTCGCGCTATCTCGAGGCCCTGGCCAGGCTGCATCTGCGCATTCACGCGCAGGCGGGACGGGGGCTGCCCGCGCTCAAGGGCCGGCTGGCAGCGAACATCGCTTCTGCCCCGGCGCTGCCAGACGAACTGCGGCGGACCCTGCTGGTGCGGCTGGCGGCGATGCCGGAGGGCGACCGGCTGTGCCACGGCGACTTTCATCCGTTCAACGTGCTGGGCGAGATCGAGGCGCCGATGATCATCGACTGGCTGGACGCGACCTGCGGCGAGCCGGCGGCCGATGTGGCGCGAAGTTATGTGCTGCTGGCTCAACACGATCCGGGGCTGGCTGAGGCGTTTGTGGACGCCTCGGCAAAGGCGGGGGGCGTTACGGCGGAGGCGGTGCGGCAGTGGCTACCATTTGTTGCGGCGGCGCGGCTGGCGGAAGGGGTGGCCGGTGAGGAGGCGGGGCTGTTGCGGATGGCCGCGGCGGGGTGAGGATGAGGATGCGCATTGCCGCCGGAGCGTCGAGTGGCCCGTCAGGTCAACTCGCCGTCCATGATGAAACGACGGGCCAGATGCGCCGTTTCTTGCTCAAAGACGACATACAGGTGGCTCAGACCAAACTCACGTCGGCCGCCGGCTTGTCACCAAGCCGGCGTGCTCCCGGTACGGATGGAGTCTCGTCAATCACACGGCGCTGAGCTCAGGGCCTCGCCTCCAGCACGAGGTTCAGCGGTGTCTCCGCGGCGCGTTTCAGGTTGGAGAAGCCCGCCTCACCGACGATGACGTTTCGCAGCCGGCCCTCTCCGGCCTGGGCACCAAGAGAAAATCCGCCATGCTGGGCCAGCGCGCCCGGCACGCATGACATGATCGAGGCCGCGTAGCTCATCCGGCTGATCGGATTGAGATTCTGCTCCAGCCGGTCGTGCGCAAAAGGTTCGACGATCAGCCACGCCCCGTTCGGCTTGAGCACCTTGCGGATATGGCGCGCGGCGCCGACGGGATTTCCCATGTCGTGGAGACAGTCGAAACTCGTTACGAGGTCGAAATCCTGCCCGCCGAAATCCTCCGCATTGCCGACCTCAAAGCTGAGATTGGCGATCTTGCCATGGGCGGCTGCATGCGATCGCGCCGCGTCGATTGACGGTGCGTGGATGTCGATGCCGATGAAGCGCGAATTGGGAAATGCTTCGGCCATCAACCGGGTTGAATGTCCGTGGCCGCAGCCGATGTCGGCCACGACGGCGCCTTCCCTGAGGCGCTCCACCGTATCGCCCAGCGCCGGAAGCCACCGGTCGACGAGGTTGGCCCGATAGCCGGGACGGAAGAATTCCGCGATGGAGCAGGCGATGCACCCCGACTGGTTTTGCCAGTGAACGCCCTGACCGGTGCGGAAGGCGTCCATGACCGCCGGCATGTTCTCGGAGAGTGCCATGGCGGTGCTGAAGCCGTCGATGATGTAGGCGGGACTGTCCGGATCAGCGAGCGCAGCGGCATGCTCCGGCGGCAGCGTGAACCGTTCGGATCTGGGGTCATACTCGATGTACCCCGAGGCCGCCTGGTGCGCGAGCCATTCACGCAGGTAGCGCTCGGCGAGGCCGGTGAGGTTGGAGAGTTTCTCTGCGCTGACCGGGCCGGCTTTGGCGAGTGCGCGATAGAGGCCGAGCGCGCCGCCGATGCGTACCGGCGCAATCGAAAAGGCGCCGGCGAGGTCGCCGATCACCTTGTTCATGAAGGCGTCAAGTTTCTTGGGGTCCATAGATTTCGTCCTTTCGTTGCGGGCTGCGGTTCCGAGCCCGGCGGCGATATAGACGAGGGTCGCGCATGAGATCATGATGGCGGCATGAGCAATCGATGAGATCGTCGCTGGATGGCCGGAACCATCGCCGACCTGCTCCGTCAGGGCCGCCGCTTCGCACTAATCGGACGAGACACAGAGCTGCAGCGGTTGGGCCAACTGGCCGCTCCTGGCGGGCCGGTCGTTGCTTATGTCCATGGGCCGGTGGGGATCGGGAAGAGCGCGTTGCTCGCGGCGCTTGAGACGTCATTTGCGGACGCCGGCATTCGCAGCGTGCGCATTGCGGCCGGGGCGGTAGAACCCCTGCCGAGCGCAATTCTCGCCGCCCTGTCGACGGCTCTTGGATCCCAGACGCAGTCCATGGCCGAACTCGGCGACGCGATCGTGCGCGCTGGGGAAACGATCGTGGTGATGATCGACGATGTCGATACCTGGCGCCTCGCAGCCTCGTGGCTGCGGGCGGACCTCATTCCTTGCCTGCCGGCCAATATCCGCTTCGTCCTCGCAGGACGTGCGGCCCCTGCGAGCTTGTGGACGAGCGAGTACGGGCAGCATTTCCTCGACCTCCGGCTGATGCCGCTGGAGCGAACGGCAAGCGACGCGATCGTCGCCGCCGCGGGTCTATCTGCGGGCCTGGCCGAGCGTGTCTGGGTGCTAACCGCGGGTCACCCCCTGGGGCTTCGGATGGCGATTCACGCCGCCGGAACCGGTGCGCTCGACACGGCGCGCGATGCCGGGGAACTGGCCAATGCGATCCTCAATGCGATCGGCGATGGCGAGCTTCGCCGGGCCGTGGAAGCCTGTGCCGTGGTTCGACGCGCCAGCCGCACGCTGATCTCCGCAATCGTGGAGGCGACGGACCCGGTTCCCCTCTCACTGCTCGATGCAGTCGAGGCGCTGCCTTTTGCGACGCGCGATGCGGAGGGCATCTATATCGTCGAGCCCGTGCGGCAGGCGATCACCGACTGGATGTCGGGGATCGATCCGGAGCGCTATCAGGCTTGGCGGAAGACCGCCGCCGACTGGTTTGTGAGCCGCCTGCGCACCGCAGGGCGGGCCGGACGATGGCGGCACATGGCGGACCTGCTGGATATGCTCGATGAGCCTTCGCTCCGCAACGCGTTCTTTCCCACCGATGCGGCGGCACCGCCAATCGAGCCTGCGCGGGAGCCGGATTTTGCTCAGATCCTCGAGATCGCCGAAGCAGACAGCGGTCTCGAAGAGCGCGTACGGCTCGAGGCGTGGATGCGGCGCCTGCCGCATCGCTTTTCCGTGGCGCGTGGGCCGGAGAAGCAGGTGCTGGCCTTCTATGTGTTTGCCCGCCAGGACGATCCGCATGGCGACCTTGGCGCGTTCGATCCGCTGTTCGCCGGATGGCAGAGCCACCTGGCCGAAAACCCGGTCGCGGGAGAAGTCCTGTTCGTCCGCCAGATATCGGGACGAGCTGGCAAATCTCATTCGGCTGGCCGGATCGCCTGCGTCCTCGATCTGAAGCGCAACTATATCGAGCGCTGGGCGATGTCGCGCATCTATTGCAACGCCTCCAATGAGGACACCAATCTGCTCTTCCGGCTGGGCTTCAGGCCGCTTGGCGATCCGCGTCCGAACCTGCCCGGCACCATGGTGCTTGAGCTCCCCGGCAACGACATGGTCGAGTGGGTATCGGCTCTCGTTGACGCCGGTCCTGCGCGGCGGTCGGCAAATGGTGAACTGGCATTTGCGCGCGACCGCCGCGAAGTTCTGCTGGAGGGACGTCTGGTCGAACTCACCCCGCTGGAGGCTCAGGTTCTCGCAAGGCTCATAGACCGCGCTCCGGCAGTGGTGGGGCGCGAGGAGTTCATCGAGCACATCTGGCAACGGACCTATGTGGGTAGCAACGTCGTCGATACCGTCGTGCGAACCTTGCGCAGGAAACTCGGTCCGCAGAGGGGCCGCATTCAGACTGTGCCCAAAGCCGGTTACCGCTATGTGGGTTCGGCAAGGGTGGACTGACCGGCCCGGCCTCGGGCCGCGCGGTATCGAACGGAAGGGCGTCGCGGACGAGGCGGATTTGCGGGGGCTGCCATTTGTTGCCGCAGCGCGGCCGGGGGGCGGGGGGCAGGGCTGCGGCGCCCGGTGGGGTCGGGACGCCGCCTCCCACCGCGATGTCTCGCGGTGGGAGGCAAGATCAGACCTGATGCGTGACGCCTGGCTGAGTGTGGTCAGGCCGAGAGGGCGGGGTAGGCGGGGCGCAGGGCGGCTTCGCGGGCGTTCTTGGTCTCCCAGGATGTGGGGCGGCCCTCGACACCGTCGGGCAGGGCCTCGAGGTGCGCGTGCCAGCCGGCCCGCACGCCCGCGCCACCGTTGATGGGCACACCCGTGTGGGTCAGCGTCAGGGCGGTGCCGCCGGCATCAGGCACGAGATCGAACCGCACGAGCGTGTCGCGGCCGCCGAGCGCCCACACCCAGGCCAGGCTGCGCGGCGGGTCGCACACCGTGATCCGCATGTCGGCCTGATTGTCGCCGCCCCAGTCAAGGCTGAGCGTTCCGCCCACATGCAGGTCGACGGTCGCCTCCGCGAACCAGTCGGCGAGGCGCTCGGGCACCGTCAGCGCTGCCCAGACTTTTTCGACGGGGGCGCGCAGGTGGCGGCGAAACACGACATCGAAGATTTCGCCGGAGCGGGAAATTTCGCCGAGGGGAGCGTCGCTGAGGGGAAACGTAGTTGCTGTGGCAGTGCTCATTGTTCTCTCTCCAGATGGGCCGCAAGGGCATCAAGTCGGCCGGCCCAGAAGGACCGGAAGGGTTTAATCCAATCGTCCAGCGCTGCGAGTTTGGCGGGCTCCAGCCGATAAAGCCGCCGCTGCCCGTCCGGCCGGACGCTCACCAGACCCGCCTCGCGCAGCAGCTTGAGATGCTTGGAGACGCCGGGCTGGCTGAGGCCAAGGGCCCCCACCAGTTCACCGGCCGGCAACTCGCCGGCGCGCAACAGATCCAGGATCGCCCGGCGATTGGGCTCTGCGATGGCTTCGAAAGGTGTCATGCAGATATATTCTTCTATAGAAATATAACTGTCAAGGAATTTATCGACAGGTGGCCTGCGCCGCTGGATGTGGGTGGTTACACCGTTGAGCCTTGAAGGCCGTTCCGTGCGGGGGTACCTCGCTGTGGGCAGGCGGCGCGTGGGCGCGCAGAAGCCACTAGGCCACACGATAGATCGGACATTGCGACCATGAAGAACATCGGTTTCCTCTCGTTCGGGCACTGGACGCCGTCGCCGCAATCGGGGACGCGGTCGGCGGCAGAGGCGCTGGTGCAGTCGATCGAGCTGGCCGTCGCGGCGGAGGAACTGGGGGCGGATGGGGCGTATTTCCGGGTGCATCATTTTGCCCGGCAACTGGCCTCGCCGTTTCCGCTGCTGGCGGCTGTGGGGGCGCGGACGAAGCGGATCGAGATCGGCACCGCCGTGATCGACATGCGCTACGAGAACCCGCTCTACATGGCCGAGGATGCGGGGGCGGCGGATCTGATCGCCGGCGGCCGGCTGCAGCTCGGGATCAGCCGTGGCTCGCCCGAGCAGGTGATCGATGGCTACAGGCACTTCGGCTACGCGCCGGCCGAAGGCGAGACCGATGCCGACATGGCGCGCGCGCCATGCCGAGGTGTTCCTGGAGGTGCTCGGCGGGGCAGGGCTTCGCCCAGCCCAGTCCGCGTCCGATGTTCCCCAATCCGCCGGGCCTGCTGCGGCTGGAGCCGTATTCGGAAGGCTTGCGGGAGCGCATCTGGTGGGGGGCGGCGACCAAGCCACGGCGGTCTGGACGGCCAGACTGGGGATGAACCTGCAGAGCTCGACGCTGAAGTTCGACGAGAGCGGGCAAGCCGTTCCACGTCCAGCAGGCGGAGCAGATCAGGGCCTATAGGGCGGCGTGGAAAGAGGCGGGGCACAAGCGCGAACCGCGGGTGTCGGTGAGCCGCACCATCTTCGCGCTGGTGGATGAGCGGGACCGCATGTATTTCGGCCGCCGCGGCGCCGAGCAGGACCAGATCGGCTACATCGACGACGAATACGCGGGCGATCTTCGGGCGCGGCTATGCGGCCGAGCCGGACGCACTGATTGCGGAACTGGCGGGCGACGAGGGCATCATGGAGGCCGACACGCTGCTGCTGACGGTGCCGAACCAGCTGGGCGTCGACTACAACGCGCACGTCATCGAAGCCATCCTGACGCATGTCGCGCCGGGGCTCGGCTGGCGGTGAAGCGGAGGGGAGGTCCGCCCGTCCGTAGGCGCAGACCTCGCCGAAAGCGGCAGTCTCAGGCGGCTGGAGCGATGTTCTGGTTGAGCCGGAACAGGTTCTCAGGATCGTACTTGGCCTTCACCTGGCGCAGACGCGCGAGCGTCTGCGGCAGGGTAGGCGGACTTCAGGCCCTCATCGCCCTGGGCGGCGAGGAAGTTCACATAGGCGCCGGTATCGCTCTGGCGCATGGCGGTGATGGCGTTGCTCGCCCAGCGGTCCTGTGCGTCGATGGTGCCGGGGCGTCTCCGGGTACATCGAGAGGAACGCGACGAGGATGCGGCTCTGGCGATGGGCGAAGGCGGTGGCCTCAGCGGGGACGCGCGCCGCGGCGCCGCCGAGAACGCGGATCTGCGCCATCTTCATCGGCGCGTCGCAGCGATCGAGATGCTCCAGCATGACGGCGGCTTCGGCGACGCCGACGCGATCGATGAAGCGGCTGCGGATGGAGACTGCCGGGCGCGACGGATCCTCGGGGACGAACATCGACGAATAGGTCGTGGGGCCGACGAGATCGGCAAGCGGGGTGGCGAGGGCGCGGAACGGCGCGAGGGCGCGGTTGGCGTCGTCGAGTCCACCGGCGTAGGCCATCATGCCCATGAACACGAGTTTGCCGTGCAGCGCCGGCGGCAGGAAGGGCAGCGGCGGCGCCGTCATGACCATCGCGATGGTCGAGAGTTCGTCCGGCGCGGCCTCGGCAGCGGCGGCGAAGCCGGCGATGACCTCGGCCGTGGCGGGCAGGATCAGCGGGCCGCCGGTGAATTCGGGCAGGCGCTGCAGGCGGTACTTGAAGCGGGTGACGACGCCGAAATTGCCACCGCCGCCGCGCAGCGCCCAGAACAGGTCGGGGTGATTGGTCTCATCGGCAATCGACGATGTCGCCCGACGCCGTCACCACTTCCGCGGCCAGCAGGAAGTCGATGGTGAGGCCGTGCTTGCGGATCATGTAGCCGATGCCGCCGCCGAGGGTGAGCCCGCCGATGCCGACAGAGCCGGCGTCGCCGAAGCCGACAATCGAGTCCGTGCGGGTCGAGCGCGCTGGTGATGTCGCTGGCGGTGAGGCCGGCGCCGGCCCATGCGGTGCGTGTGGCGTGATCGATGTCGAAGCTGTTGATGTCGCGGAGGTCGATCATGAGGCTGCGGTCGCCGGGCCGCTGGCCGTAGGTGCCGTGGCCGCCGCTGCGGACGGCGACCTCAAGGTCGGTGGCGCGGGCGAAATTGAGCACGGCCGCGACGTCGGTGGCGTTGGCAACGCGAATGACGGCCGCGGGGCGGGCGTCGTAATTGCCAAGTGGCACGACGCGCACGGTGTCGTAGTCGGCATGGGTGGGCGAGACGACGCGGCCGCGAAGGGCCGTCGCCGAGCATCTCGATCTGATCTTCAAGGGGAAAGCGCTTGTCCATTTGGAAACTCTGTCTGGGAGGTTGTATGCGGGGCGGGCCTTTAGTCAGGGCGGCGTGAACGCTGACTGAACGGTTCAGTCAGGATGGCGAAGCGGGTGCTGGATGGGTTGCTTTTCACGGCGGCCGGCTTAGGAACTGGTCTTCGCCGTTTGGATATTTCGAGACGCCATGCCCGATACCTGGTCGCCGGCCACCTATCTGAAATTCGAAGACGAGCGGACGCGCCCGGCGCGCGATCTGCTGGCGCAGGTGCCGCTGGCACATGCGCGGCGCGTCGTCGACATGGGGTGCGGGCCGGGCAATTCGACCGAGCTGCTGGTGGAGCGGTTTCCGGAAGCCGAACCGGTGGGGCTCGATTCGTCGCCGAAGATGCTGGACGAGGCGCGCCGGCGCGTGCCGGCGGCGCGGTTCGAGCTGACTGACGCCAGCGTCTGGGTGCCGGATGCGGCGACCGACCTGGTGTTCGCCAATGCGATCTACCAGTGGGTGCCGGAGCATCTGGAGGTGCTGCCGCGCGTGCTGGAGGCGATGGAGGCCGGGCGGCGTGCTGGCGGTGCAGATGCCGGACAATCTGGGCGAGCCGACGCATCGGCTGATGGCCAGGTCGCAAGCGAAGGGCCCTGGGCGGCGCGGCTTGCCAATGCGCCGCGCGGCGCCGCTGCCGCCGGCACGCGCCTACTACGACGCGCTGCAGCCGTACGCGGCGCGACTGGACATCTGGCACACGATCTACAACCACGTGCTGGCTGACCCGGCGGCGATCGTCGGATGGGTAAGCGGGACGGGCCTCAGGCCCTTCATCGACCCGCTCGATGCCGATGAGCGGACGCAATTCCTCGCTGCGTACACGGGCGAGATTGCGGCGGCTTACCCCGCGGCGAGCGATGGCAAGGTCCTGCTGCGGTTCCCGCGGCTGTTCATCGTGGCGCAGCGGCGGGGGTGAGATTGGCGCGGCGGGCGCAATCGCGCTAACCTGCCGCCGGACCGTTTCCGCGGAGGGCGCTGGTGGAGGTCGAAACCGTCATCATCGGCGCCAGCGCGGCGGGCTTGCGGCGGCGCGTGTTTTGCAGGAACTCGGGCGTACCCGCAACCGTGCTCGAACAGCACGAGCACCCCGGCCCATCTGTGGCGCAACGCTTACGACCGGCTGCACCTGCACACGCCGCGGTCGCGTTCGGCGCTGCCATTCGTCCCGATGCCGAAGTCGTTCCCGAAATATCCGAGCCGCTATCAGGTTGCCGGCTACCTCGACGCCTATGCCGCGGCCCCTGCGGGAGAAGTCGCTGTTCAACCAGCGGGTCCTGTCGGTCGCGGAGGAGGGCCGGCGCTGGGTAACGCAGACGGCCGAACAGAGCTTCACATCGCACAATGTGGTGATTGCGACGGGCAATACCCGGAAGCCGTTCCGGGCGCGGTTCGAGGGTATGGAGCAGTTTGGCGGCCGCATCCTGCACAGCGCCGAGTATCGCAACGGCGCGCCGTACAAGGGTGAGAAGGTGCTGGTGGTCGGCTTCGGCAATTCGGCCTGCGAGATCGCCATCGACCTGCATGAACACGGCGCACTGCCGGCGCTGTCGGTGCGCAGTGCGGTGAACGTCATTCCGCGCGAGGTGCTGGGGATTCCGGTCGCCAGCCTCGGCATGGTGCAAGACCTGCTCCCGCCGCGCTCGGCTGACGCACTGAACATGCCAGTGCTGGGGCTCTTCGTCGGCGACTTCACGCGTTATGGGCTGCGCAAGCTACCGTATGGAGTGGCGGTGCAGATCGCCGAGCATCAGCATATTCCATTGATTGACATCGGCACCATGCAGCTGCATCCGCGAGAGGGCCGTGGAGGTCTATCCGGGAATCGCACGCTTCACGGAGGCCGGCGTGGTGTTCAGCGACGGGCGGGAGGCGGCGTTCGAGGCCGTGGTGTTGGGCACCGGGTATCGGGCGGCAGTTGGGGATATCCTCAAGGGGGTGGACGTGGTGCTCGACGCGGACGGAACGCCCATGGTCTGCGGCGGCGTGACGGGTGTGAAGGGGCTCTATTTCTCAGGCTTCAAGGTGGTGGCGGGCGGCATGCTGCGCCAGGTCGGGATTGAAGCACGCCGCATCGGGCGGCTGATCGCGGGTCGCTGAGCCGCCCCGGGGCGGCTGGCCTCCGGTGGAATTGGGTGATATTGCGCGCTTCGCATTTGCCGGAGCCTGCCATGTCCGATCAGTTTGAAGTTCAGTTCGACGGCGCGCTGCTGCGCGGCGAGGCCAGCGGATTTGGCATGCCGGTGGTGTTCCTGCATGCCGGGTGACGGACCGCCGGCTGTGGGCCAGCCAGATGGAGGCGCTGGCGGCCGAGGGCTACCATGTGGTCTCCTATGACCGCCGGGGGCATGGCCAAACCGAGAGTCCGGACGAGCCGTTCAATCATCTGGTTGACCTCGAAGCGGTGCTCGACCAGCTCAGCATCCACGCCGCGGTGTTTGTCGGAGCGTCGATGGGCGGCGGGCTGGCGATCGATTTCGCCATCGAGAATCCAGGGCGAACCATCGGACTGGTGCTGGTGGGAACGGCGATCAGTGGTGTCGATCCGGTGGAGATTCCCGAGGACGCGGCACAGCTCGAGGATGCACTCGAGTATGCGGCGGAGCGCGGCAATTTCGACAGCGTCAACAAGATCGAAGCGCACCTCTGGCTCGACGGGCCGCTCAGCGAGAATGGCCGGGTGCAGGGTGAGGCGCGTGAGCTGTTTCTCGACATGAACGCCACGGTGCTCCGTCACCCCGAACTGACCAGCGAGGAGGAGCGCGATCCGGCGGCGGACAATCTCGGCGCCATCACAGCGCCGGTGCTGCTGGTGGTCGGCGACCTCGATTTTCCCGACATCATCGACCGGCACGCCGAATTGTCCGAGGAGTTCGAGAACGCCTTTGCCGTGGTGCTCGAAGGCACGGCGCACCTGCCCAGCCTGGAACGGCCCGACCTGTTCAACCCGCTGCTGATCGAGTTTCTCGAGGCGGTGGCCGGAGAAACACCGGACGAAGATCCGTAGCGGGCCCGCGGCGGGAAGCTGCTGCAATCCTTCACATTTGATGATCCGGCGAGCGCAAACCGCCTTGCCAAGGCTGGGCAAGCTCAGTCTAGTGGCGCCGGGGCATGCTTTCGTGGGGACGAAGAAGTGTTGAAATCAATGGTGTGGGGCGCCGTACTGGCGCTGTTGCCGGTCATGCCCGGCTGGGCCTGCGAGACGCTGCAGAGCCAGGTGGTTCCGCTGTCGATCTGCATCGACGCCGATCTATGGGGGCCGGAGACGGCGGTATCGCCGCAGGAGTTCCTTTATTTTGACAAGGACCAGACCGTCGGGTTCACGTTGATCACCGAACTGGGCAGCACAACTGATGCCGACTACCGCGCTGCGATCATCAAGAATGCATCGGCTGCCGGAGAGCCCTCGGTGCTGGGCGAACGGACGGAACGGATCGCGGGCCAGAAATGGAACGTCATCGAGTACGCCACCAAGAGCGATGGTACCAATCTGGTGTTCCAGAATTTCTACCTCGTCAATCCGGGCGTCGGGGCGATCCAGATGGCGTTCTGGAGCGGCGACGCAGATGTCAGCAAGGCTGGAGTGTGGGCTGGAATGATCCTCGCGACAGCGCAATTCACCGATTGATACATCGGTCAATTGCGCCGGGCGTGGGTCCTGTCCGGGCTGAGGGGTCCTTCAATATTTCGTGACGGTGGGGCATTTCAGGGCGCTGACACCGGCTGGACACGCCCGCGCCACAACAATTTCTTGATCCACATCTACGCATTTGGGACGAAAGCGCCGAGAGCGCGACGTCCTCTGTGCCCGGGCTGGGGCCGCGGCCGCCGTTAAGCGCACGCGCTGGTGGCGATTGGCACACGGGCGCCATTGTGATTTTATTGACGTGGTTTTGAGGAAAAGCTCTTGGGGTATCGCTCGTTAGGGGGCATTGCGGGGCTGCTTGCCGACGCTATGAAGCGGCGGCTGCGGCTTGCCGTGCACCTTGCGATGGCGCTGGTGATGCTCTCCGCCGGGGCCGCGCTTGCCGAGCGCCGGGTGGCGCTGGTGGTCGGCAACTCCGACTACGAGTTCGCCGGAACGCTCGCCAATCCAAAGAATGATGCCAGCGACATCGCGGCCGAACTCAAAACCCTCGGCTTTGACGTGACGCTGGGGATCGACACAACAGCCGACCAGTTCGCCGATCTGCTCAGCGATTTCGGCGCCAAGATGCCTGATACCGACGTGGCGCTGTTCTACTATGCGGGCCACGGCATGCAGTTCAACGGCCAGAACTACCTGCTGCCGGTGGATGCCGAACTGAGGAACCAGTTCTCGGTGCGGCGCGAGACGCAGCCTTTGGACGAGATCGTGGCGCAGATGGAGGGGGCGCATATCAGCCTCATCTTTGTCGATGCCTGTCGCAACAATCCACTCTCGGACGCACTCAAGGAAAGCCTCAAGTCCAGCAACCGGGCGGTGGTGGGCCGCGGACTTGCGCCGGTCGAGCGACATGGCGCCGATACGCTGATCGCCTTCGCGGCAGGTCCGGGCGAGGTGGCGCAGGATGGCGATGGCCGGAACAGCCCGTTCACCCAGGCGATGCTGAAATATCTGCCGGAGCCGCTGGAAATCTCGACGCTGATCAAGCGAGTGACGCTCGAGGTGCGCTCGCTGACGGGGGGCAAGCAGCAGCCCGAGCAACTTGCGGCGATGGCGACCGAATTTTATCTGACGCCGCCGGATGCGGGGCCCGCAGCCGACAAGCCGGCACCGGTGCGGGCCGTGGCGGCGGTCACCCCGGACAGCGCCAACGAGGCACTGGCGTTCCAGGGAGTCATGGGCGTCAACACGGTCGAGGCGTGGACGGCATTCCTGGCGATGTATCCGGAGGGCACGTTCTCGGGCATTGCCAAGGCAGCGCTGACGAAGCTGACAGATGGCGGCGGAGCGGCAGGCAAGGAGACGGTTGTTGCCAGTGTCGATCCGGATGCCATGGTCGTCAGCGTGGTGAAGCCACCCGATGTGGTGGCGGGGGACACCGACAGCGCGGCAGACAGCAAGGGCAAGTGGAGCCATCCGGAAGGCGGCGATACGTCGACGGAGACGAAGGTCGCCAACACGAGCCCGGTGACGGTGTTCTCGGCACCCGCAAGTGACGCCGATCCCGAAGACTGTCCGGATACCGGCAGGCTGATCAGCAAGGTGCTGAAGATTTCCGTCTGCCTCGACATGGCGCAGTGGACCAAGGGCGACACCACCGGGGCGCAGGAGTTCGTATACTTCTCGAAAGACGGCAATTCCGCGATGGCGGTGGTCACCGAGACGGCCTATGCGAACACCGCCAACTACGGCAAGGGCATCATCGAGTTTGCGGCACGGGCGGGCAACGTCAAGGCCGAGGACATCAAGGTATTCGACGAGCAGACGCACAGCTACGCCGGCCAGACCTGGACCAGCATGCGCTATCAGGTGAAGATCGGCGGCACGCTGATCGAGTATCTCAACTACCGCTTCTCCGATCCCGCCTTCGGCTCGGTCCAGATCATCTTCTGGTCGCTGCCGGAGATGGCGCAGCAGGAACTGAAGGTCGCCGAACAGGCGATGTCGACGGTCGAATTCACCTACTAGCCCATCATCGAGTTCAGGGCGCCGGATCACAAACTCTGATTGGCGGGCAGCGCTTTGCGTTGCTATGAAGTGGTCTCATTGAGCCGGCCGGTTGGCCGGGGAGTCCACCTTGGCGTCTGTCGCCGCTACCACCAGCACGGAAGACGCACGGCAGGCCCAATTCGGGCTGCTCGCCGGGCTCGCCTGCTATTTGATATGGGGCTTCCTGCCGCTCCTGTTCTATATCCTCAAGGATGTCGGCTCGGTCACCATTGTCGCTGACCGCACGGTCTGGTCGCTGATCCTGGTGGGAGGGATTTTGATCGTCAGCCGCCGACTGCCGGAAGTGGCGGCGGCGCTTCGCGATCCGGCGACGTTGCGCAGCATGCTGATCTCTTCGCTACTGCTGGCGTGCAACTGGCTTCTCTATGTGTGGGCGGTGGAGACCGGGCAGGTACTGGAGGCGAGCTTTGGATATTTCGCCAATCCGCTGATCAATGTCGCGATCGGCATGGCGTTGCTGGGGGAGCGGCAAAACCGCTGGCAGATGGTGTCGATCGCCATCGCCCTGTTCGCCATCGGCGTGCAGGCGATCGGGATTGGCCGCGTGCCGTTCGTCGCGCTCGGCCTGGCGGTATCGTTCGGCTTCTACGGGTTCTTCCGCAAGACCGCGAAGGTATCCTCGGTGACGGGGCTGTTCGTCGAGACACTGATGCTGGCGCCGGTTGCGGCGGGGTACCTGATCTACACTTTCATCCGCGATGGCGGGCCGGGGCCACATGGCGATCCCTACCAGATGAGCCTCTTGCTGCTGACCGGGCCGGCGACGTCGATCACGCTGATCCTGTTCGCATTCGCGGCGCAGCGGCTGAGGCTCACCACCATCGGCATGCTGCAGTATATCGCGCCGTCCATTCAGTTCTTCCTCGCGATCTGGGTGTTCGGCGAGGCGCTCAATGGGCTGAGGCTCTTGAGCTTCGGGCTGATCTGGCTTTCACTGCTCGTCTACTCGGCCGACTCGTTGGCGCGGCGCGGGTCGAGGGCGATGGGGTAGCGTGGTCGATTTCGTTCCAGCGCGAAAGGTTTCGGGGCGGGTGAGCGGGGTCTATGCCGCGCTCGGCGATGGCTTCGAGACCTCGCCGGTGGCGAGCCTGGAACTCGGCTACGAGGGCATTGCCGGCGACCGGCATGCCGGCCTGCTGCGGCCGAGCGGCGCGCGTGAGCCGTGGTATCCGAACGGCACCGAGATGCGGAACGAGCGGCAGCTCTCCATTCTGGGGGACGACGAACTGGCCGAGGTCGCGGTTGTGCTCGGCATCGAGCGGCTGGCGCCAGAATGGATCGGCGGCAATCTGATGCTCAGCGGCATCCCGCATGTGAGCCTGCTGCCGCCACGGACTATGCTGATGTTCGAGGGCGGGGTGACGATCCGGATCGACGGCGACAACGGGCCATGCCGCATATCCGGCCGCGCCGTCGCAGCGCATACCGGCCGGCCAGAGATGGAGTTCGCGTTCGTGAAAGCGGCCAAGCACAAGCGCGGCTGCCTTGGATGGGTGGAGCGGGCCGGGACCATCATGCCGGGCGAGGCGGTGGTGGCCCGCATCTGGGAACAGTGGATCTATCCGTCCGCCGGCTGATCGGGTGCAGCGGGCTTCTGCTCGAGATCGCGGATCCAGCCCTCCACGGCGGGGCGGAACAGTAAGTCCGGGTCGCGTTCGAGAAAGCGCTGGAAGGCGGCGATGGCTTCTTCGTTGCGCCCGAGGAACTGCAGCATGGTGCCCTCGGCGTAGCTGATCCTGGCGTTTGCCGGCGCGATGGCGTCGGCCGTCGACAACTCCGCCAGCGCTTCGTCGTAGCGGTTCAGATATTGCAGCGCGCTGGCGCGGCTGACCCGGTAGTCGGCGACGTCCGGTGCGAGCGCGATGGCCTTGTCGGCGCGGGCGAGGGCGGCATCGTATTGCCGGACCATGATGAGCAATTCGGCATCCTGACCCTGCAGCGAGGCATCGGTGGGGGCGTAGTCGGCGGCGTCGCGATAGGCCAACTCGGCAAGACTGTAACGGTCGGTGCTGAGGTATTGCAGCGCCAGTTGCGACAGGGCAAGCAGGTCGACCGGGTCGATTTCGAGCGAGCGTTGCCAGAGCGCCTCGGCTTCGGGGCCGTGGCCGCTGTTGAGTTCGATGGTGCCGGCGCGATCCAGATATTTGGTGACGAGCGGCGCGCGGGCGCTGGCGGCCGCGAGGAATTTTACAGCCTCATCCGGCCGGCCTTCGAGCATGGCGAGATCAGCGAACCCTGCCTGGGATAATGGCGATCCCGGGTCGGATTTCTCGACGGCGTCGAAGGCTTCGCGCGCGCCCTTGACGTTGCCGAGGACGCGCAGCACGTCACCATAGTTGGCGCGCGCCTGGATGAAGCCGGGGTCGAGCGCCAGCGCCGCCTGGTATTCCTTCAATGCGCCGGCGGTGTCGCTGTCGCGCATCAGCAGGTTACCGACGAGGTTGTGGGCCCATTTGGCGTCCGCGTGACCTGCCCGGATCAGACGCCGCGCCAGAACCTTGGCGCGACCGGGATTGGTGTCGGCATCGGCAACGATGGCGATGAAGGGGTCGAGCACGGAAAGGACCCCGGTTGCGGCCTCGCGGAAGTAGGCCGCCTCGGTGAGCGCGGCTTGCGACGGCAGGTCGACGAGCTGCAGATCGGCACCGGTGATGCGCAGCCTGAGCGTCACGCCTTCCGGGGTGCAGGCGGGGTCGGCGCAGCGGAACTCGCCGCTGACGTGAGTCTCATAAACGTGGAAGAACTGCCGCACGTAGTAGATCAGGGAATCGATCGAGAGCCCTGGAGTCCGGAATCGAAAAATCGACGCGCTGGGTCTCTGGAATTGCCGCGATTGCCCCCTTGGCGCTGTTGCCCTCGCGCGTCACCTGCTGAATGCCATCCCAGAGCCGGTTGGCCGCGACCTCAGGCGTGAGTCCGGTGGCCAGCATCGGTTCGGGGATCGAGAGCGGCTCGATCAGCACCTGCGTGCGCAGGAACTGGCCGCCGATCACCGGCACGACCACGATGATGATGAGCAGGATGGTGAGATTGACCAGCAGCGTCCGCACGTCACCGGAGAAGGCGGCCAGTTGCGGTAGCCAGTGCGACCCTTCCGGTGGAGGAGATGGCGGCGGGGGCGAAGGCTGAGGTGCCGGCTCCGGCGGCTTGCCGTCGTCCTGTTTCGCTTCCGGCCGCCTCGCCATTCGCCCCGCCCGATCCTGTTTCAATTGCAATGATTAGCAGAGTTCCCCAGCCCCGCCAGTCTCGCAGAGGCGCCAGCTTTCCGACGCTTTCCGCACTCCACCGCCGGGCAGACCGGCCGATCGATCCAATTTGAATCAATTCGCCCGGGTTTGCTTCAACGGGCGCGGATATCTCGGTGCCAGTGTGGTGGTAGCGGCAGGAGCCGGGGAGAAGTGACGTGAACAATGAAATGGAAGAAGGCCAGCGGGCTTTTTCGACCTTCCGTGTGCTGAATGGCGACGCCAATATCCTAGAGCGCGACCAGCTGTTCCGGAATATGGCACAACTCTACTCTTACGTGTCCGACCGATGCGACGATGAGCAGGTCGCCCAGTATGACGAGGTTCTCTGTCAACTGGCCGAACTGGTGGAAGTCGAGGCGCGGACGCACGTGGCCAAGCTGCTGGCGCCGCTGGAGCGTGCGCCGGGCAATGTGGTGGTGAAGCTCGCCAACGACACCTTCGATGTCGCGGCGCCGCTGCTCGAATTCTCCAATGTGCTCAGCGATGACGACCTGATCGACATTGTGTCCAAGCAGTCCGAAGAGCATCGTACCGCCATTGCCGGCCGTTCGACTGTGCCCGAGCGGGTGGGCGACGCGATTGTCGAACATGGCGGCGCCACTTCGGTGGTGCGGTTGGTGCGCAATGCAAATGCCGAACTCGGCAAGGAGACGCTGGAGCGCCTGGTGGCGCGCGCGTCGGAAGATGCCGAAATCGCAGCCGATCTCCGCGGCCGCCCGGAAATCGACTGGAAGTCGTTGCGGGGCGAAATCAGCTCGGCGGGCGACAAGGTGCTGGAGAACCTCGGCGGCGGTGCCAAAGGCCTCGATCCGGTCACGGCTGGCAAGGTCAATGCGGTGGTCTACAACCGCATGCGCAACCGTGCCGGCTTTTCGAGCCAGGAATGGAAGCTCGCCTACAATCAGGTGAAGGCGCTGTCGGACCGCAAGCAGCTCGACGATCGGGCGCTGATCCGCTTCGCCCGCTTCGGCTATGGCCACCATCTGGCGGCGGCGCTGACGGTGATGCTCAAGGTCGGCCCGGAAGTTTTCGTCAAATGGCTGGCCATGCAGGATTATGTGGCGATCACCGTGGCGCTTCGGGCGCTCGGGGTGCAGCCGGACCTGTTCGAGGCGATGGTTGCGGCGATGCCGTGGCGCGATCTGCCCACCGAGGCCGACAAGACCAATGTGCGCAAGCGCTTCGAGGCACTGAACCGCGAGGAGGCCACCGGCATCTTCGAGTTGTGGCGGACGCATGCGTTCCGCAAGCGCGCCGGGGCCGACGAGCGTTCCGTCGGCGCGGCCTGACCCTCAAAGACGACTTCACTGTCGATCCAGACTGCCTCACCTTCGTCCCCCCGAAGGTGAGGCTTTTCTTTTTTGGGCATGAGATATAAAGATATCTTTATATCTCGGAGGCAAGTTGGCTGAACTCGGCGACATTGGTTGAGGTTTTGCGCGCGGCGGGGGAGGTGACCCGGCTGCGCCTGCTGGCTTTGCTGGCGGACGGCGAACACTCGGTCAAGGATCTGACCGAAATCCTCGGGCAGAGCCAGCCGCGCGTCTCGCGGCATCTGAAGCTGCTGGCCGATGCCGGGCTGGTCACGCGGCATGCCGAGGGGGCATGGGCCTATTACCGGCTGGCGGACTCGGCGGCCGGAGCGGAGCTGGCCGGGTGGGTGATCGCCCAGCTCGATTCGGCAGATCCGGAGCGCATGCAGGACCGCCTGCGGCTTGACGCCGTGCGGTCGGCGCAGCAGGCGCAGGCGGCGGCGTATTTCGCCAAGGTGGCCCAGAGCTGGGATCAACTGCGACAGCTGCATGTTCCCGAGGAGGCAGTAGAGGCATCCATCCTTGCGGCGTTGGGCGGGCGAAAGGTCGATCTGCTGATCGATCTGGGGACCGGCACGGGTCGCATGCTGGAGTTGCTGAGTGCGCATTACCGCCGCGGCATCGGCATCGATGCAAGCCGGGAAATGATCGCCGTCGCACGCGCCAAGCTGGCGGCCGCGGCGATCGGGCATGCGCAGGTGCGGCTGGGCGATATCGCCGACATCGAGCAGAGCATCGGGTTGGCCGATATCATCGTCATCCACCAGGTGCTGCACTATTTTGACGATCCGGGGCGGATGCTGGCGGCGGCACGGCGCGCGCTGAAGCCCAATGGCGAGATGCTGATCGTCGACTTCGCGCCGCACGAACTGGAGTTCCTGCGGACGGACAATGCGCACCGGCGTCTGGGTCTCTCGGAGGCGCAGATGGCCGGCTGGGCGCGTGCGATCGGGCTCGAGGTCGCCGCGCTTGAATGCTTTCCCCAATCCATCCGATCCGAGCGGGCTCACGGTGTGCCTGTGGCGGTTGGCCAGCCAGACGACAAGGACCGATGCATGAGCCTCAGCACCGAGCATGAGCGGCAAAGCCGGGTGACCAAGACCGAACGGGCGCCGTTCCAGGTGTCGTTCGAGTTCTTTCCGCCCAAGACCGACGCGATGGAGGAGCGGTTCTGGGATTCGATCGGCAAGCTCGCGCCGTTGCATCCGCGGTTCGTGTCGGTGACCTATGGGGCAGGCGGCTCTACCCGCGAGCGGACGCTGCGGATGGTCTCCAAAGTGAAAGCCGATACCGGGGTCGATGCGGCGGCGCATCTGACCTGCGTCGCGGCGTCGCGCGATGAGGTCGACGCGGTGGTGCGCGGCTACAGGGACGCCGGGATCAGCCGCATTGTGGCGCTGCGCGGCGATCCGGCCGAGGGCATCGGGAAGCCCTTCGTGCCGCACCCGCAAGGGTACAGGAATGCCGCCGAGCTGGTGGCAGGGATCAGGCAGATCGGGGATTTCGACATCTCGGTTGCGGCCTACCCCGAGAAGCATCCGCAGAGCCCGGACTGGGACGCGGATATCGAGAATCTCAAGCGCAAGCTGGGGGCGGGGGCCAATCGCGCCATCACCCAGATGTTCTTCGACAATGACGACTATTTCCGCTTCGTCGAGCGGGCACGGAAGGCGGGAATCACCGCGCCGATCGTACCGGGCATCCAGCCGATCCACAGCTTCAAGCAGATCGCTGGCTTCGCAGCGCGTTGCGGCGCCTCGATCCCGGGCTGGCTGGCAGAACGATTCGAGGGGCTGGATGACGACCCGGAGACCCATGCGCTGGTTGCATCGGCGGTAGCCGCCGAGCAGGTGTTGGAACTGGTCGACAACGGGATTACAGAGTTCCACTTCTACACGCTGAACCGCGCAAATCTGGTGCTGGCGCTGGCGAGGCTGCTCGGAGTGAGGCCTGATTAAGGCCTCGCCATTCAGCTTCGGTTCATGTCGAAAGCGCGAATCTTGCAGGCAGCGTCATTCACATTGTGGCCATGTTAGTCGCCTCTATTCCGCCACGGCGCGGGGGCGTCAGAGTGAGAGTAAGCGGCAGATGAGACTCAACTCCAAAGTGACCTGGGGCCTTGCCTGGGCAGGCCTTGCACTGGTGGTCGCAGTTCCCTCGATGGATTTCCTGACAGGCAAGGGCGGCACCGAAAAGGCGGCCACCATGACCTCGGACATGGACGCGGTGAAAACTGCCAGCGTCGAGACGACCAAGACCGCCACGACCAAGGTCACAAGCAAGGGGGTGACGATCATCCCGGCCGGTACGCCCGTGGGCGAGGACCCGGTGGACAAGCTGCTGGCCAAGGGCAAGAAGCTGCCGTCGTATATTTCGGGTGGCGACGAGACCGCGTCGGCAGAGCCGGTGAAGGCCGCGCCGCGCGTCGTAGTGCCCGCGACCACCAGCAATACGCAGGTCGGGCCGCAGGACGAGCCGACGGAAGTGGCTTCGATCGATCCCAACCCGGAGCCGGTGGCGCCGCAGCCCTATCCGCTGTCGATGCGCCCGCACTGGACCGCGAGCAGCACATCGACGGCAACCGTGACCCCGAAGCCGGCGACGATCAACAAGACGCCGGCCGCGCCTGCCGCGACGGGCGAGCAGCCGCTCATCCTCGACGAGACGGCGGTGGCCGATCGTGAGGCAATCGATCCGACGCCGACCGGCGATATCGGCGCGACAGACAGCGCCGCGCCAGCACGCTGGGATTCGGAGTCGCTGGCGCATTATCTGGCGCGCAAGGGGCTGCTGGACAGCGGATCGCAGAGCCAGGCGAGCGTCAGCTACAGCGATACCCCGTCGGGCACCTACGATCCGGATGGCTTCTTCCTCAGCGAGGGGCCGAATGGCCAGAAGATCCGGCCGCCGGCCCCCATCGGCGATGACGAACCGCCGAAGAGTTTCTCGCTTTTCTAGGGCCTTGAGCCCACCGGGTGCGTCATAGATATCACCGAGTGCCTCAGCGCTTTTCATTTGCCGGTCTGCCGCTATCCTCGGGCAGAATCGGAGTGGACCATGTCGACGGTCTGGCAGCGCATCGGCGCCATCGTGGGATCGTTTACGCAGCGCACCGGTCTCGCCGGTTCGCTTGCGAATGTGCTCGACCCCGATACCTGGCTGCCGGGTGGCAAGGATGCGGCGTTCACTCTGGCGCTGATCGCACTCTCGGCGAAGATGGCGGTATCCGACGGCGTGGTGACGGCATCGGAACTCAGGGCGTTCCAGCGCACGGTTGAAATCCCGCGGGGCATCGAGCAGCAGGTCGACAAGCTGTTCAAGCTGGCGCAGCAGGATGTGGCCGGTTACGAGGCTTATGCACGCAAGGTCGGACGGTTTTTTGCCGGCAGTCCGGAGACGCTGGAACATGTGCTCGACGGGCTGTTCTATATCGCCTCGGCGGATGGGTTGATCCACGAAGCCGAGCTCGAATATCTCAAGAATGTCAGCGATATCTTCGGGTTTGATGATGCGCGCTTCGAGCAGCTGGCGGCGCAGCACGTGATGCTCGACAATGACGTCGATCCGTATCTGGTGCTGGGGCTCGTTCCGGGCGCGGACAAGAGCGAAGTGCGGCGGGTGTACAGGCTGCTGGTGGCCGAGCATCACCCCGACCGGCTGATCGCCAAGGGCGTGCCGGAGGAACTGATCGACGTCGCCACGGCGCGCATGGCAGGCGATCAATCACGCCTATGCGCGCATCACCAAGCAGCCCGCGGCTTGACCTGCGGACGTTTGCGACCGCACAACGCGCCACGCCAGTTGACCGGATGGCCGCTCCGTTCCGGGAGAGGAAAGTCCGGGCTCCATCGAAATACGGTGCCGGCTAACGGCCGGCGGGGGCGACCCCAGGGAAAGTGCCACAGAAAGCAAACCGCCGGCCTTCGGGCGGGTAAGGGTGAAAGGGTGCGGTAAGAGCGCACCGCGGACCGGGCAACCGGGACGGCACGGCAAACCCCACCGGGAGCAAGACCAAATAGGGATGACGCGGGGAAACCCAGCCGGTTTTCGAGGCCCGTCATCCGGGTTGGTTGCATGAGGCGCCTCGCAACAGGCGTCTCAGATGAATGGCCATCACGCGGGCAGCAATGTCCGCCCTACAGAACCCGGCTTACAGGTCAACTGGCGTGCCTGCCTTGCGAGGACGATGGGGGAGGCGCGCGTATATCCCAGTGCGAAAGGGCGCGAAGCGGCGCTGTTCCGGCTCGCGAAGCGGCCAACACGCTGGCGGTCGAGGACTTTCTCGGTCCGCTGCGTGTGGCGAGCTTTGATCTGGCCGCAGCGGATCATTTCGGCCAGACAAGGGCGCATCTGGAGCGGGTGGGGACGCCATGCGGACCGTATGACATGCTGATCGGTGCGCATGCCCGGTCGCCTGGACATACGCTGGTGACCAACAACCGGCGGGAGTTCGACCGGATGCCGGGGCTCTTGGTCGAGAACTGGGTGTGACGGCGGTAGATCCGGCTTACTCAACAGAGTCTTAACCTCCCTTGGTCAAAGTGCGTCAATTGCCCTCCAGTCGGGGCGGTTTTGCGTACCGGCATTGCCGGAGTGGAGTGGACGGACTATGGGCAAGGCGCAGGCCAGCGAGCACGATGCGCCGCATGTGCCGGTTTTGCTGGCCGAGGTGCTCGAGGCGCTGGTACCACTGGCAGGGGCACGGATCGTCGATGGCACGTTCGGGGCCGGGGGTTATTCGCGCGCATTGCTCGAGGCGGGCGCGTCGGTGGTCGCAATCGATCGCGATCCGGGTGTCACCCCGTTTGCGGACGCGCTGAGCGCGCAGTTTCCAGAGAGCTTCAGTTTTGTTGCAGGGGCCTTTGCCGAACTGGACCGGTTGGTCGACCGGCCGGTCGACGGCGTGGTGCTCGATGTCGGTGTTTCCTCGATGCAACTCGATGTGCCGGAGCGCGGCTTTTCGTTCATGCGCGAAGGACCCCTCGACATGCGGATGGCCGGGGAGGGCGAAAGCGCCGCCGACCTGGTGAACGGGCTCGATGAAACGGAGCTCGCAAACCTGCTCTATGCGTTTGGCGAAGAGCGGAAGTCGCGGCGTATCGCGCATGGCATTGTCGCGGCGCGGGCCATCGAGCCGATTACCACGACGACGCAACTGGCGCGGCTGATCGAGAAATCCATTGGGCGGAAGCCCGGCGACGCGCATCCTGCCACACGCAGTTTTCAGGCCCTGCGCATCGCGGTGAACGATGAATTCGGCCAGCTGGTCGAAGGGCTGTTCGCGGGCGAGCGGTTGCTGACGGAAGGCGGACGGCTGGCGGTGGTAACCTTTCACAGTCTCGAGGATCGCATCGTCAAGCGCTTCTTCGACCCCGAAAAGGGTGGGCCGGCGCAATCGCGGCATTTGCCGCAGGTCGAGGGCGAGGCGCTGCGCTGGGTCGACGTGGCCAAGGCGATCAAACCGTCTGCAGCAGAGATCGCGCGCAATCCGCGCTCCCGCTCGGCAATCCTGCGGTGCGGACGCCGCTCGTCGGCAGCGGCCCGGCCGGTGCGGCTCGATGGACTTGGCGTGCCGGCAATCCGGGGCGCGGCATGATCCGCACGCTCAACATCATCATGGTGGCGATCGCGATCCTGATGCTGGTCGGGGTGTATGCGCTCAAATACTCGGTCGAGGAGACGGCAAGTTCCAAATCGGCGCTGATCCGGCAGATCGACCGGCAGCAGGCCGACCTGTCGCTGCTGAAGGCGGACTGGGCGTATCTCAACCAGCCTGCGCATATCGGCCCGATCGTGCAGCGGCACGAGGCCACGCTGGGCCTGCAGAACCTCGCGCAGGAGCAGTTCGGACGCATGGACAACCTGCCAATGCGGCTGCAGCAACCTGATACGGCCGCACTCGACAACCTGTTCGAGTCGCTGGATGCGGGCTTCGACCCCATCGGCCAGACGATTTCGGAGAACTAGCCATGGCGATGACCAGCGAGGGCGTGACCGCAATTGCGCTCGATGGCGCGCGGAAGACGCGCGGCAGCCTGACACGGGCGCGGATTCGCTGGGTGATCCTTGCGCTGCTGGTTGTGTTCGGGGTGGTCGGCGGCCGGTTGATCCAGCTGGGCGCGACGGTGCAGGACACCAGCATCGAGGGGCAGGAGCGCGACGCCATTACCGCGACGCGGCCCGCCATCCTTGATCGCAACGGGCTGGAGATGGCGGTCGACATCCGGGTGCCGTCGCTGTTCGCCGAACCGCGCCGCATCATCGATGTGGACGAGGCGGCCGAGGCGTTGCACGGGGTACTGCCGGAACTGGATCTGGACTGGCTGCGCAAACGACTCACCGGCGACAAGGGATTTGTATGGATCAAGCGTGAGCTGACCCCGGCGATCGAGGAAAAGATCTTCCAGCTTGGCATTCCGGGGCTGGATTTCGTCACCGAGAGCAAGCGCTTCTATCCGGGCGGCACGGAGTCCGCGCACGTCCTCGGTGCGGTCAACATCGACAACCAGGGCATTGCCGGCATCGAAAAGCAGATGGATGCCGAGGATGTGGCGCTGTTGCAGTCGATCGGCCTGGCGCGCGGCAACGAACTGGCGCCGGTCAATCTCTCCATCGACCTGAGGGTGCAGCACGTCATGCACGAGGTGCTCGCGGACGCGATCACCAGATATCGCGCCGATCGCGGCCGCCGGAGTCATGATGGACGTGCGGACGGGCGAGATCATGGGGCTGGTGTCGTTGCCGGATTTCGATCCGAACAATCCGGCGTCGGCGCTGCAGAAGGACAGTTTCAACCGCATCACGGCGGGCATCTACGAGTTGGGCTCGACCTTCAAGTCGATCACCATTGCGGGCGCGCTCGACAGCGGCCGGGTGAAGATCAGCGACCGGTTCGACGCGCGCTTCGGTGTACGGTTCGGGCGCTTCACCATCGATGATTTCCACGGCAAGCACCGCATTCTGTCGGTGCCGGAAGTGTACAAATACTCCTCCAACGTCGGCGCCATCCACATCATGCAGGCGATGGGAAAGGACACTTTCCGGGCGTTTCTGACGCGCCTTGGATTCGACCAGACGGCACCGCTTGAGCTGCCGGAAAAGCGCAACCCCGTGGTGCCAAGCAAGTTCTCCGATATCGTCGCGGCTACGGCGAGCTTCGGGCACGGCCTCTCGGTTTCGCCGATGCATATGCTGCGTGCCATGGCGGCCTTCGTGAACGACGGCTACATGGTCGCGCCGACGCTCTACAAGCGGAGCCTCGAGGATTCCCGGCAGACCTACCAGCAGGTGGTCTCGGAAAAGACCAGCCAGGACATGCGCTACCTGATGCGCCTCAACGCACTTGAGGGGTCGGGGACGCGCATGAACAAGCTTGCCGCTGGCTACCGTGCGGGTGGCAAGACCGGCACGGCGGAGAAGGTGGTCAACGGCCGTTACGCCAGCGGCATGAATTTCAACGTCTTCGCCTCGGCCTTTCCGCTCGACAATCCTCGCTACTCGATGGTGGTCCTGGTCGACAATCCGCATGCCGAGAATGCCCAGTCGGGCACCACCGCGGGCTGGAATGCCGGCGAGGCCACCGGCCGGATCGTGCAGCAGGTGGCTCCGATGCTTGGCATCAGCCCCGATTTCAGCCAGATGTTGGATAATGAGCTTGTCCCGATCGAACTCCGCTAGCGCCCTCGCCGAAGGAAACATGGACGTGTCTTTCGCCCTTCGCACCCTGCTCGAAGATGCCGGCCGGCGCGTACCTGATGTGATGGTCGAGGGGGTGAACGCGGACAGCCGCGAGATTGGCGCGGGCGAGGCATTCTTTGCCGTCCCAGGCACCAGGGTGCATGGCGACGCCTTTGCGGGCCAGGCGGTTGCGCGTGGCGCGGTCGCCATGGTCACCGATCGGGCACCGGCGGGCGATCCCGGTGTGCCGGTGGTGGTGGTCGATGACGTACGGGCCGCCTATGCGCGGGCGGCCTCCCTGCAGTTCGCCCCGCAGCCAGAGGTAGCGGTCGCGGTGACCGGGACTAACGGCAAATCCTCGATCGTGTCGTTCGTGCGCCAGATCTGGTCTGCGAGCGGTCTCAAGGCGGCGAGTCTGGGAACCGTGGGCATCGAGACAGCGGATGGTATCGTGCAGGGCGAACTGACGACGCCGGACGCCCTGACGCTGCATCGTGAGCTCGGGGCATTACGGCAGGGAGGGGTCGATCACGTGGCGCTGGAGGCCTCGAGCCAGGGGCTCGACCAAAGGCGGGTCGACGGCATCCGGTTCAAGGCGGTGGCGTTCAGCAATCTCAGCCGCGACCACCTCGACTATCATGCGGACATGGATGCCTACCGCGAGGCCAAGCTGAGGCTGTTTCGCGAATTGATCGCCGACGGCGGTTCTGCGGTGGTCAACAGCGACGATGCGGAACACGCGCCGTTCATGTTTGCGGCGCTCGATGCGGGCGCGACGTTGCTGACAGTGGGGCGCGAGGGGGCATTCTTCGAGAGCGACCGAGATAACCAATGAGGGCTATGGGCAGCGTGTGACGGGTCGGCTGGTGGGCGAGCCCGTGAGCTTCTTCCTGCCGCTGACCGGTGCGTTCCAGGCGAACAATGTGCTGGTGGCACTGGCGCTGGCGATGAGCAGCGGGGCGCCGCAGGACAAGGCGCTCGCCGCGCTGCCGCGTCTACGTGGCGCCAAGGGCCGGCTGGAACTGGTCGGGGAGCATGACGGGGCGGCGATCTTCGTCGATTATTCGCACAAGCCCGTGGCGCTCGAGACGGCGCTGGCTGCGCTCAGGCCCTATGCACCAAAGCAACTGCATGTGGTGTTTGGGGCGGGCGGGGATCGCGACAGGGGCAAACGCCCGATGATGGGCGAAGTGGCGGAGCGCATGGCGGACCGGGTGATCGTCACCGACGACAACCCGCGAACCGAGGATGCGGCGGCGATCCGCTCCGAAATCATCGCGGCGGCGCCGGGGGCGCGCGAGATCGGTGATCGCAGGCTGGCGATCGAAACGGCGATCCGGGACCTCAGGGCCGGCGATGTGCTGGTGATTGCAGGCAAGGGCCACGAGGACTATCAGATCGTCGGCACGACCAAGCACCATTTCTCCGACCATGAAGTGGTCGCGGAGACACTGAGAAGCCTCTGATGCGCCCATTGTGGACCGTTGCCGAAGTCGTTGCCGCCACGGGCGGGCGGCCCGAGGGGGTATCCGACGAGCAGATCGGCTCGATTTCCATCGATTCGCGCGAGGTTGACGCCGGACGCGCTGTTTGTCGCCATCAAGGGCGACGAATTTCGACGGGCACGATTTCGTCGCCGCCGCGCTCGCCAATGGCGCGTCCGTTGCGCTGGTGTCGGAGGCCTATTTTGCCGCGCATGGCGGCGAGCGGCTGATCGTCGTCGATGATGCGTTGCAGGGGCTGATCGACCTCGCCATCGCGGCGCGCGCCCGCAGCCGGGCGCAGTTCATTGCGGTGACCGGCAGCGCCGGCAAGACGACGACCAAGGAGGCGATGCGCGCAGCTCTGCAGGCGGTCGGGCGAGACGCATGCCTCGATCAAGAGCTTCAACAATCATTGGGGCGTGCCGCTGATGCTGGCGGGAATGCCACGCGAGGCGCGGTTCGGCGTGTTCGAGATCGGTATGAACCACGCGGGCGAAATCACGCCGCTGGTGAAGCTGGTGCGGCCGCACATCGCGGTGGTGACCACCGTGGCGGCGGCGCATCTCGAATTCTTCAAGTCGGTGACCGACATCGCCGAGGCGAAGGCCGAAATCTTCCTGGGACTGGAGCCGGGCGGTACAGCCCTGCTCAACAGCGACCACGACTATCTGCACGTGCTGTTCGCCAAGTCGCGCGAGGCCAAGGTGGGACAGGTCGTCACCTACGGCTACGATGAGAACGCCGACTGGCGGATCGCCGCCGTCGATGTGGTGGGCGGCATGACGGTGGCGCGGGTCGAGTATCTCAGCCAGCAATTCAGTCTCAATCTGAGGCTGCGCGGCCGGCACATGGTGGCGAACGCGGTGGCGGCACTGGCGGTGTCGCAGCTCTCGGGTGAGGGCACATCGCGGGCGATCCGTGCGCTGGCGCAGTTCGAGGCGCCGGAAGGGCGGGGCGAAACAACAAGGCTCGGACCCGAAGACGGCCCATTGCTGCTGGTCGACGAGAGCTACAACGCCAACATCGCATCGATGCAGGCGGCTATGGATGTGTTTGCCGGCCAGAGGCCGAGCGGCGGCCAGAAGGTGCTGGTGCTGGGCGACATGCTGGAACTCGGAACGCAGGGGCCGCAACTTCATCGATCGCTGAAGCGGGCGGTGCTAGAGACCCGTCCCGACAGGATTTATCTGGTTGGCCCGGCGATGGCGGCGCTGGCCGATGAACTGGGGGATGCGGTGCCGCTGGTGCACGCGGATACGATCGATCATGTTGCCGACGACATTCTTTCAAGCCTTGCCTATGGCGACGCTGTTATGGTCAAAGGATCGAAGGGCGTGCGGCTTGGGTATCTCGTCAAGAAGATCCGCGAGCGCTTTTAGCCGCCTCGGTCGAGGGACGAGTACAGCATGCTCTATTTTCTCGGGCAGTTGGGCGAAAGCATCACTGCCTTCAACGTCTTCCGCTACATTACGTTTCGAACCGCCGGGGCCGTCGTCACGGCATTGTTCTTCGTCTTCCTCTTCGGACCCGGCATGATCGCCGGCCTCAGGGTACGGCAGGGCGGTGGCCAGCCGATCCGCGAAGACGGCCCGCAGGGGCACCTGCTGACCAAGAAGGGCACGCCGACGATGGGCGGGCTGATGATCCTCGCCGGAGCCGTGAGCTCGATCCTGCTGTGGTCGAACCTCTCCAATGGCTATGTCTGGGTGGTTCTGGCGGTGACGGTCAGCTTTGGCGCCATCGGCCTCTACGACGACTACCTCAAGGTCAAGCGCATGTCCCACAACGGCTTTTCCGGCCGCCAGCGGCTGGTGATCGAGGCGCTCGTCGCTATCGCCGCTGCCTATGCGCTGTCGATGCTGGGTGAACCAAAGGTTGCCACTCGACCTGTTGTTCCCGTTCGCCAAAGGGCTGGCGCTGCCGCTCTATTGGGGCTTTTACCTGTTCGGTGGGTTCGTCATCGTGTCGGCGGGCAATTCCGTGAACCTCACCGACGGCCTCGACGGCCTTGCCATCGTTCCGGTGATGGTGGCGGCGGCCTGCTTCGGGCTGATCGCCTACCTCGTGGGCTCGGCGACGTTCTCGGAATATCTGTTCATCAATTTTGTGCCCGGTACGGCGGAACTCTCGGTGGTCACCGGCGCCCTCATCGGGGCGGGCCTCGGATTTCTCTGGTTCAACGCCCCACCGGCGCAGATCTTCATGGGCGACACCGGGTCGCTCGCCCTTGGCGGGGCACTCGGCACTATCGCGGTCGCCACCAAGCATGAGATCGTTCTCGCCATCGTCGGCGGGTTGTTCGTGCTTGAGGCGGTGTCGGTGATCGTCCAGGTTGTGTCGTTCAAGCTGACCGGCAAGCGGGTGTTCAAGATGGCGCCCATCCACCATCACTTCGAGATGATGGGCTGGACCGAAAGCCAGGTTGTGATCCGCTTCTGGATCATCTCGTTCGTGCTGGCGCTGATCGGACTGAGTTCGCTGAAACTGCGCTGACTTGCAAATCGCGAGCCCGGTCACTCCTTACTAACCAAGCAGGCGCTAGAGTGCGCCGGAGTGAGTATCGCGTACTGGGAGGCCGCCGGGCCGGGCGGCGCAAAGTCATGTTTTCACGGGAGAAAAAGACACCCATCGCGGAGTGGTGGTGGACGGTCGATCGCGAACTGCTGGCCGCGCTGGTTCTGCTGATGGCAGTGGGCATGGTGCTGAGCTTTGCGGCCAGCCCACCGGTTGCCGAGCGGCTGGGGCTGAGTCCCTGGCACTTCATCATCCGGCACGCCATGTTCGACCTCCTGGCGCTGCCGGTGCTGTTCGGGGCGTCGTTCCTCGGGCACCGGCAGGCACGGTTTGCGGCGCTCGGCGTCCTGGTGGTCAGCGTCGTGCTGCTGTGGCTGACGCTGAAGCTGGGCGTCGAGGTCAAGGGCGCCAAGCGCTGGGTTTCGTTCCTGGGCAACACGGTGCAGCCGTCCGAGTTCGTGAAGCCGGCGTTTGCGGTGATTGGCGCCTGGCTGTTCTCCGAGAGCATGCAGCAAAAGGGCGTGCCCGCCCGCATCATCGCCACGCTCATCATGCTGGTGATCGTCGGCGGTCTGCTGCTGCAACCCGATATCGGGCAGACGGCGCTGATCTTTGCCACCTGGGCGGCGCTGCTGTTCCTGTCGGGCATCTCGTGGTTCCTGATCCTTGGGCTGTTCGGGGTCGGGGTCGGCGGTTTGTTCGGCGCCTATGTCTTCTTCCCGCATTTCGCCAAGCGCATCGACACCTTCATCAATCCCGAGGGCGGCAACACCTACCAGATCGACAAGGCGCTCAACTCGCTGCTCGAGGGCGGCTGGTTCGGGCGCGGGCCGGGCGAGTCGATGGCCAAGAAGGTCATCCCCGATGCGCATGCCGACTATGTGTTCTCGGCGGCGGCGGGCGAGTTCGGCATCCTGTTCTGCCTCTGCCTCGTGGCGCTGATCGCCTTCATCGTGGTCCGGGCGCTGATCGGAGCGCAGCGGCAGTCAAGCCTCTTCGCCCGGCTGGCGGCCTCGACGCTGGCGATCCAGTTCGGGCTGCAGTGCGGCATCAACCTGGCGGTGAACCTCAACCTGATCCCGCCCAAGGGCATGACGCTGCCGTTCGTGTCCTATGGCGGCACCTCGATGATCGCCATCGCCTTCGGCATGGGGCTGATGCTGGCGTTGACGCGCAAGAAGCCGGAAGAGCGCATGGCGACGGGCCTGCCGGCCTATCGCAGCCCGGCCCTCGCGCCGGCAGAATGAGCCTTTTCGTCCTCATGGCCGGAGGCACGGGTGGGCATCTCTTCCCGGCGATGGCGCTGGCGCAGGAACTGCGCCGCCGTGGCCACGTGATCCATCTGATGACCGACCACCGGGTCGCCAGCTATGGCGAGCAGTTCCCGGCCCGCGAAATCCACGTCGTGCCGTCCGCGACGCCGTCGGTGCGCAATCCGGTGAAGTTCGTCAAGGCAGGCGTGACGATCCTGTGGGGGATTGCCGTGGCGTGGGCGAAGTTGCGGCCGATCAAGCCTGACGGCGGTGATCGGCTTTGGCGGCTATCCGGTGTTTCCGCCGTTCCTTGCGGCGCGCCTGCTGGGCATTCCGGGCATCCTGCACGAACAGAACGCGGTGATGGGGCGGGCCAACCGGGCGCTGGGGCGGTTCGCCATCGTGCTTGCGCTGAGCTTTGCCAAGACCAGTTTTGCCGAGGGTTTTGCGGCCAAGTCCGTGCTCACCGGCAATCCGGTGCGCGACCGGGTGCGGTGCGGTGGCCGGGCACGCCGTATCCGGCGCTGATGGCGGCATGACCGATCCGCCTGCTGGTGTTCGGCGGCAGCCAGGGGGCGCGGGCGTTTGCCGATCTGGTGCCGCCGGCCATCGCGGAACTGCCGCGTCGATCTGCGCAGCCGACTGCAGGATCACGCAGCAATGCCGCGCCGAGGACCTCGACCGGGTGGCGGAGGCCTATCGGCAGGCCAAGGTCAATGTCGAGCTGGCGGCGTTCTTCACCGACCTGCCGGAGCGCATGGCGGAGAGCCATCTGGTGATCTGCCGCTCGGGCGCCTCGACCGTCGCCGAGCTTACCGTCATCGGGCCGGCCGGCGATCCTGGTGCCGCTGCCGGGCTCGATCGATGCCGACCAGAAGAACAATGCGCTGGTGGTCGAGGCCGCCGGGGGCGGCTGGATTGCCGAGCAGGCCACGCTTTCGCCGCTTTCGCTTGGCACTCGGCTAAGCTCACTTTTCGGTGATCCGGGGCAACTCGACGGGGCAGCGGCCGCCGCGGCATCGCTGGGCCAGCCTGACGCGGTCGAGAAGCTCGCCGACCTCGCAGAGGGTCTCGCGGGCAGGGGGAAATAATTCCATGAAGATGCCGCGCAATATCGGGCCGGTACATTTCGTCGGCATCGGCGGCATCGGCATGAGCGGCATTGCCGAAATCCTGCACAACCAGGGCTATGTGGTGCGCGGCTCGGACAGCTCGGCCGAGCCCCAATGTGCAGCGCCTGCAGCGACATGGGCATCGCGGTCGAGATCGGCCAGAAGGCCGAGAACCTGAGCGACGCCGCAGTGGTCGTCATCTCGTCGGCCATCAAGAAGGGCAATCCCGAACTGGCGGCGGCGCGGGCGCGCGGCCTGCCGGTGGTGCGGCGGGCCGAGATGCTGGCCGAGATCATGCGGTTCAAGAACGCCATCGCCATCGGCGGCACGCACGGCAAGACCACGACCACGACGCTGGTGGCGACGCTGCTCGATGCCGGCAACATGGACCCCACCGTCATCAATGGCGGCATCATCAATGCCTACGGCACCAATGCGCGGCTGGGCGACGGCGAGTGGATGGTGGTCGAGGCCGACGAGAGCGATGGCACCTTCGTCAAGCTGCCGGCCGACGTCGCGGTCGTCACCAACATCGATCCCGAGCATCTCGACCACTATCACGACTTCGATCACGTCAAGGAGGCGTTCCTCAACTTCGTCGAGAACGTGCCGTTCTACGGCTTTGCGGTGATGTGCCTCGATCATCCCGAAGTGCAGGCGCTGGTCGGCGAGATCCGCGACCGCCGCGTCATCACCTATGGCCGCAACCCGCAGGCCGACGTGCGGCTGGTCGATCTCGAGAGTCGATCGACGGAGTCAGCCATTTCGCCGTCGAGATCCGCGACCGCATCCGCATGACGCATCTGCGGATCGAGGGGCTCGAGCTGCCGATGCCGGGCGAGCACAACGCGCTCAACGCCACCGCGGCGATTGCGGTCGCCGACCAGCTCAAGGTGCCGGCCGAAGCGATCCGCAAGGGGCTGAAGAACTTCTCCGGCGTGAAGCGGCGCTTCACCAAGACCGGAGTGGTCGGCGGCATCACCATCATCGACGACTACGGCCACCATCCGGTGGAGATCGCCTCGGTGCTGAAGGCGGCGCGGCAGTCGACCAAGCGCGACGTCATCGCCGTGGTGCAGCCGCACCGCTATTCGCGCCTGCATGACCTGTTCGACGAATTCGCGGCCTGCTTCAACGATGCCGACACGGTCATCGTGGCGCCGGTCTATGCGGCGGGCGAGACGCCGATCGAAGGCGTGACGCACGAGGAACTGGTGGCGCGCATCCGGGCGCGCGGGCATCGCGACGCGCGGGTCATCGACCGGCCCGAGGCGCTGGCGCCGCTGCTGGCATCGCGGGCCGCCGAGGGCGACTACGTCGTCTGCCTCGGGGCCGGCAACATCACGCAGTGGGCCGCGGCGCTGCCGGCCGAACTCGGCGCGCTGATCGGCAAGGAGCCGGATCCGCTATGAGCTGGCCCGACCTGCTGCCGGAGCTGCAGCCGTGGATCGTCGAGGTGCGCGGACGGCTGATCCCCAACCAGCCGCTCAGCGAGATCACCTGGTTCCGCGTCGGCGGTCCGGCGCAGTTGTTCTTCCAGCCGGCGGACGAAGCCGACCTGGCGTTCTTTCTCAAGAACCTGCCCGGCGGACATCCGGGTCACGGTGATCGGGCTCGGCTCGAACCTCCTGATCCGCGACGGCGGGCTCGATGGCGTGGTCATCCGGCTGTCGGCCAAGGGATTCGGCGCCATCGAGGTGCTCGAGGATCATCGCCTGCGCGTCGGCACGGCGCTGCCGGACGTGAAGGTCGCGACCGCGGCGGCGGAGGCCGGGATCGATGGGCTGACCTTCTACCGCGGTATCCCGGGCGGCATCGGCGGGGCGCTCTACATGAATGCGGGGTGCTACGGCACCGAGACGCGCGACCGCATGGTCGAACTGCGCGCCGTGACGCGCGAGGGCGAGATCGTGACGCTGACCAACGCCGACATGGGCTACCTCTACCGCAAGTCGAACGGGCCGCGCGGCGCGGTGTTCACGTCGGCGGTCTATCAGGGGTTTGCGGGCGACCCCGACGATATCCTTTCGCGCATGCGCGAGATCACCGAGAAGCGCGAGGCCTCGCAGCCGACCAAAGCCAAGACCGGCGGCTCGACGTTCAAGAACCCGGAGGGCCAATCCAGCTGGCGCTGATCGATGAAGCCGGCGGCAGGGGACTGACGTTTGGCGGCGCCCAGATGAGCGAACTGCACGCCAACTTCCTGCTCAATCTCGGCGAGGCCGATGCCTTCGAGGTCGAGATGCTGGGCGAGATGGTGCGGCAGAAGGTGCGCGACAAACACGGCATCGAGCTCAAATGGGAAATCCGTCGCATGGGGCACTTCGTGCCTGGCCGCGAGGTGCGCGAATTCCTGGACGGCGACGTCGTTCACGGGGGCTGTGTGATGAGCCAAGCACGTTGCGGTGCTGATGGGCGGCTGGTCGAACGAGCGGCCGGTGTCGCTGAGTTCCGGCTCTGGCTGCGCGGCGGCGCTGCGGCGAGCCGGCTACCAGGTGACCGAGGTCGATGTCGGCCGCGACATCGCACAGGTGCTGACCGAGCTGAAGCCGGACGTGGCGTTCAATGCGCTGCATGGCCCGTTCGGCGAAAGCGGCATGATCCAGGGCCTGCTGGAACTGCTGCAGATTCCCTACTACGCATTCCGGCGTGCTCGCGTCGGCGCTGGCCATGGACAAGCATCAGGCCAAGATCATGTTCAAGGCCGCCGGCGTTCCGGTCACCGACCACCTCATCCTGTCGCGGCAGGAGGTGGCCAAGGCCCACGTCATGCCGCCGCCCTACGTCGTCAAGCCGATCGCCGACGGGTCGAGTTTCGGGGTGTTCATCGTCAAGGCAGATCAAAGCCACCCGCCGCAGGAAATTCTGCGCGAGGACTGGAACAGCGGCGAGGAGGTGATGGTCGAGCGCTACATCCCGGGGCGCGAGCTGACCTGCGCGGTGATGGGCGACGTGGCGCTGGGGGTGACCGAGATCGTCACCGACCTCGCTTTCTACAATTACGAGGCGAAATACACCCAGGGCGGATCGCATCATGTCGTGCCGGCGCAAATTCAACCGAAAATTTACGACAAAGTGCAGAAGATGAGCCTTATGGCGCATGCTGCGCTTGGGTGCCGGGGCGTAACGCGGACGGATTTCCGCTTCAACGACCGAGCAGGTGAAGACGGCGAACTCGTCTGCCTCGAAATCAACACCCAGCCGGGCATGACCGAGACTTCGCTGGTTCCCGAACAGGCCAAATATGCAGGCCATTCGTTCGAGGAACTGGTGGCCTGGATGGTGGAGGATGCGAGTTGCAACAGGTAGGAGCAAAAGCGGTTCGAAGCTGCGCAGGCAGTGGACCCCCGACACCTGCCGGTTCCGCTCCGCAATCTCACCAATCGCGGCACTCATCAATTTCGGCCATGCCTGGGTGCTGCACAAGCGGGTGATGGTTCGCGCGCTGGCCGCGGCGATCGTGCTGGTCGGGGCGGTCGGCCTCTACGAGATGCGCGACCTGCTGGCCAGCGGCGCGATGATGGTGACCGATGTGGCGCAGGGCGAGTTCGCGCGCGCCGGTTTCGGCATCGGCAAGATCGAAATCACCGGACAGGCGCTGACCAGCGAAAAGGATATCGCCGAGGCGCTCGAGATCGGGCCGCAGACATCGACGCTGAACTTCGACGCGGATGCGGCGCGGCTGCGGCTGCTGAAGCTGCCGGCGGTGGCCACGGTGGCGATACGCAAGGTTTACCCCAACGAATTGTCGGTCGTGCTCACTGAAAAGCGGCCGATCGCCCGCTGGCGGGTCGATGGCATCACCTATGTGGTCGATGCGGAGGGGACGCAGATCGCCGAGGATCTGGGCGACTACCGCGAACTGCCGCTGGTGGTGGGCGACGGTGCCGCGGATGACGCCATGGCGATGATCGTGGCGCTCGACCGACATCCGACGCTGCAGTCGGGCCTCGCCGCGCTGAGCCGTATCGGCGACCGGCGCTGGGACCTGATCTACTACAGCGGGCTGCGCGTGCAACTGCCGGAGGTGGGCGTGGCGCAGGCGCTCGATCAGCTCGAACTGTACCAGAGCGATTATGCGCTGCTCGATCGCGATGTCATGCTGATCGACCTCAGGGTGCCGGGCATGGTCGCGCTGAAGCCGGGCGAGATCGCGGCGAAGCAGATCGCGGAAGCAGAGAAAGCCGCCAAGAAGGCGCACAAGACCAAGGGCTCGTCCGAGTACGAAACCGCGGCCGAGCGCAAGGCCGACCCCGGACCGAAGAAACCATGATGACCGACTCCATGACGGCGCGGCTGAAGCCCGTGCAGCCCGGCCGCACGACGCTTGTCGCGGTGCTCGACATCGGCTCGACCAAGATCTGCTGTGTGATCGCACGGCTGTCGCCGAGGGCGGAAGGCAAGGTGCTGAAGGGGCGTACCCACATCGCCGAGGTCATCGGCTTTGGCTACGGGCCGTCGTCGGGCATCAAGAGCGGCGTCATTACCGATCTCGACAAGGCCGAGCAGGCGATCCGCACCGTGGTTGGCATGGCCGAGCGGGCGGCAGGGATTACCGTGCAATCGGTGGTGGTCAACGTCACGGCGGGCCGGCTCGGCTCGGAGACATTCTCCGCCACGGTCAATCTGGGCGGCCAGGAGGTCGAGCGGGGCGACATCCAGCGCGTGCTGCGTGCCGTCAACGGCCGCAGTGTCCGGCCCGAGCGCTCCATCGTTCATGCGTTGCCGATCGGCTATGCGCTCGACGGCCAGAAGGGTGTCCGCGACCCGCGCGGCATGGTGGGCGAGAAGCTGTCGGTCGACGTATCGGTGATCTCGGCCGAGACGCTGGCGATGCGAAACATCGAACTGGTGCTCAACCGCTGCCACCTGCAGATCGAGGCCCTGGTCGCGACGCCCTACGCGTCGGGACTGTCGACGCTGGTGGATGACGAGGCGCAGCTGGGGGTCGCGTGCATCGACTTCGGGGGCGCAACCACGACGGTGTCGGTGTTTGCCGAAGGGCAGCTGGTCTATACGGACGCCATCGCAGTGGGCGGGCACCATCTGACGCTCGACATTGCGCGGCAGCTCTCGGTCGGGGTGGCGGACGCCGAACGGCTGAAGACGGTCTATGGCAGCGTGCTGCCGGGGCAGGCGGACGAGCGCGAGATGATTCCCATCGTGCCGGTCGGGGCCAGCCTCGATGAGGCACCGGCGCAGATTCCGCGCTCGCACATCACCCGGATCGCCCGGCCGCGAGTGGAAGAAATTCTGGGTGTGGTGCGCGACCGTATGCAGGCTACCGGCATGATGGACGTCTGTGGACGGAGGTTCGTGCTGACGGGCGGCGGCAGCGAGTTGACCGGACTGCCGGAAGTGGCACGGCGCGTGCTGGCGCGCAACGTGCGGAGCGGCCGGCCGATGGGTATTTCCGGGCTGCCGGAAATGGCCAAGGGATCGGCTTTTGCAACAGTTGCCGGGATGCTGATCTATCCACAGGTCTGTGCGCAGGAATATGCCGAGCCGCGGGTTACCGCCAAGCTCACCGGCACCGACGGCTATATCGCGCGCGTCGGCAACTGGCTGCGCCAGAGCTTCTAGGCCGATCAGATGTGCCGCTGCGAGACAGTCGGCGGCTCATCTTCATGCTTAACGTAACGTAACCAGGCCCTTCACATCGCTTGCAAAATGCGGCTGCGTTAACGAATTCGGGGCAATTGTTAGGACCCGGTTAACGAATTGGCGACTAAAACTGCTCCTACACGCCATTGTGGGGCCTTCCATGACAATCAATCTCACCATTCCCGGACATCCAGGAACTCAAGCCCCGTATCACCGTCTTCGGTGTCGGTGGCGCGGGCGGAAATGCCGTCAACAACATGATCGCGTCCGGCCTCGATGGGGTGGATTTCGTGGTGGCCAACACGGATGCGCAGGCGCTGGCCCTGTGCAAGGCGCAGCGCATCATGCAGCTGGGTGTTTCGGTGACCGAGGGCCTCGGTGCGGGGTCGCACCCGGAAGTCGGGCGCGCGGCCGCCGAAGAGAGCTTTGACGAGATCAACGACCACCTCAGCGGTTCGCACATGGTGTTCATCACCGCGGGCATGGGCGGCGGTACCGGTACCGGCGCGGCACCGGTGATTGCACGCGCGGCGCGCGAGCAGGGCATCCTCGACGGTCGGCGTGGTCACCAAGCCCTTCACCTTCGAGGGCAATCGCCGGGCGCGGCTGGCCGAGGACGGCATCGACGAGCTGCACCGGCACGTCGATACGCTGATCGTCATTCCGAACCAGAATCTGTTCCGGGTCGCCAACGAGAAGACCACGTTCGCCGACGCCTTCAAGATGGCGGACCAGGTGCTGTATTCCGGCGTTGCGTGCATCACCGACCTGATGGTGAAGGAGGGCCTGATCAACCTCGACTTTGCTGACGTGCGCGCCGTGATGCGCGGCATGGGCAAGGCCATGATGGGTACGGGCGAAGCGTCGGGCGAAGATCGCGCCCGCCACGCTGCAGAGGCGGCGATCGCCAATCCGCTGCTCGACGATGTGTCGATGCAGGGCGCACGCGGCCTGCTGATCTCGATCACCGGCGGTCCGGACCTGACGCTCTACGAAGTGGATGAGGCGGCGAGCCGCATCCGCGAGGAAGTGGACGCCGATGCCAACATCATCCTCGGCGCGACCTATGACCCCGATATGACGGGGACGATCCGGGTTGCGGTCGTCGCGACAGGCACCGATGCCACCATGGTGCAGGCGCTCGAGCCGATGAAGTCCAGCCCGTCGCGGGCGCCGCTGGCAGTCAAACAGCGCAATTTCACGGCGGGGCAGCAGGCCTACGAGCCGCCGCAGATCGAGTCGCAGGTGGAGCAGGCGGTTGCCGAGGCAATCACGCAGGCGGAGCCGACCTATTCGCACTATCAGGAAGATGATGGGGTGATGGTCGAGCCGTACATCCCCGCAGCCAGCCACGAGCATGTGGAAGAGCCGATGCATGCCCCTGAGTCGCCGATTCCGAGCGTCTATGTGCCCTCGCACGCCGAGCGTCCGGATGGACAGCGCCGCATGCCGCGCACGGAGGAACTTCCTGCTGTTGCCAGAAGGTCACTCCAGACCGAAGAAAAGCATGAAACCGAGCCCCGGAATGCCCGTGCGCTGTTCAAGCGCCTGGCGTCGAATGTGGGCATCAATCTGCGGTCGGGACCGGAGTCGCAGCGTGACGAAACCACCTACACGGCCGCCGACGATGCCGCGGCGCGAAGCGCCATAGAGGCCGGCGCAGCAAGGGGTTCGCAGCGCTTCGACGGCGTCCGAGGGCGCGCAGGGCCGGCTCGATGCGCACGGGCGGCCGCTGCCCCAGGCGGCGCACAAAGAGCACATCGAGATCCCGGCTTTCCTCCGAAAACACGGTTAACGGATCGTCAGTGGGCGGTGGACAACCGGGCCCGGCGCGGCTTCCGCGTCGGGTTTTTATTGGCTAAGACTGATTTGGCAGTTGGGTTGCGGAGTCTTGGAGTCGTTATGCAGAAACTGTCGGCGCGGCAACGCACCCTTGCGGGTACAATCGAGTTCAGTGGTTTTGGGGTCCATTGCGGCCTACCGGTGACCCTGAGCATAGGCCCCGCAGACCCCGACAGTGGCTATATGATTTCCCGCCGCCTTGATGACGGAACGGTTGTCGGGCCTGTTCAGGTGCACTTTTCGCGCGTCACGCGCACGACGCTCTGTACCACCCTCGATCTTGGCGACAGCGTCTCGGTGGCGACGGTCGAACACGTCATTTCCGCGCTCAGCGGGCTGGGCGTCGATAATGCGCAGACTCGCGCTGACGGGCCCTGAATGCCCGATTCTCGACGGCAGCGCGTCGCCGTTCGTCGATGGCATCATGGCGGTCGGGCTCGATGGTGCAGCCGGCGATCCGCAAATACATCAAGATCATGCGCCAGGTGCTGGTGCGCAATAATGAGGCTTCCGCGGCGCTTGAGCCCTACAATGGGCGCGTGCTGGACCTTGAGATCGACTTCGACAGCCGGGTCATCGGCCGGCAGCGGATGATCTTCGACTGGACGCCGCGCCGCTATATGCAGGACGTGTCGCGTGCCCGCACCTTCGGGTTCGTGCGCGACGCCAAAATCCTGCGCCAGGCGGGATACGCGCTGGGCTCGTCGCTCGACAATTCCATCACGGTGCACGAGGACCGCATCCTCAATCCGGGTGGTCTGCGCTACGAGGATGAGTTCGTGCGGCACAAGCTGCTTGACGCGATTGGCGATCTCGCGCTCTGCGGACTGCCGATCTACGGACGTTTCCGGTCATATAAGGGCGGTCACGCCTTGAACGCTCTGGTTCTGCATGGGCTGTTCGCCAGTGAAGCGAACTACGAGATCGTCTCCGCGGACGATCTGCCGCTGGGCCTTCGATGCCCTCGACGATATGCCCGACGGCATCGAAGTGAAGCCCTATCTGCGGTCGGTCGGCTAACCCGTCACGCCACAGTTTTGATTGAATTAATGTCTAGTCCGCAGACATGATGCTATGGTGCGGCGCGTAACCAGACGGGGCAGTTCGTGACACTCAACGAATATGCGGCATACGCCACCACGGCGAGCCGGCTCCTTGCGTTGGGACTGCTCGTGGTTGCGCTTGCCGGCTGCGATCTGTTCGGGTCGAACAAGATCAAGGAAGAAGAAGATCATTCCGCCCGAGACGCTCTATCAGGAGGCGCTCGCGGACATGGATGGCCAGCGCTATATGGCGGCCACAGACGTGCTCAAGAAGCTCGAGCGCCAGCATCCCTACTCGGAGTTCAACGAGAAGGCGAAGCTGATGGAGGTTTACGCCAACTACCGCATCAGCAAATTCGACGAGGCGATTCTGGCTGCCGACCGCTATCTGGCGCTGTTCCCGGCCTCGAAGGAAACGCCCTATGTGCTGTTCTCAAGGGACGTCGTATTTCGCCCAGATCACCGACATCACGCGCGATCAGCAGATTTCGCGCAACGCAATCGATACCTACACGCTGCTGATCAGCAGCTACCCCGATAGCGACTACGCCAAGGACGCCAAGGAAAAGATGGTGGTCGCGGTGGACCAGCTTGCCGGCAAGGAAATGTCGGTCGGCCGCTACTATGTGGGCAACGGCCAGTATGCTGCGGCGATCAACCGCTTCCGCGTCGTGGTCGACCGTTTCCAGACCTCGACCCATATCGAAGAGGCGCTGTTCCGGCTGACCGAAGCTAATCTGGCACTGGGTCTGACCAACGAGGCGCAGACGGCGGCGGCGGTGCTCGGTCACAACTATCCGTCGAGCGACTGGTACAAGGAATCGTACGCCCTGCTGCAGAAGTCAGGGCTTGAGCCGCAGATCAACAAGGGCAGCTCGCTGGCGACGGCGCTCACCGGCTGAGCAGTTTGATGTTGCTTGTTTGTTCCGGCCCGCGATAGGCTTCCGCCGCGCGGGCCTTTGCTTTATTGGCCATTGAAACACCAGAGGGCAGAGCCCGGATGCTGAGTGCGCTTTCGGTACGCAACATCGTTCTGATCGATCAACTCGACCTGACGCTCGAAGCTGGACTCACGGTGCTTACGGGCGAGACCGGCGCCGGCAAATCCATCCTGCTCGATGCCCTGACCCTGGCGCTTGGTGGGCGCGGCGACGCGGCGCTGGTACGGGCCGGAGCGGAGAGCGGGCAGGTGGTCGCGGTGCTGCAATTGCCGCACGGGCATCCGGCGCGCATGGCGCTGCGCGACAATGCCGTGTCGGACGATGAGGACATCATTCTCCGACGGGTGCAGTTTGCCGACGGACGGACGCGGGCATTCATCAACGACCAGCCGGTGTCGGCGGGGCTGATGCAGAGCGTCGGATCGCTGATCGTCGAAATCCACGGCCAGCATGACGACCGGGCGCTGATCGATGCGGCGACGCACCGGGCGCTGCTCGATTCGTTTGGCGGGCATGTGGGCGATGTGGATGCCGTGCGGGACGGGCATGAGGTGCTGATCGACGCCGATGCCGCAGTTGCGGCGCAGCGGGCGGCGATCGCCGAGGCGGCAGCGCGTGAAGATTACGCTCGGCACGTGGTCGAGGAGCTGGCCGAGCTCGCCCCAGAATCGGGCGAGGAGGAGACGTTGGCGGAGCGGCGGCAGCGTCTGATGCAGCTCGAGCGGGCGGCCGAGGAAGTACGCGATGCCGACGAGATCCTCAATGGCCCAATGGCCGCCGGGGCCGGCGCTGGCGGGACTGATGCGGCGGCTGATGCGCAAGGCGGATAGCGGCATGAGCCTGTTCCAGCCGGTGGTAGAGGCGCTCGATGCATCGCTGGTGTCGCTGGATCGTACGTCCGAGGCGATCGAGACGCTGAAGCGCGAGATGGCGTTCGATCCGGCTGAACTGGAGAAGGTCGAGGAGCGGCTGTTTGCGTTGCGTGGCGCGGCGCGGAAGCATCACAGCACACCTGACGCTCTGGCCGATGTGCTGGCGAAGTATCGTGGCGATCTGGAGAGACTGCAGAGCGGCGAAGCGATGCTGGTGCGGCTGGAGACCGCTGCCGGCGCGGCGCGCGAGGCCTATCTGAAGGCGGCAGCAAAACTCAGCGCGGCGCGCGGCAAGGCCGCAAAGGCTTTGATGAAGGCCGTGGATGCCGAATTGCCTGATCTGAAGCTAGGAGCAGCGAAGTTCCTCGTGGCGATGGACACCGACACGGGCCGGGTCGCGGCCAGCGGGTTCGACCAGGTGGCGTTCCATGTGCAGACCAATCCGGGGACTGCCGCCGGGCCGCTGCTGAAGGTCGCGTCGGGTGGCGAGCTCAGCCGGTTCCTGCTGGCGCTCAAAGTGGTGCTGGCGGATCGCGGATCGGCACCGGTGCTGATCTTCGACGAAATCGACACGGGTGTCGGCGGAGCGGTGGCGGACGCGATCGGGCGGCGGCTGAAGCGGCTGGCCGAGACGGTGCAGGTGCTGTCGGTAACGCACGCGCCGCAGGTGGCGGCGCGGGCCGAGAGTCATCTGCTGATCGAGAAGCAGGCGATCGAGGAGGGGGCGTTCATGCGCACGCATGTGCGGCGGCTCGACGGGACGGCGCGGCGCGAAGAGGTAGCGCGCATGCTGGCCGGCGCGCAGGTGACGGAGGAGGCGCGGGCTGCCGCGTCACGGTTGATTTCGGAGGTTTCATGACAGCGACGCCTCGCGAGATCGAAAGCTACTCGGAGGACGAGGCCAAGGCCGAACTCGACACGCCTGCACGACGCCCTGAGCCGGGCCGACATCGCTTACCACCAGAACGACGCGCCGGAGATCACGGACGCTGCGTACGACGCGATGAAGCAGCGCTATCTGATGATCGAGACGGCGTTTCCTGAACTGAAGCGGGCGGACAGCCTTAGCGGCAAGGTGGGCGCGGCGCCGGCCGAGGGGTTTGCCAAGGTCAGGCACGCAGTGCCGATGCTGAGCCTCGCCAAGGCGTACACCGACCAGGACGTGGTTGACTTTGCTGAACGTGGCAAGCGCTTCTTCGAGCGCGACAAAGACCTCGAGCTGGTGTTCACGGCGGAGCCGAAGATCGACGGGCTCAGCGCCTCGCTGCGCTACGAGAACGGCGTTCTGGTGCGTGGCGCGACGCGGGGCGACGGTAGCGTGGGCGAGGATATCACCGCAAACCTTCGCACCATCAAGGACATTCCGCCCCGACTCAAGGGCACTGGGTGGCCGGAGATCATCGAAATCCGGGGGGAGGTCTACATGACCTACGCGGAATTCGAAGCCTTGAAGGCGCGTTCGGCGGCGGTAGGCGGACAGGAATACGTCAATCCGCGCAACACCGCGGCTGGGTCGCTGCGGCAGAAGGACCCGGCGGTGACGGCCAGCCGCAATCTCAAATTCTTCGCCTATGCGTGGGGCTATGCGAGCGAGGAACCGGCGGCGACGCAATATGACGCGGTGCAGAAGTTCGGCGCGTGGGGCTTCGCCATCAGCCCGCTGATGGTGCGGGCGAAATCGGTCGAGGAACTGATCGCGCAGTACCGGGTGATCGAGGCGCAGCGTTCGAGCCTCGGCTATGACATCGATGGCGTGGTGTACAAGCTCGACCGGCTCGACCTGCAGGAGCGCTGGGGGTTCGTGACGGGCGAGCCGCGCTGGGCAATTGCGCACAAATTTCCGGCCGAGCAGGCGACGACGGTGGTCAACCGGATCGACATCCAGGTCGGACGCACGGGGACGCTGGCGCCGGTGGCGCGGCTGTCGCCGGTGACCGTCGGCGGCGTGGTGGTGGAGAATGTGACGCTCCACAACGAGGACTACATCAAGGGGTTCGACAGCTTCGGGGAGCCGATCCGCGAGGGCATCGACATCCGCATCGGGGACACGGTGGTGATCCAGCGGGCGGGCGACGTCATTCCGCAGATCGTCCAGGTGCTGATCGAGAAGCGGCCCAGGGACGCGGTGCCCTATGAGTTCCCGGAGGTGTGTCCGGTGTGCGGATCGCCGGCGGTGCGCGAGGTGAATGAGAAGACGGGCAAGGCGAGACTCGCGGCGGCGCTGTACCGGGGAGCTGATCTGCGCGGCGCAGGCGGTGGAACGGCTGCGGCACTTCGTGTCGCGCGGCGCGTTGGATATCGAGGGACTGGGGACCGAGAACATCGACCTCTTCTTCAATGCCGGACTGATCAAGACAGCGGCGGATATCTTCACGCTGAAGCAACGCCGCCCCGAGGTGCAGCAGGCTTTGGCCGAGCGGCGCGAGGAGCAGGCGCGGCTGCGCGAGGCGGCGTCGGGCAAGACGCGGAAGAACGTGCGCGGCGTCGAAGACCGCAATTTCGAGGGTCTGGACAAGCTGTTCGCCGCCATCGATGCGCGGCGCGAGCCGGAACTCGACCGCTTCATCTTCGCCCTGGGCATCAGGCATGTGGGCGAAACGACGGCGGCGGCGCTGGCCAAGACCTTCTCGAGCATCGAGGAACTGGTGCGGGTAGGGAAGGAAACGGCGGCGCATGCCGACGATCCGCGTTCGGTGTTTCCCTCGGTCGACGGCATTGGCGATACGGTGATCGAATCGCTGATTGCGTTCTTCGGCAATGAGCGGAACGACGCAGTGATCGACGCACTGCTCAGCGAAGTGAGGCCGAAGCGCTACGTGGTCACCGTTTCGGCCGACAGCCAGGTGGTTGGAAAGACGGTCGTGTTCACCGGCAGCCTCGAAAAGCTGACGCGGGGCGAGGCCAAGGCAATGGCGGAACGGCTGGGCGCCAAAGTGGCCGGGTCGGTGTCGGCCAAGACCGACATACTGGTTGCCGGGCCCGGCGCTGGTTCCAAGCTCAAGGACGCCGAGCGGCTGGGCATCCTTGTTTTGGACGAAAATCAATGGCTTGATCTGGCCAAGCGGTAGGGGCCGACCGGGAGACTTGACATGATGAAACCGATCTGGGCCGCGCTGGCCGCGACGGCGATGCTTTCGGCTGGGGCTGCCCACGCGGGACCGGCGGGTGATCTGGTGCGAACGGCCCTCTATTCGGGCGATCTGGCCAAAGGGCTAGATGTGTTGACGCCGCTGGCGGCGAGCGATCAGGAGGCTCAGTTCGGCGTCGGGTTGATCGAGCTGACGATGGGCATCGAATCGCTTGCGCAGTCGCTGTACAGGCACGGGCTGGCGGCTCCGGACGGTGGCCCGATGGGGCCGACGATGATGCTGCCGGTGCCACTCAACCCAAATCCGGAGCCGCTCGACTATGCGGGCGTGCGGCAAATCCTGCAGACGCTGGTGGATGATCTCGATCGCGCGCGCATGGAGTTGGACAAGGCTGGCGCGAGCGGCGACTACGTGGTGCGCATCGACCCGCTGAAGATCCGGATCGATATCAATGGCGACGGCAGGGTGGACGATGCGGAGAGCGTTGCCGGGGCGATTGCGCAGATGCTGGGCACGCCGCCTGACCAGTTGAAGCCGATCATCGAACCGCGGGCGGACAACAGCGGCAAGACCGGCGGGCCAACGCCGGAGGAAGGGTTCTCGGGCATCGGGTTCGATCGCGCCGATGCCTACTGGCTGGCCGGCTATACAGAGGTGCTGGCCGTGCAGGCGGACTTCCTGCTGGCGCATGATTTCTCGAGTTTCGTCGACGCGGTGTTCCATCGCCTGTTCCCGAAGGCCGGGTTTCCGATGCAGGCGTACGCCGCAGGCGGCATGCTGATGCTTGACCCGCAGACCGACGTTGCGGTGGCGGACCTGGTCGCGGCGATCCACACCATCGACTGGCCGGTGATCGAGCAGGAGCGACTTAAGGGCGTGCTGACGCGGCTGCACGACGTCACCGCACACTCACGGCTGGATTGGCAGGCGATACTGGCCGAGACGGACGACGACCACGAACTGGTGCCATCGCCAAGGCAGACGTCGCAGGTGCCGGACGGCGCGGTGACCGAGGCGATGGTCGATGCGTGGATGAATACGCTCGATACGGCGGACGAGATTCTCGACGGCAAGCTTCTGGTGCCGCATTGGCGGTTCAAGCAGGGGTTCGACCTGAAGGCATATTTCGAGACGGCGACGCGCACGGACCTGGTGATGCTGCTCACCGGTTATGGGGCGCTGCCCTACATCAAGGACGGTCCGGTGGCGAGCGTCGATGCATTCCGTGCCGCCAACGATGCATTCGGTGAGCGGTTCATCGGTTATGCGTTCTGGTTCAACTAAGCGGGGCGTGATGCACAGGCTAGTGATGGTTGTTGGCTTGCTGCTCGCCGCGGTTGCCCCGGCGCTGGCCTATGACGACCCGAAGGCGCTGGTCGATGCGATCTACACGCACTACACCGATCGCGACTTCGACTGGTCGAGCTTCGACGATGCCTCGATCCGATCGCGGGAGCTGAACGAGCTGTTTGCCCGCGACGCCGACCAGTCGGATGGCGAGGTGGGGCGGATCGACTATGACCCCTACATCAACGCGCAGGACTACGAGCTGAGCGATCTCGTTGTGAGCGACAGCAAGGTCGACGGCGATCACGCTACGATCGATGTCAGCTTCACCAATTTCGACTATCGGGTAAATTTGACCTACGCGCTGGTGAAAGAGAGCGATGGCTGGAAGGTCGATGACGTGAAGTCGCTGGACGCCAGCGGCGAGTGGATGTCGCTGCACGATCTGCTGGCCGCGCCGCTGCCGTAATTCCGGCCGCAAGTTGCCGTGCTTAGGCCGCAACACGGTGCCAGAAGCGGCGGGCGGGACGATGCGGGGAAACTCCAATGCGCTGGGCGATTCTGGCCGGACTGTCGATTGCGGTGCTGGGTGCCGTTCCGGCTGTGGCCTATGACGATCCGAAGACGCTGGTCGAGGCGATCTACGAGCCGTATGTGCGCGGCGCGACACAGGCTGACCTCGAACAGTTCTATTCGCGCCACCTCAAGGAGCTGTTTGCGGCGCACGCCTCCAAAATCGCGGTCAGCACCGGCGATAGTCTAGCCAGCGTGATGGTAGACAAGCCGGCCGGCTTCAACCCGTTCATCGACGCGCAGCATTCACTGCTGCTCGATCTCAAGGTGAGCGAGCCCGTGGTTATCGACGCCGACGCAGTAGTAACGGTGAGCTTTCACAATTTCGATCACCCGAGCCTGTTGAGTCTGGCGCTGGTGAAGGAAGCCGACGGCTGGAAGGTCGACGACATTTCCTCGCTGGGCAAGGGCGAGAACTGGATGCTGAGCTGGCTGCTGCTGTATGATCCGTGGGATCTGAAGTAGCAGGCCCGGGGGGCGATTCCGGCGTCGTCAGATCGGCCGGGTTGCGTCCTTCAGCCAGGCCCTTACCTCGCCTTTGACGAGCGGGCCGATCTCGCGGAGGACGCGCCTGTGGTAGGCGTTGAGCCAGGTGCGCTCGGGTTCTGTCAGCAGCTTTTCGTCAATGAGGCGGAGGTCGATGGGAGCGAGGGTGAGAGTCTCGAATTCGAGATATTTGCCGTCACCGATTTCGCTCTCAACAACTAGAACCAGATTCTCGGTGCGGATGCCGTAGGCGCCGGCCTTGTAGTAGCCAGGCTCGTTCGAGGTGATCATGCCGGGCTCGAAGGGGGTGGTGAAGCGTGGCGAGATGCCGATCGGTCCTTCATGCACGGAGAGGAATGCGCCAACCCCGTGCCCGGTGCCGTGGTTGTAGGTGAGGCCGGCCTGCCAGAGGTGCTGGCGGGCGAGGATGTCGAGCTGGGCGCCATTGGTGCCCTTGGGGAAGCGCGCCATGGAGATGGCGATCATGCCCTTGAGGACGCGGGTATAGCGATCTTTCTGCTCGGCCGTGGCCTTGCCGGTGAACAGGGTGCGGGTGATGTCCGTGGTGCCGCTCAGATATTGTGCGCCGGAATCGACCAGCATGAGTTCGCCCGCTTTCAGGGTGCGGTTCGAGCGGCGGTTGGTGTGATAGTGGACGATGGCGCCGTTTGGGCCGGAACCGGAAATGGTGTCGAAGCTGACATCGACGACGGTCTCCTCTTCGCGGCGGAAGTTTTCGAGCGCCGTGACAATGCCGATCTCGTCGAGCTCGCCCTTGGGCGCTTCGGCATCGAACCAGCACAGGAATTTGGCGAGCGCGACGCCATCGAGACGGTGCGCCTCGCGCATGCCGCCGATTTCGGCGTCGTTCTTCTTCGACTTGGCGAGGAGGATAGGGTCGCGGTTCTCGATGATGACGGCCTCGCTCACGCCGGCGACCGCGGTGACGATGGCAACCGGACAGGTGGCGGGATCGAGCCAGACGCGCTTGTCGGCGGCACCGAGCTTACGGAGCGCTGCCATCATGGTTGTGACGTCGGCCACCTTTGCGATGCCCTTGAGGCCGTGCCGCAAGTCCGGGGTGATCTTGGCCCGGTCGAAAAAGACGGTGGGGGTCCCCTTTTTGGGCACGATGGCGAAGCAGAGGACCACCGGCACGTTGGGCACGTCGCGGCCGCGCATGTTGAGCAGCCAGTTGATGGATTCGGGGATGGTGAGCACCAGGGCATCGGCGGTAGCGGCGCTGAGTTCGGATTGCAGGGTCTTCAGCTTGTCCTCCGCCGTGCGACCCGCGCGGTTGTGGCCGAGAAATTCGACCGGGGTCACCGGAGCGGCCGGACGGTCGGCCCAGATACGGTCGACCAGATTGGCGGTGGGCACGAGGCGGGCGCGCTCTCCGAGCTTGGAGGCAAGGTCGGAGATTTCGCCGGGGGTATGAAGCCAGGGGTCGAAGCCGATGCTACCGCCTTTGGGAACGAACTCGCCGATGCGAGCGGAAAGCGTCGCCTGCGCAGTTTCGATCACCGTGACCAACCGCGGGTCGGTCTCTGCGGGCGCCTGCAGCGTGTAGCGGCTATCAACGAATAGACCGGCTTTGCGCTTGCCGACGATGGCGATGCCGGCCGAGCCGGTGAAGCTGGTGACGTAGGCGAGGCGCGCCTCGCTGGGCGGTACCGACTCGCCGCGATGGGCGTCGGTGCGGGGAATCAGAAACGCATCGAGTTCCGGCCGCCGCCAGTTCGGCCCGGAGGGCCTTCAGCCGTGGCGCGACCGTCGCAGGCGTGGTCTTGTTGTCGAAGTTCTGAAAGATCGTCGGAGCGAAGCCGCTGATTGCCATGGTTCATTTCTTGTTAAGGCGCCTTGCGTGGGCGGTATGGCTGGTGTGCCCACGATGATCTATCGCGGTGCCGGTGATGCTCCTATCTATGACGCAAGCGCAAAGGGCGCTCAATATCGAGTGCGGACTGGATTTCGAGATGACGGACAGCAAGAACGGTTTTCACAAGGCGATCGAAGGTATTGTCGGCGGGCGGACACGCGAAGCCACACGCCAGATCGGGCACCGTTTCGAGCATCTGCTGATCGGTTCAGTGACCAAGCGCCCGAACTAACGGTTCAGCCTCCCAGCCCATGCAGGGTCTTGTAATCCCCGGATCACTTCCGGGGATTTTGTTTTGGTGGGTGTTGGTGCGGTCCGCGGCGCAGCCAGCCTGACGTGGTTGTCGCTAGAGTTTTTCGAGGATCAACGTCACCCACTCGCGGCGGATGAGCTTGTGTCGCAGCACCATGGACTGGCGGGCGTAGGCGGCGCTGACGCGGGCCGCCTGGGTGTCGAGGATGCCGGACAGGATGATGGTGGCGCCGCGGCCGGCGGCACGGCCCAGCGACGGCGCCAGTGCGGCGAGCGGGCCGGCGAGAATATTGGCGACGATGAGGTCGTAAGGGGCGTGGCGGGCGATCGCGGGGTGCTCGAGGCCGGCGGCTTCGATCGGGACGATGAGCCGTTCAACACCGTTGTCGCGTGCATTGTCGGCGGTGGTGCGGACGGCGACCGGATCGATGTCGCTGGCGATGACCGGCAGATGGGTGCGTTTGGCGAGCGCCATGGCGAGCACGCCGGTGCCGGTGCCGACATCGAGCATGGCGCGGGGGCGCATCCGCCGCAGCGTGCGCTCGATGGCTTCGAGGCAGCCGGTGGTGGTCTCGTGGTGGCCGGTGCCAAAGGCCTGCGCGGCGTCGATGCGAATCGGGATCAGCCCGGCGGGCGGCGACGCGGTGTCGTGGCTGCCGTGCACATAGAAGCCGCCGGCGACTACCGGCTGCAGGCCTTCGAGTGACTTCGCCACCCAGTTGATGTCGGGGTCTATGGACTCGACGGTGAAGCCGACGTCGCCGCCCAACGTCTGGCGGGCCAGTTCGGAGAACGCCTGCAGATCGGGTGTGTCGGAACAGGTCGCCTCGAACACCCATTCGCCGGTTTCGGTATCCTCGTGGGCGGACGCGGTGACGGCCAGGTCATCGCGCTCCATCACCGCGTCGACCAGCGCGTAAGCCTGATCCTTGGAGAGCGGAGCGGAGAGCTGGGAAAGAGACATGGCGCGGTCCGGTGGCAGGAGGTGGTTTGTTGCCGCTGAGGGTGCGGAAGTCAACCGCAGCGAGGCGAGCGGTGCGACGGGGGTGACAGCGCGGATGCGGCGCGTATGGTTCCCCGAACGCGCCGACTCGGCGCCCCAGGATCGCCAGATTGCCCGCTCCAGCCGAACCGACGCCCAGCGCCCGCCCCGACCCGGGCGATGGGGCGCTGCGCGGCATCGCGTTCAAGATCGGCTCGGTGCTGATCTTCCTGCTGATGTACAGCCTGCTGAAAGCATCGGCCGGAATTCCGACCGGCGAGCAGGTATTCTTCCGCTCGAGCGTGGGCATTGTTCCGGTGCTCATGCTGGTGGCATGGCGCGGGGAACTGGGACAAGCGCTGAAGACAGCCTCCGTTGCGAGTCATCTGCGGCGCGGCTTTGTCGGAACGGTGTCGATGTGGCTGGGGTTCTTTGCGCTGACCAAGCTGCCGCTGCCGGAAGCGGTGACGATCAACTACACGACGCCACTGCTGATCGTTGTGGCTGGTGCGCTGTTCGCCAATGAGGTCGTACGGCTCTATCGCTGGAGCGCGGTGATCGTCGGGCTCGGCGGGGTGATGGTCATTGCGTGGCCGCGATTGACGCTGATTTCGGCAGGCGTCGGGGGCGAGGCGGCGCTGGGGCTGGGGGCCGCCCTCGGATCGTGCGTGCTGGCGGCCGTCGCGATGCTGCTCGTGCGGCGGCTGGTCGTGACCGAGAGATCGTCGACCATCGTGCTCTACTTCCTGATGTCGTCGAGCGTGATCGCGCTGGTCACGTTGCCGTTCGGCTGGGTGGTGCCGGACATGCGGCAACTGGCATGCCTGATCGGCGCGGGGCTCAGCGGCGGGATTGCACAAATCATGCTGACGGAGGCCTACCGGCATGCGGAAATGTCGGTGGTCGCCCCGTTCGAGTACTCGTCGCTGATCTTCAGCGTCGCGATTGGCTACCTGTTCTTCGGCGACGTGCCAACGCTCTACGTCGTGGCGGGCGGACTGATCGTCGTTGGCTCGGGCCTGTTCATCATCTTCCGCGAGCACCGGCTGGGGCTGGACCGCAGGGCGGCGCGGGAGGTCGCGCCACCGCAGGCGTGAGGAAAGATCAGGCTCAGCGGCTCGCCGGCTTGGTCGGCGCTGCGCGACGCGGCGAGAGGTGCGGCTTATCGGCGAACGGGTGTCGAGCTCCGGAAGTGGAGGATCGACAGGATGCCGATGGGGGCGAAGTACACGCACCAGGCTGTGAGGATCAGAATTCCGATGCTGGTTCCGCTGCCTTTCGGCATCGATCCGAAGACATTCAGAACAGGCATCAGCAGGCAGGCGGGAGCGAAGACGCCGTGGAGCAGCAGCAGGATGCGCAGCAGCCTGTCGCGGCCGTTTTCGGGCCGCATCGCAAGGCCCACAAAAAAGGTGGAAATTGACATCAGCCCATAGCCGAGGAGGTCGAGGTTGAACATCAGGCTGCCCAGTTCGGCATATGACAGGGCATCGAGAACAGCGGGGGCCGCGCTGGCCTGCGCTACCGTCGTCAACTGGATGAAATAGACTACCGCGACCATGCTTGAATACATGCTGGCGAAAGCGACCCCAATGAGCGCAGCGGCCTGTCGGTCCGCGCCGGTCTCGCCGGCAAGGACCCCGACCAGAGTGACATAGGCGAAGGAAAGCAGCAGCGACGACACATAGGAGAGGGTTGGAGACCCCATCAGCATACTGGCGGCGAAGACTGCTATCGCGGCAGTCAGGGCGGCGGAGGCGGCGATGCCGATGGTTCTACTCATGCGGAAACTCCGAGCACCGCCGGGGCTGTCCGACGTCCCAGTCCTAGCAGCTATGGGCCGGTGGAACGTGATCTGGATCAAGCCCCGCAAAATCCGATCCTGGGCTTGCACCAAAGGGTGGGCGGGTCGATGGTGAGGGTGGTCGTCTCGTCCCGAGACGGCGTCAGAGGGCTGCGCCAGGCGGCCGCCAGTCCCGGACGTATCGTGCCAGAGCGTTCCCGCAATCTCGAGTCTCCGCCACCGCCTGCGCGGAACAACCCCCTGCTGGGGATCGGGCTGAAGGTGCTGTCGGTTGGCGTCTTCCTGGCCATGTCGAGCTTCCTCAAGGCGGCCGAGGGAATCCCGGCGGGCGAGCTGGTCTTCTTCCGCTCGTTCTTCGCCATCCTTCCCATCGTGCTGTTCCTGGCATGGCGGCGCGAATTGCGCGCCGGGGTCACCACATCGCGACCGGGCGGCCATGTTCTGCGTGGGGTTATCGGGGTCTGCGGGCAGGGGCTGGGGTTCTATGCGCTGACGCAATTGCCGCTGGCCGAGGCGGTGGCAATCAACTACGCGACGCCGCTGCTGGTGGTGATGGCGAGCGCGGTATTCCTGCACGAAAAGGTGCGGCTCTACCGCTGGTCGGCGGTGATTTTCGGACTCGTGGGCGTCGGTATCATCATCTGGCCGCGGCTTGTTCCGTCCGCAGGTGCGGAGGCGGTGGCCGGCGCTTCGAACGGGGCGTTGGCGGCGCTGGCGGCATGCTGTTTTGCGACCATCGCGCTGATGCAGGTGCGGCGGCTGGTGGTAACCGAGCGCTCGTCGACGATCGTCTTTTACTATTCAATCGCGTGCAGTTCAGTGGCGCTGCTGGTGCTGCCGTTCGGTTGGGTGACGCCCAGCCCGCAGCAGGCGGTGTTCCTGGTTTGCGCGGGAATTTGTGGCGGCATCGGGCAGGTGACGCTGACGGAGAGCTTCCGGCACGCCGACATGTCAGTTGTGGCGCCCTTTGAATATGCCTCGCTGATCTTTTCCATCATTGTGGGCTTCGTGGTGTTCCACGACGTGCCGACGGTGGAGATGATCGTGGGGAGCCTGATCCTCGTGGCGGCCGGCATCTTCATCATCTTCAGGGAGCAGCGGCTGGGCGTCGCGAAACCGAAGGCCGGGGCCGTGGCGCCGCCGGCGGCGTAGTCGCAACGTCTCGCAGTAGAATTGGTGCGGGGTCGTGCGTCATAGCCAAGAGGTTGTGCGGAAAAGGAGAGAAGGATGCTTGCTGTCACACGCTACAAGCGCGAATTCGTCGAGGCCGGCCGGGTGCGGGTGAAGCGGCAACTCAGGGCGTATGACGCGCTGACCAAAACGGCGAAAGCGCCGGAGGTGGAGGCGTTTGCGCCGGAATTCTTCAACAACATGGTGCTGGCGCTCGACCATTACTTCATGCACCGGCAGCGCAGTCTGGAGGGCAAGGACGGAAATCCGCTGAACGAGGTGCGGATGCTCGCGGTCTCACTGCTGGAGCATGACGGGGTGATGAGCAGGGACAATACGATCAAATACGACGCCGCGCGGGCGGTGACCGGGATCGCCGTGGGGCAGAAGATCGTGCTGGACCGGCAGGCGTTCGAGCGGCTGGCTGCGGCGTTCTTCGCGGAGATCGAGGCGAGGTACCCCTGAGGTCAGGCGTGGCGGCGTGCTTCAAACACCAGACTGACCAATGCGCCTGACATGAGGTTCTTGATGTAGTTCTTGCGGTGTTCGATGAAATCGGGCCCGAGCACCGTTTCGTTGGCGGCGCGCACGCCGGGCGGCGGCTGGATGCCGGACTGCATGACGGCTTTGGCCAATTCGACATGGGCGGAGGTTTCGTCGCTGACGGCAGTCAGCTCGAATCCGGCTTTGGCGAGCGCCGCTTCGAACGTCGCGCGGGTGACGGTGTGGCTGGTCTCGGCCGTCCGTGACCACGGCAGGGGGAAGGCGATGGGCACGGCGCCGGTCATGATCGCTTCGGTCCAGAGCAGACGACCGCCCGGTTTCAGCACGCGGAAGGCCTCGGCGAGAACGGCCTGATGGTCGGGCAGGTTCATGCCGACATAAAAGCAGACGGACGCATCGAAACGGCCGTCCTCATATGGCATGGCGGTGGCGTCGCCCTGATCGAAGTGCACCAGCGAATCGAGGCCGGTGAGGGTGGTGAAGTATTTCGCCGCCGCGACAAACTGGGGCGTCAGATCAATGCCGGTGACATCACAGCCGAAGGTACTGGCGATGAAGCGGGCCGGTCCGCCGATGCCGCTGCCGATATCGAGGATATTCTCGCCGGGCTGGGGCGCGAGCCGCGCCACATGATCGCGGGTGGCGAGCAGTTCGCGTCCATGCAACTGGTCGAACGGGAAGAGATCCGCCGGGCTGAGCCGGGTCGCCCCGGGATTGGGCAGCGCGGCGAGAATATTGCCGATGATGTCGTTCTGGCCGTAGTGGCTGGTGACGTCGTCGGACATGTCGCAACTCCGCCTGGTGCTGCGATGGACGCAGAACGGGGAAGATCGCCCGGCGCGCTGGAGATGTCGAGGACCTTGTTTCGGAGCGAGGGGCGAGGCCGCGAATGGTGACGCAACGTCCCTCTCCCGTTTGCGGGAGAGGGAGCCGACTGGGCCATTGGCCTAGAGCTTTACCGCCGTCCCGGAGATCGAGACCATGAGCATCGAGCCATTGGCGCCGACGACCTCGTAGTCGAGGTCGATGCCGACGACCGCGTCGGCGCCGCGTTCCGCCGCTTCTTCCTCGAGCTCACGGAAGGCTGCGAGCCGGGCATCGCGCAGCGCGCCCTCATAGGCGCCGGCGCGGCCGCCGACGATGTCGCGGACCGAGGCGAACAGGTCCTTGAAGATGTTGGCGCCGACAATGACCTCGCCCGTGACGATGCCGAGATAGTCGCGGATCGGGCGGTCTTCGATGGTGGGGGTGGTGGTGAGGATCATCTTTTACCCCTTGCTTACAAAGCTATCGAGGACCTTCTTCCGGCCGGCCTTTTCGAACTCGATGGTCAGCTTGTTGCCTTCGAGCTGGTCGATGCGGCCGTAGCCGAATTTGAGGTGGAAGACGCGCTGGCCGACTGAGTAGGCGCTGCCGCGGCCGTCGTCGGTGGAGCGGGCGACGAGGTCGCCGTCGATGGTGAGAGGGCCGCCACCCTTGCGGTCCTTGGCCTGGGCGCGGGCGCGCTGCCAGCCGGGGGTTTCGTAGACGCTATCGAAGGGATCGGCAGTCGAAAAGCGGGACGAGGTGCGGCCGCCATAGCCGTAGCCGCCATAGGCGGAGCCGGTGTCCTTGACCTCGACCGCGTCGGCGGGGAGTTCATCGAGGAAGCGCGAGGGGATGGCGGACTGCCAGAGGCCGTGGATGCGGCGGTTCTGCGCCACATATATGCGCAGCCGCTTGCGGGCGCGGGTGATGCCGACATAGGCGAGGCGGCGCTCCTCCTCGAGCCCGGCGCGGCCGTTTTCGTCCATGCTGCGCTGGCTGGGGAATAGGCCTTCCTCCCAGCCGGGGAGGAAGATGGTTTCGAATTCGAGACCCTTGGCGCCGTGCAGCGTCATGATGGAGACGGCGTCCTGCGCCTCGTTGGAGTCGCGATCCATGACCAGCGCGATGTGTTCGAGGAAGCTGCCAAGCGTCTCGAAATCGGCCATCGAATTGACCAGTTCCTTGAGGTTTTCGAGGCGGCCGGGGCTGTCGGGCGATTTGTCGGCCTTCCACATGTCGGTGTAGCCGGACTCATCGAGAATTTGCTCGGCGAGTTCGGCGTGCGGCATGGTGCGGGCGCGCTCGGACCAGTTGTCGAACTGCGCCACGAGATCGCGCAGGGTGGTACGCTGGCGCGGCTTCAGATCCTCGGTTTCGAGCAGCAGACGGGTGGCGCTGAACAGCGCCCGCTCGGTGGCGCGGGCGGTCTCGTAGAGCTGGCGCACGGTGGAGTCGCCGATGCCGCGCTTGGGGGTGTTGATGATGCGCTCGAAAGCGAGGTCGTCGGCCTGGTTGGCGACGAGGCGCAGATAGGCGAGGGCATCGCGGATTTCGAGGCGCTCGTAGAAGCGCGGGCCGCCGATGACGCGGTAGTTGAGGCCGAGCGTGATGAAGCGCTCCTCGAATTCGCGCATCTGGAACGAGGCGCGGACGAGGATGGCGACGGAATTGAGGGTCGAGCCGTGGTGCTGCAACTGCTCGATCTCCTCGCCGATCTGGCGGGCTTCCTCCTCGCTGTCCCAGACCGAGGTCACCCCGACGAGATCGCCCTTTTCGCCGACGTCGGTCTGCAGGGTCTTTCCCAGCCGGCCCTCATTGTGGGCGATGAGGTGGGAGGCGGCGCTGAGGATGTTGGAGGTGGAGCGGTAATTGCGTTCGAGCTTGACGATACGGGCGCCGGGGAAATCCTTCTCGAAGCGGAGGATGTTGTCCACTTCGGCGCCGCGCCAGCCATAGATCGACTGATCGTCATCGCCGACGACGCAGATGTTGGCCTCGGAGGCGGGCTTGCCCTGGGCGAGCAGGCGGAGCCAGAGGTACTGGGCGACGTTGCTGTCCTGGTACTCGTCGACCAGCATGTATTTGAAGCGGTCGTGGTACTCGGCGAGGACGCCGGGATTCTCGCGGAACAGCCGAATGCACTCGAGCAGCAGGTCGCCGAAGTCTGCGGCATTGAGGGATTTCAGCCGGTTCTGGTAGTCGGCGTAGAGCTTTTGCGCGCGGCCGTTGGCGTAGAGGCCGGCTTCGGACGGGGTGATGTCCTTGGGCAGGAGCCCGCGGTTCTTCCAGTTGTCCATCATGCCGGCGAACTGACGGGCGGGCCAGCGCTTCTCATCGATGTTCTCGGCGGAGAGCAGTTGCTTGATGAGCCGGATCTGGTCATCGGTATCGAGGATGGTGAAATCCGACTTGAGGCCGACCAGTTCGGCATGGCGACGCAGGATGCGCGCGCCGATGGAGTGGAAGGTGCCGAGCCAAGGCATGCCCTCGACGCTGGAGCCGACGAGATGCGCGATGCGCTCCTTCATCTCGCGGGCGGCCTTGTTGGTGAAGGTGACCGACAGGATTTCGGAGCCGCGCGCCTTGCGGGTGGAGAGGATGTGGGCGATGCGGGTGGTGAGGACGCGGGTCTTGCCGGTGCCGGCGCCGGCGAGGACGAGCAGCGGGCCATCGATGGTCAGCACGGCATCGCGCTGCTCCTCGTTCAGGCCCTTGAGATAGTCGGCGGCAGGGCGGCCGAACTGGCCGGTGATGGCGCCGCCCGCGGAGCGCTCAAGGCGTTGCGATTCAGCAGCCATGGCCGCGCACTGATTCTCTATCCGTTCTCATCGGGCTTCATATAGGCGTCCAGGACCCCAAAGTATATGTCAGCGCCCCGACAAGGCCGCGGGAATTGCCCTTTCGGACCATAATCTTGCCGTGGAGGGCGGGCATTGCGGGCGTGACGCGGCGCGTTCCGTTCCCTACAATCCGGGCACGCCACCGGAGACCTGCGCGCCCTGTGCTGAACCGCCTCTTCATCGTCATCGGTTTGCTGGCGATCCTTGCGCTGGGGGCGGCGTTCGTGCTGCCGCGCTTCATCTCATGGGGCGACTACCGCGGCCGCATGGAGGCGATCGCCAGCGAAGTGCTGGGCGACGAGGTGCGGATCACCGGGGACATCCAGTTCGAGCTGCTGCCGCAGCCGCGGCTGCGGTTCGACCGGGTGGTGGTCGGTCCGGACGGCGCGCCGGTGATGACAGTCGATACGGTCGAGGCGGAGTTCTCGCTGCTCGATTTCATCCGCGACCGCTACAACGTCACCAAGCTGCTGCTGGACAAGCCGGTGCTCGACGTGACCGTCGATGCGAGCGGGGCGTTCGACGCTGGCATCAAGATCGCCGAGCAGGTCAAGACCTCCAACATTTCGGTGGCCAACGCCAACATCGTCGATGGGTCGGTGCGGCTGAGCGATCAGCGCTCGAACGAGAACTTCGTTTTCGAGCATGTGGGCGGCGACCTCAAGATGGAGGCGCTAAGGGGCCCGTTCGCGTTCCAGGGCAGCGGGCGGTACGGCAACACGACCTACGGCGTGCGGGTGTCGACCACCAAGCTCGATGAGCAGGATTCAGTGCAGATCAGCGCGTCGTTGCGGCCGGAAGACGAGCACTATTCGCTGGCGGTCGAGGGACGGCTGGAGACCGGGCCGACGCCGAAGTTCACCGGTGACCTGACCTACCGCCAGCCTCCACCGAAGCCCAGGGAGGGCGAGGCGGCTGATGTGGGGCGCGGCGACCTTGTGCTGGTCAGCAAGATCGAGGCCGGTGCGGATCGCGTGCTGCTGTCGGCCTATACCATCAGCCCTGACGAGAACCGCGCCGGCACCAGGCTCACCGGGGCGGCTGAGCTGAAGCTCGGGGCCGGCCGGTCGTTCAACGCGGTGGTGTCGGGAGGGGTGATCGCGCTGCCACCGCGCGATGCGACGGCCGAGCTGACCGATCCGCCGTATGAACTGGTGCGGCTGTTGAGCGAAATTCCGCTGCCGGCCATCCCGGCTGTGCCGGGGACGATCGGGCTCGACATCGCGGAACTCAATTTGCGCGCGGTATCGCTGCGCAACCTCAGGATGGACGTCGCGACTGACGCCAGGAGCTGGAGCATCGAGAAGTTCTCGGCGTTGCTGCCGGGTGGGGCGACGCTGGGGCTCTCAGGTAATCTCGGCGTGGCCGACGGCCGACCGGTCTTCGTCGGCAAGGCATCGCTCGACACGCAGCGGCTGGATGCGCTGGCGGCGCTGTGGCGCAAGCCACCGGATGGCAATCCGCTGTTCAACATGCCGGGCTCGCTCAGCGCCGATGTGGCGCTATCAAGCGACCGGCTGAAGCTGTCGGGCGGCACGCTCGAACTCGACGGGATCGACCAGGGGTTCGATGCGGAACTGGGGTTCGGGCTGACGCGCAGCCTCAAGTTCGATGCGCATTTCACCAGTCTCGGGCCGGGGGAGAGCGCGGCGATCGCGGCGCTGATGCCGGACATGACGTCCGACGCCAGTTTCGGTGCGACGTTCCCGAAGGGGGAAATGAATCTCACGGCGAGCAAGGCGACAGTGCTCGGGCTGGACGGCACCGATCTTGCGATCGCAGGTTCGTGGGAGGGCGGCGTGTTCGAGATCGACCGCCTTGCCGCGGCGGACCTTGGCGGAGCGCGGTTCGATCTGAAGCTGACAGCGTTCGGCACGCTGGCGAAGCCGGAAGTGTCGGGATCGGGAACGCTGGCGGTCGACGACGAGAATGCGCCGGCGTTCAACAGTTTTCTCGCGGCGGTGGGCGCGCCAAAGGCGGTCGGCGACTATCTGCGGCAGTCGCTGCCGGCGGACCTTGCGTTGCGGCTCGACGCGCCGAGCGGCGACGGGAGCCAGGGGCTGGGTGTTTCAGGGCGACTGGCGACGGCGGACTTTTCGGCAGATGCACGGCTCACCAATGGCTTCATCACCGCGCTGAGCGGACCGCTGGCGATTGCGATCGACCTGCGGTCGGGCAGTCCATCGCTGATGACGCGGCAGTTGGGGCTCGGCGACGTGAGCCTGATGCCCGAAGACCAGCCGATGCACCTCGTCGCCAACCTCGAGGGGACGCCGAATAATTCGATCGAGACGCGGATTGCCATTGATGGCGGTGGCGACCACGCCGGGTTCGAGGGCAATGTGATCGTCAGCGACCCGAACCGGATGACGGGGAAGGGGAAGGTGAGCGTGTCGCTCAGCGATCCCACCGCGCTGGCCCACAGCGCCGGTATCGATGGGCTGGCGCTGCCGCCGCTCAGCGGCTCAGCCGTGCTGGATTTTGCGGGCACGGAAAAGCTGAAGCTCAGCGGCATCGACGGGATGGCCGGGGGGCAGAAGGTGACCGGTGACCTCGCCCTCACGCGGGCGCCGACCGGCAGCGCGGTGAGCGGGGCAGTGCAACTGGGCGATCTCGATGTCGCGAGTTTCCTTCCGGTGCTGCTGGGGCCGGCTTCAACACTCAACAGCAGCGGCGGCATCTGGCCGGACGGTCCGATCGATCTCGGCGCGGGGCCGCATGCGGTAACGGGACGGGTCAATGTGACTGCGGCGTCGATTGCGGCGGCGGGAAAGCCATTGCTGACCGGCGCGGCCTTTGATCTCGACTGGGATGCGACAAGCGTCAGGCTGCGCGGCATTCAGGGGAGGCTCGGGACTGGGATGGCCTCGGCGGAGCTTGCCATCTGCTGTGCGGGGGCGCTGCCGGACAAGCAGTTGAGCGGGCGGCTGACACTGAGCGGCGTGGCGCTGGACGATGTGCTGCCGCCAAAGCTCGCCGATGGCCTCAGTGGAGACCTGGTCACCGCCAGCGCGCAATTTGCCGGTACGGGAGACAGCATGGCAGCGATCGTGGCTGCAATGACCGGAGATGGCAGTTACGGGATCAAGAATCTGAAGGTAGAGAGGCTCGATCCGCGCGCGTTCGATGCGGTAGCAGGGCTCGAAAATGTGGTCGAGATGGAGCCCGAGGCGCTGAAGGCACTGATCGTCGACAAGCTCGACGACGGCCCGTTCAGCTCGCCGGCGGTGAGCGGTGGGTTCACCATCGCCGGAGGCGTTATGCGGAGCCCCAATCTGGCGGTCGAAGGCGAGATTGCCGGGCTGTTCGGTGGGGTCAATCTCAGTCTCAAGAGCCTCAAGCTCGACGGCAGCTATCTGATGTCGCCCAAGACCGTCACGGTGACCGATGTCGGGCTGGACCAAGCGTCGGCGCAGGTGACCTCGGTGGTCAAGGGAACGCTGAGCGAGCCGGCGCAGAGCTTCGATGTAGCGGCGATGGTCGACGCTATCATGGTCAAGGCCTATGACGCGGAAGTGGCGCGGCTCGAAAAGATCAAACTTGAGGACGAAGCGCGGCAGAAGGCGGAGGCCGAAGAGCGGGCCCGCGTCGCGGCTGAACAGAAGGCGGCCGAGGAGAAGGCCGCGGCGGAAAAGGCAGCCGAGGACAAGCGGCTTGCCGACGAGGCCGCGCTCAAGAAGGCGACAGAAGAGGCTGCGAGGAAGAAGGCCGCGGAGGCGGCGGCTCAGCAGCCGATCGATCTGGGGCTTTAGGTCCGGGCCTCGTCGCGGAACCACGCGAGGACCGCGACGCGTACAGCTGACGAGAGGTTGGGGCCGCCGCGGCTGGTGTCGATGGCCTCTATGAGTGCGGCAAGCGAGAGCTGGCGGGCCGCGGCCATCTGCTCAAGACCGGTCCAGAATTCGGGCTCCAGGGCGAGACTGGTCTGGTGGCCGGCGATGGTGAGAGAGCGCTTCTGCACGCCGCCGCGTCAGGGCTTCTTGCGAAAGCTGTCAAGGCTAACGACTTTTTCGCCGGGAACCTCGACCGCCGCAGGCTGGCTTGGGATCGCCAACGGCGTCTGCGGATCGATCGTCTCGGGCAGGCTGTCGCCGACGCCTTCGATGGTCGCACCGCCGTTGAGCTGCAGGCCAAACTGCACCGAGGGATCGAAGAAGCCCTTGATGGCGGAGAACGGAATGCCCAGCGTTTCGGGTTGGCCATCGAAGGACAGGCCGACCTCAAACCCGGTCTCGCTGACCTTGAGGTCCCAGTACTGGTTCTGCAGCACGATGGTCATTTCCTTGTCGTACTGCTCCAGCAGGCGCTGGCTGAGGCGGACGCCGGGCGCCCGGGTGACGAAGGAAATGAAGAAATGGTGCTCGCCGGGCAGGCCGGTTTTGCGCACTTCCGCCAGACTTTGCGGACGACGCCACGCAGGCTTCCTGGGTCAGTATGTCGTAGCGGATGAGATCTTCGGCCATAAATGTCCTGTGCTGAGGGGGAATCCCCGCATGCGCATATCATCGCAAATGGTAGTGGCAATTCAAGGACAAAGCAGCGGTGTTTTGGCGCACCGCAACGGGAAGGGAAGGTGCAGGCTTCTGTTGCCAGGTGCCTGCGGACCCCGCCTGTTCCCCTGCGAGGAGGAAAGGACTTTATTTCGAGGTGTCGGACCGCTTACGCAGCCAGAGCGGACCTCAGCATAGTTGTCATTTGCAACTATTAGGATGGTCCGATGACGGTGGTACCATGCCGAGCAAAAACACACCCTTTACGCCCTCGTCGATCCTGTTTCGCCCCCATTGGCTCCCCTCGCGAAGGGGAGGAGATGGTGGAGGCGCCGGGTACTGCCCCCGGGTCCGATGGGTTTATTACGATGGCCATTTATCGCCATAGCCCTTGCGGGCAGCTCCAATATAGGCGGTCGGGCGGTTGTGATGCAAATGGGTCAGGGGCGGTCGGTCGGCTAGAATCGTCTACAAACGCCTGCATGCGCCAGTATCTCGAGCTTGCTCTCAGACGTTCTCGAAAAAGGCACCGACCGGCCGGACCGGACCGGCACGGGCACGCGGTCGCTGTTCGGCCATCAGATGCGGTTCGATCTCGCCGAGGGATTTCCGCTGCTGACCACCAAGAAGCTGCACCTCAAATCGATCATCTACGAGCTGCTGTGGTTCCTGCGCGGCGAGACCAATGTGCGCTGGCTGCAGGAGCGCGGGGTCACGATCTGGGACGAATGGGCCGACGAGAACGGCGATCTCGGGCCGGTCTATGGCAGCCAGTGGCGAGCTGGCCGGACGGCAAGGGCGGCACCATCGACCAGATCGCCAATGTCGTGCACTCGATCCGGACCAAGCCGGATTCGCGCCGGCATATCGTGACGGCGTGGAACCCGGCGGAAGTCGACGAGATGGCGCTGCCGCCGTGCCACTGCCTGTTCCAGTTCTATGTGGCGGACGGCAAGCTGAGCTGCCAGCTCTACCAGCGCTCGGCCGATGTGTTTCTCGGCGTGCCGTTCAACATCGCCTCCTATGCGCTGCTGACCGCAGATGATGGCGCAGGTGACGGGGCTGAAGCCGGGCGAGTTCGTCCACACGTTTGGCGACGTGCACCTCTACGCCAACCATTTCGAGCAGGCGCGCGAGCAGCTGACGCGCGACGCCCAAGCCGCTGCCGCGGCTGACGCTCAACCCGGACGAAGACCTCGATCTTCGATTTCGAGTTCGAGGATTTCGTGATCACCGGCTATGATCCGCATCCCGCAGCATCAAGGCAGAGATCGCGGTATGAGGATCGTTCGCTGGTCTGCCTCGCACTGCTATTGCTGGCGCTAACCGCGCCGGCTGTCCGCCAACGACACCATGTCGCAGCTGGGCACCGGCGGGCTGATCTTCGTCACCAGCCGAGGACATCTCGATGGATGTCCGAGGACCTGTACGTGTCGCCGGACGAGGTGCAGGTCGTCTACGAGTTCCGCAACAACGGCGACGCGGACCAGCACGCGCTGGTGGCGTTCCCGCTGCCCGACATCACCGGCGACGGCGACTTCATGGTGTCGATTCCGACCGAGGACCCCGACAATATCTTCGGCTTCAAGACGACGTTCGACGGCAAGCCGGTCGAGCCGACGCTGCACCAGTATGCCTTCGCGCTCGGCATCGACCAGCACCGACTATCCTCGCGGAGCTCGGCGTTCCGCTGGCGCCGTTCGGGCAAGCGACCGATCGACGCGCTCAATGCGCTGACGCGACGCGGATCAAGCAGCAGCTGGTGCATCTGGGCATGGTCATCCCGATGGAATACGACGCCGGGCAGGGCTGAGAAGACCGACTACACGCCGGTCTGGACGCTGAATCGACCTATAGCTGGGAGGCCGATCTTCCCGGCCGGCGAGACGGTCGAGGTCGAGCACAGCTACAAGCCGAGCGTCGGCGGCACGGTGGCGGTGACGTTCCTTGCCCGCCCTACGAGGGCGACGATCCGGCGGCGGACTACGCGAAGAAGTACTGCACCGACGACAGACTTCGTCAAGACCGTGCGGAAGACGCTGCCCGATCCCGACGAGCCCTACGGCGCGCCGTACACCGAGAGCTGGATCTCCTACATCTGGTCGACCGGCGCCAACTGGGCGGGCCGATCGGCAAGTTCCACCTCACCATCGACAAGGGCGATCCGAAGAATCTGGTGTCGTTCTGCTGGGACGGCAAGGTCAAGAAGACCTGGCCGACGACCTTCGAGATGGAGGCGACGGACTTCTATCCGCCCTGGGACCGCGAACTCGAAATCCTGATCCTCAACCGTCAGGAGCCAATGGACGGGAACGCAGGGTGACGTCTCGTCGATCCGGTCCGCAGCGGCGGGCGACGCGGCGCTGATCCTCCGGTTCATCGAGGCGCTGGCGGCCTATGAGAAGCTGAGCCACGAGGCGGTGGCGACGGAGGCCGACATCGTGCGCGATCTGTTCGGGCCGCACCCAAGGTGTTCTGCGAGATCGCCGAATGGGATGGCGAGCCGGTCGGCTTTGCGCTCTGGTTCTACACCTATCTCGACCTTCCAGGGCCGGCACGGCATCTGGCTCGAGGACCTGTTCGTCGACGCCGGAGCTGCGCGGGCAGGGGCATCGGCAAGGCGCTGCTGGCCAATCTGGCGCAGCGCTGCGTCGCGCGAAGGCCTGGGCCGGTTCGAATGGGCGGTGCTCGACTGGAACCAGCCCTCGATCGATTTCTACAAGGCGCAGGGCGCGGTGATGATGACGAGTGGCAGCGCTGCCGGGTCGATGGCGAGGCGCTGCAGCAGGCTGGGGGCGGCATGAGCGTCCCGGTCGCGATGATCGCGGCGGTGGCGGAGAACGGCGTCATCGGCGCTGGAAATGCCATTCCGTGGCGGCTCCCGTCGGACTTCGCGCATTTCAAGCGCACGACGATGGGCAAGCCGCTGATCATGGGGCGCAAGACATTCGAGAGCATCGGCAAGCCGCTGCCGGGGCGGGCCAACATCGTCGTGACGCGGCAGCCGGGTTATCAGCCCGAGGGCGTGCTGGTGGTCGCAGAGCCTCGATGCGGCGCTCGAACATGCGCAAGCGATCGCCGAGGCGGACGGCGCGGCGGAGGTGATGATCGGTCGGCGGCGGCGGAGATCTACGCGGCAGGCGCTGCCGCTGGCCGACCGGCTCTACATCACCCATGTCGCGCTCGCGCCGGAGGGCGACGCGCCTTTCCCGACGATCGATCCCGCGGATCTGGCAGGCCGTTGACGCGACCGGAGGTGCTCCGGCACCGCACGGGACTGCTGCGGCGTTCCGCGTCAGAGTTTATCGAACGCCGTTCGGCCGCGCAGCGTTGATCGGCGGGCATCGCTTCCCTATATAGGTCGCGACAACGATAAACCGGCTGAAAGGTGTCAGATGCCCTGGGACAATAATACGGGCGGCGGGCGGCCGCAACAATGGCGGGTCCCTGGGGGCAGGCACCGGCGGCGGCGGCGGTGGGCCGCGGCGGGGCGGCACGCCCAATCTCGAAGACATTCTCAACCGCGGACGCGACCAGCTTCCAGGGCGGCCTGCCGGGCGGCCGCTGGGCCATCCTCGGCGGCGTCTGGTCGTCCTGGTGGTGTTCTGGCTGCTCAACGCCGTCTACACCATCGACCCGCAGGAAGTCGGCGTCGAGCTGCACTTCGGCAAGCCCAAGCCCGAGCTGTCGCAGCCGGGCCTGCATTTCCATGTTCTGGCCGGTCGAGACGGTCGAACGCGTCAACGTCACGGAAAACCAGACCGAGATCGGGTCGGTTTCCAGCGCGGCGCAATGCCGACGCACCGAAGGGCTGATGCTGTCGGGCGACCAGAACATCGTCGACGTGCAATTCTCCGTGCTGTGGGCGGTGTCACGACCCCGCGGAATTCCTGTTCAACGTGCGCGAGCCCGAGGACATGGTGCGCAGCGCCGGCGAAAGCGCGATGCGCGAAGTGGTCGGCCGCCGTCCGGCGCAGGACATTTTCCGCGATGACCGTGCCGGTATCTCGCTGGAAGTGCAGCAGATCACGCAGGCGCATTCTCGACAGCTACAAGATTGGCGTGCGCGTGAGCCAGATCGCCATCGAGAACGTGGCGCCGCCCGACCGAAGTGGCCGACGCGTTCGACGAAGTGCAGCGCGCCGAGCAGGACGAGGACCGCTTCCAGGAAGAGGCGCGCCAGTACGCCAATACCCTGCTCGGCGATGCCCGCGGTCAGGCCGCGCAGATGCGCGAAGACGCGGCCGCCTACAAGAACCGCGTCGTGCAGGAAGCAGAGGGTGAAGCGGCGCGCTTCATCTCGGTCTACGACGAATACGCCAAGGCGCCCGAAGTGACGCGCAAGCGGCTGTTCCTCGAAACCATGGAGCAGGTGCTGGGCGGCTCGGAGAAGGTCATCATCGAGAAAGGCGCCGGATGGAACGGGCGTCGTGCCCTATCTGCCGCTGCCCTGCAGCTGCAATCCAGCAGCGCCCCTCCGGCCAATAACGGGGAGGCTAAGCCATGAACCGTCTCATCATCATCGGCGTCGTCATCGTCGGCGCCATCTATGTGCTGTTCTCGTCGATCTACGTGGTCAACGAGCGCGAGCAGGCCATCGTCATGCGCTTCGGCCAGATCACCGACGTCCACACGCGAGCCGGGCCTCTACTTCAAGATCCCGACCTCGATCGTCGACACGCGTGCAGATCATCGAAGACCGGCTGCTGCGCTACGACATCGCCAACATGACGCTGCAGGTTTCGGGCGGCAAGTTCTACCAGGTCGACGCGTTCCTGACCTACCGCATCTCCGATCCGCGGCTGTTCCGCGAACGCGCCCTGGGTGAGTTGCGCGTGGCGGAGAGCCGCATCGCAACCCGCTTCGATGCGGCGCTGCGCCAGGTCTACGGCTGCGCGAATTCAACGCGGCGCTCTCGGAAGAGCGTCCGGCGATGATGCGCGAAGCGCGCGATCTGATCCGTCCCGATATGGCGGAGCTCGGCATCGACATCGTCGACGTGCGCATCCTGCGGACCGATCTGACCCAGCAGGTGTCGGCCCAGACCTTCGAACGCATGAAGGCCGAACGTCTGGCCGAGGCCGCGCTGCTGCGGGCCCGTGGCCAGGAAGAGGCGCAGTCGCTCAAGGCCATCGCCGACCGCCAGGCGGTCGAGATCGTCGCCGCAGCCCGCAAGGATAGCGAAATCCTTCGCGGCGAGGGCGAAGCGCAGCGGAGCTCGGTGTTTGCGTCGGCCTATAATCAGGACCCGGAATTCTTCGAGTTCTACCGGTCGATGCAGTCCTACCGCACGGCGCTTGGTGCAAACGGCACCACGATGGTGCTGTCGCCCGACAGCGAGTTCTTCCGTTACTTCGGTTCGGAAGCGGCAAGCAGCGGCAGCAGCAGGGTCGATGTCCCGGCGGGCACGGTGATCACGCCGCCGTCGACGGTCGCCATTCCTGCTGAGCAGCCATCGGTGCCGGAGGACACGTCAATGCCCGCCGAGGATATTCCGCTCGATATCGCGCCGGCCAATGAGGTTCCGTCGCCCACTACTGAAACTGCGCCGGCCGTTCCGGCGCAGTGACGGCGTTCTTCACCGCGCTTGCCCTCGCAGTGGCACTGGAAGGGCTTCTTTATGCCGCCTTTCCGGAGCAGATGAAGAAGATGCTGGCATCGATCCTGACGATGCCAGCATCAAGAATTCGTGCGGTTGGCTTGGCTTGCGCCGCGGCGGGACTTGTTCTCTTGTGGGTCATGCGGACGATCATTCCGGTTTGATCCGCCAGTGGTTGCCGCCCGGCCTGGAGGACATAAATGGATTTGCGCAGACTGGCGTTGCCGCTGCTGATTGCGGCGCTGTCGTTGCCCGCAATCCTGCAGCCGGTCCTGGCGAAGGGCCCGGATTCGGTGGCCTCGCTGGCCGCGGTGCTGTCACCGGCGGTGGTCAATATCGGCACCTCGCGGCATGTTTCGGGCGGCAGCGGCGTGCCCTTCCCGACGGCCCCAGAGGGTTCGCCGCTCAATGAACTGTTCGACGATCTCAACCCCAACAAGGATCAGGGGCAGGCGGCGGATGCAGGAGGTCGCGCAGCCTGGGCTCGGGTTTCATCATCAACGACGGACGGCCTGATCGTCACCAACAACCACGTCATCGATGGCGCCGACGAGATCCTGGTCTTTCTGACCGACGGGACGCGGCTGCCGGCGCACGTCATCGGGGCCGACGACAAGACCGACCTCGCCGTGCTGAAGATCGACGCCGGACACGACCTGCCGTTTGTCGAGTTCGGCGACAGCGACACCGCCGAGGTCGGCGACTGGGTGATGGCTATCGGCAATCCGTTCGGGCTTGGCGGATCGGTGACGCTGGGGATCGTCTCGGCGCGCAACCGCGACATCCAATCCGGGCCCTATGACCATTTCATCCAGACCGACGCGGCGATCAATCAGGGCAATTCCGGCGGGCCGCTGTTCGACATGGACGGCAAGGTGGTGGGCATCAATACCGCCATCATTGCGCGGGGCGGCTCGTCGCTGGGTATCGGCTTTGCGGTACCGGGCAACCTCGCCAAGCCCGTGATCGACCAACTCGAACAGTATGGCGAGACCCGGCGCGGCTGGCTCGGCGTCGGCATCCAGGAGGTAACGCCGGATATCGCTGCCAGTCTGGCGCGGCCGAACTCGTTCGGCGCCCTGGTGGTCGACGTTACCAAGGACGGCCCATCCGACGGCGTCGTGCAGGAAGGCGACATGATCCTCGAGTTCGACGGGCATCCGATCGAGAAGATGCGCGACCTGCCGCGTGTGGTGGCCGAGACGGCCGTTGGCAGGGCGGTGCCGGTCAAGGTGCTGCGCGGCGGCACGGAGGTCGTGCTCGACATTACGCTGGGGCGTCTCGAGGTGGGCGAGCAGTTGATTGCTTCGCGCGAGCCGGCGACCAAGACGCTGCCCGACGAAGAGCAGCCCGATGCACTGGCCGGGCCGGCGCCGGGTCTCAACGAAATGCTGGGATTCGATATCGCACCGACCGACGATACGCTGCGCGATCAGTTTTCGCTGCCCAAGGGACTCGAGGGCGTCGTTGTGACAACAGTCAACCCGAACACCGATGCGTCGAAGAAGGGGTTCCTTCCGGGACTCTTGATCAGCGAAGTCAATCAGCAGAAGGTCGCGACCGTCGCGGATGTGACCGGAATTGTGGGCGCGGCGAAGGAAGCCGGGCGGCCTGCGGTGCTGTTCAAGGTCACGGATCCAACCGGGCAGAGCCGCTTCATCGCGATCCGGCTAAACTAGCGAGCAGGGCGGCCGCGCCAGTCCAGGCACGCAGGATCGGCCAGGCTCTCCAGCCTTACAGGACGAACTCATCCTCGCTGTAGCCCTGCAGGTAGAGCAGGGCGGTGAGGTCGCCGTGGTCGATGCGGACATGCGCCTCGGCGGCGACGGCTGGCTTGGCGTGCAGCGCAACGCCGAGGCCGGCAGGCCTTGATCATGTCGAGATCGTTGGCGCCGTCGCCCACGGCCATGGTCTTCTCGATGGGGATGTTGCGCTCCGCGGCAAGGGCGAGCAGGCGGGTACGTTTGGTGGTCTTGTCGACGATGGGCTTGTGCACCGTGCCAGTCAGGCGCGTCACCGTCGAACTCGAGGACATTGGCGACGGCTTCGTCGAAGCCGATGCGCTTGGCAAAGTAGTCGGCAAAAAAGGTGAAACCGCCCGAAACCAGCGAGGTATAGGCGCCATAGGCCTTCATGGTCTGGATCAGGGCGCGGCCGCCGGGAGCAAGCGTGATCTGCTCGCGCCGGACTTCTTCGATGCGCCTTGCGCGCGAGACCCTTGAGCAGCGCGACGCGGGTATCGAGCGCCTGTCCGAAATCGAGTTCGCCGTTCATGGCGCGGTCGGTGATTGCCGGCCACCTCGGCCTTGATGCCGACGGCGTCGGCCAGCTCGTCGATGCATTCCTCGTTGATCATGGTGGAATCCATGTCGGCGACGAGCAGGGTCTTGCGGCGGCTCGCAGCTGGCACCAGGGCGGCGTCGATGGGCTGGCCGGCGATGCAGTGCGCGGGCGATCGCCAGCGCGTCGGTTGACTTCGGCGCCGATGATCTCGCAGGCAATGCGCGTGGTCCAGCCAGTTGATCTCGCCGCCGGTTTGCTTCTGGATGGCCGCAGCCAGGGTAGGGGTCGAGCGCCGGTTCGGCGGGATTGGCGATGAGGCAAAGAACCGACATGGACGTGGCTTCCGGACCGGATGCGGGGTGATGCGCATGAGCCGGAGCAGGCGCGCGGTGTTGATAGCGGGTCCGACTGCCAGCGGCAAGTCGGCGCTGGCGCTGCAGCCTGGCGCAGGAGCATGGCGGCGTGATCGTCAATGCCGACGCCATGCAGGTCTATGACATGCTGCGCGGTGCTGACCGCGCGACCGACGCGGCCGAGATGCAGGCGCGTGCCGCATCGGCTCTACGGCACGGTGTCGCCCGGCGAGCGGTTCTCGACCGGGGGCTGGTCGCGGCGGTCGACGAGTTCATCGACTACCCGAGCGATGGACGGCCGCTGATCTTCGTTGGCGGCACGGGGCTCTATTTCGATGCGCTGCAAATGGCTTTGCCGATATGCCGCGAGGTCCCGGCCGAGGTGACGGCTGGAGGTGGCTGCCGAGATCGCTGGGCTCGACCGCGAGGCGCGGGGGCGGCTGATCGCGGCGCGCGATCCGGCGATGGCGGCGCGGCTCAAATCGCCGGATCCGCAGCGGGTGATCCGGGCGCTGGCGGTCTTAAGGCGACCGGGCGCTCGCTTGCAGCTTCCAGGAGGCGGCGCAGGCAGGGCTGCTGGACGGGTTCGATGTCGAGCGCATGGTGCTCGATCCCGACCGCGAGGTGCTGCGCGAGCGGATCGCCAGCGCTTCGCCACGATGTTCAGCAGGGGGGCGGTGCAGGAGGTGAAGGCGCTGCGGCGCTGGAGCTCGATCCGGCCTGCCGGCGATGAAGGCGATTGGGGTGCCGCGAGATTGCGCGACTGGCTGGACGGCAGGATCGACCGCGAGACGGCGATCGAGCGCGCGGTCGATCGCCACACAGCAATATGCCAAGCGGCAGCGCACCTGGTTCCGCAACCGGATGGGCGACTGGCCGTGGGTCGATCCGCTGGCTTAGGCTGGGGCTCGCCGGATCAGGCCGAGGCGTTCGCGCAGGGCAAAGCGGATGACCAGAACGACTGCGGTCGCGGCAAGACCGGCGGCAAGGCCCAGCCAGATGCCGACGCCGCGCCAGCCGAAGACGAAGCCCAACAGGTAGGCGATCGGCAAGCCGATCGCCCAGTAGCCGACGAGCGCGATGATCAGCGGCATGTTGGTGTCGCTAGGCCGCGCAGGGCAGCGCGCCATGGCCACCTGCGCGCCGTCGACGATCTGGAACAGCGCGGCGACAGCAGGTAGGTCGCGGCGAGCGCCAGCGGGCGTGGCGTTTTCGGCGGTTCAGCGGGTTCAGGAACAGAGCGACCAGCTGGTGGGGAAAATTGAAGAACAACAGACGCAGTGCCGGCCATGAACGCGGGTCAGCGGCGAGCGAGGCCCAGCCGGCCTTGCGCACGCCCTCGGGATCGCCGTGGCCCAAGGCGAGGCCGACGCGCACGGTGGTCGCCTGGCTGAGGCCGAGCGGCACCATGAAGGCCAGCGAGGCGAGTGCAGGGCAACTGCGTGTGCGGCCACTTCGTCGGCGCCGAGCCAGCCCTGAAGCAATGCCGCCGCGGTGAACAGTCCGACTTCGGCCAGCACCATCAGACCGATCGGCGTGCCGATGCGCGCAGATCTGGCGGAAGCGCGGCCAGTCGGGCTTCAGGAAGCGCGCGAAGATGTGGTAGCGGCGGTAGCGGCGGTGGGTCAGCACATAGATGAGCATCAAAGCGAGCATCACGCAGTTCACCATCGTGGTCGCGATGCCCGAGCCGGCCAGGTCGAGGCGTGGGAAGCCCAAATTGCCAAACATCAGGGCGTAGTCGCAGAGGCCATTGACCAGCACGCCGCAGACGGTGATCAGGAGAATGACGCGGGTTGAGCCATAGGCCGAGAGGAACGAGCGGATGACGATGATCATGAGCGCCGGCAGGAACAGCCAGATGCCGAAATGCACGAAGCGCTCCGCCATGACGGCGAGTTGCGGGTCCTGACCGAGCCAGCCGTAGATCGCCCGGATGTTCCAGAGCAAGGGGAAACAGGGCGACAAACAGGATAATCCCGACCCACATGCCCTGCCGCACTGTGCGGCGGACAGAGCGGAAGTCGCGCGCGCCGAGGGCCTGCGCGACCATGGGCGCGACCGCCCCGACGACGCCGATGCCGAACAGCTGCACGCAGATGAAGAGGGCATTGGCGAGCGCCCCGGCGGCCAGGTATCGCGGGCCGAGCCAGCCCATCATGATCACATCGGTGGTGAGGAGGGCGTTCTGAGCCAGTTGCGCGACAATCAGTGGCCAGCCGAGCGTGAAGAGCGCCTTGAACTCTTCCCACCAGGATTTCACGGAATGCGACGGCGTTGCGCCGGTGGCCGCCGCCGCGGTTTGCCTGCTCATAATAGTTCACCCACTTCGCAGCGGTTCCCTAGCCGATTGGATGATGGGTTGGAAGGGTGAGCGCGACGGGCAGGTTTCTCCCCTTTTTGGGCGAGGGTGTGCTACGATTGATGAAATTGGCCCATTTGCGGCCCCGACCGGAGCGTCAACGGGCGTTCTGGAGCCTTCGCTGGAAGGACTATCCTTGGAAGACCTCGTTAAGAGTATCGCCATCCCGGTGACCCGCAAGCGCGCCTCGACGGCAAAAGCCAAAGAGGCCAAAAATCGTCCTGCGGGCCATCCTGAGCCGCATGCCGACATGGTGGTGGGCGGCAATGTCGGACCTCCGCGCCGCAAGTCCGGTCCTACGCTGGGAGCGGCCAAGCACCGTTTTCATGTTGGCGATCGTGTCCGCATGAATGGCGGCGGACGCTCGATTGCTCGCACAGAGGCCGCCTGCAAGGTGATCTCGCTGCTCCCGCATGAGGGTGGCCCGCTGCTCTACCGGGTCCGCAGTGAAGTGGAAAGTTATGAGCGCGTGGTGCAGGAAGCGGACCTCGATCTCATCCGGTAATTCAATGTTGATCAAAGTCTTGCCTTGCAATGGCCTGTATTGGCATGCATGGTAAAAGGCATACGTTTTGCACTCGTCTTGCGCTAACTGAAACGACCGGCGAGCCGGTCCATTGGCTACCTCCTGATCTTGTAAACGTCCGGCCGTCCCCGCATCCGCGTGGGCGGAATTGAGTGTGCCGCTTATGCGGCGCTTACAACTGAAAGAGGTCTACCATGACCAATGGAACCGTAAAGTTTTTCAACACCACCAAAGGCTTCGGCTTCATCGCTCCGGATGCCGGTGGCGACAAGGACGCCTTCGTGCATATCTCCGCGCTGGAACGCGCAGGGATTTCGTCCCTCAATGAGGGCCAGAAGGTTTCCTATGATCTCGAGACCGGCCGCGATGGCAAGGTTTCGGCGACCAACGTCAAGCTGCTCTAGGCTCCTTAGCGGCCAGGATTGAGAAGGGCCCTTCACGGGGCCCTTTTTTATTGCGCCGACGCTGCATGGTTACAGCTTCGAGTTGATCCGCTCTGGGCCGGTATCTTCATGCTGGCGCTGGGCGTGCTGCTGGCTGGCCCGGTGGCGGGAATGATGAGCGATCGCTTCGGGCCGCGCGCCTTCGCTGCCGGCGGGATGGTGGCGGCCGTGGCCTCGTGGCCTGGGGGGCGGCAAAGCGCGAGCCGGTGTTGGAGCGCGAAGCCGCAGAATAGAAGGAGGCGCCGCTAATGACGGCGCCTCCATCGCTTAGCCTGGGGGCTGGCTAGTTATGCTGCCAGTTGCCGTTGTTGTGGCCGTTATGGCTGTTGTTCCAGTTGCCGTTGCGGCCATTGTAGCCGTTGCCACCGAAGCCGAACTGGAATGTGACGCCGGGACCGACGTTGTAATCGTAGGAGCGGTAGTTCGGGCGGTCACGATAGCGCCAGTTGCCGTAATTGTCGGCCGTCAGGTAGGCGCATGAGACCCAGCCGTTGCGGCCGGTCTTCTGCACATAGCACCAGCCATGTGATCGACGGCTGATGTTGACGTTTTCGCCGCGATGCAGGCGATCGACAACGTGGAAGCCAAGGCCGGGACCCGTGCGCACGTTGACCGGCGCGGTCGCCTCGGCGGGTCGAGCGAACGCCGATGTTGCCGTTAGGGCTAGCACGGTGGCGCTGATCCCGAGGATCTTGATGATCTTGTCATTGATTTTCATAGTAGTTTCCTTTCTAGGCCCCTCGTGAAGACGCAACGCGAGGGGAGAAAGGACGTTCCGATATTCTGCCGAAAGGTGATCGATCAGGCGACCGGCACGGCAAAGTGGCTGCCGATGAACCAGGGCCAGACGAAGATGCCGAGCACACCCATCCAGAAGTCGAGGTGCAGGTAACCGATGGTGAACAGCCAGCCAGCGAACCAGGCGGCTCCGAGGGATGAGTGCTGGGTGATGTGGACGCGTTCCATGGGGGCTCCGTAGGTCACTGTGGCTGGGGCGCGGCGAGGCTTGCGCTGGAGTGGAGGAGTGTAGCGGCGAAGCTCTTTGCCGCGTCGTGATAATTGCCCGAAGTGATCTGAGCGTCTGGAAATATGCGCGCGCCGACAACCGACCCGGGAACCCGGCCAGCCATTTCCGCGATGGCGGGCTCGGGTGGCGACTGGGTTGCGGTCCCGCGGCAGGTGACAAACAGGCCGACGCGGCGGAGTTCTGCACGGTGGTCAGCGAGCACCCGCAGCACCGGTGGGGCAGCCTTGGCAGCCCAGACCGGACCACCGATGACGACCAGATCGTAATGCGCACCGGGGGTACTGAGCATGCGGACGTGCGGCAGGTGGCGGGTGAAGATGTCCCAGGCCATGGCGAGCGGGCCGTACCAGTTGAGGTAGGTCGAGCAGGTGATTTCACCAAGCTCGGCGCCCAGCTCCTCCGCCAGTGCTTCGGCGACTTTCCGCGTGTAGCCAGTGTTGGAGTAGTAGAGAACGAGTGCGCGCATCTGGTCGGCCTCCGGGTTGGATGACCCTAGCCAGAGGCACGCGCCGTCCCTTGATGTGGGTCAAGTGCCTCTTCTGCCTCCGCACCACGCATCCCAGACGCGCTGTGGAGGGGCTTTTTCGGCGAGGCAGACTGGCGCTATCGTGAGGCGATTAACCAGAGCACGGGGGTGCGATGAGCACGATTTCGAAGACGGTGGTGACGGTGCAGTTGTCGAATGGCGGCTGGGCGATGCGTGAACTGGATACGATCAGCCGCAATGGCGGCTACTGGCTGGTGCCGGGCTGGACGCCTTCACCAGACGGCCGCTCGAGGCAACCCGCCCGCATCGTTTCGATGACCATGGTGGAAACCGGCGCACCGGTCCCCGATGTCGAGGACTTCCGCGGCCTGCCCATCCCGGAGGTGATCCTCTCAATGGGGACGGTGCCCCTGAGCCTAGCGCGGTTGTTCCTGGTCGAAGAGCTGCCCGATGTATGGGTTGAGAACGCCGAGGGGTAGATCGTACATCCTTCCAGGCAACCCTTTCTGCCACCGCCCGTTGCTGACGCATGTCCCGCGCGCCGCGCGAGGGTTTGGAGAAGCGTCACATGAGCCTCATCGTCAGTATTCTGATCACTTTCCTCGTTGTCATCCTCGTGCTGTACCTCGTGCAGCGCCTGCCGATCGAAGCGCGGTTGCGTCAGATCGTCCAGATCATCGTCATCATCATTGGCATCGTGGCTCTGCTCAAATATCTGGCGGTGTTCTGAGGCACCGGGGCCCGCCATCTGTCGCTGAATTGCGACTGCATGCGGATCGCGGCGCCTATCCCGGGTGGTCGCGGTCTGCTACTGTTCGCATGCGGGGTTGACACCCGCTGCCTCCCACCCTTATCAATCGCACTCTGATTTTGGAGCACATTCGTGCGGAACATTCTCGTAGTAGGAACGCGCATCGGCCACGTGGGGTAATTCCCCGCGAGGATGGGTGCGCGCAAACAGGTCCCGAAAGGGGCCTTTTTTATTGCCGGAAATTCAAGCATCGACGTGCGGTGAGGACCGCGGAGGAAGGACGACAAAATGGCTGAGCAGATGACGGGCGCAGAGATGGTGATCCAGGCGCTGGTGGACCAGGGCGTGGAGCACATCTTCGGGTATCCGGGTGGCGCTGCGCTGCCGATCTACGATGCCTTGTTCCAACAGGACAAGGTGCAGCACATTCTGGTCCGGCACGAGCAGGGCGCCGGCCATATGGCCGAGGGTTACGCTCGCTCGACCGGCAAGGTCGGCGTCGTGCTGGTGACCTCGGGTCCGGGCGCCACCAATGTCGTCACGCCGCTGACCGATGCGCTGATGGATTCGATCCCGATCGTCGTGCTGACGGCGCAGGTGCCGACGCCGCTGATCGGCTCGGACGCGTTCCAGGAGTGCGACACGGTCGGCATCACCCGCTCGTGCACCAAGCACAATTATCTGGTCAAGAACGTCAGCGACCTGCCGCGCGTGATGCACGAAGCGTTCCACATTGCGCGGAGCGGGCGGCCCGGTCCAGTGCTGGTCGATATTCCTAAGGACGTTCAGTTCGCGCTCGGCGCCTATCTTGGACCCGATGAAATCGGGGCGAGCCGGCACAAGAGCTATCATCCGGCCACTTCGGGCGACGCTGGCGCCATCGCGTCCGCCGTCGATCTGATGCTGCGAGCAAGGCGGCCGATCTTCTACACCGGCGGCGGCGTCATCAACTCCGGCCCTGAGGCATCGGAGAGGCTGCGGGAACTGGCTGAGCTGACCGGGTTTCCGGTGACATCGACGCTGATGGGGCTGGGGGCGTTCCCCGGGTCCAATCCGCAGTGGATGGGGATGCTCGGCATGCACGGCAGCTACGAGGCCAACATGGCGATGCATGACTGCGACCTGATGATCTGCATCGGGGCGCGGTTCGATGACCGGATCACCGGCAAGATTTCCGATTTCTCGCCGGATTCGACCAAGATCCACGTCGACATCGATGCGTCGTCGATCAGCAAGAATGTCCGCGCCGATCTGCCGATCGTCGGGGACAGCGGGCTGGTCATGGAAGAGATGGTGCGGGTGTGGCGGGCCAAGACGAACGAGCCGCGGACCGAGGCACTGGCGCCGTGGTGGGACCAGATCAAGCAATGGCGAAGCAAGAACTCGTTCGGGTTCCGAAACTCGACCACGACGATCAAGCCACAGCACGCGATCAAGCGACTCTACGAAGCAACGAAGGGCAGGGACGTCTATGTGACGACGGAAGTCGGGCAGCACCAGATGTGGGCGGCGCAGCACTTCCCGTTCGAGATGCCGAACCGCTGGATGACCTCAGGCGGGCTGGGGACGATGGGCTATGGCCTGCCCGCGGCGATCGGCGTGCAGGTGGCGCATCCCGACGCGCTGGTCATCGACATCGCTGGCGAAGCCTCGGTGCAGATGACGATGCAGGAGATGTCGACTGCGGTGCAGTACCGGCTGCCGGTCAAGATCTTCATCCTCAACAACGAGCGCATGGGGATGGTGCGGCAGTGGCAGGACCTGCTGCACGGCGGTCGCTATGCGCACTCGTATTCGGAGAGCCTGCCGGACTTCGTCAAGCTGGCGGAAGCCTTCGGCGGCAAGGGCATCAAATGCGATGACCCGGCCAAGCTCGACGCGGCGATCGGCGAGATGCTCGATTACGACGGGCCGGTGCTGTTCGACTGCCTGGTCGAAAAGCATGAGAACTGCCTGCCGATGATCCCGTCGGGCAAGCCGCACAATGAAATGATCATGCCGGACTTTGCCGATGATATCGGCGCGGTGATCGACGCAAAGGGGAGGCAGCTGGTCTGACGGCCGGCGGGAGAAAGACATGAACGCACATCTGCAACCGGCGGGCTCCGCCTATTTCATCGCAGCTGAAACCCAAGTGCCAGAGCGCCACACGCTCTCGGTGCTGGTCGACAATGAGCCGGGTATCCTGGCGCGGGTGGTCGGGCTGTTTTCGGCGCGCGGCTACAACATCGACAGTCTCACCGTCTCAGAGACCGAGCACGACAAGGGGCTGAGCCGCATCACCGTGGTGACGGTCGCAACGCCCAAGGTGCTGACGCAGATCAAGTTGCAGCTCGAGCGACTGGTGCCGGTGCACCGGGTGCACGATTTGACGGCCGAGGGCAAGTCGCTGGAGCGCGAGCTGGCGCTGATCAAGGTGGGCGGTTCTGGCGAGCACCGGGCAGAGACGCTTCGGCTGGCAGACGCGTTCCGGGCGCAGATCGTCGATGCGACCACCGAGAGCTTCGTGTTCGAAGTGACGGGCAAGCCGAGCAAGATCGACAGCTTCATTACGCTGATGGCGCCGCTGGGGCTGATCGAGGTGGTGCGTACCGGGCTCGCGGCGATCTCGCGGGGCGCTGAAGGCATGTAGTTTTCCGTCCGGCCCCTTGAACTGGTGTGTTGGTGAACTACATCACCAGCATTCTGGGCTGGGGATGCTGCAATGAAAGCTGCACTGGTTGAGCGCTATGGGTCGCCGGACGTTGTAAAACTGCACGACGTGCCGACGCCGGTGCCGGGGGACGATGAGATTCTGGTGCGCTCACGTGCCACGACCGTCAATTCGGGCGATGCCCGCGTGCGCGCGCTACGGGTACCGGGTGGGCCGGTGTTCAGCTTCCTGATGCGGCTGAGCCTTGGCCTCAACGCGCCCAGGCAGCCGATTCAGGGTTTCGAGATGGCGGGTGAGGTCGAAGCGGTCGGCCGCAATGTGACGAAGTTCAAGGTGGGTGATCGCGTCGTTGGCTCGCGCGGGTTCAAGTTCGGGCTGCATGCCGAATACGCGACCTTTGCCGAGACCGGCACGGTTGCGCGGATTCCCGACGGGGTGAGTTACGAGGACGCGGTATCGGTGCTGTTCGGGGGCCTGACGTCGCTCATCTTTTTCCACGGCGGCCGGCTCAAGGCGGGCGAGTCCATCCTGATCAACGGCGCGTCGGGCGCGGTCGGCACGATGGCCGTGCAGATTGCCAAGCACATGGGCGCGGTGGTCACCGGAGTCTGCAGCGCCGCGAATGTCGATCTCGTGCGCTCGCTCGGCGCCGATCACGTGATTGCGTACGACCTTGAGGACTTCACGCGGAACGGCGAGACCTACGACGTCATCATGGACAATCACGGCAACGCGCCGCTGGCCCGCGTTCGAGGTTCGCTGAAGCCCGGAGGCAGATTCCTGCTCGTCATCTTCGATAAGCTGGGGGCATTCATTTCGGCGAAATGGACCAAGCAGGTGATCGAAGCGAGCGAAGAGGGCGACGCCTTCAACGCCGCGGCCTATGCGCAACTGCTCGATCTCACGGCACGGGGCGTCATCCGGCCGGTGATCGACCGGACCTATGCCTTCGAAGACATTGCCGAGGCGCACCGGCGTGTCGATGGCGGCCACAAGCGCGGCAGTGTCGTGGTGACCGTAGGATAGGGACGCGCGACCTTGACGGTCTTGGCGCCGCCCGGCTAGTTGGGGCGCGGTTGGCACCGCGTCCGGCTTTCTTGAGTCCCATTCCAGCATGTCCACTCAATCGAATCTGCGCGGCATTTTGTTCATGTCGCTGGCGACCGGGTCGTATGTCATCAACGACACGTTCATGAAGCTCGCGACGGAAGGGCTGCCGGCGTTCGAGACGCTGTTCCTGCGCGGCGTGATGGCGACGCTGTGGTGCCTGCCGCTGGTGCTGCTGACCGGCAATGGGCCGAGGATTCCCAGCGTGTTCAACGGCTGGACGCTGCTGCGCAACAGCTTCGAACTGCTGGCGCGTGCTGTGTTTCATCGTGGCGCTGAAGAACATGCCGATCGCCGACATCACGGCGCTGGGACAGATTGCGCCGATGCTGCTGCTGATCGGCGTGGCGCTGGTCTACGGTGACAGGATCGGGGTGCTCAGGATGGCACTGATCGCAACGGGCTTCACCGGTGCACTGCTGGTGGCGCAGCCGACAGGCGCGGGCTTCTCGGTCTACGCGCTGCTCGGGCTGGGTGCGGCAGTGGGGCCGGCCATTCGCGATATTGTCGGCCGCCAGGTGCCGGCCGAAATTCCGACCATGATTGTGGCGTTTTCGACGGTGCTGGTGGTGATGGCCGGTGCGGGGATTGCGACGTTCACGCTGCGAGCAATGGGTCATCCCCGATCTGCGGCATCTGCTGCTGCTCGCGTGCTCCGGACTGTTTCTCACCGCCGGGCACTTCCTGATCTTTCTGAGCTTACCGGACGGGCGCGACTGGTGCAGTGGCGCCGTTCTATTACCTGTTCTCGGTCTGGGCGGTGATTTCGGGCGTGGTGGTGTTCCAGACGCTGCCCAATCTGCTGGCGCTCTGTGGGATCGCGCTGATCCTCGGTAGCGGGGTGACCATCGCGCTGCTCGACGAGCGGAAACGGCGGCTGCTCGTGACGGCCTAGAGGCCGGCGGCTGCCGGGCTATAGAGGGCCGCAACCGGAGGACCGCAGTGACCAAGCTCTCCGTCAACCTCAATGCCGTGGCTCAGCTGCAGGAACCGACGCGACCTGCCGTGGCCGAGCGTCACCGGCATCGCGCGCGTCTGCCTCGATGCGGGGGCGGAGGGGATCACGGTACATCCGCGGCCCGACGAGCGGCATATGCGGCGGACGGACGTGTTCGAACTCAGTGCGCTGCTCAAGGCGGAGTATCCCGAGGCCGAGTTCAACATCGAAGGCTATCCGACGGGGGACTTCATCCGCTGTGCGAAGAGGTGCTGCCGCAGCAGGTGACGCTGGTGCCGGACGATCCGTCGCAGTCAACGTCGGATCATGGCTGGGACGTGAGGGGTAGTCAGACGCTGCTGCTGCCGGCCATCAAGCGGCTGATGGCGGGCGGGATGCGGGTGTCGCTGTTCATCGATGCCGACCCGGCCGTGCCGCAGGCGGCGTGGGAGGCCGGGGCGCAGCGGGTGGAGCTCTATACCGGGCCCTACGGCGCGGCCTGCAGGCGGTGGCGGATAGGGCACTGGCAGCTCGAAAAGCTTGTGGCGACCGCGGCGGCGGTGCGGCGTGCCGGGCACAACGCGGCGGGCGCGCGACCGGGGCTCGGGATCAATGCCGGGCACGACCTGACCCTCGACAACCTGCCGCCGCTGATCGAGGCGATTCCCGACCTCGCCGAGGTCTCGATCGGGCATGCGCATCACCGCCGATGCACTGCTGATGGGGTTTGGCGAGGCGGTGCGGCGGTATCAGGGCGCTGCTCGGCGCTGCCTGACCGGTCAATAATCGCGAACAATGCGGTTTCTGCTCAACCGTCTGATCCGGGAGGATCATGCAGATTGGGACAGCAAGGCTGCCGGAAACGCCCGGCTGGCGCTTCACTAACATCGATGTCCCTTGGCCGCCCTTTAGGTGACTGGCTTCCCGGTCCTGTCAGCCTGAGTGACGAACGTGCCCGCTTGCGGCGCGTTGGAATAGTCACATATTCGCACTCAGTTACAGTTTGTATACTGGAGAGCAAGAAAATGTCGAAACCCAAAATCGCCGTCATCATCGGCAGCATCCGTCCCAACCGCTTCGGCGACAAGCCGGCCAAGTGGATCCTCGACCTCGCCAAGCAGACCGGGCAGTTCGATGTCGAACTGGTCGACCTTGCCGACTATCCGCTGCCGCTGTTCGACGCTCCGGCGTCGGACTTCTGGATGCCCACGCCGAACCCGGTTGCCGCCAAGTGGCAGGCCAAGCTCAACGAATTCGACGGCTACATCGTCGTCACCGCCGAGTACAACCGCTCGATCCCCGGCGCGCTGAAGAACGCGCTCGACTGGGCCTATAAGCCCTTCATCAAGAAGGCCGTGGCCTATGTCGGCTATGGCTCGGTCGGCGGCGCCCGCGCGGTCGAGCACCTGCGCAACATCATGGTCGAGATGCAGGCTGTGTCGGTGCGCCACGCCGTCCATATCGGCGGCTCGGACTTCCTGCCGATCATGATGGGGCAGAAGACCTGGGACGAGACGGCGCCGAACTTCGTGCCGTATACCAAGGAACTGTTCGACAATCTGGCCTGGTGGACCAATGCCACCAAGGCCGCGCGCGAGGACGAATGCTGCAGGCAGCAGGCCGCGTAGTCTCCTTCGTCCACGAAGGTCTTCTGCCTTAGCCAGGGGCGACGGCAAATGCCGTCGCCCGTTTTTGCATCGGCAGCGCGTTAACGGTTGAGTACAGCGCAGTACGGGTGTAGAGAACCGCCCGCCTCCTCATCGAGGCGAGCAGGGTACATGACGCACGAAACTTCCATCGGCCCGAAGGCCGGTATCGCCGCGGCCGAGCCTGTCGAGCCACACCAAAGATGCGTTCCCGCTCCTGGTGCTCGGGGCCCTCGGCGTCGTTTACGGCGACATCGGCACCAGCCCGCTCTATGCCTTCCGGGAGTCGCTGCACGCATCGGGCGGCCTGACCACTGCGCGCGAGGTGCTGGGCCTGCTGTCGCTGATCGTCTGGGCGCTGACCATGGTCGTGACGGTCAAATATGTGAGCTTCGTGCTCCGGGCCGACAACAATGGCGAAGGCGGCACGCTGTCGCTGATGACGCTGGCCGGCAAGGCGTTCGCCAAGCGGCCGGCCTGGATCCTCGCGCTCGGCATCGTCGGCGGCTCGCTGTTCCTCGGGCGATGCGATCATCACGCCGGCCATTTCGGTGCTGTCCGCGGTCGAGGGCATCGAGGTCGTGGCGCCGAACCTGGCGCCGTGGGTGGTGCCGGCTGACGGTGGTGATCCTTGTGGTATTGTTCATGGTGCAGCGATTCGGCACCGCGCGGGTCTCGACGGTCTTCGGGCCGATCATGGCGCTGTGGTTCCTGGTGCTGGGCCTCTCGGGGCTGGTCCACATCATCGATGCGCCCGGAGGTGCTGTCAGGCGCTCAATCCGACACGCGCCGTCGCGTTCCTCGTCAATCACTGCTGCGCTGGCGATCGTCGTGCTCGGTGCGGTGTTCCTGGCGGTCACCGGCGCAGAGGCGCTCTATGTCGACCTCGGCCATTTCGGCCGCAAACCGATCATCGCGGCGTGGCTGATCCTGGTGTTCCCGTGCCTGCTGCTCAACTATTTCGGGCAGGGCGCGTTCGTGCTCCGGCATATCGGCGAGACCGACAATCCGTTCTTCCAGATGCAGCCGGAATGGGCGCTGATGCCGATGATCGGCATGGCAACGCTGGCGACGGTCATCGCCAGCCAGGCGGTGATCACCGGGGCCTATTCGCTGGTGCGCCAGGCCATGCACCTCAACCTCCTGCCGCGCCTCGAGGTGCGGCACACCTCGGAGGAAATGGCCGGGCAGATCTTCATGCCGCAGGTCAACTCGCTGCTGCTGATCGCGGTGCTGCTCCTCGTCATCGGCTTCCGCGAGTTCGAGCGCGCTGTCAGCGGCCTATGGCATCGCGGTGACCGGCGAAATGCTGGTGACGGCGCGTGCTGCTGTTCATCGTGATGTGGCGGCATGTGGAAGTGGACCGCTCTACCTGTCGATGGCGGTGATCGTGCCGCTGCTGGTCATCGACTTCGGCTTCTTCTTCGCCAATGCCGCCAAGTTCACCCAGGGCGGCTGGGTGCCGGCAGCGGTGTCGACGATGCATTGCCGCGATCATGGTGATCTGGATGGCCGGCCGCAAACGGCTGGCCGACAAGACCCGGCGCGACGAGGTGCCGCTGGAGTTCCTCGTCGAAAACCTGTCGAAGAAGAAGCCGACGATCGTGCCCGGCACGGCGGTGTTCCTGACCAGCGACATCGAGGGCGCCCCGACGGCGCTGCTGCATAGCCTCAAGCACTACAAGGTGCTGCACGAGCACAATGTCATCCTGACCGTCGTCACATCTTCGGCGCCGCGGGTTTCCGGACGACGAGAAAGTCAGGATCGATGCCTACAACGACCTGTTCTACCGGGTGGTGGTGACGTTCGGCTACATGGAGACGCCGAACATCCCGAAGGCGCTGGCGCTGGCGCGCAAGCTGGGCTGGAAGTTCGACATCATGTCGACCTCGTTCTTCCTCAGCCGCCGCTCGCTGAAGCCGTCGCCGAAGGGCGGGCATGCCGTTCTGGGTGGACCGGATTTTCATCGCGCTGGCGCAAGAATGCCACCGACGCGACGGAATATTTCCATATCCCCACCGGCCGGGTGGTGGAAATCGGCACGCAGGTCATGCTCTAGTTCCCGCAAGGGGACAACGGACTGGCCAAGCCATACGACATCGCAATCGCAGGGGCCGGGCCGGCGGGGCTTGCAACGGCACTGTACCTCAATCGCGCAGGCCACAAGGTGCGCCTGTTCGAGCGCTTCGACGTGCCACGGCCGGTGGGCTCCGGGTTGATCCTGCAGCCGGTTGGGCAGGCGGTGCTGGCTGATCTCGACCTGTTCAGAGACATTGCGGCCATGGGGCAGCCCCTTGACCGCCTGCTCGGGCACGACGCAAAGAGCGGCAAGGTGGTGCTGGACGTGCGCTATGCCGCACTCAAGGGCGGCGGGCGCGGCCTTGGGGTCCACAGGGCGGCGCTGTTTGACGTATTGTTCAAGCCGGTGAAGCTGTCGAAGGTGCCGATCGAAACGGGCTTCGAGGTGTCAGAGCGGAAGGCGGGGGTTGGCGGCAAATCGTGGCTCACGACGGCGAGCGGACGGCGTGAGGGGCCATTCGACCTGGTCGTCGATGCACTAGGGTCGACATCGCCACTGCGTTCGCAAGCGGCACATCCTGTGACGCCGCGGCAGCTGCGCTACGGGGCGATCTGGGCGACGACGCGCTGGGTGGACCACGGGTTCGATCCGCATGCCCTGGTGCAGCGCTATCGGCATGCGGACGTCATGATCGGCGTGCTGCCGATCGGGCGGCGCGTGCCGGGTGGAGAGAAGCTTGCGGCCTTCTTCTGGAGTTCTCAGGGCGGACGAATACGACGCATTGAAGCGCGAACGGATCTCGGCCTGGAAGGGGGCGGTTCGCGGGTTCTGGCCCGAGGTGGAGCCGCATCTCGATTCCTTCGGCTCGTTCCAGGATTTGACGCTGGCCCGCTACACCCATGCGACGCTCAAGGTTCCGGCTGGCGAGGGGATCGCCTTTGTCGGCGACAGCGCGCATTCGACCAGCCCGCAGCTTGGGCAGGGGACGAACATGGCGCTGCTCGACGCGCGAGCATTGTCCAAGGCGCTGGAGCAGACCAGTTCGGTCGCCGAGGCAATGGAAACCTACGCGAAGCTGAGGAGATGGCATGTCCGGCTGTACCAGGCGATGAGTCTGGCCCTGACGCCGCTCTACCAGTCGGACAGCCGGGTCCTGCCGGTGCTGCGCGATTTTGCCGTGAGTCAGGTGGGGCGGCTGGGACCGGTGCAACAGCTGCTGGCGATGATGGTGGCCGGGACTTTGCTCAATCCACTCAGAACTTTGCAGCTGAGACCTGCACCGGAGATTCCGCCTGAAAGCAGTGAATTGGTGACCGCCGTATAGAACATCGTCATCTGGCGATGCATGGCAGCGATGCGTCGAAAGCGGGTGTGCGAATGCGCGGTTTCGCGCATCATGAGGGTTCAATCGACATTCCGGTGCAACCGGTGCGGCAGTCATTTGGATGTGCGCACGGCTTGACCGACTGCGTTGTTCTGGTTACTTAACCTAGTAGTTATTTAGCTGGATGGTTTCATACAGTTTGGGAAAGGCGTGAGAAGATGAACACGCAAATCATACGGGCCGCCGTCGTGCTGGGCCTGCTCTCGGTGATCGGTCCGCTGGCCATCGACATGTATCTACCGGCGCTCCCGGCAATTGCCCAGGATTTGGGGGCGTCGACGGCGCAGATTCAGCTCAGCCTGATGGCCTATATGGCGGCGATTGCCGTGTGCCAGCTCATCTACGGGCCGGTGAGCGACATGTTCGGGCGGAAGCCGCCGCTCTACTTCGGCATAGGCGTCTATATTGCCGGGTCCATCGGTTGCGCGCTCGCGCCGAACGCCGAATGGCTGGTGCTGTTCCGTTTCATGCAGGGCGTGGGGGCGTGTGCGTCGATGTCCTTGCCGCGGGCGATTGTGCGCGACAACTATACGGGCGCTCCGGCGGCGCAGCTGATGAGCCTGCTGATGCTGGTGTTTTCGATCTCGCCGATTCTGGCGCCGCTTTCGGGCAGCATCGTGCTGGGTTTTGGCGACTGGCGGGTGCTGTTCTATGTGATGACGGTCGTCGGGCTGTTGTCGCTGGTGCTTCTGGTCTTCGGGCTCAAGGAGACACGGCCGAAAGAGGCCCGTCTGGAATTAAGCTTCGGTAGCGCGCTCAGCGCCTACTGGAAGCTGATCCGTGACTGGAAGTTCGTCGGATTGAGCCTGATCGGGGCGTTCGGCATGTCGAGCTTCATGGCGTTTCTCGGCAATTCGAGCTTCGTCTACATCAACCACTATGGACTGACACCAACGCAGTACAGCCTTGCCTTCTCTGTGAATGCGGTGAGTTTCTTCGCGGTCTCGCAGGCGACGGGATATCTGGTTGGCCGGTTCGGGCTGAACCGCGTGGTGCGGTTCGCAGTGAGCGGCTATGTCGCGGCTATGCTAACACTGCTGGCGCTTTATCTCGCCGGGTTCGACAGTGTCTGGGTGCTGGGCGTGCTGATGTTCGTTGCCTTCGGGTTCCTTGGCCTCGTGCTGCCATCGACGAGCGTGCTGGCGATGGAAGAGCAGGGCGAGATCGCCGGCTCCGCGTCGGCGCTGATGGGAACGCTGCAGATGATTATCGCATCGGTGGTGATGGGCATCGTCGGCGCCTTCACCAATGGTACGGCGCTGCCGATGGTGATCGGGTTTGCGGCGTGCGCCGTGACGGCGTTCGTCCTGACGCAGATTACGCTGCGCGGAAATGGGACGCCGGTACGCGGGCCCGTGGAAGTGCCCGCCGAGTAGCGCTGGCTCAGCTCAAATGGACAAGAGAGGCGCGGGGAGGGGCCCCGCGCCTTTTGATTCTGACTCAGCGCGGCTGCAGTTGTACCAGCAATACACCCGCAGCGATCAGGGCTGTTCCTGCCGCGAACTGCAGTGTCAAAGGCTCCTTGAACAGCCAGACCGCAAGTATGGGGACGAGGACGAAGACCAGAGCAACTGCGGAGTAGGCGACGGACAGTGGCACGGTGCGCAGCACCCAGACCCAGGCGAGAATGGTGACGCCGTAGAACAGCACGGCGCCCCACATCGCCGGCACGGCGAGGAGGCGCAGCCCCATAGTCCAGAGGCTGGTTTCCGCGGCGACCTGCTGGGCCGCAATCTTGAACAGCAATTGCCCGCCGACATTGGCGGCGATGACGATTGCCAGGGCGAGGACGTTCTCCATCATCGGGCTTCCAAGAACGCAACAGCGCGATCGCGATTGGGCCGGCGCGCCTCAAGATAGGAGTAAAAGCTCAACTGCCGAAGCGGCAGGGGAAAGCGAGAGATCCTCACCTCGTCGAAGAAATGCGTAGTGACAGCTTCGATCTCGGCGGCTGTGTTGAGATGCTCGTGGTGCATGAGGACGCCATAGTCGAGCCGGTTGCGCAGCCAATAGGCAACGCCGGTGGTTGTTCGCCACGCCAGCGTCCACAGGAACCCACCCTCCGACGGGATGCCGGCCTGGAAGACGCCGTCGTCCGTCATCAGCAGCGCAGCGCGCGCGACGATCGAAGGCAGATCGTCGAGATGCTCGAGCACCGCGACGGAGGTGACGCGTTGGTAGCGCTTTTCCGGCCCGACCTCGCCGATATCCGCATAGAAGGCCCTGACCTTCGGGATCTCCGGACTGCCGGCGTAAAGCGCCTTGAACGGCTCCACCACATCGTAACCTGAACTCGGCGTTTCATACTGCAACTGGTTGAGGGTGCCGGCGCCGAGTTCGAGGACTTCGCCCGCAGGTCCGGCTGCAACGCGGCGGTGCATCCAGGCTTCGAGCCCGCTCGAAATCCTGGTGATGAAACTACCGCCCTGCCGGTTGAGTTTGTACTCCCGTTCATAGACGCGCTGGAATTCCGGCGGCAGTGCCGGCCGTGTCTTGGGGTACTGCGCGAGGATGGCCTCGATGCTGACGGACATTGTGCGGCCTCCCTATGGGGCACGGGCGGTGGGCAGGTCGGTGGTCGCGCCGAAGCCATGCCATCCCGGCGCGAACACGTAGAAGTCGCCGACCCGGAACATCTCGTCGATGACAGACATCGATGCGGCGACCTGCCTGGCGAAGCTCTCGTCGAGAAAATAGATGGAATTAGAGTCCAGTGCGTCGCGGGCGATCCTGTCAGTGAGCGCTGCGTTGTAGCGCGCGTACTCAGCATCATTGGGCCGCGCCAGATAGACTGCATCGGTCGGCAGGCGATTGCGCAGTGCGAAATAGCTGACCTGATCCCATCCCGGCGCATGATTGGTGGCGGGGAGTTGCCTGACCGCGGCGTAGTGGCTTGCAACGGCACTCAAGCGCGGATCGTCGATCGATGTCTTCCAGTGGTTTGCCTGGAGATCGAACTTGCCGCGAAACGCACCCCATCCCGGATAGGTATCGTAGATCTGGACCGCCACCAGCAAGATGAGCATCGGGCCGACGACGCGCGCGCCGAAGCGCCGGTGCAGTAGCCAGACGGCGCTCAGCAGAAGCAGGTAAAACACCGGCCAGAAGAATTGGCCCGAGGCCCGTAAGCTGCCGGCCAGCACGTAGACGATATGGGGAACCGGGATCGTCGCCTGCAAATCGGCGATGGTGACCATCGGCGAAATGGAGAATAGCGTCAGCAATACGCTGACGATCACGAGCGGCACCAGTCTCGCCTTCGAGAAGGATGCGCGGTCCAGCCAGGCGAAGGGCAGCGCCAGCACCACCAGCAGCAGGCCGCCGACGCCGAGGTAGTTGAAGCCCTCATACTGGCCACCACCCTGCGGCAGCATGGGCAGGATCGCCGACCACGTCCAGGGATCGCCGGAGGAGCCGTTGGGGTTGATTGCCGACAGCATGTTAAGGCTGAACACGCCGTAGCCGTAGGTCAGCATGGTGCTTCGCAGCGGGAAGAATCCGCCGAGCCAGAGCGCCGCGATAGCCGCCGCGAGGCCAACCGGAAGTTCGATGAACCACGGGACGGAAAAGGGGCCCGCGACGCGTCGCCGCAGGATCATGCTGGCGAACCATATCGGCAGGCACATGGCGAGCAAATAGGTGTGCACCAGCGCGCCGACGAACAGCAGCACGGTCCAGCCGAGCGAGCGGTACTTTCCCTGCGGCGCCCAGTAGAGCAGCAGCGCGGCAAGCACGACCCAGTGTCCGATAAGCGAGAAATGGATGTCGAGGCGCCAGAGGAATGGCGGCGCAAATGCCAGCAGCGTGGCAAACCCCAGCTTTACCAGTACATCGCGGGTGAACAGTCCGGCGAGGCGGGCGGCAAAATAGGCCTGGAGGACAAAGCACAGCAGCGTCCACCAGCCGGTGTACTGGAAGGTCTCCGGCAACATCGGCGAGAGCAGCTTCAGCGGGAGGGCAAGCAGCGGCACCGAGTCGGTGAAGATGATCGAACTTGAAAACTGCAGCCCATAGTCAGGGCTGAGGCCGGGCGGCCAGGTGAGCGGCGAGCGCCGGAAGAATTCCCAGCCGAGATAATGGGTGAAGGTGTCGGTTCGCGTCGTCATCCACAGCATGTTGGTGACGTCGAGCACTTTGGGACCGACGATGACGAAGAAGGCACTGAGGCCGACGCAAAGCGCCAATGCAATGTCGAGCAGGCGGTCATTGGGCCGAGAGACAGGCGACGCCGCTTCGGTCACGGGCGCGAACCGGACGAGCGGTCGGACTTGGGATAGCCTTCCAGCCGGTCCCATTCGATCCAGCGCGGCCGATGCTGAACGGTCGAGTAAATCTTGCCGATGTACTCGCCGACGACACCGATCGACAGCAACTGGATGCCGGCGAGAAAATAGATAGGGATGGTGGTGGATGCCCAGCCCGGTACCGTGCCGCCAACGATCAGGCTGGACCAGGCAATGAAAGCGACCATGCCGAGGCTCACCAGAAAGCAGATGATGCCGAGGATCGAAATGGCGCGCAGCGGTACCACGCTGAACGAGGTGATGGCATGGATGGCGAAGCGCAGCATGCGCCGCAGCGAATATTTCGAAGCCCCGAACTGGCGCTCCTTGACGTCGAAGGTGACCTGTCGCGTGTCGAAACCAAGCAGCGAGCAGATGCCGCGAACGAAGAGGTTGGTCTCCGGAAAGGACAGCAGCGCGTGCATCGCCCGCTTGTCCAGCAGGCGATAGTCGGCATGGTTGGGAACGACGTCGACGCCCATGGTTCGCATGAGCCAGTAGAACATGCTGGCGGTCGTCTTCTTGCCGACACCATCGCTGTCGCGATCGCGGCGCACCCCGAGCACGATGTCGGCGCCATCGCGATGCGCCTCGACGAAGCGCTGCATGGCCTCCGGCTCCTGCTGCAGGTCGGCGTCGATCGAAATCGAGATGTCGGCATCCTCATAGACCGAGGTGATGCCGGCAAGCAGGGCCGGCTGGTGCCCGAAATTGCGCGAGAGCCTGAGGCCTCTGACCCGATCGTCCCCGTCGCGGGCCGCGGCCAGCAACTGCCAGGTCGCATCGCGGCTGCCGTCGTCAACCATGAACAGGAACGACGAAGGCGCGATCAGGCCGAGCTTCACCATCTGGTCGAGTTGGTTGAGCAACGTCTCGACCGCGAGCTGGATGGAATCCTGCTCGTTGAGGCATGGTACGATGACGGCAAGCGTCGGCAGCAAGCGCAAAACCCCGGATGTGTGCCGATGACACTAGATCATCCGAGGTATTCGTTTGGTTACTGGCCAGCGTCCCGAGACATTTTTCGGCCAAATTCCGGCAGGCAGCTAGGCGCGCGCCTAGCTCGGCATGTCAGGGCAGACGTAGGGCACTGTCGCAGTGGTATAGTGCTCTTCGATCGCGCCGCCCTTGAGATTGAAGCTGAGGGTCAGATCGGAGGCACTGACGGAGACGATGTCGGCATTGATGTCCATACCGTCCTCGTTCCAGGTGAGCGACTTGTCGGACACCATGTGCCAAGCCGAGAGTCGATGCGTTTCCCAGCAGGAATCCTGCACCAGCGTGCCATCGGACAGGAAGATCTTGATGACCGATGGGAGGTCACCTTCGTCGTCCTTCACCCAGACGCGATTGGAGATGGCAGCCTCGGTGCTCTGGTCATCACCGTTCGACTGCGAATCAGTTGCGGCCATGTCTTCGGCATAGGCGGGCAGTGCCATTGACGAGCTCACCCCCCACAGTGCGAGAAGCGCGAAAAGGGCGGCTTTGCTGGTCATCAACGTCTACTCCAAGCTCATCGCCCGCACATGGGAACAGAGGTTCAGGCATACAAGTCTGGGGATCAAATTGCGGTGATTTGCGGGCGTTTGCGGGCCGGGAGTGTTGCGGCATCGCCACGGAGTCGCGCCGGATGCAACGCTAACTCCGTGGGCGGCATCGCCGGCCAGCTAGTTGCTGGCGAGACTGCCGAACGTGTAGGCGTTGCCCAGTTCGACCCACGACGATGCGACGTCGGAAAATTCGATCACCGCCTCCTGACGCTTACTCAGCGTTTTGCTCAGCCCGGCGTCGGGCGCTGCAGGAGCGCCGTCAAGGTAGACCTGATCGGGATAGAGGGTCACATCCGCGTCGTCATCGTTGTTGAAGGTAAAGATGAGCTTTGCCGGATCGAAATCGGTCTGGAAGCTATTGTCACCGGCGGTGAGTGCCTTGGTGATCGTCTCGATCGGCTGCAGCATGCGGAATGTCAGCGGCGCGCCGTGCTCGCCTTGCGCCCCAACTTCGAGCACGAAGAGGTTGTTTGCGTTGAACGGGCTGTCCGGGGTGGCGATGACCATCTCGGTCTCGATTTCAGCCAGCTGGTCACTATCCTTGGAGATGCACTGGCCCTTGCCGCTGACCGGAGCCAGGGTCTTGAGGTTGGCGATGAGCCGGTCGAGGCCCTTCTTGCAGTCGTCTTCGCCCGACTGCGGGATGCGCAGAAGTGCCGGGATCTGCATGGCTGGTGCCGCTGGCGGCGACCTTGGCGATGTCTGTCGTGTAGATGGTGGTTTCGACTTCCGGCGCGCAGGCGGCCAGCAGCGGCAGCGCCAACAGCGCCGTCAGTGACTTGATCTGCATTGGTGGCTCCCCATGATGATGGCAGGGGAGCCTTAGCAGCGCCGGTGTGAACGGCAGATGAGCGGGCTCAGGCCTGGCGGATGCCGAGTGCCCGGTCCTTGTCGCGGATGCGGTTGCGGGCCTGCTTGGGCCAGAGGTCGTACTCAGCGCCGTCGAGAATGTGGTGGGCGTGGACGGGCCAGTTCGGGTCCTCGAGCGCGCCGCGGGCAAAGGCGACGAGGTCAGCTTCACCGGTGGCGACGATGGTCTCGGCGTCTTTGGGGTCGCTGATCAGGCCGACCGCCATGGTGGCGATGCCGGCATCGCGGACTGCCTTGGCCAGTTGCACCTGGTAAAGCGGCGCCGCCTTCAGTGCATAGCCGTCAAAACCGCCCGAAGAGCAGTCGATTACGTCGACGCCACGCGCCTTGAGTTCGTGCGCGAAGGCGATGCTGTCCTCGACACCCCAACCGCCCGGGCTACCATCGGTGGTGGAAATCCGCATGAACAGCGGTTTGTGGGCAGGCCACGCGGCGCGGACGGCTTCTGTCACCTCCAGACCGAAGCGCATGCGGTTCTCGCGGCTGCCTCCATAGCGGTCGGTGCGGTGGTTGGCCAGGGGCGACAGGAACTGACTGATCAGGTAGCCGTGGGCGCCGTGCAGTTCGACGACGTCGAAGCCGGCCTGATCGGCGCGGCGGGCCGCGTCAGCAAAACTCTTCACAAGACGCGCGATGCCGACTTCATCGAGAGCGGTCGGCGTCTGAAAGTTGGGATTGTCCTTCATGTGAGGTTCGGCGGATGGGGCCACGGGGACCCAATGCTCGTAGGCGTATTCGCGCTTTTCTTCCTCGGTCTCGTTGAAGCTGCCGCGCCACCAGATGGGGGTCGAGGCCTTCCGCCCGGCGTGCCCGAGCTGGATGCCGGCCGCACTGCCCTGACTGTGCAGGAAATCGACGATCTGGGCCAGCGGGGCAACCTGCGCGTCTTCCCAAAGGCCGAGGTCGCCGTAGGAAATGCGGCCTTCGGGGACGACGCCGGTGGCCTCGACGATGACGAGGCCGAAGCCGCCTAGTGCAAAGCGGCCGAGGTGCACCAGATGCCAGTCGTTGGCGAGGCCGTGCTGGGCCGAGTACTGGCACATGGGGGAAACTACGGTGCGGTTCCGCAGGGTGAGACCGCGGAGAACGAGAGGCGAAAACAGCTGGGACATGGAACTCTTGGGAGTAATGCGGGGAGGGACCCGCAGCATGCACCCATTGCCATTCATCGGCAAGCGACGATGGAAGGTTGAAGTGTTGCCATGTGCTGATCAATGCTGGACCGGGAGCTTCGGCGACGTCCGCCGGAAGCTCCGGGACGTCGCTGGCCTACATCGCCATCTTTTCGCATTCCTTCATGGCCTCGGGCGACGAGGTATCGACCATGTAGGTCTTTCCGTCGGAACCGGTCATGATCATCATGCAGTGGTCGATCGGGGTCGCCATCTTGGACATCGAGTCCATCATGGCCGGGTCGGTGACCATCATCTTGCCCATATGACCGTCCGGCATGAAGGTCATGACTTCGCCGCTCTCCATCATGCCCATGGTGCCCATGGCGTCGGATGCCATTGCGTCCGTCTTCATTGCGTCGCCGGACATCGAATTTGCCATCGCATCAGCGGCAACAGCAGGTGCGATCGAGAGTGCAACGAGGCCGATCGCGGCCAGGGTGTGAGTGAGACGCATATTCATTCTCCCAAATCTTGTTGAACCGCTATTGCAGCGGTGAGGCACCTTAGGACAGGAGCACGATTTTGCTTGTTCAAGCCGGATCACGTCAGCGCGCTTGCTCGTTCAAGCATGATCACGGTCGCGGGGGGATTGCGTGATCGGTGACGGTCAGGCGGCGGGTGAGGTGGCTCCGGCGCGACGGCCGTGCCCGGAGACTTCCGCGCCCGCGTCGGGCCGAAGCGCAAAGAGCTGCAGCGAGGCGAGCAGCACGATTACGCCGACAACGATGAACGCGATGGTGAAATCGGCGGGCAGCAGCGCTGGCACATTGCGAAGGGTCTGTGACAGATTGAGGATGCCGGTGGCGAAGGCGATGCCGAACACCATCGAAATCTGCTGGAACATGCTGGAGAGCGTGGACGCAGAGCTCCGCTGCGCGGCATCGATATCGGCGAAAGCGAGGGTGCCGAGGGCGGTGAGTTGCATGGAGCGGGTGGCTCCGGCGATGAACAGCACGGCGGCGGTGACCGGGTAGGCAATCGACAGCGAGAGAAATCCGCATGCGATGATCGACAGCCCTGCCAGTGTTCCATTGACGATGAGCACGTTGCGGAAGCCGAAGCGGCGGAGGATCGGTGTGGTGACGGATTTCATGATCAGGTTGCCGAGAAAATAGATCAGGACCAGCGCACCCGACTGCAGCGGATCAAGACCGAAGCCGACCTGATACATCAGGGGCAGCAGGAAGGGGGTGGCACTGATGCCAAGCCGCGTGGCGGCGCCGGCCAGCGCCTCCGATGCGGCGAAGGTCTGGATGCGAAGCGTGGAGAGCAACAGCAGCGGGTGGCGGGCGCGGCGAAGCCAGAGCACGGCACCGGTGCCTGTGATGAGGCCGCCAGCCACGAGGGCAAGCGCCGTCCAGCGGGGGAGGCTGCCCTGCGCCAGCCCATCGAAACCGTAGAGCAGGGCGGCAAGGCTGACCGAACACAGCGCGAAGCCGAGCCAGTCGAACGGGTGCTGGCGGAATTCTGTGTCCAGGGGAACGATCCGCAGCACCATCAGCAATCCTGCAATGCCGAGGGGAACGTTAATCCAGAAGTTCCAGTGCCAGGAAACGTAGGTGGTGAGGAACCCACCCAGCGCCGGCCCAACGACGGGAGCGAAGAGCGCCGGCCACACGGTCAGGCCAATGGCCTCGACGATCTCCGACTTCGCCGCGCTGCGGAGCACGAGGATCCGCCCGATGGGGAACATCAGTGCGCCTGCCGCGCCCTGTACGATCCGGGCCGCGACGAACTGGGTCAGGTTGACGGCCAGGCCGCAGGCGAGCGAGGACAGCGTGAACACCAGGATCGCGAGGAGGAAGATGCGGCGGGCGCCGAACCGGTCCGAGAGCCACCCGGCGGTCGGGATGCACACCGCTGCGGTGAGCATGTAGGCGGTGACGCCGATGCTCATCTCCAGGGTTCCAACGCCAAAGTCGCGCGCCATCTGCGGCAGCGCCGTAACGATGATCACGCCGTCAAGGATTTGCATGAAGAACGAGGCGGCGACGACGAGCGCGACGTTGCGGGACTGGACGGAAGAACGGGACATCGACTGCAGGCTGGTGGTGGGAACAGATGAATACACCCCGGTGGTGGAATTGGCCAATCGCAACGCCCGGTGGAGGGCCGGCGGAACTCGCGTGGGCTTTGTTCCTAGTTTGTTCCGTGGTACGATGTTTGCCGGATTGGAGAAGCCGCAATGGCACAGCGCGGGGGAAGTGCGGATCTACCGCTGCATTACGGGCGAGTGCCGGCTTGGCTGGCGAACCGCATGGCAAAGCTTGGCGGGGTGATCTGCCAGGCTATCGTTGAGGAATACGGGCGCGCCGAACTGCTGCGGCGGCTGGCACATCCATTCTGGTTTCAGTCGTTCGGCGCAGTGATGGGTATGGACTGGCATTCGTCCGGAATCACCACCAGCGTGATCGGGGCGCTGAAGCGCGGGCTGACGCCACTGGAGCGTGAACTCGGCCTGCACGTATGCGGCGGGCGCGGCAAGCATTCGCGCAAGACGCCGGATGAACTCGTAGCGATCGGGCGGCGCGTTGGCTTCGATGGTGCGGCGCTGGCGAAAGCAAGCAGGCTGGTGGCCAAGGTCGACAGCGCGGCGGTGCAGGATGGGTTCGAGCTCTACCTGCACGGCTTCATCGTGGCGGACGATGCGAGTTGGGTGGTGGTGCAGCAGGGGATGAAGGGCGAGACCCATACGGCGCGGCGCTATCACTGGCGATCGGAGGGGCTGGGCAGCTTTGTCGAGCAGCCGCACGCGGCCATTGAAGGCCGGGCGGAGGGCGAGATCGTCAACCTTACCGACCGGCGGGCGGGGCGCTCGCGGCGGGCGCAGGTGGGGCTGCTGGGCGAGATGGGGCCGGACCGCATCGTGGGCGAGATGGCGAAGCTCGAGGGGCGCGACGCGGCGCCGGCCGATAGCGGGGCGGCCGCTGATATGCAGCCCATGCTGCCGCATCTGGTGATGCCGGCGCATCACGATGTGCGGCCGAAGGACGTGATCCTGAGGCGGCTGCATGGTGCGCTGGCTGCGGCGGCGGACACAGGGCCGGCGGATTTCGCCGAGCTGCTGCTGGTGCCCGGCGTAGGTGCGCGGACGGTCAGATCGCTGGCGATGGTGGCGGAGGTGATCCACGGCGCGCCGCACCGCTTCGCCGATCCAGCGCGGCATTCGCTGGCGCATGGCGGCAAGGACGGCGCGCCGTTCCCGGTGCCGCTCAAGGTCTACGATGAAACCATCAATGTGCTGAAATCGGCCGTAGGCAAGGCGCGACTCGGCGCAACGGAGGAACTGGCCGCCATCAAGCGGCTCGACCTGCAGGCCCGGCAGTTGGAGGCCACGGCGAGTGGACCGTCGTTCCAGACATATGTCGCGGAGGAGTGGCGGCGCTCGCCCGAGTATGGCGGACGGACGGTGATGGATGACTGGGCAGAAAAGCGGGCGCTGAAGGACAGGGCGCGGGCCGCGGCCGTGCGGGGCTAGGGCGCGGGCTCAATCGTTCATCAGGTTGTAGCGATAAGGCCGGTACGAGTCCGATGGCGTACGCGCGCGGTGCCAGGTTTCGAGCGCCGGAACCAAGAGGTTCATCATTTCAGCTGCTTCGGCTTCCTGCGGCGTCTCGGGCGCGGTGAGTCTTGACCTGATCTCGGCCATCACGGCGTCGCGGTCGATGCTGACCACCTTGCCATGGTCCACCACCAGCCGGCCGGCAACGAAGACCTTGTCGATGGCGGATTTCGTAGCGCGGTGAAGGACGGTCTCGCTGATCGGCGTGCGACGGTTGACGGCAGGACGCTCCACGGCCTCGCGCGAGAGCAGCACGATATCTGCGGTACGGCCCACCTCGAGGCGTCCGGCAATGTCACCGAAGCCGATGGTGCGGGCGCCATGCTCGGTGGCCATCTGCAGAACATGGGCGGCGGTCGGGCGATCATTCCAGAGTCCGGTTTCGCGGTGCAACGCCCAGACGAGCTTGATTTCGGCAAGCATGTCGCGGTCATCGAAGATGTTCGACTGGTCGATGCCGAGCGCCACCTGGATGCCGCGCTGGCGCATCTGGTTCACCGGCGCGATGCCGCTGCCGAGGCGAAGGCCGGAGCTGGCGTTGTGGCAGATCGAGCAGCCGCATTCGGCTATGAGGTCGAGATCGCCGTGGCTCTGCCAGTTGCCGTGGCCGAGGGTCAGTTCGGGGCCAAGGCAGCCAAGTTCGTGAAGGTGCGCCACGGCGGAGTGGCCAAACTTGCGGTGCGCGAATTGTGCCTGCCGCTCGGTTTCGACGAGGTGCATGTGAAGGTTGGCAGACTCCGCCCGGGCGGTGGCGAACATGGCGACGAGGCTGTCGTCACTGCACCAGTGGAGATTGGCGGGAGCGAGATGCAGGCGGGCCAGACCTGAGCTCTCCCATTTGCGCTTCTGGCGGCGGAAGAAATCCATGTAGTCGGCAGTCGGGACATGGCGCGGCGCGAGTTGCGGGCCGAGCCAGCCGGCCAGCTGTGGGGGGAGCGAAGCCAGCACCTCGTCGTCGCTGTCATAGGTCAGGATGTTGCGGTCGCGCATCATGAAGGAGAAGCCCGTGCGCATGCCGATCTCGGCATAGGCGCCGAGGACGGCGTCGCCGGTGGCGGCCCAGTTCTCCGGCGTGCCATCGACGCCACCGTGGATGTGGTGGACACCGGTGGTGCCGCTCTCCAGCATTTCGATGGCGGAATAGAGGGTGTCGAGGCGCGGGCCGATGCTGCGCATGGCGCGGAACTGCGGCAGCCAGAGTTCGAGTGGGGCGAAAGGGACGCCCATCATCAGGGGTGTCAGGCCGGAGTGATGGTGGCTGTTGACCAGTCCGGGGATTGCGATGGTGTCGCGCGATCCGTAACGGGACAATTGCGTGACGCCGGACAGAGATGCGAGTGGTGCGATTTCGGCGATCATGCCGCCTGCGATGCGGATGCCGGCATCGGGTATCACCGTCATCGTGCCGTCGCGATCGAGACCGCTGAGCACATGGCCGGCTTCGATGATGCAATCGGCAACGAGGGGCATTTTTTGGTTTCCGCCGACTGGGGCTATCGCGCCGCAACCTAGCGGCTACGGTACGAAAGGCAATCGGCGGGATGTGCGCTTCCGCCGCGGCGCTGTCGCAGTTGCAGCGTGGCGGCTTTTACCGTTACCTCACGGCAGCCGAAGACCGAAAGCAGACCGATGACCGCCATGCAGCGCGCCGATACGCTACCAGATTTTTCGCCGGAGGCGCGGCCCGGGGTGAGGGCGCTGACGAGTTCGCTGATCCGCGAAGTTGCCAATGCGGGGATGGGAAACCCGGACGTGCTGCCATTCTGGTTCGGGGAATCGGATCAGCCGACACCGCGATTCATCCGCGACGCGGCAGCTGCGTCGCTGGCGGCGGGCGAGACTTTCTATACGCAGAACCTGGGACGGCCGTATCTGCGTGAGGCGATTGCGACCTATCTCAGCCAGCTGCACGGGCGCGATATCAGCCCGGGACGGATTGCTGCGACGGGCTCGGGCGTCTCCGGACTGATGCTGGCGACGCAGTTGCTGATCTCGCCGGGCGACCGGGTGGTGGTGGTGACCCCGGTCTGGCCCAATGTGGTCGAGATTCCGAAGATTGCCGGGGCCATGGTGCAGCGGGTTCCGCTCAGCGTGCGAGGCGGGAAATGGACGCTCGACCTCGATCGGCTACTCGCAACGCTGACGCCGGATACACGCATGCTGATGCTCAATTCGCCCAACAACCCGACGGGCTGGACCATCGACGAGGGGAGCGTCGACGCGATCCTGGCGCATTGCCGCAAGCACGGCATCTGGATTCTCAGTGACGATGTATATGAGCGGCTGGTGCATGATCCGATGCTCAAGTCGGCGCCGTCGTTCCTGTCGCGCTACCACAATGGCGACCGCATCATTTCTGCGAACAGCTTCTCCAAATCCTGGTCGATGACGGGCTGGCGCGCCGGCTGGTTGGTGGTGCCCGAAGCGATCACCGCGGATCTGGGCAAACTCATCGAGTACAACACGTCGTGCGTCTTCGAGGCGGTGCAGCGCGCCGGCGCGGTGGCGGTGTCGCAGGGCGAGGACGAGGTCGCGGCGCTGCGCGCGCATCTGAGGATCACGCGGCACCTGCTGGTGGGCGCGCTGCAGGGGATGCCGGGAGTCGAGGTGCCGGATGCCGGTGGCGCGATGTATGTGTTCTTCCGCATCGGGGGATACGACGACACGCTGGCGCTCGCCAAGCAGCTGGTGGCCGAGGCCGGGCTCGGGCTGGCGCCGGGGGGCGCCTTTGGCCCGGAAGGTGAGGGCTGGCTGCGCTGGTGCCACGCGGTGGGCGGCGAGCGACTGGCGGATGGCATCGGACGGCTGTGGCGGTTCCTCGGGTAGCGGGCATCAGTCGAGCGGCTGAAGCACCAGACCGGTGAGGTTTTCGAGTTTCGCTGCGGGGTCGTCATCGAGGGCGCAATGGCCTTCGTTCATGGTGACGCCCAGTACGTAGCCAAGCGGCGAGCGGGCGCGGGCCTGCAGCAGTCCGGAGGGATCGCCGCCAAGGCCTGGTCCACCAATAGAGCGGTAGTCGACCGCGCCGGTCTGCTCGGGCGCATAGCCGCTGCCGATCGCTGCGATCAAGGCTTCAAGCATTACTGGGTCGAGCCAGTCGCGCCGTACCCAGAGTACGCAGCCCCTGGTACCATCGGTGACGATCGGAACAGGTCCGGCGAAAGTATAGACGCCCGCATCGTCGCTCTCGAACGCCTGCACGCTCGGGGACCAGCCCGACGACAGAAACCGGTCGAGACTGAACCAGCGATCGAAATAGTTGGCGACCCCCAGCCTCAGGCGGGCGAGGCGGTTGGCTCCGGCACAATCGATGCCTGGAGGGACCGCATCGACCGCACAGGCGAGAACCGACGCAAGCAGGGTGGATGCCTCGGGGGAACTCGCGAGAGCGCTTTCGATGTACTCAATGGCGGAGGGGCTGAGTTGGCGAGGGCCTTGCTGCTTCAGGTCGGACTGCAGCCTTGCGAGTTCAGTTCGCTCGCTGCCGGTACGGCTCCAGAAGGTGAGAGGCAGATCGACGATCGCGCGATAGGCAAGGTGCACGAGATCGAGATTGAGCGGGGCATAGCGATCTTTGATGCGGGCCACAGAGGAGACAAGGCGTCGCAGGGCGCGTTCGGCAGCGACGCCGCTCAGGCTTGACGCATCAAGGCGCAGGGGAGTCCAACACGGCAGGGGGTGCGGTACTGGAGCGGCGACGGGGCAGGAGCTGAAATACACGTCGCCTGCTGTCGCTGGGATGCTAGGAGTCGCGGGCAGGACAAACAGCAGGCAGAGCAGCAAGCTCGGCCACCGACGCGACGTCGTTTGTGCTGGTCGTTCCATTTGCTGCCTCCTGGGTTACGCGCAATGCCGAAACCGAGTAGAGCCGGGTACCGGCGGGCAGTTCCAGAGCAAGTGCGGTTGAACAGATCACTGCCTGCAACTCAGACAATGAAGCGATGCCGAGATCCCAGAGCCGGGCCAGGAATATCCATCGCTCCCCACCGGGCTTCGGGGACTCGGTGAAAGAGGTGACGAGCTGAAGTCCATTCAGAGCGGATAGCGTCCGTTCACCGAGGTCGAATGGAAGGTAGCGCGCGCTGCGTGCGGTAAGAGTCTCGGAGGTATAGAGTGGCCTTCTACCAGTCTCGAGCTCACCGACGATTTCGGCACGAACGAGTTTCTGCAGCGCTCCCGATTCCAACTGTGTCAGGACGTCGTTCGCGGTGGCAGCCAGGTCACAGCCTGGATCCGTGACGCAGGTTTGTGCGCCATGGAGCGCCACGCCGGCGCGCTGCAGGGCGGGATCCGTTGCCGCCAAGGCTTTGCTGAGGTCGTCAAAGGCGGACTTACGGACGCTGAGCGCGTCGGCCGATGAGAACCGGGTGGCCACATGTGGCGACGTGCCGGTGAAGTAAAGCCTGCTGGTGACGTTGACCCGGAACTCGGGTAGGAAGAATGACTCTCCCGCGGGATCGATGGCGATGACGAGGTCGGCCCAGTAGCCGGCGGCGCGGTCGCGGTCGCCGGGCGCAAAGCGTACGTAGGGAAGGTGCTCATAGGGCTTGAGCACGAGATCGACATCTTCATTCGACCAGGCCGGTGGCTTCGGCTGCGACGGCGGGGGATCTGCGGCCTCAACGGGAGACAGCAGAGCGAGCATCACAGCCAGCGCATAAGGGCGCATCTGCTACGGCTCCTGGCAGGAAAGCGTCGACGCGGCGATACCGACAACCCACCATCCGCCTAGGTTGATGCCGTCCAGCCCCCATGTCGGTGAGAGGCCCACGACGTCCTGCCCGGCAACTTTGATCGGAGGACGAGGCGATGCCGCAGCGAAACCGGGAATGGCGGATGCGGCTGCGACCGCATTGACGAAGGTTTGCCTGACGCGGCCGGCGAGGACGACGTAGCGCGGGAAAGTCAGTGGCGGCAGACAGATGTTCACCAGATGCTTCGATAACGCGACCACTGCCTCGAGCCGTTGCCGAAACGTCACCAGGTCGAGAGCTACCGATGCGGTTGCGATTTCGACGGTGCCGGGAGCGGCGGCATCGGCGGTGTCGACAATCGCGCAGTCCCCGGCCGGCGGGTTGTTCTGCACGCGCCAAAAGTTGCCGTACAGCATCATGCGCTGCACGATGGAGTAGTCGAACTGCTCGGTGGCGTTGCTGAGATGCGCGACGTTCGCCGGGTCTGCGAGGTAAACGATGAGCTCACCGGCTTGTTTCTCAAGCGCCTCGGCGGCCGTGTCGTCCGGGCCGGGGGCAAGCGCGTGGAGGGCATTGATCACCTCGCGCAATCCCTCGGCGAACAATGGCCATTGTTCCGCCAATGCCGCGGTACTCAGCATATGACCATCGGTCAGGGCAATTTCGCGCACGACAGCCTCGACGTCAGTGGGCTGCAGCACAGGCCGGGCGGTGAGCGCCGACGGCTCCACCACATCGAACGCGGCCGGCTCGCCGTGTGGCTTGAACACGCAGGTCGCCAGCGGCACGGTCTGGGCTACGGCCGCCGCCGACGACATTGCGAAAACTACGATAGCGACGAGAGCGGTGCGCATCGCGTCAGGCAAAGAATCTCAGCCAGCGAGGCCACCTTGAGGACTTTGGTTTCGCTGGGCTTTGGTCCGTACTTCTCCTCGTCCCAGTTGGGTGACAGCGGCAGCGGGATGCAGATCATTGCGATAATTTGCGGATCTGCAAATTCCATCGAAGAGTCGGTCAGCTTGCTGTTCTTGAACTCGCTGGTCTCGTCCATGCTGTAGTTGCCGCCGATAGAGAAGCCCCAATAGCTGGCGCCCGCCGAAGCACTGACGTGCTTCTCGTACCATTTATAGATGTCCTTCTTCCAATGGCCGGTGAACTTGGTGTTTTTCGCGACGATCAGACCGACCGGAATCCAGGGACTTATGCCGTCAGGCTGCTGGCCGAGGCCAATCTTGGCCCCGTTGCTGATCATGCCCTTGTGATAGGTATCCTCGAGCCAAGGGGTGGTGGAATCGTCCCAGTCCCAGGCGCGAGAGTAGAACATGCCGACGTCCATCCAGGGACGCAGAATGAACACCGAAGTGTACTCCAGCTCGACGCCGAAGCCCGTCACCTCGTTGTCCTCGTCGATACGTTTTGTCAATTCGCTGTAGCTGGCGCGACCGCCCCAACCGAAAGCGCCGGCGCCACCGCTGACGCTCCATGAGGTCGCTTTGGTCTTCTTGCTCGCGGTGATCTCGGCTTCCGTAATGCCGATCTTGGTCCACTTGGTCGTGGGCACCAGCAACGACGCAATGGTCGGGTAAAAGTCGGTCTTGAACAAGGTGCCGGCGAGGCCCAGAGCGTTGGTGTCGGAAACGCGGTAGGCTTCGGCGCGGTCGTCGAGTTCCTGCCAGTAACCGCTGCCGTCGCGCCAGGCGAGACGCTTCAAGTCGTTGTCAGCCTGGGTCAAGCTATGCACGTGGTCGAACTGCGTCGCGGCCTTGCTGGCTTCCTTGAACGCAAGGCTGCGCTCGGCCAGTTCGAGGGGGTCCGGATTGGGCGTGGAAGCCAGGGCGTTGTAGCCGATCTGCGCCAGGTGCGCCGCGTGCAAGAGTTCCTTGTAGTGGGCGTAGAGCGGCGTGTCTGCAATGTATTCCGGGCCAACGAGCAGCTTGTCCTTGGCGGCCTGCAGTGCCTTCTGCTCGGCTTCCGAGAGCGGCGTCTGGGCATAGTTTCGGAAGGTCAGGACGCCTTGGTACAGGTCCGATATCCGGGTGTAGTTGGTGCCATAGGCGTTGCCGCTGACATAGGAAGGATCGACGACGAAGTCGACGATGGCGGAGAAGCGGTCGCGGACGGCGGGGACGTTCCAGTCGGCTGCGGGATCAATGATCACCCCGGGTGAATTGAACACAAGCGCTCCGGCGCCGAAGCCGGGTGTCGAGTAGATGCCCTTGCCGATCTTGTTGGTGAGGACAGAGTAAAACTTCTCGAAGAATTCCTGATCCGTTGCCACGTTGATTCTCCCCCATGCGCCATAGCGATCGTTTCAAGTCTAGGGAGGAAGAACCGCCAAAGCTAAAGCGGACTTCCCTGAATGGGGCCACTACGTATGGGCCGCGGTCGAAAGCCCGACACCGGGGGCGGGAGGTGGTGCGATTGATTTCCAGTGGCCTCGCCGCTACACCCACCCCATCCTATTTCAGTGGAGGTACCCCATGATCATCGTCACCGGCGGCAGCGGAAAAGTGGGGCGTGCGTGCGTCAGGGATCTGATGGAGCATGGCTTCAAGGTGACTTCGATCGACATGGCGCGGCCAGCGGGTCTCAGCAATCCGCCGAAGCCGACCGACGTCACATTCAGCCGGGTGGACATCACCGATTTCGGGCAGGTCATGGCAGCGTTGTCGGGCATCGACGGGCGCCACGAGGGCGAGACGGTCGAGGGTATCGTGCATCTGGGTGCCATCGCTTCGCCGGGTGAGGCTCCGGACCATGTGATCTTTGAGACGAACATGAAGTCGACGTACAACGTATTCGAGGCGGCGCGCCGGCTGGGGCTTCGGAACATTGTCTGGGCGTCGAGCGAAACGGTCTATGGCATCCCCTATCCGGAAGGCCCGGCCTATGTGCCGGTGGATGAGGAGATCGAGCTGCCGCAGTGGTCGTATTCGCTGAGCAAGATGCTGGGTGAGAAGATGGCGGAGCAGTTTGCCAAGTGGGATCCCGAGACCAAGATCGTGGGTCTCAGGTTCTCCAATGTGCAGGAGCCGCACGACTACGTGAATTTTGCCGAGTACGACAAGGATCCGCGCGGCCGGCATTTCAACCTGTGGACCTACATCGATGCGCGCGACGCGGCGCAGGCCATTCGGCTGGGGCTCGAAGCCACACTCAAGGGGGCGCATGTGTTCGGCATTGCCAATTCGAACTCGGTGATGAAGCGGCCGAACGACGAACTGCTGGACGAGGTGTTTCCCGGAACCAAGCGAAGGCGCCCGCTGCGGCCAAACGAGTCGCTGATCTCGATCGAAAAGGCGCAGCGTGTGCTGGGCTACAAGCCGGCTTTCGACTGGCAGGGATAAACTGCCGCTGAGCGGGGCCGAGCCGGGTGCCCCGCCGCAGCGACAGGCACGTGCATTTGGATCACAGGCCAGCCGAGCGGCGTGCCGAGACAGGGGTTTGACATGCCATTCTTCGACCTCAGCGCCGCTGAGTTGCCGAACTATCGCAGCAGCGTCACCGCACCCGGTGACCTTGAGGCATTCTGGGCGGAGACGCTTGCCGAGGCGCGCACCCACAAGCTCGAGCCGGTGTTTTCGCCCTATGATGCGGGGCTGAAGCTGGTCGAGGTGTTCGACGTTACGTTTGCGGGGTATGGCGGCCATCCAGTGCGCGGCTGGTTCATCAAACCGCGCGGGGTGGCGGGGGATGCTGGCGCCGTGGTGAAGTTCATCGGCTACAATGGAGGGCGCGGCTTTCCGCACGAGCATCTGCTGTGGCCCAATTCGGGCCGGCCGCTGTTCGTGATGGACACGCGCGGGCAGGGGGCCGGGTGGGCGCGCGGCGACACCGCCGACCCGGTGGGGTCGGAGCCGGCCCAGGGCGGTCACATGACGCGCGGCATCGGCGATCCGAAGACATATTTCTACCGGCGGGTGTTCACCGACGCGGTGCGGGCGGTGGAAGCGCTGCGCAGTCGCGCCGAGATCGATCCTGCGCGCATCGCGGTTGTCGGCGGCAGCCAGGGAGGGGGCATCGCGCTGGCCACCTCGTCGCTCGATCCGACCGTCAAGGCGGTCGCGGCGGATGTGCCGTTCCTGTCAGATTTTCCGCGCGCCATCGGGCTCGCCTCGCGCGACCCATATCTTGAAATTTCGCGGTATCTTTCGGTGCATCGCGACAAGGTGCAGAGCGCGCTGCAGACGCTGCGGTATTTCGACGTGGTCAATCTGGTCACGAGAGCGAAGGCGGAGGCGCTGTTCTCGGTGGCGCTGATGGATACAATTTGTCCGCCGTCGACGGTCTATGGCGCATTCAATGCCTATGCGGGGGCTTCCAAGCGTATCGTGTCCTACATGTTCAACGACCACGAAGGCGGAGGTGCGTTCCAAGAGCGCGAGCAACTCACCTGGCTTACTGAGGTGCTGTAGGAACCTGAGGCATCAGCGAGGCGCCGAGGTGCATGGGCGCGGGCGTGGTGCGGATGCCGCTGCTGACTTCCACATCGGTCCAGGCTTGCGCAGCAGCACTGAGCCTGTCGCGCTGGTCGCGGGTGGCCTGCAGGTTGTCGAACAGACGACCACCCACCAGGTGGAGAAAGTAGTAGGCGAACTGCGGGTTCTGGAAGTAGAGCATCCGCACGTTGGAATAGCTGACCTTGCCGACAGTGCCCGCCTCTACGCATTCGAGCGTCATGGAGCGCCGATTGTCCTGTGCGACGAGGCCGAGTTCACCCACGAGGGTGTTCGGCGGAATCTCGATGTCCTGCTCGACGAGGCGGAAGCGGCCGGACTGGATCAGCACCACATAGTCGGCATGGTCACCGGCGCGGAACAGAATTTCCCCCGCCCGGTGCTGCACGTTGGTGGCGAAGGGATGCAACCAGTCGCTGAGGAACTGGCCGTGGGCGGCCGCCCTGATCTGGCGCATCATCCTGACGATCTGGAAAAGGCGGAGGCAATTGAGGGGCAGGATCACCAGTTCGGTGGCCAGCATCGGCCAGATGCCGAGGATGCTGGCGTAGGCGATGAAGAAGAGCGAACTGACGATGCCAGCGATGCGCAACGGCACGATGGTGCGCATCGAGTAGGTGGCGATGGTCGCCGCCGTGCCGGCATAGCCAACCAGCTCGACCCATTGAAATTCCATAGCCAGCTCTCCCAACCCATTACGGATTATACAGAAATCAAAAGATCCGTCGTGACACGAATAGATTATCTGCTGCGGCCCGAATAGAGACTTGCGCCGAACCGTAACGTACGGTACGGACTTCACCTGAAGACCCGTGAGAGAGGACCAAAGGTCGCGCTGCGCGTGCGGAGGAGTTCAGGTGAGCGTTCAGCTCAAGGCCCGCGATGACAGTTTTACTCTGCGTCAGCAACAGGTGCTGACGGCGGCGCTGGACCTATTGGTCGAGGCAGGCGATGCGCTGACCATGACCGCGGTGGCCCGGCGAGCGAGCTGCTCGAAGGAGACGCTTTACAAATGGTTCGGCGATCGCGACGGGCTGCTCACCGCCACCGTGCAGTGGCAGGCCGCCAAGGTGCGGGTGCCACAGGTCGACCGGCGGCATCTCGACCGGGTGGCGCTGAGGGCCAGTGTCGAGCAGTTCGGACGCGACCTGCTGACAACACTGGCGGGTGAGGTGTCGGTGACGCTCAACCGGCTCGCGGTGAGCCATGCCGCGGAGAAGAACGGGCTCGGGCTGATCGTGCTGGAGAACGGCCGGCTCACCATGGGCAAGCGCCTGAAACCGGTGCTTGAGGCGGGGCGCGAGGCGCGGCTGCTACGGTTCCAGAATTCCGAAGAAGCATTTCGCACGTTTTTTGGGCTGGTGGTGCGCGATGTGCAGATCCGGCTGCTGCTGGGCGACGGTCTGATGCTGTCGCCAGACCAGATCGAGACTGACGCTGCGACGGCGACAGAGCAGTTCTTTCAGCTGTACGGGGTGGAGGAACGGCCGCACGCGCGATGAGGATTCTGCACAGACGGCAGAAAAATAGAACGTAGTTCCAGGATATCAACATCTAGATACGGGCACTGCCCGCAACGCACAACAGGGAGACGACCATGCGCGTTTATTATGATCGGGATGCCGATCTCAACATCATCAAATCGAAGAAGGTGGCGATTGTCGGCTACGGGTCGCAGGGGCACGCCCACACTCTGAATCTTCGCGATTCCGGTGTGAAGGATGTCGTGGTGGCGCTTCGCCCCGGCTCCGCTTCGGCAAAGAAGGCCGAGGGCGAGGGGATCAAAGTGATGAGCGTCGCGGACGCGGCCAAATGGGCAGACGTGCTGATGATGCTGACGCCGGACGAGTTGCAGGCCGACATCTACAAGAAAGACATCGAACCCAATATCCGTGATGGCGCTGCGCTGGCGTTTGCGCATGGCCTCAATGTTCACTTCAACTTGATCGAACCCAAGAAGACGGTCGACGTCATCATGATCGCGCCGAAGGGCCCGGGACACACGGTGCGCGGCGAATACCAGAAGGGCGGCGGTGTGCCGTGCCTGATCGCGGTGCATCAGGACGCATCCGGCAACGCACACGATGTGGCGCTGGCCTACGCCTCCGGCATTGGCGGTGGCCGTTCGGGCGTCATCGAGACGAATTTCCGCGAAGAGTGCGAAACCGATCTGTTCGGCGAGCAGGTGGTGCTGTGCGGCGGGCTGGTCGAACTCATCCGGGGCGGCTTCGAGACGCTGGTCGAGGCCGGCTATGCGCCTGAGATGGCGTATTTCGAATGCCTGCACGAGGTGAAGCTTATCGTCGACCTGATCTATCAGGGCGGCATCGCCAACATGAATTACTCGATCTCCAATACCGCCGAGTGGGGCGAGTATGTTTCGGGGCCGCGGATCATCACGTCCGAGACCAAGAAGGAAATGAAGCGGGTGCTTGCAGACATCCAGTCGGGCAAGTTCACGTCGGAATGGATGCAGGAATACAAGGGCGGCGCGTCCCGCTTCAAGGCGACCCGCCGTCTGGCGGATGAGCACCAGATCGAGGAAGTCGGCGAAAAGCTGCGTGCCATGATGCCGTGGATCAAGGCTGGCGCGCTGGTCGACAAGAGCAAGAACTAAAGCGCTTCGAAGCGCCGGGACGGCAAGGAAGGGGCCCGCTGGGTCCCTTTTTTGTTTCGATTGCGCCTTGCATTGCCAAAACGATGACGCGGAAATCGATCGCTCATTCGAGAGGGTCTATGCCCTGCTCGAAGCAGGCTTGCGTCCGATTGTATGAGTTCAGTCCACCCCACGACGGCTGAGCGTTTCACGCGGCAGCGCTCGGCGCGTCAGGGGGCGTCGTTGAGGATCAGTACTCGAGATTTGCAGGTGTTTAGCCGGAATTCCATGTCCGACTCATCGCCCTGAGATGTGATGCCGACGGAGATGAGGGTTGGCCCGCAGCGGCCGTCGAGCGCGAGGGTGACAGTGGTGTGGGGCGGCACGTCCTCGGTCAACGCGCCAAGGTTGTCCTCGACGGGGTCGCCGTCCCCGTCGATGGGGAAGGTGTTGAGGGACGAAATCGTCAATCCGCTGAGGTTGCGGATGGTCAGCACCACATCGCCGGCAAGAGCCGGCGTTGCCGCGAGGAGAGCGCCGGCAACAACTAGCGCACGGATCATTTCAAGGTTCCGGATGAAATCGGCCGTACCCTAGATGAGACCAGTCGCAAGCGCCACGGCGATTTTCTCGCCGTGGCAAGCAGTTGTCACCAAGCGTAGTCTTCCGGCGCGGTCTTGTGGCCAGGAAAGATGTCGTCGAGTTTGGCGAGGGTCGCCGCATCGAGCTTGAGCTCAACCGCCCGTTCGGCGGCGTCGAGTTGGGCGCTAGTTCGCGGGCCGATGATCGGCGCGGTGACCACGGGCTGGTGCAACAACCACGCGAGAGCGACATCGCCGGGTTCCTGACCCAGTTCAGAGCACAGCGCCTCATATTGCTCGATCTGTGGGCGGCGCTTTTCCAGCGCCTCGGCAGAGCGGCCTTCGAGCCGGCGACGACCTTCATTGGACTTCTTGAGGATGCCGCCAAGCAGACCGCCATTGAGTGGCGACCAGGGGATCAGGCCGAGCCCGAAGTCAAGGCAGGCAGGGATGACCTCGAGTTCAACGGCGCGGTTGAACAGATTGTAGATCGACTGTTCGGAAACCAGTCCGGTGTATTTGCGCCTCTCGGCCACCCCCTGCGCCTTGGCGATGTGCCAGCCAGCGAAATTGGAGCTGCCGGCATAGAGGATCTTGCCCTGTTGCACGGCAACTTCCATGGCCTGCCAGATTTCGTCCCAGGGCGTGTCACGGTCGATGTGATGGAATTGGTAGACGTCGACGTAGTCGGTCTTGAGACGCTTGAGGCTGGCGTCGAGGGCCCGCCGGATATTAAGGGCGGACAGCTTGCCGTCGTTCGGCCAGTCGCCCATCGGGCCGTAGAGTTTGGTGGCGAGCACGGTCTTTTCGCGCCGGCCGCCACCCTGGGCGAACCATTCGCCGATGAGGCTCTCGGTCATACCCGGGCCAGGGCGGCCATAGCGGTTGGCGGTATCGAAGAAGTTGATGCCCTTGTCGTGCGCGCTGTCCATGACCGCAAAGGATTCCGGCTGGTCGGTGGTCCAGGTGAAGTTCATGGTGCCGAGGCAGAGGCGGCTGACGGACAGGCCACTACGGCCCAGATGGGTGTATTGCATGGGAGTTCCTCGAAATCTGCAAGTGGCTGCGGCCGGCGACGACGCGGGCGGACAGTCTGCGGTAGGCCCGGCATAGTAGCGGCGCTTGCGGTCCGGGATCAACCCGAGGCGTACAAATCGCCGGCGGCAGTGCCAAGAAACGGCCGCGGCCAGTGCATCTGATCACTGCTCGCTGGCCAGCCTCTCCTTGGTCAGCAGCTCGAGCAGGCCGATGAGCCTGGTGATGTCCTCCTGCCGCAGCAGGTCGATTTTCTGGTGCAGCGCGGTGATATCCAATTCGGCACGCAGGTTTACGTCGTAGTCAAGCTGGGCCTTGTTGCGGTCGATGTCGGACTGGCGGTTCTGGGCCATCATGATGATGGGGGCCGTAAACGCCGCCTGAAAAGACAGCACGAGATTGAGAAGGATGAATGGGTAGGGGTCCCAGTGAGCAATCCAGGCCAAGCTGTTTAGGAGCAGCCAGAGGCCCAGAAGCGCAGATTGGATGATGATGAAGCGCCAGGACCCGACAATGTCGGCGATCCTGTCGGATGCCACCTCACCAAAGGTGCGTGGAGCAAGGTGAGGCGTCTTGTCAACGAGCGTGAAGGTGCTTGCCGCGGTGTCGGGAACGCCTTGGTCGTTTGCGGTGCTCATCGCGGCCCCCTGGGTGTTTGTCGCCGGAGTCTAGCACGCCGGGGGGATTGCCCGTAAGAATTGGGAAATGCGGTACATTTGACCGGGGAGGGTGAGAATGTCCAAATGGACTGCTGCTGATATTCCCGATCAAACGGGGAAGATCGCCATTGTCACGGGGGCGAGCAACGGCATAGGTCTGGCGACGGCGGAGGCACTGGCGGGCGCGGGTGCGACGGTCATACTAGCAGTGCGCAATGCCGAGAGAGGCAACAGCGCGGCCGAACGGATCAGGGCGGCGGTGCCGGCCGCGCAAATCGAGGTGCAACTGCTTGAGCTGGCCGACCTCAATTCCGTGAAGGCATTTGCCGAGCGGGTGATCGCGAAATATCCGCGCATTGATCTCCTGATCAACAATGCCGGGACGTTTCTGGCGCCGGTGAAGCCCACCGTGCAAGGGCACGAGCAGCATTTCGGCATCAACTATCTGGGGCATTTCGCGCTGACGCTGCGGTTGCTGCCGGTGATCGGCGGACCCGATCCACGTGTGGTCAGCGTTTCATCGTGGTCGGTGCAGCATGGGATATTGCGGTTCGAGAACCTGGCGGGAGCCGGCCGGTGGGACTACCTGCTCTATGCGCAGTCGAAGCTGGCGAACCTGCTGTTCTCGGTGGAACTGGGGCGGCGGCTGCAAAGCGCCGGCAGCCCGGTGATCAGCGTTGCCGCGCATCCTGGCTTCACCGGAACCAATCTGGCGAAGGGCATCAGTCCAAGCCTGGGGCAGCAGCTGTTGGTCTGGATGTTCCCGCGCGCCGGCATGAGCCTTGCGGACGGGGCGCGGCCGACGCTCTACGCGGCAACGATGCCGAAGGTGAGGCCGGGCGACTTCTACGGGCCGCAGGGGTTCGTCGAACTTTACGGCGGCCCGGGGCCATCGTCACTGCGCCGGTATGGGCAAGACGCAGACAAGGCCAGGCGGCTTTGGGAAGTCTCGGAACAGTTGACGGGTCTCTCGATGCCGTAGGCCTCAGGGCGCGGCGACAGACAGGGCCACCTCGGGCGTCACTTCTGAGATGTGGCGAAGCAGAGCGCGCAGGAGCAGCACCACTCCGGACATCTCGAGCACGATGCCGGCGAGCACGAATCGAAGGGCGGGTGAGGGCGAAGACAGTCGGCGGCGAGTGAGTCAAGCGTTTGGGAAGATTGAGTAATTGTGCGGAGGCCGAGGGTTTTAAGCCCGAAAGCAGAAGGGCTCCGACGCGGTCGGAGCCCTCAGTTCGTTTCGCAGTGCCGCGGCCGTTTACCCATGGGTGCGGGACGCCGGACGGGCCAGCCTGCCATCGGCCATCATCAGCGCCAGATCAGTGCGTGTGACACCAATGTCACGCAGTATGTGGTCATCGAGAGACATCAGGTCGGCATAGGTCCGCCGCCTGGCGAAGCGGCTGACAATCGAAGAGAAGAAGTTCATTTTTCCTGTCCATTCATTGGTGCGGGAGGCAGCGCCTCCTGTTGCGAGGTGCGCCATATGCCTCGCTGGCAATGAACGGCCAATGAATGCAGAATGTGGTTTCGGAGATTGTGTTTGCGAGGAGCGGGGGACAGATGAAACTGCCAGGATTTCCAGTCGCGGGCGGGTGCCAGTGCGGCGCGGTGCGCTATGAGCTGCGGGCAGCGCCGCTGGGCATCTACAGCTGCCATTGCAAGGATTGTCAGCGGTTCTCTGGCGGTACCCATACCATGTCGATGGTTGTGAAGGCGGCTGATGTCGGCCTCACCAAGGGCGAACTGATGGGGTTCGACAAGGCGGCGGACAGCGGCCGGGTGGTGCGGATGCTTGCCTGTGCCGCTTGCGGCACCAAGATCTGGAACGAACCCCTGGCGTCGCCGGGGCTCATCATCATGAAGCCAGGGACTCTCGATGATATGAGCTGGGCGCGGCCGGTGGGCAATATCTGGACGGGCAGCAGGGCGCCTTGGGTGGTAATCGATGAAGGGGTCCCCAATTACGAGGGGCAACCACCCAGCCGTGACGCCCTCTACGCTGCATTCGCGGCAGCTGTCGAGGTCTAGGGCTGCGGGCTTCTGGGTGGCAGCACTTCGCCGAGATGCAGGAGCATCGTACGCAGTGCCAGCATGAGTCCGATGTCCTCGATGGTTTCCTCGATAATTGTTGAGATGCTGTAGATTGCGGTCTCAGGCCCGTAGGTCTCGAACACGTAGCCACCGACCATTTCCATGACCAGAGCACCCAATACATAGACCGCCCCGGCTATGAACAGGCGTGCAGCGGTTATGCGCGGCAGCTTGAGTAGAAAGGGCAGGAAAACCCCGAAGACGATCACTATCAGGCCTATGCCCAGCACTACCCAGCGAAAATGGAACAGGCTGTCGAACTTCGGCAGGAAGCGCGCGTCGATGAAGTGCTCGTGGAGTGCAAGGAGTTCATCGAACGCGAGATAGATGAAAATGCATCCAAGGACATTCCAGAGGGCTGCAGTCCACAGTCTCAGGCCACGTTCCCGCGACGACGTACGGAACATGAGGACCGCAATCGCGACCATCATGCCGGCCGAGTAAAGCGACGGAACATTGCCTTCGCTATCGAGGCGGAACACGTCCAGTCCGAGCTTGTAGCTCCACGTGCCGCGCAACGCGGCCGTAAGTTCCAGCGCATATCCAAGACACAGGACAATCGCCAGCGCGATCCAGTTGAACGCAATGGCACGGCGCGGGGTCAGCACCGTTACAGGCGCGCTGGAAGGCTCGCTCGTCATGTCTCACCGCCATTTCACGTCGAGGAAACTAGCGGGCAGCGTTCACCGGCGCCACACTGAAATGACACTTCCATGACAGCCAGGCCCTAGCGTGCCGCCGGAGGTTCGGGCAGCAGGGTGCGCCGATGCAGGATGATAGTGCGAAGTGCCAGCACAAGCCCGACCATTTCGAGCGACTCCTCCAGACACTCGGCTACCACGAATTGCCATGAGAGCGGCCCAAAGCGTTCCACGGCCGCTCCATCGATCATTTCCATCACCAGCGCGCCAAAAACGAAGACGCCGCCAGCGATGAGGAGCCGGATGGCAGTGGTCCGGGGGAGGCGCAGCAAGAAGGGTAGGAACAGTCCGAACAGCACGACGACCGCGACGACTCCAAGGAGCACCCACCTGAAATGGAACAGACCGTAGAAGTCGGGCCGATAGGGAAACCGCAACAGGGCCTCGTGAACGCCCAACAGTTCGTCGAGCGCCATATAGATGAAGAAGAAGCCCAACAATTGCCAACCAACTGCGGTTCGCGTGGCAATCCGGCGCTCGGCGCTGGCGATCTTCAGCATGATGATGGCGTTGACCACCATCAGTGCGGAAGAGAACACCGAGGGGATATTTGCCTCGCTGTCGAGCCGGACGATGTTGTAGCCCAGCGTGCTGCTTTCGACGTGCCGGATGAAGGCGACGATTTCCAGAGCGTAGCCCAGCATCAGTACAATGGCCGTGGCGACGACCGCGGCGGGCAGGGCGCGGTCGAGGATCGGCCTGGTACTCGAGGCGGCGACCGCGGCAGCCGAACGTTGTGGCATGATGGGCACCAAGGAAAAGACCTCTCACGCTATGCCGGTGGAGTATTTGCCGCCACTGGCTGCTATCGGCCTGTGCACAAGCCTGTGCAAGACGTGGCGGCGCCACAGCGGCGCGCATGTGCGGGATGCGGCAAAGCGACTTGGACAGGGGATCGGCGTGGTGGGAGCGGCGACGGCTTCAGGACTTAGTGAGCGTGACGATCACGGCGTTGTCGTAGCGGCGATCTGTGCGGGGCTCGGCGTCGACCCGGCGGCCTACGCTTTGCCCGCAGTCTGAGACGTTGACGGGCGGCCAGGGCGATGATTGGTTGCGCGCGCGATGATGCCGGCTGCAACGGATTGCGCGCATAGGGGGAAATATGGCGAACGACGACGATATCCGGACTATCATCCGGCAGGAGCAGGACCTGGTGTTCCCGGCCTTTGACGAGGCGGTTGCGTTTGCTATCGGTTCAGCCCTGCGCGACAGGGCGTTGCGCGACGGGCTCGGCATCGTCGCCGATGTGCGAACCTGGGACCGGCCGTTGTTCTACATGGCGCTGCCCGGCACCACGGGAGACAATCCCCATTGGGTACGCCGCAAGGCGAACACCGTACAGCGCCTGATGAAGAGCACCTACCGCGTAGTACTGGAGAAGACTTGGGATGCCGACTATTTCCCGCCGCGCCGCGGTCTCGACAACATGGAGTTTGTGCTTGCGGGAGGCGGCTTCCCGATCCGAGTGAAGGGCGCCGGGATGATCGGGGCGATCACCGTGTCCGGCCTGCATGAACGCGACGACCATGGCTTGGTGGTCGATGCGATCTGCGGCCATCTTGGGCTCGATCGGACTGCTTTCGCACTGCCCCCACTTTAGGCGCTCTCAGCCTGCCATTCCGGGGCTTGTGCTTGACAGTGACAGCAAACTCCAGCATGCGATTTTCTGCCGCGGAGCGTGCGATGAAACTGGAATATCTGCTTCTTGATGTGTTTACGAGCGAGCCGTTGAAGGGCAATCCGCTGGCCGTCGTGCCCAAGGCCGACGGACTGCTGGATGACCAGATGCAGGCCATCGCCAGAGAGTTCAACCTCAGCGAAACCGCGTTCATCACTCGCCCCAAATCGGAGCGTCACACGGCAGCGGTGCGGTTCTTCACGCCGGCGGTCGAGCTGCCTTTCGCGGGGCATCCTACGGTGGGCACAGCGATCGTCCTTGGGATCCAGGGCCGGCAGTCTGCAGTGCGCATCGAGGAAAAGGTGGGTGTTATCACCTGCATCATCGAAAAGTCCGACAAGCGGACCGGGCATGCTCGATTCAGCTTGCCGCACCTGCCGGAGGAAGCTGGTACCGCGCCTGATCGTCACAAGATCGCCCTTGCGCTCGGCATCGGCGCTGAAGACATCGGGTGCGGGCTGCATCATCCGTCGGTGTTCTCGGCAGGCGTGCTGTTCTATCTCGTGCCAGTGCGGAACGCACAGGTGCTGAAGCGGATCACGCTCAATCGGGGGGGCTGGGAGGACGTGTTCCCGCTCGATCATCACTCGGTCTACGTCTACACCGAGACTCCGAACGAGAAGGATAACCAGCTGGCAGCGCGCATGTTCTCGCCGGGTATGGGTCTTGGCGAGGATCCGGCGACGGGCGCCGCCGCAGCCGCGTTGATCGGGCAACTGGCAAGGCATAGCGGGCCGGGCCAAAGCGAATACAGACTGCGGCAGGGCTACGAGATGGGCCGCCCCAGCATGATTACCATTCAGTTGCGCAAGGATAACGATGTGCTGACCCATGGCGGTATCGGCGGCCATGCGGTGATCGTGGGTGAGGGCGCGCTGGACCTCGGCGATTAACTTCACGCCGGTCCGGCTTTTTCCGGCGCCACTTCCCATCCCGGCTCAGGATCGACCAGCCGGGGCTCGACCTTCTCCAAGAGCAAGGTGTCGCAGTTCGGGCGTGCGAACAGCGGGAGTTCGGCGTGCCAGCTGATGATCACCAGTTGACGGGCGGCGTGGGCGAGGCAGTAAGCAGTGTCGGCCAGGCCGACCGGCGGTTGCGCGGGGACCGGGTCGCGCGGGTTGCCGAGCAGGGCACCGGCGCGGATCATCCAGCCCTCGATGGCGCTGTCCTCCACCATCGACAGCGGCCCCCAGTAGAGTTCCCAGAAGCGCTCGCGCGCGGCCTTCCAGGTGGCGAGGTTTCGTGACGTCGCGAGGGTGGAGACCTTCTCGACTGCTTCGGTCACCAGCGCCAGTTGCTGCCTAAGGAAGGGTTCGCGGTTCGTCTGTGCCGACTTGTCGGCGTATTGCCAGATGCCGATCAGGGCGGTGGCGATGGCCAGTATCCAGGGCACGAAAATCTTCCAATCGACTTTGTCCACGACCCTCTCCTGTCTGCACAACTTGAAGTGAATTCTGTTGATCTGTTTTCCTGCCGATGCGTTCCAGTACTGGCCAGCGAAGGTAGCAGCCGCGGTCACGCTGCGGAAGCGACCGCGGTTGGCTGTGCGTGCCCCCTACGCGCGCCGGTCCAGCCATGGTACGATAGCTCTCTCATGCTAGGGGGGACGCGCATGGAAATCTTCGTCAACATACTGTTCTGGATTCATCTGGTTTCGCTCGGGCTTGGCGGTGCAGCGGTGTTCGGGCTGCCGGTCGTTGGAAGCAAGATGCGGACCGCCACGGCCGAAATGCGCCCGTTGCTGTTTTCGATCGCCGAGAGGCTTTCGATGATCGGGCGAACGGCAATCGGCCTACTCGTCATCACCGGGCCGCTGATGGTGTGGCTGAAGTTCGGCGGTATGTCAGGCTTCACCTGGTGGTTCAGCGCCAAGATGGTGCTGGTGGTCATCCTGCTTGCCATTGTGATCTATGGCGGCATCAACACGAAGCGTGCCCAGAGCGGCGATATGAGTGCGGCTCAGCGCGCGCCGCAGATTGGCGTGGCGTCGATGGTGACGTTCGTGCTCATCATTCTGTGCGCAGTGTTCGCCTTCAACTGAGATTGAGATGCCCAAGCTCGACCATGTGAATATCGAAGCGCGGGACGGCCCCCGTATGGTGGCCTTCCTCGAGAAAATTCTCGACGCCACGGATGGCCCGCGCCCACCGTTCGACTTTCCCGGGAACTGGATTTATGTCGACGGCCAGCCGGCCATCCACCTGAACATCGTGGAACGCGGTGAGGATTTCCCGCAGGGGATCGTCAATCACGTGGCCTTTGGCGTCTATGATTTCGAGACGGCGGAAGCGCGGATCAAGGCGGCCGGATATCCGTACAAAATCACCGGAATCCCCGCGACCGGGATCGGGCAGTTCTTCGTCACCGGCCCTGAGGGGGTACGGGTAGAGGTGCAGTTCAAGCGGGAAATTCCTGGCTAAGGAGGCCATGGACGCGGCTCACGGGGTCGCGCAAAGGCTTGCGCAAATCCATAGATTCGCGCATCATGATGATGAACTGGAAGCCTCGTCATGTCGCGTAATCGCGCCATCGCCATAGCAATTGCCGACCAGAAGGCCCGTGAAAGCAGGCTGTTGGTTGCGGCTGGGTTGCTGCTGCTTCCCACGCTCCTGCTTCTCCTTCTTATCAGCCCCTGAGTACCGGCGGTTCGCACAGGCGGACGGGTGGTCAGGGGATAGCGCTTCAACCGAACATGGATTTGTCCGGTCGTGTGGGCAGTGATGCCCCGGCCGCTTGGTAGGAAAACGAAATGACCACCCAGAGCAAAGAGACCGCGAGCAACAAGGATCGGGTCTTCATCTTCGATACGACGCTGCGCGACGGCGAACAGAGCCCCGGCGCCACGATGACGCTGGAAGAGAAGCTGCAGGTTGCCGAGGTGCTCGACGATATGGGCGTCGACATCATCGAGGCCGGATTTCCAATTGCCAGTAACGGTGATTTCGAGGCGGTGTCGGAAGTCGCCAGGCGCTCCAAGAATGCCATCATCGCCGGTCTGGCGCGCGCCATTCCGGCCGACATCGCGCGGGCAGGCGAGGCGGTGCGGCACGCGAGGCAGGGCCGCATCCACACGTTCGTTTCCACGTCCCCAATTCACCTGGCACACCAGATGAAGAAGACGCAGGAAGAGGTGCTGGAGATCATCACCGCGACGGTGGCACAGGCGCGCAACCTGATCGACAACGTCGAATGGAGCGCCATGGACGCGACACGCACACCGATCGATTTTCTCTGCCGCTGTGCGGAATTGGCCATCAGAGCAGGGGCGACGACAATCAACATTCCAGACACCGTGGGTTATGCGGTGCCGGAGGAGCACTACCAGCTGTTCAAGACGCTCATCGAGAAGGTGCCGGGCGGCGACACGGTGATCTGGTCGACGCATTGTCACAATGATCTCGGGCTGGCGGTGGCCAATTCGCTGGCGGGCGTTCGGGCTGGTGCGCGGCAGATCGAGTGCACCATCAACGGGTTGGGCGAGCGGGCGGGCAACGCCGCGCTTGAGGAAGTGGTGATGGCGTTGCGGACGCGCGCCGACGCGATGCCGTATCACACCAACATCGAGACGACCCACCTGGCGCGGGCCAGCAAGGTGGTATCGGCGGCGGCAAACTTCCCGGTGCAGTACAACAAGGCGATCGTCGGCAAGAATGCCTTCGCGCATGAGAGCGGCATCCACCAGGATGGCATGCTGAAGAACGCCGAGACCTATGAGATCATGACGCCGGCCTCGGTCGGCATCAAGGAAACGACGCTGGTGATGGGCAAGCACTCGGGCCGTGCTGCGTTCAAGGACAAGCTGAGGGAACTGGGCTACGAGCTTGGGGACAATGCCTTCCAGGAGGCGTTCGTGCGGTTCAAGGATCTGGCGGACCGCAAGAAGCACATCTACGACGCGGACATCATCGCGCTGGTCGACGACGAGTCCGGTTCGGTGGGCGACCGCATCAAACTTGTGGACATGGAGGTGGTCTCGAAGACCGGCGGTGTGCACCGCTGCGACATGGTGCTGTCGATCGAAGGCACGCAGGTCAGATCGAGCTTCGATGGGACAGGATCGGTGGATGCAATCTTCAACGCCATCAAGCAGGGCGTAGGCGCGCAGCCGCATCTGGTGCTGTACGCCGTCGATGGAGTAACCGGCGGCACCGACGCGCAGGCGAGTGCGCACGTTCGGCTGGAGATGAACGGCCGGATCGTCAGCGGCAACGCCGCCGAGCCGGATACGCTGGTGGCGTCGGCCCGTGCTTATCTCAATGCCTATAACCGGTTGCTGATCGAGCGCGGCGCGGCTGCGCAGGGGGCGATGGAAAGCGCGGCCGGCTAGGATGGCCCGCGGGCCGGCGATCCTGGCGCCGGCCCTGCGGCTGTTCCGCGCCGCGCGGACGCGGGTGTTTCGGCTGCTTCTGTGGCTGAGAGGCCGGCTTGCCGGTCCACGCTTTCATCTGCCGATGGCGCCCTGGCCGCTTGCCACGCCGACCGATGGCGGTCCGCAAACGATCGTCACGTACCCCGAGGGGCAGGAACCGGCCCGGGCGATAGCGATCTACGGGGCCGTGCGGCCGGCGGACAGCTATTTCGTGAGGGTGCCGCCCGAACCACCGGCGCTGCGGCTTCGGCGGTACAGCGAGGTGGTGCTGCTGCCGCGCAACTTCCTGCTGTCGGGCGAGACGGGCCGCGTCTTGCCGCAGACCTTCGACCTTCGGTCGGTGAAGGGAAGAACTGCCATGCGGGTCGAAAGGGGCGGCCCGTTCGATCATATGTCGCGCGGCGTACTGGCGGCGCCGATCGCGGTCGATGAACCGGTGTTCGTGGCCGACACCATCTTCGGCGGGTTCGGGCATTTTCTGCTCGAAGTGCTGCCCAAGATGGGGATGCTGCGCGACGCGCCGGAGAATGTGCTGGTGGCAACGTCGCAACCGGTGTTCCAGGACTTTTTTGATGCACTTGGGGTGCCGGCGCGACGCGTACTGCACGTCAAGGGGCCAGCATTCCTCAGGACCGCCTATATCCCCGATCCACCGGTTACATTGAGCGGGCGGTTTCATCCCCTTGCGCGGGAGGTTTATGCCCGGCTGGCGGCAATCGGCGGGCAGTCCCAGCTCGAAGCCCAACCGCGTATCTATCTGTCGCGGCAGAAGGAATCGCGCCGGCCGATGCTGCGCGAAGCGGAACTGGAGGCGATGCTCGTCCGGTACGGGTTTGCCATTGTGCATCCGCAGGAGCTATCGGCGGCGGATCAGATCCAACTGGTATCGCATGCCGAAATGATTGTCGGTCTCGGCGGCTCGGCGATGCACAATCTGGTGTTCGCGCGTCCCTCGAGCAAGGCACTGTTCATTGTTTCGCGTGATTGGCATGCGGCAATCGATCAGGTGGTTGCGCGGGCGGACGGCCAGTTCGGGTTCGTGTTTGGCGAGCCGGCGGCCGGGCAGCATCCCCGGACGGCCTCCTGGACCGTCGATTTCGGCGTCATCGAGGCGGCGCTGAAGTCGCATTTCGGCATCGTGCCCATGGGCTGACGCCACGCTTCGTGGCGCGGCGGTCGGCTATCGCACCGCCTCGTGCAGCGCGCGGGGCAGGGTTTCGGCGACGATGTCTAGCTCGGCGGGTAGGCCAACGCTGATGCGGATATGGCGATCGAGCAGGGGGGCGACCGGCTTGCGGACGAAGACGCCGAAGACTCGAGCGCCTTGAGCACGGTAAGTGCATATGCGCCGTCACGCCCACAATCGATGGCGACGAAATTGGTGGCAGACGGGACTGCGGTGAGGCCGTTGTCCGCCGCGATCGCGGCGAGCCGCGCACGGCCGACGGCAACCTGCCGGACCACATGCTGCAGATATTGCTGATCTCCCAGCGCGGTGATGGCGGCTATCTGGCTGAGCCTTGTGACACCGAAATGGTTTCGCACCTTGTCGAATGCCTTGATGAGGCCGGCCTCGGCGATGGCATAACCGACACGTTGTCCGGCAAGGCCATAGGCCTTTGAGAAGGTGCGCGTCCGGATCAGGTTAGGCCGCGTGATGTCGAGCGCTGGCATCGTGCCCGGCGGCGCGGTCTCGCAATAGGCCTCATCGAGCAGAACGAGCGTGTCCTCCGGCGCAGCGTCGGCGAAGCGGACGATATCATCAGCAGACCACCAGCTCCCCATCGGGTTGTCCGGGTTCGAAAGGTAGATGACCCGGGCCCGTTCGCGACGCGCGGCGGAGAGGAGGCCGTCCAGATCTTCGAAGTTGCCAGCATAGGGGACTGCGACGACGCGACCGCCGAAACCGGCGACGTGATAGTTGAACGTCGGGTACGCGCCAAGCGAGGTGACCGCCACATCACCCGGCGAAATGAGCAGTCGGGCGATAAGACCGTGGAGGCCGTCGATTCCTTCCCCTACGGCAACGTTGGCGTGGGGAATGCCAAGGTGAGCGGCGAGGGCCGCGCGTAGGTCAAACACTTCGGGATCACCATACTTCCAGATATCGCCCGATGCTGCAGCGATGGCCGCGATGACTTTCGGCGACGGCCCGAAGCCGCTCTCGTTGGCACCAACCCTGGCGCGGAAGAGGACGCCGAGGCGCCGCTCCAGAGCCTCGGGACCGGTGAACGGCACGCTGTCGGGCAGCGACTGGGCGAGCGGGGTGATCAAAGTGCGAGTCATGCGCGCGGGGGCCGATTGAGCGACGGCGTCATACATAGCGAAGGGCTGGGGACAACGCACGCTGTTGTTCGCGTGCGGACGCTTCACACGGTGAATGCCGGGGCGTAGCGTGCCGACGTTCATTCACCAGGGAGGCAAGTCATGCTGTCTGGACGTAAAGTCTATCCGACTATTCCTGCTGCCGATCTCAGCCGTGCGATGAAATGGTACGAGGAAAAGCTCGGGCTCAAGCCGCGGTCTACCGAAGAGATGGGCGCCATCTATGACCTCGGAGGCGGCACCGGATTTCTGCTCTATCCGACGCCGGGGGCGGGGCAGGCTCCGAACACGCTCGCAACCTTCGAGTCCACGGACATGAAAGCGGACGTGGCGGCCCTGCGGAAGCGCGGCGTCGTGTTCGAGGAGTACGATTTCCCTGGGCTCAAGACCGTCGACGGCATTGCCCAGCTGGGCGCGCGTCACGGTGCCTGGTTCAAGGATTCAGAGGGCAACATTCTGGCGCTCGGTGACACCTGACGCCCGGCGGCAGGAAACTCCTCACCGGTTCCGCACGTTTCTTTGAGTTGAGTGTGAGCGTGGTGGCGTCCATCACGTTCATGGCTCAGTTGAGGAGACAGGCGATGATCCGGAACAGATTTGTAGTCGGGGTGGCGGTAGCGGGCGCCCTGTTGTCGTGCGGGGCGCAAGCCAAGGAAGCGGCGGTAGCGATCTTCGCCGGAGGGTGCTTCTGGAGCGTCGAGAGCGACTTCGACCATGCGCCCGGCGTGCTCACAACAACGACCGGTTATATTGGCGGCAAGACCGAGAACCCGACATACGCGCAGGTCTCGACCGAGACGACGGGCCATCGCGAAGCAGTGCGCGTAACCTATGATCCGAGCGTCACCAGCTATGCCAAGCTGCTCGATGCGTACTGGCACTTCACCAACCCGACGGACGGCCGCGGACAGTTCTGCGACTTCGCGTCGAGCTACCGGCCGGGACTGTATCCGGTCGACAAGGACCAGTTGGCGATTGCGACGGCCAGCAAAGCCGACATCGGCAAAGTGCTGAACGCGAAGATCGCGACGACCGTCCAGATGGCCCCCAAGTTCTGGCCAGCCGAGGCTTACCACCAGAACTTCCACATCGCGCACGCTGACCACTACAAGGCGTATCGCAAGGGCTGCGGCAAGAACGCTCAGGTGCAGGCGCTCTGGGGCGCCGACGCGTTCAAGGGTCTCAACGGCCACGAATAGCGGGTCAGTTGGCCTGGTTCAGCGTGACATCCAGCTTGTTGTAAGGAATCTCGATGCCGGCGCTGTCGAGTGCCAGCTTGCAGCGTTCGGTCAGGTCGATGTTGACCGGCCACCAGTTGGGACCGGCGACCCAGACGCGCAGCGTCAGATTGACTGAACTCGCGCCAAGTCCGGCGACGAATACGGTGGGCGCAGGTTCGTCGAAAACCCGATCGTCCTTCGCCGCGGCCAACAACGCGTCACGGGCCTGCTGGATGTTTGCCTCGTACGCGATGCCGATTTTGATCTCGACCATGCGCGTCGCCTCACGGCTGAAATTGCGGATCCTCGCGTTCCACAGGTTCGAATTGGGCATGAAGATGAAGATGCCATCGTAACTCTTGAGACGCGTCGCGAAGAGGCCGATCTCCACCACGGTCGCGATCATGTCGTCGCTTTCGATGGTCTCGCCGACGTTGAAGGGCCGGAGCCACAGCAGCATCACGCCCGCCGCAATGTTCGACAGCGTTCCCTGCAGGGCGAGGGCCACCGCAAGGCCGATGGCACCCAGAATGGCAAGGATGGAGGTGGTCTGGACGCCAAACTGGCCGAGGACGATGACCAGCGTAACGCCGAGGATCGAGTAACGGATCAACTCCGCGATCAGGGGCCGGATGGTACGGTCAAGGCGGGGGGTGCGGTGCAGCAGGTCGGCGACGCGCCGCGACAGGAAGCTCGAGAGATACCACCCAACGATGAAGACGACGAGGGCGGTGACCAGCGACAGGCCGTTGCTCAATACCCATTCGGTGGAAAGGGAAAGAGATTCAGCGGTCGGCATGGTCGATGTCCTTCGTTTTGAGGTGCTGGAACCTGCGGTACGCGGCGCTTGCGCTACCAAGAGGCCCGTACCGTTGTTCAACAGTTCGCCGTCATTGGCAACCGCCGGGGCGGCTTACGGCTGGGCCTACGAATGTCGCGCCACCGCGCTGGACAGGCCGGTATCCCTCTGCTAGTGACCGCCCCGGATCGGGCGGCTAGCTCAGCTGGTAGAGCAGACGACTCTTAATCGTCGGGTCCGGGGTTCGAATCCCCGGCCGCCCACCAATCCCTCCCGAAATGCCGGTTTCTGCCCCGAATTGTGGTGAATTCGGGAGGTTGGTCGTCAGTCGGCGTTAACGCGAATCTTCGATGATTGCGGCATGAGCATTCCGAACCGATTGCCAACGCCGGTGCCGGGGAGCCGCCTGGCGGCTGCGTTCGACGTTTTGCAGGTCAGATCCGGGCAGACTGTCAGCGCAACGGTGCTGGGGAAACTGCCGGACGGGACGACGCAGCTGCAGATCGGCGATCAGGTGGTGAAGGCCGCGCTGCCGCAGGACTTGCCGGCCGGTACTGTGCTGCAACTTGCGGTGAAGGGTGGTGGTGCCACGACGCATTTGACGATCGTGGCGCAGAGGCTGCCCGACAGCGCGGGAGCAACCGTGCCGGGAGGCGCCGAGGCGGCCAGACCTGTGGCGGCAACACCCCTCGCGGCCCGGCCTCAGAATGTACCGCTGCTGCCGGGGCAGGTGATCATCCGGCCTGAAGGCGAGGCGCTGGTCACTTTGCCTCTGAGTGTGGCACCGGGGGCTGTCACCCGGCCCGGGCCTACCGGTACACTCACTACGCTGGAGGCGATCCCGACGGCCGGCTCGCTCGCCACACCACCCGCGACGCGTGTGCCAGTAGCCGTGACTCAGGCCACAGGCACGCTGGGTCCACAGGTATCCATCGGCTCGGGGCAGCCGCAAGTGGCAACCGTGGCACAGCCGACAAACACTGCCTCAGCAGCGGTTGCAGTGCCCAGCGGTACCGCTGCCGCCGCGACGCCGGATATCGCGGTGGCACAGGTGGGACGCGCGGCCGTAGCCGTTCCTGCGATTGGGGCAGGGCCAGCGCCGGCAGCGACCTCGGCGCAGCCAGTTCCTGCGGGAAGCGTCGGCCGCGCCGCGTCGGAACCGCAGATCCCTTCCGCTGCGGCGACCACGGGGCAGGCTGCCGGACCTGTCGCGACAGCATCCGGAACATCTGTTGTTCAGCCAGCGGTGCCCGACAACCGGGCCGCTGCGACAGCGAGCGACGTTCCCGTGACGGCTGAGGCCGGCGTTGCCCGGGGGCGCGCCATGGCGCAGCCTAGCACGGCGCAGACGCTATCCTCACCGTCGCCAACCCCGGTCCTGTCGACGTCAGGAGCGGCGGAGGCTGCTCAATCGAGTGCTGTCCTGCGGGCCGTGCCGGTTGCCGGCGTCCTCCCCGCAACTGTATCGCAAGGACAATCCGCAGGCGCGGCGTTCCAGGCCGGCCCCGGCCCCGCGATTGCGGCGCCCGTACCGTTGGTGCCGACGGTGTCTGCCGCCACGCCCGCACAGCTTGCGCTTTCGTCGATGGTGCCGGTGGCGCTGGCGCAGCAGGACAGCATTGCGGGGCTGTTCGGAAACCTTTCCGCGCTTGTGGGCCGGTTCCATCAACTGCCCGAGCCGGTGATGCATGCGGCGATGCAGATGCTGGCAACGCGGATCAACATGTCGGGGCAGAGACTTCAGCGGTGAGGCGCTGAAAGCCGCCATCACCAAGTCCGGCGTGTTCCTCGAGAATGGCGCAGTCACCGGCAGCAGTGAGGCGGCTGCGAAGGGGGACCTGAAGGCTGGGTTGCTGCACCTGCGCGGGACGCTGTCGGCCTGGCTTGGTGAGGAAATGGCGACCGTGTCGCGCATCCGGCGGTTGCCTCCGCCCATCAGGGGGGTAATGCCGCGTGCCCGCGAGGCGGCTGAAGCGCCGCTGCCGCTCGATGGCATGCTCATCAAGGACGCGGGCCGGACGCTGCACGGACACGCCGATGCGGCACTGTCGCGGATGAAGCTGCTGCAACTCGCCTCGCTGCCCGATCAACAGATCAGGGGTGCGGGTGGAGCGGAATGGCGAATGGAGCTGCCGCTGATGCTTGGGCAGGAACTGGCAATGGCGCAGTTCGTGATCCTGCGCGATGCGCCGCATAAGGACAGGAAGCGCGAGCGCGGCTGGCAGATGCGTTTCGCCGTGCACTTCGCGGTGACCGGTGAGGTCGGAGCCAATGTAGGGCTAAATGGCCGGCAGGTGTCGGTGATGTTCTGGGCGGCCGAAGCAGAGACCGCAGGCGTGCTTCGCGACATGCTGCCCGAACTAGCTGAACGGCTCAGGACGATCGGGCTCGATCCGGGGTCGATCCTCTGCCGCGACGGCGCGCCGGACGAAGCGCCGAAGGCATCAAGACATCTGGTGGACACGCTGCGATGAGCGAAGCCGAAGACAACCCACGGGCCCTTGCGGTCGCTCTTGAGTATGAGGCGGGAAGCCGGGACGCACCGAAGGTCATCGCCAAGGGACGTGGGCTGGTGGCGGAGCGGATCATCGCGCTGGCCGAGGAGAATGACATTGTCATCGATGCCAATCCGGCGCTTGCCGAAGCGCTGAGCGGCGTCGAACTCGACGATACGATCCCCATCGAACTCTACGAGGCGGTGGCTGAGGTGATCGGTTTTGTCATCAAGGCGAGCCAGCGCGTCAGCAAATAGTGCCGGAAAAGCGCATCCTGGGGGTGCAACTCGGTGTTCGCTTGACTACATAGGCTCGGATAGGGCGATGCCTGCGTCAGAGGCGGCCGCTATATACTCAGGTAGGTTTTTGGATTTGTTTACGCCCGGCACGCTCAGCGCCCTGCTGCAGGTCATCATGATCGACCTGGTGCTGGCGGGCGATAACGCCATAGTCATCGGCATGGCGGCGGCGGGCCTGCCATCGGAACTGCGGCGCAAGGCGATCCTGATCGGCATCGCTGCTGCAACACTGCTGCGTATCCTGTTTGCTCTCGTTACCGCACAGTTGATGGCGTTCACCGGGCTGCTGCTGGCCGGCGGTCTGCTGCTGCTCTGGGTATGCTGGAAGATGTGGCAGGAACTGCGCCACGACGATTCCGAGGAAGCCGAGGCGCTTCGGCTGGCAGAATTTGGCGGCACGTCGACTGGACCGCGAAAGACGCTCAGGCAGGCGGTCATTCAGATCGTCCTTGCCGACGTATCGATGTCGCTCGACAATGTGCTGGCAGTGGCTGGCGCGGCACAGCGGCATGTCGAGGCCCTGATTTTCGGGCTTGGGCTGTCCGTGGTGCTGATGGGCGTTGCGTCGGCGGTGATCGCGCGGCTGCTACATCGCTTCCGCTGGATCGCCTGGGCGGGACTGGCTGTCATCCTCTATGTGGCCGCCAAGATGATCTATGAGGGGGCCGATCAACTGCTGGGTCACACGCTGCCGGTGATCCCATTCATCAAGGGCATGCCGGCGCTCGCCGTTCACTAAGTTTGGTAACCACAGCCGCAGTTTTGCGGGCCTGCGCCGAGTTGTGTAGGGATTTGCAGACCGTGAGGGGCTAATTTCCGGCGAGAGTTTTCAACGCCGGGACCAGCGCCCCTATGTCGCTCACCGCCGAGAGTTTTGCACCGGGGCGACCGGAACTGGCTGACGCAGGTGATGTCGCCTCGACAGCCAAGAGCCGGCTCGCGATGACCATGCAGGTGGTTTCCGGAGAGTTGTGGGATCGGACGGTCGCCGGGTTCGAAGGTGTATGCCAGGAGCAGCTCTATACGTTTGCCAAGGGTCGCTGGACCGGCGTGACGCACGAGCCGGTGCTGTTCTGGCTCGGCAGCAAGGTGGTTGGCGGCTCCTTGATGATGCTGCAGCCGCTGCCGTTCAAACTTGGGCGGATCGCCCTCGCCAAATGGGGCCCAATGTTGGCGCATACCGGGGGCCCGGATGCGCTCGAGATTTATGGCGGCATGATCGAAGCGCTGGTCGAGGACTATGCGCAGAAGCGCCGCATGATGCTGTCCGTGCTGCCAAGGGCGGCGCTCGGAAGTAACAATCTGGAATACGAGCACTTGCTGAGCCAGGGTTTCCGGGCAGGGGCGACGCTGACGTTTCCCAGCCGCTACATTGTAAATCTTCGGCTCAGCGACGAGCAGCAGCGCAAGAGTCTCAACCAGAAGTGGCGCTACCATCTTAACAAGGCGGAAAAGTCAGGGCTCAGCTTCGAACGCGGAACGCCTGACCGGCGCGCGGAATTTGACGCGCTTTACGAGTTGATGGTCGACCGCAAGAAATTCCCGGACCATTCGGCCTATGAGACCGTGCCGGCGCTGATGGCTATGGACAATGATGTGCTGCGGCCCGAACTGTTCTTCGTGCGGCACGAGGGCGAGGTGGTGGCGGGTGCCATTATCTTCAAGGCGGGCGACCGGGCGGTCTATCTCTACGGGGCCACCAGCGAGAAGGCGCTGCCACTTCGTGCCGGCTATTTCATGCACTGGCACATCATCCGCTGGCTGCGCGATAATACCAGGGCGAAATGGTATGACCTCGGGGGCACCGATGGTTTTCAGGGCCTGCACCAGTTCAAGAAGGGCATGGTGGGTGACGCCGGGGTGATCTCGCCAGTGCCGCCGGTCGCCAATTATGCCGCGTACCGGCTGCCGTTCCTGCTCGGTGAAACCGCATTCGCAGGGCGCGAGTTCCTGCACGCGGCGCAGCGCTTCATCGATCGTCTGCGCAGCGACCGGGCCAAGCCCGATCAGCAGAAGCCGAACGGAGACCATTGATGGATCTGCGCAGGCGCCTGCTCTCGCAATCGACAGTGATCTTTGCGGCGCGCATCTTCGGCGCCGGGCTGATTTTCCTGGCGCAGGCGGCGATTGCCCGCGTCTGGGGGCCAAGTATTCTGGGCGAGTATCTTTTGATCCTTGCCACCGTGAACCTGATCGCCGTGGTGATGCCGCTCGGGTTCGAAACCATCGGCACGTACTTTGCCGCAGAGTACCGCGCCAAGGGCGAGGGGCTGCTGCTGCGTGGATTTATGACCCGCGCCTACCTCCATGTCTCCATTGTGACGGTACTGTTTGTCCTTGGCGGGTATCCGTTGGCCGGGCTCTTCGGCGAGCCGGGCCGCATTCTGCAGGAGCACTGGATACCGGCCAGCATTCTGGCGTTCAGTTCGGCACTCGTTCTGGTCAACGGAGCGCTGCTGGTGGGGCTGAAGCGGCCGTTTGCAGGGTTTTTCCCAGATACGATCTTCCGGCCACTTGTGGTGGTCGCGGCGTTCGGCATCGCGGCATTGGCGGGCTCGGCAGTCTCCGGATTCATCGAGATGATCTGGCTCTTGGCCATCGGCAGCCTGATGATCGCGGTGGTTCACTTCGCCTATGTGCTGGGAACGGTGAGGGGGATCCCCCGCGAGATTTCGCCACGTGCCGCGGAGACCGGCCGGTGGTGGCGTTTTGCCGGACCATGGGTGCTGATTGTTCTGGCCACCGAATACTTCTTCGACATCGACCTGCTGCTCCTGTCGGGACATCTGAGCCATGAGGATCTGGCGATCTTCGGCGTCTGTACACGGGTGTTCTCGCTGGTTTCGTTCGGCGTTGCCTCGGTCTATGCAGTTACCATGCCGGACATGTTCGAGAGCGAGGCGCTTAAGGATCGGCTGGGTTTCCATCGCAAGATCGGCGATGCGAACCTTGTGGCGTCGGGGCTATCGATCGTCCTCCTGGTGCTCGTCGTACTGTTCGCTCCACTTGCACTGATGCTCTTCGGCCCCGCCTTCCAGTCCGGCGTTGCCCCGCTCGCGGTGCTTTGTCTCGCATTGGTGGTGCGGTCGGTGTTCGGTCCGGCCTCGCTGCTGCTGTCGATCCATGACCGCCCGTTCGCCAGCCTGCCCGCGGTGGCCGTCGGGATTGGAACACTGATCGTTGGCAACCTGCTGTTGGCGCCGCATTTCGGGTTGATGGGTGCCGCTTGCAGCGCGCTGATGGCTATAACGTTGTGGTCGGCCGCCCAATGGTACACGGCGTTGCGGATGACCGGCGTCGATGTGTCGATCCGGGCGCGCCTCGTGCGTCCGGTTGCGCTGACAGCCAAACCGGCGGAATAGTCTCGCAACACTTATCAATCAGGCGCGATACGCTATAACTGCGGCCATGGCGGCAGATGGCACAAGTTTCGGCCCATACGTCCTCAATCGAAGTGCCGCGACGCTGCTATGCGACGGCAGGCCGGTGCCTGTCGGGCAGCGCGGGCTGGCGCTGCTCGGGGCATTGCTGGCGGCCGACGGGCAAGCGGTCAGCAAGGGGGCACTGATGGGGGCGGGCTGGCCTGGGACCGTGGTCGAGGAGGGCAACCTGACGGTGCAGGTCGCGGCGCTGCGCAAGGCCCTTGGGTCGAGGTCCGACGGGCAGGAGTGGATCGTGACCGTCCCGCGCATGGGCGGCCAGCGGGCCAGGGACCCTTACCGCATTGACGTGATCATCCAGGGCATGCGGCTGGCAGGGATGCCAGAAGAGTAGCATGGGAAATCTCCACACATTCGGGCCGTTTGGCCTGGCGGGCGGTGCGCTGCTGCGGGACGGCAGACCGGTTGTTGTCGGGCAACGCGGCCTGGCGCTACTCGAGGCCCTGCTGGCCGCGGATGGGGAGGTGGTCAGCAAGGGGGCCCTGATGGAAGCCGGCTGGCCTGGGAGCGTGGTTGAGGAGGGCAACCTGACGGTGCAGATCGCGGGGCTGCGCAAAGCGCTTGGCGTGCGCTCCGATGGGCAGGAGTGGATCGTAACCGTGCCCAGGGCGGGCTATCGGCTGCCGCGAGCCGATCGAGGACAGGAGGCGGAACAACACTCGCCGCTGCCGTCGCTGGCGGTGCTGCCGTTCCAGAATCTGAGCGGCGATCCCGAGCAAGACTATTTCGCTGCGGGAATGGTGGACGACATCATTGCCGCGCTCAGCCGGTTCCGGAGCTTTGCGGTGGTTTCCGCCAACTCCGCCCTGGCGGAGAAGGGACGGGTCGACGGCGTGCGCCGGATCGCGGCAGAACTGGGGGTCCGCTATGTGCTGGAGGGGAGTGTCCGCCGTGCCGGCAACCGCCTGAGGATAGGTGCTCAATTGGTGGAAGGGGCAAAGGGCGGGCATCTGTGGGCCGAGACCTATGACGGCACGATGGACGACGTGTTTGCCTTCCAGGACAGCATCGCCGAGAGCGTCGTCTCGATTGTCGAGCCGGCCATCAGGCGGGCAGAAATCGAGCGCGCTCGACAGAAGCCGCCGAGCAGTCTCGATGCCTATGATCTCTATCTGCAGGCCTCGGCGCTGGTGCTCACGACGGCTCCCGACGCCAACCAGCGGGCGATCGACCTTATCGAGCGTTCGCTAGCGCTGGATCCAAACTTTGGTCCAGCGATCGCCATCGCGGCGAGCGCGCACATCGCCAGGTTCGACCGGCAGCTTCCGGGCGCATCGGACACTGAGAGGATGAAAGGCGCGGCTTATGGGCGGGCCGGGCTGACCTTGGCCGGGACGGACGCAAATACCCGCGCCATCTCGGGCCTTGCCGTCATCATTCTCGCCGAGGAGTATGAGTTGGGAATTATGGCGCTCCGGCAGGCGGTGGCAGAGAACCCGAACAGCGTAAATGTTCTGGGGTATGCCGGGGTTGGGGCCCTGCGCGGTGGAGACCTTGAGGAGGCGGATCGGTATCTGATGCGCGCGATCGGCCTCAATGCCAGCGACTTCATCAGCCACTGGCTGTTCACCGGGATGGCGCATGTGCGGCTGGCGCAGGGCCGTTTCGAGGACGCTGCCGAGTGGGCCGCCCGCTCTCAGGCCGTCGATCCCCTGAACCAGGTTACGCACTGGATGCTGGTTGCAGCGAATGCTCATCTGGGCCGGATGGAGGAGGCACGGCGGTGGGCACGCGCGCTGCATGAAATCGCCCCCGAGGTGACACAGGAGCGCGTGCGACGCGGACAGAGCATGAAGGACCCGCATCGCATCGACGTGGTCATCGAGGGGCTTCGGATGGCAGGGTTGCCGGAACGCTAGTCCGTTTGGACGACTTTGGAAGATTTTGGAACTTTTGGGCGGTGGCTAAAGGACCCAAAGCGGCCCATCGAGCGATGGTCTCCTCACCGGCGCAACGAAGCGCCTCATCCAAGGAGACCGCAGATGTACACTTCCCTCACGATCACCTCGACCAAGCAGGGCCTGAGCTACAATGCCGACGAAGCGGCCCGTGGTTTCGCAATCTTCGAGAAGCTGTCGGGGTTCGCCGGCGCTCTGTTGCGGACGGTTGTGGCGGTCGGCGCAGTACGCACGGCGGTGGTGCGGCCGGTAGCGGCTACGTGAGGACGACGCTCGCTTTCCAGCGCTGGCTCGAAGGCGACGCGCGGCGGTCGTCATCCAGTCCCAACGGGATGAGGACCGCCGTCAATGGTTGTCGTTAGCGGCCGATCAGCCCGTTAATGGTGTCAACGATCCTACCCAGGCGACCCATTCCCATGCCGTGGTCATAGCCCTCGGTGACCTTGGTGTAGGGACGCTCCATCACTGCGTAGTCCTGCCCGAAAATGTGCTGGCGCAGTGTGGCCGTCTGCTCGTAGCCGTAGCGGCGGAGCAAGGCGAGGGCGACTTCATTTTCCGGCCGGACGAAGGTGAAGGCCTTGTGGAATTTGCCGTTGTCGAAGTGCTCATCGAAGGCACGCATGCCATGCATACCCAGCCGGGTCTGGCGGAACGGCGGAAAGATCCAGCTCCAGTAGCGGAACACGGCTCCGTATTCAGGGCCGGAAACCAGTGCGCCCCCAACCTTGCCTTCTGAGACGAGGCACATCACGTGCCAAGGGTCCTGCTTCTGAAGGGTTTTGAGAAACCCCTTGGTCATGCGCGCTTTTTCCCAGGCCTTGAACTCCGCGTTGTAGTGCGGGCTCTCGTCGATCACAGCCTGCAATTCGTGGTAGATCAGGTCGAGATCGTCCGGTTCCGCAGCACGTGTCGTGAAGCGCGGCGTGGGCTTCGCCTCGGATTTGGCGGCGATATCGGTGAATGTTGCGTCGGTCATGACAAACCTCGCGGGGAAGGGGGTATGCGCCGAAGGATACGCCGCCGCGTCTCCGGGTCCTAAGCTTTGCCGTTCAAGCGGTTAACAATGCGATTTGCGGCGGTCCGACCGTTCTTGCTGCCTCGGGATGCAATGGCTAGAAGGGATCAGGGAGTATTAGGGAGGACTTGAATGACCGAGGTGTTCCAGCCGAGCGAAGCCGCCAAAGCGCGCACGCTTACCACCAAGGCGCAGTACGACGAGATGTATGCGCGTTCGATCAATGATCCTGAGGGGTTCTGGGCGGAGCAGGCGCAGCGGCTCGACTGGATCAGGGCTCCGACCAAGATCAAGAACACCAGCTATGAATATCCGAACATCTCCATCAAGTGGTTCGAAGACGGCGTCCTCAACGTCTCGGCCAACTGCATCGACAGGCACCTAGAGACCCGCGGCGATCAGGTCGCGATCCTGTGGGAAGGCGACACCCCCGGAACGGACGGCAAGGTCACCTACCGGGAGTTGTACGAACGGGTTTGCCGCTACGCCAATGTCCTGAAAGCAAATGGTGTCAAGAAGGGCGACCGGGTGACCATCTACATGCCGATGGTGCCCGATACCGCCGTCGCCATGCTTGCCTGTGCCCGCATCGGCGCTGTCCATTCGGTGATCTTCGGCGGTTTTTCGCCGGATTCCATCGCCGGTCGCATCAATGACTGTGACAGCAAGATCGTGCTGACGGCGGACGAAGGACGGCGGGGCGGCAAGACCATCGCGCTCAAGAAGAACGTCGACGAGGCGTTGCTGAAGGCACCGGGAGTCAGCAAGGTCATCGTCGTCAAGGTCACCGGCGGACACGTGCACATGCATGAGGGCCGTGATGTCTGGTACGAGGAGGCAGCAAAGGAAGTCAGCGCCGAGTGCCCTCCCGAGCCGATGAATGCCGAAGATCCGCTGTTCATCCTCTATACCTCCGGCTCCACAGGTAAGCCCAAAGGGGTACTCCATACCACCGGGGGGTATCTGGTATGGGGCTCACTGACACATCAACTGAGCTTCGACTATCGCGACGGGGACATCTTCTGGTGCACGGCGGATGTGGGGTGGGTCACGGGACACACCTACATTGTTTACGGTCCCCTGGCGAACGGCGCGACCACTCTGATGTTCGAGGGTATTCCCAGCTACCCTGACGCCGGCCGCTTCTGGCACATTGTGGAAAAGCACAAGGTCAACATCTTCCACACGGCGCCGACGGCAATCCGCGCCCTCATGGGGGCGGGATCGCAATATCCGGACAGGCACGACATGCCGACGCTCAGGACCCTGGGGACGGTGGGTGAACCGATCAATCCCGAGGCCTGGCTCTGGTACTACAAGCACGTCGGCAAGGAGCGTTGCTCGATCGTTGACGCCTGGTGGCAGACGGAGACCGGTGGTCACATGATCGCGCCGTTCCCCGGCGCTATCGCGACCAAGCCGGGTTCGGCGACGGTGCCGTTTTTCGGCGTGCAGCCGGTGGTCCTGTCGCCCGAGGGCAAGCTACAGGAGCAGACCAAGGCGGAAGGCGTGTTGGCGATCAAGGACAGCTGGCCAGGCCAGATGCGCACAGTCTATGGCGATCATGAACGGTTCGTGCAGACCTACTTCACGCAGTATAAGGGCTATTACTTCACCGGCGATGGCTGCCGTCGCGACGAAGACGGGTACTTCTGGATCACCGGCCGAGTCGATGACGTGCTCAACGTTTCAGGTCACCGGCTGGGAACGGCGGAGGTGGAGAGTGCGCTGGTGGCCCATCCAAAGGTGTCCGAAGCCGCAGTGGTGGGTTATCCGCACGATATCAAAGGGCAAGGCATCTATTGCTATGTGACGCTGATGGCCGGGCAGCATGGCGATGACGCGCTGAAGACCGAGTTGCGAAACTGGGTGCGCAGGGAGATCGGCGCCATCGCGTCGCCTGACATGATCCAGTTCTCCCCGGGGTTGCCGAAGACGCGATCGGGAAAGATCATGCGCCGCATCCTGCGCAAGATCGCGGAGAACGACTATGGGGCACTTGGCGACACATCCACGCTGGCCGATCCAACCGTCGTCGAGGATCTCGTCGCCAACCGGCAGAACCGCTGAGGAAAGACGGTATCCTTTGACCGGGTTTCAAGGACCATTAAGTACTCTCGCGTAGGTTCGGGGGGATATTCGCTTGATTTGGGCGATGCTTGGAGTGTCTCCGGCACCTGATGACGAAAGTCTCCGACTTCGTTGCAGCAATAGGATCGTTATTTAGAGCGCTTACTGGCGGCGGCCGGTCCGCGACTTCCATGCTGGATACTGTTGTCAGCGACAATTTCGATGGCCTCGTGGTCATCGGCGAGCAGGGCATTGTCGTTGCCTCCAGCCGGGTTGCGGGCGAGATGCTGCTGGGCGAAGGGCAAGGCGATCTTACGGGTCGCGCGGCCAGTTCGGTCCTGCCAGACGCTATTCTTGCGACGGTGCGGCATGCCTTCGAGGCCGGAAGGCTTTCCGAGCCGACGCCCATGCAACTGGCGGCGCTGGGGGAGGCCGACGGGCATGAGCCGGGCCTTACCGTGCAGTACGTGGTGACCCTCTCGGCAATGCCGGGGGCACGGGGCGACGCGACCAAGCGCGTCGCCTGCCTGACCTTCTGGGACATGGGAGAGCGGCAGCGCTCAGAGGCGCGGCTTTCGTTCCTTGCGACGCATGATCCTCTCACGGGCGCGCTGTCGCGTACGGGTTTCGTCAACGCCGTGAACCTGAAGTTCGAGACCGAACGCGGCAGGGCCGAAGGGTTGGCGGTAATGGTGGTCGATCTTGCCCGTTTCAAGCCGGTCAACGAGGCGCTGGGACACGCCCATGGCGATATGCTGCTGAAGCAGGTGGTGAGCCGGCTCAGGGCCTCCGGCATCGACATGGTCGCGCGGCTGGGCGGGCACAGTTTTGCCGTGGCGCATGCCGGCCTTGCCTCGGAGGACGAGAAGGCCGGATTCTCGAAATTGATCCTCGACCGCGTCACGCCAACGTATCTACTGGGTGCGCACCACGCGATCATCGGAGCCGCGGTGGGTGTCAGCCACTCGCGGGTGTCGGGGTTCGATCCGGACGTCCTGCTCAGCCATGCCGACATGGCGTTGAGCGTGGCGCGCGAGCAGCCGGGCAATGGCTGGGCGGCGTTTTCTCCTGACATGGACAAGCGGCTGCGCGCCAAGCAGGACATGGAGGCCGCGTTGCAACAGGCGATCGAGCGCGGCGAAATTTCGGTCACCTATCAGCCGCAGGTGGCGCTGGCGACGGGCGAGATGGTAGGCGTCGAGGCACTGGTGCGGTGGCTTCATCCCGAACTCGGGCACGTGCCACCTGACCGTTTCATCCCGGTGGCTGAGGAAACGGGGCGGATTGTCGAGCTCGGCCGCTGGGTGCTGGAGGCGGCGTGCATCGAGGTCGCGACCTGGCCAATTGAGACGCGGCTATCTGTCAATGTTTCGCCGGTGCAGTTCGAACTGGTGGACGTGGTGGCGGAGATCAAGTCGGCGCTGAAGAAGTCCGGCCTGCCGCCTCACCGGCTGGACATCGAGATTACGGAGGGCATCTTCATGTCGAGCACACGCTCGGTGGCCGATGCACTGCAGCAATTGCGCGACTTTGGCGTGGGCATTGCACTCGATGATTTCGGCACCGGCTATTCGTCGCTGAGCTACCTCGGGCGGCTGCCGGTGGACAAGATCAAAATCGACCAGAGCTTCGTTCGCCGGTTGCCCGCGGATCAGGAATCAGGCGCCATCATCCGGGCCGTGATGACGCTGAGCGAGACGCTCGGCAAGGTGGTTATCGCCGAAGGCATCGAAACGGCTGACCAGGCCTGGATGTTGCGCATGATGGGCTGCAAGATCGGCCAGGGATACTACTATGGCCGCCCGCAGACTGGCGAGGAAATGCGCGCTGGTTTCGCCGGCAAGGCCGGTACGATGTCGCTGATGAGGCAGGCCTAAGATACTGCCCGGCGGCGGCGCCAGGAGCGGATAGCGCTCCAGGCCAGCAGCACGAGCAGTACAACCATCACCACGGTGGTGAGGCTTGACTTGAGGCGGGTGAAGAGGCTCGCGCCGTCGACCAGCGGTTGAGTGAGCCCATCCGGGCCGGCGTTGAGCATCTGGGTCACAAGATAATTCTCGGCCCAGTCGAACGGCGCGATCAGCAGGGCCGGCGTGGCGAGCAGCCAGCGCCAGCGGCCGGTCGACTTGCTCAACCACGCGACCGCGAAGAACAGGGTCAGCGACATCAGCGCGGGGAATGGCGTGTCGAGGAGGTGCTGCGTGCCGTTGTAGAATGCTGCCCCGTCGGGAGGCAATGCACCGATGAACGCGGTGGCCTCGGTCAAGGTGTAACCGCCCGGACGCAGGTCGAAGGGCGCAAGGCCACCGGCGGCGGCGGAGATCGACGGCAGCGACCAGCCGATGATGATGCCGTAAAGCGCCATGGTGACGGCAAACAGGACCCAGTAGCCTATCCTCGACATGTCGCTTTCTCCCTCCTTGGGCGAAAGCTAACGAACCTGGAGGTCAAATGCGAGTGTTTGCCGTTTACGATTCCGCCGCATTTCGACCGGCAAGTTGCTGGTCACGCGATTCTTGAGGTGAATGTGTCTCGTCCCGCCCGCCTGGCCTGCGCCGCCCTTGCTCTACTCTCATTCTTAACGGTGCCCGCGTTTGCCGCCACTCTTGAACAGATGGCCGGGCAGATGATCATCGTCGGGTTCCAGGGGGACTCTGCGGGTGACAAGTCGGTCAAAGCGATGGCGGCCGAAATTGCCGCTGGCGACGTGGGTGGGGTGATGTTCCTCAAGACCAACGTGGCGAGCCTCAAGGCGGTCAAGGCAATGAATGCCGTTTTCCGTGCTGCTTCGCCGGACCTGCCGCCATTCCTGACGCTCGATCAAGAGGGCGGGTTGGTCGAGCGGTTGACCAAGGACGTGGGTTTCAAGGAGGTGCCGAACGCCGCCAGCGTTGCCGTCGACGACACGCCGGCCGAGGCGGAAAAACTCTACGCCGGCATGGCCAGGGGTATTGCCGATCTTGGCTTCACCGTGAATTTCGGACCGGTGGCCGATCTCAACATCAATCCGAACAATGAGATCATCGCGAAATACGGACGATCGTTCGGGAAGAGTGCGGCGACCGTTGCGAAGTATGACGAGGCCTTCATAGCTGCGCACCATGCGGCCGGGCTGCTGACGGCGCTGAAACACTTCCCCGGGCACGGCTCGAGCACCGGCGACAGTCACACGGGTTTCGTCGATATCTCGAAGACCTGGAGCGCGGCAGAACTTGGCCCATACAAGACGCTGTTCGCCGATGGGTATGCCGACTTCGTCATGGTCGGACATCTTTATCACTCCGCCTACTCGAAGGACGCCAAGGCACAATTGCCGGCAAGTCTTTCGCCGCAATGGATCGCCGGCGTGTTGCGCAGCGACCTCGGATTCGAGGGCGTGGTGATCAGCGACGACCTGGAAATGGGTGCCATCCGCAAAGAATTCGGGCTGAAGGACACCGTGCTGCGGGCCGTGCGGGCGGGACTCGACGTGCTGCTGTTTTCCAACACGGCGGCTTATCATGCGGGGCTTGCGGACGAAGTGCGGGCCATACTTGTCGCTGAGGCTGAAGCGGATCCGGCATTCGAGGCACGTATCGAGGAAAGCTACGCCCGAATCGTGGCGCTGAAGCAGCGGATCGGCAAGTAGCGATTCGCGGCGAGGCGGCTGAGTCGCCCGGAATTGCTGGGCTGTTCCCTCTGTGACCGGAAGCCGGTAAACTGGTGGTTCGCGCGGCGGATGAAAGAGGGGCCATGTCCGACGAAACACCGCAAATCCGGCACGTGGCGGCGTTGTTCCTCTCCGACGTGCATCTTGGCATGCGTCCGACGCGGATCGTGCAACTTTGCGACTTTCTGCGCCACCACGACGCCGACGTCATTTATCTCGTTGGCGACATCGTCGATGGCTGGCGGCTGGCGAAGAGCTGGTTCTGGCCGCAGGATTACAATGTGTTCGTGGAACTGCTCATCGCCAAGGCGGCGGCAGGCACGCGCATGGTGGTGCTGCCCGGCAATCATGACGAATTTCTGCGCGAGTATCTCGGGACATATTTCGGCGAGGTCGAGTTCGTCGACCGCACGGTGCACACCACACGCACCGGCAAGACCTATCTCGTCATGCATGGCGATCAGTTCGATATCGTCGTTGCGCACGCCAAATGGCTGGCGCATGTCGGCGACTGGGCCTACCGGACGGCGCTCAGGGTCAATATCGGCATCAACTGGGTACGACGGCGGCTGCTGGGCCGGCCATATTGGTCGCTGAGTGCCTGGGCCAAGCAGAAAGTGAAGAATGCGGTCAGCATTATCGGGCGGTTCGAAGAGGCGCTGACGCTCGAGGCTCGGGATACAGGCGTCGATGGGGTGATTTGTGGTCACATCCATTTTGCCGACATGCATGAGCGGTTGGGCATCCACTACATCAATACCGGTGACTGGGTAGAAAGCTGCACCGCGATCGTCGAAAACCACGACGGGATGTTCGAATTGATCCGCTGGACGGTCCCGGCACCACCAAAGGCTCCGAAAAAGCCGCGGCGGCCGGGCCGCCTGCGCCTTCGTCGCGCCAGCAGGGCCGAGCCGCGCGTTACAGAGTGATCGGCAGGCGAACGGTAGCGCGCTAATCCGGCTTGTCATCAAGGTTGTTTCTGCGCACTTTTGCTGAAGGGCGGATTCTCCCGCCTGGAGCACTCCTTTATGCCTCCGTTTGAGAAAGCTCAGGGCTTTTCGCCTGAGCTTCGCGCTGCGCTGTTTCATTTCACCGTCTTTGGCAGCACCGGTGCGGCATCGGCATACCTCACGATCTGGATGAGCGGCAAAGGGCTGGGTTCCGGTGAGATCGGCATCATTACCGCGCTGCCGATGTTCCTGACGCTGGCGACCACGGTACTGGTCGGGCGGCTGGCCGACCGGGCCAGGGACTGGCGGGAGGTGATCATCCACCTGGCGCTGATTTCCGGCGTCGCCTCGATCGGTTTCTTCTTCGTCAGCGAGTTCTGGGGCATCCTGATCGTCTTTGCGTTCGCGCAGTTGCCCGCCGGTGCGCTGGTGCCGGTGGTGGATGCGGCGACACTGCGGATGACGCAGCGGCGGGGTACGGATTTTGGCCGCGTGCGGGCCTGGGGCACTGTGGGCTACATGCTGATCGCGGCGTTGACCGGGGTCGTCATTGGATGGCTGGGGTCGATGGCGTTTGTGCCGATCTTCGTCATCGCATCGCTGGTACGCGCGGCCCTGGCGTTCCCGCTACCGCAGTTTCGCGCGCCGGAGCCGGTCGAGGCGCCAGTGCGACGGTCAAGCGGGATCAAACTCGCCAGCCTGATGCAGCCGTGGTTCCTGTTGCCATGCCTCGCCTATGCGCTGATCCAGTCGACGCATTTTTTCCTCGGCATCATGGGCGCCCTGGTGTGGAAGATCGACGGCATTGCCGAAGGGTGGATCGGGCCTCTCGTGGCGATCAGCGCCGCAGGCGAGGCGTTGACGATGTTCTTCTGGCGACGGATTGGCGGCACCATGTCGGCGCGTACCATGCTCATTATCGCCGGCGTGGTGGCCTGCGGACGCTGGATCGCAATGGCGCTGAACCCGCCGCTGCTGGTGGTGGCCCTGCTGCAGGTGCTGCACGCCATCACACTGCCGTTCAGCTATTTCGGCATCATGCATTTCATCGCCAACTGGGCGCCCGAGGATATCGCGGCGGAAGCGCAGGGTTTCTCCTCAGCACTGACCCAGGGTTTTGCGGTCGTCACGTTACTGCTCCTCGGCTGGTTGATCGGCTTCATGGGCGGGCAAACCTATTTCGTCGCCGCGGGCATGGCGCTCGCCGGGGCAGGGGCCGCCTGGTGGTCGCTGCGGCTAATGCCGGCGCATGCACATGAAAGTATTGCACATGGTTCAGCGCACTGAGACGCCGGCGGCGGGGATCTCGCCGGAGCTTCGGGTTACCGGATTCTACCTGACGCTGCTGATGACCTCAGGGGTCAGCAATGTTTTCGCGGGCATCTGGTTTACCGGTATGGGCATCAGCCCGGGCGAGATCGGGCTGATCAACGCCGCACCGGTCCTCGTGTTATTGCTCATCAATGTCTTTGTTGGCCGCATTGCCGATCGCGCCAGCGACTGGCGCTCGGTCATCGTCATCGGCATGCTGCTGGGAGGGGTGATCCCGGCGGGACTGTTCTTCGCGCACAATTTCTGGACAGTGCTGATTGTATGGACGCTGGGCGCCATCCCCATCGCGGCCGTCGTGCCGGTGGTGGATGCGGCGACGCTGCGGTTGACGCGGCGCAACGGCAGCGATTTTGGGCGCATCCGGTCATTCGGCACTATCGGTTATATGGCGGCAATCTTTGCCTGCGGGTTCGTCGTCACATGGTTCGGGGCGAGCGCCTTCCTTCCGCTGCTGGTGGGCGTTGCGCTGCTCCGCGCGGTGGCCGCGCTGGCGCTGCCGAATTTCCGCGCACCGAAACCGGAGGAGGGCAGTGCGGTCGCGAAGCCGCGCGGCGCCGGCAGTATTCGCGAGGTCATGAAGCCGTGGTTCCTGCTGCCGCTGGTGGGGTGGTCGATGGTGTTCGGCACCCACATCATCCTGGATGCGTTTCTCGGACTGATCTGGAAGCAGCAAGGCATCTCGGAAGCCATTATCGGACCGCTGATGGCGCTGGGCGCTGCGTCCGAAGCGATCATGATGTTCTTTTTCAGCCGCTTCACCGCGCGCTTTTCGGCGCGGTCGCTGATCCTTGCATCGGGCATCGTGGCGGTGATCCGGTGGACCGTCATGGGCTTTTCACCGCCGGTGCCACTGCTGGTGGTGATGCAACTCTTCCACTCCATCACCTTTGCCATGGGCTTCATGGGTTCGGTTCACTTCATCGCCAACTGGACCAGCGAGAATATCGCGGCGGAAGCGCAAAGCGTGTTCTCGGTGCTACAGAAGGCAATGGCGATCATCGCGGTGATTGGGTTCGGCTGGCTCGTCGGGCTCATGGGCGCGCATGCGTTCTTCGTGGCGGCGACGTTTGCGGCGATTGGCTCTGTGATGATCTGGGCATCGATGCGGCTGCAACAACCGAAGGCCGAGATGGGCAATGGCGGGTTCTGAGGGAGGGGGAAATGACCGAATACAAGCCGGTCAACTTCGAACAGAAGTTCGGCCTGTTCAGTGAATTGTGGACGCCAAAGGTGGTGGCCGAACTGAACGATTACCAGCTTAAGATCGTCCGGATCGAGGGTGACTTCGTCTGGCATCATCACGCCGATACCGACGAGGCGTTCCTGGTGCTGGAGGGTGAACTAAGGATCGACTTCCGCGACGGCGCGGTGACCCTGCGACCGGGAGAGCTCTACGTCGTTCCGAAGGGCAAGGAGCACAAGCCCTTTGCCGCGGGCGAGGTGAAGCTGCTGCTGATCGAGCCGTGCGGTGTGCTGAACACAGGTGAGGCGGGCGGCTATCGTACGGCGCAGAACGATGTCTGGATCTAGCGCTCTATACGCAGCCGCAGAATGAACGAGGCCCCGCATTGCCGCGGGGCCTGCTGATTCAGTCGGCTGGCGCCTGGTACCTCAGCCGAGCCGGCCGCTGGCGTGCGCGAGCATCGTGTAGACGCGGCCTTTGTCCGACAGCAGATATTCACGCGTCTCGGCCACCGGGTTTGAGCCCGTCGCGGCGCGCTTCAGGAGCTGCTCGAACTCGCTCATGTAGGTTGCGGCGGTCTTGGCGAATTCCGGGTCGCGCTGCAGGCGCTTGCGGACGTCGTCGTAGGTGCCCTGGCCGGTCAGCGTGTAGATGCGGCGCGAGAAGACGTTCTGCTCGCCGCTCTGGTAGCGCTGCCAGGCGTCCGCCAGCGCGGCGGGGTCCATCGAACGGGCGATCTCGTCGGTGAGCCCGGTAAGGTTCTGTTGCGGCGGGTTGGCGGCGGGAGCATTCGCATTGCGTAGCACGTCACGCAGCCAGCCGCCGTTGGCATCGTCGGACTTGGCCGCCGGCTTCGTTTCGGCGGGAGCCGGACGTGGGGCAGGCGCCTCGGCAACGGCTGCCGGGCGAAGCGCTTCTACCGGTCGCGGCGGGGCAACCGTGGCGCGCACGGGCTCAGGACGCGGCGTTTCCTGACGCACCGGCTCCGGGCGGGGGGTCGTCCTGGCGAACGGGCTCAGGACGGGGGGTTTCCTGGCGAACGGGCTCAGGACGGGCGCGCTCTTCCCGCGGCGGGGGCGAGGCCGGACGGCGCTCGTTGAGGTCGTGGGTTTGCGGCTGGGAGCGGACGATGGCGTTCAGCTCGCTGAGCGCTTCGATCTGCTCGGCCACGACGCGGCGCATCGCAGCGGCACTGGCGCGGGTCTCCTCCGGCAGTTCCATGACCCCGCGGGCGAGTTCGGAGCGCGTGGCCTCAAGCTCGGTGCCGACTTCCTTGGCGGTTGCGCGCATGGCCGCGGCGGTCTCGTTGAAGCGCTGCGTAGCTTCGGAGAGGGCCTGCTGCATTTCGAGGATCATCGTCTGCTGCGTTTGACGAAGGGCGTCGGCCGAACGCTGGCTCTCGCCATCGGCGGTTCTCGGCGGAATTCGCCGAGACGGGTCGTAACCTCTTCAGCCGTGCGACGAAAGCACGCTGGTGATGGAGCCGGTGGTCTTTTCCAGCACGCGCGGACACGTCTGTTGGCCGGCCACGGCGCGAGTGAACATCTCCTCCATTGCCTTGCGGGCATCGAGCAGGCGGCGTTCGGTCTCGTTGACCGTGTCGGCGATCGACTGAGCGAAGTTGCGCATGCGCTCATCGATGTCGTCGGCGCGGTTGGTGAAGCTCTTGCGCCAGGCTGTCCATGGCCCCGCGGCGCTCCTCGAGCGTCGCCAGCGACAAGGTGCTGGCGGTATTGAGGTTGGCGGCGGCGGAGTCGATCGATCTGAGCCTCGGCATTGAGATTGCCGAGCATCGAGCCGAACTCGTCGACCATGGCGCGGATCGTTGATTGCAGGGCGGTGACGTGGCCCGTGACGAGCTTGCCGGCCTCTTCGGTCGAACCGATCGCGTCGCGCACGGTCGAGGAGTAGGACGCGGTCTGGTCGGCGACGCTGCTCTCCAGGGTGGCGAGATTGGTGGTCGAGGTGTCGAGCACCTGTTGGAGCAGGATGTTGCGACTCGTTGAGCTTGCCCAGTGCCGTCGTCACATCCGAGAGGATGCGCGAGGTCGAGGTCGACATCAGGTCCTCGGCTTCGCTGGCGCTGGTGATCAGCGCCTGCTGCAGCACATTGCCATGGCTGGCGAGGATGCGCTCCAGATGATCGGAGCGCTCGTTGACCAGGGCGGCGAACTCGTTGGTCTGATCTGTGACCGTGCGGTTGAGGGCCGACACCCTGACTCTCGATGGCGTCGGCGGCGGCGACTGCCTTGATCGAGATCAGTTCGTCGATCGAGTGTGCGGCGTTCTGGATCTGGTCGAGCGCAGCGCGCACCGCGACATCCATGCGATCGGCCGAGTCTCGACACATCGAGCGAGATGTTGGCGGTGGCCGCGACAATGCGCTTGCTGATCGTTTCCTCGATGCGCTCGGCACCGGCCTCGAGGTCGGTCATGGACTGCACGAGCGCCGTGTTGATCGCAGTGTTGAGCGAAGCGAGGCGCTCGGCGGTGATGTCGGCGCGAGCTGTGATCGCCTCGGGCAGCGTCCCCAGTCGTTGGTCGACCATGTCGGTGATCGCCTTGCGGGCGGAGTTGACCCCGGTTTCGATGATGTCGGCGGCCTTGCGGGCGCTGTCGCCCACGGTCGAGGCCGCGCCGTCGATGCGGGCCGTGACGCCGCTCTCGGCGTCGGCGATGCGAAGGATGGCGTTGTCGATGCCGCGGCCGAGGTTGTCGTTGACCTCCTCGACCTTGCTGGCGATCAGCACGGACACGGCATTGGCCCGCTCGGCCATGGTGTCCGACACACTGCGGAGGCTCTGGTCGATCTTGTCGCGCGCTGACGTGCCCTGCGCGTCGATGGTACGCGCCAGTTCCATGGTGCGGTCACCGATGGCGCCGGCGATGGCGGCGGTATGCGTGCCGAGCGTTTCCGCCAGCTGCTGGGTACGGGTGTTGAGCGCCTCGCTGAGTTCCGAGGAGCGGGTGCCGACCGTCTGGGCCAACTGCTGGGTACGGGTGTCGAGCGTCGCGGCAAGGGCGCGACCGTGCTGGTCGAGCGTTCCGTCCATTGCCTGGATGCGGGCGTCGAGGCCGGCGCCGAGGCCTTCGGCGTGCTGGTTGAGCGTATTGTCGATGACCTGCGTCCGGCCCGCGAGGATCTCGTTGATCTCACCGGCACGGCCGAGCAGGATGTCGCTCAGTTCGGTGGTGCGGTTGTGCAGCGTTTCCTGGATCAACTGCGTGCGGCCATCGAGGGCGTCGGCGAGAATCTGGGCGTGACCTTCCAGCGAGTCCGAGATTTCGCGAGAGCGGTTGCCGATGGTCTCGGTGATCTGCTTGGTGCGTTGGCCCAGGGTCTCTGTCATTTCGCGCGTGCGCTGGCCGACGATGTCGTTGAAGTGACCGGACTTTTCGTCCAACGCCATTTCCAGCACGTTGGCGCGGGCGGCGAAGCTGGCATTGTGCTTGTCGAGGGCGGCAATGAGCTTTTCGCCCTTATCACCGATGACGCCGTCGAGTGACTGCAGCCGGGTGTCGATGACCACTGCAATTTCGTCGAGGCGGGCGTCGAACTGGGTGAGGTTCTGCGAACCGGCACCCATCAGGGTGACGCGGGCACGCTCGGTGGTGTCGTCGAGCGCGCCGGAGAGTTCGATCATTGCGGACTGCAGGCGGGATTCCATCGAGTTGACCTGGATGGAAACGCTTTCGTCCAGTTGGCGGGAGAGGCCCGACAGCAGTTGTTCGGCCTCGCGAGCCCGGTTGGAGATGTCCGACGCAATGCGTCCACCAATCATGTCGAGGGCCGAGGACACTTCGTGGCCACGGTCGCGCAGCTGGTCGAGGAGGGTGATGCCGCCCTGGCTGAGCAGTTTGGCGAGCGACGATGTGCGGTTGTCAATGGCGTCGGAAAGGGTGACCGCGCGGCTGTCCAGCGCTTCGGTGAGCGATGACATGCGGCCGTCGATGACCGACGACAACTCCATCGTGCGGTTCTCAAAGGCGCCGGAAATGGTCGCGGCGCGGTCTTCGAGGGTGATGTTGAGGCGCGAGGCGCTGTCGTCGAGGGCGACAAGGAGGTGCGAGGTGCGCTGGTCGATCAGCGACACGAAGCTTTCAGTGCGCTCGCCGAAGGCCGAATTCAGCGAATTACCTGCCGTTTCGAGCGCTTTGGTGAGGTTGCCGCCGGATTCCACGATGGTGCCGGCGATGCGCTGGCTGATCATGTCGAGGTCGAAGACGAGGCCGGTGTGGCTCTCGGTAATGGCCTCGCGGACACGCTCGGTGTTGGTGATGACCGCCTCGCGCTGGCTGGCCAGTTCCTGAATCAGGGCTCGCATGCGGAATTCATTGTCGGAATAGGTACGCTCGAGCGCGGTGACCTCGTTGTGGATCATCACTTCGAGTTCGCCGGCTCGCGAGAGGGCGCGTTCAAGGCCATCGCCCAGTGCATTGACTTCGCGGCGCACGGCCTGACCAACCGAGGCGACCTTTTCGGACGCCGTGGTCTCGGGTTCGGCGAGGCGAATCGCGGCGTGCGTCACAGCGGTTGCCGCGAGGCGCAGATCCTGGGCACGGCGAATCAGCGTTGAGATGGCGAAGAAACCGAGGACCGGAATGACGGCGATCGCGACGAGGCCAATGAAATCGTTGGAGGCAAAGAAGCCGGCGGTGCCGAAGTCCGAACCATGTCGGATCAGTGCCACTGCGACGATCGCGAGCACCCAGACGACGGCCACCAGAACGGCCACCATGGTCGGCGCCTGCGAGGACTTGGTCTGCAGCCCGTATAGGATCTTGGAGCCCTGGAAACGATCGTCATTGGCGACCGAGCCGGCCTGGGCGGCGATCTTGTCGGCGGTACGCGCCCGTTCCGAGCGGGGCTGAGGCGGCCGCTGCTGCGGCTGCATGGGGGCTACCGAAGGGCCCTCCGACTGGGGGGCTCCATGTCGCCGAAGACCGAGTCCTTCAGCGCGTCCTCAACCGCGGAGAAGGCCAGAGTTGCGGGATCGTTTTGTGTGGAGGGTTTTTTCGCCATACTCTTTACAACTCTCGCGTCGGCATTGTTGCGACCAGGCGGCATAGTGAGTTGTCATGGACCAGCCCCCGTTTCTGGGGTTCTGTCCATTTGGGTAAAAAGCGAATCAAAGCCCCGCTATCGACCCTCGCCCACGCCGCCGCACGCTAGGTGGACCTTATTTATACATTCAATTTGAGGCAAACCGAACGCTTTCTTAAACAAAGGTTAATTTCGGCGGTTTGTAGGCGGCGGGGCGGCGCAACCCGTCAAACCATGGCCTTCTAGGGTTTGGCTTAATCGCCTGTTCACGCCTCCGCCCTAGCTTGTGGATGATGCCCGGGGAGGGCGTTCGTCCACGAGTGAGGCCGCGTAGATGGCACAGGGAAGCGCATCCAGGAGAGCGCCAGCAGAGGCGCGCAAGCAACTCCGGCACAAGCCGATCGACATGGCGCACCTGGAAAAGCAGGCGATGGGTGACTGGGGCCTCGAATGCGAGGTTCTGCGGCTCTTCGACACGATGCAGAAGACCTATTACAAGCGGCTTGAGGACAGCGCCACGGTGCCTGACCTGCTGCGTAACCTCCACACGCTCAAGGGTGCTGCGCTCGGCGTGGGCGCCTTCGGCCTGTCCGAACTGGCGCGGGTGGCTGAGGCGGAACTGAGGGCAGGCCAGCCGGTCAATCCCGAGCGTATCGACGATCTGAACATGGCTGTGCAGGAATGCTCGGCCTTCATCGCTGAACTGCTGGCCGACGAGCCCTACTGACCGCCGCCCTTTACCAGTGGCGCCGAGTCTCCTTGCCCGGATGGGGGGCTGTCGCTATATGCGCGGGCAGTTCCCCCGCACACCACCGGTCGAAATGCCCAAGATTACCTTCATTGAAGCCAATGGCACAGTCCACGAGACGGAGGCCGAGGTTGGCGCTACGGTGATGGAGACTGCGATCATGAACGGCGTGCCGGGCATCATCGCCGAATGCGGTGGGGCCTGCACCTGCGCCACCTGCCACTGCTATGTCGACGACGCATGGACGGAAGCGGTGGGCGGTCCTTCCATGATGGAGGAAGACATGCTGGACTTCGCCTTCGAGGTGAAACCGACCAGCCGGCTAAGCTGCCAGATCAAGGTAAAAGACGCTTTGGACGGGCTTGTCATGCACGTGCCGCGACGTCAGGGGTAGGCAGGTTAAAACTGGTTCGCTGAGCCTTCCAAGCTGCCTTGGCAGGGTGCAATCTGCGTAGAAATTCCAAGCCAGTGCGGCCGCGCGGATTCTTTTGGCGGCTCGTGTCAATAGGGTCGGCCCGGCGTTCCACTGCGGCGATGCTGCGGGAAAAATAAAAGCTATTGTATTTCAATGGCTTGCTGAGGTCTATCGAAGCGCTGTATGGAGAGCGCCGATGAAAGGCAGATAATGGGCCAACTGAATACATTTCCAGTCAGCTACAAAGTCGAGGGGAAACGCATCGTCATCGTCGGCGGTGGCGACGAGGCCCTCAACAAGGCGCGGCTGGCCGTAAGGACTTCGGCTTCTGTCGTCATTGTCTCGCGACGGATGGAAGCTGATTTTGGCGGCCTGGCCGTCAAGGTGCTGGCACGTCCGTTTGTGGATGCCGACCTCGACAATGCCGCACTGGTATTTGTCGCCGAGGCGGGGGTGGACGCCGAGGCCGCCAAGCAGGCTGCCCGGCAGAGGAATGTGCCGCTCAATGTCGTCGACGTCCCTGCCGAATGTGACTTCTTTACCCCCTCGATCATCGATCGTGCGCCGCTGAGCATAGCGGTTGCCACGGAGGGCGACGCGCCGGTGCTGGCGCGGCTGATCCGGGCGCGGATAGAAGCACTGCTATCGCCCAATCTAGGTGCACTGGCGGCGCTGGCCGGTTCGATGCGCGAGCGCGTGATGGCCGCCATTCCCGGCAATGCGGGGCGGCGTCGCTTTTTCGAGGCCTTGGTGACTGCACCGGAGATGGACGAGGCGCTTGATCGCGGGGAAGGGCAAGCGAAAGCCGACGCACTGCTGGCGGCGCATGCGAACGGCGAGGTGCCGGATGGCGAGGTCTGGCTGATCGGCGCCGGCCCGGGTGCCGAGGACCTTCTGACGCTGCGGGCCCAACGCCTGCTGCAGGATGCCGACGTGATCGTGCACGACCAACTTGTGCCCGACGCGGTCATCGAGATGGGACGGCGTGATGCCATCAGGATTTCGGTTGGCAAGAAGAAGGGCCATCATTCGTTTACGCAGGCGCAGATCAATGCGCTGCTGGTCCGGCTGGCGCGGGAAGGCAGCCGGGTCGCGCGGCTGAAGAGCGGCGACCCGATGGTTTTCGGACGTGCCGGCGAGGAGATCGCGGCACTGCGCAAGGCCGGCATCGCCTACCAGATCGTGCCGGGCGTCAGTGCCGCGCTGGCTGCGGCGGCAGATACGGCGACACCGGTAACACTGCGCAAGGTCTCGACCGGCTTTGTGTTCGCCACGGCGCACGGCGCCAACGGTGAGGAACTTGGCCATTGGGCGTCGCTCTCTGCTGCTGGCCTCACGCTGGCGCTCTATATGGGCAAGTCGATTGCAAGCCCCACGGCGGCGAAGCTGATCCGGCATGGCCTGTCGCCACTGCTGCCGGTCGGCATCGTCGTCAATGCCGGACGTCGAGATGGTAGTCTCCATCGCGGTACACTCGGCGAGCTTGCGGCAGACGCGGTGCCGATGGCCGATGGCCCGGCAATCATCTTCGTGGGTGAAGCTGTGGCGAGCGGCGAATGGACTGGCGCGGCAGCGCTGGCGGAACAAAAGTTCAAGGTAGCCTGATGGAAATTCTCACGGGCAATGAACTGACCTCAGGCGCGACGGTATACCTCGATCGGCACGGCAACTGGGTCGAGCCGCTGGAGGAGGCACGTGTGTTTCTTGCCGAAGAGGCGGAGGCGCGCGACGCTGCCATCGCCGCTACCAAGAAGACGCTGCGGATCAACAGCCTCGAGATAGAAACCGTGACCCTTCGCGACGGCAAGATTTACCCGGACCGCATGCGCGAGCGGATTCGCGCCACCGGCCCGACGGCCCCGGTCTTCGACCGCCAGCATCTGGATGAGGACGGCCATGTATCGATATGATGAGTTCGATGCGGCGTTCGTGCGCGAGCGAACGGCGCAGTTCCGCGATCAGGTCAACCGCCGGCTGAGCGGCGAGATCAACGAAGACCAGTTCCGGCCGCTGCGGCTGATGAACGGCCTCTATCTGCAACTGCACGCCTACATGCTTCGCATCGCCGTGCCGTATGGCACGCTATCGTCCCGGCAGATGCGCATGCTGGCTCATATCGCGCGGACCTATGATCGGGGCTACGGGCACTTCACGACGCGGCAGAACATTCAGTTCAACTGGCCGAAGTTGCGTGACATTCCGGATATTCTGGCCGATCTGGCGTCGGTCGAGATGCATGCCATCCAGACGTCCGGCAATTGCATCCGCAACATAACCACGGACCAGTTCGCCGGAGCTGCGGCCGACGAGATCATCGATCCGCGTCCGGTGGCGGAAATCCTGAGACAGTGGTCGAGCCTCCACCCGGAGTTCTCATACCTGCCGCGCAAGTTCAAGATCGCGATGAGCGGCGGGCCGAACGATCGCGCAGCGATCCGCTTTCATGACATCGGCTTGCAGGCGACGACCAGTCCGGAGGGTGAGATCGGTTGGGAAGTCTGGGTCGGCGGCGGGCTGGGACGGACGCCGATGATCGCCAAGCAGATCAACCCGTTCGTTCCGAACGAGCACCTGCTCGCTTATCTTGAGAGCATTCTGCGCGTCTACAACCGCTATGGACGGCGTGACAACAAGTACAAGGCGCGCATCAAGATCCTGGTGCACGAGACCGGCATCGCCAAGATCCGGGAAGAGGTCGAGGCGGAGTTCGCTGAGGTCAAGGGCGGAGTGCTGACATTGCCGCAGGCAGAGGTCGATCGGATAACGGCCTACTTCGCGCCGCCCGCCTTCGAGCGCTCAAATGCGACCAAGGTGGACGTGGAGCGTGAGAAGATTCTCGACCCGGCTTATGGCCGTTGGCTGGAGCAGAACATCTTCTCGCATCGTGAGCCCGGCTACGCCTCGGTGACGATTTCGCTGAAGCCCATCGGCGGCGCACCCGGCGACGCCACTGACGGGCAGATGGACGCCGTTGCCGATCTGGCGGAACAGTATTCGTTTGATGAACTGCGCGTGACACACGAACAGAACCTGGTTCTGCCGCATGTCCGAATTTCAGATCTTCGCGCGGTTTACGACGCGCTGGTGGCGGCGGAGTTGGCGACTGGCAATGCGGGGCTCATCACCGACATGATCACCTGCCCGGGGCTAGACTTTTGCGCGCTGGCCAATGCCCGCTCGATTCCCATCGCGCAGGAGATTTCGCGGAAGTTTGCCGCGCCGGAGCGGCAGAAGGAAATTGGCGATCTGAAGATCAAGATTTCCGGCTGCATCAATGCCTGCGGCCACCACCATGTGGGCCACATCGGCATCCTGGGTGTTGAGAAAAAGGGCGCCGAACTGTACCAGATTTCGGTTGGTGGAGACGCCACGGAACATGCTGCGGTTGGCTCGATCCTCGGGCATGGCTTCGAGGCCGAGGCGGTGCCAGACGCCATTGAACGGCTGGTCGACACGTATATAGCGCGGCGCGAAAGCCCTGCAGAACCTTTCATTGCAGCGTTCCGCCGCATTGGTGAAGGGCCGTTCAAGGAGGCTCTCTATGGCAACGCCTAGCCTTCATCACTCGGAGCACAAGCCGGACAGGCTGCGGGCGCTCGGCATCATGGCGCTCAATGGCATGTTTGACGAGATGGACGGCGTAGGCGTGCTACGCCAGGCCGTCACCGAAGTGCTCCCGGACGACGTGGCGATCGTCTCGTCTTTCGGCGCCGATTCCGCAGTGCTGCTGCACATGGTTAGCGAAGTCGACAAGAGCCTGCCGGTGTACTTCCTGGAGACGGGGAAGCACTTTGCGGAGACGCTGGCCTATGTCGAGACGCTGAAGACCCGCCTTGGCCTGACCAATGTCACGGCGCTGTCCCCTGATGCGAAGGACCTGGCGCGCTTCGATCCCAATGGCGACCTTTGGGAAAGTGATCCGGATTCGTGCTGCCACATTCGGAAGACCGAGCCCCTCGACGCGGTGCTTGAAGGCTTCGCCGGCTGGGTAACGGGGCGAAAGCGCTACCAGACAGCCGAGCGCGGCGTGCTGCCGCATTTCGAGTTGACCAGCGACGACCGCATCAAGATCAATCCACTGGCTTACTTCTCTGACGCCGACGTCAACGCCTACAAGACGACGCACGAGTTGCCTGAGCACCCGCTCTTTTCGAAGGGCTACAAGTCTATCGGTTGCGCGCCTTGCACCACTGCGGTGGCTGAGGGCGAAGATGCGCGGTCCGGGCGCTGGCGCGGGCTCAACAAGAAAGAGTGCGGCATCCATTTCGATTTCAATGGAGCGATCGCGAAGCCTGTGGTGGCGGAACGGAACCTCTTCCGTGATGGCGCCTTCATCGCCGACCCCTTCCGCGCGTGGGCGGAGGGCGACGATCCGGCTTCGGTCCGGTATACGCATGTGCCGGTGAAGGAGTTCGTCGCGAATCGCGAGGCATTCCTGAGCAATCCTCATCCGCTGGGATTGCTGGTGTCGCCGGGCGACGAGGTCGAGGATGTGGCGAGCGATCTGGAGCGCTTTGCATCAGTCGCTATCCGGTTCCCGAGCTTCACGGACGGCCGCGGCTATTCGAGTGCGCGGCTGGTTGCCGAGCGCTACAAATATCAGGGCGAACTGCGGGCAGTCGGCGATGTGCTTATGGACCAGATCCCGCTGATGCGCCGCTGCGGCATCACCGCCTTCGTCGTAACGCACCCGGCGACCCGCGCGGCGCTGGAGAGCGGACATTTGACGACCGTCAATCTGTTCTACCAGCCGGTCGGAGTAACCGAGGTGCCGGTCGGCACGCGGCCGTTCCTCCGCCGTGGGGTGGAGACAGTCTAGTCGCTCCGATTTCTTGGGGCGGCCCGAAATTGTGCCCACCGGTGTCGTCCCGCCCAAACGGGGACCCAAGCGAAAGCTTGCGCGGGTGATGAATGGGTCCCGGCCGACGCCGGGATGACATCGAAAGTGAGTAGAGACGCAGAATGTCCGGAAACGAATTCATCACCGACGTGGTCATCATCGGCGCAGGCCCCGTCGGGCTGTTCGCTGTGTTCGAGCTCGGGCTGCTCGATCTCAAGTGCCACGTCATCGATATTCTGGACCGGCCCGGCGGGCAGTGCGCGGAACTCTATCCGGAAAAGCCGATCTACGACATTCCGGGATTTCCGATCGTCACGGGGCAGGGCCTCGTCGACAATCTGATGCAGCAGATCGCGCCCTTCGGGCCGCAATTCCATTTCTCGCGCATCGTCAACACGTTGCAGAAACTGTCCGACGGCACGTTCAAGCTGACCACGGACGCGGACGAGACGTTTATCGCCAAGGTGGTGGTGATCGCCGCCGGTGGCGGCTCGTTCCAGGCCAAGCGGCCGCCGGTCGAGGGTATCGAGGCGTATGAGGGCAAGTCGGTCTTTTATGCCGTCCGCCGGATGGACGATTTCCGCGACCAGGACGTGGTGATCGTCGGCGGCGGCGACTCGGCACTCGACTGGACGCTTAACCTGCAGCCCATCGCGCACTCGCTGACGCTGGTACACCGCCGCGATGCCTTCAAGGCTGCGCCTGCATCGGTCAACAAGATGAAGGAACTGGTGATGGCGGGGAAGGTCAACTTCGTCATGGGCCAGATCGCCAAGATCGACGGCGCCGACGGGCAGTTGAACCACGTTCACATCACCATGGATTCGGGCGACCTCTCGATTCCCGCCACGCGGCTGCTGCCGTTCTTCGGGCTTACCATCAAGCTTGGGCCGGTGGCCGACTGGGGGTTGCAGCTCAACGAGAACGTGCTGGCTGTGGATACCGAAAAGTTCCAGACGTCGGAACCGGGCATCTTCGCCATCGGCGATATCAATTCTTATGCAGGGAAACTGAAGCTCATCCTTTCGGGATTTCACGAGGCGGCCCTGATGGCACAGGCGGCCAAGAAGGTGGTTTCGCCGGGCGAGCGGATCGTCTTCCAGTACACCACGAGTTCCACCAAGCTGCAGAAGAAGCTCGGTGTGGCGTAGGTCGGTCGCTGTGCTAGAGGGGCGGCCTCGCGACGAGGGCGAAGCCAGTTTATGAAAATACAGATCACGGATCAGCAGGGCGTCGAGCACGAGCTCGAGGGGCTCGATGGTTGGCGCGCCATGGAGGTGATCCGCGACTGGGGTCTCAACATCAAGGCGGAGTGCGGCGGCGCGTGCACCTGCGCCACCTGCCATGTGTGGGTCGACGAGTCCTGGTTCGGAAAGCTCCCGAAGGCCAGCGACGATGAGGAAGACCTGATCTTTTCGACCATGGACCAGAAGCCTACCTCGCGGCTGAGTTGCCAGATCATTCTCAACGATGGCCTCGATGGCCTTCAGCTGACACTGACGCCCAGCGCGGCGAAGGATTAGGCGGCGACCGATACTTCGGCGGCCGTGGCGTCGCGGCCGGCCTTGAGGGTCTTGGCGTACCAGCTGAGTTCGTCCAGCATCGTCTTGGCGGTGCCGACGAGGAAGGGGTAATCGTTGAAGCTCTTCCCCTCCTTGACGACGCCCAGATAGGGCTCCATGCCGATGTGCACGGCGGCGCGGGTGGGGACCAGTGCCAGCTCGATGGCAATGAGGCGCAGCTGCTCGACGGCGCGGGCGCCGCCGGTGCCGCCATAGCCGAGGAAAGCCGCGGGCTTGTTGCGCCATTCGTGATGCACATGGTCGAGCGCGTTCTTCAGCACGGCGGGGACCGAGTGGTTGTATTCGGCGGTGACGAAGAGGAACCCGTCGAGCTCACCGACTTTCCGCGCGAACGACAGCGCCGCCTCGTTCCGCACCGGCGCGTAGGCGGGGGACATCGGCTCGTCGTAGATGGGGATGGGGTGGTCGCGCAGATCGACCAGCTCGAACTGGACGTCGTGGCGTTGCGCGGCGATGTCGAAAATCCACTGCGCGGGCCGGTCGCCGAAGCGGCCTTCGCGGGTGGTTGTGATGACGACGCCGATCCTGGGAGTGCTCATTTCATGCCTCGATTCTGACCCAGCCACAAGAAGTAAGCTGGTATCTGGTGGTAACTGAGGCTATATGTGTTCCTGCATCGGAAACGCCGCAAGACGGCACTTTTTTGAAACGGAAGTCACATCATGGATAGCGCGGTCACGCCCGAGAAACCCGGAACGTTCGAAGAGTGCAAGCGCGAGATGATCCCCATGCACGAGGTGCTGCAGCAGATCTCGGGCAAGTGGACCGTCTACATCATCGGCGAGCTGAGCAGCGGGCCGCGGCGATTCTCGGAGCTGCGGCGACACATAGAGGGCATCTCGCAAAAGATGCTGACGGCAACGTTGCGCGAGTTGGAAAAGGATGGGCTCGTGAGCCGCAAGGTGACGCCGAGCATTCCACCCCGTGTCGACTATGAACTGACCGACATGGGACGCGAACTGCGGAAGCCGCTCGGCGTGCTCGGCGCGTGGGCGCGCCTCAATCGCTCGCGCGTCGACGAGGCGCGACGGCGTTATGAGGCGCAGGCGGAGGAAGTGCGATCCAAGGCATGGTAGCGTTGCGTAATGGCCTCAGCGGTTACCGCTGAGCGCCATTCGGAAGGGCTGGCTATTCCGCTGCGATGAGGTTGGAGTGTGGCTCGGCAAACCGGCCGACCCAGGCTTCGAACCTCTGTACCCAGACTTCCAAAAAGAGGCGGGTCCGCTCATCAACAACCCTTGCTTCGTCATCGATGAGGTCGGGCTTCATCTGGAAGTAGATCTCAGGCGTTCCCATAACGGCGATACCGAGGACGACGGCAACCGAGCGGAGGTGTGCCTGCGCGGCGGCAGTCCCAAGCGGACCAGGAGTTGCTCCCACGATTGCTCCCGGCTTGCCAGACCACACGCTCAGACCATATGGGCGCGACGGCCAGTCGATTGCGTTCTTCAGCACCCCGGGAATCGAGCGATTGTATTCCGGCGTCACGAACAGCACCGCGTCGGCTGCTGCGATCTGAGCCTTCAGCCGCTGCACGGAGGCAGGCGGGTTCTGCCACAGGCTGTCGTCATAGAACGGCAGGTCGGCGATCTCGACATAGTCGAAGGTCATCCGGCCGGCGGCGAGCTTTTCCAACGCACGGGCGAACTTCATATTGGTGGAATTGGGCCGGGTGGACCCGACCAGAACCGCTACCTTGAACATCTTTGCGTCTCAATAGTACCTGTTTGTAAGTGACACTAAAGATGTGACCTAGGCCTTTCCGCTGCAAGGCGGCACAGCTTTGTGTCTGACAGACAGAGTGTTCACTCAAACAAGGCGATTGCCCGCGGCGTCGATGACGACCTCGCCGCCCTCCTTGGCGAACGGCCCGATCTGCGGGTTTGGCAGGATGTCGAGGACCGCTTCGGATGGGCGGCATAGTCGGGTGCCGAGGGCTGTCTCGACGATGGGGCGGTTGATCAGGACCGGGTGCGCCGGCATGGCATCGAGCAACTGCGCGTCGGTGAGGCCGGCGTCCGCCAAGCCGAGCGCATCACAGGGGGTGTCCTTGCGACGGAGGAGGGCACGAACCGTGATGCCTATTGCAGCGATCAACTCCGCGAGCCGTGCGGGCGACGGGGGCGTCTTGAGGTATTCGATGACGGCCGGGACCTCGCCGCTCTGCCGGATCATCGCCGCGTGTTGCGCGACGGGCCGCAGTCGGGGTTGTGGTAGATGGTGACGTTCATTGGATGGTCCGCGGTTTGAGAGTCAGCCAGTGGACCAGGGCGACCGCAAGGGCTGCGCCAACGAACTGCGCGGTGATGAAGCCGGGCAGATCCATCGGTCGAATGCCGGAGAAGCTATTGGTCAGTGCACGGGCGACGGCAACGGCGGGATTGGCGAACGAAGTCGAAGCGGTGAACCAGTACGCCGCAATGATGTAGAGGCCAACGAGCCACGCGATAGCCGCTGCGGCGTCGCGCACGCCGAGCAGGATGACCGCGACAAGGCCAAAGGCGGCGACAATCTCGGACAGCCATTGTGCCCAGCCAGTTCTCGCGTGAGCGGAGAGTTCGATCAGGGGCAGGCCGAACATGGCGTGCGCGAGCAGCGTGCCGACGATTCCGCCGGCAATCTGCGCCGCGGCATAGGCGATGGCGTGGCGCATCGAAAGTTCGCCCCTCAGCATGAACGCGAACGAGACCGCCGGGTTGAAATGCGCTCCCGAGAGCGGTCTCAGAACGGTGATCAGTACCACCAGGACCGCACCCGTCGCGAGGCTATTGGCCAACAGCATAATTGCCGGATCGCGGGTCAGGTTTTCCGCCATGATGCCGGAGCCGACGACGGCAGCCGCAAGCGCCGCGGTCCCGATAGCTTCAGCCGCAAGGCGGCGGGGGAGATCGACACGCATCAGGCGGCGGAGTTGCTCTTGCCAGTCGCACCTTCCATCCTCCCGATTTCACGCAGCTTAGTTCCGAGTGCCAGGGCATCGATGCTGGTGATCGGAAGGTTAATGAAGGCGGTGATGCGATTGCGCAGGTACTTGGCGGTGTCCTCGAACGCTTGGCGCTTCTTGAATTCCTGGCCTGTTACCTTGGCGGGATCTTCGATTCCCCAGTGCGCAGTCATCGGATGTCCTGGCCAGATCGGGCAGGTCTCGCCTGCGGCGTCGTCGCAGACGGTGAAGACGAAATCCATTGCAGGGGCTGCGGGGCCGGCAAACTCATCCCAACTTTTGGAGCGCAGGCCTTCGACGGGCAGCCCGAGATCCTGCAGCGTGGCAAGAGCGAGCGGATTGACGGCCCCCGCGGGGTGGCTCCCTGCCGAGTACCCGCGGAAGCGGCCCGCGCCCAATTGGTTGAGCAGCACCTCGCCGATAATCGAGCGAGCGGAGTTACCGGTGCACAGGAACAGGACGTTGTAGATGTGGTCTGACATTGAGGAACTCTCCGATCAGCAGCAAATTTCTGCTGGGGTAGACAGTCTTGAAATCAAGGGATCGCAGAGCTCCGGCCTGCCGCCGCAGCAATCAAGCATCAGGAAATCCATGATCTCGCCGAGCGCTTCGACGCGCGCGCTGTAGATGACGCTCCGGCTCTGCTTGCGGCTTTGGATGAGGCCGGCGCGGGCGAGAACCGCAAGGTGGGAAGACGCGGTGTTCTGTGGCACCCCGATCGCGTCGGCGACCGCCCCGGCAGACAGCCCACCCGTCCCAGCAGCGACCAAACGGCGGAACATCTGCAGGCGGCTGGTCTGAGCGAGCGCAGAAAACATGTCGATTGCGTCTGTTGATTCCATATATCGAGATTTATCGATATATCATTTGCTGTCAAGCTGTCGTGTCCGCCGGCGCTTCCGGTTGCCGATGCGTGGGCGTATTCTCGCGGTCGTACGGGAAATTGTCTCAGGGGGAGAACATGGACTGGTACGTTGTCGTCAAATTCCTACACATTGTGTCTGCCGTCATATGGATCGGCGGTGCGGCGATGATGATCCTGCTTGGAATCAGGGCCGAGCGCTCGAAGAACGACGCTGAGATGGTGGGGGTGGTGCTGCAAGTCGCGTGGGCCGGGGAGCGGGTTTACGTTCCGGCTAGCATCTCGACGCTTGTCTTCGGACTGATTGCGGCCTGGTTGGGCAGCCTGTGGTCTGAGCTGTGGGTCATCCTTGGGCTCTGCGGGGTTGCGATTACCATTGGGATTGGGATCGGGGTGCTGACACCGCGCGCCAAGCGGGTCGAGTCAGGACACAAGGCGGGCGGTGTGACGGCGGACGTTGTGGCGGTGAGCCACGAGATACTGACCATCGCCAAATTCGATCTGGTGCTGCTGCTGACGGTGATCGCCGACATGGTGCTGAAGCCAGAGCCTCAGAACTGGATCACGCTGACGGTATTCGCCGTAGTTCTCATCGCCGCGGCGGTATTGTTTCTCGGTAGGCTGGCGCGGCCGGCCTGACGTCAGTGGCCGGCCTTGTCCTTTTGCAGGACATTGGCCAGCTCACCGACAAAATCACGCACCAGCGGCTGCGGCTGCGTGGTGAAGGGCAGGGGACGCACGACGCGCATGGCGGCAATGCCGACACGCACGGTCATCAGGCCGTTGACCAAACCTTCACCCAGCCGCGACGAGATGCGAGCGGCGAGGCCCTGGCCTACCAGCTGCTCGATCACGCCATCGGTCAGCACAAGCCCGCCGGTGACCGCGAGGTGGCTGAGGATGGCACCGACCAGGCGCCAGGTGCCGAACAGGCCTGGGCGTGCGCCGTAGAGCCTTGCGATCTGTCCGCCGAGCCGCATGCTTTCGAAGGTGACGAAGGCGATGTCGACTACCGCCCTGGGGGACACGGCAGTCACCAGTGCGACGCGCCTTGCCGAGGCCGCGGTCAATGCCCTGGCGCGGGCATCCAGCGGGGCCATCAATGTGCGCTCGGCGAGCCGGATGGCCTCGCCCCCATCGAACAACTGACCGGCGTTGTCTTCCATTGCGGCACGGGCGCGCGACATGTCGGGGCGGGTGGCATAGAGGTCAATCAGGCCGTTGAGCACATGCTTGCCGCCCGCGAGACGGTCGCTGACGAGGACCTCGGCTGCGTCCCTTCGCAAGGTGTCGAGGCCGCGGAGACGCCCAACCGCCAGTATTTCGCGAACCGCCACTGCGATCAGGGCGACAACGAAGAGTGCGAGCGCGCCGACACCGAGCCATCCGAGCCAAGGCGCACGCGTGAACAGATCGCGGATGAGCTGATCGGCGGCGAGGCCGAGCGCCAGCGAGACGAGGACGGATGCCGTGCCCCAGAGGAGCCGGCCAAACAGGCTCATGCCCTTTGGCAACTCGACCGGGAGAGTTTCGGGATCAGGATCGGGTTCGCTGAACGGTTCAACCATCTGCGGCAGATCGGTCACCACGGTTGGCGCAAAGGCGCGCGGGCTTCGCACCTCGGACTCGCCGGTAGCGCCGCTTCCTGTCGGTACCGCGATCGGACGCTTCATTTCAGCCAGTCCCCGATCAGGAATTCGAGCGCACGGTCGAAACGAATGTGCGGCAGCACAATGCTACCTTCAGCGTTGCGCTCAAGTTTCTGTGGCGGCATGAAGCGGAGGAAGTTGAGGGCAACCGGCCGGCCGCCTTCAAACACCGAATCCGGCTTCTCGGGCAAGTCACCGGGGAACAAGGCGATTTCGGTCTGCCCGTCATAGGTCTTGCCGTCGAGTGTTTCGCCCTTGAGCGGTGTCCCGACAATGACGGGCAGCGTCTCACCGTGACCTTCGATGGTGCTTTCGCGGGTGGCGCGGATGGCGGCGAGCGCCAGCGAGGCTGTCTGCGCACCGGCAAACTTCGCGCGGCGGGCGGCGCGGGCCACCATGCGGTTGACGATCGCTTCCAGCCGGTCGTGGCTGGTGTGATGCAGATAATCGGCCTTGGTGGCGGCGAACAGTATTCTGTCGATGCGCCGGGCGATCATGCGGGTGAGGGGGTTGGACTCGCCCTGCCTGAAGCAGGCGAGGATGTCGGTCAGCGCCGTTTCGAGGTCGGCGACGGCTTCGGGTCCGGTGTTGAGCGCACGCAATGCATCGACCAGCACGATCTGCCGGTCGAGCCGAGCGAAGTGATCGCGAAAGAATGGCCTCACCACGACGTCCTTATAGGCCTCGTAGCGCCGTTCCAGCATGGCGTAGAGGCTCTGCGCGCGGACGGGGGCGACAGGCGGTGGCAACGGCGCAAAGGTAAGGGCCGGAGAGCCTTCGAGGTCCCCAGGCATGAGGAAGCGGCCCGGTGGCAGCGTCGAGAGGGAGCGGTGATCCTCACGGCTCATCCGCAGGTAGCCGGTAAAGGCCTTCGCGAGCGTTTCGGCGTCGGTGTCGTTCGCGTCCTTCGACGTGTCGAGACCAGCGAGAGCCTCGAGGAAGCCAACCGCTTCGTTTTGCGAACCGGGTCTGCGCACCCGTTCAAGCGCCCCCGCGCTCCACTCGGAAAAGCTCATCGACAACAGCGGCAGATCAAGCAGCCACTCGCCGGGATAGTCGACGATGTCGAGGTTGATGATCGAGGGGCCAAGTATGCCCGCAAACCAGCTGTTCGACTGGAATTTCAATGTGACGCGGATCTGGCTGATGCGTTTGGTGGATTCCGGCCAGACCGGGGACTTGCCGGTCAGCGCGTCGAGGTGCTGCTCGTAGGCAAAGCGTGGAACCGAGCGGTCGGGATATTCGCCGATCCGCGCACCGATGAAGCGACCTTCGCTCAATGCGGCAAAGCCGGGCAGGCGGCCGCCGGTCAGCAGATTATGGATCAGCGCGGTGATGAAGATGGTCTTGCCGGCCCGGCTCAGACCGGTGACACCCAGGCGAAGCGTCGGCGTGAAGCTGCCAGTCGCTGCATCGGCCAGATTGCCGAGCGCGATGCCGATCTCGTCGGCGATGGTGGTCGGCGGCTGAGCCATGGAGTGTCCCGATTGCGAAGAAAATAGGGGGTTGTGGCCGGATTACAAGGCGTTGCGGCTAGAACAAATATAGAACGCTTGGAACGAAAGGCGCTACTGTCCGTTGCGCCGATACAAGGAGAGCAGCGACATGGAAAAGCAGATCGTCGACCTTGAGACCACAATCGCGGCCAATGCAGCAGCCGTATGGGAGGCGCTCACCGGAAAGGGCGCCACCGTCATGCCAATGACCAAGGTGGAGACCGACTGGCAAGCCGGCCGTCCGATCGTTTTTTCAGGCGAGTGGAAGGGCAAGGCGTTCGAGGATCACGGCGAGGTGCTGAGCATCGACAAGCAGAGAAGCGTCAGTTTCACGCACTGGAGCGGCAACGGTCCACGTCCGGAGGACTACCATGTCGTCAAGTACGCCCTGGAGCCGGCCGGCGAAAAGACGAAGGTGCGGCTGACGCAGTCAAATGTCGGGCCAAAGCCGAATGTCAGCGCTGACACCAAAGCCGAGTTCACCAAGACGTTCGGCATGATGCTCGATCAGCTGAAGAAGACGGCCGAGGCCAAATAGGCTCGGCCGTTCCCTCAGGTTCCGATCTTGGCGATATCGAACGGCGTGGTCTGGTAGATTTCGCTGATCCAGTTCTGGAACAGCAGATGCCCGTGACTGCGCCAGCGGTTCTCCGGCTCGATGCTGGTGTCGCCGTTGGGGAATAGATTGGTCGGCGGTTCCGGCTTCAGTCCCGCCCTGGAGTCCCGTTCGTACTCGTCCGCCAGCGAGCGGTTGTCGTATTCAAGATGGTTGAGCATGTGCACGGCGCGATGCTTTGGATCATCGAGGAAGCAGACGCCGATCTCGGCATTGTCGATCAGGATTTCGAGGTCCTCGCCGAGCGAGTTTCGGTCGATGTCATTGTATCGGCTGACCGGGATCATCGGGCTGTCGGAGAAGCCACGAAGCCACGGCGTGCGGGGCTTGACGACCCTGTGCCGGAACACGCCAAAGGCCTTTTTCTCCATGCGATAGCGTCTGGCATCGTGGAAATGGTGCAGCGCTGCCTGCGCCCCCCAGCAGATGAACATCGTGTGGTGCACATGGGTCTGCGTCCAGTCCATGATCTCAAGCATTTCCTTCCAGTACTTCACGTCCTCGAAGGGCATGTTGGCGACGGGCGCACCGGTGACAATGAAGCCGTCGAATTTGCGCCCCCGTATTTCCTCCCAGGTCGAATAGAATGTCTTGAGGTAATCCTCGGAGGTGTTCTTGGACTGGTGATCGGTGACGCGCACCAGCGTCAGGTCGACCTGCAGCGGGGTGGAGCCGATCAGCCGGGCGAACTGGGTCTCGGTGCGCTCCTTGTTGGGCATCAGATTAAGCAGGCCGATCTGCAATGGACGGATGTCCTGGCGGTCGGCGCGGCTTGAATCCATGACGACGACGCCTTCGTCCTCCAGCGTCTTCCGGGCGGGCAGATCATCGGGAATACGGATGGGCATGTTTCAGTCCCTCGTCAGGGAAATTGGCGGGCGGGCGAGGCAGTGCGGCGCGTGGGCGCTACCGCATTCGCTTCTCGATGGCCCGGGCAGTGAGGTCGATGAATTCATCGCCGTCGCGCACGGTGGCAACGTCCGCTGCGTCGACGGTGTAGCCAAAATTATCGGCGAGCCTCTGGTAGCGCGGCATGCGGTCGTGCAGCAGCGCCTCGAACCCCCAGGCGCCGAAGCCCTGAGGATCAACCTTGGCATCGTCGGTCACCTTGTTGAGCTTCTTGTACTCGTTCCACTTCTTCACCAGGAACGACGGGGGGTAGTACATCGGCTTGGGGCTGGCCGCGAAGCGGCGCACCAGCTCGGCGGCGTCCTTTTCAGTGCCGCGGATGTAGAGCAGCACCGTGTTCTCCGCGAGCGTCTTGATCACCGGGTCGTCCGCATTGTCCGGGTCCAGCACCTCGATCAGTGAGCCGCCGGTGTCGGCGATGAAATTGTCGTAGGCATAGAGATCGTGCGCGCGGCCGATGAAGTGCGGGATCTCCTGGATCGCGGCGATCTCGGCGTGCCGGTGCTGGGCCTGGCGGCGCTGGTATTCGGCAAGCGGCAGCCCACCCTTGGACGGATTGCCGGGCCGGCCTAGATAGGTCGAAAGTGGCTCGAGATTGGCGAAGGTGATGTTCGAGGCGAGTTTGATCGAATCCGAGTGCAGCAGCTCCCGAAGGAAGGGCTGCTTCATGGCCTCGATCTTGAAGTTGTCGGTGATGAATTCACCCATGTGGCGCGTACCGATGCGGTAGTCGACCGAGTAGTGGAACCAGTGGTTCTGTCGCAGCAGCGCGGCCAGCCGCGTCTTGCCGACGCCGGACATGCCAAACACCGTCACGGCGTGCCGCGGCGCTTTCGCAAAGTCATCCGGCGATTTGAAAAGCATGGTGTTTCAGCGCCTCAGCTCTCACCGAGCGTTTAGAGGAAGTGGGATTTGCACACAAGCTCGGCACCCGCACGGCAAATCTTGCCGCAGTGCCCGGACTCTATTGCCGGGAGGGCGAGACTTATGAGCCCTGCTGATTGTCGATATGCTGCAAATTCAACGTCTTAGCTGATTGGCATCGTCCTTGCACCGTAGTTGTCGAACCGGCGCTCTGAGGCGCCACAAGGTAAATGGGGCTTTCAATGGGCATTTACGGCGCTCTTTCAACTGCAGTCACCGGCCTTCGGGCACAGTCTTTCGCGCTTGAGAATATCTCGGGCAACATCGCCAACTCCCAGACAACCGGCTTCAAGCGGATCGACACGTCGTTCCTCGATCTGGTGCCCGACCTGCCGCAGAAGACGCAGACCTCAGGCTCGGTGATCGCGCAGGCGCAATCGACCAATACGCTGCAGGGCGACATCAAGTCGGTCTCGATCGGCACCAACATGGCGATCAATGGCGACGGGTTCTTCGTCGTCGAGCCGAGCATCGGACAGGCCGATGGCGCCTCGATCTTTGCCGGCGGCAGCTTCTACACCCGGCGCGGCGATTTCGACACGGACAAGAACGGGTACCTCGTCAATGGCTCCGGTTACTACCTCAAAGGCCTCGCCATCGATCCAGTGACCAAAAACATTTCCGGATCGGTGCCGCAGGTCCTGCGCATCTCGAACTCGTTCCTGCCGGCGGCGGCGACCACTCGCGTCGCCTACCAGCTCAACCTGCCGCAATTGCCCAAGACCGCCGCCTACAACGAGACCAAGACTGCCGGCAGCGAACTGCTTGATGCGTCCGACTTCCAGACAGTTGCTCCGAGCACCACGGCGACCGCCTCAGGCGCGTCACTCACCGGGTCGGCCGATGCCGCGACGGTGATGGCCGCTGGCGAGTTGCTGCAGTTGACGGTCGACGGCCAGGACGTGATCTTCGACTTCTACGACGGCAATGCCGGCGCCTACGCCGGCTCGAACGTCGGCATTGACGTGCAGACCACCGTGCCGGTCAGCATCACCACAGCGCTGGCCGCGATCCAGGCGGGGCTCAGAGCCAACGGCGGGGCCGCCGCCGCGGATGCGACCGTCGGGCTCAACGCCGGCACGCTTGAGATTACGCTTGGCAGCAATACGACCAAGTCAGTGGTCGTGGCGGATGGCACCACTGGTCTGGGCCTCACCGACCAGACCTATGCGCCGGTGCAGCCCTGGCTGGCGGCACGCGTGGCAACCGTCGACGCCCAGGACTCCGATGCCTTCATCGCCCAGTCGATCGCCGGCGGCGCAATAACGGTCTACGCGCAGAACGGTGCGCCGGCTAACGTGCAGATGCGTTGGGCCAAGGTCACCAGCGCTGAGACGGGCGGCTCGGACACCTGGAACCTGTTCTATCTGTCGAACAGTTCGGCAGCAGGCGCCAACCCAATGTGGACCAATGCGGGACCCGACTACACGTTCGGTGCCGATGGTGGGCTCACGCCGCCGCTGACGCAGACGCCGCTCAACAATTTGTTCGTCAACGGCGTCAATATTGGCAACATCACCTTGCAGCACGGCAACGGTGGCATCACCCAGTTCAACGACCCGAACGGCACCGCCGAAGTTACATCGCTCAGCCAGAACGGATTTGCCGCAGGCAAGTTCGTGTCGGTGGCGATCAACGACCAGGGCCGCGTTGTGGTGTCCTACGACAATGGCCAACAGTCCGAGGTGGCGCAGGTGGTAACGGCCAACTTCAATGCGGCCAATCAGCTGAAACGCATGGACGGCGGTATCTTCGCCGCCACGTCGGAATTGGGCGAGCCGATCCTCGGATCGGACGGCGGTGTGCTGGGGGCGTCGCTTGAGGCGTCGAACACCGACATCTCGGAAGAGTTTACCAAGCTGATCGTGACGCAGCAGGCCTACTCGGCCGGCACGCGCATCGTGACCACGGCCAATCAGATGCTGCAGGACGCGCTGAACATGGTGCGCTAGGCGCAACAGGTGGCGAGGGAAGGTTAGTCCATGGGTCTCGGCGTTTCGCTCAGCAATGCGCTGTCTGGCATGAATGTCAGCCAGAACAGCCTGGACATCCTGTCGCGCAATGTGGCGAACGCGGGCACCCCTGGCTATCACCGCCAGTCGCTCAGCGTCATCGACACCAAGGGCGCCAACAGTCCCTACGCGCGCTCGGGCGGGGTAGAACGCGCTTTCAGCCAGAGCCTGCAGGCCTACTATACCAGCGCCACGTCGCAGTCGGGGTACACCACGGTCATGGCTGGGACCCTGGACCGGCTGCAGACATATCTCGGCATGCCTGGCGATCCAGGGTCGCTCGATACCATGTTCAGCAATCTGCAGACATCGCTGCAGCAATTGGCAACTAGCCCGGAGAACTACGCCACAAGAGCATCTGTGGTTTCCAATGCCCAGCAGATGGCCAACACGCTCAACAGCCTGACCGGCCAGGTGCAGGGGTTGCGGCAGGAGGCAGAGAGCAGGATTTCGACCGATGTCGATTCCCTCAACCAGTACGTCTCGTCGCTGGGCAAAATCAGTGCACGACTGTCGGACCAGACGATCGATGCCTCTTCACGCGCCACCCTGCTCGATCAGCGCGACCGGCTGGTGTCGCAGATCTCCGAGATCATCGACGTGCGTGTCGAATACCATGGTGATGACAGCGTGGCGCTGATGACGCGCTCGGGTGTCGGCATTCTCGACGGCAAGGCATCGCTCTTCGAGTTTCAAAGCGGTGGCACGCTGGCTGCGGACAAAGCATTCAGCGTCGACTCGAACAAGAACGGCGTTGGCCGGCTGCTGCTGCACACGCCCGCGGGGCTGAGCCTTGATCTGGTGCAACAGGGCGCTATCAAGTCGGGCGAACTTGCCGGGTTGATCGAACTGCGGGACTCGACGCTGGTAACGGCACAAAATCAGCTCGATGAGATCGCGGCCGGGCTGGCACAGGCGCTGTCCACCAATCAGACCCCCGGCACTGCCGTCGTGAACGGCGCGGCGAGCGGCTTCGATATCGACCTGAGCAGCGTCCGCGACGGCAACGATGTGCTGCTCAACTACACAGAGAACGGTGCATCGAAGAGCGTTCGCATCGTACGGGTCGACGACACCAGCAAGCTGCCGCTCGACTATCTCGATGCCAATGGCGCGCGTGTGGTCGGGCTTGATTTCAACGCGGGCACCGCCGCTGTTGCGACGGCACTGGGAACAGCGCTTGGTCCAGGGCTCAGCGTCTCTACGACTGGTGGCAGCGTGCTGCGCGTGCTCGACGACGGCGCTGGCGGCACGACAGATGTCACCGGGCTGACGGCGCGCACAACTGCCACGGGCACGCAGAATGGCGGACTGGCGCTGTCGCTGTTCGTCGACACCGGCAATACCGACTTCACCAATTCGCTCGGAGGAGCCGCTGGACAGAAGCGTGGCTTTGCGGGGCGGATTAGCGTCAACTCGGCTATTCTCGCTGACAGCAAGCTGCTGGTGCAGTACGCGCCGAATGGTTCGCTGGGCGATCCGGCGCGGGCGAACATGCTCACCGAGCAGCTTTCCAGCATGGGGTTCGCCTCAGCGCAGATCAACAATTCGGAACTCGGCAAGTTCAGGCTCGGTGGGACGGTTTCCGACCTGATCGCGCAAACAATGAACTACCAGGGCAATGTCGCCGCATCGGCTTCGGACGACAGCGACACCCAGCAGCTGACGATGGACGCGCTCGATCAGCGCATGAAGACCGAGTACGGCGTCAACGTCGACGACGAGATGGCGCGGCTTATGGAATTGCAGAATGCCTACGCCGCCAATGCCAGGGTTGTGTCGGTGGTGCAGGAACTGCTCGACCGGCTGATGCAGATTTAGGGGATCGTCTAGATGTCGACCATCAACCGCACGATGTTCCCGCTGCAGACGAGTTTCTCGCAGATTTCGAAGCTGCAGGCCCGTTTCGCGACGCTGCAGGTGCAATTGGGGACGGGCAAGAAGGCTACCAATCTCGCCGAGCTTGGTGGTGATCGCTATTACGATCTCAGCATCCGTAACAGGCTGGCCAGGATCGACGGGTACCAGGCCAACATCACCACATCGCAACTTCGATTCAGTATGCTGGATAACACTGTGTCGCGGCTCGATGCCATTGAGAGTACCGCGCGGACGGCGATTACGCCTGCCTCGTACGGCACCAGCAACATCAATTTCGGCACGGCGCCGTCGCAGGCGTTGTCTTCGCTCGATGAGGTGCTGAACCTGCTGAACACCGATATCGATGGCCGCTATCTGTTCGGCGGAACGAGCACGGACACGAAGCCGGTCGAGAGCACCAGCGCCATAATGGACGGCGTGGCGGGCCGGGCCGGGTTCCGCACCGTGGTGGGCGAACGCAAAGCAGCCGATCTCGGCGTGAACGGGCTGGGCCGGCTGGAAGCCACTGCCGCGGGCGGTACCGTGACCCTTGCTGAAGACGGTGCCCATCCATTCGGCTTCAAGCTGTCGACGCTCGCCAGTTCGAGCGCCAGCATCGCCCTGACGCAGCCCACGGGCACGCCGCAATCGCTGTCGGTGACGTTCAACGCCGCGCCGACGGCAGGCGAAACGGTTACAATCGGGCTAAGCCTGCCCGACGGTACGGAAGAGGCGATAACGCTCAAGGCAGTCACCGGGACGCCGGGCGCCGGCGAGTATCAGATCGGCACCTCGTCGCCGGGCACCACGACCGCCACCCAGGCGTCCGTCGCAACTGCGCCGGGAACCTTTACCGTCAACGGCCGGAGCTTCAGCATCAATAGCGGCGACGACGCTACGACCATCGCCGGGCTCATCAATGCGGATACGCTCTCTGGGGTAACGGCTACGGTCGGTACCGGCGCCGATGCAGGCAAGCTGGTCCTCACGGCCAATGTCGGCAACGGCGATGTCGACGTGACGGCGACGGTGGCGGGGATTGGTATCGCCACGGGCACCTATGCGGCGGTCAACCAGCAGGCCGCGACAGCCGCCAACTTCAGCACGGCGCTGCAAACGGCGCTGGGCGCAGCGGCGAATACCAAACTTGCGGCCGCGTCGACTTACGCGGCGGCCGACAATTTCTTCAACGGACGCGGCGAACCAGTGCTGCGCGTCGACGGTCCGCCGTTCGCTACCGCGACCGCTGTGAAAGCTGCGACCGCCGGCGATACGGTGCTCTGGTACAAAGGCGCGACGCAAGGGATCAAGATTGACGATCTGGGGCGGCTCAGCACCGCGGTGAATGGCACCACGGCGACGCTGCGCGAAACGGCGCCAGTGTCCGCCGGATATGGCTTCAGGCTCCAGACTGTGAGCAATGGCCTCAGCAACGTCACGGCGACACTCGCGAACACCAGCCCCGATGATCTCAGCGTCGCATTTGCGGGGCTGCCGACGCCAGGGCAGTCCCTCTCGATTCAGCTCGGATTGCCGGATGGGAGCAGCAAGACCGTCACGCTCAAAGCGGTCAGCGGCGCAGCCGGCCCGGGTGAATTCTCGATCAGCACCGATCCGACGCCAGCGACCGCCAATGCGCAGACGGCGGCCAATTTCGGAGCCGCACTGAAGTTGAGCCTCGGCGTTGCCGCAGGACAGGCAGCGGGAAATCCCCGCATGTCCGTCGGCTCAAAGATCGATGACAGCACCACCATCAGCTACGGCGTGCAGGCGAACGAGAGTGGAACGTTGGCGATGGTGCGCAGTCTCGCTGCAATGGCTGTCGAGACCTACACGGATGCCGATCCGACCTCCAAGGGGAGGTTCGACGCTATGGCGAACCGCAACATCTCGCGACTGGCGGAGAGCCATAACAACGAGGACGGCTCGATCGAGCGGGTCGCGGTGGAACTCGGTACGGCGCAGGCGGTAGCAGCCAATGTTGCCAGCCGGCATACCAGCTACAAGGATCAGCTGCAGACGATGCTGGACCGCATTGAGGAAGCGCCGAAAGAGGAAGTCGCGATGGAACTGCTGGCCTTGCAGACCCAGCTCACTGCGAGCTACCAAGCCACCACGATGATCAGTCAGTTGTCCCTTGTGAATTTTCTGAAATAGCCGGGCGCGCAGCATCGCCCTGGTTCCATCACGTAAGCGGGCGTTCGCGCGCTGGGCTCAGGCGAGATCGGGCGGCTCCAAGGTCGGGTCAGCAGTTGCACCGGTGCGCTGGAATATCAGGCGATAGCCTGCTCCGCGATGGACTGCGTCGCTGAGCTTGGCGCCGTTGGGGTAGAGCCGAGTGGCCCGTGGTGCTATGCGGGCCGCCTTGCCGACGCTAATCCGCGCTGGCGCGCAGGCCTGCTGCAAGGTTGCGGTTGATGTTGATCAGCACATCGAGCTTCTGCGCCGCTGGGGCGATCTGCAAAGCGAGGGTATGCTTGAGCACAAACACGCCAAGATTGGCGACGTTCTCGCGCAGATCGAGGGGCAGCGCGCTGTCTTCCTTCGTCACGGAGGCTAGAAAGATGTTCCAGAGCTTGCGGTTAAACTGCAGGGCGGGAAATAGATCGCTCGCACCCGTCTCCCAATCGTCGCGGATGCGCTGGAAGCGCGACGCGGACTTGGACAGCAGGTTGGCTTCGAGTTCACGCGGGCTCACCGTCTGACGAGCGATCTGTTGATAGGCCAGCGCTGCCTGTTGCTGCATTTGCGATCATGTCCTGTTCGTACTGGATCAGCCGTTTCGCGGCCTTCAATGCTTTGTAAAGCTCGCCAGTTAATATCTCGTTGTTAATTTGGTCGACGAGCCCGATACTGGAGGGTGCCGCCTTGATTATGTCGTTGACGAGCGAGAAATAATCTCCCCGCAAAGTTTCGATGTTGTCGTCGAGATACATCAATTGCACTGCAAGGTAGATGCGTTTGGCCGGTGTGTTGGCGCTCTCGTAGGTGAGGATGTCTTTTTCGCGCAGGATCGGCGTGCGGCCATCGATGAAGAGGCGCGTGCGCTGGTCGGAATTGGTAATGACGCAATTGCCAACGATGAGCTTCTCGCCCGGCTTCAGTTCCACTTTCAGAGACATGTAGTCCTCCGCGCACCTAAACTCACCACCGACCGGTTCTATCAAGCGGGCCGGGCCAATACCAAAAAAACAAGGCGGGCCGAGGGCCCGCCTTGCGCGTAGGAGTCCTGCGAAGCAGCTTTACTGCAGCAGACGCAGGACGTTCTGGTCGGACTGCGAGGCCAGCGACAGCGCCTTGGTCGAAAGGCTCTGACGGGTCTGCAGGGCGAGAAGGTTCGCCGCTTCTTCGTTCGAGTCGGCCAGGGTCAGGTTCGACGCGCCGGTCTGCAGCGTGTTGATGATGGCCTTGGTGAAGTCCTGCCGGGTCTGTACGACCGACAGGTTGGAACCGAACTTCGACGACTGGCTGCGCAGCGTATCGATCGCTGCCTTGAGGTCGTTGAGGGTCGAGTTGATCGACGTGTTGGTATCGAAGTCCGTCGAGGTCAGGGCCGCGAGGCCGAGACCGGTGGTGGCCGTCGTATCGGCACCGGCGATGTCGAGGCTCGAGGTCCCGTCTTCGTTGAACAGCACCGAAAGGCTATCGCCGTTCAGCAGGTTCACACCGTTGAAGCCGGAGTCCTTGGTCAGCTGGTCGATCTGGTCAAGCAGGTCGTTGTACTGCGTCACGAGTTCGGCACGCTTCGGGTTGGCCGCCGAGGAGGTCACGGCGGGACTGAAGTTGGCCGTGGCGAGACCGGACGTATTCGTGCCACCAACGGTGATGTTGGAGGTCGTGTTCTGCCCGGTGATCGTCAGCTTGCCGCCGGCGACGGACGCGACCGTCGCACCAGCCTGGGCATTGATCTCCGTTACCAGTTGACCAACCGTCAGCGACGTTACGTCAAGGGTAGCGCCGGTGGTGGCACCGCCGCTATTCGTGAACGCGATGCTGACGTTGCTGAAACCGCCACCGCTGAGGGTCAGGGTGTTGGTGTTGGCAAAGCCTGCGGCTGAGGCGAGCGACGACGTTGTCACTGTTGCAGAGCCGGCAGACACGGCAGCTGCAGCGGCGGTCGACGTGTCGATCGTGGCTGAAGTCTGGAGGGCCTGGCGGGCAGTGGCCTGGGCAGATTCGACGAGCTTGGTGATCGAGGTGATGCCGTTGTTGGCAGCGGCAATCGTTTGAACAGCGTTCGACACGGAGTCGAGAAGCTGACCAAGATCTGAAGCGCGGCTGTTGAGGGCCGAGGCGGTGAAGTAGTTCGTCGGATTGTCGAGGGCCGAGTTCACCTTGTTGCCGGTTGCAAGACGGGTTTGCGTCGTGTCGAGCAACGAGGCGGTATTCTGGAGGCTGAGCAGGTTCGATCGAACCGCCGCCGATAGTGTTACGCTAGACATTTAGTCCTCTCCTGAGCACTGTAATTTGCGCCTCCTTCTGAGACGCCATAGCGGTTTTTCCGCACTTGTGAGCAAGGGCGGACCGAAGTCCGCCCTCCTTATTCTTGTCTTACTACTGCAGCAGACGCAGGACGTTCTGGTCGGACTGCGAGGCCAGCGACAGCGCCTTGGTCGAAAGGCTCTGACGGGTCTGCAGGGCGAGAAGGTTCGCCGCTTCTTCGTTCGAAGTCGGCCAGGGTCAGGTTCGACGCGCCGGTCTGCAGCGTGTTGATGATGGCCTTGGTGAAGTCCTGCCGGGTCTGTACGACCGACAGGTTGGAACCGAACTTCGACGACTGGCTGCGCAGCGTATCGATCGCTGCCTTGAGGTCGTTGAGGGTCGAGTTGATCGACGTGTTGCTATCGAAGTCCGTCGAGGTCAGGGCCGCGAGGCCGAGACCGGTGGTGGCCGTCGTATCGGCACCGGCGATGTCGAGGCTCGAGGTCCCGTCTTCGTTGAACAGCACCGAAAGGCTATCGCCGTTCAGCAGGTTCACACCGTTGAAGCCGGAGTCCTTGGTCAACTGGTCGATCTGGTCAAGCAGGTCGTTGTACTGCGTCACGAGTTCGGCACGCTTCGGGTTGGCCACCTGGATGGTGGTGCCCGAAGAGGCCGGGGTTCCGTCGACTGTGCCGGACGTCAGTCCGAGCGCAGTCAGCGTAGCAGCGTCGCCGCCGATCACCAGGTCATTACCGGCAGTGCCGGTAAAGGTGAGAACGCCGGAAGCGTTGCTCACGGTGAAAGCGTTGGTGCCGGTCGTGGCCGAGGCGGCAGCCTGGAACTTGCTGAGGATGGTCGCCGCAGTGTCGCCGCCAGCGAGCGCAATGGTCTGCCCGTTGATGGTGATGTTGCCGGCGTCGTTGTCAACGGCAGGCGTGCCATTCGTGGTACCGGAGGAAAGGCCGACCGCACTGAGGGTGCTTGCGTCGCCACCGATCACAACGTCGTTGCCAGCGGTGCCCGTGATGGTCAGAACGCCGGAGGCGTTGGAGACCGTGAAGGCATTGCTGCCCGAGCTGGCCGTAGCAGCAGCCTGGAACTTGGCCAGGATGGCTGCAGCGTCGTCGCCACCGGCGAGCGTGATGGTCTGCCCGTTGATGGTGATGTCGCCGGCGTTGTTGTCAACGGCAGGCGTGCCGTTGGTGGTGCCGGACGTGAGACCAACTGCGCTGAGCGTGGAAGCGTCGCCGCCAACTACGAGATCGTTGCCGGCGGTGCCCGTGATGGTCAGAACGCCGGAGGCGTTGGAGACCGTGAAGGCATTGCTGCCCGAGCTGGCCGTAGCGGCAGCCTGGAACTTGGCCAGGATGGCCGCAGCGTCGTCGCCACCGGCGAGCGTGATGGTCTGCCCGTTGATGGTGATGTCGCCAGCGTTGTTATCGGCCGCAGGAGTGCCGTTGGTGGTACCGGCAGTAAGTCCCAGGGCAGCGAGCGCTTCGGTGTCGCCACCAAAGGTCACATCATTGCCGGCGGTGCCCGTGATGGTCAGAACGCCCGACGCATTGGAGACCGTGAAGGCACTGCCGCCTGAGCTGGCGGTAGCCGCAGCCTGGATTTTGCCCAGGATGGCCGCAGCATCGTCACCAGCTGCGAGCGAGACAGTCTGCCCGTTGATGGTGATGTCGCCGGAGGTGGAGGCGTTGCCACTGGCGAGGCCAAGTTCCGTCAACGTCGTGCTGTCGCCACCGACGACGAGGTCAGTGCCGGCAGCGGACGTCAAAGTAAACGTGTCGTTGCCGTTGTCGACAACGGTGTACCCACCGGCAACCTGGCCAGCCTGAAGCGCGGTGAGTGCGTTGGCCTCGCCATCGTTTGCGGCGATTGTGATATTCTGGCCATTGATGGTGATGACACCGCCGGTGGCGTTGAGCGCCGCAAGGTTGCCCGTGGTCGAAGTCGAGTCCACGATGACGGTCGAGGTCGTGTCAGAAGTCTGTGGAGCCGCAAGCGAACTCGACGACGTCGGCCACGATAGTCAGAGAGGTCGTGTCAGACGAGGTGTTGACTGCCAGCGACTGAGTAACGTCGGCCACAATAGTCAGCGAGGTCGTGTCGCTGGTTGCCGGAGTGGCAAGCGACACCGCCACGTCGGCGGTAATGGTCAGCGACGTGGTGTTGGACGAGGCAGATGTTGCCAGCGACACCGGCACGGAGCCGGACTGCTGATCCACGGTCGCTGCAGTCTGCAGGGCCTGACGGGCGGTTGCCTGTGCAGATTCGACGAGCTTGGTGATCGAGGTGATGCCGTTGTTGGCAGCCGCAATCGTCTGCACAGCGTTCGACACGGAGTTCGAGAAGCTGACCAAGGTCCGAGGCGCGGCTGTTAAGGGCGGAGGCGGTGAAGTAGTTGGTCGGGTTGTCGAGAGCCGAGTTCACCTTGTTGCCGGTTGCAAGACGGGTCTGCGTGGTGTCGAGCAACGAGGCGGTATTCTGCAGGCTGAGCAGGTTCGAGCGAACCGCAGCCGAGAGAGTAACGCTAGACATATGAGATCCTCTTCTGGGGTATAGTTATTGACGCCTCATCCTGAAGCGATGCCTACAAAATAGGCCGTCAGGCCATAAAGAAAGGTTAAGGACGGTCTCTCAGAACGAGCCAAAAGTTGAAGCACGTCGATGAGGATTTATCCGGCAAATCATGGAGGTTTGCGCGCGTCCCGGCCACGTTAACAAACGTAAACTGCCCGCGTAGATGTACGGGGAAGTTAACGGGACAAATTTCGCGATCAGACGGTTACGTCCTTGAGATGCAGATCTGATTCTGGCGGCAACCACTCTTGCGCGCTCGGCCAGGCGAACTCGCTGATCCGCGGTAGCGGGGGTGGGGGCGGCAGTTTCTCCACGATGGTGGCCGCCTCGAACAGGGCAGGTCCGCTCAAGGCGCCAAACTCGGCCGTACCGGGGGCGCTGGCGTCCTGCGCAGGCTCATCGACCTGCTGTTGCGGTAGAGCGTCGGCCACCGGCTCCAAATCGGCGCGGAGATAGCTCACGACGGGCCGTCGGTCGCCAATGGTGACCGGGCTCGAGGTGATAGCCTCCACAGAGTACGCAGCACCCATTTTCGTTACCTAAAGCGGCATTCCCGGCGATCAGGTTACCGGCGCAGGCTTACGGGCGGCTTAGGGAGAAACTGCCAATTTGTGTCGAAAGCTGCCTAAAGCGCTCGATTGACGGCGATGCCGCGAGCGGTCGATGCGGGCGTCGAAGCGATCTGTCCACCGGCTCCGTAAGTCTTGGCCTGTGCTTTTTGGCCGACCATGGTGGCGACGTCGGTCAGCAGGTCCTCCGTTACCATCCGCGCAGTGGCGATGACGCGCAGGTTCTCGGCCATCTGGGTGGCAAGGCTCTCGTGACCCTGTCGCAACCGGGCGATGTCATTGGGGCAATCCCGCTTCAGGCGCTCAATCTGCCGCTGCATAGAACGCGCAAAGCCGACATAGTCCTGCGCGAGCCTAGTCTTGTTGGCGGTGAGCGCGTCCGCCTCACGGTAACGGCCGGCCCGCAGCAGCGTGGTTTCCTCGTTCATCACGCTGACGAGCGCCATCAAGGTGCCTTCGGTGAAGGCGATCAGGTCGATCGCAGGCAGGTCGTCAAGGGCGGCGATGCGCTCAGCGGCTGACATTGGTGTATGCTCCCTTCAATCCGGCCAGACCGGCCACGTTTGTCTGCGATGCTTCCTGCAGTTTCATCAGATCGCCGATGAGTTGATCGGCAAGGCCAATGCCGCCGTTCTCCGCCATGGCGTTGGCGTATTGCTCGGCCTGCATGCCGCGCCATGTCTCCTCGGCAAACCCGCCGCCAAAGCTCTTGTCATCCGTCTTGATGGAGGAGAAGACCTCCTTCATCAGCGTGTTGAGGAAGACACCCTCAAGGTCTTTCGCCTGCTGCTTTATCGTAGCGCTTGGTTCGGGCGTGACAGAGGTCGGCGCGGTGACATTGGCCAGCATTACAGCACCTCGATTTCGGCCTGCAGAGCGCCAGAGGCCTTGATGGCCTGCAGGATGGCAATCAGGTCGCGAGGGTTGATGCCGAGCGCGTTGAGGCCGTCGACCAGCTCCTGCAGGCTGACGCTCTCCTTGACCAGAGCGAGGTCGGAGTTGACGATATTGACGTTGAGGTCGGTGCGCGGCACGACGGTCGTGTCGCCCTGCGACAGCGGGTCTGGCTGCGATACTTCCGGCGTTTCGGCGATGGTGACGGTGAGATTGGACTGCGCGACCGCAACCGTTGAGACGCGCACATCCTTTCCCATGACGATGATGCCAGAATTTTCGTCAATGATGATCTTGGCGGGCTGGTCCGTTTCGACCACCAGTTGCTCGATGTCAGTGAGGAGATCGACGATGTTCCCGTTGAAGGTTTGCGGAAGGTTGATCCGGACTGTGGAGGGATCCTCGGGCGTCGCAGTGGGCATGCCGATGAAGTCGTTGATGGACAGAGCGACGCGCCGGGCGGTGGTGAGATCAGGGTTGCGCAGAGCCAGCCGGAGCGAGCGCTGCGCCCCAAGGGTGAAGCCGATCTCGCGCTCGATCAGGCCGCCCGAGGAGATTCGTCCGGTTGTCGGGACGCCCGATATGACGGTTGCGGCGTCGCCTTCGGCCTTGAAGCCATTGATGGTCACTGAGCCCTGGGCGATAGCGTAGACCTCGCCATCCGCCCCGAGCAGAGGAGTCACCAGCAAGGTGCCGCCCTGCAGGCTCGATGAGTCACCCAACGCCGCTACATTAACGTCGAGCCGCGAGCCTTGGGTCGAGAAGGCGGGAAGGTTGGCGGTTACCATGACGGCGGCGACGTTGGCGGTCCGCATATTCTCGCCGCGGGTATTGACCCCGAGCCGTTCGAGCATCGCCTGCAAGCTCTGCCTGGTGAAGGGCGAGTTGTTGAGGCTATCGCCGGTCCCGTTGAGGCCGACCACCAGGCCATACCCCACCAGCTGATTGTCGCGCACGCCCTCGATGTCGACGATGTCCTTGATGCGCGCCGTTGCTGCGTGAGCGTCAGCGAAGGGTGCGAGCAGGCTGGATGCGGAGATGATCGCCGCCAAAGCCTGCTTGAGAGCCCAGTTTTTCATGTTTCGTCCCCGGTCCTTGCGGCCCATCCCCATGAGCCGGCTCGTCACAGGCTTCATTGCGAGAACTGTGCCAAGTCGGAGCAGATAAGCAAAGCTATTGAAATCAAATGGAAATTTCGAGCGTGCGCGTGATCGGTCACTCTACCTCAGGCGCGGGGCAGCAATTCTTGCCGGGTGCGTTAGGACTTCGTTAACGCCTCGCGGCAGATTTTGCCGGGGTCATCAACGCGGCCAGCATCCGAGTCCCCGATTGCGCATCGAAGGTAATACGCGAACCGCTACCGTCTCCTCGCGCTCCGCCGCCGGGCGAGGCAGCGCTGGAGTCGGCTTTGTGGTTGATACTGAGGAGGGGGCCGCGACGGCGCGCGCGAGCGCCACAGCGTCGACGGCGCCGGCGGGCGGGATCGACGCGCTCCTGGCATTGCAGTCGGTTGAGGACCCGCTGTTTGCCAAGAAGAAAGCGATCCGTCGCGGCAACATGCTTCTCGACACACTCGATCAGGTAAAGGCTGACCTCCTCGTAGGCCGGGTGAGCGAAGGCCGACTCAATCAGTTGATGGCGTTGATCGGTCAGGCGCGCAGCCGCAATTTGCCGGGGCTGGACGGGGCCATCGATGACATCGAACTGCGGGTGCGGGTGGAGCTGGCCAAATTCGGGCGCTATCCGGCGCTTTAAGGCCGGGCGGTAGCGATCCACATATTAATCAGCACATTCTTCCGTGCTTGCTCGGCGGGATCGACCCCACTATATAGGCCCCATTCTTGGGCCCAGGGGAGTTGAGTCCTTTAGATGCGCAGTGCAGTTGCGACGGCCGACTACAGGCCGACCGAAGACGAGCCGTTCATGAATCCGCGCCAGCGGGAATATTTCCGGGCCAAGCTCGAGAACTGGAAGAACGACATCCTGCGCGAGAGCCGGGAGACGCTGGAAAACCTGCAGGAAGAGAGCCAGAACCATCCCGATATGGCCGACCGCGCGTCGTCCGAAAGCGACCGCGCGCTGGAACTGCGGACGCGAGACAGGCAGCGCAAGCTGATCTCCAAGATCGAAGCAGCGATGAAGCGGATTGAAGACGGGACTTACGGATATTGCGAGGAAACTGGCGATCCTATTGGCATCGCCCGTCTGGATGCGCGCCCGATCGCGACACTCAGCCTTGAGGCGCAGGAGATGCATGAACGGCGCGAGCGTGTGTATCGCGACGAATAAGCTGCCGGGTGTTCATTTTGTTTTGACCGAGGCCCGCGGAAGCGGGCCTTTGTGTCTTTGGCGCCACTTCGCGTGCCTCATTTGGGTCTCTTTGTGGTCTGAGAAGTCATTGCAATGGTGAGGGGGCGCTTCCGGTCTTGCTGGAGACCGGAGTGTACCAGGAGTTCAGAGTGTCCCACCCTCTGCTTGCGTTCGTCGGCCGCAGCGCTGTAGCGCGTGCCGCCATTGCCGCCGCCCTCATTGTCGGCCTCGTCGGTTTGGTCACGGTTCTTCCGGCCCAATGCTTCGGCGGCGCGTGCAGCGCTCCCGCCGAAGCCGAATTGCTTGTCCCCGAGCCTGCCTCGGTTCCGGCCCAAGACCAGTTGTCATCGGCCGAGCGACTTGCCGCTGACGAGCTTCCTGTCGTTGCCGAGGTGCCGGTCGCTGCCTCCGGCCTGACTGGGCCGTCGCTCACCCGCAACGATCTCATTGCACTCACCTTCGACGTGCTCGACGCCGAACCGCAGTCGCCCCCGGCCAATGTAACGACAGGCACGGTGCCGGTCACACGCATGGTTCGAACGACCGTCATCCGGGTTGATCCTACCCCTCTGCCGACGGCGGTGCAGCCTGAAACGGCACCTGCCGATCCCGCTTCTGCGCTACCATCCGACCCCACGGCCATCGCCGAGGCCGACAAGCCGGCGGCAAAGCCGGCAGTGGTTGCGACGGAGGCCGCTCCGGAGGCGACGGACGACGCGGCCTATGTGAGCGCCTACGCCGATGAGGGCCGCAAGGCGTCCGGCAATGGCAAAGTCCTGGGTGCCGGGGTGAATGTTCGTTCGGGGCCTTCGAGTGGCAGCGACAAGCTCTTCGCGCTGGCCGGAGGCGCGGCCGTAACCGTGATGGAAAACCAAAAGGGATGGCTGCGCGTCGTGGATGCCACGGGCCGCAGCGGCTGGGCCTATAAGGACTACATTTCGCAGTAGGCTCAGCTACCGTCAGCATCTCAATTCAGCTGGCGGAGGCGGGCGAAGGCAAGCGTCAGTAGACGCATTGCGTAAATTGCCCGCCTTAAATCATCGCAAAATCAGTGGCTTCTGCACGAAAACTGCAACAGGCGCGGGCATGTTGCTGGTTATGCGCAATCCGATCCAGCCGACGCCAGAACGCCCAATTCCGTTGCCCGACTGCATCCTGATGGATGGCTGGTGGGCCCGGGATCGGCCGGTGGCGGTTGAACTAACCAGGGTCACGCACGGTCGTGAGACCGACGAGGGGGGAGAGAGAACACTTGAGCGACATCGCGGAGAGCACGAGTAAATCGTCCCTGTGGTCACGAGGCACCGCGCGGGCTGCCGTTGCCGCCCTTGCCCTGATCATAGTCGCCGACCTGCTGCTTTATGCCAGTCGGCCCGGCGTAGGCCTCTTCCTGTTCTTTGCTGCTGTGGCGGTTGCCCTGCTGGCGCTGAGTTCGCGGACGCTGCGTGAGCGGCGCGTGGTGGTCGGCGCGGCGATTGCCGTTCTCGGCGCGCTGCCGTTCATCGAGACGCCGAGCTTTTGGGCACTGCTGACGGCGCTGGGCGGTGTCAGCGTCCTGGCGCTGGCGGCGAGGGGTGAACTGCCCCAATCGCCCGTGGACCTGCCGGGAGCGCTGCTGCGTTTCGGTATTGTGGCGCCGCTCCGGTTCATCGCCGACGGATTTGGTCTGCTCGGAGCCGCCAGCCGGCAAAAGTTCGGCGGTCGGCTGTTGCGCGGGGTGATTGTCTGGGTTGTGCCGCTGGCGTGCGCGGGGATCTTTCTGCTGCTGTTCAGTTCGGCCAATCCGCTGATTGAGGGGGTGCTGAAAGGTATCCGCATCGACGCACTGTTCGAGCTGTTCGATCCGGGCCGCGTGTTCTTCTGGGGCGTCATAGCAGTTACCGTCTGGCCACTGCTCCGTCCGCAGCTGCTCGGCTGGCGACCAGTGTCGCCGATGCAGGGACCAGTCTTGCCACAGGCGGAGAACCTGTTTTTCGGGCGTGGCGCGATCCTGCGATCATTGATCGTGTTCAACGCGCTGTTCGCGGTGCAGAGCGTTCTCGATCTTGCCTATCTCTGGGGCGGGGTGCGCCTGCCCGACGGAATGAGCCACGCCGACTACGCGCATCGGGGCGCATACCCGCTGGTGCTCACGGCGCTGCTGGCCGCAGCTTTCGTACTCGCGGCCATGCGGAAGGGCGGGCCCGGCGAAGGGTCACCACTGATCCGGCAACTCGTCTACGTATGGATCGCGCAGAACGTGCTGCTGGTGATCTCTTCAATCCTGCGCCTCGATCTTTATGTGAAGGTCTATTCGTTGACGGAGTTGCGCATCGCTGCGGGCATCTGGATGGGACTTGTCGCGGTTGGGCTGGTGCTGATCCCTTGCCGGATTGTCTGGAACAAATCCAACAAATGGCTGATCGCGATAAATCTGGGTGTGCTCGGATTGACGCTTTATGCGGCGGCGTTCACCGACTTTTCTGCGATCATTGCGCGCTTCAACGTGGACAATTCAATCGAGGTCACGGGGGCGGGTCAGCCGCTCGATCTATGGTACCTGAGCGCACTGGGCCCATCGACGCTACCGGCGCTGGACGATTTCATTCGCACGATTGAGCCAGAAAACCCGTCGCGTGCGGCCGAGGCAAGGGAAATGCGCCGGCTGATCGCGAATGACTTCGCGCACCGCACTACCGACTGGCGGAGCTGGACGTGGCGGGACATGCGGACGGCTGCCTACCTTGCCGCTGTTCCCAAGGTTGCAAGATGGCCACAGGACGTTATCAACTGAGGCATGGCGCACCGCATCCTCATCGCCGACGATGAACCGAATATTCGCGAGGTGATCTCGTTCGCCCTGGAGCGGGCGGGGCTCACGGTGCTCACGGCGCGTAACGGGCTGGAGACGCTGCAGACACTGCGGCGTGGGCCGGTCGACCTCGTCATCCTCGACATCGGCATGCCGGAGATGGATGGACTGGAGGTCTGCCGGCAGCTGCGTAAGACCTCTGACGTGCCGATCCTGTTTCTGTCGGCGCGCGACGAGGAGATCGACCGCGTGCTGGGGCTGGAGATCGGCGGCGACGATTACGTGACGAAGCCATTCAGCGCACGGGAGCTGGTGGCGCGGGTGAACGCGATCCTGAAGCGGGCGCTGCCCGCCGTGAAGGGCGGCGAGGTACTGGCGGTGGGTGACCTGCGCCTCGATGCTGCGACGCACAGCGCCGGATTTGACGGCCACGCAGTGACGCTGACCGGGCTCGAGTTCCAAATTCTCGCGGCGTTTCTCAAGCGCCCCGGCCAGGTATTCAGCCGGGACAAGGTGATCGACGCGGCTTATGGCGGCAGTGTGCACGTGTCGGATCGAACGATCGACAGCCATATCCGCAATATCAGGGCGAAGTTCGCAACGGCGGGTTGTGCTCAGGTGATCGAGACCGTACACGGCGTCGGCTTTCGGCTCGGGCAGGTGTGATGGCCGGTCCGCGGGTCAGGGACAAGTGGCGCCCGACGCTGGCGATGATCGTCTTTGCCGTGCTGCTGACCGTGCTGGCGCTGCCGGCAGCTATCGTTATCGGGTTCCGGGCACTCGATGGAACGGCCAGCCAGATGGGGCCGGTGGAGTTCGGCGCACTGGGTGCGGCGCTGCTGCTGACGCTGGTGATTGCCGTGGTGTTCTCGCGCACCATTACGGGGCCGATCGAGGCGCTGATCGCCCGAACACATGAAATCGGGCGCGGTGGCCGTGCAGCAATCAGGCCGCCTGAGCAGCAGGGGACACGCGAGATCGCGGTGCTGAGCCAGAGCTTTCTCGATCTGGCGGAACGGCTGGTGGACCGGACGGAGTACGTACGGAGTTTCGCCGCGCATGTGTCGCATGAGTTGAAGTCGCCGCTGACCGCGATCCGCGGCTCGGCCGAACTGCTGAAGCACGCCAAGATGAATGCCGCCGAACGGGCGAAGTTTCTCGACAACATCATCAAAGACAGCGACCGGCTGGCGGCGCTCCTGGAGCGGCTACGCGAACTGGCGCGGGCGGAGAACCCCATTGAAGGCGGCAACACCACGCTGGCGCAGATTGCGGAAACCCTGCGTGTCCGACAGCCGGGGCTCCGGATCGATGTTGCGGGGGACGCCGCAATCGCTATCCCGGTTGACGTTGCTGCCATTGTTTTCGGACACTTGGCCGATAATGCCCTGCAGCATGGATCGTCTGTTCTCCATCTCTCCACCGCCACTTTCGAGGCCGGTATGCGCATCCTGATCGCCGATGACGGGGCGGGAATATCCGAGGGCAATCGGGGGAAGGTATTCGAGCCGTTCTTTACGACACGGCGAGAGGACGGGGGGACGGGGATGGGGCTCGAAATCGTCCGTTCGCTTCTGGAAGCGCATGGTGCGGGCATCGTTGTGGTGCCTTCGAAACAGGGAGCAGCCTTCGAAATTGCTGTTCGGGCGGGCAATTCTGCGGGAAATCAAGGCACATAGGGGCGTTTGTCGGCGCCTGTGCGCTTGCAGAAACCACCGTTGGTAGCGATATTCGGTGGGCCGGACGTCCCGGCGGGAGTGAGCGGTTGCGTTGGTTTTTTCTTGTCGCGGTGCTGCTGGCAGCGGCGGCGCCCGTTTCGGCGCTGGCCCAGCAGCAGGATGGCGTCAGCTGTGCGGCGGTGGCCGACAACGGTGCCAGGCTCGCCTGCTACGATGCGATCTTCCGGCAGCCGGTCGAGTTGGGCGACAACATCATCATCGAATCCGAGCGACTGATCCCGGCGCTGCCGACCGGGCGAAAGCCGGCGCTGATGATCATCATGTGTACCGCCGGAGCCATCAATGTGCGGTTTGATTTTGCCGGTCAGGTCATCTCCGGCACCAGCGATGTCGCGCCCATCACATTTCAGCTCGACCAGAGCCCCACCAGCATCCGCAGCCTCACCACCACCGACAACACCACGCAGATCGAGTTCCAGACCTCTGCCGAGGCGTCGGCGTTCCTCGAATTCACTCAGGGGCGGGAGCAACCTCAAAATCCGGGTCACACCGCTCAGACAGCGTTCGTTGACAGTCGACTTCAAGCTGCTGCCGCGGGCAGCGGAAGTTGATGCGCTGCGCGAGAGTTGCCGCTAGGCCAGGTATCTATGCTTTAGATGATCGGCGAAGTGCGCGGCGTTAAGCGGCTCGCCGGTGGAACGCTTCAACAATTCCGGTGTCGAGTAGCGTGACGCTTCAAGCCAGATGTGGTCGCGGCGCCACTCGTTGATGGCGACGAACCGGCCGTTGCGCACGTCTTCTCGGGCGTCGGGCACGACCTTTTCCAGTGCCGACCACTGCTGTGCCGCAATCATTGCCCCCAGGGTGTAGCTCGGGAAGTAGCCGATGGCACCTGAGGGCCAGTGCACGTCCTGCATCGGGCCGTCCTTCGGGTTGTCGATGGTGCGTAGGCCCAGATATTCGTTCATTTTGGCGTCCCAGGCCTCAGGCACATCCCTCGGCGCCAGCGAGCCGTCGACCAGACCCTGCTCGATCTCGAAGCGAAGGATGACGTGCAGTGGGTAGGTGGCCTCGTCGGCATCGACGCGGATCAGTCCGCGCTCGATCAGATGGACGTGGGCCAGAATGTCCTCGAGGTCCCAGCCGGCGATGGCGGCGTCGCCCAGGTGCTCGCGCACCAGCGGCATCGCCCACTCCCAGAACTCGGCACTGCGGGCGATCTGCTTTTCGACGAAGAGGCTCTGGCTCTCGTGGATCGACATGCCACGGGCCCTGCCAAGCGCCCAGTGCGACCACTGCTTGGGCAGTCCCTGCTCGTAGAGGCCGTGGCCGGTTTCGTGCAGGATGCCCATGAGGGAAGACAGAAACTCCGCCTCGGTGTAGCGGGTAGTCATGCGCACATCGGTGGGGACACCGCCGCAGAACGGGTGGTGCGAGACGTCGAGGCGGCCATGCTCGAAGTCGAAACCGATGGCCTCCATCATGGCGAGACCGAGGGCCTTCTGTCGATCAATCGGAAAGGGCGCGTGCAGCGGCTTCAGTGGGCGCTTCGCCAGCTTCTCCTCCTGCTTCGCCAGGGCTTCAGGGACGAAGCTCTTGAGAAAGGTCTTGAGGTCGGCGAAGAGCGGCGCAATTTCGGCCACCCGGTTGCCCGGGTCATATTGTTCCATCATCGCGTCATAAGGGGCGAGACCCAGCACGTCGGCGCGCTGCGCAGCTTCCTCGCGAACGATGGCGACGATGCCTTCGAACGCTGGGAGGAAGGTCTTCCAGTCGCCGGAAGGGCGCAGTTCGCGCCACAGCTGCTGTGAGCGCACCTGGGCCGAAACCTGCTTCTGCACGAACTCCGAGGAGAGGCAGGTCATGTTGGTGTGCTCGCGCTTCAGTTCGCGCAGCGCCGCGGCCTGATCGGCGTCCAGCGGCTCCGTTTCGGCGGCGGCGATCCAGTCGGCGATCTCGGGTGCGGTCGCCATCTCATGGTACATGCCGGCCAGCATCGACATCGCCTCGGCGCGCTTCTCGCCGCCGCCCGACGGCATCATCACCAACTCGTCGACGCTCAGCATCGACTGCGCATGCGACAGCGCCTCAAGTTTGTGGCCGAGACCGTCGAGTTTGGAAAAGGCGGAATTAGCGGACATCGTGGCTTTCCGGTTTTAGAGGCCGCCTTGCCTAGCTCCATTCGCCCTCGAAGTCATCCCTTGCGCAGCTGCAGCCTATTTGTCGCGCCCGGGTTGCTTCCAAAGTCCCATAGCGAGGGAGAGCGCGATGGCGAGGGCGATACCTATGCCGATGCCACTCCCAGGATTGCCGGTGATCAGGCCGATGAGTAAGCCGATCACGACGCCGGCACCGATCACGAGTGCAAAGTTCCCGCTACGCATCGTCGCCTTCTGGCAGGGTCTGACGCTGCACGTAGTGCGCCACTGCGGCTCCTATGGAACCCGCGACGACGCAGACAGCGATACCGATTGGCGTGCTACCCATGAGTGTTCCAAACATGGCGCCGAACATGCCGCCGGTGAGGACGCCCCAGATCAACTTGCTGGTCATGCTTTCCTCCTTGCATCATGGAGAAACCGCTGCGGCCGACCATGGTTCCGAAAGATGGGGAAGGGGCGCAACCGGGGAGGGTTGCGCCCCTGTGGGCAGAGTCCTTCTGGAGTCTGCCGGGCCGCCCCGCCAATGGGGGATTGCGGGAGCGGCGAAGGGGATGGGGCGGGGGCCGCCCCGAAACTAGAAGGGAAGGATCGCGTCGGCGATCTGCTGGCCGTAGCGCGGCTGCTGGACGTCGGTGATCTGGCCGCGGCCGCCGTAGGAGATACGGGCTTCGGCAATCTTCTCCGAAGGGATGGTGTTGTCGGACTGTATGTCCTCCGGTCGGACGATACCGGCAACCACCAGGTCACGGACCTCGAAGTTGACGCGCACCTCCTGGTGGCCCTCGATCACCAGATTTCCGTTGGGCAGCACCTGGGTGACGACGACCGCAACATTGGTGGCGAGGTTCTCCTTGCGGTTGACGGAGCCGTTGCCGCCATCCGTCATGGTGCCGGACGTCGAGATGCTGCCAGTGGGATCGACATCAACCAGCGGCACCTTGCCGCCGAAGAGCGAGCCGAGCACGCCGCCAACTCCGGCCTCGTTGCCCGAGGCGCGCTTGCGGGTGGTAGCATTGGAAATCTGCGCGCTGTCCGAGATGGTGACGATGACCGTGAGGATATCGCCGAGCTTATGGGCGCGCTGATCCTTGAAGAAGCCGCGGGCATCGTTCGAAAACAGCGAATTGGGCTGGTAAGACACGGCCTCGACCTGCGGCATCGGCATGTTTACAGCGCGGTATCCGGGCTGTGCCGTGGGGTCCTCGATGGCGCTGAGCTTGGGCTCGTCACCAACACGCGACAGCTGGTCCAGACTGGCGCATCCGGCCAGGAGGCCCATAAGCGCGAGGGTGGCTAAGATCTTGATCGGGTGCATGTTCATATCCTCTGCGCGGGACCTAGAGACCGGCGACATTCAGAGTGGTGGAGGTGATCAGCACTGAGCCGTTGGCCAGGGCCGTGCCGTGAAGGATCTTCTTGGTGGTGGCGTTCATGACGCTGACATCTTGGCCGGCCGCGGCGTTGCCGAGTGCTTGCCCCTTTACCGTCAACGTCATCGCTCCGGAGTGGAGATAGACAGTGACCGAGGAGTTGCGCGTGATAACCGTGGGCTCGGCGACATCGGATGGCTTGAGCAGCATTCCAGACTGGCTCTGGCGCAGCAGTTGCTTGCCGAGCAGCTGATCCATGGTGGCGAAGCCAAACGCGTCGGCGTACTTCTGATCGATGGGGCGCAGGGCAAGATCGGATGCCTGGAGTACCGTTCCGGCCGGGCGGCTCGAGACCAGTTGCGGTGCCATGACCTGCATGCTGATCTGGCCGCTGATATCGACAGGGCGGTCGATGCCCGCCAGCTGCAGGCGAGCGGTGAAGCCACCATTGCCGGGGGTGTAGCGGAGGTTGATGAGGGTCACAGGTTTGTCGACGGCCTCGGCGCTGAAGCTGAGGTCCGGCGTGTCGTAGTGGATGGCGGCGGTGACGCCGGTGCCGAGGATGCCGCGGTTGGCCAGGTCCGCATCGATGATCGCGTTCAGCATCGGCACATCAACGACGGTGGCGGCGCGGGCGACGCGGACGCGGGTGATGCCAACGTTCTCGAATTCGGTCAGGCCGATCAGGCCTGCTGCCCTGGTGACGTCGGCGAGTGGCACTATGCCGGTTGTGCCGGGAACCGGCGCACGGAACAGCGCCATCTCGGAGAGGGCGCCTGCATCGTCGAACATGTCGCCAACGGTAACGATGGCAGCGGTGACGGTGACCTCGGCGCGCAGAGAGGGGGTCGCCCACGCGGCGGTGCAGAAAAGGCTGAAGGCGGCAACAGCGAAGGCAAGGGTGGTCTTCATCATTTCAGCTCCTGCTCAGCGCATCTGGCTTGTGGTGGAGAGCATTTCGTCGGCGCCCGAAATCACCCGGGCGTTCATCTCGTAGGCACGCTGCGCGGCGATCAGGTCGGCGATTTCGGTGACCGGATTGACGTTGGCACTTTCGAGATAGCCCTGCAGCATCGCACCCATGCCGTCGGTATTGGCGACGCCGACCTGGGCGGCACCGCTGGCGGCGGTTTCGACAAAATTGTTGTCGCCCACCGAACTCGAGCCCGGATTTGTTGACGAAACGGGAGATGGTCAGCTGGCCGAGCGTAGTGGGGGCTGTGTCCGTGCCGAGAAAGGCCTGGACAGTGCCGTCGGCGGAGATGGAGAGCGAGTTGGCGCCGTCGGGCACGGTGATGCCGGGTTCCACCTGGTAGCCGTCGGTGTTGACGATGAGGCCGGCGTCGTTGCGCTGCAACGAGCCGTCGCGGGTGTATCCGGTGCGCCCATCGGGAAGCGACACAGAGAAAAAGCCCTCACCGCGGATCGCGACGTCGAGTTCGGCGTCGGTGGGGGTGACAGTGCCCTGCGTCATGATGCGCGGGGTGGCAGCGGTTTTGACGCCGGAGCCAACCTCAACACCTACCGGAGCAGTGGTTCCCTGATCGGAAGTCTGCGAGCCGGCACGGCGGTAGGACTGGTAGAGCAGGTCCTGGAATTCCGCACGCTGGCGCTTGAAGCCGGTGGTACGCATGTTGGCGATGTTGTTCGAAATTATTTCAACATTGCGTTCCTGAGCCGCCATGCCGGTCGATGCGATGTAGAGGGCTTTCATCCGATGTTCCCTTCGAGCCTTAAGCGTTGATGTCGCCGAGACGCTGCACGGCCGTGGTGCGCAGCTCATCCTGCCGCTGCATCAGGGTTGCGAGAGTCTGGTAGGCGCGCTGCACGCGGATCATGTTGCTCATCTCGGCGACCGCCGACACGTTCGAACGCTCGATGGCGCCCTGAACAACGCGCGTCTCGGTGGCGGCAACCGGGTTGCCGCCCGAGTAGAGATTGTCACCCTCACGGGCCAGCACCTGCGGGTCGGCAAATTCGACGACTTTGAGCTTGCCCTTGCTGCCGACGTTTGTGTTGATGGTGCCGTTGTCGGTGATGGTGATGTCAGTTTCGTTGGCGGCAAACTGCACCGGACCGCCTTCGGACAGAACGGGATAACCGTCAAAGTTGACCAGTGTTCCAGCGGCGTTGATCTGCAGCGCGCCGGACCGGGTGTAGCGCTCGCCGGCCGGTGTCTGCACGGCAAGAAAACCTTTGCCCTCGAGCGCCACATCCAGCTGATTGCCGGTCTGTGTGATGGCACCGCCGCTCATGTCGTGGACGGTCGACCAATCTTCGGTGAAGTGCAATTGCTGATCGGGAGCCGTGAAGTCCTGATCCTTGGCGACTGGCATCAGGTAGTCTTCGAAAAGCAGGTCCTCGGCCTTGAAGCCGGTGGTGTTGATGTTGGCCATGTTGTTGGCCACCACGTCCATCTGCCGCTGCAGAGCGATCTGTCGCGAAAGCGAAATGAGTTGCGCATTTTCCATGGCGCGTATCCCCGATCTAGTTCCCCGGACCTGCACCACTTCCCCAAGCTGGCAGACCCGCAGTTAACCTTGCAGAAACCGTGCCAGAGCAAAAAACCTAATGAAATCAGTTGCGTCACAGATCGGACAGGTTTGTTCGCACAGTGCTGATGTTGTTCTCAGGCAAAAACTGCCCGGCAAATTGTGCCGCTTCGGCACCGTTTGTAACCAATCATTAACTATCGGGCGCTTAGCTGGATCGTGCCTTGGAATTGCCGGGAAACAAGGGGTTTTGGCCAATGGCCGTAGAAGCCGATATCGAAGAGGGAAGCGAAGCCGCGCCGGCGGCGAAACCTCGTTTCAGCCGCAAGCTGCTGATCATGGCGGCAGCTGCGCTGATTGTGCTGCTGGCGGCTGGGGCAGGACTCTACTTCTTTGTGTTCGCGGCCAAGCCGGCGGCGACGGCGCAGACCATTTCGGCGGCACCAGAAGGGTTCATCTTCAATCTGCCGAGCATGACCATCAACCTCAATACTGAGGGACAAGGCGAGCAGTTCATGAAGCTCACCGTGGCGATCGAGGTTGCGAACGAGGCGGTGATGCGTGAAATCCAGCCGCGCATGGCCAAGGTGGTGGATGCATTCCAAGTGTACCTGCGCGAACTCAGGAAGAGCGATCTAGAAGGTTCGGCGGGTATCTACAGGCTGAAGGAAGAGTTGCGGCGGCGTGTCAACGTGGCGATCTTCCCGGCGCAGATTGACTCCATCCTGTTCAAAGAAATCCTGGTTCAGTAGATGGCCGGATCCAGCGATCAGGACAAGCTCTCCGACGACTGGAAGCTGGATGAGGCGACAGCCCCGGGGGAGAAGCCCGACGAGGGGATGTCGGCCGAGTGGGCCGCCATGCTGGATGCCGATGGCGCCAAAGACGATGCCAATGACGGTGTCGACCGCGTGCTGAATCAGGATGAGATCGACAGCCTCCTCGGTTTCGATCCCAACGCCGGTGGCACGATAGAGCTGACAGGCGTCCAGGCACTGATCAACTCGGCGCTCGTCTCTTACGAGCGCCTGCCGATGCTCGAGATCGTGTTCGATCGGCTGGTGCGCCTGGCGACGACTTCGCTCAGGAATTTCACGTCGGACAATGTGGAGGTTTCGCTCGACTCCATTTCGTCGGTGCGCTTCGGCGACTATATCAACTCCATCCCGTTGCCGGCGATCCTGTCGGTGATAAAGGCCGAAGAGTGGGATAATTTCGGTCTTCTCACGGTCGACAGCAACCTAATCTACTCGATGATCGACGTGCTCCTCGGCGGACGCCGGGTCGGCGGCAACATCCGAGTGGAGGGCAGGCCCTACACCACGATCGAGATGGCCCTGGCGCGGCGGATGATCGAAGTGATCCTTGAGGATACGCACAAGGCATTCGAGCCACTGACGCAGGTCCACTTCAAACTTGAGCGGCTGGAGACCAATCCGCGTTTTGCGGCGATTTCGCGCCCGGCCAACGCGGCGATTCTGATTGAATTGCAGATCGAAATGGATGACCGCGGCGGCAAGGTTGAAATCCTGCTGCCCTACGCGACGATTGAGCCGATCCGTGAACAACTGTTGCAGATGTTCATGGGCGAGAAATTCGGCCGCGACCCGATCTGGGAGGGCCATCTCGCGACTGAAATCTACGCAGCCGATGTCGAGGTGGAGGCGGTTCTGCATGAGTTCGATATGCCACTGAGCCGGGCGCTCAGCATGTCAGCGGGCGAGACCGTAATGTTCGACCGCTCGCCGAGCGATCCGGTCAAGCTCAAGTGCGGCGACGTCGAGCTGACCGATGCAATCATGGGTCACATCGGCGACCATGTCTCGGTGCGCGTGGCGCGGGCGATCAACCCGCCGAAAGTGACGATGGCGGCCTTCGACGCACTGGACCATCAAGGAGAGGGCCGCTGATGTTTGGCATGACGTTGGGAATGCTGGTCGAGAGTTCGGTGGCGGTGCTGCTGGCGGTGACCATCGGCTATTGCGTGATCCTGAATCACAGGCTGAAGCGGCTGCACGCCGATCGGGACACGCTTCGGGAGATGGTAACGGACCTGGTACAGGCGACGAACCTGGCCAATGCCGCGGTGAAAGAGCTGAAAACCGCGGCGCTAGAGGCTGACATGGCGCTGGGCGGACGGCTGCAGGAGGCGGAACGGTTCGGGCTCGAACTGGCGAACCATGTCAGCGCCGGCAGCCACCTGATCGAGCGGATTTCGCGCATCACCAACGCGGCCAAAGGGGTTTCATTGGCGGAACCCAAGGAAGCTGCGCCGGAGCCAATTCCCGTGGCCAAGACGGCGCTTGAGCAAAACAGACTGCAGTCAGCACTGCAGCAACTGGCGATGCGACCGGGGATCGGGGGCAGGGCCGCGTGAAGTCCATTCGTCTGCTGCCGGTCGTCATCTTCGTTGGCCTTGCCCTGCTGCTTTTTAAGGGCATCGGGCTGGTCACCAATGGCGGATATGTCCTGACGGGGACGGCGGTCAGCGTCGCATCGGAGGAGGCAGCTTCGACAGAAGGCGGTAACGGCACGACGATGGCGCTGCCGGCGGACGCCATGATGACGGACACCAGTCCGACAATGACCGATCCGACGCCTACTCTTGCAGCAAAGCCGGAAGCGGCATCGGAGAGCGCGCACGGGGGTGACAAGGCACCGGCTGAAGGCGATGCAGCAGCAGGTAGCGCTGATGCCGCGTCGCACGAACTGGCGCCGATGGACGATTCGGCTTGTCCAACAAGTCCACCCCCTGCTGAGCCGGCCGCACCAACTGGCCATGAGAATTTTGGCGACAAGTTCGGCAACGCGATGGTCCAGGGCTGCCCGGACGACCCGCCGCCACTGAATGCTCAGGGCGATGCGCTGCCGACCACCAAGAATGGACTGGGTCGCAAGGTGCCGCTTGGTCAGGCCGATGGCAGCGTCAGCAGTGAGGATGCGATCGTGGCGCGGCTGAGCGAGCGCCGGACCGAGCTCGACAAGCGTGAGGCAGAGCTCAACATGCGCCTTGACCTGGTGGCTGCGGCAGAAAAGAAGATCGACGAACGCACGGCGGCGCTGACGGCGCTGGAAACCCAGATCAACGCTCTCGTTGACCAGAAGAAGGTTCAGGAGGACGCGCAGTTCAAGAGCCTCCTGGCGATGTACCAGACGATGAAAGCCAAGGATGCGGCGAGAATCTTCGATCAGCTCGACATCAAGGTGCTACAGCGCATTGCCATAAACATGGATCCGCGGCGCATGTCGCCGATCCTTGCCGCGATGGCTCCAGTGCGAGCGAAGGAACTGACGTCTGCGATGGGCACAGACCAGGCGGATCCAACCATCAGTGTGAGCGGCGAGAATCTGGCGCAGCTGCCGCAAATCGTCGGTCAGTAGCCGATTTTCAGCCGCTTTAGGGTAAGGCGACGTTAAGTGCAGGACGCTATGCTTAACGCTTGTTTGAGTAGCGTTGAAAGTCGCGTCCCGGCATGGCTGCGTTTCGGTTCGTTTGGCAACAGGCCACTGGCGGCGTTGTCCGCCTGTTGCTGGCGGGCCTGCTGAGCTGCCTGTTTCTGGGTGCAGGTACTGCATCTGCGGAGGAAAAGGCGCAGCTCTTTGCCACCGTGGAGGACGGCTTCGGCCGCCTTGTGCTGAGTTTTCCGGGCCGCGTGGACCTGCCGCCGTACAAGGTCAAGTTCGACAACGGGGTGCTCGCCGTAGAGTTCGACCAGCCAGTGTCGTTTCAACTCCCAGACGTGGCCGCGACGCTGCAGGACTATGTTTCCATCGCACGCGTCGATCCTGACAAGAAGGGGGTGCGCTTCGGCCTCCGCACGACGCTCAGCGTCAACCATATGGAGGCTGGCGAGCAGCTGTTCATCGACCTGATGCCGGCCGCCTGGCAAGGACTTCCGCCCTCCCTGCCTCCTTCGGTGGTTGCAGCGCTGACCGAGCGTGCCAAGAATGCCGAGCAACTGGCGGAGCAAAAGCGTAAGGCCGAGGAGGTTTCGGCGGTTCATCCGGAGGCAAGCGTGCGGGTGGGCCGCAACCCGACCTTCATGCGCGTGCAGTTTGACTGGAACGTCGATACAGAAGCCAAGTTTGCGCTAGTCGGCAGCAATGGCACGCTGACCTTTGACTGGCCGGTCTCCATCGATCTCTATCCACTCAACGCTGGTCTGCCAAAGGAACTCACCGGGGTCGAGAACGTCGTCGATCCGACGGGATCGCATGTGCTGTTCCACACAGCCGGCGGTGTCGTGCCGCGCTTTTACACGCTGTCGCCGCGCCAGATGGTTGTCGACATCGACATCGCCGAGGCCGAGGGCATGCCGGCGAAACCCAGCGACGCGGACGCAGCGGCAGTGACGGCGGCTGAGAAGGCAGGCACTGACGCGGCCGCAAAGGCGGGAACCATGCCGGCAGCCAGTGACCCCGCAAATCCGATGGCGTCCGCAGAACCCGACGCGCAGACCGAATTAACGCCGGTGATCAGCAATGTGGGCAGCACGGTGCGTGTCGCATTCCCGTTCGATCACGACACGGGCGCAGCTGTTTTTCGTCGGGGCGACACGGTGTGGATGATGTTCGACACCAATGCCGGCATCCGGCAACCGCAATTCTCGGAGAGCCTGTCTGCAATTGCGTCGGACTTCACAGTCATTCCGGCGGGCGATACCCAGGTCGTGAGGATGCAGCTTTCGAGCCCACGACTTGCGACGCTCGGCTCGGAAGGGCGGTCATGGGTATTATCGCTGGGCGATGTACTGCTCAGTCCGATCGAGCCCCTGGCGCTCAACCGCAAGCGCGACAAGGATGGCCATTTCGAAATGACAGCCGACCTCGGGCGGCCGTCCAAGGTGCACGAATTCCTCGATCCTGTGGTTGGCGATATGCTGAGCGTCGTGACGGCGTTTCCACCGGCGCGAGGAGTCAACCGCGATCTCGACTACGTGGACTTCGATGCGCTCCGCTCAATTCATGGCCTCGTGGTCAAACCGGTGACCGAGGACCTGAAGGTCTCGATCGACGGCAAAAATGCGGTGATCGAGAGTCCGGATGGACTGACACTGTCGCCGCAACAGGCGGTGCGCGTGCTCGATGCGGGCAACGCGGCGGCTTACCGAGAGGGCTTTGTCGACTTCAAGAACGTGAAGGAGGACAATCCCGCCAAGTTCGTCGAACGGCGCGAGCAACTCATTGATGACGCGGCTCTGGCGGAGGGCAGAGCCCGCGACCAGGCGCGGCTCGATCTCGCCCAGTACTACGTTGGCAACCAGTTCGCGCAGGAGGCCATCGGCGTGCTCAAGGTCATGGGCGGCGATATCAAGTCCGACGAACTGAAGAAGAAGATGCGGTTGACCTATGCGATCGCGGACACGCTTGCTGCGAGGCCGCTCGAAGCGCTCGACATCTTCAACGGGGTTGGCTACGCCGAACAGGTTGATGTGCTGCTTTGGCGGAGCATCGCGAAGACCGATGCGTATGATTTCACGGGCGCACGTATCGATGCGATGGCCGCCGAAAGCGTGCTCAATTCCTACCCGCTCTGGGTGCAGCAGAAGTTCCTTTTCTCAGGCATTCGCGCTGCGCTGGAAACCAAGGATGTGGCGCTGGCGACGCGCTATCTGGGTATGCTCGAGTTTGCCCAGCTCGATCCCGAGCAGGTGAGTTCCTATCAGCTCTTCTCCGGTCGCATCGCCGAAGCCGAGGGACGGAACCCAGAGGCGCTGGACGCCTACGGCGAGGTGATTGCCGGCGATGTGCGCCCGGCCCGCGCCGAGGCGGTCTACCGCACGCTGCTGCTGCTCGAGGCTTCGGGCAAGATCGACCTCGCCAAGGCCACTGAGACGCTCTCCGCCGAAGCGCTGATGTGGCGAGGCGGCCCGCTTGAGGCCGACATGGACAAGCTGCTGGCCGAACTCTATTTCGAAAATAAGGACTATCGCCTTGGCTTCGAGACGGTGAAGCAGGCGGTGGCGTATTATCCAGAAAGTGCTCCGATCAATGCCTTGCTGGGCGAGGCGCAGACAACGTTTGCCGACCTCTACCTAAACGGTCGTGCCGACCAATTGGGCGACGTCGAGGCGCTGAGCCTGTACTACGATTTCCGGCAGCTGACGCCGCCGGGCGCGCGCGGCGACGAGATGATCCGCAATCTGGCGCGGCGGCTGGTGAAGGTTGACCTGCTGTCGCAGGCCGCCGACCTGCTTGAATATCAAATCGACAGCCGGCTCAAAGGCGTGGCGCAGGCACAGATCGCGGCGGATCTTGCGGTGATCCGAATTGCGGACCGCAATCCCGAGGCGGCGCTGCGCGTACTGAGCCGGACGCAGATGGCCGAGTTGTCCCCAAGTCTCGAGCGGCAGAGGCGCATCCTCGAGGCGCGGGCGCTGATTGACGCCAACCGCGAGGATTTGGCGCTCGACCTGCTATCGCGCGTCAGTGGGCGCGACGCAGACCTGATGCGGGTTGACGGCTACTGGAAGGCGAAGAATTACGGGCTGGCATCGGAACTGCTCGAAGTGATGTATTCGCCAGACAGCTCGACGGATCTGGCGATCCAGTCAGCACGAATGAATATCCTCAAGGCAGCTGTCGGATTTGTGCTGGCGGGGGACAAGCTGGGCTCGACCCGCCTGCGCTCGAAGTTCGCCGGGGCCATGTCGAAATCGGCGGAGTGGCCGATGTTCGATTTTGTGACCTCCACCAACACCGCCGCCAGCGTCGAATTCCGCAAGGTGGCGCGCGAGGTGTCGGGTCTCGATACGCTCAACGCATTCCTCGCGGCGTATCGCCAGACCTACCCGATGGATGACGCCATCACCCCGGTGGAAGCAGTCAAACCGAGTTCGGTCTAGCCAGAGGCGATCAGCCGCTGACGAAACTCTTGACCAGCGACCCGGCAACCAGGTGCCAGCCGTCCACCAGGACGAAAAAGATAAGCTTGAACGGCAGTGAGATCACCACCGGCGGCAGCATCATCATGCCCATCGACATGAGTACCGAGGCGACCACCATGTCGATGATGACGAAGGGCACGAAGAGCAGGAAGCCGATCTCGAAGGCGCGGCGCAATTCCGAGATCATGAAGGCCGGGATCAGAATCTGCAGTGGAATCGACTTCGCGTCCGTGGGCGGTGGCGTGCTGGAAAGGTCGTAGAAGAGCTCCAGGTCCTTGTCGCGCACATTGGCGGCCATGAAGTCGTGGATCGGCACCGAGCCTTTGTCGAACGCCTCCTGAATCTGCATGGTGCCGGCAAGCAGCGGGGCGACGCCGGCGTCGTACGACGCCTGCAGTGTCGGCGCCATGATGAAGATGGTGAGGAACAGCGCCAGCGACACCATCACGGAATTCGGCGGCGCCGTTTGCAGGCCGATCGCGGTGCGCAGCAGCGACAGCACGACGACGATGCGGGTGAAGCTCGTCACCATCACGAGGATCGATGGCGCCAGGGCAAGTACGGTGACCAGACCGACGAACTGGACGGCGCGCTGCGTCAATGTGGTGTCGTCGCCGAAATTGATCGAAACGTCCTGGCCGTAGGCGAGGCGCGGGATCAGAACGGCGGCGGCGAAAACGGCAAGGGTAATCGCCTGACGGACGAGCTTGCGGCGCCGGCGGTCAGTTGCGGTCGGTTTTCCGGATGTTCGCGAAGAACCTGCTTCTGCCGCCGCCAAGTTTGGCCTGTCCAGTCTCGATTGCTGCGGCGGTTCTAGCTGAGTCGGCGGGATAGGCGTCGAGATTATCGCGTGGCGGCTCAGGGCTCATGGGGATAACCGCCGGTTCGTGCCGGCTGATCGGGCGGAGCAGACCGGTGTGCCGCAGCGATTGGCTGGGGCTGCCGTCGCGCGAGCGGCCAAGGTCGCGCAGCCGCTCAACGCTGGCGGAGGGCTGCGGCGCGACCACGGTCTCGGCAGACTGCGCCATCATGCGGGAAGCTTGCAGGCCAAGGTCCGGGCGGTCAGCGGGCTCGGGGGCGGCGCCGGGACGGCGAACGGCCTGGCGATCGACGGTAATGCCGGTTTCGACCACGACGTCCTGGGGTCCGCCGGTAAGGATCAGGTGCTCGACGTCGTCGCGGCGCACGATGATGAGTTGGCGGCGCGGATCGATCATCATCGAATCGACGATGCTGAGCCGCCGATTGCGACCGCGACCGATTGAGGTGGATGCCTTGAAGAAGACTTTCAGCACCCACACCCCGAGCACGATCAGAACAAGCACGATTCCGAGCGCCAGGGCGCTGTTGATCAGGGCGTTGTCCGACCCGCCGAACAGCTGAGTTCAGAAACTGCATTGTGGTCTCCAGCATCCGCCTGCCCCCGCCAGCGCGACCGCAAATGGTCAATGTTGCCTAGTATAGCGCCGCGAATGTGCAAAATGCGAGGCAAAGGCGATGCAATTCCCGCGTGGTTAACGCGCGGTTAACCAGTGCCCGGCAGAATTTGCCTATCGCGGTGAAGGGATCTTAACCGATGGGCACGGGCCTCAACAGCATTTCGCTTTTTGCGGCGCTGACGGACAAAATGCGCTGGAACCAGCAGCGGCAGACGCTGCTAGCGGAGAATGTCGCGAACGCCGATACGCCGGGCTATGTCGGGCACGATCTCAAGGCCTTCAGCTTTGGCGAGGAGCTGAGCGGTGCGTCGCGGGCGCAAGTGAGCATGAGCCTGACCAGTCCGAACCATATTTCAGCATCCAGCGGTAGCGACGGCGGCTTTGCCGGCTCCGGGGCCGGCGACTTCGAGACGACGCCGGTTGGCAATGCCGTGAGCCTCGAGGACGAGATGATGAAGGTCACCGCGAACCAGATGGACTACCAGACGATTACGACGCTCTACACGCGCTCCATGCGGCTGATCCGCACCGCGCTGGGACGGCAGGCATAGGGGTGAGCCATGAGTGATTTCTTATCTTCTCTCAAGATTGCCGCCACGGGGCTGCACGCCCAGACGGCGCGCATGCGGGTGATCGCCGAGAACCTTGCCAATGCGGACTCGGCGGGGAAGACTCCGACCGAGGAGCCATACCGGCGGCGCATCCCGACGTTCGAGGCGGTGATGGATTCGGACGCGGGTGGCGAGGCGGTGAAGATCGGCAAGGTGGTGTTCGACAACTCGGACTTCGAGGAACGCTACGAGCCCGGTCACCCAGCGGCCGACGCGCGCGGCTATGTACGCTACCCGAACGTCGATCCATTGATCGAGGCGATGGACATGCGCGAGGCGCAGCGCACTTACGAAGCCAACCTCAATGTGGTCAGCGTTACCCGCTCGATGCTCGGCCGTACCCTCGACATCCTGCGCGGCTGAGGAGAATCAGCACCATGAGCACGCCATTCAACGCCGTTAGCGCGGCCTATAACAATGCTGCCAAGCTGATCCAGCAGGCGGCCAAGCAACCCGCTGAGCCAGGGGGGCAAGGCGCTGATTTCGGTAAGCTTTTGGCCGACAGCATGCAGGGCGTGATGGACGCCGGAAAGGCTTCGGACAAGATGTCGCTTGATCTTGTGAATGGCAAGGCGAATGTCGTGGACGTGGTGACGGCGATCTCGCAGACCGAGATTGCCATGGAGAGCATGGTCACCATCCGCGACAAGGTGATTTCGGCCTACGAAGAAATCATGCGGATGCCGATCTAGGAGCAATACGCGTGGACGGTGCACAGGTTCTCGACATCGCCCGAGACGGCATATGGGTGCTGATCATGGTGTCGGCGCCGATGATGATCGTGGGACTGGTCGTCGGCGTCATCATCGCGCTGTTCCAGGCGCTGACGCAGATTCAGGAGCAAACGCTGGTGTTTGTGCCCAAGATTCTTGCGATCTTCGTCACCATGCTGGTGACGCTGCCGTTCATGGGTTCGCTGATGGCCGGCTACATGCAGCGCCTTGCCGACATGATCGTGACCGGCGGCTAAGTCATGGTCTCGATCAACTGGCTGCCTGAAACAGCCTATCTCTACCTGCTGCTGTTCGCGCGCGTCGGCACCATACTGATGCTGATCCCGGCGCTGGGTGAGCAGGTCATCCCGGCGCGCATGCGACTTGGTTTCGCGCTGGCGTTCAGTCTCGTGCTGTATCCGCTGGTGTCGCCGCACCTGCCGCGGCTGCCGGCGGACCTCATGCAGGTCGGCGTGCTGCTGTTCCACGAACTGGCGGTGGGGCTGATCCTCGGGGCGATCACGCGACTGGTGGTGATGGCGACGCAGGTCGCCGGATCGATCATCGCGTTCCAGAGCGGGCTCAGCTTTGCGCAGGCAGCGGACCCGACGAACGTTGGCATCCAGGGGGCGGTGATTGGATCGTTCCTGAGCTTTCTCGGCGTGACGTTGATCTTTGCAACGGACCTGCACCACGTCGCGCTGGCGGCGATTTACGACAGCTACATGATATTTTCGCCTACCGATCCGCTGATGTTCGCCGACGCGGCGCAGATGGCGCTGCAATCGGCGGCAAGTGCCTTTGTAATCGGCATCCAGATGGCGGCGCCGTTCATAGTTCTGGGGCTGGTGTTCTATCTCGGCATGGGAATTCTCGCCCGCATGATGCCGCAGTTGCAGGTGTTCTTCGTTGCCATGCCGGCGACGATCAGCATCGGACTGGTGCTTCTGGCGCTGCTGCTTTCGATGATGATGGGCTGGTACCTGATGCATTTCGAGGGTGAATTGGCAGTTCTCCGGGGCGCCGCGTGAGCGACGAGGCTCCGGAACGGTCGAGCAAGACCGAGGACCCCTCCGCCAAGAAGCTCGAAGACGCCCATAAACGCGGCGACGTGGTCAAGAGCCAGGAGGTCACGACCTGGTTCATGCTCGGCGGCTCGGCGCTGGTGTTCGCGCTGATGGCAGGACCGACCAGTTCGGCGCTGATGGACAGTTTCAAGCTGCTGATGACCAATGCCGGCGAGTACGAGATCGGCGGGTCGGCGTTCAATGCCTACTTCTGGGGCCTTGCCAGCACAATTCTTATGGTGGGGCTCATCCCGTTGGTGGTGCTCGCCGCGTTCGCCGTCAGCGGCAATCTGGTGCAGCACCGGCCGCTGCTCTCGCTCGATCCGATCATCCCCAAGCTGTCGAAGATCTCGCCGATCAGCGGTTTCCAGCGGCTCTTCTCCTCGGAGGCGCTGGTCAACTTCGTCAAGGGATTGGTGAAGCTCAGCGTGGTTGGCTCCGTGGTGTTCGTCACCATCTGGCAGGAGCGCGACCGGCTGGAGACGATGATCACCGTCGATCCCTCGCTGATCCTCTCCGACTTCCAGGCGCTCGGTCTGAAGGTGTTCGGTGCCGTGCTGGCAGTGGTGACGATCATCGCCCTCGCGGACTACGTGTACCAACGCAACCGCTGGTGGAGCCGGCTGAAGATGACCGTGCAGGAGACGCGGGACGAGTACAAGCAGATGGAAGGCGACCCCAAGATCAAGGGTCGCATTCGCGCCTTGCGCAACGAGCGCAGCCGGCAGCGCATGATGACGCAGGTGCCCAATGCCACGGTGATCATCACCAACCCGACGCACTATGCAGTGGCGCTGAAATACGACCGCGACATGCAGGCGCCGATATGCCTCGCCAAGGGCGCCGACAACATCGCGCTGAAGATCAGGGAGGTGGCGAAAGAGCACGACATTCCCATCGTCGAGAACCCGCCGCTGGCGCGCGCGCTGTTCGCCAGCGTAGAGATCGACCAGACGATCCCGGCCGAACATTTCAAGGCGGTGGCACAGGTCATCGGCTTCGTCATGCGGCTCCGCGACAAGCAAAGCTGGAAGAACTAGCCCTGCACACATCAGCGATCTCGCCGTTCGCCATTGTATCCATGCTACAACATGCCCTTCTGGCACGCTCCAATGCATCCCGCCGCTACCAGCTTACAAGTCCATTTGGTAGACCTTGGGTGGGCGGGTGATTTGCCTTGGTCGCAATGCCCGGGACGATAACGCCAGATGGCCACTACGCCGCTCGATGAGGACCACTATCCCGACCCGCTGGTCTCGCGTCCGCGCGGTATCGGTGGGTTGTGGCGGGTCATCGCGCTCGCAGGGTTCTTTGTCATCGTCGCGGTTGCAATTTCGGCGCTGGGTGACCGAATTCCGCCAGACCTAGTGCTGCTCTTCATCGGATTGCTGGCAGTGGTCGGTGTGTTCTGCCTGTTCGCCATCACTGCGGGGCTGTTCAGGTTCTCGGCCAGCGACGAGACCCGCACGCTGTCCCGGGCGATCGTCGACAGCCTGCCATTCGGCGCGGTCGTTACTGATCGGCAGGGCAAGATTTCCTATGTGAACGCACAGTATGGCGAGTTCGCCGGCGGGGTCAGCGATGGCGTGCCGGTCGGCGTACCACGACTTTTCGCGGGGCAGTCCGAGGCGAGCGAGGCGGTGTACAGGCTGGCGCGCGCTGCACGCGATGGGCGACCGGCCACCGAGGACATCAGGCTGATCGGCGGGCTCGGCGGCTCACTCGGCGGCAGCAGCAAGCCGGTGTGGTACCGCGTCACGGTGCGGGCGCTGCCCGAGATCGAGGGCGGGGAGAAGGCGCTGGTGCTGTGGTCGGTGGAAGAGATAACGCGCGACCGCGAGCGTCAGGACAATGCTTTCGTGGAGTTGCAGCGGGCGATCGACTATCTCGATCACGCGCCGGCCGGGTTCTTCTCTTCGGATGCACGCGGGCAGGTGCAGTACCTCAATTCCACATTGGCGGACTGGCTGGGCTATGACCTTGCGGCGTTCCAGATGGACAACGTACGGCTGGATGAAATTGTTCGCGGCGATGGTGCGAGCCTCTTGATGCGGGGTCGAAGCGACGGCGAAATCCGCACCGAGATCATCGATATCGACCTAGTGCGGCGGGATGGCACAAGCTTCCCGGTGCGGCTGCTGCATCGCGCTGCGCGGCTGGCGGATGGTGAACTGGGCGAGACCAGAACGCTGGTTCTCGATCGCCGCAGCGGAGCCGACAAGGAAGAGGCGCTACGGGCGTCGGAAGTGCGGTTCTCGCGCTTTTTTAACGACACGCCGTTCGCCATTGCGACGCTCGACAGCGACGGCAAGATCATTCGCACCAACGCGCCGTTCAGCCGCATCTTCGGCTGGGCCGGGGGTGAAAAGAGCCTGGAGTTGCAGCCGATGGCTGAACTGATCGCGGATAGCAGCCGCGACAGCTTCGCCAAGGCGGTCGTCGCGGCGGGTGCCAAGCAGTCGCTGATCGAGCCGGTTGATGCGCTGCTGCCAGGAGCGGGTGAGCGGGCGGTGCGGCTCTATGTGTCGGGGTCAGAGGAAAGCGCTGGGTCGCCGGAGCGGGTTAACGTCTATGCGCTGGACATGACCGACCAGCGCAAGCTCGAGGCGCAGTTCGCTCAAGGCCAGAAGATGCAGGCCGTTGGGCAACTCGCCGGCGGCGTGGCGCATGATTTCAACAACGTGCTGACGGCGATCATCGGGTTCTCGGACCTGCTTTTGCTCAAGCACAAGCCGGGCGACCCCTCGTTTGCCGACCTGATGTCGATCAAGCAGAGTGCCAACCGCGCTGCGGGGCTGACCCGGCAGCTGCTGGCGTTCTCCCGGCGGCAGACGCTCAGGCCGCAAATCCTCGAAGTGCCGACCCACATCGACGACCTGACGGTGCTGCTGAAGCGGCTGATCGGCGAGCAGGTCACTCTCAACGTGGATCACGGCCGTTCCGTATGGCCGGTGAAGGCCGACCTCGTGCAACTCGAGCAGGTGGTGGTGAACCTCGTGGTCAACGCTCGTGATGCGATGCCGACGGGCGGCACCATCACCTTGCGGACCCGTAACGTCAGCGAAGCCGAAGCGGCGGGCTTCACGTTCACCGGCATGCCGGCGGCAGACTACGTTCTGATCGAGGTCCAGGATACCGGCACCGGTATGACGGCCGAGGTTATGGAGAAGATTTTCGAGCCGTTCTTTTCGACCAAGGAACTGGGCAAGGGGACCGGGCTCGGACTTTCGACCGTCTATGGCATCATCAAGCAGACCGGTGGTTTCATCTATCCGGTTTCAACCCTGGGCAGGGGAACGACGTTCAAGATCTTCCTGCCGCGCCATATTGCGGCGGAAGGCGAGGCGGTTGCAAAGTCTGTCGTTGCAGCAGTCAAGGATCTGACTGGGCACGAGCGCATTCTGCTGGTTGAAGACGAGGACAACGTGCGCTCGTTCTCGGCACGGGCGCTGCGTGCCACCGGCTACGAAGTATTCGAGGCGGCGTCGGGAGAAGAGGCGCTGGAGCAACTGGACGATATCGAAAACCGCATCGACCTGATGATCTCCGACGTGGTGATGCCGGAAATGGACGGGCCGGCCTTGCTGATCAAGGTGCGAGAGCGGTTGCCAGAACTGCGGGTGATCTTCGTGTCCGGTTATGCCGAAGAAAGCGTGCGGCAGGACATTGCAGACGACCAGAGCGTGGAGTTTCTGGCCAAGCCCTATTCCCTTGACCAGATCAACTCCAAGGTCAAGGAAGTGCTACAGGCGCGGTTGCGCGGAAGCGCGGAACCCCAGTGATGCGTTAGAGATCTACGATAATTCCTGATGCGCGTGGTGATCTCGGCCGAGGGCTCCCATCGGTGTCAGCGCCGGTCCGAGTATCTTGCTCGATGACTTGGTGCCGTAAAGGTGGCTGAAGGTCGTCTTGCTGGAAGTCCAGTCCGCACCGACATCCCTGATCTTTGGACTTAATGGCGATTGGTGGGCTGCGGCGGGGACTGGCGCGAGCGGCTGGACGGACCTATATCGGAGCGTTCAGCCGAGGATGCCGACCATCGACACGCCGCTCACCAAGCCCGATCAGTTCTTCGCGACGCTTGAAACTGCGTTTGGCGACGGCAGTCTGGTGAAGATTGGGCTGCGTGCCTATGACGGCACTGACGCCGCGTTGCGCTCGATCGACATCAAGCCGGTGCTGATCAAACGGCAGCCGCAGCTGAGCTTCACATGGCACTACAAGACGCGGGACATCGTCAAGAATCTGCGGCTCGAGGAGGCGCTGGAGACGCTGCGGGGCCTCATCGGCGTAGAGTTCAGTCTGGCGCAACTACAAACCGTCGCGGCAGATTGGTCGCTTGACTTCCAGGGCAAGTCACCGCGGCTCAAGCAGTCGGCCCCAACAGCCAAGGCTCCGGCATCGCTGGGGCACGACCACGCCAAGGTGCGGCCAATAGCGTCCACTGGCAAATGGCTACGCGAATTGAGCGTTACCGACGCGCAGGGCAGGGTGCTCGACAGCGCTCAGGACAAGTACCGGCAGATCAACCGCTATGTCGAAATCCTCGGGCCACTGCTGAAAGCGATTCCGACGAAGCGGCTCGGCAAGATCGTCGATATGGGGGCGGGCAAGGGCTATCTGACCTTTGCTGTCGCCGACTATTTGGCGCAGACGCTGGGGTCGGCGGCCAAGGTTGTCGGGGTCGAGATGCGAGCCGATCTGGTGGCGCTCTGCAACCAGGTCGCGGCGGATTTGGGGCTTGGCGGGCTGAGCTTTGCAGAGGGCTCGATCGCGGATCACGATGCGACGGATGCCAGCGTGCTGATCGCACTCCATGCCTGTGATACTGCGACTGACGACGCCATCGCGAAGGGTATCTCGGCGGATGCAGAGCTGATCGTCGTCGCGCCATGCTGCCATAAGCAGATCCGGCGGGAGATCCAGACTGCGAACCTCCACACGCCGCTCGATTATGTGATGAAGCACGGGATCTTCGTGGAGCGGCAGGCCGAAATGGTGACGGACGCCATCCGGGCGCTGATCCTCGAATATTTCGGTTACAGCACCAAGGTGTTCGAGTTCATCTCAGATCAGCATACGCCCAAGAACGTGTTGATCGTCGGAACGCGCACCGGTCGGGGCAGGGACGCCTCGATGCTCCAAAAGATCGCGGATGCCAAAGCGGTGTTCGGCATCCGTCAGCACTATCTCGAAGCCGCAGCCGGTCTCTAAGCGAGTTTGCCGTTCGGTAGCGGTGTCCCAGGTGCGACGAGCTTGCGGTCGGCCAGCGCTGTCCAGAACTCGGACGGGATGGGCGTGTTCCACCACTTGAGCGTGCCGGCAAGTTCTTCCGGCGATTTGGGACCGGTGAGGACGTTGCAGACCGCCGGATGGGTGAGTGGGAACTGCAGCGCCGCCGCGCCTATATGGACGCCGAACTCTTTGCAGAAGGCTTCGAGATCTGCCACCCGCTTGATGATGTGGTCGGGCGCGTTGCCATAGTTCCACTTTCCAGTGCCCATGAGCGCGCCACCGTTGAACGGCGCGCCGGCGACGACCGAGGCCTTGCGCTCGATGCAGGTCGTGAGAAACGGAGCGAGCGAAGTCTGTTCGAGCAGGGTGTAGCGGCCGGCGAGCAGGAAGACGTCCCAGTCGCCGAGCTTGAAGGCGTCCATCAGGACTTCCCATTCATTGACCCCGAGGCCAATGGCGGACACGACACCAGTGCGCCTCAATTCGGTCAGCGCCTTGTAACCACTGCTTTCGAGCTGCTTCCAATAGATGGCGTTCTGTTCCTCGCCATGCGTCGCGACGCCGATGTCATGAACATACAGAATGTCGATGCTGGCGAGGCCGAGGCGCTGGTAGCTGTCTTCGACGGAACGCATGATCGCGTCGTAAGTGTAGTCGTAGACCTGTTCGAAGGGGAATGGGTTGATCCAGTTGTGCGGGTAGTCGCGCTCGGCCTCGGAGTGGATCGGACGGAGCAGGCGGCCGACCTTGGTCGAGAGCACCGTGCTTTCACGGTGAAATCGCAATGCGTCGCCCATCAGATGCTCGGCCCGGCCGTAGCCATATTGGGGCGCGGTATCGAAGTAGTTGATACCGGCACCGAGCGCATCCGTGACTGCGGCCCGGGCCTGCTCGTCCGGAACAGCGTTGAAGATGCCCGCGATGGTGGCGCTGCCGAAACCAAGCTCGGTTACCTCCAGCTTGGTCTGAGCCACCCGGCGGGTCTTGAAGCCTGGTTTTCCGCTCGCACTGGTTGCCATGATCGTCGTTCTTCGCCTCCCGTTACGGTGCCGAGAGACTGACATGTTAGCGCGCGAAGCGCAAACCAGGACGCCGGGGATCAGCCGGGATACCAAACCTTGCGTGGGTCGTCGGGGGCACGCTCATAGGAGAAGGCGGCGTCCACCAGTTCGGCTGTTCCATAGCGCGGAGACCAGCCGAGACAAAGGCGGGCCTTGGCGTTGTCAAGCAAGTTGGAGTGATACGGCGTCTCAATGCGGACCGCCTTGAGGCCGCGGGTGGCGTCGAGGTGGGCAGCGACGACGCCGTAGTCCACCGGTTCCGTCATCGCGATGTTGAAGAGTTGCTGATGCGCGGCGGGATGGTCGATGGCAGCCATCATGGCGGCGACCAGGTCCGTCACGTGGACGAAGTTGCGCCGGAGTGGCTGGCCGGCGGAATCGATGAGCAGGGGGACGTTGCGGTTCGCTGCAAACTGCTCGCGTTGCGCTGGCGAAATCAGGGTGTCCCATGCAGGGCCGCCGAATTGATCGTCGCCAAAACTCAGGGCGTAGCGGAAGTCATCCTTCTCCATGATCCAAGGGGCGCGAAGAATTGTCCCAGCGAGCCCGTACTGGACGAAATACTGCTCCAGCATTGCCTCTTCGAGCACCTTCGACAGGGCATAGACGCCAGGGTAGGCGCGACGTGGTGAGGTCTCGGTGATTGGGGACTCATTTGGCACGAAACAGTGGCCGACGACGCAGTCGCCGCCAATGAGGATGAACTGCTTTGCGGTGGCACTCTGGCGGAACGATTCGAGGAGCCAGAACATGCCTTTGACTGAGACATCCATGGCTAGCAGCGGGTCTTCCTTGACGGTCGCCATATGAAAGACATGCGTGACGCCCTGCATCGTCCGCTCGACGAAATCGCGGTCGGAAATGGAGCCGCTAGCAACTTCGATACGATCGGTCGCAGTGATGGTGCGGTTGTGGCAGAGGGCGCGGATACGGGCACCAGCAAAACGGTGATTGGTCAGGAAGTGATCGAGGAAGGCCTGTCCAACCTTGCCGGTCGCTCCGGTTACAAGGACGAGCATGGGATCATCCACCGTTGAAAAAAGAAGGGGCGCACGGCAGTGCGCCCCAGGTTGAGAGAAAACGACTTCGAGGGTGGGACGCCCGACTGGCGGGCGCCCCAGAGCCTTACTTCTGGATGCAAGTCTCGACCGTGTCCTTGGTGCATTCATCAAGGCCGGTGAACACCGGGTCCTCAACCATTTCACCCTTGATCAGCGAGATCATCACCGAAGGAGCCTTGTAGCCCATTTCGAAGGGGCGCTGCCCGACGAGAGCGGTCACGAGGCCTTCGCCGGCGATCGCCACTTCATCGCCGATGGTGTCGGCGGCGGAGACGACGAAGTCGCCGCTGGCAATACGGTCAGCATAGGGCTTGAACAGGTCACGGTACGGCTGCGGAGCGCCGAACAGCGGCCAGCCGCCTTCGATCGCGAAAGCGTCGAGGTCGGGGTTCGCGGCAAGAATGTCGGTCATCGCCTGGACGCCCTTGGCGCCGTCGTCATTGGTGAACACCGGGCAACCGGCAACTTCGGTCCAGCCACCTTCACCTGCGAGGGCTGCGAGGCCTTCCTGACCGCTCAGCGAGTCACGTGTACCCTGCGCGCGGCGCAGGATGTTGTCAGCAGCCGCGTTGCCCTGAATGGTGCAGACCTTGCCGCCATTGGGCTTCTTTTCCTTGATGTAGTCGCCGATGCGCTTGCCCATCAGGTAGTTGTCAGTGCCCAGGTAAGTCTTGCGCAGGGCGGAATCTTCCTTGGCCAGATCGGCGTCAAGCGTCATGACCGGGATAGATGGATTGGCACTTCTGATCGTCTGCGCGATGAGCGGCGCATTGGACGGAGAGATCGCAATGGCAACCGTGTCAGGCTTGCTGAGCATGTCGCCGACGATCTGCGCTTCGCCGGCTTCGTCCGATGTCGAGGCCGGGCCGGTGTAGAAGCAGGTGTACTCGGAGTCAGCGTTCTCGGAGTTCCACTTCTCGCAGCCCTGGTGGATGGCTTCGAAGAACGGATTGTCCAGACCCTTGACGACGATAACGAGCTGCTTTTTCTGCGCCATGGCTGGACCAGCGCCGAACGCCAGAGCCGCCGCGGCAACCAATAGAATTAGTCCCTTCATACTTCCCTCCCATTAGAACGGCAGGACGTACGCATCACCTCCGATCTTGGCCGGAACAGTGATCTTCGCAATCCTCCGACACCCAGCTAATATCTCTGAGTTACGCGCGTCAATCAGCATTGGACAAAAAATCATACTTTTGAGACCAGTGGTCCCGTTGACGCTCGGACGGTCATTTGCATAAGTGCGCTTCGGCATTCTGCCTGGGGAGGGGAAGCCGACAGCACCAACGCGGCAACTACCGGTCGTACCGGAGGATGGCGCACATGGGTGCAGGGGAGGCGTCTAAACAAATTGGCTGTCCTAGAACTCAACAACATTTCAAAGCATTTTGGTGCGATTTACGCAGTCAGCGATGTATCCCTGTCGCTTGAGCCGGGCGAGGTGCTGGGGCTGATGGGCGACAATGGGGCTGGCAAGTCGACGCTGGTCAAGATGATCGCGGGAAACTTCCAGCCGACGCATGGCAGCCTTCGCATGGATGGCAATGAGTTGGTCATGCACCACCCGGTGGACGCTCGCCGTCATGGCATCGAGATCGTCCATCAGGACCTAGCACTGTGTAACAACCTGACGGCCGCGGCCAACGTCTTTCTGGGGCGCGAACTGCGCAAAGGGTTCGGGCCGTTCAGCATTCTCGACTATGCTGGGATGTACAAGCGGGCCGGGCAGATTTTTGCTGAGCTGAAGTCCGAAACCCGTCCGAGAGACCTCATCAGGTCGATGTCCGGGGGACAACGGCAGGCCGTGGCGATTGCCCGCACCCGTCTTAGCGACGCGAAGATCGTGCTGATGGACGAACCTACGGCCGCCATTTCGGTGCGCCAGGTTGCCGAGGTACTCAACCTGATCCGCCGGCTGCGTGACCAGGGCATTGCGGTGGTGCTGATCAGTCACCGCATGCCCGACGTCTTCACTGTCGCCGACCGGGTTGTCGTGCTGAGGCGTGGCCGCAAGGTGGCTGACAAGCGCATCGCTGCAAGTTCGCCAGAAGAAGTGACCGGTCTCATCACCGGCGCAATCGAACAGGTTTAAGGCCATGGCACTGACGCTCGATCAGACAATCGCCCAAAAGCAGGAGACGTGGCTGACTACGGTGCTGAGAAGCCAGGTATTCTGGGTCTTCGTCGCCATTGTCGTCGCCTGCGTGTTTCTCTCGTTCGCGACAAACTCATTTGCGACGCCCAAGAACATCTACAACATAACCCGGAACGTAACATTCACGGCTATCATCGCGCTTGGGATGACGATGGTCATCATTACAGGCGGTATCGACCTGTCGGTCGGTTCGGTGCTGTGTCTATCGAGCATGGTGCTTGCCGTGACCATGCATGCCGGCGCCGGAATCGAAGTGGGCATACTGGTCGCCATTGTGACCGCGCTGGCGGTTGGTGCGTTCAATGGTGTGCTGATCGCATATCTCGGGTTTCCACCTTTTGTGGTGACACTGGGGATGCTCTCGATTGCGCGTAGCTTGGCTATGGTGGCCTCGAACAACACCGTGGTGTTCCAGTTCGGGCCCGATCACGACAAGCTGCTGGCGCTAGGCGGTGGGGCGTGGCTCTTTGGCATCGCCAATCCCGTGCTCTACACAATTGTGCTCGCTCTGATCGTCGGGTTTGTGTTGCGCTGGACGCGCTTCGGGCGGCACCTGTTCGCCATCGGCGGCAACGAGCATGCGGCGACGCTGACCGGCGTGCCGGTGAAACCGATCAAGGTTGCCGTCTACATGATATCGGCGTTGACCGCGGGTATTGCCGGCATTGTCGAAACGGGCTGGCTGGGTGCGGTGACGACCAATATCGGTTCCGGGCTAGAATTGCAGGTGATCGCGGCGGCAGTGATCGGCGGCGCCAGCCTGATCGGCGGCGTGGGAACGGCGTTTGGTGCCATCGTCGGTTCGGCGCTGATCGAGGTCATTCGCAACAGCCTGGGCCTGCTCGGCATCAACGCGTTCTGGCAGGGCGCCTTCATCGGCAGTTGCATCATCATCGCGGTGGCGTTCGAGCGAGTGCGGCAGTTGCGATCGAAGGACTAGTTCAGGCTGTAACCGGCAGCTTTCGGTGCGCCAGGCATTAGCGATCGCGGCTGCTGGCGCCGGCTGCTTGGTGCCAGCTAGAAATCTTGCGAACGCTGGCCCGAGCAGCCATCCTCCGCTGCGTTGTGCTCTGAAAAGGCAGGTCCGTGCCGACTAATCCATCCACCCACACATATCTGGCGACCGATCGGAGCACGTCGCATACCGCCATGGTGGTGCAGGAACTGGGCATTGGCATCGTGTCAGGCCGGCACCCTGAGGGATCGATCCTCCCGGGTGATGTGGACCTGATGGCGCGGTTCGGAGTGTCGCGCACGGTACTGCGGGAAGCGATGAAGACGCTGTCCGGCAAGGGCCTGGTGGTGGCGCGGGCACGGGTTGGCACGAGAGTGCGCGACCGTAAGGAATGGAACCTCTTCGACAAGGATGTTCTGATCTGGCACGCGCGCACCGGCTTTACGGCGGAGTTCCTTACCTATTTGGGGGAGATGCGGTTGGCGCTCGAGCCGGAGGCCGCAGCGCTGGCGGCGCTGCGACGTACGCCGGCACGACTCCAGGACATTTACGAATGGCTGGAGCGCATGGCGGCCGAGGATGGCACCATGGATAGCTTTGTCAGCGCGGATCTGGGGTTTCACCTTGCGGTGGCCGACGCGGCCGCCAACCCGTTCTTCCATTCGATCTCAACGCTGATAGAGGTAGCACTGGTAGCCATGCTGACTGAATCATCTCCGGTTCAGCACCCAGCGGAACTGGCGCGCTCCATCGCGCAGCATCGGGCGATTGCCGATGCGATTGCGCGGCATGATCCGGAGGCAGCGTGGACTGCAATGCGGTTTGTGGTGCAACTCGGCATCGACCGCATGGAGGAGGCCAATCGCGCCGCCGGCATACCCACCCACTCGGTGGGGCCGACGCTGCCAATCCGAACCGGCGAAGCCGAGGAGTAGGCGGAGCGTGCCCGTTCGGGAGGAGCGCTAGAGGGGTTTGACACGCACAGGGCGCTCCGCGTCCCACGCCACGGTATTGCGCAGAGGCAGGCCGAACTGGCTTTCCGCGATCTCGAACACGTCACCGGGCTCGGTCTTGATGCCATCGGCGAAGCTCAGCGTGGCGGTGCCAAACATGTGGACGTGTACGTCGCCGGGCTGGCGGAACAGGTCGTACTTGAAGTGATGGTGCTCGAGGTTGGCAATGGTGTGGGACATGTTGTCCTCGCCGGAGAGGAACGGCTTTTCCCAGTGCACCTTGCCGTCGCGAATTATACGCGACATGCCCGAGACATTGCGAGGCAGTTCGCCGAGGCGGAGTTCCGGCCCGAACGAACAGGCGCGGAGCTTCGAGTGGGCGAGGAAAAGGTAGTTCACGCGCTCGGTGACGTGGTCGGAGAACTCGTTGCCGAGCGCGAAGCCGACACGGAACGGGGTTCCGTCCTTACCGATGAGGTAAATGCCGGCGATTTCCGGCTCCTCGCCGGCGTCCTTGGCGAAGGCTGGAGACGGGATTGGCGCGCCGGGAGCCACAACGGTGTGGCCATTGCCCTTGTAGAACCATTCGGGTTGCACGCCGACCTGACCCGAAGCGGGCTTGCCGCCCTCAAGGCCCATGCGGAACATCTTCATCGAATCGGTGAGGGTTGCTTCCACCTGTTGCTGGTTCGACTTGTGCATCGCGTCGCGGGTCGACGCTGACCCGAGGTGGGTGAGGCCGGTACCGGTGACGTAGAGGTGCGCCGGATCCGGATGGTCGATGGGTGAGAGCAGTCTCTCCTCGGCCTGCAGCGCTTTGGGATCGACTTGCGTACCGAGGCCCTTTTCGATGATCACGGCGCGTAATGAGAGGCCGCGGTCCGCAGCTTCCGAGGCGAGCGCGTAGACGCTTGCAGCGCCGTTCACAGTACTGGCGATACCGCCTTCGATGGCTGCGACGGCGCGCGCGCCCGTCTGCTCCTTGAACTGAATGAGATGCATCTGCTGATTGTTCCCCTCTTGTTGGCGCTGTTCTAGCGCGGGGCGGAGCGCATTGCATCCCCGAGACCAGAGGCGCATGTGCAATTGTACGACTTTTTGTTTGACTGGGACTCTCAGCGCGCTCCGCAGACGAACGGCGGCGTCATGCGCGCCAGGCAGAGGTCGGCGAGGGCATCGAGCGATTCTGCCTCCTCGACGTCGACGTGCGGCAGGCCGAACTCCTTGAGGCTCTCCAGCATCATGGCATTGTAGGCGCGGGTGCGGCCAAGGAATTTGTCGACGAGGTGCGCGCCGAGGGAATCAGCCTCGTGGTAGGCGCTACCGGCGTGGATGCGCGCCTCAAACAGCGCGTCGCTGCCGGTTAGCCAGATGGCCGAGACGCCGGGGAGACCGAGTTTCGCAACCAGCTCCGGCAGCAGACCGGAGCCTTCGAACACCAGCGGCTGTTGCGATTTGTCGTCGAGATGAAGGCGAATCTTGGCCAGGGCGAGGGGCCAGATGTTGCGGTAGTGCGCCAGCACCGAGGCGAGCAGTTCGTCCGTGGACAATGTCGAATAGTGCTCCACGACATTCGGCGGCAGGGCCTCCGGTTTAGGCTTCCAAGGCCGCCCAGGATGGCGGGCCAGCATGTCGGTGCTGTGGTAGGCCCAGCCTAGTCGCGCGGCGAGATGTTGCGCGACGGTAGATTTCCCGACATTCGAGGTACCGCCGATGAGTACGACGCGGGTTTCAGTCATGACTGTGCACTCCAAGAGGGCTGGCCCCGGCCTATAGTTCGCGTGGGGCGAGGGGTGCAAGTGTCCGATCGGGCGAAATGAACGACGGCGGTGGAATCTGAAGCCGTTGTGCCTATGGATTGGCAACCCGAACCCCAATATGCTTGGCGCAAAGCATGGAGCGGAAGTTATTGCCTATCGTCAGAGTTGAGATTGCCAAGGGCGTTGCGTCTGTCGACCAGAAGAAGGCCGTGATCCGCCGTATGACGGACGTTCTGGTCGAAGAACTTGGCCGAAATCCCGAATACGTATTTGTCGTGATCGATGAGGTCGACACCGACAACTGGGGCCGCAAGGGCATCACCCTTACCGACTTATGGCGACACCCTAAGGATGTGCCCGATGCCAACCGAACCTAAGTCCCCTTCATAGACGCTGATACGGGTGCATTGTTCGATTGGAACTGCCACTTCCGTAGACCTGTTTTTGAGCCACGCCGATTCAATGATTAGTCGCGACTTTCGCTGAGACCTTTGGCGGGTCACGTTCGGGATATCTGGATAGCCGGGTTCGCCTGGATGCGGTGCTGGACTTGGGGTTACGGACATGGCCGATTTTGGCCGCCGATTCCCTCGAAGAAACAATCATTTCAAACTGAGACACTACCCCACTTTGGGCATTGACACTTTGGAAACAAAATGAGAACAAAGTAAGCACATTCGATGGACAGCCCGAGGTGAGCCGGCGTGATTGCACGGGCCCGGCGGGCGTGGAATAACGGGAGAATTGCATGGCCGCTACTGCCACACCGCTTCGTGTAATTGAGGGTTCCATGGACAAGGACAAGGCGCTTGCCGCTGCCCTGAGCCAGATCGAGCGCAACTTCGGCAAGGGCTCGGTGATGCGCTTCGGCGAAGGCGCCATCGCGCAGATCGAGTCGATCTCGACCGGCTCCCTCGGGCTTGACGTGGCGCTAGGGATCGGCGGGCTGCCGCGCGGCAGAATCATCGAGATCTTCGGGCCGGAAAGTTCAGGCAAGACGACGCTGGCGCTGCATGTCATCGCCGAAGCGCAGCGTAATGGCGGCATCTGTGCGTTCGTCGATGCGGAGCACGCGCTGGACCCGATTTACGCCAAAAAGCTCGGCGTGAAGGTGGACGAACTGCTGATCTCGCAGCCCGATACGGGTGAGCAGGCGCTGGAAATCACCGATACGCTGGTGCGTTCAGGCGCGATCGACGTATTGGTGGTGGATTCGGTGGCGGCACTGACCCCCAAGGCCGAACTCGAAGGCGAAATGGGCGACTCGCTACCGGGGTTGCAGGCGCGGCTGATGAGCCAGGCGATGCGCAAGCTTACGGCGTCGATTTCGAAGTCGAAGGCGATGGTGATCTTCATCAACCAGATCCGCATGAAGATCGGCGTGATGTACGGCTCGCCGGAGACGACGACCGGTGGCAATGCGCTGAAGTTCTACTCCTCGGTGCGCCTCGACATCCGCCGTATCGGCGCGATCAAGGAGCGCGAGGAGGTGGTGGGCAACCAGACGCGCGTAAAGGTGGTGAAGAATAAGCTGGCGCCGCCGTTCCGGCAGGTCGAGTTCGACATCATGTACGGTGAGGGCATTTCCAAGACCGGCGAACTGCTCGACCTAGGCGTAAAGAGCGGCATCGTGGAAAAGTCCGGTGCCTGGTTCTCCTATGACAGCCAGCGGCTGGGGCAGGGGCGTGAGAATTCGCGGCAGTTCCTCAAGGATAATCCCGAGATCGCGGATAGGATCGAAGCCGGAGTGCGCGAGAGTTCGGGGCTGCTCAGCGAGGTGATGCTGGCTGGTCCCGAGGCAGACGAGAGCGACAACGAATAACAGGACCCGTCACGGGGTTCGGTCAGAGGGGCGTCGGGCGATCGGCGCCCCTTTTGGTTGCGAGGCGAACGGACTGGCCACTGGCGGGACGAAGCCCCGGAATCCCGGGCGACGAGCGCGCCGGCGTGCTGGACACAGACGCAAGGCCCGCGATAGAAGGCAGGACGTGTTGTCCGGATGCGCGCGCCCACGGCTCCCGCGTCCTTTTTTGTGACGAGATTTTGCCATGCAGAGCGTGAACGATATCCGGTCCAGTTTCCTCGGTTTCTTCGAGAAGAGTGGGCACGAGGTCGTCGCGTCTTCGCCGCTGGTGCCGCGCAATGATCCCACGCTTATGTTCACCAATGCTGGCATGGTGCAGTTCAAGAATGTCTTCACCGGCGTCGAGAAACGCCCCTACGCGACCGCCACCACGTCGCAGAAATGCGTGCGCGCAGGCGGCAAGCATAACGACCTCGACAATGTGGGGTTCACTGCGCGCCACCACACCTTCTTCGAAATGCTCGGTAATTTCTCCTTTGGCGACTACTTCAAGGAGCATGCGATCGAACTCGCCTGGAACCTGCTGACCAAGGAGTGGGGGCTGAACAAGGACCGGCTTACGGCGACCATCTACGACGACGACGACGAAGCGATGGCGCTTTGGAAGAAGGTCGCCGGCTTGCCTGAAAGCCGCATCGTCCGGTTGGGTGCGAAGTCCAATTTCTGGCAGATGGGTGACACAGGACCCTGCGGACCGTGCTCGGAGATCTTTTTCGACCACGGCGACAAGTACTGGGGCGGCCCTCCGGGCACGCCCGAGGAAGATGGCGACCGCTTCGTCGAAATCTGGAACCTGGTGTTCATGCAGTTCGAACAGGCCGGCGATGGCAGCCGGACGGCGCTGCCGCGGCCCTCGATCGACACAGGCTCGGGGCTGGAGCGCGTTGCTGCGGTGATGCAGGGGACCAACAATAACTACGAGATTGACCTGTTCCGCTCGCTGATCGCTTCGGCGCAGCATGCGATCGGCTTCGATGGCGATCCGGCAAGCGCCAGCCTCCGGGTGATCGCCGACCACCTGCGCTCGATGAGTTTCCTCATTGCCGAGGGCGTGCTGCCGTCGAACGAGGGCCGCGGGTATGTGCTGCGCCGGATCATGCGGCGTGCCATGCGCCATGCGACGCTGCTCGGCGCCACTGATCCCGTTATCTACAAGATCGTGCCAACGCTGGTGAGGGAAATGGGTCAGGCCTACCCAGAGCTGGTTCGCGGCGAGGCGATGATCGAAGAGACGGTGCGGCTCGAGGAGCACCGGTTCCTCAAGACGCTGAGCCGCGGTCTCGTCATTCTCGACGAAGCGACCGCGGGACTCGGCAAGGGCGACATGCTGGAAGGCACCACCGCCTTCAAGCTCTACGATACCTACGGCTTTCCGCTCGATCTGACCCAGGATGCACTGCGTACGCGCGGCATCAATGTGGATCTCACCGGCTTCGAGGATTCTATGGCCAAGCAGCGCGCAGAGGCGCGGAAGAGCTGGGCTGGATCGGGTGAAGCGGGCGAGGACAAGGTCTGGTACGCGGTGGCCGACAAGGTCGGTCCGACCGAATTCCTCGGCTACGAAACCGAGACTGCAGAAGGCGTGGTCACTGCGCTGGTAACGGGAGGCAGGATGGTCGAGCAGCTGGCGGCGGGCGATGAGGGCTACATCGTTCTCAACCAGACGCCGTTCTACGGCGAGAGCGGTGGGCAGGTCGGCGATTCCGGCACTGTGACGGGTGAGGGCATGGCTGCCGAGGTGCTCGATACCGTCAAGAACCATGGGGTGTTCGGGCACCGGATCAAGGTCAAGACAGGCACGATCAAGACCGGCACGGCACTTGGTCTCGTGGTTGATCACGGCCGGCGGTCGGCGATCCGCGCCAACCACTCGGCGACGCATCTGCTGCATGAAGCCCTGCGGCTGGTGCTTGGCGATCATGTGGCGCAGCGCGGCTCGCTGGTGTCGGCTGATCGGCTGCGCTTCGATTTCGTTCACACCAAGCCAATGACGGTGCAGGAACTGGAGCAGGTTGAGGAGATTGCCAACGATATCGTGTTGCAGAATGCGCCGGTGGAAACGCGGTTGATGGGTGTCGAGGACGCCAAACAGTCGGGTGCCCGGGCGCTGTTTGGTGAGAAATATGGCGACGAAGTCCGGGTGGTGTCGATGGGAGATCCGACAGGCAACGGGCTGGGCTGGTCGGTTGAGCTGTGTGGTGGCACGCATGTCAGGCGTACCGGCGATATCGGGCTCATCTCGGTGGTGGGAGAGAGCGCCGTCGGAGCCGGGGTGCGGCGCATCGAGGCGCTGACTGCCAAGGGGGCGCGGCACCATGTGCGGACCAACACCAATCTGGTGGCCAGCGCGGCGGCGGTACTGCACACTGTGCCGAACGAGATTCTCAACCGCATCGAGGCGCTGCAGGACAACCTAAAGAAGTCCGAGCGGGCGCTGAGCGATGCGCAGAAAAAGCTGGCGCTGGGCGGCTCGTCCGGAGCCGCCGCTCCAGCGACGGAGAGCGTGAATGGCACGGCCTTTGTGGGCCGGGCCGTCGAAGGGGTAGCGGCCAAAGACCTCAGGGGGCTCGTCGATCAGGAGAAGAGTAAGGTCGGCTCCGGTGTCATCGCGCTCGTGCTGACGGGCGAAGACGGCAAGGGCACGGTGGCCATTGGTGTTACTGACGATCTCACGGCAAAGTTCTCCGCGGCCGAACTGGTGAAGCTGGCCACGGCAGCGCTCGGCGGGCAGGGCGGCGGGGGGCGTCCCGATATGGCGCAGGGCGGCGGGCCGGACGGCAGCAAGGCAGGCGAGGCGTTGGCGGCAATCAAGGCAAGACTGGCGGCAGCATGATGCCACTAGACGGCGTCGGGGCCGGGGCCTTGCAGGCCTGTCGGACCGGGATTGGCCTTGCGCCCGCGATATTGGGCCCAGCGCCCGGCAATGCGGGCGCGCGTGCCATCTGAAAAGATGGTGGCGATGCCTGAGATCACTACCACCGCGAGGCCAGCGAGAGCGACGGAATTGGGGAATTCACCGAAGAACACCGCGCCGTAGAACAGGGCCCAGATCAACTGACTGTACTGTATGGGCGCAACACGGCTGGCAGGGGCGGTCGCGAGAGCGGCGATCTGCAACAGGTAGCCGGCGCCGCCCAGCACGCCGCATACAAGAAGCCCGCCGAGTTGCATCCAGTTGGGCAGTTGCGATCCCGCGGCGATCAGCATCACGGCGTTGGCAGCGAGGGTGTAGAGCCCAGGAATGACGAAGAGGCTGGTGCGCTTTTCGGCGTTCGAGACCATGCGGGTCATGGTCACCGACGCTGCGGCGAACAACGCGCAAGAAAGCGCGGCGAGATGACCGGGTTCGAGAGCGCGGAACCCGGGGCGCACCACCAACACCACACCTACGAAGCTGACCAGCACCAGCAACCAGCGATGGAGGCTCACCTCCTCGTGCAGCACCAGCACCGAAAGGATGGTGATGAAGACGGGCACGAGAAAAATGATGCAGTAGGCTTCGGCCAACGGGATGCTGACGAAGGCATAGGTGCCGCTGATGGCAGCGACGGTGCGGGTGATGCCGATGAGGTGCATGCGCCAGGGATTGGCCAACTCGAAGGTGTCGCGCCAGCGCTCCGTTTTGGGCTTTGTGAAGGCAGCAGGAATGATCGAGAACAGCGTCGTGAAGAAGCCGATCTGGAACACGCTGAGGTCCGAGCCCAACCCTTTGACCAAAGCGTCGGCGGTGGAATACGTGCCGTATGCGGCGAGCGCGAGCAGCACGCCAAGCGTGATCGCCGACATCGCTTTCAAGATGCTACTCGCCGGTTCGGGGTTGGGCGATGGCGTCGGGCTCCGGCCCCACCGGCAGGCTGGCATCTTCGCCGAGCGGCGAGCTCACCTCCGAGATGGCTGTGGCCGGACCAAACAGGGAGAGGCGCGAGAAGATGCGGATTTGGGTCTCGTCCGAGATCACATTGAGGATGCCGCCAGTGGCGACAATCGCCAGGCCGACATAGCTCACCAGGTCCGGGTATTCGTGAAAGAACACGGCCCCGAAGATGACGGCCCAGGCGATCTGGCTGTACTGCGCCGGAGCGATCTGACTGGCCGGCGCGCGACGAGTGGCGGCGATGAAGATGATATTCGACGTGCCGCCTATAGCGCCAATGGAGAGTAGGAGAACAAACTCCTGCCAAGTCGGCATGGAAAAGGTCGGGATCATCAGGAGGCCGTTGATCAGCACGATATAGCCAAGCGGAATGCCGAGCAGACTTACGCGTTTTTCGACCGGTGCCACCTTGCGGAGAACTGTGGTGGTGATGCCGCCCATCAGGGCGGCGGTCAGAGCGGCGAGGTGACCGAGCTGCAATTCCCGGAAGCCGGGCCTTACCACCAGGAGGACGCCGCAGAAGCTCGCAGCGAGGAACAGCCAGCGTTGCCAGGTCACCGTCTCCTTGAGGATGCGGGACGACAGCGCGACGATGAAGATCGGGGCCAGAAAGGCGATCGAATAGACTTCCGCCAGCGGAATGTTGACGAAGGCGTAGATGATGCAGAGGTTGCCGATGACGCCGCTGAGGCCGCGCAGGTTGACCAGCGCCGGATGCCGCATCTTCCAGAACTGCCGCCAGTGCTCGCCCTCTGGCTTGGTCAGGACGGCCGGCAGGAAGGAAAAGAGGGCGGTCCAGAAGGCGATTTCATAAACGGTGAGGCTGCTCCCGAACCCCTTTATGATCGCGTCACAACAGGAATAGAGCAGGTAGGCGACGAGCGAAAAGGCGACGCCGGAGGGCATCCAGGGAATCCGCGAAGGAGTGAAGGTCGGCGGCAGATAATGTACAATCGTATACTCCGCGTACATCAGGGCGTCGATGGGCGCCGATGGCCCTCCGGCTATTTTTTTGAAGCAATTGCAGACGACTGGCGGAGCAGTGGCGCGATGGTTGCGATGCTGTTGGTCCAGACGTATCCGGAGAATCCTGCGGGTACCTGAGCCGCCTGTGCGGCGGTATCTATTCCCGAGGTGCCCGGATCGCCAGAGGCGTAAGGGCCGAACAGGATCAGTTCGCCACCGGCATCGCGCAGCCGCTCGAGAAACAGATTCGGCCAGCCCCATAGCAGGGGTGCGAAATTGATGGGCACGCCGAGAGTCGCCCGCGGCAGGCGTCAGGCATGTAGCCGCTCCAGCCCACGGCTTCGTACCAGAGTAAGCAGTCGATGAGGCCTTTTCGGGTGAAGTTGAGCAAACCAGGGCCGATCAGCGCGCGCGCACGCAGGGTCGGGGCGTCGCCGCCATAGGCGCCCCAGATGGCGTCCTGCCATTCCGGGTGGGCATCATAGATGGCGGCCAGCATGTCACCCTCGCGAGCCTCCTTGCTCTTGAAGTTGATGAGGAATTTGCGGTTGGGGAAGGTTGCGAGAACCTCTTCAAGCTCGGGCATCATGGCGACGCCGGTGCCGCGCAACGGGTAGGTCTTGCCGCTATCGGCGCTATAGCCATAGCCGACGTCGAGAGCCTTGAGGTAGGCCATGTCATGGCTGCGCGTCTCTCCCGTGCCTTCAGTGCGGCAGTCGAGCGTCCAGTCATGGAAGACGGCAAACTTGCCATCGGTGGTGGGATGCACGTCCAGTTCGACGACATCGGCACCGGCTTCGAAGGCTGCCCGCATCGAAGGCAGGGTGTTTTCGATCTCGGGAACGATCGGCTCACGGATGCGGGTGGCGGTGCAGGTGTCATTGCCGACACCTGCGAGGTCGAAGTTCTGGTGCGTGCCGCGATGCGCGATCAGCATCGGTGTGCCGGACGGCGGCGAGGCACGCCAGGAGGCGTTTCCGACATAGATGGCGGCAGCAACTACTAACAGGCCGAGCAGGATGCGGGTGCGGGTTTTCATGCGGGCAATCCGACCATGGTCCGGTGGTGGAACAACGGCAGATCAGGCCGCGGGGATGCGGCCGGTCATCTGGCGTTCGATCATCCAGCCTGGGTATTCGGGGGGCAAGGCGCTTACCTTATCGAGGTCAGCCAGTTCTTCCGGGGTGAAGGTCACGCCGGTGGCGGCCAGATTGTCATCGAGCTGTTCGACGGTCCTGGCGCCGATGATGACTGACATCACGAAGGGTCGCTGCAGAACCCAGGCGAGAGCGACACGGGCCACCGAGACGCCCTTGGCGTCGGCGATCCGCCGCATGACGTCGACGCAATCAAAGGCGCGATCGCGGTTGACGGGCGGGAAGTCGAAATTGGCGCGGCGCGAGCCGTCCGGCGCGGTGCCGTCGCGATCGAACTTGCCGCTGAGCAGACCTCCGGCCAGTGGCGACCAGACCATCAGGCCGACCTTCTCTTCGGTGATCATGGGGACGATGTCGCGCTCGAGATCCCGACCGGCGATGGTGTAGTACGCCTGCAGGGTAGCGAAGCGGCTCCAGCCGTGCCGGTCGGCGATGCCGAGGGCCTTGGCATGATGCGCCAGGCCGCCCAGTTGGAGACGCCGATATAGCGGACGTGTCCTTGCTGCACGAGGTCTTCAAGGGCGCGCATGGTTTCCTCGACCGGGGTCAACTCGTCCTGCGCGTGAATCTGGTAGAGGTCGATGTAGTCGGTGTTGAGCCGCTTCAGGCTGCCCTTGACCGCATCCATGATGTGGCCGCGCGACGAGCCGCGATCGTTGGGGCCCTTGCCGGTGCCGCCATTGGCCTTGGTGGCGAGCACGATGTCGCTGCGCTTCCTGCCGGAATTGACGATGGCGCGGCCGGTGATCTCCTCGGACATGCCCTCCGAATAGACATCGGCGGTGTCGATGAAGTTGACCCCGGCGTCGATGGCGCGGGCGACGATGGCGTCAGCCTCCGCCTGTGCCAGGGTGCCGATCACCCGCCAGAATCCGGCATCGCCGAAGGTCATGGTGCCGAGGCAGATTTCGGAAACCAGAAGACCAGTACCGCCCAGCGTTTTGTAGCGCATCTCAACCGTCCTTCGATAAATGAAAACACCGCGAACGAATGTCGCGGTGGTTTATGGTTGACCTTGCCGCCGTCACGGTCAAGTGCGCGGTGAATGCTATCTGGCGCGGACGCGGTTGTTGCGCGGGTTGTGTTCGAGCTCAACCAGGCCAAGGGCTTCGAGAACAGGCGGGACGTAGTTGCCGAAGCGGCCGCGAAGGCCCTTCCTGAGTCCGTACCAGCCGCCCACCGGGTTGCCGGCGGAGCGCGCCCAGGCCTCCACAGTGCCCTCCTTTGCCGGCTTCTGCTCGTCGGCATTGCCCAACTCCATCCAGTCGCCATGCGCCTTCAGCATGGCATGCAGGTCCTCGATGGCCCTGAGATGGTAGCGCAGTTCGGCGCCGCTGGCGAAGCAGACCAGCGCCGGCGGATCGGCCTCCGGTGCCTTGTACATAAGAATATCGGAGGTGCCGGAGGGGGTCTTGAGCTGCCAGGGGTCGTCCCTGGTGCCGGTGCCCTTGAGGGTCATGATGGGTCTCCGTGAAGCAAGGGATGGGTGGTAATCCAGTGGGCGAGGGCAGGTAGAACGGCGTCCCAGCCGTTGGCGAATTTCGTTACGCGTACCGGCCAGATTTCATTGGCGGCCGGGGTAAGGGCGCGATGGACGATGGTGATGGCGGTGCCATCGGCGGTGGCATCGAAGCTGATGACGACATCGGTCGGCGCAGCGGGCGAGCCGGGATACCAAGCGAGGCGCAGATGGCCCGGTTCGTCGCGCTCGACGATTTCGGCCATGGTCCATTGCGTGCCGTCGGGTGCCGTCTCGACCAGGCGGCCTCCACTGAATGCCAGGCGCGCCGCCGGAGTGCGGCGGTGACCCGGCGGCCACCAGAGATCGACATGCTCGACGAAGGCACGAAAGGCGTCGGCGGGCGCACAGGCAAGGCGCATTTCACGGCGCAGCAGATCATTCATCGCCGATGCCGCGGGGCTGGAAATTCTCCGCGACAAGGCGTAGCCGGGCTTCCGCATCGTCCCAGAACCGATCCAGCCATTGCGTGGTGCGGGCAAAGCCGCCCGGATCGAGCTGATAGATGTTTCGCGTCCCGGCTCCGGTGTGCCGCACCAGCCCTGCTGCTTCAAGCACCGCGAGATGACGCGAAATGGCGGGACGGCTGACCTCGAAGGCCGAGGCGAGCTGCTGCACGCTCGCCGGACCAGTGCCGAGCCGGACCAGGAGAGCGCGGCGGACTGGATTGCCGAGGGCATCGAAGGCGGCTTCGGACTGCGGATCGAAGGTGAGGGGGGCTGGTAGCATGGGCATTACGGTAACATGAAGGTTACGGATGTGACAAGGGAGCGATGGCTTAGGTACGGTATGCGGAGCGCAGAGCGCAGAGCGCAGAGCGCGGTGAAGGCCCGCTCATCCCTCGCTTCGCTAGGACCTCTCCCTCGAGGGGAGAGGTGGGGGCGGCAAGATCGGGGCGAGCGAACGCACCGGACTGCCATGGGCATCCGGGTTCGCAGCAGTGAAGCGGTCCCGGCGAGGCGTTCAGCCGAGCGGGTAGTCCGCGATTAAGAGGCTTCCGCCTCGCCGGAACGACTGGAGTTGGTGACTGCGGCACAGGGCTCGCTCCTCGGCTGCTCGTCTCCATCCGAGTAGGATGGACCGGCAGCCCGCCAGGTGACATCTGTGCCGCCAGCCCGAACCGGGGCGACCCCCGATCCACCAGCCTCCATCACCCCAACCACTCGTCATGATCTCGCTTCGGGGTGCGGATGCAGGGGGATCATACGCGCTGCTGGATGGGAGGGGGATAAGTTGGGAATGGTGAGGTGGGGGAAGGGGTTGGCAGTCCGTGGCTCGCCGACCCCCACCCGAGCTCCGCTGCTCGGACCTTGCGGTCCGGAGCAGCGCTACCTTCCTGCAACGGGGGAGGGTGAGACGGTGAGTCCGCATGGGCGGTAGCCGCGTGGATCACGTGATGAGGTAAAACAGGTCGGTTTCGAGCAGGTCTGGATTGTCGTTCCAGTGACCGTAGATTTCCCAGAAGGGGCCGGAGATGTTGTAGCTGTTGGCGCGGGCCCAGCGGGACATGATGGCGTAGGAGTCGCTGAGGCGGGTGTAGGGGCCGATGTGCCTGAGGTAGAGGGCGTGGCCCGAGGGAGTCTCGGTACAGCGCAGGGCGGGTGTGCTCTCGAAGGGCGCATCGACATCGGCACCGATGTCGACCTCGACACCGGACGAGGAACTGAGGCGGTGCCTGGCGGTCTGCCAGTAGACAACCACGTTGTGGCCGGGGCTGGTGATGCCGCGCGACCGCATCAGGTCCCAAACGCCCGAATTGGTGATCAGGCCGGCGATGGTGGCGGAGGTGGCGTGGCGGCGCACCGCCGCGATCAGCAGAGGCGGGGCCTCTACGATCGCGGGGTCGCCGGACATCAGGCGCCCATCGCCTTGTCGAGCGCCTCATCGATGGCATCGAGGAAGCCGAGGGTCGAAAGCCAGGTCTGATCGGGCCCGACGAGGAGCGACAGGTCCTTGGTCATCTTGCCGCTCTCGACCGTGTCGACACAGACCTTTTCGAGAGTCAGGGCGAAACGCATCAACTCGGCGTTGTCATCGAGCTTGGCGCGATGCGCAAGGCCGCGGGTCCAGGCGAAGATCGAGGCGACGGAGTTGGTGGAGGTCTCCTTGCCCTGCTGGTGCTGGCGATAGTGGCGGGTGACGGTGCCGTGCGCCGCTTCCGCCTCGACGACCTTGCCGTCGGGAGTCATCAGCACCGAGGTCATGAGGCCGAGCGAGCCGAAACCCTGGGCGACGATGTCGGACTGCACGTCGCCATCGTAGTTCTTGCAGGCCCAGACATAGCCGCCCGACCATTTCAGCGCCGAGGCCACCATGTCGTCGATCAGGCGGTGCTCATACCAGATCTTCTTTTCGGCGAACCTGTCCTTGAACTCGGCGTCGAACACCTCCTGGAAGATGTCCTTGAAGCGTCCGTCATAGGCCTTGAGGATGGTGTTCTTGGTGCTCAGGTAGCAGGGGACGCCGCGGTTGTAGGCATAGTTGAGGGAGGCCTGCGCGAACTCGCGGATCGAGGCATCGAGATTGTACATGGCGAGCGCCACGCCGGCGCCGGGGGCCTGATAGACCTCATGCTCGATGGTCTGGCCGTCGTCGCCGACGAACTTGATGGTGAGCTTGCCCTTGCCGGGGAAGAGGAAATCGGTGGCGCGGTACTGATCGCCGAAGGCGTGGCGGCCGACGATGATCGGGGCGGTCCAGCCGGGGACGAGGCGCGGCACATTCTTGCAGATGATCGGCTCGCGGAAGATCACGCCGCCCAGGATGTTGCGGATGGTGCCGTTGGGCGACTTCCACATCTTCTTGAGCTTGAACTCCTCGACGCGGGCCTCATCGGGGGTGATGGTCGCACATTTGACACCAACGCCATGCTTGAGGATGGCGTTGGCGGCGTCGACGGTCACCTGGTCATTGGTTTCGTCGCGGTGCTGGATCGACAGATCGTAGTAGTCGATGTCAAGATCGAGGTAGGGGGTGATCAGCTTGTCCTTGATCGCCTGCCAGATAATCCTGGTCATCTCGTCGCCGTCGAGATCGACGACCGGGTTGGCGACTTTGATCTTGGACATGGATGCTGGCTCCTCACGGGGTAAAATTCTGGCCCCGGCTATAGCATGAAAAGCGCGGCAGGAAAGGTGGCGGCGGGGGCGTTTCTTGACAGTGTGCAGATACACACTATATGTCCGCCATGCCCGACGACTTCAGCCTGTGTTTCGTGTCGAACAGCCGCATGGCGGCGCGTGCCATCACGCGGCGTTACGACCGCTATCTGCGCGGCCACGGCGTGACGGCGACGCAATTGTCGCTGCTGGGTTCAATGCAGACGAACCGGGGCCGCAATGTGAGCGCGCTGGCCGAGGATATCGGCTTCGAGCGCACCACGCTGACGCGCAACCTCGACCGGCTGGAGCGGCTGGGCCTGGTGGCGTCGGAAGCGCGCGGCAACCGGCGCGTGCCAGAGATTACGCCCAAGGGACAGGCGCTGCTTGAACAGCTGCTGCCGCTGTGGCGGAAAGCGCAGGCCGAGATGGCGGCGCTGCTCGACGACGACGGGTTCGACGCGTCGCTGAAGGTGCTGAAGCGCCTGGCGACCGTCTAGCCAATACAATCAAATCACCCGCAGGGAGACTGCCATGGCCGACCAATCCGATCCGATCGTCATCACCGGCATGGGCGCCGTATCGCCGCTCGGGGTCGGGGTGGCGACGAACTGGGAGCGGCTGATCGCGGGCAGGAGCGGCATTGTCGCCAATGACCGGTTCGACGTCAGCGCCTTCGCCTGCCAGATCGCCGGGCTGGTCCCGGGCAAGGACAAGGATCCGCAGGGCTTCGATCCGGTGGACTTCGTCGATGCCAAGGACGTCAAGAAGATGGACTGGTTCATCCAGTACGGCATGGGCGCGGCGGCGGAGGCGATCGCGCAGTCGGGCTGGGTGGCGGATACCCCGGAAAAGCAGGCGGTGACGGCGACGATCATCGGCTCGGGCGTCGGCGGTTCGCCGGTGATGGCGGAGGCGGCAAAGACCATCATCGAGCGCGGGCCGCGGCGGCTGTCACCGTTCACGGTGCCGAGCTTTCTGGCCAACCTGTCGGCGGGGTGGATTTCGATCCAGTACGGGTTCAAGGGTCCGATCGGTGCGCCGGTGACGGCCTGTGCGGCGTCGGCGCAGGCGATCGGCGATGGCATGCGGCTGCTGATGACCGGAGAGGCCGAGGTGGTGGTGTGCGGCGGAGCGGAAGGCTCGGTGGATCCGGTGTCGATCGGCGGCTTTGCGGCATCGCGGGCGCTGAACACGACGTTCAACGACCGCCCGACTGAAGCCTCGCGCCCGTTCGACAAGGGGCACGCCGGGTTCGTCCTGGCGGAGGGCGCGGCCGTGGTGGTGCTCGAGCGGCTGAGCCATGCCCTGGCGCGCGGCGCGACGCCATTGGCGATCGCGGCGGGCTATGGCACGTCGGCGGATGCCTATCATCTGACGTCGGGGTCGCCGGACGGGGCGGGCGCGCAGGTGGCGATGCGGCAGGCGATCCGGATGGCGGGGATCACGCCGGACGACATCGGCTACGTCAATGCGCATGCGACCTCGACCGAGGTGGGCGACAATGCCGAGATCAACGGCATCCGCAATTTGTTCGGGGAGCGCGGCCAGAGCCTCGCGGTGTCATCGACCAAGTCATCGACCGGACACATGCTTGGGGCGGCCGGGGCCATCGAAGCTGTGTTCTCGGTGCTGGCCCTGCGGCACCAGATGACTCCGGCGACGCTCAATCTCGATGACCCGGAGCCGGTGGCGGCGCAGTTCGACCTCGTACCGAAGGTGGCCAAGCCGAAGGTGCTGAAGCATGTGCTCTCCAACTCCTTCGGCTTCGGCGGCGTGAACGCGGCGCTGGTGTTCTCGGCGATCTAGCTACTGGCCGCCCATCTCTTTCTTGAACTGGTCGAAATCAATCTGGAGGCCGTTGAAGACGGTGCTCCAGTGGCGGGTGAGGGCGGACATGCCGACGGCCTCGGCGATTTCCTCGTCGCTGGCACCGAACCCTCTGGCGCTGTTGGTGTCGGCCCAGATGCAGTACTGGCAGGGAATCTGGGCGGCCACGGCGAGGCTGATGAGCGCCTTGACCTTGGGCGTGAGGGCGGTCTTGTCGCTCAGTTCAAGGTCGCGCTCTTCGGCCCAGGCGCCGGCGATGCCGGCCTTGGGGAAGGCTTTCACGAAGCCCGGAACGCCGCCCAGCATGGCCTCGACCTCCCTGTAGGTCTGCTCGGCGGCAGCGTTTGTATCCTGCGCGAAGGCCTGCGGTGCTGCTAGAGCCAGGCTCAGCGCCAGGATGCCGGCGCGTACAGAATTCTGGAACGAAAACATCGACATATCTCCTGTGATCTGGTATTGCCTTACGGTGTAAGACATGACGGTGAGCATAAACTTACGGTGTAAGTCGTCAAGCCTTACGGTGTAAGAAAACTGTGAGGAGTGAGTGATGGCAAAGACGCCCGCACCGCGCGAGGCGCTATCGAGGGAGCGCATCGAGATGGCGGCGCTGGACTTGATCGAGCGGGAGGGGCTGGCGGCGTTCTCGACGCGCAAGCTGGCGTCGGACCTCAAATGCGAGGCGATGAGCATCTACCATTACTTCCCCAGCAAGGGACACCTGATGGATGCGCTGATCGATCACGTGATCGCGGAGATGCCGCCGATGCCCGATGCGTCGCTGCCCTGGATCGAGCGCGTGCGCCGGATGGGATATGAGGTGCGGCGAGCCTTTACGCGCCGGCCGAACCTGTTCCTGTTCGTGGGCACACACCGGATGAATACGCCCAAGGCGCTGGCGTGGCTGAACGGGATGATCCAGCTCTTCTTCGACAGTGGTCTGCCGCGGGAGCAATCGATGCGGGTGTTCCGCTCGGTCAGCTATTTCGTGATGGGCGCCGGACTGGACGAGACCTCGGGGTACTCGCGCGGACCCTCAACGGTAGAGCCGGTGCCGGACGCGGTGATGCAGCGCGACTATCCAGCGGTGCGGGAGGCCGGGCCGTACTTCGGGCCGGCTGGCTTCGACCGAACCTTCGATGTCGGCTGGGAGGCGCTGCTGGAAGGGATTGAGGCGCTGCGCAGGCGGCACGCAGGGTAGCTATTTCGACCGGCAGTTCATGTCTTGGGCGGCAGGGTTGCGACGAAGGCCCAGGCGAAATCGACGGAGTCGCTGAGGGCGGCTTCGGTGTCGATCCCCTCGTCGGCGACGAGCACAAAGCCCACCATCGGTCTGCCGCCCTGGATCATCGGGGTCGCGCCGGGGCGCTTGACGGCCTCGGCGTGGCGGTCGGGTCCGACCCGCATCAGCAGTTGGCCGGACTTCATCGAGCCCACCACCATGTTGCCGTAGAGCATGAAACCGATGCCGCCGAACATCTTCTTTTCAGTGATGCCGGGGCGGTGGCCGATGAGGTCACGAATGCGGTCGCCGAGTTCTTCGGATGCAGCGGACATGGCGGGCTCCTATTTGGGAGGCAAGGTGCTGGCATAGGTCAGGCCGTAGTCGATCCAGTCCTCAAGGGCAGCCTGATCGCGCGCGATTTCTACATCGACGGCGACAAAGCCGGTCATGACGCGCGGACCCATATGCATCTCGAAGGCGCCGGGGCGTTGCAGCGCGGAGGCCTGTTCGGCGGGATCGATGCGTACCAGCAGCGCACCCCTGGCAGTGGTGCCGATGGCCATATTGCCGTTGAGCATGAAGCCGATGCCGCCGAACATCTTCTTTTCCGCCAGAGCGTGCGCCGCAAGGAGCGGGCGGAGGCGGGCGGCCAGGGCGTCCGAGGCGGCGGTCACGCCAGCTCGCCCTTGACGCGATAGGTGTCATGCTGCGGCAGCCCGGCGGGCATCAGGTCCCAGTCGCGATGGCTGCGGGCAAAGATCAACTGGTTCGGCAGATACCAGTCGTTGGCGCCGGCGAAGAGGCCTGCCGGCAGCATGATGGCGTGGGGAGCGCGGCTCGAGACGCCAAACAGCGGCGTGCCGCATTCGGGGCAGAAGCTTCGCGTGAACGTCGCTCCCGAATCCGCTGGCCGGGCAAAGGATTTGCTCTCGCCTGAAACTGTTACGTCAGCCGGCGAGGCCAAAATCACGGTCGAATGGCCGGTGCCGGTCGCCATCTGGCAGTCGGCGCAGGAACACATGAACATCGCCAGCACCTTGCCGCTGAAGGCGACGCTGACCCGCCCGCAGGCGCAGGAAGCGGTCAGGTCAACACGGGGGCGCGGGCGGTTTTCCATGCCGCAAACTGCCATGCACCGCGCGGCAACCGCAAGCTGGGGTTAAGCCCCGCTGGAGCGCCCGCTTGATTCCGCGGGACGAGGAGGCTAAGCCGCCTGCTGCGATGAACCAGCTTGCCGAATATGCATTCCCGCGGCACGCGCCGGCCTATCCGATTGACCACGGAGCGGCTGCGGATACGCCCGTTTACGCGCGGCGATGTGGAGGCGGTGTTTGCCTATCGCGCCCGCGAGGACGTGGCCCGCTACCTGTTCGATGAGCCGATGAGCCACGAGAGCGTCACCGAAGCGGTGCAAACGCGGATCGGGCAGACGTCGCTGGCGACCGATGGCGACAAGCATCGCTGCTGGCGGTCGAGCGGCAGGATGATCTGGCGATGATCGGTGAGATATCGCTGATCTGGCGCAGCGTCGAAGACCGGCAGGGGGAGATCGGCTACATCTTCAACCCAGACCAGCACGGGCGTGGATACGCCACAGAGGCGGCAAATGCCATGCTGCGCTATGGGTTCGAAGAGCTCGGGCTGCACCGCATCCATGCGCGCTGCGATCTGCGCAACAGCGCGTCGTGGCGGGTGATGGAGCGGCTGGGGATGCGGCGCGAGGCGCATTTCAGGCGAGCACGTGATGGTCAAGGGCGCCTGGGACGAGGAACTGATCTACGCAATCCTCGAAGACGAGTGGCGCCTCCGCAAGGGCGGCGCCACCTGACCATCCAGGTCCGGAAGTTTATTTCCGATCCAGCAGGAACCCACAATCGTTTGGCCACGTTCAGGGAGCAGGGCTCAGGCGTAGCGGAGGACGCACTGGACATGGCCGTTCCAGACAGAAGAATTGTGACCGATCGACTGATCCTGAGGCCGTTCATCAAGGCTGATCTTGATGAGATGATGGAGTACTACGCGCTCCCGGACGTGCAGCGCTACCTCGACTGGAAGGCGCGCGACCGGGTGGAGGCCAAGGCGGCTCTCGACGCCATGACCAAGCAGGTCCGGCTCACCCGACCGGGTGATACCCTGGCCTTGGCGGTGACGCGGCAGGCCGACGACCTTTTGGTAGGGCACGTGTCGTTGCGCTGGACCGATGCGGTGGCTGCGCAGGCGGAATTGCGCTTCGTCTTCAATTCTATCTACCGGCGCCAGGGCTATGCGAGCGAGGCGGTAAGCGCCCTGCTGACAGTCGGATTCGAGCAGTTCCACCTGCATCGCATCTTTGCCCGCTGCGCCGGCCAGAACCAGGCCTCGGCACGGCTACTGAAGGCGCTTGGCATGCGCCTCGAAGCGCATTTTCGCGAACATGCGATGTTTCAGGGCGAGTGGGACGAAGAGTTGCATTTTGCGCTCATCGACAGGGAATGGCGGCGGGGTTCGGCGGTGCGGAACTGAGCGCCCATAAAGTCGCCTGATCCGGGCTGCTTGATCTTCAGGCGCGATCCGGCCTATCTGCGGCCAACAGGACGCGCAGATGGCCGGCACAGACACATCAAAGCAGATCATCTTCCATCCGAGCCCGGCGGTCATCCTGTGCGAGCCGCAACTGGGGGAGAATATCGGCACGGCGGCACGCGCCATGGCCAATTTCGGGCTATGGGACCTGCGCCTGGTCAATCCCCGCGACGGCTGGCCCAACGAGAAGGCAGTGGCGGCCGCATCGAAGGCGGATCATGTGATCGAGCGGGTGCGGGTGTTCGAGACGACGGAGGCAGCGATTGCCGACCTGTCGCTGGTGTTTGCGACGACGGCGCGGCAGCGCGACATGCAGGTCAAGGTGTATGGCCCGGAGGTCGCGGCGCAGCAGATGATCGCGCATATCGGCACCGGGGCGGGGGCGGGGCTGCTGTTCGGGCGCGAGAAATGGGGCCTCAACAACGAGGAGATCGCCCTCAGCGACGCCATCGTGACGCTGCCGGTGGAGCCGGCATTCGCATCGCTCAATATCGCGCAGGCGGTGCTGATCCTCGCATATGAGTGGCGGCGGCAGTCCGATCTCGGAAAGACGCTGCTGTTTTCCGATGTGCTGGAACCGCCGGCGGGAAAGGACGAACTGCTGGGCCTGTTCGGTCATCTGGAGGGGGTGCTCGAGCAGACGGGGTTCTTCACGACGCCGGACAAGCGCCCAACGATGGTCAATAACCTCAGGGCCATGCTGACGCGGGGCCAGTTTTCCGCGCAGGAGGTGCGGACGCTGCGCGGCGTCATCTCGTCGATCGACCGCAAGCACCAGCGGCCCAATCCCGACGCCGGCAGAAGAAGCAGGACGGCGGCGATCCGGTTTGACTGCAACAGCCGGGGCATGGCAAGCCACGGCCACCATGAGTTCTCCCGCCCCCGCCGAGTCTTCCTCGCGCGCCTATGCCTACAGCGGTTACCGGTTCTACTTCCTGACCACGGTGCTGGTCAGTTTTGCCGTGCAGATCATGTCGGTGTCGATCGCCTGGCAGATCTACGATGTCACCGGCAACGCGTTCCTGCTGGGACTTGTGGGGCTCTCGCTGTTTCTGCCCTCGCTGCTGCTGATCCTTGTCACCGGGTTCGCCTCTGACCGCTTCAGCCGGCGGCTGATCATGCGCATCTGCCTCGGGGTCGAGCTGGTGTGCGCGCTCGGATTCATGCTGTTCACCAACGCACAGGCACACGAGGTGTGGCCGATCTTCGTCATTCTGGTGACGCTGGGTACGGCGCGGGCGTTCTGGGGGCCGGCGACGCAGTCGCTGGCGCCGAACCTGGTGCCGCCGGAGGCACTGGCCAGTGCGATTACGCTCAGCACCGCGGGCTGGCAGTCGGCGGGCATCATGGGCCCGGCGATCGGTGGCCTGCTCTACGGGCTGGGACCGAGCGTGCCATTCGCGACCGGGGCGGTGCTGCTGGCGCTGGCGCTGTTCTCGGCGACACTGATCCCGAAGCCGCCGCAGCGCACGATGGCGCAGCGCAGTGTCGAGACGATCTTCGCCGGGTTCCGCTACATCTTCAGCAACAAGATCGTGCTCGGGGCCATCTCGCTCGACATGTTCGCGGTGATGATGGGCGGCGCGGTGGCGCTGCTGCCGATCTATGCCAAGGACATCCTGCATGCGGGGCCGCAGGAACTGGGTTATCTGCGCGCCGCGCCGGGGATCGGGGCAATCCTGATGGGCGTCGTGCTGACGGCGTTTCCGATCAGGGATCGGGCCGGGCGATTGCTGTTCGTGTTCGTGGGGCTGTTCGGATTCTTTACCGCGCTGTTCGGGTTTTCAACGAGCATCTGGCTGTCGGTGCTGGCGCTGGCGGCAGTCGGGGCGTGCGACATGGTCAGCGTCATCATCCGCGACACCATCATGCAGCTGTGGACGCCGGAGGAGGTGCGCGGGCGGGTCAACGCGGTGAACTCGGTGTTCATCGGCGCCTCCAATGAGCTGGGCGAATTCCGCGCCGGCAGCGTGGCGGCGGTGCTGGGGCCTGTGCCGGCCGTGGTGATCGGCGGCATCGGCTCGATGCTTGTTGCCGGATTGTGGGCGTGGGGGTTCCCGGGGCTGCGCGAGCAGCGCACGCTCAGCAAGAAGATGGTGTGAGCCACGGAGCGCGGTCAGGACGGCCGTGCACCCGCGCCTCTCGACCTGCAGCCCGTTTCGCGCCAGAATCGGCCGTCGTTGGGACGGAGGATCTAATGGCCAAGGGATACTGGATCGGGCTGGTCGATGTGAGCGATGTCGATGCCTACAAGGCTTATGTGGCGGCCAATGCGGGACCGATCGGCCGGTTCGGCGGCAGATTCCTGATCCGCGGCGGGCGCCGCGAGGTGGTCGAAGGGACGCCGCGCAGCCGCAACGTGGTGATTGAATTCGACAGCTTCGAGACGGCGCTCGCCTGCTATCGCTCGGACGACTACCAGGCGCTCATCCGGCTGCGCACCAATGTTGCCTCGTCGGACATCATCGTGATTGAGGGCTATGAGGGCCCGCAGCCCTGATTTGCTTGACTTTGGGGGCTTCGGCCACTATTACGCGGCCACTTGTCGAGCCCAACGGCTCCATGAGCGCACCCGAGATCACTCTGAATATTCGAGGATCTGTCGGCACTTCGGGAAACTGAAGGGCAGAGGAGGGCGTGGTCTTTTAACTCTTATGCTCGTTCGCGAGCCGAAGGACACGCGATGTCGAAGCGCCAGTCTACCAAGCATAAAATCGATCGCCGTCTTGGCGAAAACATCTGGGGCCGTCCGAAGTCCCCGCTCAATGCCCGAGCCTATGGTCCGGGCCAGCATGGCCAGCGCCGCAAGGGCAAGACCTCCGATTACGGTCTGCAGCTGCGCGCCAAGCAGAAGCTCAAGGGCTACTACGGCTCGATCACCGAGAAGGCGTTCCGCCGCCTCTATCAGGAGGCGGCGCGCGTCAAGGGCGACACCGGCGAGAAGCTGATCGGCCTGCTCGAGAGCCGTCTCGACGCCATCATCTACCGCGCCAAGTTCGTGCCGACCGTGTTTGCGGCGCGGCAGTTCGTCAGCCACGGCCATGTGATGGTCAACGGCAAGCGCGTCAATATTCCGTCCTATACGGTAAAGGCCGGGGACAAGGTCGAGATCAAGGAGCGTTCGCGCCAGCTCGGCATCGTGCTCGAAGCTGTGCAGCTCGCCGAGCGCGACGTGCCGGATTATGTCGAGGCCGATCACACCAAGATGTCCGCAACCTTCGTGCGTGTGCCGTCGCTGAGCGATGTGCCGTACCCGGTGCAGATGGAACCGAACCTGGTGGTCGAGTTCTACTCGCGCTGATCCAGTTCGATTGCCGCAGAATTTGAAGGCCGCTCCGGCAACGGGGCGGCCTTAAGTTTTGGTAAGGAACGAAACTCCGGCCTTGCCGCAGGCGTATTTTTTTGTGACGGATTGGTGACCCGCTGGGCGGGCAACTCGGCGGAGGCCATATGATCAAGTCGTTTTTCCTGAACCGCAAATGGGCGGCGTGGGCCTATGGGGGCGGCCTGTTCCTGATCGTCTCGATCTACGTGCAGGTGCAGTTCACGGTGCTGGTCAACGGCTGGTACGGCGGCTTCTACGACATGCTGCAGGCGCCGGCGGGACACGACATTTCGGAGTTCTGGATCGACCTGTTCGGGTTCACGTTCAACACCACCTACTTCCTGGGCATTCCGCTGCCGACGCCGACCTCATTCCTCGGCATTGCCCTGCCGTATGTGGTGCTGGCTACGGTGACATCGTACATCACGCGCCTCTATGCCTTCCGCTGGCGGCAGGCGATCACCGAGGACTACATCCCGCGCTGGCGCAACGTGGCGCGCGAGATCGAGGGCGCCTCGCAGCGCATCCAGGAAGATACGCAGCGCTTCGCTTCCATCGTGCAGGGTCTCGGGCTGGCCGCGGTGCGCGGGCTGATGACGCTGATCGCCTTCCTGCCGATCCTGTGGGGGCTGAGTTCCAAGGTGGACGTACCGTTCATTCGTGACATCCCCGGCTCGCTCGTCTGGGCCTCGCTGCTGGTGTCGGTCGGCGGCATGGTCATCTCGTGGTTCGTGGGCTATTTCCTGCCGGGGCTCGAATACAACAACCAGCGCGTCGAGGCGGCGTTCCGCAAGGAGCTGGTGCTGGGCGAGGACGACAAGCTGACCCATGCGGCGCCTGACACGCTGTTCGAACTGTTCGCGGGTATTCGCTTCAACTACCACCGGCTGTATCTGCACTATGGCTATTTCGACATGTGGTCGAACCTCTACGGACAGGTGACGTCGCTGACCTCGCTGCTGCTCATCGGGCCGAGCATGATGACGGGGGCGGTGACGTTCGGCGTGTTCCAGCAGGTGTCGAACGCTTATGGCAGGGTGGACGGGGCGTTCTCGATCATCCTCGACAACTGGACGACGCTGACCGAACTGCGTTCGATCTGGAAGCGTCTGCACGAATTCGAATCCAATCTCGACAAGTTCAACACCGGCAGCGACGTCGGCTCGGCCCCGATGCCCGACCCGATGCCGGCGGAGTAGAGCTTTCCGCCGAAGTGATCTAAGGAAAGGGCGGCTCAGGCCGCCCTTTCTCGTTGGTGTCGCGATGAACGAAATCCTGCCGATCGATGAGGACCTGACCGGCGCGCACCCGATGTTCCGGGACGTGCCGCAGACGGTGTCGTTCAACAAGCTCAGAAAGCGGCTGGTGCGCAATGTGCGCGAGGCGCTGGAGAAGTTCGCCATGGTGCGGCCGGGCGAGCGCTGGCTGGTGGCGCTGTCGGGCGGCAAGGACTCATATGGATTGCTGGCGGTGCTGCTCGATCTCAAGTGGCGGGGGCTGCTGCCGGTGGACCTGCTGGCGTGCAATCTCGACCAGGGGCAGCCAAATTTCCCCAAGCACATCCTGCCGGAATTCCTGACCGGGCACGGCATCGCGCACCGCATCGAGTATCGCGACACGTATTCGATCGTCACCGACAAGCTGCCGCAGGGGGCGACGTACTGCTCGCTCTGCTCGCGGCTGCGGCGGGGGCACCTGTATCGGATCGCGCGCGAAGAGGGGTGCAGGGCGCTGGTGCTCGGGCATCACCGCGAGGACAGTCTCGAGACCTTCTTCATGAACATGTTTCATGGCGGCAAACTGGCGGCGATGCCGCCACGGCTGCTCAACGACGAGGGCGATGTCGAGGTGCTGAGGCCGCTGATCTATTGCGCCGAGGACGACCTGGCGCAGTTTGCCGGCGTGATGCAGTTCCCGATCATCCCATGTGACCTCTGCGGCTCGCAGGACGGGCTGCAGCGCAATGTGATGAAGGCCATGCTCGACGACATCGAGAAGCGGATGCCCGGCCGCAAGGATGTGATGATCCGGGCGCTGGGCAACGTGAACGCCAGCCATCTGCTCGATCCCAAGCTGTTCGACTTCGCCGGGCTTCAGAAGACTTCGGCGGCGGCGGGCAGCAGTGGGGCCTGATCGCGGCGGAACAGGCGGCCATTTTCGGCGATGAGGAAGGCAACAAGCGCGAAGCCGCCCATCAGGGCATTGGCGCAGAGCATGGGTGTGACGCTGCCGTCGTAAAGCTGGGCGGTGACGACGCCGATGAGCGCACCGCCGACGGTGTTGATGGCACCGAAAACGGCGGACGCAGTGCCGGCGACCTCGCCCAGCGGCTCCATCGAAAGCGCGCCCGTGGTGGTGAAACCCGCGACTACGCAGGGAAAAATCAGCACCAGCATGACGTAAAAGCTCCAGAGCGTTGGCGGGCCGCTGAGACTCATGATCGCAAAGGCGGCGCTGGCGAGGAGGATGATGAGACCAGAGGCATGTGCAGTACGGCGCATGCCGAAAGCGCGGGTGATTTTCGACATGAAGAGATTGGCGACGGCGGCGACGATGGTGGTGAAGGCAAATGCCACGGGGAACCACGCGCCGAGGTGGAAGATGTCGACGTAGATCTGCTGCGCGGTGTTCAGCATGGTCGAGATGATGCCGTACATGAAGGTGCCGACAATGCCGTAGAAGAACGCCGGCCGGTTGCCAACGACGATGCGGAAGCCCTCCACCACGACGCGGAAATCGAGCGTCCGGCGATCCTGAGGCCGCAGGCTCTCGCGCAGGCGGATCAGGGACCAGACGGCGAAGCCGGTTGCGACGGCTGCCATGAAGGCGAAGATCAACTGCCAGGGGCCGACGAAGAGCAGCAACTGGCCGATGGTGGGGCAGATGATGGGGACGAGGAGAAAGATGGCGAGCACCAGGGACATGATGTCCACCATGGCCTGGCCGGAGAAGCGGTCGCGCACGGCGGCGATCATCGCCACGCGCACGGCCGCGGCGGCGGTGCCCTGGAGGAAGCGGGCGAGCAGCATGACGGCAAAGCTCGGAGCGAGCGCGCAGGCGAGCGAGGTCAGCACGTAGCCGAGAATGCCAATGAGGATGATGCTGCGCCGCCCGAAGCGGTCGGTGAGCGGGCCGAAAATCAGCTGCGGCGGGCCAAATCCCATGAGGAATGCGGTGAGAATGAGCGAGCGGTCGTTGGGATTGCCGATGCCGAGTGCCGCCCCGATGGCCGGGAATGCCGGGAGCATGATGTCGATAGCCAGCGTATCGACGGCCATCAAGCCAGCCATCAGGGCCACAAACTCGAATTTCGACATGCCGTTAGGGGTGGTGGCGATCATCGGGCAAGATCCTCGGGCGGCTGCGGCCGAATGGGCGCGCAGCGATAGCACTGGTTGGCGTTCGGTGTTAGTCGCTTGGGGCCGGCTGATGTCGACATGCATTTCGAACGAATTGGACCTGCAATGAAGAGTTTCGACCTGGATGCGCTGATGACCATCCTGCGCGACGCGGCGACGGCCGAAATCCTGCCGCGCTTCCGGCGGCTGGAGAAGAGCCAGATACGGACCAAGTCATCGGCGACCGACCTCGTGACGGAGGCGGACACCGAGGCCGAGCACTTCATCAAGCGCCGGATCGCCGAACTGTGGCCGGATGCGCTGGTGATCGGCGAGGAGTTGGTGGCGGCCGATCCGCTCCTGCTGGGGCGGTTGCCGGGCGCCGATTTTGCCATCACGGTCGATCCGGTGGACGGGACCGCCAATTTTGCCGCCGGGCTGCCGCTGTTTGCGGTGATGGCAGCGGTGGTGAGGAAGGACGAGGTGGTTGCCGGGATCATCTACGATCCGATGGGCGACGACTGGGTGGTGGCAGAGCGCGGCGGCGGGGCGTGGCTCAGACGACCAGACGGATCGAGCGTCAGGCTGGCGGCGGCTGCGGCATCGCCGCTGGATGAGATGGTCGGGACGGTGTCGATCGGATTTCTCGATCTCAAAACCAAGCCGCAGGTGCTGGCCAACCTCGCAAAACTCAAGATTACCGCGAACTACCGGGTGGCCGGACATGACTACCGGATGTTCGCAACCGGGAATTCGCAGTTTGCGACGTTCAACAAGCTGATGCCGTGGGACCACCTGCCCGGAACGCTGATCGCCAAGGAGGCAGGGGGGTATGTGGCGCGCTTCGATGGCTCGCCCTATCTGGTCGAACACCTGGCGGGCGGTCTGCTGCTCGCACCGGATGTCGATTCTTGGCACTTGCTTCGGCGCGAGGTGTTCACGGTATAGTGGATTGAACATTCCGGGCGAGGAGGCACGGATTGGACAATCAGAACTACTGGACCATCGCGGAAGCCGACATCGAGATCCAGAACCCGGTCACCGACCGGAAGCTGCGGCTGCTGGACGATTATTGCGACATTCGCGACGGGCTGAAGGTGCTCGATATCGGCTGCGGCAAAGCCTGGATCATGCGGCAATGGGCGGAGCGCTACGCGATCGATGGGACAGGCGTTGACGTCAATCCAGATTTTCTCCGCGTCGCCCGGCAAACGCCTCCGTCGCGCGGTAATCTGAGCTTCATCCAGAGGCCAATCGCCGAGGTCGCACAGCCGAAGGCGGCCTACGACGTGGTGATGTGCCTCGGCGCGACACTGGCGCTGGGCGGCTTCGTCGAGACGATCGACTGGATGGCCGCGGCGGCAAAGCCCGGCGCCGCCATCGTGGTGGGCGACATAACGCTAAAACGCAGGCCGCCGGTGCCCACCGGCGAGGTGCTGCCGCTCGATGCGCGCGAACTTGCCTCGATCATGGAGCGGCACGGGGCCGAAGTTTCAGCGCTGATTTCGGCGTCGGACGCCGATTTCGAGCGCTATGTCAGTCACCACCGGCACGCGACGCTGCGCTGGGGACGCGAGCACCCCAACCACCCGGACCAGCAGGCCGTGCTGGAGAAAAGCCGCACCGACTGGACCGACTACCTCAAACGCATCCGGCCGTGGCTTGGGTGGACCATCTTCGTGGGGCGCCGGGTGTAGGCATCCGGTGCCGCCCTAATGTCCTGCGGGACCAGCGGGTTGGGCATATTCCTTGCCGACGCCGAACAAGCGGCCCTTCTCGGCGATCAAGACGCAGATCAAGGCCAGCGCGCCATAGCCGAAATAGCCGAAGGCGGCGGGCAGAGTTGTGCCGTCGAAATGCTGGCCGGTAAAGGTGCCGAGGCTTGCGCCGCCCACGGTCTGGATGAACCCGAATACCGATGCGGCAGTGCCCGCTACGGCGCCGAGCGGCTCCATCGAGAGCGAGTTCATGTTGGATGCGGCCCAGCCGAACATGAACTGCGCGGCGCACAGCAGGATGAAAAATGCCCAGAGCGGCAGGTTGTGAGTATAGGCGAGCAACACCCACACGGCGCTGAGGCTAACGAAAGACAGCAAGGCGAAATGGCTGATGCGCCGCATGCCGAGGATGCTCACGATGCGCGCATTAACGAACGACGAGATGGCCATGGTGCCGGCCATGATGGCAAAAGCGACCGGGAAATAGACGCCGAGGCCGTAGACATCGACAAAGATCTGCTGGCTTTCGGAGATGAAGCCGAACAGGGCGCCAAAGACGAACATTCCGGCGAGGCCGTAGAAGATGGCGACGCGATTGGTGAAGACGATGCGGAACCCGTCGGTCACGATGGAGACGGTGAGGGCGCGCCGGGCGCTCGGGTCGAGCGTTTCGGGCAGCCGCAGGTAAGCCCAGACGCTGATGATCGTGGCAAGGCCGCCCATGAACAGGAAGATGTACTGCCACGGGCCGGTCAGCAGCAGCACCTGACCAATCGAGGGGGCGATGATTGGGACGGCCATGAAGACCATGAAGGTCAGCGACATGACCTCGGCCATGACACGGCCGGAAAAGCGGTCGCGTACAACGGAGGTGGCGATCACCCGCGTGCCGGCGGCGCCGCAGCCCTGGATGAAGCGCAGCGCCAGCAATACGGCAAAGTTTGGGGCAATGGTCGCGGCAAAGGCAGCGATCACGTAGACGACGAGGCCGATCAGCAGCGGGGCGCGGCGGCCATAGCGGTCCGACAGCGGGCCAAACGCGAGCTGCGACAGGCCGAAACCGATCATGTAGGCGCCAATGACGAACTGGCGCTCGTTCTCGTTGGTGACGCCGAGCGCTTCGCCCATATAGGGCAGTGCAGGCAGCATCACATCGATGGCGAGGGCGTTGAGGGCCATCAACGCCGCCACCAGTGCAATAAACTCGGTGCGGGAAAGGACCCGCGCCGTGGGAATGGTCGTCGTCATGAAATTGTCCGGTCATCGCCGGGGGGGCCGGCGGAAAGTGTGCGGAAACATGAACCCACCCCTCGCCGATGGCAAGGGAAAGCTGGTTCACATCTTTCAGGCGGTGGCAGTACGGAAGGCCGGGACCCCAGCCTCCCGGATGGGGAGGTGGACCGCCGCCGAGCCGAGCCCGAGCAGGATACCGAGGTACCACACCAGGCTGTACGACCCGGTGACATCGTAAACATAGCCGCCCAGCCAGACGCCGACGAATGAGCCGATCTGGTGGCTGAGGAAGACGAGCCCGTAGAGCATGCCCATGTAGCGCGCACCGAAGAACAGGCTGACGAGGCCGGCCGTCAGGGGGACGGTCGAGAGCCAGAGCAGGCCGATCGCGGCGGAGAACAGGTAGGCGGATATCTCGGTCGCTGGAAACAGCATGAACAGGCCGATGGCGATGGCGCGGAGGAAGTAAATGGTGGCGAGCAACAGCTGCTTGGGAAGGCGGCTGCCCAGGTAGCCGGATAGCAGGGAGCCGGCGATGTTGAACAGGCCGATCAGGGCGAGCGACCAGCTGCCGGTGGCCGGCGACAGGCCGCATTGCACGAGGTAAGCGGGCATGTGGACGGTGATGAAGGCCAGATGGAAGCCGCAGACGAAGAAGCCGGCGACCAGCAGGCGGTACGAGCCGTAGCCCCAGGCACGGGCCAGCGCGTCCATGAACCTCAGGTCGGCCTCGCCGCTCGCGGCCTCGGTGCGACCGCGCAGGGCGTAAGCGAGCGGCAGGATCATCACCAGCATGGCGGCGAGGTAAATGAAGGTGCTCTGCCAGCCGAAGGCCGAGATGAAGCCCTGTCCGATCGGCGCGAAGATGAACTGGCCGAAGGACGAGGCGGCGGTCGCGAGGCCGAAGATGAAGCTGCGCTTTTCGGGCGGCACGCTGCGCCCGAACGCCGCCATGACGATGGAGAAGGACGACGTGGCGATGCCGACGCCGGTGATGATTCCAGCCGAGACCGTGAGCAGTCCCGCGCCCGGCGATACTGCAGCGAGGGCGAGGCCCGCGGCGTAGATCAGCAGCCCGGCGACGACCACCCGGCCGGAGCCGTAGCGATCGGCGATGCCGCCAGCGAAAGGCTGGGCGATGCCCCAGGCAAGGTTCTGGATGGCGAGTGCCATGCCCCAGGACTCGCGACTGATGCCGAGGTCAGCGGTCACGGGCAGGGTGAAAAGGCCAAAGCTGGTGCGGATGCCATTGGTGGCGGCTGCGATGACACAGCCCGCGATCAGCAAGGCGAGAAGCGGGACAGCGGGGGAGCGCGCGGCGGCGGAGGGGGCGGCGATGGTCATCGGGGGGTGTCCACTACGATGGCCATCCCCGTACACTGCCGTCCGGGTCGCGGATAACGGATTTATGGAATGGAGCCATCACGCGAATTGATCGCGGAGGCGAAGTCCATCACACAAATTGCGGGCGCCGGTGGCTCGACGCCCGCAGAACGGCTGGCTGCGAAGGAGATCAGGCGGTCTGTTTGACCGCTATGCCCTTGTCGGCAAGGTGGGTCTGCAGTTCGCCGGCCTGGAACATCTCGGTGACGATGTCGGCGCCGCCGACGAATTCGCCCTTGACGTAGAGCTGCGGGATGGTGGGCCAGTTGGTGTAGGCCTTGATGCCTTCGCGCAGTTCCTGGTCCGCCAGCACATTGGCGCTCTGATAGTCGACGCCCAGGTAGTTGAGAATCTGCACGACGCGGCTCGAGAAACCGCATTGCGGGAAGTCGGGCGTGCCCTTCATGAACAGGTACACGTCGTTGTTCTTCACCTTGTCGTCGATGATGGCGTTGATGTCGGTCATGTCGATGCCTTTCGCGAGCCGGGCAGGGCCGGAGTATTTGCAGTGTAGATAAGCCGAGTTTGCGGCGCTGTCGAGGCTATCATCGGGATGTGACGATGGACGCTAGCGGATTGGCCAGTCCACCGCCGACACGCCCTGCAGGCAGAATGCCGAATAACCCATGTAATTCGGGGTGTGGGCTACGTGCGGCTCGGGCTATTTGGGCCTCGCGGCGTCTTCGCGCCCTTCATCGTCACGAACGGCGTTCGGTTCGATGCGGGCGGCAATCCAGGGATGTCCGGCGCAGTCGGCAAGGTCGTTGAACAGCACCGCCTCCCAGCCATAGGCCCGGGCGGCTTTGACCACGTCATCGCGGTCGTCGAAGAACAGCGGCGGTTCGGCCTGCCTGCCGATACGGGTGGCGATGGCGTCGAAGAAGGGGCGGTTCGGCTTCAGCGCGCCAAGGCGGGCCGAATAGAAAATGTCGGCGAACAGGTTGCCGAGACCGAGGGTGTGCCAGAGCCAGAACGCGCGGTGGTGCTCCTGGTTGGTGGCGACGTAGAGTGCCGCATCGCCGGTCGCCTTGAGGCTGCCGATGAGATCGAGCAACGGCGCGTTGACGACGCTGTCATTGCTCATCCAGTAGCTGATGAAGGTCATCGTCGTGCCGGAATAGCCGAGCTGCGGCAGCACACGATCGAGTGCGGCGACCAGCGACATGTCGCCGATCAGCACTTTCTTGATGAAGCTCTCGTGGATGAATTCGGCGGAGAAGCGGCCCGGGTCGATGCCCATGTCCTGAAGCAGCCGCTCGTCCCAGCGCACCTGCTTTTCGGGCCGCGCGTGGTAGCCGTGAACGAGCACGCCATCGACGTCGAACAGAACGGCGCGGCTCACTCCGGTGCGCTGGTCTGCAGCGCGAGGGCGTGGAGGGCGCCGCCCATGTCGCCCTGAAGAGCGGCGTAGACGAGCTGGTGCTGCTGCACGCGGGATTTGCCGCGGAAGGCCTCGGAGACGATGGTCGCGGCCCAGTGGTCGCCGTCTCCTGCGGTGTCGCGGAGTTCGATCCGGGCGTCGGGGAGCGCAGCCTTTATGCGGCGTTCAATTTCGGCTCCGGGCATGGGCATGGCATTCTCCGCAACAGCGAGCGCAACGGTGCGCCTCGACGAGATATGGCATGTGAGGAGGGTTGGTTCAACGCCGCGCGGCATCCATCCGCGGGCGTGAAAAAGCCGGACGCCTCGGTGGAGGACGTCCGGCACGTGCGTGGTCAGGCCGCGGCGGTCTGGCGCTTGGGCAGCTTCCAGTTGGGGCGGATGAAGTGGCACGTATAGCCGTGCGGGATGCGCTGCAGATAGTCCTGATGCTCGGGCTCGGCTTCCCAGAAGTCGCTGGCGGCAGTGACTTCGGTCACCACCTTGCCGGGCCAAAGCCCGGAGGCGTCGACGTCCTTGATGGTATCCTCGGCGACGGCCTTCTGCTCGGGCGTGGTGTAGAAGATGGCCGAGCGATAGCTGGTGCCGATGTCGTTGCCCTGCCGGTTCCTGGTCGAGGGATCATGGATCTGGAAGAAGTACTCGAGCAGCTGGCGATAGCTGATGCGGGCCGGATCGTAGATGATCTCGATGGCCTCGGCATGGGTGCCGTGGTTGCGGTAGGTTGCATTCGGATTGGTGCCGCCGGTGTAGCCGACGCGGGTGGAGATGACCCCGTCATAGCGGCGCAGCAGGTCCTCAACGCCCCAGAAGCAGCCGCCGGCAAGCACTGCGCGTTCCGTAGTGGTCGTCATGGGTAGGTCTCCCGGTTGTGGAATGACGCTGATATAAGCGTTCTCCGGTGCTTGTTCGAGCCCGTATTCGCAAGCGTGATAGGCGCGTGAGTGCTGGTTGAACGAGACCCGCACTTGCTTCCGCAGCGCTTTGCGGCAGACTAGACTGCCCCCGCCATATAGGCCGGGAACCAGCCTTCGTGGGCGGCCCTGAGGTCGGCAACGGGGATGGCGCGGGCGTCGCCGAGCTTCAGCGTGGTGCCGCCGGTGTTGCCGATCCAGGGGGCGAAGAGGCCGGCGTAGGGGTAGATGTCCTCATAGAACTGGTCGAGGAAGTCGCGCTTGACGGTGACGATGTAGCGGCCCTGATCCTCGCCGAAGAACTGCGGGATGGGGTCGCCGTCGTTGAGCTGGTTGACCTCGGCGCCGATGCCCGAGGCCATCGCCATCTCGGCGAGACCGACCGCGAGGCCGCCGTCCGAGAGATCATGCACGGCGGTGGCGATGCCGTCGCGGATCAGGATGCGGACGAAGTCGCCGGCCCTTCTTTCGTGCGCCGAGATCGACCGGCGGCGGCGGGCCGTCGGTGCGGCCGAAGAGGTCGCGCAGGTAGATCGACTGGCCGAGATGGGTGCCCCACCAGTCGGGCGCGCCGACGAGCAGGATGGCTTCGCCGGGAGCGGCAAAGCCGATGCGGGCCATCTGCGCGTCCAATCGGGGATCAGGCCGACGCCGCCGATGGTGGGGGTGGGCAGGATGCCGCGTGCCGTTGGTCTCGTTGTAGAGCGAGACGTTGCCCGAGACGATGGGGAAATCCAGCGCCCGGCAGGCGTCGCCGATGCCGCGCATGGCGTCGAACCAGCTGGCCCATGATTTCGGGGCGCTCGGGATTGCCGAAGTTGAGGTTGTCGGTGGCGGCGAGCGGCTCGGCGCCGACGGCGGTGAGGTTGCGCCAGCACTCGGCGACCGCCTGCTTGCCGCCCTCGTAGGGGTCGGCCTCGCAGTAGCGCGGGGTGACGTCGGAGGTAAAGGCGAGGGCCTTGGTGGGGTGGCCGTCGACGCGGATGACGCCGGCATCGCCACCGGGCAGTTGCAGGGAATTGCCCTGGATCAGGGTGTCGTACTGCTCATAGACCCAGCGGCGCGAGCTGAGGGCAGGGCGAGCCGACGAGCTTGCAGCAGGGCGTCGGCGACGTCCATCTGCGGAATGTCGTCGCGGCGAGCGGCGCGGCGGCTGCGGGTCTGGTCCACGGGCGATCGTATTCGGGGGCGGCGTCGCCGAGCTCCTTGATCGGCAGGTTGGCGACTTCCGTCGCCCTGCCAGAGAACGCGGAAGCGGAGGTCGTCGGTGGTGACGCCGACGGTGGCGAAGTCGAGTTCCCACTTTTCGAAGACGGCGCGGGCGTCGGCTTCCTTTTCGGGATGCAGCACCATGAGCATGCGCTCCTGGCTCTCCGAGAGCATCATCTCGTAGGGGGTCATGTTCGTCTTCGCGCACCGGCACCGTGGTCGAGGTCGAGCTCGATGCCGAGGTCGCCCTTGGCGCCCATCTCGACGGCCGAGCAGGTGAGGCCGGCGGCGCCCATGTCCTGGATGGCGATGACGGCGCCGGTTGCCATCAGTTCGAGGCAGGCCTCGAGCAGGCGCTTTTCGGTGAAGGGGTCGCCGACCTGGACGGTGGGGCGCTTTTCCTCGATGTCGTCGCCGAATTCGGCCGAGGCCATGGTGGCGCCGCCGACGCCGTCGCGGCCGGTCTTGGCGCCGAGATAGACGACGGGCAGGCCGACGCCTTCGGCCTTGGAGTAGAAGATCTTGTCGGTATCGGCGAGGCCGGCGGCGAAGGCGTTGACGAGGATATTGCCGTTGTAGCGGGCGTCGAACTCGACCTCGCCGCCGACGGTGGGGACGCCGAAGGAATTGCCGTAGCCGCCGACGCCGGCGACGACGCCGGAGACGAGATGGCGGGTCTTTTCATGCGCCGGGTCGCCGAAGCGCAGCGCGTTCATGGCGGCGACGGGGCGGGCGCCCATGGTGAAGACATCGCGCAGGATGCCGCCGACGCCGGTGGCGGCGCCCTGGTAGGGCTCGATGAAGCTGGGGTGGTTGTGGCTCTCCATCTTGAAGACGATGGCCTGGCCGTCGCCGATGTCGACGACGCCGGCATTCTCGCCGGGACCCTGGATGACGCGGGGGCCGGTGGTGGGCAGGGTGCGCAGCCACTTCTTGGAGGACTTGTACGAGCAGTGCTCGTTCCACATGGCCGAAAAGATGCCGAGCTCGGTGTAGGTCGGCGCGTTGCGGCCGCCCAGCAGGGAGACGATCTTGTCGTATTCGTCGGGCTTCAGGCCGTGGTCGGCGACGAGCTTGGGCGTGATCTCGATATTGTTCTGATACGTCATGGAAGGGGGGCGATTCCGCTGGCGACCGGGAAGCCCCTGCTTAACGCAACGCTCTGCGCCGTCCTATCGAAAAGGCGGGCTTTGCAACAGGCTCACGAGGGCAGCTTGACGCGGGCCAGCAGGCGATCCGCCAGCACGACGAGGGCGCACAGACCGGTGACGGCGACAAGGAGTTCGGCAAGGCTGAGCGCGACCTGTGCATAGCCGAGGCGGTTCGCTTCCAGGATCGGGTAGGGATATTCGCCGGTCAGGGCGCCGCGCGTCATGGCATAGGCGAGATAGATCAGTGGCGGCACGAGCATGGTGGGGATGCCGGAGAATTTCAGCCGGCCATGCCACGCGAAGAGCGTCCACCAGACGAGATAGAGGAGCGGCGTGAGGTAGTGGAGCGCCGTGTCGGCGACCCACCAGAGGCCCTCGGGCTGCCAGGTGGGCCCGAGGATGAAATGGTAGAACAGCATGACTAGTGTGATCATCGCGGCCATCATGCCGCGCGTCATCGGCTGCCTGAACCAGGCGAGGCCGGCGCGGGGCGCGAGGTCGGTGAGGTAGATCAGGACGAGCGCGATATTGGTGAGAATGGTGAAGAAGCTGAAATAGAACACCACCGCGCCGAAGATGCTGTCACCGTTGCTGAGCCGGAGCGGGATGGTAAGGGCGAACTGCAGCAGCAGGGCGGCGATGCCGAGGATGAGGCCGACCCAGCTCGCAACCCGTCGCAATGTCATGCCGTCGTCCTCGCCATCCGCCTCCCGATCAGCTTATCCGCGAACACCAGCAGAAGGCAAAAAAGGCCGACCAGGACGAGGAGGACGCCGACGCCGATGGCGACGCCGAGATAGCCGTTGGGCTGGCCGCCGGGCGGTGCGAAGGTGGGGTCGATGATGGCGTAGGGATATTCGTGGGCGAACAGGCCGCGCAGTTCAACCCAGACGACGTAGAGGATGCCGGGCAGCAGCATCATTGGCACATCGCGATAGCGCAGCGTGCCGTGACTGTTGAAGACCAGCCACCATGCGAGGAACAGCAGCGGCGTGGCGTAGTGCAGCATGTAGTTGGCGTAAAACAGCGCTCCGGTGAAATGGTAGTTGGGCGCCAGCATGAAGTGAAAGAAGAACATCACCAGCGTGATGATGCCGGCGACGCCTGCCTGGTGACCGGATCGCGAAACCAGCCAAGCCAGCGCCAGCGGGTGAGATCGGCGAGATAGACGAGGATCAGGCCCAGATTGCTGAGGTGGGTGAGGAAGGTCCAGAAATAGACCAGCATGTCCGGCAGCGAGCGGGCCACGGGATTGTCGGCGGACACCACCAGGGCGCTCGACATGACCGAGAAATCGAGGCTGATTCCGACGACGCCGATGGCGATGGCGAAAAGCGCGTACCAGAACCGCAATGTCATAAATGAACCTGTCAGGCGACCTGCAACAGCCCTGAGAATAGGCCGCGGCCGTCGAGTGCCGCCATGGGCCGTCTCGATCAGATTTTCGGGATGGGGCATGAGGCCGAGGACGTTCTTGTCGCGCGTTGAAGATGCCGGCGATGTCGTTGAGCGAGCCGTTGGGGTTGGTGCCCTCGGCATAGCGGAAGGCGACCTGGCCGTTGTCCTCGATGGCGCAGCGTCTCGGGATCGGTGAAGTAATTGCCGTCGGGTGGGCGACGGGCAGCGGATGACCTGGCCCTCGGTATAGCCGCGGGTGAAGGCGGTGGCGGCATTGGCGACGCTGAGCTTCACTTCGCGGCAGACGAAACGGAGCGAGGCGTTGCGCATCAGGACGCCGGGCAGCAGGCCGGCCTCGGTGAGGATCTGGAAGCCGTTGCAGACGCCGAGCACCTTGACGCCGCGCGCGGCCTCGGCGCGAACAGCGTCCATGATGGGCGAGCGGGCGGCGATGGCGCCTGAGCGCAGGTAATCGCCGTAGGAGAAGCCGCCGGGGATGACGATCAGATCGACTTTCGGGAGCTCGGTGTCCTTGTGCCAGACGACGGCCGGCGCCGTCACCGGAATCTTGGTCAGCGCCGCGATCATGTCGCGGTCGCGGTTGGAGCCGGGGAAGACGATGACGGCGGATTTCATCGGGCGGGCCTCATGTCTGGGATGAGGAGCTTGTGGTGAGTCTGTGGCGCAAAAGGCAAGCGCAGAAGTCGTGCTCGCCCCGGTCAGTCCGTGGGCGCGTGGAATGACACGGTGGAATTATTCGGCGGGAACGGTGTGCTGCCTGGCGGCATCGCTGCGGCTGCCGGGTGCCGGGCAGGTGGGCCCAGGCGGGGCGCTCGAAGAGGAACTTGCCGCAGCCGGTCGCCTGCACGAGCCAGTAGAGCGCCAGCGCGAGACGCCGATGGCGATGACGATGACGAGGAAGCTCGAAAGCGTCACGTCCTGGATGAGGCCGAGCTTGCCGAGCAGCAGGCGACGCGAAACGCCATCGGCAGGACGAAGACGAGGTAGACGACGAGCGAGTGTTCGCCGAGCCAGCGCAGCCAGTTCATGATGGTCAGGCGGCGAGCAAGGCGGCGACGACGCAGAGCGCGAGCGAGCCGGCGAGGGCGAGGGCCAGGCGCACGCCGGGCAGGCCGGCGAGCCCAGCTGGATTTCGGTGGGCAGCACGTCGTAAGCCGGCGAGAACACCAGCGCGGCATTGATCGATGCCGTAGACGCCAGAGCGCCGATGACGGCGACGGCCGTGTGGTTGAGGGCCCAGTCGACCAGGCGGAAGATCACCGGCGCGAAGGCGTAGCCGGAGTAGAAATAGACGAAGTAGTGGCAGAACTGGTCGACCAGGTAGCTGCCGGTGGCGATGCCCGACATCTGCAGCAGCGCGCCGAAGCACGAAGACGGCCCAGTGCGGCGCGCGCAGTTCGATAGAGCGAGCTTGGCGGCGAGCGCTGAAGACTGCGAGCAGGTAGATGAACCACAGCACGCCATAGGGCTCGACGATGGCCAAGGCGATGTCCTGCAGCGCTTCGAGCGGTGCGCCGCTGGCGAGGCCGACCTTGAACGACGATGTGGATCACCGCCCAGAGGGCGTAGAAATAGAGGTAGTGGACGACGCGGCGATCGGCGTAGGCGCGCCAGGGGCGGGCGATCACCTGGCTGAGGAACAGCCCGGAAATCAGGAAGAATTCGGGCATCCGGAACGGCGTCGCGAAGCCGATGACGTAGTGGAAGATGCCCGACGCCGCCGGTGTCCTGGCCGACGTTGAAGACCGAATACATCATGACCACGAGGATGATCGAGATGCCCTTGGCCGTATCGACCCAGTCGAGACGGTCTGCGCTACCTGACATGCCGCACACTCCAGGTTGGGAGCCTGCGGTTTAGGGCAAACGAGACGTTAACGCTCGCACAAGCTCTCGGCAGGCTTAAGCGGCGTGCTTAATGCGTAGGGTTTTATCGACCGGCCGCGATCAGGCGGCGATGGGGACCGATGCGTAAGCGGCGAACATGACGCCGAGGGTGAGGAAGAACAGCACGGAGAGGGTGAATGTCTTGAGCATTGTTGTGGTCTTTTTGCGGGCTACAGCGCGATTACGCAGCGCGCTGATTGATATAATGAGCGAGTCTTAACGGCGAATTGCGACGGTTTGGTTTCGGTTGTGTTAACGCATGAAACGCGCCGCGAACGGCGCTCAAGTGCACCGCTGCGGGTGAATGCAGTCTGAACGTGATGGGGGCTCCCGCTAGAGCGGAACCGACGCGTAGGCCGCGAAAAGCAGGCCGAGAGCCAGGAAGAACAAGACGGAAAGCGAGAAGGTCTTGAGCATCACAACTGCAACTGTAACGGACACCGGATGTGGCGCTTACCCTCTAGCTGAGTCGGTCGATCCTGCTAAGACGATTTCTATCGCGTAGTTTTCGATCACGGTGTTGGCGAGGAGTTTTTCGCACATCGCCGCGAGGCTGAGGCGGGCCGCCGCCGGATCGGTTTCCGCCAGCTCGAGATCGAAGACCTTGCCCTGGCGCACGGCGCCAACGCCGGCGAACCCGAGGCTCTTCAGCGAGCCGCGGATGGCCTGGCCCTGCGGGTCGAGCACGCCGGCTTTGAGGGTAACGGTGACGCGGGCCTTCATGCGATCGAGTCTTACTGCACGAGCCGCGGGCCGGTGGTCAGCGCGTTGTCGGTCTCGACCAGGATGCCGAGGCGCTGGGCGACTTCGCGGTAGGCATCGACCAGCCCGCCGAGGTCTTCGCGGAAGCGGTCCTTGTCGAGCTTGTTGCGGGTCTTGATGTCCCACAGCCGGCAATTGTCGGGGCGAGATCTCGTCGGCGAGGACGATCCGCATCATGTCGTTCTCGTAGAGCCGGCCGCACTCGATCTTGAAGTCGACCAGCTGGATGCCGACGCCCATGAACAGGCCGGTGAGGAAGTCGTTGACGCGGACGGCGAGGCGACATGATGTCGTCGAGCTCGGGCGGGGTGGCCCAGCCGAAGGCGGTGATGTGCTCCTCGGAGACCATGGGGTCGTTGAGGGCATCGTCCTTGTAGTAGAACTCGATGATCGAGCGGGGCAGCTGGGTGCCCTGCTCGAGCCCGAGGCGCTTGACCAGCGAGCCGGCGGCGACATTGCGCACGATGATCTCGAGCGGAATGATCTCGACTTCCTTGATCAGCTGCTCGCGCATGTTGATGCGGCGGATGAAATGGGTCGGAATGCCGAGGCCGTTCAGCTTGGTGAAGATGAACTCGGAAATGCGGTTGTTGAGCACGCCCTTGCCGTCGATGATTTCGTGCTTGGCGCCGTTGCCGGCGGTGGCGTCGTCCTTGAAGTACTGCACCAGGGTGCCGGGCTCGGGGCCCTCGTAGAGGACCTTGGCCTTGCCCTCATAGATTTTCCGCCGACGGTTCATAAGAGCTGTCCAGCTGGCAAAGATGGGGGATAATTGCGCGCGTTCATGCGCCAGAATGCGGGCGAAATGCAAGCTCTTTCATGCCTGGCTGCCGCGCCGGCCATGGCGGCGCAGCAGCGAGCTCGGCCGCGGGCCGTTGATTTGGTCGGGCTTCCCGCTTATGTGCATGGCGAGGGCGCGCGGGGCTGCGCCACGACCATTGTGCCAAGCGCGGAGAGAGACGAGATGGCCGGATTTGACGATCGCGAAAAGGGCCAGGAAGCCAAGTTCGCCCATGACGCCGAACTGCGCTTCAAGGCCGAAGCCCGGCGCAACAAGCTGCTGGGCCTCTGGGCGGCCGAGCACATGGGCCTGTCGGACGAGCATGCCAAGGACTATGCCGCCGAGGTGGTCGCCGCCGATTTCGAGGAAGCCGGCGACGAGGACGTGTTCCGCAAGGTCTCGGCCGACATCAAGGCCAAGGGCGGCTCGGTTTCCGACGACATGATTCGGAAGAAGATGGCCGAACTGGTGCATATTGCGCGGGATCAGGTGCTGAACGAGGGCTGAGGGCCCTAGTAGCCCAGCAGCGCAAGGCCGGCGGAGGCTCCGATTGCGAGGAGCATGACGCCTGCGGCGACGAAGCCCCGGGCACCGCGCTCCGCAAGAGCCATCGAGCGCATGCCAAGTTTCGGTATGAGCAAAGCGACGGCAACCTTGGTCAGTTGCAGCCAGCCATAGACGGTCAGGACGATCGCGGCGCCATGCCAGACCTGGTGCAGCGACACGATAAGCATGGCCGGCCAGAGCTCTACAGCAAGGACTTTGGTGACAAGGCCGGCGGTGCCCTGGGCGTTGAGCCGGGCGAAATATTCCGTCCACATCTGCGGCTGCAGGATGTGGGAGAGGCCCATCAGCGTACACCCGATCAGCATGATGAACTGAACGATGGAGGGGGCGGTGGTAGGGATTGGCCACATGCGACGTCTCCGATTTGTTGTCATGATATGCAAATGACAATTATTTGCAACAATCGGTTTGATCGGGTTGTAGATGAAGCCAAGCGGGGCGTGTAGGCAGCGTTTGGGCGGTCCGGAGGGCTGGCGAGGCCGTGCCACCAGCAGCCGGGGCGCCGTCTGGGACAGCATTACGCCGCTGAGTCCCAGTCAATCGCGGCGTGGATGCGGTTCGGTCTCGTACTGGGGTAGAGCGGCGGAACCTCACCGGTCCTCTGGAAATACTCTGATGGAAGCTCGTACTCATCCACCCACAGACAGCGGCCATCGTCGGGAGAGCTTGAGTCGGGCAAGAGATCCAGCACGTTGCGGCGCTGCGCGTCGAAGCGCACGACATTGGCAAAATACCACTCGGCATCCGTCATTTCGAGGGGCGGACCTTTCGAGAAGTGCTCGACGTAGCGAAATGAACCGGTCCAGAAATATCCGTCGAAGTGGTGGAAATAGTCGAACTGCTCCCGGCGGGCATCGCCCAGATAGTCGCGTTCGTGCGCCCATGAGAGCTTTGCCTTGAAGATGAGGCCGCTGAGGTCGGGCATAGGCTCGATGATCCAGCGATGATGCGAGAAGCCGGCGTGCTGTTCGGGCAGGTTGAGCTTGGACAGTTCGCGCACCTTCGAGGGCGCTTCGATGTAGCCCGCCTTGGCGCATCGGATCATCTGGGAGCAGACGTATAGCGGGTCGCGGATGTCCTCCAGCGTGTGCCCGATGGTGACGAAGTCGAATGCCTTGTCAGGGACGGTGTCCCAGAACAGGGGCGAGCAGAAGTCGGCAATCAGCCAGTCGTCGCGCGAAAATTGCTCGGGCATTCCGGGGACCACGATCTTGCGGGTCTCATAGGGATTGAGGTCGACCACGACATTGGCGCGGGGGAACACCCGATCCCAGCCGCCAAGGTCCAGTACGCGGGCGTTCGCTGGGAATGCGGTCGATGATCCGCCCCATCTCAATGTGCATCTGACCTCCGCGGGGTTGCACGGGTTGTACAAGGGCACGATGCGTCCCGCGGGACAACAGTATTGTCCACTCGATGCGCCGTGCCAAATCTGCGGTGGCGCGCCGAGATTGGGGGCCGGCGGAGGTCTAGGACTTCAGCCGCTTCATCAATTCTGCGAGCATCAGCAAACCTTCGGGCCACGGGCCGTGGCCCGAGGCCTCGTTGATGTGTCCGGAATTGTTGGCGAGGTGCATTTCGGAGCCCCAGGCGGTGGCGAAGTCGGCGGCGCGCCCGGGCGTACAGAACGGATCGTCGCTCGAGATGATGAGCATTGACGGAAACGGCAGCGGGTCGGAGGGGACGTTGGCGAAGGGGTGAGTTTCGCGCGGGACGGCCGGGCTCTCGAGATCGGGCGGAGAGACCAGCAAGGCGCCGCGGACCTTGGTGTCCTTGAGCCGTCGCGCGGTGTGAACGAGCGCGGAGACGCCCAGAGAATGGGCAATCAGGACGACCGGGCGGGTTGCCATCATGATCTCGCGCTCGATCGTCTCAACCCAAGCAGCAAGCTGAGGGTTGTCCCATTCGGCCTGTCCGACCACGCGCGCGGTGCCGATGCGTTGCGGCCCAGCGGCGCTGCCAGTGGCCGGGGCCGGAATTGCCCAGGCCGGGCAGGATCAGGATGTCGGCTTCGGAGAGCTTCATATGTTGCGTCGGCGGGGTAGGTAGAAAGCATCTGGGGTGGGCTCCAGGCCCAGTTCGGGACCGAGCCGGCGATAGAAATCCACTGCGTCGGGCATTGAAAGCAGGGCGATGGACACATCGTCGCCGAGCAGTTGTTTGCAGGTGCGCACGAGGCCGCGCCCGATGCCGAGGCCCTGGAAGGAGGCGCACACGGCAAGGTCGCCGAGGTAGCAGATCCAGGCGAAGTCGGTGATGCAGCGGGCGAGGCCGACGCATTCCCTGCCGATGCGGGCGGTGACGATGAAGTTCGAACCGGCCAGCATGGCAGCGACGCGCTGGCGATCGCGGATCGGGCGGGTCAGCGACGTCTCGCCGACGACCTTGATGTAGTCGTCGACCGAGAGTCCAACTCACGGGCATAGACGATGTCGCTCATGCATCGGGCCCGAACACGCGCTCGAAGATCGCGTCGACATGCTTCAGGTGATAGAAATCGTCGAACATGGCGTCGATTTCGGCGGCGCTGATCGCGGCGGAGACTTCCGGGTCGGCCTTGAGATTAGCGGCGAACTGGCCGGCGCGGTCGCCGGGGGATTCCCAGACCTTCATGGCGTTGCGCTGCACGGCGGCATAGCTGTCCTCGCGGCTGAGGCCCGCCTGGGTCAGCGCCAGCAGGACGCGCTGCGAATTGTGGAGGCCGCCCAGCAGGTCGAGATTGCGCTTCATGTTGTCGGGATAGACGACGAGCTTGTCGATCAGCCCGGTGAGCCGGTCGAGGGCGAAGTCGAGCGTGACGGTGGCGTCGGGGCCGATCATGCGCTCGACCGAGGAGTGCGAGATGTCGCGCTCGTGCCAGAGGGCGACATTCTCCAGCGCCGGCGTGACCATGCCGCGCACCAGGCGGGCGAGGCCGGTGAGGTTCTCGCTCAGCACCGGATTGCGCTTGTGCGGCATGGCCGACGAGCCCTTCTGGCCGGGCGAGAAAAACTCCTCGGCCTCAAGTACTTCGGTGCGCTGCAGGTGGCGGATTTCGGTGGCCAGCCGCTCGATGGAGGAGGCGACGACGCCGAGCGTGGCAAAGAACATGGCGTGGCGGTCGCGCGGGATGACCTGGGTCGAGACCGGCTCGACCGCGAGGCCGAGCTTTTCGGCGACATAGGCTTCGACCTTGCGGGTCGATATTGGCGAAGGTGCCGATGGCGCCGGAAATGGCGCAGGTGGCGATTTCGGCCGGGCCGCAGCGAGCCGGGCGCGGTTGCGGGCGAACTCGGCATAGGCCTGCGCCAGCTTGATGCCGAAGGTGGTCGGCTCGGCGTGGATGCCGTGGCTGCGGCCGATGGTGATGGTGTACTTGTGCTCGCGGGCGCGCTTTTCGAGCGCCATCAGCAGCTCGTCCGATGTCGGCGATGAGGAGGTCGGCGGCGCGGGACAGCTGCACCGACAGCGTGGTGTCGAGCACGTCGGACGAGGTCATGCCCTGATGCACGAAGCGCGCCTCGGGGCCGACGATTTCGCTCAGGTGGGTGAGGAAGGCGATGACGTCGTGCTTGGTGGTGCGCTCGATCTCGTCGATGCGGGCGACGTCGAAGCTTGCGGCGTTGCCCTTTTCCCAGATGTTCCTCGCCGCTTCCGCAGGAACGACGCCAAGCTCGGCCAGCGCGGTGGTGGCATGCGCCTCGATCTCGAACCAGATGCGAAAGCGGGTCTCGGGCGACCAGATGGCGACCATTTCGGGGCGGGAATAGCGCGGAATCATGGGCTTAGGCTCGATTTCTCATGAGTTGAGTCGGCTCGTCAGACGCTGATCGTGGTGGCGCCGTTGCGGATGGCGGCGATGCGCGGGGCGTAGGTTTTGGGGTCGTTGCCGGCAAAGACCGAGGTGCCGGCGACGAAGACATTGGCGCCGGCGGCAGCCAGCTTTCCGGCGTTGTCGGCGGTGACGCCGCCGTCGACTTCGATGTCGATGGGGCGACCGCCGACCAGGTCGCGGGCCTGCCGCAGCTTGACGTAGGTCTCGGGGATGAAGCTCTGGCCGCCGAAGCCGGGGTTGACGCTCATCACCAGCACCAGGTCGATGTTGTCGATGACGTGCGCGAGGGCCGACACCGGGGTTGCCGGGTTGATGGCGACGCCGGCCCGCTTGCCCTCGGCGCGGATGGCCTGCAGCGAGCGGTGGAGGTGCGGGCCGGCCTCGGCGTGGACGGTGATGATGTCGGCGCCGGCCTTGGCGAAGGCGGCGATGTAGGGATCGGCCGGGGCGATCATCAGGTGGCAGTCGATGATCTTTCTGGTGAGCGGGCGCAGCCACTGCACGATCAGCGGGCCGAGGGTGATATTGGGGACGAAGTGGCCATCCATGACATCGACGTGGATGTAGTCGGCGCCGCCGGCATCGATGGCGCGGACTTCGTCGCCCAGCCGGGCGAAATCGGCGGACAGGATCGAGGGCGCGATACGGATCGGCTGCGTGGCCATGACGGCAGTCTTTCAACGGGCGGAGTGCTCCGGTGCATAGCCGCAGCAGCCCGTGGGGGCAAGTCTACGGCGTCCGGCGCGTTCATTTTGGCTGGATCGGCTTCACCGGGCGATCACGATGAGTTGGCAGGGCCGGCAGCGAGATCCCGGCCTTTTCCATTGCGGCGCAAGGGGGCCGCACCATAAGAAGGCGGCATGGATGGATTTTCGTTTCCGCTGGTGTTCGGCGCAGGAGTGCTGAGCTTTCTCAGCCCGTGCGTGCTGCCGCTGGTGCCGCCGTATCTGACCTATATGAGCGGCGCCAGCTACGATCAGTTGCGTGCCGACGGCACGACGGCGGGCGTGGTGTGGCGGCGCAGCGTCTTCACCTCGATTTTCTTCATGCTCGGCTTTGCAGTGGTGTTCATTGCGCTTGGCGCGACGGCAACCGCATTCGGGCAGGCTTTCCGGCAGGCTCTGCCGATCCTGACGCCGATCGCCGGATTGCTGATCATCGCGATGGGCCTGCATTTCCTCGGGATTTTCCGCATCGGCCTGCTCGACCGGCAACTGCGGCATCATGGGCCGGGTATTGCCAGCGGGCCGCTGGGAGGGTTTCTGCTGGGGCTCGCCTTTGCGGTGGGCTGGACGCCCTGCATCGGGCCGGTTCTGGCAGCCATCCTTTCGGTCGCCGCGACGCAGGATACGGCCTGGCAGGGGGCGTCGCTGCTCGGCATCTATTCGCTGGGGCTCGGGGTGCCGTTCCTGCTGGCCGGGATCGCGATCGGGCCGTTCCTGACGTTTTTCGACGGCTTCCGGAAGTATCTGGGGACGATAGAGAGGGTGATGGGTGGTCTGCTGGTGCTGACCGGCGTGCTGTTCATTACCGGCCAGTTCACCCGGCTGTCGTACTGGTTTCTCGAAACCTTCCCGGGGCTTGCGAACTTCGGCTGACCGCTCATTCGGCTTCTTAACCCTGCTGGGCGAAAAACGCCGTTCAGGGGATGAATTCCAGCATGATGAACCAGTGATTTACGCCGGGCGTCGATGATGCCTGATGACGAGTTCGCCCGGGGAAATGATGATGGCCGTGGACGCGGCGCTGCCGAAGCAATTGCAGGCGTTTTCCGATACGATGGCTGCCTCCGGCGCCGGTGATGTGGCGCGCGTGGCGGGTGCGCCAGTGGTCAGGGTTACGCACCGGATCGATGATGTCGAGGCGCTGTGGCGCGCGTTCGAGGCGCGCGGCGTTCAGTCGCCGGGGCAGAGCCTCAACTTCATCAGACTGTGGCTCGAAACGCACAAGATTGCCGAGGCGGACCAGTACTATGTGGTCGGCGAAGTGGACGGAGCACCGGTGGCACTGTTGCCGCTGCGGCGCCGGCGCTCGCGTGGCGTCAGGCTGTTCAGCTGGTTTCCCGGCGCGCATGTGGGATGCAACGCCCCGCTGATCGATGCGGAGAAGCTTGCCGCGATGTCGGCCAGCGAGCGGCGCGCGCTGTGGCAGGCGATGCGGCAGAGCGCAACGGGCGCTGACCTGATCTACCTCAAATCCATCCCGCAACTCATGGTCGATGGCGTCGATCTGTTTGGCGAACTGGGCCGGCCGCTGGCGGCGGAGACGCTGTATCGCGCGGAGTTCTCCTCGTGGGGGGAGGCCGACGCGACGCAACGCTCAAAGTCGCGCCGGAAGCACGACCGGCAGCAGGGTGAGCGGCTCTCGGCGTTGGGCGCGGTCGAATTCGAGGAAGTCGAGCGGGGCGAAAAGGCGCGGATCGTAATGGACATCATGTTCCGGCAGCGCGCGGCGCGGTTCCGGCAGATGGGGGTCGCCGATCCCTTTGCCCATCGGGGAATCCGGAAATTCTACGACGCGACCGTCCGGCGCGATTCGGGCGTGGTGGTGAAGCTGCACGCGCTGTGGCTGAACGGCGACGTGGCCGCGGTGCGCTACAATATCTCGCTGGGCAATCGGCTGTTCTGTCTCATTTCATCGATGGCCGACGATCCGACGATCCAGACCGGCTCGCCCGGCAAGCAATGCCTGCTCAGGGTGATGCAGACGGTGTTCGACGCCGGATATCGCGTCTTCGACATGGGCGAGGGCTTCACGGACGAGAAACGGCACTGGTGCAATGTGCAGATTCCGGTGCGGCACCACTACCTGCCGCTGACGCGACGCGGGGCGCTGGCGGCTTCGGCGCATCACGGCTGGCAGATGCTGAGGACGCGCATCAAATCCGACCAGCGGTTGCTGGGCGCGGCGAAGGCGATGCGCGGCTGGGTGCATCGGGCGATGGGGAAGGGCGGCCAGTCGAGGGCTCCCGAGGCCGAATAACCGGCGGGGTTCGCGCCCCGGCTTGCCTTTTCGCCGACTTCTAAATCAGCTTCAGCCCCTTCATCGAGGCGTGACCGCTTTTTCCGATGATGATGTGGTCGTGCACGGTAATGCCGAGGGGGCGGGCGATGTCGTTGATCTGGCGGGTCATCTGCACGTCGGCGGTGGACGGTGTCGGATCGCCCGAGGGGTGATTGTGGACGAGGATCAGCGCAGTGGCGGACAGTTCGAGCGTGCGCTTGATGACTTCGCGCGGATAGACCGGGGTATGGTCGACGGTGCCAGTCTGCTGCACCTCGTCGGCGATCAGGCGGTTTTTCTTGTCGAGAAACAGGATGCGGAACTGCTCGATGTCCTCGAACGCCATCTGGGCGCGGCAGTAGTCGATCAGTGAACTCCAGGAACCGAGGATGGGCTGCCCGGTGTCGACCTTGTCGCGGGCAAAGCGCTGCGCGACCGCCTGGATGATCTTGAGATTGGCCGCCGACACGGTGCCCAGCCCCTTGATGGAGTCGAGCCGCTCGGGGCTAGCGGAGAACACGCCGGAGAATGAGCCAAACGTGGCGATCAGGTCTTTGGCGAGCGGCTTGGTGTCTTTTCGCGGGAGGATGATCTGGAGGACCAGTTCCAGCAGCTCGTAATCCTTGATGTGCTGTTCGCCAAGTTCGAGGAAGCGTTGGCGGGCACGTTCGCGATGTCCGAGATAATGTGGCTGCGCGACCTCGCTCAGGCCTTCGGAGGCCGGCTTGGCGGGTCTGGCCATGGCTACTTGCGGGCGTCGAGCGGGTTGAACAGGCCCTTCGGTGAGAGCGTGAAGATCTCGCATCCGGTTTCGGTGATGCCGATCGAGTGCTCCGCCTGCGCGGAAAGCGTGCGGTCGCGGGTGACTGCGGTCCATCCGTCGGAGAGGATTTTGACGTGCGGACGGCCGAGATTGATCATCGGCTCGATGGTGAAGATCATGCCCGGCCGCAGCGCGACTCCGGTGCCGGGCACGCCGAAATGCATGATGTTGGGCTCATCGTGGAACAACTGACCGACGCCGTGGCCGACGAAATCGCGCACGACCGAGGTGCGCTCGGCTTCGGCATGGGTCTGGATGGCGGCGCCGATATCGCCGGTGGTGCCGCCGGGCTTCGCCGCGGCAATGCCGGCCGCGAGGCTCTCGTAGGTGACTTCGATCAGCCGTTCGGCCTTACGTGAAATCTCGCCCACCGGGTACATGCGCGAGGAGTTGCCGTACCAGCCGTCGACGATGAGTGTCAGGTCGATGTTGACGATGTCGCCCTCGCGCAACGGCCGGTCCTCGGGAATGCCATGGCAGACGACGTGATTGATCGAGGTGCAGATCGAGTGGCGGTAGCCCTTGTAGAACAGCGTCGCCGGGATGGCGTCGTGATCGCGGGCGAACTCGAAGGCCAGTTTGTCGAGCGCCAGCGTGGTCACGCCCGGCCTGACCTGATCGACAAGCAGGTCCAGCGCTTCAGCCGTCAGCCGGCCAGCCTTGCGCATGCCGGCAAATCCGGCCTCGCCGTGGATCGGGATGACGCCGGAGGTGCGGCGGGTTTTGGTTTCGGCGTCGATGTAGCTGATCATGGCTGCCTCGGTTGGTACCGGCAAAATAGGCGTTCGATGCCCGGAAGAAAAGGGCGGAGCTTCAGAGTTGCCGGATTACGCGGCAAGGGTTGCCGGCAGCGAATACGCCGGGCGGTATGGAGCGGGTGACCACGCTTCCAGCACCGATCATTGCGCCGGCTCCTATGGTCACGCCCTGTGTCACAACAACGTTTCCGCCGATCCAGACGTTGTCCTCGACGATGATCGGCGCTCCGGAGGTAATATGCCCGATGACGTTGCCCGCGGCGTCGCGGACCTGACGGTCGATCGGGCGCATGGGATGGCCAACCGGATAGAACGCGCAATTTGGTGCGATCTGGACATGACGGCCGATGCGGATGGGGTAGGTGTCGAGCAGCGTCGTGTTGGTGTTGAGAAAGCTGCCGTCACCGATCTCGACGTTGAACCCGACGTCTATGGTCAGCGGCGGCCGAACAACGACGTCCCTGCCCACTGCTCCCAGCATGTCGCGCAAAGCATCCTGCATTGCCTGAAAGCCGTTTCGCACGGCGTCCGGATAGCCTGCTGCCCTGTCTTGTGCCGCGAAGATGTCACGCAGGAATTCCTCGTCGGGCATCGAAAAGGGTTCGCCCGCACGAACTTTCAGCAACCAGCCTGGAACGTCGTCCATGATCACCCTCCCGGTTCGCCCCGTGCAACAAGGCCCGATTGCGGCGCGGCGGTCAACGCTGGGGCCGAAATGGTGGAAAACACCGACGATGCTTGATTTCCGCACCGGTGGCGGGCATTGCAATTGGCCAACCTTCGATTGGCCCCCCGATGTCCGACGCTTCGATGCCTACCGCCGCTCTGCTGGTTATTGGCGATGAAATCCTCAGCGGTCGCACCAAGGACGTGAACATCGGCGCTACGGCGGATTTCTGCACCGATCTGGGGATCGACCTGCATGAGGTGCGCGTCGTTGCCGACGTGACTGACGAGATCGTCGAGGCGGTCAACGCGGTGCGTGCCAAATACACCTATGTGTTCACCACCGGCGGGATCGGGCCGACGCATGACGACATCACGGCGGACGCGGTGGCAAAGGCGTTCGGCGTGGGGCTGCCGATCAATGCGGAGGCGCGAGCCATGCTGGAGGCGCGCTGGAAGGACCGTGGCATCGAGCCGAACGAGGCGCGGCTGCGGATGGCCCGAATCCCCGAGGGCGCCAGCCTCATCGTCAACTCGGTGAGCGCGGCCCCGGGCTTCCGTATTGGCAACGTCCATGTGATGGCCGGTGTGCCGGTGATCATGCGGGCGATGCTCGAATCCATTGCGCCGACGCTGAAGGGGGGCCGCAAGGTGCATTCGGTGACCGTGCGGTCCGGCGTGGGCGAGGGCAATATCGCCGCTCCGCTGGCGGTGCTGCAGGACCAGTTTCCAGATGTGAAGATGGGCAGCTACCCGCGCATGGGCGACGGCACCGTGATGACCGAACTGGTGCTACGCGGGCCCGACCAGACTCGGCTTGGCGAGGCCGCCGACGCTGTCCACAAGATGGTCGCGGCGGCACATGCCGCTGCCGGCCTGCCATCGCCCGAACCCTATTGACCGCGCCAGGAGGCACCATGACCCAGTCCGCACAGAAGAGCTTCCCGGTCAGTTGGGACCAGTTTCATCGCGACAGCCGGGCGCTGGCCTGGCGGCTGAACGCCGAGGGGCCGTTCGAGGCCTGTGTCGCAATCACCCGCGGTGGGCTGGTGCCGGCGGCCATTGTGGCGCGCGAGCTCAACATCCGCGTGGTGGAGAGCGTGTCGGTGAAGAGCTACGACCATCAGGCGCAGGGCGAGGTGAAGGTTATCAAGGCGATCTCGGCCGAGATCATCGAGAAGGCCAAGGCGGGAAAGAAGATCCTGATCGTCGACGATCTGGTAGACACCGGCGCCACGGCGCGCGCGGTGCGCGACATGCTGCCCGGCGCACATTTCGCGACGGTCTACGCCAAGCCGAAGGGCCGGGAGATGGTCGACACCTTCATCACCGAAGTCAGCCAGGATACCTGGATCTTCTTCCCGTGGGACCTCGACGTGGCCTATGCCGCGCCGATCTCGGGCGCCACGGACTAGGAGCCGACTGTGGCCGCCGGGGATATCTTTTCGCTCGACGGCAGGGTGGCGCTGATCACCGGCGCGTCAAGCGGGCTGGGCCGGCGCTTTGCCGAGGTGGCGGCCGCCAATGGCGCGAGCGTGGTGCTGGTCGCCCGTCGCATGGATCGGCTTGAGGCACTGGAGGCGGCGATTGCGAAAGCCGGCGGACGGGCGCTTGCGGTGCAGGCCGATGTGACCGACCGGGTGTCGATGGGCGCGGCTTTCGAAGCGGCGGAGCGACGGTTCGGAACGGTGGACCTCTTCGTCGCCAATGCGGGCGTCGGTGTCGGCGGGCCGCCATCCTCGGTGACCGAGGAGGGCTGGCGCACCGTGATGACCACCAATCTCGATGCGGTGTTCTTCTCCTGCCAGGACGCCGCGGCACGAATGGCTGCCGCCGGTCGTCCCGGGTCGATCATCACCATTGCCTCGATCGGGGGCATCATCGTGCCGATGGGATTGTCGGCGTATGGCATCGCCAAGTCTGCCGTCATCCAGGCGACCCGGCTGCTGGCGGGCGAGTTCGGCAAGCATGGCATCCGGGTCAACTGCATCGCGCCGGGCTGGGTGATGACGGAGATGAGCGCGGACTATCTCGGCAGCCCCGAGGGTGAGGCCATGGGCCAGCGGCTGCCGCTGGGCCGCTTCGGGCAGCCGGACGATCTCGACGGCCCATTCCTGCTGCTCGCATCGGAGGCGGGACGGTTCATGACCGGTGTTACGCTGGTGGTCGACGGCGGCCAGATCCTTCACGTCTAGACTGACGGCCAGTCAACGGCCAGATGGCAACGCACAGCATGGGCGAGCCGCTGACAAGTTTGGGCCGGGCTGTTGTCTGCTGGGATTGTCTGCTAGGATTCGCGGTGTGCGGATGTGGTGAAATTGGTAGACACAACGGACTTAGATAGTTGAGTGCGCTGGGAGAAATCCCGGACGTAGAACCGCTCAAAGTCGGGGAAAGCTAGGATCGCCTTGCCAATCCCGAGCCAAGCCGCAGGCCACTGCGGAAGGTGTAGAGACTAGACGGGCGGCACCTAAGGCCTCTGCTACGGTGAAGGGATAGTCCAGACCACGAACGCCTGCGGGCGGCGGCGAAAGCCGAAGTGGTATGAAAATCCGTTGGGCGTAGCCCGTGCGGGTTCGAGTCCCGCCGTCCGCACCATTCTTTTCTTTTCAGGCGCGAGCAGCGCGGGGCGGTGGCCCTGGGGTCGGCAGCTCGTATTCTAGTTCAGCGGCATCCGCGCTGCACTGTCAACATCCGTGCCTGAAGTGCGGTGCAGCGTTGCTTGCCAGTATCTCGGCGGGCTGCCTATAGTGAATGATTGTGCTGGGGGGCAGTCAAAGGGCAGCCGAGATGTTGAAGCTTCTGCGGACGCGCCGCGTCGCCGTGCGGTTGCTGAGTGCGCTCCAACTGGCATTTGTGGTCGCCGTCCCGGCCTTTGTCAGCGGGCCGGGCGCTGCCTATGCTGCAGTCGGTGACAACTGCGACCGTGCCGGGGAGGCCGCCCACGGTTGGCTGCGATGAGCGTGTCGGACACGAGGGTGCTGGTCACCGGCGGTGCCGGTTTCATCGGGTCGGCGCTGGTTGGGCAGCTGGTGAATGCGGGTCACCGCGTCGACGTCGTGGACAGTCTCGTCAATGGCCAGAGAGAGAATCTGGCGCACCTGCCGGCGGACAGGGTCAAACTGCTGGTCGCCGACGTTCGTGCGCCGCAGCAGTTTCGCGAGGCACTGAGCGCCGCGCATACCGTATATCACCTCGCCTGCCTCGGGGTGCGCCATTCGCTCCATGCCCCGCTGGAAAACCACGAGGTAAACGCCACGGGGACGCTGGCCCTGCTTGCGGCAGCGCACGAGGCGGGCGTATCGCGATTTGTCCATGTGTCGAGCAGCGAAGTTTACGGCACGGCGCTGACCACGCCGATGGACGAGACGCACCCGACACAGCCCAGTACCGTCTATGGGGCGAGCAAACTGGCGGGTGAGGCGTATGCCCGGGCTTTTCACCGGGCGCACGGGATGCCGGTGGTGATCGTGCGACCGTTCAACGCCTACGGGCCGCGAAGTCACCATGAGGGCGACAGCGGCGAGGTCATTCCGAAATTCCTGCTGCGCGCGCTGGCAGGCGAGCCGCTCATCGTATTCGGCGATGGTGCGCAACAGCGCGACTTCACCTTCGTCGAGGATATTGCTGGGGGGATCATGGCGGCTGGTGGCGAGCCGCGCGCCGTCGGCGAGACGCTCAACCTGGGCAGCGGCAGACCCGTGAGCATCCTCGAACTCGCCCGGATGGTTGCTTCGGTGGTGGGCCGCGACGTGCGGATTGAGCTCGACGCGGCACGACCCGGTGACGTGATGATGCTGCACGCCGATGCCGGGCGGGCGCGCCGCGTGCTGGGCTTCGCGCCTACCGTTTCACTCGAGGAGGGACTACAACGGACGCTGTCATGGTATCGGGGGCTTGGTGTGTCGCCGGAAGCACTGCTGAGGCAGGAAAGCCGCCGCAACTGGGAAGCGAGAAGGACACTGGACGCACATGTCGCCTGAGACCGCGGCGGCGTGCAGATGATGATGCCCGGCGTTCTCGGCGAGTACCTGTGGCGGGTGCTTGATGAGGTGCGCGGCCGTCCGCGGCATGTCATTGAGCGGCGGACGCGAGAGAAGATGCCTCGCGACGCCGACAGCGGCCCCACAACAGTCGATAGTTGATACCGTGGCGGCGGGGTTGGGAGCGCAGTGGCGGTGGCCGATCGCGGTAGCGGTGCTTGTTGCGCTGCTGGCGGCAACAGCCGCAATTGCCGTGCGGCAGGTGTCCGGGCGCGCTGCCCCGCCGCTGCCTGTCGCCAGTGATCCGCGGTTGACACAAGGTTCAGGCGGGCCGGTACTGGTGATCGGCAGCAAGGGCAATCATTTTTCTGGCTACTACGCGGAGATTCTGAGGACGGAGGGTCTCAACGCCTTCTCCGCCCGCGATGTCGAAGAGGTCACCGCCAGCGTCCTCGATCGCTATGATGTTGCCGTGCTGGGGGAGATGTCTCTGACGCCAGCGCAGGTCGAGACGATCGGCGATTGGGTTGCGCGCGGGGGCAAGCTGGTAGCCATGCGTCCGGACGCCACGCTGGGGCGCTTGCTCGGCCTTGTCGCAGCGGACGGCGAGACCAGCAATGGCTATCTGCGGGTCGATGCCGAAACCCCTGCAGGCCGGGGCATCACTGCCGATACGATGCAGTTCCACGGCCCGGCCGCGCACTACAGGCTATCGGGGGCGACAGCGGTGGCGATGCTGTACGCGGATGGACGGACGGCAACGCCGTTCCCTGCAGTGAGCATCCGGAAGGTTGGCGCAGCGGGCGGTGAGGCCGCAGCATTTGCCTACGACCTCGCGCGATCCGTCGTCTACACGCGGCAGGGAAATCCGGCATGGGCCGGGCAGCGCCGCGATGGTCAGGACGGCCCGATCCGCTCCGACAATCTGTTCTTCGGCGCTGCCAATAATGACCCTCAGCCCGATTGGGTCGATTTCGACAAGATCGAAATTCCACAGGCCGACGAACAGCAGCGGCTTCTCGCCAATCTCATCACGTTGATGGAAGCGGACCGGATGCCGCTGCCGCGCTTCTGGTATCTTCCGCATGGTGGGAAAGCAGCTGTCGTGATGACGATGGATGAGCACGGCCGCGGCGATGTTCCGGGGCGGTTGGCACGCTATGATGCGGCGAGCCCGCCAGCCTGCGGCGTTGCCGAATGGGCCTGCGTCCGCAGCACCACGTACATGTTTGAACGCGCAACCATAACCGGCGACGAACTCCTGCATTTCCAGGGCGAGGGCCATGAGTTCGGCGCTCACATCGACACCGGCTGCGCCGACTTTTCCCTTGATGGGCTCGACGGGGACTACACTGCACAAATTGCGGCACTGCGTGCCAAGTATCCGGGTCTGGATGAGCAGGTGACAAACCGCACCCATTGCATTGCCTATAGCGATTGGCTGTCCGAGCCGGTGATCGAGCTCCGGCATGGAATCCGCCTCGATACCAACTACTATTACTGGCCGGCGGCCTGGCTCAAAAACCGGCCGGGATTATTCACCGGATCGGGCATGCCGATGCGCTTTGCCGACACGGACGGCCAGATGATCGACGTGTTTCAGGCCACGACGCAAATGACCAATGAATCCGGCCAGAAATATCCGTTTACCGTCGAGGTATTGCTCGACAATGCGGTCGGGCCGAAGGGCTATTACGGCGCGTTCGTGGCCAATATTCACACGGATGGCGGTCCGAAAGCGACAAGGGAGGCCGATGAGATCGTCGCGGCAGCCCTGTCGCGCGGCGTGCCGGTGATTTCGTCGAGGCAACTGCTGGCCTGGCTCGATGGCCGCAATGCGTCCTCGTTCTCCGCGCTGCGATGGGCCGACGGGGCGTTCGAATTTTCGATCTCCGTGGATGCGCGCGCCACGGGGCTGGTTGCCATGTTGCCAAGGCAATCGCGCGCCGGGTCGCTGGACAGCGTGTCCTGCGACGGCGTCGCAATGCCCGTCGAGGATCGGCAGATCAAGGGAATCGATTACGCAATGTTTCCGGCACGCTCAGGGACCTGCCGGGCACGCTATGCCCGCCAGGGGCCTGCCGGGTAGCGTTCGCCCATTGTTTTGAGCGGAGCTGTCGGTATACCTTGGGCGTGCGCAGAAGCGTCGGGATCTGCCGCAGGTGCTGTCCAGACTGCCGGGGAGAATATGCAGATCAGTCCGGCCCTTCACGCTGCGCGTTCCATCTCCCAGGATCCGACATTCGAGCTTGGTCTGGCCGCCCACCTCAAGCAAACGTCCTCGTCCGATGAAATTGCGGGCCTCTATGGTCGCTTTGTGCATGGCACCAGTGCGTTCGATGGCATGATGCGGCGCGTGGTATGGCGTGCGCTAAGCCGGTCGTTTGGAGATGGCGTTACCGTTTCGGCGGGGGCGATGTTCCGCCATCTCGAGACCATCTCGTTTGGCAGCGGCGTGTTTATTGGCGAGGGGGCGATGCTGCAGGGACATGCCCTCGGTAATGCGGTGATCGAAGACCGCGCCTGGATTGGACCGCAGGCCTATGTCGATGCGCGTGACGTGGTGATCGGACGCTCGGCCTCGATCGCGCCGGCGGCACGGGTCCTCTGCTCCGAGCATACGGGCATTCCGGCCGTGCTGGCGGTGAGCGCCACGGACAACAAGGTCTCGCAGGTCTACATCGGCGATGGCTCGGATATCGGGACGGGGGCGACCATCCTGCCCGGCTGCACGATCGGGGCGGGCGCCATAGTCGGGGCGGGATCGGTGGTGACCGGTGACGTGCCGGAGCGCGCAGTCGTCGCCGGGGTGCCGGCGCGGGTGCTGCGCATGCGTGAGGACCGGGCGGAATGACGCCATGAATATTATCTCTCCGGCGATCGCGGACAGCCGCAGGGCGACCGGCGCACCGCGGATTCCGCTCATGAAGCCGAGCGTTGGGGAGGAGGAAGCCGAGGCCGTGCGGCGCGTCATGCTTTCGGGCTGGCTGACGCAGGGCCCGGAGGTTCGGGCATTTGAGTCCGAGTTCGCAACCTACACCGGGGCGCGTCACGCCGTCGCCGTGTCGAGCGGAACGTCGGCACTGGAACTTAGCCTGGCTGTCCTCGATATCGGCTTCGGTGACGAGGTTGTCACGGTCAGTCACTCGTTCATCGCGACGGCAAATGCCATCCATCGGAGCGGTGCGCGCCCGGTGTTTGTCGATATCGCTCCGGGGACCTTCAATATCGACGTGACGAAGGTCGAGGCGGCTATCGGGCCGAAGACCCGGGCGATTCTGGCTGTGCACCAGATCGGCATGCCGTGTGAGCTTTCGGCCCTGCTCGAGATCGCCGACCGGCACGGCATACCGCTGATCGAGGACGCAGCCTGTGCCGCTGGCAGCGAAATTCTCTGGCGCGATCAGTGGCAAAAGATCGGGCGGCCGCACGGGCTGTTCGCCTGTTTCTCGTTCCACCCGCGCAAGATCCTGACGACTGGCGATGGCGGCATGATCACCACTGAGGATGAACTGCTGGCGGAGCGGATGCGCCGCCTCAGGGTGCATGGGATCGACGTGGACAGCGAAGTTCGGCATCGCTCAGGTGTGCTCATCGAGAGCTACGCCGAGCCCGGCTACAACATGCGGATGACCGATTTTCAGGCTGCGGTGGGCCGCGTGCAACTGGGCAAGCTGGACGCGATGGTCGATGACAGGCGGCGGGTTGCCTCCCGCTACGCAAAGCAGTTGGCGACCGTCATGGGCGTCGTCGTTCCCGGCGAACCGCACTGGGCCCGGACCAACTGGCAGAGCTACTGCGTCGGCCTGCCGGAGCACGCCGACCAGCTTGCGGTCATGCAGCACCTCGCCGCCGACGGCATCGCGAGCCGGCGCGGCATCATGTGCGCCCACCGCGAGCCGGCCTATCGGAGCGGGACCTGGTCCACCACGCACGACAGTGTCGTGGGCAATGGGAGCGACGGCCGCTGCAAGATGTTGCAGGAAAGCGAGCGGGCGCAGGAGCGGTCGCTGCTGCTGCCGCTTTATGGCGGCATGACCGACGCGGAGGTCGACGACGTGGTTTCGTCGTTCGCCGCGGCCTGCCGGCGATAGCGATGCCGATCGCAGCGGACGTCGAGCTAGGAGAGGGTGTCGTTGTCCACCATCCCGAACTGGTCAACCTCTACGGTTGCCGGGTCGGCCGCGGCACGACGATTGGCGCGTTCGTTGAAATCCAGCGTGGCGCTGTGGTGGGGGCGCTTTGCAAGATCTCGTCACACAGCTTCATCTGCGAAGGCGTTGCGCTGGAGGACGAAGTCTTCGTTGGCCACAATGTTGCGTTCGTCAACGACCGCCGCCCGCGAGCGGCGGTTGACGGACGCCGGGCCGGTTCGGGGGACTGGCAGCTGGTCCCGACCCTTGTGCAACATGGCGCGTCGATTGGGTCCGGAGCGGTCATCCTTTGCGGCGTTACCATCGGGGCAGGCGCGATGATCGGCGCCGGGGCCGTGGTTACGACCGATGTGGCGCCGGGGGCGACGGTTGCCGGTGTGCCAGCCAGGCTGCTGGCGCGGTTGCCGTAGCCGGATCCCGTGCGACAGCCCAGCGATAAGGCGGTCGACAACTGGCGCCGCCGCAGCCGCTGGATTGTCGATGCATGTCTCGACCGCGCGGAGGCCAGGCTCGCCAGCCGCAAGTATGAACATGCCGCCCGGTGGCTGCAGCTGGCAGCGCGCGTCGCCGAGGCGGGGAGTTCAGGGTATTTCGCCCATCCGCGGCTCGAAACTGCCGCGCTGGCGCTCGCCCGGACCTTGCCCGACCCCGAAGGGCAAATCCGAGAAGATGGGCCGCGTCGCTGGCTCCATGTCCTGACCGTCGCCCTGGCGACCGGCGGCCACACGGCGATGTTGCGCCGCTGGATGAACAACGACAGGTCCGAAGCCAGCAACAGTGTGGTGCTGACGACCGACATGCCGGTACCGGCGATGCTCACCGAAATTGTCGAGCGCGGGGGGGGCGGCGTGATGGTCCTGCCCGGCACGGGTGTGCTGGAAAGGGCCGCGGCGCTGCGCGCGGCCGCGCGGAACGCCGATGTCGTGGTTCTCCACCATCACATGTGGGACATCGTTCCAGCGATTGCCTTCGGCGTGCCCGGCGGCCCCCCGGTGCTGGCGCTCAATCATGCCGATCACACCTTCTGGGTGGGGGCGGCGGTGACTGACCTTGCCGTCAACCTCCGGCCGGTCGGTGCGGAGCTCAACCGGAGGTACCGTTCGATCGACCGCAACACGGAGTTGGCGATCCCGCTTGATGCGCCGCCCGAACCGGCCGAGCGCGCCGCAGCGCGCGAAAAGATGCGAACGTCACTGGGCATCCCCAACGGAGCGATCGTGTTTCTGACCGTCGGTTCCGGGTTCAAATATTTGCCGGTCGGCGAACTGGATTTTCCGCTGACCGCCAGGCGCCTGCTCGAACGCCTGCCCGATGCCTACCTTATTGCGGTCGGCCCGGTTGCGAGGCGCCCTGAGTGGCGCGGGCATGTCCGGGCGGTGAGTCCACGGATGATCGCCGTGGGCCTGAAGAGGGGGGTTGATGCGTACCTCGCTGCGGCAGACATTTATCTTGAGGGCTTCCCGTTCAACTCCGCAACGGCGCTGCTTGAGGCCTCGCTCGCGGGGCTGCCTGTTGTACCGGTCCCGGCAACCGCGCCCTTGCCGTTCTCGGCGCATGAGGGCTTGAAAGCGGTCCTCCCGCAGCCGCTGGACGTGCCAGGCTACCTGGACGATGCGGTTCGTCTGGCCCGATCGCCGAGCCTCAGGCGCGAGCGTGCGGAAAGCATGAACAAGGCCGTCGCGGCGGCGTGCGGTGGCGAGGGATGGCGCCACGGCCTGGCCTTGTTGGTGGATGCCGTCCCTGCGGAGCACCGCGTCCATGCGGTGGCCGACCGCCCACTGGACGAGCGGCTCGATCGGTTCCTGGCGCGCCTCTCTATCAGCAGGCGACGCCTCTTGAGGTTGACTGCCCGGTTGGTCCAAGAGGCGTTGGTTGCCCGAAGATGAACAGACGGGCTTTCATTCTACAACAACACGACAGATTGACTCGCCAGAGTGTTGAAGTGTAGACTAGATCTACTAGCAGAAGATGTAGATGTTATTGTTATTTGTCTGCGGGCGGTCAGGCGCGCGCGGATATGTGATGTTGTTTTTGAATTTACTTTGTATTTTCGGAGTCTTCGTTTTGTGGCCTGTTACGGCAGGTCTGCCAGGTGATTGAAGCGTAGCGCCTGTTCGATGCGAGGGGGATGCCATGGCCGAAATGCGCCGGAGGCTGCTCGTCAAAGGCACCGGTCTGATGCCGGGGCAGAGTCTCGCGATGAACCTCGGACCATCTTATGCGGTTGAGGAGCGCATCTTCACCAGTATCGGCGCGCCCGCGAGTGCGGGCATGGCGGCGGCGGCCACATGGGCAACGGTGTCGAAGCCCGAGGACGGCGTGTCGACGGCATGGGACGACTGCCATGAATTGATGCAGTCGGGGCTCGGCGCGGCAGGTGGGGCCGTGATGTTTGCGGAGCCCGACCTGCCGCAGCGCTGGGTTTATGGAGACGACCGGGCGATTGGTCTGGCGCTCACGCAGGACTGCAGCGCCGTCAATGGGCAGAGCACGGATTTTCCGCAGAATGCCGACAAGCTGTGGTGGCGGCAGGCAGGCTTTTCGCAGTTGGGTGACGCTGCCGCGCATGCCGGCCAGCCGGGGGGTGGACGGCGGGTGCGGGTGGCGCATTTCGACACCGGGTTCGATCCGGGTCATTCGTCGCTTCCGGCGCATGTAAATTTCGGGCAGCAGCGCAATTTCGTGGCATCGCCGCCGACGGCCGACGCGACCGATGTTGCGCCGAACCTGCTGTCGAATCCCGGGCACGGCACAGCAACGCTGGCGCTTCTCGCCGGCAAGGCGTTCGGCTCGACGCCGGCTATCGGTGGTGCGCCGGAGGTGGAGGTGGTGCCCATCCGCGTCGCCAACAGCGTCGTGCTGTTTTACAACAGCGCCATCGCGCAGGCGTTCGACTATGTGCATGAACTATGCAGCAACCCCGCGACGTTCGTCGACGTGATCACCATGAGCATGGGCGGCATTGCCTCGCAGGCCTGGGCGGAGGCGGTCAATGCGCTGTACGATGAGGGCGTGTTCATCGTGACGGCGGCGGGCAACAATTACGGCAACCTGCCGACCCGAAACATCGTATTTCCGGCGCGCTTCAACCGGGTGGTGGCCGCGGCCGGCGTGATGGCGGACCGCAAACCATATGCCGATCTCGGACCCGGCAAGATGGCCGGCAATTATGGCCCGCCCTCGAAGATGGAAACGACCATCGCGGCGTTCACGCCCAATACAGGCTGGGCGCGAAAAGGGTGCGCCGAAATCATCGACTGGAACGGCTCGGGCACGTCGTCGGCGACGCCGCAGGTGGCGGCGGCAGCGGCCAACTGGATCCAGAAGAACCGGGCTAAACTTGACGCTTATCCCAAGCGCTGGATGCGCGTTGAGGCCGTACGGCAGGCATTGTTTTCGGCGGCGAGGGCGGGCAACTCGACGCATATCGGTCGTGGCGAGCTGCGGGCAGACAGCACACTGTCGAAGGCGCCGGCAGACGAGGCCGCACTGGACGAGGCATCGAGGGACAGCGCGTATTTCCCGCTGCTCGATGTGCTGATCGGTACTGACCTGGGGTTTGCCTCACCCGCCGGGCGGCAGATGCTGGCGCTGGAGGCGCTGCAGCTCTCGCAGTCGTTGGCGGTGGAGGAGGTACTGCCCGATGATCGGATCGATCCGAGCACGCTGACGTCCAAGAATCTCTCCGACCTGAGCGAGGCGCTGCTGGCGCAGCCGGGAATATCCGCGGCACTGACGGAAGCACTAAAACAGCGCTCCGGCACCGTCCGGACGACGCAGAAGGTCGAGCCACCTCCTGCCAGCAAAGCGTCGCAGGCGAGGCTCGATGAAGCCAAGAGTCCGCACATCGCCCCGCCGTCGCAGCGGCGGCTGAGGGTGTTCGCGGTCGATCCGTCGCTGGGCACCGAATTCAGTACCGCCGCGATCAACCGGGCGACGCTCGGCGTGCGCTGGGAGGAACTGAAGCCGGGTCCGATCGGCGAATACATCGAGGTGGTCGACGTGGATCCGCCGAGCCGGGCCGCCTATGCGCCAGTCGATCTGGACCATCCGTACCTGCTGCCGCAGGACGGCCTCACGCCATCCGAGGGCAATCCGCAGTTCCATCAGCAGATGTGCTACGCGGTCGCTATGCGCACGGTCGAGCAGTTCGAGATGGCGCTGGGACGGAGTGCGTTCTGGGCGTCGCGGCTGGTCAGGGACTGGCGGTCGGCAAAGGAGATCGCCGGGGACTACAAGTGCGAGCGGGCTGAGGCGGAAAAGCCCCTGAGCGAAGACCACTCCGAGGGGCCGGAGGAGGGTGGTGCGGGGTCTGCAGATCCGGCGGCGGGTGGCCAGGGCATGGTGCGATTGCGGGAGGAGTATGTGCAGCGGCTGCGCATCTATCCGCATGCGCTGCGCATGGCCAATGCCTTTTACAGTCCCGACAAGAAGGCGCTGCTGCTCGGCTATTTCACGGCAAAGGGCGAGCAGGCCGGTAAAGGTTTGCCGCACGGTGTGTACTTCGCGGCGCTATCGCACGACATCATCGCGCACGAGACCACGCACGCGCTTCTCGACGGGTTGCACAAGCGCTTCAGCGAGCCCACCAATCCCGATGTGCTGGCGTTCCACGAGGCATTTGCGGATATCGTCGCCCTGTTCCAGCACTTCACACTGCCGGAGGCGCTCAGACACCAGATCAGACAGACGGGCGGCGATCTCACGCAGGAAAATCTGCTTGGGCAGTTGGCCGTAGAGTTCGGCCAGGCCATGCATGGCGGGCAGGGTGCGCTGCGCGACGCCATCGGCAAGGTTGACGAGAATGGGGAATGGAAGCTGTCCCCGGCCAGCGACAATCAGTACGACCCCGGGAAGGAGGCGCACAGCCTGGGGTCGGTGCTGGTGTCGGCGGTGTTTTCGGCCTTCCTCACGATCTACAAGGAACGCGCGGACGGTCTGCGGCGGCTGGCCAGCAACGGCACGGGCGTGCTGCCGCCGGGCGATATTCCGGTCGGGCTTGCCGACCGCATGGCCGATGAGGCGAGCAAGGTGGCCGAGCAGGTGCTGCGCATGTGCATCCGCGCGCTCGATTACTGCCCACCGGTGGACATCACCTTCGGCGACTATCTGCGGGCGCTGATCACGGCCGATCGCGACCTGGTGCCGGAGGACCCGCGCGGCTACCGCTCGGCGTTCGCCGCGGCCTTCCGCGACCGGGGCATCTTTCCGCCCTATGTGCGGCACCTGTCGCCGGACAATCTGGTATGGGACCCGCCGCCATTCCCGATTCCACATCTCGAGAACGTGCTGGATAAGCTTGATCTCAGCTGGACGCTCGACGGCGATCGGGAGGAGGCATTCCACACCTCCCGCCGAAACGCGGCAATCTTTCATTGCTGGATCACCGATCCCACGCAGGTGACGGACGACGTGCTCGATGCGCTGGGGCTGGTTCGGGGCGGTGGCCCGATGGACATTCCGGCGTTCGACGGGGTCGGACCGACGCCGGGAGTGCTGGGTGGTATCGAGGTGCACTCCGTGCGGCCGGCGCGGCGCATCGGTCCGAACGGCCAGACACAGACCGACCTGGTGGTGGAGATTACGCAGACGCTGCGACCCAAAAGCGGACAGGCGACCAAGTTCCGCGGCGGGTGCACGATCCTGATCGACCTGAATACAAGCCAGGTTCGCTACTGCGTCACCAAGCGGCTGCTCAGCCCGAACCGGGTGCCCGGCCAGCAGGCGTTCCACCTGCGGCTCGATCACAGCCTGCGCTCTGCCTATGTCAGCGAGCCGGGCATCGGGCGCGAACCCTTCGCCGTGTTGCACCGGCGCACGGAGGAGCCGGATGACGCAGATCCGGGGAAGGAGCCGTAGATGGCGCGACAGGTCCGTACCAGAAAGCCTCAGAAGCGCGCGGCAGAGGTGCTCGCCAAACCGATCTCACAGGTGGCGGCTGCGCAGGCGGCCAAACCAAAGCGGAAGCATCACGCGACGGTCCGAATGTATCGCCAGGGCCTGGGCGACTGCTTCCTGATCACCATTCCGCGCGCGGAGGGGCGACCCTTCCGTATCATGATCGATTGCGGCGTGATCCTCGGCACGGCGGATGCGTCGGTCAAGATGCAGGCGGTGATGCAGAGTATCCTCGATAGCACGACAGACCGAGACAAGCCGCCATTCGTCGATCTGCTGGTGGCAACGCACCAGCACTGGGACCATCTGTCCGGTTTCATTCAGGCGAAGGACCTGTTCGACAAACTGGGTGTCGGCGAAGTGTGGCTGGCGTGGACCGAGGACCCGGCCGATGAGCTTGCCACGCGGCTGGCGAAGGAGCGGGAGGACACCATTGCGGCGCTGCGGCTGGCCGGCGCTGCCATGACACTGGCGGGGGATGGCGATGGCGCAGCGGAGATATCCGAACTGCTGGATTCTTTCGGCGCGACTGGTGGTGGCAATTCGACAGTAGATGCATTGAGGATCGTCAAGGAAAAGATGAAGCCGGGGGAGGTCCGCTACTTCCTGCCGGGTGGGGAGCCGGTGGAGTTCGCCGACCCCAAGTTCAATATCTACGTGCTCGGGCCCCCGCATGACGAAAAGCAGCTGAAGAAGACGCTACCGTCGAAGAAGGAGCCGGAAACCTACGGCCTCGCGGATTTTGGTGCCGAGATCGGCACCCCATTGTCGGGCAGCGATGATGAAACGCCGTTCGACGGGCACCGCCCGATCCCCTTCACTTCGGCGCAGAGTATGCCGTTCTTTCAGCAGCATTATTGGGGGCCCGGGGCAGAGGCGCCGGACTGGCGCCGGATCGACAGCGCCTGGCTCAGCGGCGCGTCGGATCTGGCGCTGGCGCTCGACAGCGCCACCAACAATACGAGCCTCGTGCTGGCGCTGGAGTTCGAGGACGGCGCAGTGCTGCTGTTTGTGGCGGATGCGCAAGTGGGCAATTGGCTGTCATGGGAGAATGTGAGCTTCGAGGTGCGGGGACGCGAGCGTGTGACGGGGCATGACCTGCTGGCCCGATCGGTCTTCTATAAGGTGGGGCATCATGGCAGCCACAATGCGACGCTGCGGGCCAAGGGGCTTGATCTGATGACCAGCCTCAGGATCGCGGCGATCCCGGTGAACCATCAGATGGCGGTGAAGAAGCGCTGGGGAAACATGCCGTTGCCTGAGTTGATCGAAGCACTCGAGAAAAAGGCCAAGGATGGCGTGGTGCGGATCGACGAGGACCCGCCGAAGCCGATCCCGGGGGTCACCGTGGATCCGCTGTATTTCGACATCTCGATCTAGGCGACCGACCAATGGTCTGTAGGACGCCGGGTTAGTCGGGCTGCCAGAGCTCGATCGGATTGCCCTCGGGGTCGTGGATGCGCGCGAAGCTGCCGACGCCCGGGGCGTTCCATTCCGGATTGGTGGTGACCTCAATACCGGCGGCGCGCAGCGTTGCGCAAAGGTCGTCCAGGTTATCGACGCGTAAATTCAGCATCCACTTGCGATCCGCGGGGAAGTAGTCCGTGTCGACGGCAAACGGAGCGAAGACGCTCGGCCCCGCCTCAGTATCCCACGCGCCATAGGGTTCCGATCCGACGCCAAGATGCTTGGCGTACCAGGCACGCAACTCCTCCGGATCCTTGGCGCGAAAGAAGAAACCACCGATCCCCGTGACACCCATTTCCTGTCTCCGCTGCTGCCCCCGCCGAGGCGGTCACCCGGTGCGCGGATTCCCCTTTGTTGCGGAAAAGCGCTTGGGCATAGTGCCCCCGGACGGGAAGGGCAGGCGATGCTTATCAAACTGGAGATACTGGAAGCAATCAAACGGGGCGAGATTACGCTGCAGTTCCGGCGCTGGACGCGGCCTTCGGTGAAGCCCGGCGGAACGCTCAAGACCAAGGTGGGGCTGCTGAAGATCGGCGCCATCACCGAGATGAATCCGGATGATGTCAGTGCGATGGACGCGCGGCGCGCCGGGTTCGCGGACGTCGCGGCATTTCGCCATTGGCTGGGGACGATGAAGCAAGGGCCTTTGTTTCACCGTATTGAAATCGGCTATCTTGGGCCGCTGCCGGTTCCGGCAGAGCACAGCAAGACCTAGGGAATTTTCGACATGAAACTGACTGCCCTTCAGCCGGCGCTTGCCGTTGCCCTGTGGTTGCTGGCGACGCCGACCTTCGCTGCCACCAGCTGGGTGGCGCAGATGGAAGAGGACGAAGGCGGGCCGGTGATGGTTGCGTCGATTTCGGCAGACGGGGATGGTGGTGGGCGGCCAGCAATGCTCAGGGTCATGTGCGGAGGCGATGGGCAACTGGACATCCGCTACGATCTGGGAGCCAGTGAGGGCGAACTCAGCGGCCAGCCGGGAAACTCGGAAGACTTCGTGTTCGAGAATGAGCAATCGAAGGAAACGCGGACCATGAACTACGAGGACATGGACGGCGCCTTCGCGGTTTATGTCGCCAAGAACGATGCTTTGGTCACGCTGCTGCAAAACGGCAGCGACGTCTTCATCAGCGCCTCGGTCGGCAATTACGCGACGCAAAGCTTCAGCCTCAGGGGCTCGACCAAGGCGATAGCCAAGGTGCTCGGCAGCTGCGGATGAGCCGACAAAATACGCGCTGGCCCAGTTGACCCTGACGTGGCGTGAGGGACTATCAGGGGGGCTTGCGGAGGCGCGAGCGATGAAGACCTACACCGTCAAGGACGTGAGCAAGCTATCGGGCGTATCGGTCCGGACACTGCATCATTATGACGAAATCGGTCTGCTGAAGCCCGCGTTCACCGGACAGAACCGCTATCGCTATTACGGGCATGCCGAGTTGCTCCGGCTACAGCAAATCCTGCTGCACCGGGAGCTCGATATTCCGCTCGCGGACATCGGTGCCATTCTCGACGATCCGAAATTCGATCAGTTGAGCGCGCTGCAATTGCAGCGCGAGAAGCTGGCGGAGCAAGCGAAGCGCTATGCCCGGCTCATCAGGACGATCGACCGCACGATCGCCAGTCTGAGCGGAGATCGCACGATGACGGACGTGGACTTGTATGGGGGCATCTCGCCCGAAAAGCAGGCCGAATATACGGCGTGGCTGATTGAGAAGTTCGGCGGGGATTTGCCCGAGCGCATCGCCGTGAGCCAGAAGAAGTATGACAGCTTGGGTGTCGCTGAGAAGGCCGCGCTGATGGATGAGCTGCGGGAGGTCGAGGCGGCGTGGGCCGAGGCGATGGCGAGGGGGATAGCGGCGGACTCGCCGGCGCTCGACCCAGTGCTCCGGCGGCATCGTGCCTGGGTGTCGGCAATGTGGAGCAAGCCGTGCCCGCCGGGAGCCTATAGCGGCCTTGCGGACCTCCACCTTGGCCATCCGGACTTCGTGACGCGCTATGAGTCCATTGCGACAGGCTTCTCCGAATACCACGCGGCTTCCATGAAGGCTTATGCGGCGCGCTTAACCGCCTGAGCGGCAGACATTAATTACGTCGCCACGGAACCGGCGCGCGGTGCTGTGCATTTCTATCCCGAACCCCAACCAAGGAGGATTTCATGCACAAGGACGAGATCGAAGGCGCTGGCAAGCAGGCCCGTGGTGCGGTCAAGGATGCCGCAGGCAAGCTGACCGGCGACAAGAAGCTGCAGGCCGACGGCAAGCTCGACAAGGCCGAAGGCAAGGTTCAGTCCGAAGTGGGCAAGGTGAAGGAAGCCGCCCGCGACGCACTGAAGCGCTGAGCCACTCACGCTCGGTTGACAACAAGAGGCCGTCCTCCGGGGCGGCCTTTTGCTTTGCCGCTTCGACTGGAATAGCGTTGCATGAGGCGGAGGCTTTCATGGTCGCGAATATCATCACCGGCGTCGTTGCCCTGATTCACATCTACATTGCAGTGCTCGAGATGTTCCTGTGGGAGACCGACCGGGTTCGGAAAGCGTTCGGGACAAGCGCAGAGTTCGCCCGCGCTTCCAAAGTTCTGGCCGCCAACCAGGGGCTCTACAACGGTTTTCTCGCGGCAGGGCTGATCTGGGGCATCATGGCGGGCCATGCGGGCGGACCGGTGAAGATATTCTTCCTAACCTGCGTGGCGGTCGCGGGGCTCTACGGGGCAGCGACGGTGGGAACGCGAATCCTGTTCATTCAGACGGTGCCGGCCGTGCTGGCGCTATTGGCGATCATCGTCTTTTCATAAGCCCAACTGGCGAATTGCCGCCGCCGGACGATTCAACTAGCCTTCATTTGCGCGGGGGCGTGAAGAGGCCGCTACCATGTGGGATTTTTCGATCAGCCGTTCGCTGGGCCTGATGGCCCGCACCATGCCGTTCATCGTGTTCCGCATCATTGTGTATGCCGGCATCGCCGTCGCCTATGTGCTGGTTACCGGCGTCGGGGCAGGCGTGGGCTGGGGCGTTGGCGCGTTCGGCGATGCCGATTTCCGGGCAGGGACAATTCTGTGGGGCGGCATCATCGGGTTCGGCCTGACGGCAGGCGTCATCTACTTCCTGCGCGAATACATCCTCTATGTGGTGAAGGCCGGGCATATCGCGGTGCTGGTCGAATTGCTCGATGGCAAAGAGATTCCGGACGGGCAGGGGCAGATCGGCTACGCGACGGATATCGTGAAGGCGCGGTTCGTGGAAACCAGCGTGCTGTTCGGGGTCGACCAACTGATCAAGGGCGTGCTGGGGGCGATCCTCGGATTGATCCAGGGCATCGCTGCCATCCTGCCGATTCCGGGGCTGCAGAACATCGTAGGGGTGATCCGCGCCTTCCTTCGTGTGGCCATCGGGCTCATGGACGAGGTCATCCTCGGCTATCTGATCCGCACCAGATCGACCAATCCCTGGGCGTCGGCGCAGACGGCTCTGGTGCTCTACACGCAGAACTACAAGGTGATGCTGAAGAACGCCGCCTGGCTGACGGTCATCATGTACGGGCTGAGCTTCCTGGTGTTTCTGGTGATGCTGGCGCCCGCCGCGGCGGTGGTCTGGCTGATCCCCGGCGGCTGGTCTGCGGGCGGCTTCATTTTCGCGCTGATCTTCGCATGGGCAGTGAAGGCAGCGTTGATCGAACCTTTCGCCATCGCCTCGATGATGGATGTGTACTTTCGCGTCATCGAGGGGCAGACACCCGATCCGGCGTGGGAGTCGCGGATTTCGGGCGTGTCGAAGAAGTTCAACCAGCTCAAGGAGAAGGCGGCGGACTGGATGGGCGGGCGCAGTGCCCCGGGCGGCGGCTATGCCGATCCGGAACCGCCGGCGCGTTGAATTGATCGAACATTGCCTCATTGCAACGGCGTTCGGGCCGGTCGGGATCGCGTGGAGTGCGGCCGGGCTGGTGCGGCTGCAATTGCCTTACGCGGACGCCGAGGAAACCAGAGCGCGGCTGTTACGCGGGTTGGATGACGCGCAGGAGGCGCATCCCCCGGCGTGGCTCGAAGCCTCTGTGAAGCTGTTGCAGCAGTACTTTGCCGGCAGGCCGGTGGACCTTCGTCTGGTGCCTGTGGATTTTGAGCGGGTACCGGACTTCGAGAAGGCGGTCTATGTGGAGGCCATGAAGCTCGGATGGGGCGAGACGTCGACCTATGGCGAGCTGGCAGCGCGCGCAGGGTCGCCCGGAGCGGCGCAGGCGGTTGGCCGGGCGATGGGGCGCAATCCGGTCGCAGTGGTGATGCCGTGTCATCGCGTGCTGGCGAGCGGCGGTAAGCCGGGTGGGTTCTCGGCGCCGGGTGGCAAGAGCACCAAGCTCAGGCTGCTGGCGATGGAGGGCGTCCGGGTCGGCCCACCCGAGCCGGCGCAGCGTTCATTCGTGTTCTAGCGGCGATCAGTCGAAACGGTAGTGGAGCCGCGCAATCTCGGTGCCGAACGATTGAGCCGAGACTAGTCTGGCGGAGGCGTGAAACCCGGTTGCCGGAAACAGCGGACGGCCGCCACCGATGATCCGGGAGGCGATGTAGATTTCGATCTCGTCGAGGGCGTTGCGCTCAAGGAAAGCCATCTGCAGCCGGCCGCCGCCCGCCATCCAGACGTCGCCGTCGCTGAGAGCGCGCAATTCGGCAATCAGCGCGTCGATGTCGGATCGCACCTCGGCTCCCGCTGGAAGGCCGGAGAGCGGCCGGGAGGTCACGATGATCACCCGCATGTCCGCGTACGGCCACGGACTGCCTTCATTGACCAGCCAGTCATAGGTTGCACGGCCCATGACGATGGTGCGGATGCGCTTGATGAAATGCGCGTAGTCGTACTGACCCAGGTCGGCCTTGCCAGCGTCGGTCAGCCAGTCGAGCGATTCACTCGCATCGGCTACGAAGCCATCAATGCTGGAGGCGATGTAACCGACGATCCTAGCCATTGGCGTCCCCGCCTATTGCGCGCGCTTGAAGGCCTTCAGGTGGGTGAGCTGTTTCACAACCTTGGCCGCAATGGTCTCGACGGGATCTTCGATCGAGACGGCCAGAACATTCTCATCCGCCGTCGGGACCTCAAGGGTCGCGAACTGGCTGTCGAGCAGGCTTGCCGGCATGAATTCGTGATGGCGCTTGGCGATGCGGGCCGCGATCACCTCCTGGCTGCCATCGAGGTAGACGAAAAGGATGGGTTCGCCGGCCTTCTGGGTGAGAAAATCGCGGTAGGACCGCTTCAGCGCCGAACAGGCGCCCACGGCCACGCCCTTGATGTCGGCTGCCTGGTGAAGCGCAACCGCGAGGGACTCAAGCCAGGGCCAGCGATCTTCGTCGGTCAGCGGGATGCCAGCGCGCATCTTTTCCTTGTTGGCCGGCGGGTGGAAGCCGTCGCCATCCTGGAACGGGACGTGCAGGCGTCGGGCAAGAGCCGCACCGACGGCGGACTTGCCGCTCGACGAGACGCCCATGACGATGATGATGCGGGCAGAGTCAAACCGTGGCTGTAAAGGCGCCGTCGACATAGAGGATGTGTCCATTCACAAAGCTTGCGGCGTCGGACGCCAGGAAAATCGCAGCGCCGCCGAGTTCGGCGACCTCGCCCCAACGGCCCATCGGCGTGCGCTTCTCGATCCAGCTGTTGAATTCGGGATTGGCGATCAGGGCGGCGTTGAGCTCGGTCTTGAAGTAACCCGGAGCGATGCCGTTGATGTTGAGGCCGTGCCTGGCCCAGTCGGTTGCCATGCCGCGCGTCAGATTGGCGACGGCGGCCTTGCTGGCGGCGTAAGGGGCGATGGAGGGACGCGACAGTGTGCTCATCAACGAGCAGATGTTGATGATCTTGCCCCTGCCGCGCGGGATCATGTGCTTGGCCACGGCCTTGCCCACGGTGAACACCGAGGTGACGTTGGTGACCATGATCTGGTCGAACTTGTCGGCCGGGAAATCCTCCAGCGGCGAGCGATGCTGCATGCCGGCGTTGTTGACGAGGATGTCGAGCGCGCCGATCTCGGCCTCGCAATAGTTGATGGCCTCGGAGACACTGTCATCGCTGGTGACGTCGAAGGCAACAGCGCGGACGCGGGCACCGGACTCAGCGAGCTTGGCCGCGGCTTCCCCAAGCGCTGCCTGATCACGGCCGTTGAGGATCACGTCGGCACCAGCGCCGGCAAGGGCCGCGGCGATTCCGAAGCCGATGCCCCGGCTCGAGCCGGTTACCAGCGCGCGGCGACCCGCCAGATTGAACAGTGATAGCGCTTCCAAATCCGAGTCTCCGAAGTGTTGCAGGACCGTAGGGGAAGTTCGGCGGCTTGATAAGGGGGAGAACGCCGCGGCCGCTTTTTGGTGGCAATTGCTGGCGACGCGTGCCAAAACGCGCCAACAAAAAACAGCCTTCCCCTGAGGAGACCTGCATGTCGTCTGCCGATATTGGCCTGATTGGGCTTGCCGTGATGGGCTCCAATCTGGCGCTCAACATTGCCGAAAAGGGTTACATGATCGCGGTGCACAACCGCACCGCCTCCAAGATCGACGATTTCGTCGTGACGGCCAAGGAGCAGGGGCTCGATGGCAAGATCATCCCGGAGGCGGACCTCAAGTCTTTCATCCAGTCGATCAAGCGGCCGCGCTCGGTGATCATCATGGTGAAGGCCGGCAAACCGGTCGACGACATGATCGAACAATTGCTGCCACTGCTCGACAAGGGCGATGCGATCCTCGAATGCGGCAATTCGCTCTATACGGACACCAACCGGCGCTTCGCCTATCTGGCGGAGAAGGGTATCGGCTATCTCGGCATCGGCGTGTCCGGTGGCGAGGAGGGGGCGCGGCACGGCCCCTCGATCATGGTCGGCGGCTCCAAAGAGCAGTGGCACAATGCCGAGCCGATCCTCACGGCTATTGCCGCCAAGTTCAACGGCGAGAGCTGCTGCGCCTATCTCGGCGAAGGCGGCGCGGGCCATTTCGTCAAGACCATCCATAACGGCATCGAATACGGCGACATGCAGATGATCGCCGAAGTCTACGGTGTGATGCGCGACGGGTTGGGGATGAACCCGGTCGCCTCGTCGGAAGTGTTCAAGGAGTGGAACAAGGGGCCGCTCAACTCGTATCTGATCGAGATTACCGGCCACGTGCTGGCAGCGGTGGAGCCCAAGACCGGCAAGCCGCTGGTCGAACTGATCCTCGACAAGGCGGGCCAGAAGGGCACCGGCGTCTGGTCCGCTGTGGCGGCGCAGATGCTGGGCGTGCCGGCGACGGCAATCGAGGGTGCCGTGGCGGCGCGTTCGATCTCGTCGCGCAAGGACGAACGTGTGGCCGCTGAGGGTGTCTACGGCAAGCGCAGCGGCACCGTGAAGGTCGATCTCAGCGATCTCGAGAAGGCGCTGCTGGCGGGCAAGATCGTTTCCTATGCGCAAGGCTTCGCGGTGCTGTCGAAGGCATCGGAGGAGAATGGCTGGGATCTGCCGCTCGCAACCATCGCCAAGATCTGGCGCGCGGGCTGCATCATCCGCTCGCGCTTCCTCGACCAGATGGCAAGCGCTTACGCCAAGGGCGGCGCGGCAAACCTGCTGATGGTGCCGGACTTCGTGCGCATCATGAAGGATGCGAACATGTCGCTTCGCCGCATCGTTGCGGCCGGCGCGCTGGGCGAATTCCCGCTGATCTGCCTGTCGGCGTCGCTCGCTTATTTCGACAGCTACCGGCAGGCGCAGGGCACCGCCAACCTGACGCAGGGGCAGCGCGACTTCTTTGGCGCGCACGGCTTCATTCTCACCGATCGCGAGGGCGAGCAGCACGGCACCTGGCCGTCGACGCTGGGGAAGTAAGAGCAGGGCGGCAGGCGGCGCTCCGCGCCGCCCGCCTCTTTCCATCGCGGGCAGCCTTCGGTATGGTCCGGCGGTCCCGCAAATCAGCGCACGCAGAGCACACGATGGCCCATTCGAGCACGCCGCACTTCCATAATGCCGAGGGGCTGGCGCGCATCGAGGTGGGGTCGAAAGAGTTCCAGTGCATCGGCGCGCTGCCGCCCTTCGACCACCCGCACATCTACCTCGACATGGGCAAGGACAACGAGATCGTCTGCCCGTACTGCTCGACGCTTTACGTGTTCAATCCGGCGCTGGCCGCCGGTACATCGCAGCCTCTTTCGGCGATCTATCAGGCCGAGACTGCATAGCCGGCGATGTCCGGTTCCGGCCGCACGGTCTATATTGCGGGGGCCGGCATTGCAGGAATGACGCTGGCGCTGGCGCTGGCGAAGTTCGGCGCGACCGTGATCCTGATGGAGCGCAACAAGTCGGTGCAGGAGGTCGGCGCCGGGCTACAGATCAGCCCCAACGCACGGCGCGTGCTCAACCACCTCGGACTCGACAAGCAGATCGCAGCGCGCAGCTTCGAGCCGACCGGGATCGACGTGCATCCGTTTCGCGCACGTGCGCCACTGACCACGCTGGAACTCGGGCCAGCGGTAAAAGAGCGCTACGGGACTGCGTACGCCGTGATGCATCGCGCCGATCTCGCTGATGTGCTGTTTCGCGCCTGCAAGCGGTTCGCCAGCATCGATATGCTGTTCGGCGTCCGGGCCTACGATGTGGTGAGCCACGCACGCGGCATCACGGTGACTGTCGACGAAGCTGACGGCAAATCGCGCAGCGCCCGGGCGTTCGGGTTCATTGGCGCGGACGGGGTCAACTCGCATACGCGTACCCAGATCATGGGCGGCCCCGAAGCGATCTATACAGGCGCAATCGCGTGGCGGACGACGCTCAACGCCGCGATGTTCAAGGGGGCAATCGCGCCGGACCGGACGACGGTGCTGATGGCGCCCGGCTATCATGCGGTCTGCTATCCGCTGCCGCACCGCAAGCAGTTCAACATTGCGCTGTTCGCCAAGGAAAAGGCTGAGCAGGTGTTCGGCGCGTCTCCGCCGAAGGAGCCGACACTGCCGTGGGCGGCGCTGCGCTCGCCGCAGTTCGATGCGATCATGGAGGCGGCAAAGGGCGCGTGGGGGTTCTGGCCGCTGTTTACGGTCGAAACCGATATCTGGCACGATGGCGGGGTGGGCCTCATCGGGGACGCCGCGCACGCCATGCTGCCGTTTCAGGCGCAGGGGGCAGCCATGGCGATCGAGGACGCGGCCATCCTGGCGCCATTGCTGATGACCGAACCTACCGCCGAGTCCGCCCTGCAGCGGTTTGTGGCACTGCGGCGGACGCGGGTGCAGCGGGTCGAGGCGTTGTCGAAATCCAATGGATTTGCGTTTCATCTCGAATGGCCGTTCACACTGGCGCGCGATGCGGTGATTGCCGTGCAGGGGAGGCGCGGCCACTTCAGGCGGCTCGACTGGCTGTACGGCTACGATGCTGCGCCTGAAAGCGGCATTGCAGCGCCGGTGCGGGAGGACCGCTCTACAAAGGCCTGAGCGCGGGGTTTGGCGCTTGCTTTGACGCGGCATGCTGTGTCAACTGCGCCCGTTTCCGAGAGCTTTCAGAGCATATGGCCGTCAGAAAAGAGTCGCCGCTTACCCTCATTTGTATCCTGATCACCATCCTTCTGGACATGGTGGGTTACGGCATCATCGTGCCGGTCCTGCCTGAACTGATCAAGGAACTGACGGGAGGGAGTGTGGCGACCGCGGCTGTGTATGGCGGCTGGCTGGTCTTTGTCTATGCATCGATGCAGTTCGTGTTCTCGCCCGTGCTCGGCAATTTGTCGGATCGCTTTGGCAGGCGGCCGGTGCTGCTGGCGTCACTTCTCGGATTGACGTTCGACTACCTGATGATGGGGTTCGCTCCGTTCGTCTGGTACTTGTTCATCGGCCGCTTCGTCTCTGGCGTCGCGGGTGCTTCGGTGGCGACGGCAACGGCGTACATGGCCGACATCACGCAGCCGCATAAGCGCACGCAGCGCTTCGGGCTCATCGGGGCGGCCTTCGGGCTCGGCTTCATCATCGGGCCGGTCATCGGTGGCGAGCTGGGGGAGTTTGGGCCAAAGGTGCCGTTCTATGCCGCGGCTGCGCTGGCCTTCGGTAATTTCCTGTTCGGTGTGTTCGTCCTTCCCGAGAGCCTCGGCCGCGACAAGCGGCGGCCATTCGAACTCAAGCGTGCCAATCCTTTCGGCGCACTGGTCTCGCTGCGGAACTATCCCGTGGTGCTCTGGCTGATCTCGGCCTTGCTGCTGTTCACCATGGCGGCGCAGGCGTTTCCGTCGGTCTACAATTACTTCACCATCGAGGTATTCCAGTTCACCTCGTCGCAGATCGGGCGTTCGCTTGGGGCATTTGGCATCGGGTTCGCCCTGTTCCAGGCCTTTGCCGTGGGGCCGCTGGTGGCGCGCTTCGGCGAGATGCCGGTGGTCGTGCTCGGCATGGTGGGTGCGGTCGTGGCGTTCACCGGGATAGCCTTCATCCACTCCCAGACATGGCTCTACGCGTTCATCATCATCGGGGCGGTCAGCGGGATCGCCGCGCCGGCGATAAATGGGCTGATGTCGCGTCAGGTCCCCGACAACGCGCAGGGTGAGTTACAGGGCGCAGTGAACGCGGCAAACTCGCTGGCAACGATCATCGGGCCGCTCGCGGCGACGCAGATTTTCGCTTACTTCACCTATGCCGAAGACTCGCCGGGCTATTTCCCGGGCGCGCCGTTCATTGCGGCGAGTGCGCTCATCGTTATCGCCATAGGGCTCTTCATCTACGTGTCGCTGCGCTACGATCTGAGTCACCGTGCGAGCGTGGCGCTGAAGCCCAAGGTACCGGAGATGTCGCCTCCCGGGCAGATCAACATCCCCAATCCCGATAAGGATACGGAACCGGGCTGAGCGGCGATGCCAAGTTTTCTTTCGGACGGAATATCGATCGCTTACGAGGTGCATGGCGAAGGCAGCCCGGTGCTGCTGATTTACGGCTTCGCCTCGTCGGGGCAGATCAACTGGGTGGCAACCGGGTGGGTGGAGACGCTCAACAAGGCCGGCTACCAGGCCATCACCATCGACAACCGGGGACACGGCCAGTCGCGCAAACTTTACGATCCGCAGCTCTATTTCGCGCACGACATGGCGGACGACGCGGACCGGTTGCTGGCCCATCTGGGGATCGGCCGGGCGGCGGTGATCGGCTACTCGATGGGTGCCAGGATTGCCGCCTTCCTCGCAGTACGGCATCCGGAGCGGCTGAGTTGTGCGGTGTTTGGCGGGATGGGGGTCAATCTCATCACCGGGCTCGAGGATTCCGAGGAAATCATCGAGGCGCTGACGGCGGAGACGCTGGCCGAGGTCAAGGGCAAGACCGGGCGGCAGTTCCGCATTTTCGCAGATCACTCAAAGGGTGACAGGCCGGCCCTCGCAGCCTGCATGATCTCATCGCGCGAGCCGATGGGCGAGGCGCTGGTGCGGCAGATCAAGCTGCCGGTACTGGTGGCAATCGGAGGCGGTGACGAGATGGCAGGCGACCCGCAGAAGTTGACCGTCCTGTTGCCGCAGGCGGAAAGCTTCGTCATCGGGACCCGCAGCCACATGCTGGCCACAGGCGATCCGCTGTTCAAGAAGGCGGCGATCGGCTTTCTCGGCCGCCATGCCTCGCGATGAGGCAAACGTGAACCATTTTGCGTCTGCGGGGTTGGTTTTTAGCAAGGGGTTGCCGTATATCGGTATCCTGCGATGGAGTACGCGATGAGTGCCGGAAAGACTGCCCCCCAACTGGTGACGATAGATCCCGTCTGGGATGCGATTGTTGCCAATGCGCGTGATGTTATGGCGGATGAACCGGCCCTGTCGTCGATGGTGATGGCCAATGTGCTCAACCACGACAGCTTCGAAAGCGCGCTGGCGCATCGTCTGGCGGAGCGGCTCGATCATGGAGATGTGTCGGCTGACCTGATCCGGCAGGCCTTCGAGGAGGCGTTGCGGCTCAGGCCAGAGATCGGGCACGAATCGCGCGCCGATCTCGCCGCCACGCTTGAGCGCGACCCGGCCACGCATCGGGCGATCGTGCCGTTCCTCTATTTCAAAGGCTATCAGGCGATCCAGACGCACCGCTTCGCGCATGCTCTGTGGAACGCCGGCCGCAAGGATTTCGCGCTCTACCTGCAGAGCCGCTCGAGCCAGGTGTTCCAGGTCGACATCAACCCGGCGGCGCGCATCGGCAAGGGTATCATGCTCGACCATGCCACGGGGTTTGTCGTGGGCGAGACCGCGGTCATCGGCGACAATGTCTCGATCCTTCAGGGTGTGACGCTGGGCGGCACCGGCAAGGCGGATCAGGACCGCCATCCCAAGATCGGCAATGGCGTTCTCATCGGCGCGCATGCGGTGATCCTGGGAAACATCAAGGTCGGCGACTGCGCCCGCATTGGCGCCGGCTCGGTGGTGGTCAAGGAAGTGCCGCCGCGTGTCACCGTCGCCGGCGTGCCGGCGCGCATCATCGGGCAGGCGGGGACGCCGCAACCGTCGTCGGTGATGGACCATGTCGCAATGGTCAACGATCTGACCGGCTGACGCCGCCGCATTTTCGCCTCTGGCAGCGGGGAAAAGGCGCGAACGGGATTGCCCGTCGCGCCGCAATGCCTATTGTGGCGTCCTTCCAAAACAGCTCCAGGAGCCCTTCGTGAACCACCCCGAGATCATCAAGCTCCAGAAGTTCCTGCAGCAAAAATTTGGCAACCGCGCCATCGACGTGCGGCCGCGCAACAAGCAGAACGACTCCGTCGAGGTTTATATCGGCGAGGAATTTCTCGGCCTGATCTACGTCGATGACGAAGACGGCGACCGCTCGTACAATTTCCAGATGGCCATTCTCGACGTCGATCTCGAAGAGATCGTCTAGCCGCGCAGCTGTTCAGTAGACCCCGATAGGCCCGAGCATGGACTTCACTTCGGTGTCGAACCTGCGCCAGTTCCCCAGCACATCATCATCGAATGCGAAGATCGCGGCTATGCCGGGTCCGAGATAGACGCTGCGCACGCAACGTGCCGGCGTGCCCACTGCGATCGGCTTGCTGCACTTGGCGACAAAGGGGTTGGGAGAGAGCGCGTCGTACCAGACCGTCTCACCCTGAAAGCCCTCGGTTGCGGCCAGAGGCTTGCCAACGAGCCCGGCAGCGCCACTCAGTTGCTGGGCCTGGAACTCATGCAGATAGACGCCATCCAGCAGCGAGGCGCTGGGCCGCACCCGGCTGCGCGGCAGGAGAGTGATTTCGACATCACGCGGCGCGGCCGCGGGTCCGAGTGGCAGCGCCAGTTGCAGGTCGATCTGCTTGGCGAAACCTTCGACCCGCTGTTCGCTGTAGCGGAACCAGGAGGACGGAATTTGGAGGTCCTTGCCGCCGAGCGTGCGCGTCAGGGTGAGGTCCGCGACGGCGCCGTTCTGTTCGGAGCGGCCCTGTCTGCCGGCGGCATCAATGGCGTACGCCAGTGCTAATCCAAGCAGCGCGGCTCCCAGCATGATGGCGCCGACATGAAAGGTGAAATTGGCCGCGTCATGCTTGTCGCTGGCGGCGGACGGCAGGGTCATCGGTCGAATTAACCAGTCGCGGCGAGAGGAGGTGACAGGTGAATTGGGCCCCTTTATGATTAACGAAGGGTTAATTCTGCCGTACGGGGTTGCGGCGTGTGGGGTGCGTAATGATGACAGAACTGGTCCTTGCAGGGTTCATCATGGCAGTCGGCCTGTCCATCGCAGGCGCCGGCACCCATCTCTACCAGGGCTTCGCCAAACAGCAGGCAATGCTGCGCTATGACGGCAAGACCTTCGTTGCCGCGCTTGGCCATCTTGCGGTGAGCTTCATCTGCGGGCCCTATATCATGCTGCAGATGGGGTGGCGGCAGGAGGATGACGGCACATTGTCGCTCGGCTCGGCGTTGATCTCGGCGCTGGTTGCCTTCGGCTGGAGCTTCATCACCGGGCTCATCGTGATGGGAACGTACTTCTCCATCTTTGCATAATTCACTGCTGCAACAGCAAAGAGGCCGGCGACCCTTGCGGGAAGCCGGACTCTTGCATCGGGCCCCTTGTCAGGGGCAGTCGGGGCGGGGCCCGAAACTGCTATTTGGCGGCGACGATGATCATGCGGTCGTCGGCGATGCCTACCCATTTGCCGGCATCGGTCTGTGACTGGCGCTTGATGAACTGGTAAGGCGTGTCGTTCCAGACCAGCACCCGGCCGTCCTGGTTATCGAGCACGAGGTCGCCGCGATCGGTGCGGACCATCAGCACGGCGTGACCGTTGCCGTTGCTCTCGCGGACCACGGTCATCAGAAGCGTGCTGGTGTCCCAGCCGTCCTCGATGAGTTGCCGGCGCTTGGCCAGGGCGATGTCCTCGCAGTCGCCGGCACCATCCGGATAGGTCCAAAATTCGGCGATGTGATAGAGGTCCTCGTCGGTTTCGGGAAAGATGGCGGCGTTGAACTGGTTGTTGACAGCGACCAACTGCTCCCACTTGCCCTGCGTCAGGGCCTCAGTGTCGACAACCCGGGCGTTGGGACGGCATTCGTCGCGATGCGACTTGCAGAATTCGGCGTGGCCGACGGGAATACTGGTGGGACCGGTGACCGGCGCAAAGGCCGGATTGCTCATATCTGTGGTGGCGGTCGCGGCGGCCGGCGTTGCGAACAGCGCAACAGCCATAAAGGCGCCCATGGCCACTTTCTTCAATTCGTTGATTGGCATGTGATTGCTCCCCTGACGGAAGCCACGATGCCCGTGCGAAATTGCCCCACTCGGAAAACTGCAATGCAGTTTTTATGCGTGTTTTAGCGGTCCCGGTAAGTTCCGGTTCACCACGCGGCATGAGGAAAAACGTGAAGTGCGCTAGTTGATGCGGAGGTTCTGCTGCACCACGGTGAGCATTTCCTGCGCCGATGCAAACTCGACGGCGACGCCGTCGGGGAAATGCCGGATGACGCGGGCCCGCATGCGGCCCAACGTTACCGGGGTGCCCATGGCCGGGCGCACCGCGAGCTCAATCGCGGCCCCGGAGAGCGAGATATCGATGATCTTGCAATTGTAGCGGCGGCCATCGTCGAGGACGACGGTGGAGTGGCGATTGTCAGGAACGACGCGCTCGTGGCGGCGGTCCTCGGGGAGATTCAGCACGTCCTTGTTGGCGAGCCAGGTGAGTTGAGCGGCCATCTTGTCGCGTTTTCGCGGCGATGCGCTCAGCTCCATGACGAAGCCGCCGTCGATCGAGTCGGAGATGGTGCCCTCGACGCGCCCGATATGGTCGAGATACGCAATGACGCGCTCGCCAACGGTGCCCGCCACCGGCGCAATCACGACCGCATCGCCGGGGGACATGTCGAGGATCTGGCACGGAAATTCGCGACGGTCCGCCAGCATGTAGCGGCCGAGGACGGAGACTTTCACCCGCTGAAACTTGGGCAGCTGCGTGTAGGTACGCGCCGGCCTGGGGGTCGTCTTATCCGAAAGCATGCACCAGCCCGCACCATGTCATGTCAATTGACAGGTTCCGAGGCTACCGACGTTTGGTTAACCGAAGGTAAGGTTTGAGGCTGACAGTCTAGCTTTCCGCCGATTTTCCTGGGCTGAGCTCAGCTTCTGCCGCCATCGATGACCGCCAGGTGGGCGTAGCGCCGGGCGGAGCGACCGAAAACCGTAGCCGCCATCGGCGCAGGGGTACCACCGGAGGCGGCATAAGCGACGTCCTGTGGAATGGACATGGCAATGTCGCGGGCGATATCGGTGGCCGAGTTGTCGTCCGGCCAGATCAACCGAAGGCCGGTAATACGCTGTTCCATTACCGGCTGGACACCGAGCCAGTAGGGGTCGTCGAGGGCAGTCATGGCGCCGAGCAGGCGGGTGTGCGTCGAGCCGTTGTGGCGCACCGGCAGAAGGATGGTCTCGACGGTCAGCCTGGTATGCACCGCGGTGGTGCCCTGAAAGGTGATGAGTGCCACCGCGTGATCCTCGGTGACGGCGCGCACCAGCGTATCCATGGCGTCGCGGTCGCGCTCGTGCCAGAGGCCGGTGAACGAGCGGCCCTTCAGTTCGCGGCAATAGGCGGCACAAAGGTGGGATCCCGCGAGGCGGAAGTCGAACTCATTGCGCTCATTGGCTTCGAGAATGAAAGTGTTGGCGAGGGCGCCGCGAATGCGGGTCGGATCGATGTCGCGGCGATCCGGAGCGCTGCGCGAGCCGCGGAGCGTATTCCAATATTCGTAGAGCGTTTTTGTGCTCTGTTTTTGCATGTACCTGACCCGTTCCCAAACCCGACCGCCGCCCGGTGAGGGGTGGAGTAGCCGCCGTCGCCACAGTGGCAAAACCGCCGGGCAAAATCGCCTTTAAACAAATGTTAAGGTTAATGGCTCCGACGCTGTGTGGATAAGTCAGTGATTTGGGCTAAGAAGGCCGGAGATCGAGGTTATTTCATGAGCGACGGCCAAAAAGATGAGGAAAATCAGGTCGTAGCGGGGGAACCGGCGCGCCAGCCGATCTTTTTGCTGCCGCTTTCGGTTACGGTCCTGTGCGGCCTGATGATCGCCGTACACCTCGCCAGGAGCTTCGTTCTTAACGAAGACGGGGCGCAGCAATTCATCGCCTGGTTCGCGTTCATCCCCTATCGCGCCATCGCCGCAGACACTGTGGACGGCGGGTGGCTGCCGCTGTTGTGGACGCCGGTTACCCATGCCTTCGTGCATGCTGGATGGGACCATCTGCTGATCAATACGGTCTGGCTTGCGATCTTCGCGACGCCGCTGGCGCGGCGCTATGGCGGGCCTGCAATGGTGGCGATCTTCATGGTGTCCGCCATCGCAGGGGCGGCGCTGTTCGCGGCGACGACATTGCCCGAGCTGCAAATCCTGATCGGTGCATCTGGCGGGGTTGCCGGGCTGACCGGCGCGGCGTGCCGGTTCATGTTCCAGCCGGTGCTGGTGTCGAAGGACCCCGAGACCGGAGAGGTCAGGATGCTCGGCCGTCACCTGGCGAGTCTGAGAGAACTGGCGCGGGATTTGCGGGCCCGATTCTTCATTCTGGTGTGGGTGGTGCTGAACGCAGCCGTGCCACTATTGCCGCTGCTCACTGGCAGTTCGGTGGGGATAGCATGGCAGGCGCATCTGGGTGGCTTCTTTGCGGGACTGCTGATCGTGCCGCTGTTCGAGCGCCGCGAGGAAGGGGACACAGCATGAGCGAGGATGCATTGCAGGAACGGGTCGACAAGCTCGAGATGCAGGTGGCTTTTCAGGAGCAGGCGATCGAGGAGCTAAGCGTGACGATCACGGAGCAGTGGAAGGAACTGACGGCGCTCAAGCGGCTGGTTGGCAACTATGCGGATGCGCTGCGCGAACTGCAGGCGCATCCGGTGCTCGGGGGGGCTCCGGAGCCGCCACCGCCGCACTACTAGCCGGCGGCGGTGCGGCTGTTGCGGACGTAGCTTAGGGTGTTGAAGCGCTTGCGAAAAGCGGCCGTGCGCGGTGCGATCGACGCCGGATCGTTGGCGCGAAGGCCGTCGGCGATAAGCTTGGCCAGAATCGGCATATCTTCCTCCGTCATGCCCCAGCGAACCAGTTCGGGCGTGCCGATGCGCAATCCGTTCATGTCGCCGTCGATCGTGCGTCCCGGCAGCCCGATGCCGCAGGCGAGAAAGCCTGCCTGACGCAGCTTCTTCGATGCCGCTTGACCACCGCCGAAGGGGATCGCATCGAGGGCGAACTGATGCGACGAGGTGTAGCCATGCTCGGCGCCGTAAACCGCAAATCCCTCGGCGGCCAGCGCTGCGGCCAGAGCGCGCGCGGTGGCGATCATCATTGCCGCGTAGCTCGCGCCATATTCACGCCAGTCGAGCAGCGTGATGGCGAGCGCGGCTGACTTGCCCGCATCGAAATTAGCGGTGAGACCGGGGTAGGCTATGGCGTCGAGGCGCTGGGCGATTTCCGCATCGTTGCTGACAATCAGTCCGCCGGCGGGGCCGCCGAGGCTCTTGTAGGTGCTCATTGTGATGAGGTGCGCGCCTTCGGCCAACGGGTTGGGCCAGGCCTTGCCGGCGATCATGCCGCATTGGTGGGCCGCGTCGAACAGTACCTTTGCACCGATCTCGTCGGCGATGTTGCGGATCTGACGGACGGGATGGGCGAACAGGTTGAGGCTGCCGCCGACGGTGATCAGCTTCGGCCGTTCGGTGTGGGCGAGGTTGCGGAGCGAGCCGAGATCGTAGGTGTAGCCCCTGGCGTCGACCGGCGCAGCCAGGGTGCGAAGGCCGTAGAGCCCGGCACAGCCTGCGGCGTGGTGGGTCACATGCCCACCGATGCTGGCCGGCGGCGCGATGATGGTGTCGCCCGGCTTGGTGAGCGCCATGAAGCCATAGAGGTTGGCGAGTGCGCCCGAAGCAACGCGAATTTCGGCATATTTCGCCTCAAAGACCTCCGCCGCCAGTTCGGCCGCGATGACTTCGATCTCCTCGATCGCCTCAAGACCCATTTCGTATTTGTCGCCGGGGTAGCCCAAAGAAGGCCGGGAGCCGAGGCCGCGCGAGAGGGCCGCTTCCGCCGAGGGATTCATCACATTGGTGGCTGGATTGAGGTTGAAGCATTCGCGCTCGTGGATGGCGCTGTTGCGCTGCATCAGCACCTCGATGCGGTCCGCGACTGCCGCGGGGGAGCTGGAGCTGGTCTCGTCGGCGAGCCGTTGGATGTAGGCTTCGGTGGGCACCCAGTTGCGGGCGGCGAGCTGGCTCATGGCGTTCTCCGTGGTCGGCGGGATCAAAGCAAGCTTGCGGCGGAGCGGCAAACCAGATTATCGAAATATGAGGCCAAGAAAATCTGAGGCTTAAGCATGCCTATCGCACCGCCCCGACCCAAGTCTCTGCCGCTCAACGCACTTCGTGCATTCGAGGCCGCGGCGCGGCTCGGAGGATTTGTGCCCGCGGCGCAGGAACTTGATGTCACGCCCAGTGCGGTGGCCGCGCACATCAAGGCACTGGAAGCGGCGGCGGGTGGTGCGCTGTTTGAGCGAAACGCCCGCGGCGTCCGAGTGACGAGCCTTGGCCGGCGGGTTCTGCCCGACTTCACGCTGGCGTTCGACCAGCTTGGGAAGGCTGTGCAGACGCTCAGAGCAGAAGCCGCGCCGCAACTTGTTCATATCGCTGCGTTGCCGGCAGTCGCACAGCTGTGGCTATCGCCACGCCTGCCGGCGCTGCGGGCGTCGGCGCCCGAAATCACGGTGTCGATTACCGCACTGGAGCAGGCGCCGAACCTCAAGCGCGTGCCGTTCGATCTCAGCATCTTTTATGGCGAGGAAGGCGAGGGGACGGCATTGGCATCCGACGAGATATTTCCGGTGTGCGCGCCGGTGCTGGCGGAGAAATTGCGCATTCCGGCCGACCTGGGCGGTGTCGCCTGCCTTACCGACGCGGTGTGGGCGGACGACTGGGCGGCGTGGCTGGCGAAGGCAGCGCGGGGACAAAACATCGTGCCGCGCGGACCGGTGTTTTCGCTCTATGCGCTGGCGGTCGCCGAGGCGGTGAACGGGGCGGGCGTGCTGATGGGGCACTCGGCACTGATTGCCGCGCATCTGGCGGCCGGTACACTCGTCGCGCCGTTCGAGGCGAGAGTGAAGCTGCCCCGTGTGCTGTGTGCAGTGCCGTCCGGTCCGGTCCGGCGTGGCAGTGCGGTGGAAAAGGTCATCCGCGCGATGCGCAGCGCCTAGCGGTGGTAGACCGTCTTGGGGTCGAACAGCCGTGGCTCGCCGGTGTCCCTGAGGCTCACGCTGCCATCGGCGGTCACGATGGCCCTGTAAAAGCAGCTCTTGCGGCCGGTGTGGCATGCCGCGCCACGGCCGGTCTGGTTGACGCTGAGCAGCAGAACATCCTGATCGCAATCGGTGCGCATTTCGACCAGCTTCTGGATTTCACCCGACGTCTCGCCCTTTTTCCAGATCGCGTTGCGCGAGCGGGAATAGTAGTGCACCTCGCCGGTTGAGAGCGTCAGCCCGAGCGCCTCGGCATTCATGTGCGCTACCATCAGCACCCGCCCGCTGCTGGCTTCCTGCGCCACGGCGGTGACCAGGCCATCCGCGTCGAAGCGCGGGGCGAAGACGGAGCCTTCCTCCAGCGCGGCATGGGACAGGGTCTTGGGGTCGGCGAAAGCGGTGCTCATGGGCGCGTTTTAGCCTCTGAGGGGGTGGCGCGCCAGCGTTCAGCGCGCAATAGCGATCCAGATTTCGATGGTACCGAGGCCGGTCTCGGGGTTGAAGTCGGGGCCGTAGTACTCGATGAAGCTGTAGCGATCGTGCAGGTGCTGGTAGCCCGATGCCGGCAGCCAGTCCTCGAAGGCGGCGCCGATGGTGGCGCGGATGGTCGAGATGTGGCCATTGTGCGTGACCCGCGCGATGCGTTGGGCGGGGATGGTCCAGACGGTGAATTCGGATGGCAGGTCGGCACGCTCGCCGACCTCGACGGCCGCCATGTATTCGAAGTCGTCGCAGCCTTCCGGCATGTCTCCAACCACGCCATAGGCGTTGCCCGGCACGGCGCCCGGGATGTTGCCGATGAAGGCGCCGAACTTCTGCCACTGCGCGGGGATGGTCGAGGCGCGGGTCATTTCATGGCGTTGCAGCAGCCCAGCAAGTCGCATGGCGGGGTGATCTTCGATCCCGGGTTGGGCAATACGGATGGTGTCGGTGGTGGTCATGGCAATAGGCTCCACAAGTTCAAGCGAGGTGAGGGAGCGCCGCTTGCGCAGTTCATCGGGGGTGAGATCGAACTGGTCGCGAAAGGCGCGGGTGAATGCCTCGTGCGATCCGTACCCGGCATCAAGCGCCACTGTGAGAATGTCGGGCGCCCCGCCCGCGAGTGCCACTGCAGCCTGGGTGAGGCGGCGGCCGCGCAGATAGGCGGAGATCGAGTAACCGGTGGCGAGCGGAAAGATGCGGCTCAGATGCGAGCGAGAGAGACCGGCATGCACCGCCAGATCGTCTAGCGACAACGCTTCGCCAAGGCGGGTCTCGATCATCCAGACGGTCTTGGCGATGGCTGACATGCGGGTCCCTGACACGAAGCCCGCAACCTATGCCATCGCCGCGAGCGCGCGTCTTGATCGCGGTTGCTGCCGGATCTAGCCGCGCTTGCCGACCAGCGCGAAGAAGCGATCCTGCTGGTCGCGTTCCTCGGCGAACACCCCGGTGAAACGCTGGGTGATAGTGCTGGCGCCGTGGGCCCGGACGCCGCGCATGGTCATGCACATGTGCTCCGCCTCGATCATGACGGCGGCGCCGCGCGGATTGAGGTGGTCGTTGATGGCTTCAATGATCTGTGCGGTCATGGTCTCCTGCACCTGCAGCCGACGTGCGAAAACCTCAACCAGCCGGGCAAGCTTGCTCAGTCCCACGACGCCGTCGTGGGGCAGATAGGCAATGTGCACCTTGCCGAAGAACGGCACCATGTGGTGCTCGCAATGCGAGTGGAACTCGATGTCCTTAACCAGCACGATGTCGTCGTAGCCGCCGACTTCCTTGAAGGTCTTGCGCAGGATTTCAGCGGGGTCCTCTTCGTACCCGGCGAAGAACTCGCCATAGGCCTTGGTCACCCGGCGGGGCGTTTCGCGCACGCCTTCACGATTGGGATCATCGCCGGCCCAGGCGATCAGCGTCCGAACTGCGGCTTCGGCCTCTTCACGCGACGGGCGCGGCGGGGTCTTGCCCCTTGCCGACATCATGAGGTCGGCCTTGACTGTGGCGTCCATCACAAATTCCTTTGTTGCCTCGGGTATGAAGGCTCTACGGTGCCTTGACGTTCCCGGACCACCTAAAGTGAAGTTAAAAAGCAGTGCCGCCGCTGACTATTGGTTGCGCCGCACTTATATAGGGCGAGCAGTAAAGCCGACAAGAAACAGAATTGTTACGTTCATGGAACTGAGCGATCTCTATTCCGAAAAGATCCTCGAACTCGCAGCAAATCAGCCAATGCCGGGGCGGCTCGCCGCGCCGGGCGCCAGCGCGCGCAAGGTGAGCCGGGTCTGCGGCTCGTCGATCGAGGTCGACGTGGCGGTGCGCGATGGGGCAATCGTCGGGTATGGACACGAGCTTTCCGCCTGTGCGCTGGGCCAGACTTCGGCAGCGATTGTTGCGACCCACATCGTGGGGACACCGGTGGAGGAATTCCGCGCCGTGCGGCAGCAGATGACGGACATGCTGAAGGCGAACGGTACGCCGCCGACGGGAAAATGGGCTGACCTTGGGTATCTGGAGCCGGTGCGCGACTACCGGCCCCGGCACACCTCGACATTGCTGGTGTTCGATGCCGTGGCCGAGGCGCTGGACAAGATCGAGGTGGCGCAGCCGGCCAGGGTCGCCTCCTGATGCAGAGTTTGGGGCGGGCGCTTGGCCTGGCGATCGATTTTCCGTTCAAGATCGCGGCAGTCTTTCTGATCACGGTCTACCGCTACACGTTCTCGGCCTTCATGGGCCGAACCTGCAGACACCTGCCGACCTGCTCGGAATACACCGGGGAAGCGATCTGGAAATTCGGCTTCTGGCCGGGCGGATGGATGGGCCTCGCCCGCTTCGTCCGCTGCCGCCCCGGTGGTACGCACGGCTTCGATCCAGTACCCGAGGCGCTTCCAGGCGCCGCCCGATGGTATCTGCCGTGGAGCTATGGACGCTGGAAATAGGCGTCAATCGTGCTAGACAGCCCGCCTTGCCGGCCATACCGGCTGGTGGATTCCTTTGGAGATCAAAATGACGATCAAGGTGACGTTTCCCGATGATGCAACGCGCGACTATGCGGCGGGCACGACCGGGACCACCGTGGTCGAGTCCATTTCGCCGTCGCTGGCCAAGAAGACTGTCGCGATGAGGTGGAACGGCGTGCTCTCCGACCTCTCCGATCCGCTGAACGAGGACGGCAAGATCGAGTTCGTGACGCGCGATAGCGCCGAGGGGCTTGGCCTGATCCGGCACGATGCTGCGCATGTGCTGGCCGAGGCGGTGCAGGAATTGTGGCCCTCGACGCAGGTAACGATCGGGCCGGTGATCGAGAATGGCTTCTTCTACGATTTCGCGCGGGAAGTTCCGTTTTCCGAGGATGATCTGCGCGCCATCGAGAAGAAAATGAGCGAGATCATTCAGCGCGGCGCCGCCTTTACCAAGGAGGTGTGGAGCCGCGATGAGGCGAAGCGCGTTTTTGCGTCGAAGGGCGAGGCCTTTAAGGTCGAGTTGATCGACGCCATTCCGGCCGACCAGCAGATAAAGATCTACAAGCAGGGGCAGTGGTTCGACCTTTGCCGCGGTCCGCACATGCGCACGACCAAGGATGTCGGGCAGGCGTTCAAGCTGACCAAGGTTGCCGGCGCCTACTGGCGCGGCGACAGCAACAACCCGGTGCTCAGCCGCATCTACGGCACGGCATTTGCCAGTCAGGCGGAGCTTGATGCGTACCTGACGATGATGGAAGAGGCGGAGAAGCGCGACCATCGCAAGATCGGGCGCGAGATGGATCTGTTCCACCTGCAGGACGAGGCGCAGGGCTCGGTGTTCTGGCATCCCAAGGGCTTCGTCATCTACAACGCGATGGAGGAGTACATCCGCCGCCGCGTGAACCGCGCCGGCTATCAGGAAGTGAAGACGCCGCAGTTGATGTCGTCGAAGTTCTGGGAGGCATCGGGCCACTGGGGCAAGTACCGCGAGAACATGTTCGTGGTGCCCGACGAGGTGCCTGGTACGGAAGAAACCGGCCCGATCCTGTCGGGCAAGTCCGAGCTGATGGCGCTCAAGCCGATGAACTGCCCGGCGCATATCCAGATCTTCAACCAGGGGATCAAGAGCTACCGCGATCTGCCGATGCGGATGGCGGAGTTCGGCTGCTGCCATCGCAACGAGGCGCATGGGGCCCTGCACGGGCTGCTGCGCGTCCGCCAGATGACGCAGGACGACGCCCACATCTTCTGCACCGAGGAGCAGATCCAGTCGGAGACCGAGCATTTCGTACATCTGCTCTACTCGGTGTACGAGCACATGGGCTTTTCCGATGTGGTCATCAAACTTGCGACGCGGCCGGAAAAGTTCGGCGGCACGATCGAACGCTGGGATGCGGCCGAGAAGGCGCTGGGCGATGCGCTTCGCGCCACCGGCTACGACTTCGTCATCGCGGAAGGCGAGGGCGCCTTCTATGCGCCCAAGCTCGAGTTCCATCTCAAGGACGCGATAGGGCGGTCGTGGCAGGTGGGCACGCTGCAGCTGGACTACGTGCTGCCGGAGCGGCTCGGCGCGACCTATGTGGCGGAGGATGGCAGCCGCAAATACGCGGTCATGCTGCACAGGGCCATTCTTGGTTCGCTCGAGCGCTTCATCGGCATGATGATCGAAAGCTATGCGGGCAAGATGCCGATGTGGCTGGCGCCGGTGCAGGTGGTCGTGGCCACCATCGTCTCGGAGGCCGACGGCTACGCCGAGAAGCTGGTGAAGCAGCTTAGGGATGCCGGCATCCGCGCCGAGCTCGACGCGCGCAACGAGAAGATCAACTACAAGGTGCGTGAGCACTCGGTCGGTAAGGTGCCGCTGATGTTCGTGGTCGGCAAGCGCGAGGCGGAAGAGGGCACTGTGTCAGTGCGCCGTCTCGGCACGGAGGGCCAGAAGGTACAGCCGGCAATCGACGCGATCGCCGATCTGGTGGCCGAGGCAACGCCGCCTGACTTGAGGCACCCGGCCGCAACAGTCGCGGCGTGATATCAGAGGGCGCGGAGCATCTCCGCGCCCGTCCACACCTCAGTAGTGTCCGAGTTCGATGCGGCCCTTGCCGACTTCCTTGCCTGCAGCATCGAGCGCGGTCAGGGTTGCGGTGTAGAGGTTGCCATTGCCACCCGAGCAGGGTGGCAGGTAGCCGGGGCTGGCATAGTCCCCGGTGCCGCGGCTGGCAGTGGTGACCGAGACGCCGTCGGGGAGGTCGGCGGTGTTGCCGGGTGCGCTCGGCAGCTGGGCGACGCCCTGCACCGGCTTCACGTCGAAGCCAAGGATGCCATGTCCGCCGTAGTTCATCGGCTGATAGGTCTCATCGTTGAAGGCGACGACGATCCGGGTTGCGCCTTCGGGCAGGCCTGAAACCTCCAGCTTCGGAGTCGCGCCCTTGCCGCCCTGCAGCGGGCACTGCTGGCCGGCAGGCACCTTGCGGCCGTCCCAGGCGTCATCCTTGAAATGAACGGTGAGGAACGACTGACCCACGGTGCTGGTGGCGATCAGCAGGGCGGCGATGAGCCCGCCGGCGAGCGGGTGAGAGACTTTCCGCATGTTCAAATCCTCCGTGTCGAGTTGCAGGTGTGATGGGTACGTACCATAGGTCTCCGATACCACCCTCAACACCGTGGCGCAGGCGGATAATCCCGTTCAGTGTCACAGCGCCTTCATTTGCGCGCCCTACCAGAGGGCGATTGCACGCCGAACTGGGCCGCTTCGGGATGCACAACGGCGCGCCGAACGATCGCACCAACCTCTCGGAGAAGTGGGAAGCGCCGGGCCTCGTCAGCGTGCTCGATCCCGCCTCGCCCGACGATTATTTCATGTTCGTCGCCAACGACAATGACTTCATCACGCAAGATGGCTTTCAGGTCGGTGCGGCGTATCGCGACGCGAGCGGCGCAGACGTGGACACGATGTTTCAGGTGTTCCGCGTGACGCTGCCAGGCTTCGCGGCAAGGTAAGTATTCGCAACCCTGTGCAGGAGGGCCGGGCGTGTATCCGGCCCTTTTTTTGGGGGTACGCCGCCGATCTTGGAAAAGTCATCGAGATATGTCGATCTTGCGCCCTGCTGTTCGTCGTGGTGACAGGGCGCGAGGTTCACACCCGTCGAAACCGGCGGGGCCGGCGCCGGAAAATGGAGAGTTCGCATGCGATTCATGGTCATCGTCAGGTCAAATGCCGACAGCGAAGCCGGAGTCCTGCCCAGTTCGGAGCGGATCGCGGAGATGGGCCGCTTCAACGAAGAACTGATTGCGGCGGGCATCATGCTGGGTGGCGAGGGACTTCATCCTTCGAGCAAGGGTGCGCTGATCACCTTCGGCGCAAACGGCAAATCTACGGTGAAGGATGGCCCTTTCGCCGAGGCCAAGGAACTGGTCGGGGGCTTCTGGATCCTGCAGCTGAAATCGCGCGACGAAGCGCTGGCGTGGGCGCGCCGCGCGCCTATGGAAGAGGGTGACGTGCTCGAGGTCAGGCAGGTGTTCGAGGCATCGGACTTTCCTGTCGACGCGGTGAGCGAGGAGCACCTGATCAAAGAGCAGGCCTGGCGCGACGCCAATCAGAAGCCCATCACCAATTGATCGCGGCGCCGCCGGGCCGGAGGGACCGGCTTGCGGCGCCGGGCGGAGCCTGTTTTGATCCATGATTTCATGGATCAGGCCGAGTCACACAACGAGACGCATCAGGCGATCGAAGCCGTGTGGCGGATCGAAGCCCCACGTCTCATCGCGGGGCTGACCCGCATGGTGCGCGATGTCGGCTTCGCCGAAGAACTGGCGCAGGACGCCCTGCTGATCGCGTTGCAGAAATGGCCGGCGACAGGAGTGCCGCGCAAACCCGGGGCGTGGTTGATGGCGACCGCGAAGCGCCGCGCCATCGACTATTTCCGGCACAACAAGATGGCGGCGCGGAAGCTTGACGAGTTTGCCTACGACAGCGAGACCGCGCGGGAGGATCGCATGCCCGATCCGGACGCGGCGCTCGACGACGAGGTCGGCGACGATCTGCTGAAGCTGATCTTTACCTCATGCCATCCGGTGCTTTCGATCGAGGCGCGGCTTGCGCTGACGTTGCGGGTGATGGGCGGGCTCTCGACCGAGGAGATCGCCCGCGCGTTCCTGGTGCCCGAGGCCACCATGGCGCAACGCATCGTGCGCGCCAAACGCACCATAGCCGAGGCGCATCTGCCGTTCGAGGTGCCGCGCGGCATGGAGTTGCAGGCGAGGCTGGCCTCGGTGCTGGAGGTGATCTACCTCATTTTCAACGAGGGGTATGCGGCGACCGCGGGGGATGACTGGCTGCGTCCGGGGCTTTGCGAGGACGCAATGCGGCTGGGACGCATTCTGGCGCAACTGGCGCCGGACCAGCCTGAGGTCCATGGCCTCGTCGCGTTGATGGAGATCCAGGCCTCGCGTTTTGGGGCACGGGTCGATGCGGCGGGAAACCCCATCCTGCTGCTCGATCAGGATCGGAGGCGCTGGGACCGGCTGCTGATCAGCCGAGGCCTAGCCGGGCTGGCGCGGGCGGAAGCGCTGAGCGAGCAACACGGCGAATACACCCTGCAGGCCGCAATCGCGGCGTGTCATGCGCGGGCGCGGCGGGCTGATGACACCGACTGGGCGCGGATCAGCGCGCTGTATTTTGCGCTGTCCGAAATCACGCCGTCGCCGGTGATCGAACTCAATCGCGCGGTGGCGCTGTCCTATGCGTTTGGCCCGGAGATCGCGCTCGCCGTCGCGGACGAGTTGCTCGATGAGCCGGCGATGCGAGGTTACCATCTGCTGCCGGCGGTGCGAGGCGACCTGTTGGCCCGGCTGGGGCGGCGGGATGAAGCACGGGCCGAATTCGAGCGGGCGGCGGCGCTGACGAAGAATGCCCGGGAGCGTCAGATGATGCTGAAACGGGCGGCCGAGAATGGCGGGATGCAGTAGTGCCAGAACGCACCGTCATGCATTGGCGTTCGCGTCGTCCGCTACTTCTCGCGCAGCATCTCAATCGCTTTGGCGATCCGCCTAGCTCGCGTCTCGGGGGTCTTCGCGTCGGCAATTGCGAGGGTGTGCTGGCGTTTGTGGCTGTAGCTCAGTTTCTCAAAGGCGGCCCCTGCGAGCTTGTCTACCGCCAGCGCCTCAGCGAAGTCTGATGGGACCTCTACCTCGCGCTTTTCGCTGTCCAGCTCGAGTGTAACCTCCACAACGCCGCCGTTCTCGACCCCCGCCGGTTTGCGGTGTTCGCTCGCGACGCCGATCATGTAGTTGCCGCCCATGACGGCGACCGTATTCCGGTAGGTGTAGCCGTTGATGGTGACCTTCACCGGCGGGCGCTTGCCCTGGCCAAGGGCTTCCACCACCTCGGGTGGGACGATCATGCCCATGGTGGTGCCGCTGCCACGAACCAGTTCAGTGCGAAATTTGACCATTCATGCCTCCGCCAGAAAGCGCTTGATGACCGGGGCGATCGCGGATGCCGCAACCATGTGGTTCTGTCCCCCCAGCGTCATGTGTTTCGCATTGGGGAGCGTTGTGGCAAGCGCCATCTGTGCGTTCTGCATCCAGGCGTCGGACTTGCTGCCGCCGATGCAGAGCACCGGCATTGTGACGCCGGACCATTCGCCGGGGGGCAGAGGTTTGCCCATCTGGTAGCGCGCGGTGAGGGCCGTGTCGTAGGGCAGCGTTCGGCCGGCCGGCGCCATCTTCCGGAACGCCCCCATCAGGCCCATCATGAAGATGCCGAAGGCGGGGACGCGGACGCCATTCTTGAGGAAATGCCTGACGGCGGCCGCACCGTTTCCCTCGGCAACGTAGCGGTCCATTGTCGCAACATAGTCCGGCGCAAGAGGTTTGCGCGTGTCATCAACGATCAGTGGAGCTTCATAGAGCACCATCCTGCCTATGGCATCGGTGCGGCTTGCCGTCTCCAGCGCCAGCACCGCGCCGGAGGAGATGCCGTACACGTGGACACGGCCGCCGGCCGCGGCCACAAGCGCCTGCAGGTCCTCGACCTCGCGTTCAATAGCGTAGGGTTTGGTGTCGCCGCTCTCGCCGCGCCCGCGGCGGTCGTAAGTGTAGACCGTGAAGGCGTCCTTCGACGCCTCCGCGAGCGGGGTCGCGGGGCCGGAATCGCGCCAGCAGAGCGCGCCGTCGACGAGGATCAGCGGCGGGCCGCTGCCGATCACGGAGTAGCCGATCCTGGTGCCATCTTTGGAGGTGACGAAGGGCATGTGGGGCCTTTCCTGTGCTACGCCGAGTGATCGAGCGTCTTGAGATATTCCTCCAGCCGCTCGTGGCCGATGGTGACCATGCCGGCAAAGCCACGGCGGACAGTTTCGTCGCGGGCGGCAACGCTGGTGCAGGTAACAGTGACGGTAACCCGCGTTCCTGTTCCGACGTCGTCGAGGACAATTGTCGACACCAACTCGGGCGGTGGCAGGCCGTCCAGGCCGAAGGTCCAGTTGTCCGGTGCGTCGCGGTATGCGATCAGGCGCGGTCGGGATGATCTCGGTATAGACGCTGGAGTAGCCGAAGCGTCTGCCGTCCGGATAGGTCCAGTCTGTTCGCCAGACGCCGCCCGGCCGGAGATCGATGGTGCTCACGGTCTTTGCTTCGCGCGGTCCCCAGAAGTGCGGCATGTGTACGGGATCGGTGTAGCACCGGAAGATGAGCACGCGTGGCGCGGCGAATTCACGGATGATCTGGAAGTGTGGCTGGCCCTCGGGGACCAGTATCTGCTGTTCTGCCATGTCGGTCTCGCCGTCCAGGTCACGCGCCGATGGGCGTGCCTTCGAGGAATGGGATCGCGGCCTCGGCGAGGCGCGGGCTCGAAAAGATGGTGTAGTGGGTGAGGTTGGCTAGCACTGCGAAGCGGTGGGCATTGGCGCCCGATCCATCCCACTGCGCATCCTGCTGGCTGCCGCCCAGCAGCTCGAACATCCTCGTCGCGTGGCCGATGCGAATGGAATCCCAGTCGCCGACGATGATCATGGTCGGCACCGGGATTGCGGGGATGCGGTCGGTCCAGTCGAATTCGTTACCGACCAGCGCACCAGTCTGCGTAACGGTCTTGACCCAGTTGTCGGGATTGGGTTGCAGCTGCCTGTACATCTCGTACATCGGCGTCTGCTTCAACCCCTCCGATGCTGCGACCGGGTCGGCGGCGACGAAGCGCGTGCCCTGCTGGTTGTAGTCCTGGAAGGCAGCGAAGCAGTGCGGGGTCGAGACGACGACGAGCTTCTTGACGACCTCAGGACTGTCGATGGCGAGCCGCAAAGCGGTAACGCCACCCATCGAGTAGCCCATCACGTCGGACTTGGCATAGCCCAGCCATCGGATGAGCGCTGCGACGTCGGCGGCCATGTTCTCGAAGGTCATGGGACGGTCGAAAGGCGCGGTTCGACCATGCCCCTGCAGGTCGACGCCGATCACCTGGCGGTCCAGCGGCAAGCGCCGTGAGGTTAGGGCCGAACATTTCGATGGCGCCGAAGCCACCGTGGAGCAGGATCAGCGGCTCGCCGCTGCCGTGGATTTCGTAGTAGAGATCGATGCCATTGACCGGGGCGTAGCCGGAGGCGGGTCGGGTGGTCATGCTGGTTCCTTCCTTATTGTCGTTTGTTGCTGCGACGGCCGCTTTCGGCAATGCCGCAGTCAGTCCCGCCAGAGCGGCGGCGATGACGAGCTTTCGCCGATGCATCGATCTTTCCTTTCGGCATGGCTCCGCCGTTGCGACGAACTCGTGTCGCCCCGGTTCAAGTGGCTAGAGCGTCCGGAGATGGGCCTCCAGCTTGTCGAAGCTCTGGCTGGTGCCCTCGCGGAAGCCGCGGGCGACGGCGTTGTCGTGATCCGTTTCGGTGTCGAAGCGGGCGATCATGGTGAGCAGAGTGCCGCCATCCTTCTCTTCGAAGGTGATGGTCCTGACAAAGCTTGGCGGCGGGTTGTCGCCGAACGCCGCTGCGTCGGACACGTAGTTGCGATAGACGATGCGTTCAGGTGGCACGATGTCGAGATATTCGCTCTCGGTCGGCAAATCGTGCCCGTCAGGACTGCGCATGACGTGCCGCCATCTGCCGCCTATCCGGAAGTCGACCTGGCAGACCGGGTTGGTGAAGCCGGCCGGACCCCACCAGCGGCTGAGATGATAGGGATCGCTGAAGGCGCGGAAGACGAGCGCACGTGGCGCTGCAAGCTGGCGCGTGATGACGAGAGTCCGAGCGTCTTCAGTGATAGAGGATGCGGCGTTCGACATGGTTTGATCCGGGCGGTCTCAGGCCAGCGACTTGAACTCTTCGAGCATCTCGTCGAGCCGCTCGAAGCCTTCGCGGACGCCCTTTTCCATGCCAGAGGCGATCATGCCGTCACGGGATGCGACGTCTGGGAGGGTGGATACGACGCGATAGATGGTGGTGGCGCCGCGATCCTCGAGCGTCAGGGTATCAACGCTGTACGCATCTCCAAACATGCCCTCCATGCCGAAGGTCTGAGTTATTGTCTCCGGCTTTAAGATCTCGCGAAATTCGCCATGGAAGATGATGGTCTGGCCCGGAGTATTGATGGTCTTGATGCGCCATTTCCCGCCCACCATGAAGTCGAAGAGCAGAACTTCATTCTTGAGGCCGTGAGGTCCCCACCAGCGGACGAGGTGCTCCGGCTCGGAAACGGCTTTCCAGACCAGGGTGCGCGGCGCGTTGAGAGTGCGCGTCAGGGTCATGGTTGGCTGGCCGGCGGGGGCGAGGATTTTGAGGTCGTCCATCGTGGTCTCCGATTGCATCGAGGTCAGATAGTCGGTCAGGCGGGTGAGGCGGGCTCTCCAGAACTGGCGATAGATTTCGAGCCAGTGGCCGGGGGGAGGCTGGGCACGGCGCAGTGGCCGGAATGGGATGAGATTGCTCGACACTGCCACCTCCAGCCCGCCTAATTCTTTGTTCCGTCGGGGTCGCCCCGCTGCAGTTCGGCGAGGTAGACTTCGAGGCGGTCGAGGCTCTCTTCCCAGAAGCGACGGTATTCCTGCAGCCAGATATCGAGATCCTTCAGAGGTGCGGCCTCGAGCTTGCACGGGCGCCATTGCGCGTCGCGGCCGCGGCTGATGAGGCCGGCATGTTCGAGCACCTTGAGGTGTTTTGAGACCGCCGGGAGGCTCATCTCGAATGGGGCGGCAAGCTCGGTGACGGAGGTCTCGCCGAGCGCCAGCCGCGCCAGAATGGCGCGCCGCGTCGGATCGGCAAGGGCGGAAAGCGTGGTGCTGAGCTGATCTTCGTTCATGGTGCATGAAACCATTCGGTTAAGTAACCTTTTGGTTTAATACGTGGGGCCGTTCGGTTTGTCAACTGGGGGAGTTGCCGATGTGGCTTGTCTCAATCCGCAATGCATGGAAAAGAGCGACCCGCACCGGAAGGACCGATGATGACGAGGCCAAGCAACCGTGAACTGAGGGTGTTGTCCCACATGGAGACGGGGGGCTTTCGCGCTCCTTCGGACTACACCGACATTGGTGAGCGGACGTTCGCCGGGATGGAGAAGAAGGGCTGGATCGTGGCGGACAACGCTGGGTTCCGTGCCACGCCGAAAGGCCTCAAGGTGCACGAAACCGAGCTCATGCACGGGCGCTGGAAGCGCTAGCGATTACTGGAATTCGATGCCGAGTTCACGCAGCGAGCGCCAGGCGACGCGGCACTGCTGCGCCCGGTGGCCGGGCGTCAGCAGATCGAAGCTCATCGGGATGCCGTTGACGCTGGCAACCTCGAGTTTGGCGCCCGTCTCCGACAGGTTACGGATGACGCAGGCCAGCCGCGACTGGCCACCATTGTAGGCGATCACAGCCGGAATCATGGTGTTCCGGCGCGGCGCCAAGCGTTTTTCGAGTCGAATATCCAATTTCAATCTGCCCCAGGCACGTGTGGAGAACACTGTGCCGCAAAGGCTTTGAAAAGCTGCCAACGCGATCCATAAAATTGCAGCGAACTGGATAAGGTTTCGGCAGCATCATTTGAGGCCGGCGAGCCGCAGGCCTGCGATGTAGCGGTCGAGCAGCGGCTTCTCCATGAAGCGCAGCCCGTCCGCCAGCGAGGCGATCGTCATGGCGGGCCTGAGATAGATGAACTTCTGCAGTGCGTCTCTGGCCGCATCCAGGTCACCGGCGTGCGCGTAGTAGGTCGCAAGGTCGCGATAGGGCCAGGTGAGGCCGGGGCGCTCAGACAGCGCCTGGCGCGCCAGCTCGACAGCGGGCTCAAGGCGGCCGGCGGCGAAATTCGCAAGCCCCATGCCGAGATGCACGTTGAAGGCGAAGGGGTCCATCGGCGACAGGCGCGCTGACTTCTCGAACGCCTCGAGGGCCTCTTCCGGCCGGCCAAGGTAGACGAGGCCGAAGCCGCGGCGCATCCAGGCCCAGGCATGGTTGGGATCAAGGCGAAGTGCTTTCTCCGCAAAGGTAGCCGCCTCGCGTACGTCGCCCCCCAGGATCATCATCGCCGAGGCAAGAGCGGTCAGCGCCGTCGGGTCTTCGCCGACGGTCATGGTGGCGATCTCGATCAGCCGGTCGCCTTCAGCGCGCTCCCGGGCGATGTCGGTGGTCCAGTTATAGGCGACCTGCTGCCCATGCGCCCATGCTGCCAGGGCGGCGGCGAGGCCATAGCGCGGCTCCAGGTCCAGTGCCTTGGTCAGATAGTCAATGGCCTGCGGGTTCTCTGCCATGCGGTGCGCCCAAAGATGCGGCAGCGCCCGCATGACAAGATCGTAGGCAGCAAGCGTCTCGGGACGTTTGGACCTGGCGCGCTCGACCTCGGCGCGGCGGATCGACGGCTGCAGGGCGCTTGCCACCTCCGCGGCCATGCGGTCCTGCAGATCGAACAGGTCGGACACCGCGCCATCGACGCGGTTCGACCAGATGTGGTTGCCGCTGTCGGCTTCAACCAGCTGCGCGGTAATTCGGACGCGTTCACCGACGCGCCGCACGCTGCCCTCGACGATGTAGCGGACGCCCAACTCGCGCCCCACCTGTCGCACATCGATGGAGCGGCCCTTGTAGGCGAACGCAGAATTGCGGGCGATGACGAAGAAGTCCCGGATGCGCGACAGGGTCGCGGTGATTTCCTCCACCACGGCATCGGCAAAATAGCCCTGATCGGCTTCGCCGGAGAGGTTATCGAACGGCAGCACCACCACCGATGGACGATCGGAGGGGGTAATCACCGGCTTGTCGTGTTCAACCCTGCGGCTGATGCCCTGCGGGTGCCAGGCATAGATGCGGACGGTCTTGGCGATGTTCTTGAGCTCGGTTGGCCCGAGATCGGTGAACTGCAGGTCGGTGGTGCCGTCGAGGTACTGGAACATCCACTTGGTAATGCACATGCCGCCGGGCGGCGCCTGGCTTTGCACGCGCACCGCCAGGTTCACCCCACTGCCATAGAGATCTTCGCCCGATACCAGCACGTCCGCCAGCACGACGCCGGCACGGATCTGGAAGATTTCACCACCGGGTGCGCGGATCTTGCGTTCATAGAGTTCGCGCTGGATGCGGGCGACCCATTCGACGGCGGCAACGATGCTGGAGAACTCGGCGAGGAGGCCGTCACCCATCGTCTTGAAGACCTTGCCGCCCTGGCCGGCGATGGTTCGTGAGACCAGGCGATCATAAACCCGCTGCACGAGGCGCAAGGTCTGGCGCTCGTTGTGCAGGACGAGGCGGGAGTAGCCCACCACGTCGAGCGAAACGATCGGAACCAGCCGGCGGTCGGGTTGAGCCATCGTAAACGTGCCTGCCTGGGTACGTCCCGCTTATAGCACCGCTGTCCGTCGCGGCAATGAAGCCAGCACCAGACAGGAGAGTTTTCCGGCACAAGCGTGCGGTTCCCAAGAAACTCCTGACCGAACGGTCAATATACCGTGGTCAATACCTCGATTTCACGCGCCTGACCGGGCTGCACCTGAAACTCCCGGTTGAACACCTTGTCCGCCTGCTTGGCGAGGACGAGATAGTCGCCTTCCTTGAGCACGGTGGAGGGGAATGCGCCGATGTTGGTAAAAACCGTGGTGCCGTCCGCAGTCTTTACGGTCCAGTCGACGTCCGCCACCGCTTCGCCGCCAGTCTTCGTCACCAGCTTGAACGAGACCTGCGCGGCACGATGGTAGATCGTGGCGTCGGTCAACTGGTTGGGTTCCACCCGAAGATCGGCGCGGACGATGGCGTTCACATCGCCAAAATAGGAGACGATGTGATAGGTCCCCGCGTTCAGCGTGAGGATGTCGTTCGCCGAGACGTTCTGCGCCACCTGAACCCGGCTTGAATCGGTGTCGCTGCCGGTGCCGCTGGCGAATACGTCGAAATGCAGCAGATTGATCGGGATCGGCACGTCGCCGGTGACGGCGGCGTTGAGACGCAGTGCGCCCGCCTCGATGGCTATGGTCGTGCTGTTTTGCCCTTTTTCCACCGTCAGCAGCTGGCTAGCCTGCGCCCGGCCGTAGGCGACATGGACGACGTACTGGCCGGGGGCCAGCGACAGATTTGCCACGGCCTCGTCGGACTTGGCGGCCAGCGCTGGCTGGCCGGTTGAGTCCGTCTTGGTTTCGAACACGCGCCACATCACGCCCTGCTCGAGATTGCCGCTATTTTCAGTGAGCTGCGCGGCCAGCGTCACCGGCTGCGGGTCGGCGGCGACCGCCGCTACGGCGTCGTTGGCGGTGGCCGCAACGTCGGCCGGGATGATCGTCGTGGTGGTCACAGTCCGGGTGGTTGGCGCCGCCGCCGTTGGGAACAGCGATGCGCTCACGTCCTCGGCGGTGACATTGGCGGCAACCGCCGGCTCTGCCTGCCGAAACGAGGGCAGCGGGGCGGGAACAGGGGCATCCTGTGCAACAACCAGCACGGGTGCGAAGAGTGCCACTGCGGCAGATAGAACCGCGATCCAATGTCTCAAAGTCACGAATTACCCCGTCCGCACCGGCTCAAGCTTAGCGCTAGCTCTTGGATTGGGGAAAAGCTGTGTCATAAGGAGCCCTGCGTCGCAAGAACCCAACCGGATCGCTGCTGAATGACTGTCAATACCGCCTTGCTGGACTATCTAAAGACCCGCCGTTCCGTGGGGATGGCGTTCCTCAGGGATCCCGGCCCCGGTCCTGAGGAACTGCAAGAAATTCTGACGATCGGCACGCGCGTCCCGGATCACGGCAAGCTGACGCCATGGCGGCTGATTCTCATTTCCGGCGAAGATCGGGTCAAGGCCGGCGAGAGGCTGGCGGAGATCGCGAAGCGAAACAATCCGCTGCTCGACGAACGCTCGCTCGACAATGAGCGGCAGCAGTTCCTCCCTGCACCCCTCACCATTGGGGTGCTGTTCTCGCCCAAACCGAGCAGCAAGGCGCCCGAGCTCGAGCAACTGCTTTCCGCCGGCAGCGTCTGCTTCAACCTCTGTCAATGCAGCGTTTGCGCTGGGTTATGGCGGCGAGCTGGGTGACGCGCTGGTATGCGTTCGACACCGCGGCGCAGCAGATGCTGGGCGCGCAGGGCGGCGAGAAGTTTGTCGGCTTCGTTCACATCGGAACGCCCGTGAGCCTCGCGGAAGACCGCGAGCGTCCTGACCTCGACAAGGTGGTGAGCCGCTGGGGCGGTTAACGCGACGTTAACGGCTGTTAGGGCTTTATTAACCGAAAGTTTCAGCCGTCCGGGATTTGCATGGCCGTCCAGCCGATATCGGTGCCGCAAAGTCTCGCCTATGTCCTCAACTCGGCAGGGGACAAGAATGGCGTCGACTTCGACTATCTGCTGCAGACAGCGATGCGCGAAAGCAGCCTCAATCCGACCGCGAAAGCGTCGGGTCCTCGGCCACCGGCTTGTTCCAGTTTCTCGACAGTACCTGGCTGCAGGTGATGAAGCAGGAGGGGCCGCGTCTCGGCTACCAGAGCTATGCGGACGCCATTGTCGAGACCTCGGACGGCGACTATGCGATCAAGGACAAGTCGTTGCGTGCGGAAGTTCTGAAACTACGCGAGGACCCGCAGATCGCTGCCGATATGGCTGCCGCCTTCACCAGGAGCAACGGCGCTTACCTCGAGGACAAGTTTGGCCGCATGCCGAGCCCCGGCGAACTCTATATCGCGCATTTCCTCGGGCCCAAGGGCGCGGAGAAACTCTTCAATGCCGGGCTGCGTGACCCCGACCAGATCGCCGCCAAGCTGTTTCCCAGCCAGGCGCGCGCAAACCGCGCGATCTTCTATGCCAATGGCGAGGCGCGGACGATTCGCGAGGTCTACAAGGCGCTGGTGGCCAAGCACCATCGGGCCAAGTCCCGGCGCGGTGGACACTAAGTTCGCGGCGCAGCAGATCGCCAGTGAGCCCAAACCGAATGGTCCGATCAGGAGGTGCCCTCGCGCATCGGCACAAAGGACATGTCCTTTGATGCCCTGTTCAGCACGAATCCCGGTGATCCCAAGCCGCAACCATTGTTCGCGAACGACGCGGCACGGCCACTCATCTCGAATGAGGGGGTGCAGCCGCTGATCGCCATCGAGGAGGCGGCCGGTGCGTCGCAACCGATTGATGGTGGTTTCGAGCCGCTGCCGGCGCCCGCTCCGCTGTTCGGAGAAGACGCGCCGCTGGCACTGATGCCAACGCCCCCAGAGGCGCAGCCGGACGCCGGAGCGCCGCGTGCCCGTGTCCTGATGACGCCCCGTGCCGATGGCAACAGCAACTTCTTCACCCAGCTCTACGCCCAGGACAGCTTAACGCCCTCGCAATGAACATGGTGAACCGTTCCTTAAAGCTTCGGCGCTAGGGTCGCTCTCGATCCGCCGGAGAGACTTATGGTTGCGTATCAGGACTTTGTCGCCCTCAGCCAATCCGGGGACAGCGAAGAGCGGGGCCTGGCGGCGCACATCGCGGCCCGCGCCTATCTTGGGCATACCGGTCCCGCCGACGAGCACGCGGCCCTGTATGCCGCGCTGATTGGCTTTCTCGACGATCCATCGGTGAAGGTCAGGGCGGCGCTGGCCTACGGTCTGCTGCATGCCTACGAGGCGCCACGACCGATCCTGTTGTCGCTGCTGCAGGACAGCGCGGTGATTGCGCGCGCCGTCGCGCAATATTCTCCCGCCTTGATCGATGCAGACCTGATCGGATTGATCCGCAAGACCGAACCGACGATGCTGCAGGCGGTGGCGTTGCGCGAAGTTGTCAGTCCGCGGGTGGCCGAGGCGCTGATTGCCCGCGCCGAAAAGCCGGTGACGCTGAAACTGCTGGCGCGGCGGGACGTCGCGCTGCCAGTTGAGCTGCTGCTCGCTCTGGCGAATTCGCATGGTGTCGAGGATGCGGAAATCCGCGGCGCGCTACTGAGCCGCAAGGAGCTGCCGGCGCCGGCCCGTCTGGTGCTGGTGGAAGCGGCCGCCAAGGCGCTGCTGGGCGCCCGTATCGTCAAGGGAGCCGTGGCGCCGAAGCGCCTGGCGCGGCTGATGCAGGATGCCACGGACACGGCGCTGACCATCATCGGCGAGACCGAAGCCGCTGAGGGGAGGTTGCCTTACGCGGCCTCGCTGGTGGTGACGGAACGCATCTCGACGCGGGTCATGCTGCACGCGCTGGTCAACGGGCATGTGCTGTTCTTTGCCGACTGCCTCGCCGAACTGGGTGAGACGCCGCGCGAGAAGGTGTTCACGCTGCTCGAATCGGGCAGCCGGCCGGCGCTGAATGCGCTCCTCGCCCGCTGCGGCCTCAGCGTTCCCATCCGCAACATGATCGCGCGGCTGATCTTTCACGCCCGGTCGGCCGATCTTGCCGACGACATCACGGCGCGGCATTTCGTGGTGACGGCGCTGACCGAGGAACTGATCGTCGAACATGACGGGGTCATTCCGCCGGAACTCGAGGAGGCGTTTGCCTATCTCTCCGAGCAGAACGTCACACTGGCGCGGAAGGCCGCACGTGGCGTCATGGCTTCGTTCGCGGATCACGACGACCGCGCGATGGATCCGCGGTTGACAGCGGACGCTGAGCTGCTGGCTTTGCCGGCGGCCTAACGCCCAACCGCCTCGACTTTTTCTTCCACGGCATCGATCCGTTCGCCCTGCGCGTCGAGGCGCTCCTCGTTGTGGTCGATCTCGGCCTCAAGTCCCTTCAGAGCCCGGTCTTCTGTCTCGCTCAGCAACTTTTCCAGCTCGTGGGCCGGTTTATGTTCGGAGCCGATCACCGCGTTGGTGGCGCGGCTCACTTCGATCAGCGTGTCGAGCTTGAGCTGGATGGCGATTTCGCTGCGTCGCTGCGCCACCAGCACGGCGCTGCCGATGACGATGGCCAGCACCGAGAGGTAAAGCGTAAGGGCGTTCATGAGGTCGAAGCTGACGAACAAAATGCCCAGTCCGACGATCCATGTGGCGTTCACGGCGATGAATCCCGCGTTTCGGGACAAGAACTCGGCAAACGCGTTGATGTAGCGGCTCATGGTTTCCTCCGGATCATGGCGGAGAAGAAATTCCCAGAGCTGGAAAGGGTTGCAGCGGCGTCAGTAGCGGAACTGCTCGCTCAGCACGCGTTCCTCGAGGCTGGTGCCCGGGTCGAACAGCAGGGTGACGCGTCTGGCGCGATTTTCGCGCACCGTCACTTCGATCACGTTGTGGAACTCGACGTTGTCCGCTACGGCGCTCATCGGGCGCTTGTCGGCTTCACGGGCGATGAACTTGACCTCGGCGTGGTTGTTCAGAATTGCCCCGCGCCAGCGCCGCGGGCGGAACGGCGAAATCGGCGTCAGCGCCAGCAGCGGCGCGTCGATGGGGAGGATCGGGCCGTGGGCCGAGAGATTGTAGGCGGTCGAGCCGGCGGGGGTCGAAAGCAGCACGCCGTCGCAGATCAACTCGTCGAGCCGGGTGTGCCCGTCGATCATGATCTCGACCTTGACCGCCTGATAGGAGGCGCGGAACAGCGAGACCTCGTTGAGCGCCAGCGCCTCGTGGCTTGCGCCCGCGGCATCGATCACATGCATGGTCAGCGGGTAGATATGGGTCGGTTTGCTGGCGATGAGGCGCTCGGCAAGGCCCTCGGCGCTGAAATCATTCATCAAAAAGCCAACCGAGCCGAAATTCATGCCGAACACCGGCACGTCGCGATTCATGACTCGGTGCAGCGTCTGCAGCATCAGCCCGTCACCGCCCAGCGCCACGATCACCCCGGCGTCATCGAAGCGCACGTTGCCGTAGCGGTTGCGCAGGCTTTCCGCCGCCGCATCCGCCTCCGGCGTGCCGCTCGAGACGAAGCTGACGCGATCAGGCGAAATGCGGTCCAAATCAGGCTCCCCAGACAGAGCGCCTCGTTAGCATGCGAGGGGGAGCCGTGCCAGTGCAGGCCGCTTGCACGGCGCAAGGGCCGATGCTAGCAAGCGCTGACGCCGGTATAGCTCAGTTGGTAGAGCACCTGATTTGTAATCAGGGGGTCGCGGGTTCGACCCCTGCTGCCGGCACCAATGAAATCAATTTCTTACGTCTAGGCAGGGATCCTGCTGTCCGTGCCAGCAAGCACATAGCAGTGTTTTCGCGCTCTCCGTTGCGCGTGTGCTGGTGACCGCGCCGCTGCGCGAGTTCGCTGCCAATGGCCAATGGCAGCTTTGCGCCAATTGCAGACGCTGGTCGCGAGCGGCCTTGTCCCGACCGCTCCGGGACATTCGCACGGCAGCATCAGCGGCGCTTCCGGAAGCGCAACAGCGGATAGGGGCGCCCCCTCGCATCGCGTTCAAAGCGTTCGGCTGCCTCAAATCCGAGGTGGCTGAAAAAGGCACGTCCGGTAGAGTTCTGCTCGTAGACATCGACCTCCAGTGCGTCGCGGTTCAGGCAGACCTGCTTCACCAGATGCCGGCCAATGCCTTGATGGAATGCGATCGGATCGACGAACAAGGCCTCGATCCGGTTGCCGGCGACCTCGATGAAACCCACGATCATGTTTTCGCAGAGCGCCACGACAAGCCGAGCGGGCGTCTGGTAACTCTGCCGCATCTGCCCGGCCATTTCCTCGAAATGCTCAAGCGACAGGAAGCGATGGGTCGCCCTCATCGCGCGCGTCCACACCAGATGAATCGCTGCGCCATCGGCGGGTTCCGAAGGGCGAAAGGCAAGGGTTGGGCGACAGTCGATCTCCCGGCCGGTGCTCGCCGGCCGGGGAGCAGAAAAGTCGCTGGAGGGACGGTCGGTCACTCCGTGTCTCCGGTCCAGGGACGACCGGGCAGCTTGAGCCAGGCCGCATCGCCGCCGAGGCTCAGCGTCCAGGTCGGCACCGCACCCGGCGCGGGCGGCGCGAAGGTGTCGGCATTGGCGCCGGCAAGCGAAAGACGGAGCCTGTGGCCCTGTCGGATGAGGGCCGACACCGGCAGGAAGGCGAGCTTGAAGCGCATCTTCTGGCCCGGCACCACCGGCAGGGCGTCGGCGCGGGCAAAGCTGCGGACGACGCCAGGCGTCTCCGAACACTCGCCATCGGCGGACTTGCGGTGGACGAGGTTCAGAAGCGCCTCGGTCAGGTAGGTCACCCTGCCGTCGGGAGCGACGTCCTCGATCTGCGCGAAGACGTCTGCCGCGTCGGTATCGACGGAAAGCGTCAGGCAGAGTTCGGCATTGCCGACCAACTCGAAATCCTCGTCGGCCGGCGGCGTGTCGAAGCTCAGGCGCCGCGCCGGGTCGTTGCTGCGATCGCCATAATAGACCGGCGTGCCGGTCTGCGCGGCCCAGCGGTCGAAGGGCCCGGTGGAGGCGGCTCGGATCGACGGCATAGGTCAGCGTTTCCGCAGCGACCTCTTCGACCGACAGGCCGGAGCCGGCGAGATTGAACCGCAGGGTCTTCGGTTCCCTGCGGGCGGCCAGACCGACGTGGTCATCCACGTGTCGGTGCCGAGCACGACGTAGCGGATCGAGCGGCCGATCTGTTCGCCGGCCAGCACGCGGGTGAGGAAGTCGACGTCCTTTTCCATCTCATCGCTCACCGCTGGGCGCGCGATGGTGAACGGCTCGGCATCGTACGGATCGGCATTGACGCCGCCCGGATGACTGGACGCCCCGATGGTGATTTCCATCGGATTGTCCGGCGCCATGGCAAAGCGTTCCAGCGCACCCTCGGCCGTCATGCCGTCCATCCAGCTCGCCGAGATGACGCGCGGGCATTTTGGCGGCGCGGATGGCGGCGATGCGGGCGATCGAGCCGGATTGGAACATCGGGAAATCGCCGAGCATGTCGTCGGCATAAGCGATCTGGACGGAACGCCTCGGCTTCGATATTTGCCTGGTGATCGGCCAGAATGCCTTGCACAAGCGCCGGGCCATTGTCGCCGCCCACCGGTTCCATGCCGAGGTCGGCGCAGGCGTCGAGGTCGTTGAGGCACGGCAGGCCGCGATACCAGCTCAGCATTTCGTCGGCGAGATCCGAGGACCCGCTTGTTGGCAATGCCGCCGGGAAACAGATTGAGACCGTATTCGTCGAAGTCGAATTCGCGGATGATGGCGGCCTTGAGCGCAGGCGCGCCCGAACCGGTCATCGAGTCGGCAAAGGTCGCCGAAACGGAATGGCCGAAGGCGGCGACATTTCCGTCCGACCAGTCCTCAGCCGCGATCCAGGCGATCAGGTCGGCTTCGTCGGCGGTCTGCTGCGGCGTATTGAAGCCGTTCTGGTGGCCGAACGAGGCGTTGAAGCCGCGCGTGTCGGCGATGACGACGGCAAAGCCCGCCTGGTTGAATAGGCTGATCGGATTGATGACTGGCGTCGTCATTGCGCCCGTAGATCGAATCCTCGAAGACGGCCGGGATCCTGTCCCTGGCGGGATCGAACCCTTCGGGGAAATAGAGGCTGACGGCGATGCGGGTTCCGTCCGAAACCGTCGACATAGCGCGTCTCGCTCGGGGCGGGCGGCGGATAGAACGGCATGTCCATGATCTTGCGATCGAAGCTGTCGGCCTTTGCCTTGAGCTCGTCGAGCGAATACTCGGCGGCCGCACGACGGTGGCTGCGCTCAGGAGCGCCGCGAGGCCTGCGAATGCTAATCGGTAGAACTGCATGGGAATGACCTTTCGCTGGATGGAGTGTCCGGGCGCCGGCACGAACCGGCGCCCGCACCTGTCACCGGAGGAGGGGGTTCCGCGGGGGGCGCGCGAGTAGCCTAGACGGCCTGGCGCAGTGCCTCCGGCGTGCGTCTCACACGGCCGAGCGAAGGGCCGGTGAGCAGCACGATCAGCACCGCCCAGGTAACGTAGAAGCCGGCATAGATCTGGGCGTAGACCATCTGCGTCGCCGGGTCGGAGACGACGACGCCGAGGAACTCGGAGCCGAAATAATTGACGACGAAATGCACCGTCACCACGGGCCACGGGCTACCGCCGGAGACATAGAGCCAGGCATAGACGACCGACACCGCTACGATGGCGATCGTCCACGGCCAGGCCATGTCGCCGATGACCAGCAGCGGCAAGTGCCAGATGACCACGCACGACCCCGATGACGAGCGCGGCGACGAGCGGCGACACCAGTTCCTGCAACTCGTGCTGGGCGTGACCGCGGAAGGTCAGTTCCTCGGGCATGGGGCCGGCCAGAAGGATGATCGGCACCATGATGAGCGCGTCGACGGGCGAGATTTGCGGCACAGGGCGCAGGGGCATGCCGGCAAGCCCGGCAAGGCCCATTGACGCGGCAATGACCAGGAGCGGTCCCAGGAAGGCGGCCGCATAGACCCAGGCCGGCGCGCGGAACGTCAGGACCCGGCGCCACCAGGCCGCAAGGCCATCCCGGCCCTCGGTGAGCAGGATGGCAATTGGGGCGGCCATCAGCGGACCGAATGGATTCATCGGCTGCAGCCAGTATTCGGACGGCCAGAGCTGGTTGCCCAGAATGCCGCCCCACGTGAACACGAGCGTCAGCAGGAAGAAAAGCGAAAGGCGATAGATCACGGACATGATGTCCCCCTTTGCGAGTGCGTTGGGCCGTGCCTACGACGTGCCCGCCCGCGGCGCTTGAAGATGCAGTGGTCATTGTCTGGAGATTGCGGGGCGCCGGTCGCGGGGAGAGGCGGCAACCCCGTGCCGAGTGAAGCGAAGCCCGCATGGCTTCGCTTCACCGAACCTCCGGCCCGGGCTACTTGCCGAGCGCGTGCCGCGATCTCTGTGAATGCTTGACATGGTCGCCGGCGCCGTTCTCGAGATTGGTCATCACCACCACCACCGTTCCGTCGTTCGGCCACCACATCGCGATGGCGTCACCCCCCGGCCCCTCGCCGGAATGTCCGATCGGCGCCGGGTTCCATTGCGGAGCGCGGAACGTGCCATAGCCGTATTCGACAGAACGCCCGTCGAGCGGCCTGAACTGTTCGGTCATCAGCGCGCGGCTTTCCGCGGATAGCAGGTCGCCTGCGAGGATGCCGCGTATCAGCCTTGCCGCGTCCGCGGCGGTGGACAGCAGGTCGCCGGCGGCCCAGATCGAGGTCGGGTTGGTCGCCGACACATCGACCGGCCCGCCGCCCTCGTCGTAGTAGCCGGTGACCGGCTCCGGCCGGTCCGTCTCTTCCCAGAAGTAGGTCTGCGCGGCGCCGAGCGGGCCAAGCACGCGGGCGTGGACCGCATCGACGAGCGGCATGCCCGAGGCCTTCTCGATGATGAGGCCCAGCAGCGTGTAGTTGGTGTTGGAATAATAGGAACGCGCGTCGCCAGGCGGCGCAAACGCCTCCCCGTCGGCCGCGTGCGCAATGAGCTCGGCCGGCGTCCAGGTGCGGGCCATGTTCTCGCGGATCATGGCGACGAAGCGCTCGCCATTATAATCCCGGATGCCGCTCGTCTGGGCGATAAGCTGCCGAACGGTTATCTCCCCGCTGTTGGGAATGCCCCCGATCAGGTCCGCGTCGAGCCACTTGCCGATCGGATCGTCGAGACCGAGACGACCTTCGTCGATGAGGGTGAAGGCCGTCGCCGCGACGATCGTCTTGGTGATGCTGAACATGCGAAAGAGGCTGTCCGGGGTGGTGGCGTCGCCGCCGAAACGGGTGACGCCGGCCGCGCCGGTCCAGACCTCGCCGTCGGCGCTTTCGACGCGCGCGACGATCCCGGGGGTGCCCGACGTCGCCGCCTTCTCGATAATGGCCTGGAATTGCTCGCCTGGCAGCGGCCCCGCGACCGCCACTTTGGCTGGCGTGAAGAGTGCTAGCGCAAGGATGCCGCCAAGGGCGACGGCATGGATCAGTCCTTCAGGTTTCATCTTTGTCTCCTTGGCGGTCACTGCCGCGGTTGGGGTTGGAAATGGCGCCGATGCCGTGGGCACCGCCGCCGCAGGCGTGGGTCACGCTCGCCTGGAACGGGCCAGCGCCCAGACCTCGAGCGCGAAGAAGACGACATGCAGCGCGGTCGCGCCGATGCCCATCGGCACGAGGTCCCATTTGCCGAACACCGGCCAGAACACGATGTTTGCGGTGCCGAGCAACAGGTGCGTCCCCGCGGCCACCCCATGCCAGCCGGCCCATCCGTCCTTGCGGCGCAGGATGAAGAGCAGCGACAGGATCGCGGCCAGCCCATGCGCCTCAGTGTAGCCGATGGCGTCGAGGTTGCCATGCAGCGCCGGGCCGGTGAGCCCCAGTCCGGTGAAGTAGGCGAGCACGTCGAGGCTAACCTGAAGAAGCGCCACCCCGCCCAGGATCAGGCCGTTGACGAGCAGCAGATGGGAGTTCTGGGCAGACATTGGACGTTCCTTTCGGTGGAATGGTTCAGCGCGGCGCGACCCAGATGCGCTGGGACGCGAAGTCGAGCGTCACGACGTTGTGGCTCAGGAAGTCTGCACCGAAGGCGCCGTCGTAGATGATGTCCTGGGTCTGAAGCGCGACGCCCGTCATCGGCACGCCCGCGACCGTCAGGTCGGCGGCAACGATGTCACCGCGCGCTGCTCTCCGTGGCAGCCTTCGGCACCGCGAGGCCAAGCTGGGTGAAGGAACCCGGCGCGAGGATATTCGGCCCCGACGCTGCCGGCATCGAGCAGGACCCGCAGCGGGGCAGGGTCGGCCGCGACCTCGAGGAACACGCTCATCGAGTGGCCGGCAACGTCCCGCTGGATGTAGAGCGGCGCGCTGACCAGACCGCGCCGTTCGCTCGACCAGGGACGCTTCGCTCTCCAGGATGATCTGGTTGCCTGGCCAATCCAGCGTCATCGGGCCGCTTGCAAAGGCGTTCAGCGAAATGATGCCGTCGACACGCGGCCAGTCACGAGGCAGCAGGCTGGCGATGTCGAAGTACATGAGGAAATCATCCGCTTCGACGCCGCCGGCCTCTATCACAGCCGGACCGCACCAGGGCGCGTGAAGCACTTCGCCGGTCATGCGTACGCCCGAAAGCTGGCCGTAGGGGTTGCAGCCGATCTTCTCTGCGAGGTTCGGGCCGATGCCGGTGATCCCGGCCCCGGTGTCGATGATGACCGTCGCTGGAACGCCATCGATTTCGACGTCGATCGTCCTGAGGCCGACCTTGAGATCGGACACGGCGACGACGCCGCGAGGCGCCGCGGACTGGGCGTGAGCGGGCACGATACCCGCGATGGCCAGAGCGATCAGCAGGGTGACGGGCAGAAGGCAGGAGTTCTGGGTGGACATTCCCGGTTCCTTTCAAGCGCCGATGGTCGCCAACCCGCGTGGGGCGGCGCCGGGTTCCCGGACCACGGGTCCGGCTGCGAAATTGACTCGAGCGCGGTGGGAGGCCCGGTGAGGCAATCTCTGCCCGATCCGTGCCGCCAGCGCCGGCAAGCATCAAACTACTGCGCCTGCGATCGCGCGCTTGAAGGGAGGCTGCACGAGTTCTGGATTTTTCATGGCGACCCCACGCCGCGGGCCATGCAAAGACCGGCGCCGATGCGACGCCGGTCTGAAAACTTGCGCCTGACGCGCCTAGTCGAGGATATCGATGCCGAACATCGCGTTGGTGGTCCCGCGTAGTTCGGCGGGACGGCCGACCAGCACGATGTGCGCGCCGCTCGAAGCGCTGGCCTCGACCTTGTGCGCCCCCGCGACCTGAGCGGTGGCACCGCTGGAGGCATCGACCGTGAGATCCTCGCACTTGAACGCACCGGCGTTCACGTGCGCACCGCTATCCGTACGGACGGATGCCGATTTGCAGGTCCCGCTCAGGACCAGCGAGCCCGCGCTTGCGGCGGAAAGCTCCGCACTGGAGATAGCCGCTTCGGAAAGCACGATCCTCGCCGCGCTGGAAACCGTCGCAACGATATCGCCCGTCGCCCCTGCGACCGTGACGTCGGCCGCCGAAGTGGCGGCGATGGCATTCAGGGCGGGCACCGTGACGATCAGGTGGATGTCGTCGTGCCGAAAAGTGAGCCGCCTCCAGATGCCGGTTTCGATCCAGGCCCGGAGTTCGCCATTGACGACTTCGACCCGCACGTCTTCCAGCGCCGCGGGATCGTCGGTCTCGACGACGACCGACTGGGTGGGCCCCACGACGACGCTGGCATTGATTGCCGTTGCGATGTTGGCCTTGCTGAAGGGGGCAAGATCGAGGGGCAGCCTGGCCGCGAGTGCCGACCCCGTGATCGCCAGACCGAAGGTCAGGCCGGCCGCAACAGTTCTGATGGCACGATTCATGGGTAGTCTCCTTTGCTTCGCCGACTGGACCTCATGTCCCGCGGCTCTGGAGACGGCCATATTCTTGAAGCCAGAAGCATACTTGCAGTTGTCTTGAAGCCTTCGTGGATATATCTGGAATTATCGGCACCGGGGGGGTGCGAGGTGATCTATGCCTTCGGCGATATTGAACTCGACCTGGACCGGTTCGAACTGCGGCGGGCCAATGAAGCCGTGCCGGTCGAACCGCAGGTCTTCTCGCTCCTCACGCTGCTGATCGAGAACCACGAACGCATGGTGTCGCGCGACGAGATCATCGAGCGCGTCTGGAACGGCCGCATCGTGTCGGAAGCCGCCATTTCGAGCCGCATCAAGGCGGCGCGGCGGGCGGTCGGGGATGACGGGGATCGCCAGGAGATCATCAAGACGGTGCATGGGCGCGGCTTTCGCTGTGTTGCCCTCGTCCGAATCCTGGCGGTCCCAGCGGTGGCCGCAGCATCGCCGCGCTCCGCACCGGCGGAGACGCACGGCTTCGGCGAAGCGGGCGCGTCACCCTCGATGCCGTCGATCGCCATACTGCCGTTCGCAGCCGAGGGAACTGCAGGCAACTTCAGTGCCCTGTCCGAAGCGCTGCCGCATGAAGTCATCAACGCACTCTCGCGCCTCAGGTGGCTCAAGGTTATCGCCCGCGGCTCCTCTTTCCGGTTCCGCGAACAGAACCCGGATATCGCCGCGGTCGGCATGGCGCTCGGCGCCCGGTACTGCCTGACCGGGTTCCTTCAGATGGACGACGGACGGATTGCCACGTCCGTCGAGCTGGCCGAGACGGAAGGGGCTCAGGTCATCTGGAGCGAGACGTTTTTCGGCACGATCCACGAAATTCCGCTGCTGCGCGCCGGCGTGGTCGCCGGCGTGGTTGCTGCGCTGGAAACCCACGTGCCGATGAACGAGGCCCGCGCGGCGCGCGTGACGTCGCCTGAGAACCTCGACGCCTGGGCCATCTACCACCTCGGAATCCAGCGCATGTTCAGGTTTTCGTCCCAAGACAATGCGGCGGCGGCCGAGTACTTTCGCGAGGCGATCCGGCGCGAGCCCGGCATGGCGCGCGCGCACGCGGGGCTGAGCTTCACCCAGTTCCAGAACGCCTACCACGGCTTTTCCCGGGAGCGGGAGCGCTCCGCCGCCGAAGCCCACGACTACGCCGAGCAGGCCGTGGCGCTCGATCCGCTCGATCCGTTCGCGAACTTTACGCTCGGCCGCGCGCACTGGCTCGAGGGCGACATGTTCGAGAGCCTCGGCTGGCTCGACCGGGCGACCGCCCTGAGCCCAAGCTACGCGCAGTGCGTCTATGCCCGCGGGTTCGCCGACACCATGCTCGGCAACACCGCCGCCGCGCAGGCCAGTCTCCGGCGCGCCATCGAGCTCAGTCCCCTTGACCCGTTTCTCTATGCCATGAAGGGCACGCTTGGCATTACCTACCTTATCGAGCGCAACGTTCCGGAGGCGATTTCGTGGCTCGACCAGGCCGCGAGGACGCCCGGTTCGCCGCCGGTGGTTCCGCTGGTCACCGCCGCCGCGCACGGTCTTGGTGGCGACATGGCCGGCACACGGCAATGGGTCCGCCGGGCGCGCCAGCAGGATCCACAGATCACGCTGGATCAGTTCAAGAAAGCCACGCCGATGGCGGACGCTGAACTGCTCGGCGAGATGATCCGGCTGCTGACGGAGTGCTGGGAGTGAGGCGAGCTGAGCGAAGCGCGTTGCAGGATGCATTCAGTTGTTGCGCACTCAAGGACGGCAGATGGGCTAGACATGAAGCCCTCGGCTTGAAATAGCAGCCACTTGCCTCTCGCACAGGGTATGGCACAATTGCTGGGGTAGCCAGGGAACGGAACGCATTTGCCGACCCATCCTGAGACGCTTCTGCATCAGTTCTACGACCAGCTCATGGAGAGCCAGTACTGGCCGGCCACCCAGATGCGCGACTACCAGCACGAGCAGCTCGGTCACCTCCTTGCCCACGCGCGTGTCAACAGCCCGTTCTACGCGACGCGCCTCGATCCTGTATTTCGCGCCGACGGTTCGATCGATTTCAGCCGTTGGCGGGAGATACCCGTCCTCAAACGCCAGGATTTGGTCGAGCATCGACAGTCGATGCTCGCAAGCACGGTGCCGCCGCATCACGGCCAGGCAAAGGACTACGAGACCTCGGGGTCGACGGGCGTCCCAATAAAAGTGCGCGCCAATGGCATCGCCACCCTCGCGGGCCGCGCCGCGGAGTACCGCGCCTTCGACTGGCACGGCATCGACTTCTCGCAGGTCATCTGCCGGATCGTCGACGATCCCGAGGTAGCGCGCTGGCCGGAGGGGCGGCATGGCGGGCCGTGGGGCCCGTCCTGGGCCTACGGGACGTCGGCTGGCAGGCTGGCCGAAATCAGCATGTTCGATAGCTACGAGCACATCGCGGATTTCATCGAGCGCTCCGAGGCGCTTTACCTCATCACCGGCTCGACCACGGCACATGCGCTGGCGCTTGAGGTGAAGCGATTGGGCCTCAACCTGCGGCTCGACAAACTGTTCACCACGGGGTCAACCCCTACTGGACCTGAACGCGAGGCAATTTCACGCGTCTTTGGTGCCGGCCTGCTGCAGCGCTATGCATCAAAGGAGGCGAACGCCATCGGGCACAGCTGTCCGACCGGCGATCACTTCCACATCCATGCAGAGAATGTCCTGGTCGAGGTGCTACGCGAGGACGGTGAGCCATGCCAGGCAGGCGAGACGGGTACCGTAGTCGTGACCCCTTTCCTCAGCACGCACCAGCCGATGATCCGCTACGAGCAGGGCGATCTGGCAACTGTGGGCGCTCCGTGCAGTTGCGGGCGCACCCTGCCGGTACTCGCGGACATCGCTGGTCGCCTTAGCCACGTCTTTCGCTTTCCCGATGGCACCAGCACCTATCGGCGGCTGCCGGAGTCGCTTCGCCATGAGCTTCAGGCGCGCGTGTGGCAGATTGCGCAGGTGGAGCCGCTTCGCATCGAACTACGCTATCAGCCACGGGACCCCGCTGTTATCGGCGACGAGGGGGCAGTCATAGCGTTCATGCGCAGGCTCTATCCGGCGGACGTCGAGCTGGCGATCCGCCGCGTCGACGCTGTACCGCTGACGCCGGCGGGCAAGCTGATCGAATACGTCTACGAGGTCGAGCCCTGATGCACGAGACCGAGCAGCGCGCCGAATTCGATCTGCTGATGGAGAGTCAGTTCTGGCCCGCCGATCGCATCCGCGATCTTCAGCGCGAGCGGCAAGAAAATCTACTACGCCATGCCCGGGCACATGTTCCGTTCTACGCGAAGGCCTGATGTTCTGTTTCGCGCGGACGGTGGCATTGACTGGGATAGATGGAACGACGTTCCTATTCTGAAGCGCGACGACCTGTTGCAGCAGCGGCGCGCCATGCTCGCTCGTAAAGTGCCGGAGGGTCATGAACAAATCAGGGACGTGTCGACCACCGGCTCGACCGGCAGGGCCGTAACAACCAGTCACTCAGCCCTCGCGCTTGAACTCACCAAGGCCGCCATCTTTCGCGCCAACGTGAACGACGAGGTGGATTTTGGCACCCGGCTGGGCGCCTGGAGCGGCGAGCGGGCAGACCGGGCGCCCTGGCCGGAGGGTCAGCACGGCGGTCGCTGGGGTCCGCCGTGGGATGTGCGCGCAGAGACCGGCAGGACGCATACTGTCAGTCACACCGCACCGCCTGCGCAAGCTCTTGAGTTCCTTGCGCGCCAACGAGGTTCGATATGCCATGATGGGCGGCACGGACGCTCGGCTTCTCAGAGCGGGCTGGGCCCAGCCGTCTCCACAGACTATCTGCGTCCGGCGCTCAAATTCGAAGGGGCCATATTTCAATCGCGCCTCCATGGCCTCGCTTTGGAAGTCCTTTGGCACACTTAAGAAGCTCTTCGGTACTACCCCGCGCCTCCCTGTGACACTCCCCTCGTAAATCCATTCGCAGAAGGGAGGACAGACAAATGTACTTCTACCACGAGGGCTACTATGACGCCCATTACCCTGGTGCCACTCTGGAAGTCTTTAGTGCGCGAGACCTGCGTCATGACCACTCTATTCTCGAGCCCATCCAGACGCCCACCGTTCTTAACTGGCTGGGCATAGTGAGCGTAGCTCTTTGCATCGTCTTTACGAGCATCCACGCTCTGAGCTGAGGGGCAAAAATGGCGCGACGCGAAAGGAAGATGCGGCTAACGGAGGCGCACCTCGCTCTGCTGCCGGGCAGAATGAGGAACCGGATCCCTCGTTGCGCGGCGGCGGCGCTTGTCGACGATACTCCTCTGCGACAACTGAGTTCCCGGTCGGTGCGTGCACCAGGCGAGGACATGTGGCTCTTCGCTTGTGGCTCGCTCTTCTGGAACAAGCGTTCACCCACGTCGCAGGCCGCTGTTTGTGGTTCGCGCTAGCATCGCGACTTCTGTCTCGATCCCGACACGCAGTTCCGCGGCAAGCCGCAATGCGATCGGGTACATGCCGTCTCTTGATCGAGGGGGACGGTGCAAGGGCATGGTCTATCGCCTCCCCCGCGAAGGTCTTGCCGCCAACATCGAAGGATTACTCCGTAAGGAGCCACCTTCTCCGACTCGTTGGCTCATTGTCGCCACTTCTTGGGCAACGTCCGCGCCTTTGCCTTCACCCACCCTGGTAAGGCACTGACTATATTTGTCACCTGTCCGACGAGGCGTTCCGACGCCATCGCGCCGGCGCTGGGATAGTCGGCTCCATGCCGGTATGTCTATCTGAGGCGCTCACCTCGTGCAACTGGGTTGTGTGACCATCGGCTGTGGCGGATGCAGGGATCGTCGCCGAGCGGATCGAGCTGCATTCCCGGGGCGAATACGACCGCCACTTCGACTATGACAGACGATGCCAGCTTGGCAGCCGCCACGCAACTCGGCTCGGCTGGGCTGCATCGAACTATCAAGCTCGCATCCCTGGAATTCATCCTATGACCGATCCAATTGAGCGTGGCGAGCCCTCCGAGCTGGCCACCCTCCGCTGGGCTGGACGGAGAGAAGATCAAGCGAAGGCCTCTCTGGCCCGCCCTACGAGCGCAAAAAAGCCCAACTCTCTGGCGGAGAGCCGGGCCGGTGTCGTAGTGTCTTGGATGAGCTTGGCTATTTCAGCTTGAAAGAGAGACCAACTTCAACGTGGTGTTGCTGGCGTCACATCGACCCCGATCGCCGTTGATGGTACCATCCTGCTCGGCGAAGACCACCTGACCGTACGTTGTGTGCCGAATTTCGCCGCGCACCACAATTCGGTCAGTGGCCGCAATGCCAGACTCCACCAACAGTGATACCAATTAGGTTCGCATCAGCAGAGAAGTCGTGAATGCCGTCTATCCCGTAGTCCCGGTGTGTAAACAACGTCGCCTGCGCCACAGACACACCTGCAGTCGCGTAAGGCATCCACCTGTCTAGTGCTTCGCCGATCTTCACTCGAGCCGATCCTTCCCAGCGATGGCTCATTGTGCCTAACCTCTTCGGGACTTCACCGGGGTTCGACGTCATTCGGGGATGTTGTGAAGGTTGACGACGTCACCGCTATGCCGTCCAATGCACATCAAACTTGGCGCCAAGCGCGAACTGGCTAAACTGCTGTCTAGCCCATGTGCACGCCAGCCTTGCCACCGTTCGCAACTAAATCAGCGATGTAGCGATCAATGAACGGCGGGCCACCGTTTCCGCAGTCGTTTTCATGGCAATAGTTGTCATCATAGGTACCGGTACCCCGCACGACACCGGCCTGAACGCCAACGTACAGCCCCGTCCAATCGAACATCGCAGACGCGTCAACTGGAGCCGCTTGGGCACCCTGGGCGCCAGCCACCAGCAAACCTGCAACTGCCATTGCGAGAATAGAATCTCTTCACGTCGAATCCCCCAAAATCGATAAGGCAAGTTAGCTGCAACTACCGACGATTACTGTCACCATTTTGCCACGACACCGTCGGATTCACAATTTGTTAGCTGTCGTCTTAGCAATCTTCCACAATGATAGCGTTATCAACCTCACATTGGGAATCTTGTAACAGGGGTGGACCGGAAGATCTGTCCCTCTTAGGCGTGACCAGGCGCAGTTGGAGAAGCGCCCGCCTATGCTGCTCAATACGAGCCGGTAAGCTGCACTTTTCCGGATGCACCAAATAATCCGTCGTTCCGGGCAGATGTGTTCACCGAAATCGTAATGTCATTGGCCGGGCTAAGAGGCAGGTTTACCCCGGCGCCAATGTAGATGCCGTAACTCACAGTGCCCGGCGTCACGATAGGATATGTCGTGCCAAGAACTGTGATCGGTGTCGTCGATCCTCCGAGATTCGATTGGACAAAGGCGCCTAGCTTGGCTGAGAGGGCAACGTCCCCAAATTCGCTGTGAGACATTGTCGTCTGCGCGTTAAGCTCCGACCTTACATCTAGCAGCCTTATCGGCTGGGAACCGACGGTGAGGTTCGCAGTGGAGCCGGTTTCGGTGTATCCCGCGATCTTGACCTCCCACATATTTGACCTTGGCCGTAACGCTGATCTCGCCAAGCTCACTGGTGAGTATCGGAATGGTGCCGTCGATTTCGGGCGCCAAGAACCAACTGGCAAAGTCAGCCGTCGCGGTCTCGATACCGGTTGATCGCACGCTGTTGTGGAGACTAACACCACCGATTAGCGATGTATCCACGCGCACAATCCCTGCGTCGGAACGGAAGTAGGCTCCCAGCATCCCAGTGTCTGTCATGACGGATTGTCCGCCACTGTTGATGTCGAGTGCCGAGTGCACGTAACCAGCCATAACACCGGCCAAGGAGCTGGTGCTCAACCGGGCATGCGAGCCTGCGACAATGCCCCCAAAAACGGTGCTGAGGGGAGTGCCCGTGAGGTCCTTATTTCCCCCGCCGAATGCGCTAACCCATGCCTTGTTCTGTGGTGCGTACTGATCGACACTGAGGGCACTGAGTACTGCGTTTTCTGCGTCCGTCTTCGCCAGAGTCGGTGCATAGGCGGAGGGTCCCGAACTCACAGCGGACGCATCAGATGCGCCCCCGAGGTCGCTCAATTGACCAGAGATAATATTGGTAACTTCGGTCGTGACGTCCGCAACAGACGCGCCTCCCCCACTGGTTATGGACGAAACGTTTTTAACCACGAACTTGTCGCCAATTTTGCTATAGAGAAGCGACCCAATTTGCTCCGAGCTAAAGCCGCCATAGTCAAATTCTTGGCCGTTCAGACTAATGTTCTCTAGGTTGTAGAGCGGCAGCACGAAACTATCCGTCACAGAATTTAGTTCGAGCCGATCGTCACCCATGCCGAAATCCACGGCACCGATTATCTTTCCGCCCTGATTCAATGTTAGAAGGTCATTGCGGGCCAGCTCTGGGAGACCAAAATTTGCGTCACCCGGATCAGTTGAGATCGCCCCGAAATCTATCGCAATACCACCTGTCCCTTCGATAAGACCTGAGTTATCTACCCAAAGTCTCCCACACCGTCGGGTAGATAGTATCCATGTGCACGAATACCAACAAAGCCACGAATGACGCCTGTGGGATTGTTTGAAAGGCTACCGTTGGTCATCTCCAAGGCCGCTCCGCTCGACGTGCTGGTGGAGAGGATCGAACCATTGTTCAGAATACCCGAAGTATTGCGCCCTCCGATCAGAAGCCCCGCCAGGTAACCGTAGATTTCACCTTCGTTCCCGATCTGATAGCCTTGACTATCAACTGACCAAAAGCTCCCATGAGGTCCGTTGAGGAGCACGCCGCCCAAGCCAGTGCCGCGTATCGTTCCGGCGTTTTGGAAATTGTGGTCGGAGATTTCCGATGCCTGACCATCGATAATGACGCCCGACCCGAACGGCCCTAGTCCCTCCATCACTCCGTTGTTGGAAAATTGAAATATGGCACCACTGCTAAACAGCGCCTGCCTGTCATCAACGGCGCCCGCTGCATCGCGGCTCACAGTCCCATTGTTCAAAAAGCTGGTGACCCGTCCGGAGCCGTGGATCACCGTTTGGCCGTCAAGCGTCGTGAGGGTCCCGGAATCTATAACATAGTCGTTGCCGTCAGTTATGTTGACGCCGTTTGGATAGGCGCCCGGCGTGATATGTATGGACTGCGCGCTCGCCGGCGCCAGACCGAAGGAGCCAATCATCGCGACAGGACCGAAGAAATATAGTGCGCCTTGAAAACAACGCCTCGACGCGACTGCGCTTGAAAAGTCTTTGTCACCCAGAAGTCCCCCGAACGCAGTTATCGGGTACACGAACCGGGCGGTATTTCAACGCGCGTCATGTGTCGGTGCACAAATTCTGAGGAGGCGTTGCGAAAATGCGGCATTGCAGCACCTTTGCCTTATCCGGCGGACGTTTCCTACAGCTAACTCGCCGCTTTATGGCAGTTGAAGCGACGCCCGGCGCACCTTGTTGATCTGCCGTATGCTTGAACGCAGCAGGAGCGTCTTGCTGCGTTTTGCGGAAGGAAGTGACCGCCATTTCTGGGCGACGATCACCACCAGCCATTCACGCGACGACCTTCAGGGTTCTAGGCAGGTTTCGATGGTCTCCGCCGTACAGATTCCGAGTGGTGCGGCGACCATATCGGGCACGGCCTCTCCGTTAAGCACTCTGATCATGATGTCGGGTGCCGTCAGGCCTATGGCGACCGGCAGCTGGGCGATCAGGCCCTGCACCCGGCCCGCCTTTAGTGCATCGATCTGTGGCGGCAGGGCATCGCCGCTGACGATGACAAGGCTGTTATTGGCGAGCCGCTTCTTCACTTTGCCGACCGCCTTGGTGTAAGCCCTTGCCGTCGAACATGGCCCAACCACCGGTGAGCACCACGGCGTCGAGCTTGGGATTGCCGGCGAGCAGTTTGGTAAGTTGCTTGTTGGCCGTCGCAGGGTCGTCCTTGTTGTAGAGTGGGCACCCCTTAACCTCAGTCCAGCCCTTTTCACCTGCAAGTGCAGCGGTTCCAGCGGCGCCCCCGAGAGTATCGCGAACCCCGGCGGCGCGGGCGTTGATGTTCTTCGCTTCGGGGTTGTTCTGCTGTAGGCAAATGGTCCCACCATCGGGCTTGTACTTTGCGACCAGTCCGGCGAGGGCCACACCGATGGCATAGTCGTCCGATGTCACCCAGCTCTTGCGCAACGACTTGTCCGCATCGGAGAAATCGCCAGCGATGGTGACAATGGGAATGGCGCCGGCCTTTTCTTTGAGGAGGGCAGGAATGCCATCGGTAGCCGGAGCCACAGCGATAGCGGACGCCCCCGCGGCAATCGCGTCCTCAATCAATTTCAGTTCCTCGGCCGGTTTGAGCCAGACTTGGACCGCTACGCGCCAGATGCGGTTCTCCGAAATCCGGATGTTCGGCCGTCCACTTTGCGCAACCGGCAGCGATGCTCCTGAAAGAACGCGTTGTCCAGACCCCCTAATACGACGTGCAAGTTGCTTCTTGGCTGCAAGAGCAGGGTCTGCAGAAAGGGCGATCAGCCCCAGGCCAAAAATCATCCCCACGTACTTCATCTCAACCTCCCCAATGAGGCCAACAGGTTGGAATATTGCGCGTCCGCTCGCAAGTCTATTCAGCGGCTCCATTGAATCCTCTCGGATAAGCAGAAGGCATCAGCGAACCGCTAGAAGAACTGCATCAGCCAGAGACGTAGAAGATCGCGCGGTCTCGACTTGGAGGAGTTCGAAAAGAGCGGGCGCGATCTTCGCGTCTATGGCATCGCCTACCCGCCAGAGAACTTGGTTGAGCGAGAGTTCGCCTAAAGGCCGTTGGTCCAGGTCCTCGACGACTGGTCTCCAATGTTTGCCGGATGCTACTCAACTACGCCGGCTGCCGCCAGAACTCGCCAGCCTGCCGGGGCGCGGATCGAATGTTTTTCAGGGTGGTCTTCCAATGCCGTCTGCTCAATATCCAACCGCAACGCTGTCGGATGTTGAAACCACACGACTTTTCCTTCGGCGATTTGAACCGGCCGATCTCAGCGCGCTTGCTGAGGTATTCGCCAAGCCAGAGGTCTGGAATTTTCCGTACGGCCGAGGCTTAAGCCGTGAGGAAACCAGCACATTCCTTGATGGACAGCTGACTCACTGGCGAGCCAACGGCTTTGGGTGTTGGCTTGCCGTTGAGAAGGCGACAAACCGAACTGTCGGATACCTGGGACTTTCGATTCCCACCTTTCTGCCTGAGATCTTGCCTGCCGTTGAGGTTGGATGGCGGCTTGATCCGATCGTGTGGGGAAAGGGCTACGCAACCGAGGGCGCATCCGCTGCCATTGACCACGGGTTTGATGAGTTAGGTCTTACGGCGATTTGCTCGGTCCCACAGTCCGGCAACCCGGCTTCGAGCCGTGTGTGCGAGCGTCTAGGGATGAGCTGGGAGCGCACGGTCCAGATCCCTGCGTCGGAAAAGCGCGGACCCCTTGCCGCGGAACTCTACTGGCTCAAGAAACAAGAATGGCGAGCTGCTGAATCGCGCCTGCCGAGGTAGTTGCTCGCCGCTCTCCACGAACAGTGCCGAATGACAGCTTGGGGCCACAAGCAGTCGCCGACCTCCATGGTGGGCGACTAAATCGCGTCGAGAATTTCGCTGATGATGCCGTACCGCGCTTCTATCTCGTAGATGGCCTGCGGAGTGGGATCGGATAGGGCGGCGATCTCGGCGAAAAGGCCCTCAAAACCACCTGGCGTCACCCACATGAGCAGTCGCCCCTCTTGATCCGAAATGTTTTGCCATCGGTGACGCATGTGAGGCGGTGCCACGATCGTCGTTCCGGGCCCACCTTCGACAACGTCATCGCCGCACCAGAATTCTGAAGCGACCCGCGATGACGTGAAAGCACTCGGTCTCACGGGTGTGGGTGTGCCAATGGACGCTGTGCTCCGGCGGGATGACGCCCTCGAAGATCCCGACCGCGCCACCGGTTTCAAGTGCCGTGGCATAAGTGCCTCCACTGGGCGTGGGGCTTTCGCGTAAGGAGTAGACCGCTCGGACGAAGGACATCTGATTTACTTCCCCCTAAGACTCCAGAAGATTACGTTTCGAATGCCAGCATGCACTAGCCTTCCCGCCATTGCAGGCCCTTTTCGGCCCCCCTTGCAATAATCGGCTCAGGTCTGCTTAGCGCCAAAAGCAGACACTTAAGTTGCAACCTCCTGCTGCGAGAGGAGCGTGGCGGTCGAGTCGGGCGAGCTTCTCCGTTCGTCGGAGATCGGGCGCCCGCGGGCGAGTAGCATTCAGCTTCGGTTCATTGAGCCTCGCCTAGTGGCGCGCTACAATCTCCCATCGTAAGTTTCTTCGTGGGCGTGGGGCACACCATGAGCTACAAGTTCGGCGATTTCGTCCTCGACGAAGCCTCCCGTTCTCTGCTGTTCCGGGACCAGATCCAGGACGTACAGCCGCGCGTCTTCGACCTGCTCTGCTATCTGGTCAAGAATGCCGGCCGCGTCGTGCCCAAGGATGAACTGCTCGATAAGCTTTGGCCCGATGTTATCGTCACGGAGTCCTCGCTTCAGCGCGCCGCCAGCCTGGCACGGCGGACGCTCGAAAACGGCGGGCTCGGCCATGCCATCAAGAACTTTGCCAAGCGCGGCTACCGCTTCGCAATCGACGGTCCCGTCCTCGGTATCCTCACACCCCCACAAGACAGCGCAGGTGACGTGCTCGGTGCGGCGCGCACGGCCGCGCGTGAGCTCAAGTGGGAGGCGGCTGCTGCGGCCTTCGCGCAAGCGGCCAAGGTGGCGCCTCTTGGGGCCGACGATCTGGAGCTATGGGCGCTGGCCGATGAGTGTCGCGGCCGACCAGTCGACGCCATTCCTGCGCTCACACGTGCCGTCGAACTGCATCTGAGAGCCGGTCGGCCCGAGCGCGCCGGACGCACAGCGGTGACGCTGTCCAAGGTCGAGCTCGAGCGCAGCGCCTCGGCCCGTTCACAAGGCTGGATCGAGCGCGCCAAGGCCATCCTCACAACCGTCGAGAACGACGAAGTCCACGCCTATCTCTTGTGGATGAGCTCGCGCCTCGCGACCTTCACCGGCCGGCCGCAGGACGCATTGGACCTCGCGAGCCAGGCCTATGCGCTCGTTGAGCAGTCATCCGACCAGGGGCTGAAGGCCCTGACGCTGGTCTACAAGGGCTTCTACCAGCTGGCGCTCGGCCAGATGGACGAGGGCAGCCGGTTGCAGAACCATGCGGCGGCGATCGCGCTCTCGAGCCAGGTCGATCCCATCACCGGAAGCCTCATCTACTGCAACATCCTGTGGAGCTGCCGCACTTATGCCGACTGGGAACGCGCGCTGCAGTGGAGCGACGGTTTCGAGGAATGGTGCGGGGCGAGCTTCGCCGAAAACCCGGGCGCCTGCGACCTGCACCGCGCCGAAATTCTTGGTGCGCGCGGGACGCTCTCCGAGGCCTACGAGAAAATCACCAGCGCCATTCCAAAACTGTCCGACGAGGAAGCCTGGTCGCTCGGTGAAGGCTATCGGGTGCGCGGCGATATCGCCTTTATGCTTGGCGACGAGAAGCAGGCGGCGGCGGACTACGAGACCACATATGCCTTGGGCTGGAATGCCGAACCCGGAAACGCCGTTCTATTGGCAGAGCGCGGTGAATATGATGCTGCGCTGGCGGCGATCGACCGCTCCATGAATGGCCAGTCCTGGTTCCACCTGCAGCGCAAGGGCGTGCTTCTGGCCCACGCCGCGCAGATTGCCGCGCGCGGGCGACTGGTGGAACGCGCGCAGTCTTACCTCGCTCAGCTCCTCGCCCAAGAGGAACGCTGGTCGCAGCCGACAATTCGGGCACTGATCGCAGAGACGCGGGCCGACCTGTTGCCGGCGGGCGATCCGGCTGCAGTGCAGCTTCGCCTGCTCGCCCGGCAGATGTGGACGAGCGCCAAGATCGACTATCATGCGGCACGCGTCCGCATTGAATTGGCGCGAATCTATGCTGCGGGCGGCGATCCGGCGGGGGCCGAGGCGGAAATCAGTGCCGCCGAACGGATCGCGCAGCGCATCTCTTCTCCACGCCTTCTGGCGGCCTGCGCCGAACTGCGCGATACGGCCAAGCGCCAGCCTGCTTTGGCTGCTCAGAGGTAAGCACTTGAAAAGGGGGACGATAAGGACCCCGGAGCGCCCCAACACTAGGTCGATCCTCAAGTGCTGTCCGTCCCGGGGCGGCGGTGGATCGGCCGGAGACAAGTTTGTCGGTGCGAGGGCACCTGCGACAGCGGCCTTCTCGTATTTTGCGGCAATGCGTCGATCGCAATCGGCGAAAGGTAAGCTCTTGATAAGAGCGCGATAAGGACCTTCGCGGCTGCTTCTCCTAAATCACTCCTCGATCACGCAGACAGCGTGAGCCATTCGGCAGTTCCATTCCGGGCTGTCGTACACATCGAGGACTGAAATGCAGCTCTACGTTATCCGACGGCCCAGTGCCTGGGCCAATGTTCCCGAACTCCAGAAAGCCGGCGCGGTCTCCGCCCGCGTCGGCGACGAGCAGATGCCTGACCGCATCCGCTGGATCCGCAGCTACGTCGTCCAGGAGCCCGATGGTCGCATCGGCACCTTCTGCGTCTACGAGGCCGCCGATGGAGAAGCGATTCGCGAACACGCGCGTCGCGTCGGTATGCCGGGTGAAGAATTCTATCCGGTCGTCGACACCGCCATCATCCGTCCCGACCCGGCCAAGGCAGCCGCGTGACGCATCACCAACAGCCCAGCTCAAGGACCACTCTAATGACCCTTTCTCTCGTTCGCCGCCTCGCTGGCGGTCTCCTCCTCGCGGCTGCCACTGTGCTCAGCGCCCCGGCGTTCGCGCATGGATCCGGTGAGCACGGCGTCCCTCCGGACAACCCGCTGGCCGTCAAAGTGCGCGACGTCAACGCGCGGTTCGCCGACGTCACCGCGGCGCTCGCCGAAGGCTACTCACCCATCCCGTGCGTCAGCGGCATTGAAGGCGGTGCCATGGGCATCCACTACGTCAACGCTGCGCTGATCGACGATCCCAAGATCGATATGAGCAAGCCCGAGGCGGTGATGTATGAGCCCAAGCCCGACGGTTCGCTCGAGCTCGTCGCTGTCGAATACATCACGCATGAAGGCCCGGCCGCACTCGAAGGCCAGCTCTTCAGCTTCGTCGGTGCACCCAACCGCTACGGCCTTCCTGCCTTCTACGAACTCCACGTCTGGGCCTGGCGGGCGAACCCCACGGGGACTTTCGCCGACATGAACCCGAACGTCTCGTGTGAAGCCGCTCCGGTCGCTGCGCAGTGACTCAAACATGAGCGGGGCGGCGATCCCGTCCCGCCTCCTCAATCGCCGGGGGGCGATTCGAACATGGACTTTTCGAAATGACCTTCGACCCCTCTTCTCCGCCCCTTCGTAGCCGCGGCCTCCGTCCCAGGTGGCTCACCGGACTGCTTGGTGTGCGCTCAACCGTTCAACGCTTGCCGCATGTCTCTGACCTGCCGCCACGCATACTCGACGACATCGGCATCAGCCGCGATCTCGTCGACGTGATGCAGCGTCATCGGCGCTAATTCGCCTCCCACTCTCGTCTACACCTTGCGCGTCCGGCCGTCAGGCCGGCGCGCCGTCTTCTTTGGAGCGCATCATGGACATCCTGATCAACGTTGCGAACACCCTCTACGTGGTCGCCTACTTCACCACCAACATGCTGCGGCTCAGGGTCCTTACTCTCGTCGCCGCGGCGTGCCTCGCGCTCTATTTTTCCACGCGTCCTGAGCCACTCTGGAACGTGGTGGCCTGGAACATTTTCTTTCTCGCTCTCAACCTCTGGCAGGTCTTCCGTATGCTCATCGCGAACCCGCGTCAGTCAGGTGAGAGTTTGCTTTCTCGCCACAGCCTACAAACGGACTTCCAGCAAAGCGAGGAGCTTACTCAGAACCTCGAGGGCAGGGGGGACCACGCGCCTGACCCTTGTGCCACCGGGCGGGCAGAGAAAAGTGGGAGCCTACGGGCGAGAATGGTGTCGCCGAGGCATTGTGATCTGTGAATGCTCGGCGCGCGCTCACGCCACTTGCAACCCGTCGCGGGCATTTCTAGAACTGGGCGATCAGCAGTCCGGGGTCTTCTGCCATGCCAAATTCACCGCCGCGCCGGCCACTCGGCACGTTTGAAAAGGCCGAGGCGATGTTCAAGGCGGCGACGACCAGGCCATCGGAGCCTGAGCCGAAGAGCCACGTCATTCCCGCGGGTAAGGAAACTGTGTCGCTACGGATCGATCGGGACGTGCTGGCGCATTTCCAGGATGATGGTCCGGGCTGGCAGGACCGGATCAACGCGGCGCTGCGGAAGGTCGCGGGACTGCAATGACAACTCCCATCAGCGACGATTTCATGCGCGCCATGCTCGGCAGGGCGCGGACATATACGATCGTGCTGCTGCGGCCTGGACCGGCGTACCAGCCGCCCGACAGCCGCGCGCCGGAACTGGCCAAGATCGTGTGGGAACATGGGCGGCGGAATTTCGAGCTGCGGGCCGCTGGGCAGATCGCTCTCGTCGGGCCGCTCGGTGGCGCGGGCGATGTCGCAGGAATGTCGGTTTTCAGCACCGGGGTCGAGGAGACGCGGGCGCTGATGGCGGACGATCCGGCGATCCGCGCGGGGATATTCGTGTTCGAGGCGCGTCCATGGATCAGCTTTCCGGGCGATAGCCTGCCGGCCTGATGGCGTAGCCGGGGGCGGGCGACCCATCGACCGACAGGAATTTCGTCTTGCCGTCCGGGGTGACGCGAACCGCCGAGAGCCTTCCCGTCGCGAAGCAGTGGGTATCGATGCCGATGCGGTGCGGCGTGACCGAGGGTTCGCGGCTGGGCGTGTGGCCGTGGACGACGCGGAGCCCGCCGGTCAGCTGGGCAGAGAGGAACGGCGCCCGGATCCACATCAGGTCATCGTCGCTCTGCGTTGCCAGCGGTATGCCTGGGCGGATTCCGGCATGGACGAACAGCCAGCCGGGCAACGAGAGATAGACGGGGAGGGCCTCGAGCAAAGCGAGATGGGCGGCGGGAATGCGGGAGCGCAGGCCGGTATCTATCACCTCATGGTGCAGGTCGATGCCGTAGGAAGCGAGGGTTTCGACCCCGCCCTCGTCGAGCCAATAAGCATGCGCGTCCGGGTTGGCGAGGAAGTCGAGCAGGATGGCGTCGTGATTGCCGGCCAGTGTGAAGCGGCGAAAGCCTCGCGGGGGCGTGCCGAGCAGGTGCTCGATGACGCCTCGGGAATCGGGTCCACGGTCGATGTAGTCGCCAAGCGTCACGATCCACTTCTCGCCTTCGAGGCCGCCGCCGTCGCGGGCAATTGCCGCTTCCAGCGCGATCAACTGTTCGACGCATCCATGTATGTCGCCGATGGCGTAGACGGCGGCGGGCCACTCGTGGAAAGCGAGGCGGGCGCGGGGCATGGGCGGCACCTGACGATGGAACAACTGTGCGCAGCCATAGGGGTTCTGTGGCACTGCATCAATCTGCTGTCCTCGAACCGCGATGATTTGCTAAGGCTCGCGCCATAGGAGGCCCTCGTGCGCCACGTTCTCAAGACTTCCGCTGCCGCGACACTGGACGTTCTACCTGACCGGGCCAATCGGCGTGCTGGCCTTCCTCCTGGGGCTGACAGTGGCGCCGCAACTGGCGATCCAGCTCGGTATCGACAGCTTCTTCGTCGCCTACCTGGTCCTGACGGCTGTGCAGATGCCCAAGCTTGATGCGGCCTATCTGCGGGCTCATGCGTCGGAGGCCGACGCTCCGGCGTTCGGCATCTTCCTGGTGACGATCGCCTTGATTGCCACCGCGGCGGTCTCCCTATTCTTCCTGCTCAACGGCCCGCATGGCGCGAACACCCAGCAGCTGATCCTCAGCATTGCGTCGATTGTCCTCGGTTTCCTGACGATCCACGTGATGTGGGCGACGCACTACGCCTATGAATATTACGACGTGCAGCAGGCCGGCCCAGGCGACGGCAAGGCGAAGCAGCGGACTATCGCGGGCGGCCTGGAATTTCCTGGTGGCCAAGAGCCTGATGGCTGGGCGTTCCTGTATTTCTCATTTGTCCTCGGCATGACGGCACAGACCTCTGACGTCGCCGTCACCGCCAACCGGATGCGTCGAATCGTGCTGCTGCATGGCCTGTTCTCCTTCCTGTTCAACACGGTGATTGTGGCGGTGACGCTCAATGTCGTGGTTTCGGTGGGGCGCTAGCACATGAGCCTGCCGCAAATCCTCATCGATGCGGATGCCTGCCCAGTGAAGGACGAGGCGATCCGGGTTGCGGAGCGCCATGGGCTGGTCATCACATTCGTCGCCAACACCGGGCTGCGGCCGAGCCGCGACCCGATGGTCCGCTATGTCACGGTCGGGCAGGGCGCAGATGCTGCCGACGACTGGATCGTCGACCACACAGCGGCCAATGACATCGTCGTAACCGCGGATATTCCACTGGCGGGCCGAGCACTTACGGCGGGTGCGCAGGTAATCGGGCCCAACGGCAAGCCGTTCACCGAGGCCGGTATTGGAATGGCGCTGGCGATGCGCGATCTGAAGCGGCATTTGCGCGAGACCGGCGAAAGCCGTGGGCTCAATCCCGAGTTTTCGGCGCGCGACCGTTCGCAGTTCCTTGCGGCCCTGCATGAAGCGGCCGTGCGGGCTGTTCGCGCAGCAAAATAATGTGCGCTGCCACGATGCCGCCACGCCAGCCCGTGGTTCTTGGTGTAGGTTTGCCTTGAAGGGCTGCGCTGTCGGCCCGGGAAGCGTCGCGAGTGAAGAGGACTCCATCATCATGAAACTGAAATTGCTCCTGGGGGCGCCGCTTGTGCTTGCCCTCGGCCTGCTGATCGCCGGTTGCGATAACAAGCCCGCCCCGCCACCCCCGGCGGCGACCACCAGCACAGACACTGCTGCTGCCGACAAGGCTGCCGCAGACAAGGCTGCTGCCGACAAGGCTGCCGCTGACAAGGCTGCCGCTGACAAGGCTGCCGCAGACAAGGCCGCCGCTGACAAGGCTGCCGCAGACAAGGCCGCTGCCGACAAGGCTGCCGCTGACAAGGCTGCCGCTGACAAGGCTGCCGCTGACAAGGCTGCCGCTGATAAGGCTGCCGCTGACAAGGCTGCCGCTGACAAGGCTGCCGCTGACAAAGCTGCCGCTGACAAGGCTGCCGCTGACAAGGCCGCCGCTGACAAGGCTGCCGCTGACAAGGCTGCCGCTGACAAGGCTGCCGCTGACAAGGCTGCCGCTGACAAGGCTGCCGCTGATAAGGCTGCTGCGGATGCGGCAGCGGCGAAGGCTGCTGCTGAGAAGGCGGCAGCCGATGCTGCTGCCGCCAAGGCTGCTGCTGACAAAGCCGCCGCTGATGCTGCTGCCGCCGCGAAACCTGCTGCTGACGCGATGGCTCCGGCGGCGGACGCAATGGCTCCGGCCGCGGACGCAATGGCTCCGGCAGCCGATGCGATGGCTCCGGCAGCGGACGCAATGGCTCCGGCCGCAGACGCAATGGCGCCCGCTGCTGACGCAATGGCGCCCTCGGCGATGGCCGCAGCGATGACGGGCGCACTGCCCTCGACCGGCTTGCGGCCGGACACGATGATGGCCTCGAAGGCAACACCGAAAGCGGAAACGCCCTATGTGGGTGTCTGGGCCGCTGATGCTGCAGGGTGTGCCATGATCGATCAGGCAGGTGCCCCGGCATTCGCCGTGATAACGCCGATGAGCATCCGGACGGGCGACCAGGCCTGCCCCGGCACGGCGACCGCCATGGCGGACGGCAAGGCCTCGGTCGCTGCCACCTGCCCTGGTCCGAACAAGACCGTCGCTGCGAAGACTTTTGCGCTCTCGATGCCGTCGTCCGATGCGCTCGTCGTCGACGGCGGTGCCGCCTTGGTCCGCTGCACCGCGCAGTAGGCTGTCTGAAGGTAACGGAAGGCCGCAGGTTCGACTTGCGGCCTTTTCTATTTGGCGATTGACAGCCCGATAACGTTCTTGTTTTGTTCGGACAACGGAGATTGGGATGACGATCGCCAAGGGTGCATTCGAAGTGACACGGACGGCGATGCCGGCGGGGAACCTGCAAGCCGATAAGGTGGCGGGCCGGTGGTTGCTGGACAAGCGGTTTCACGGCGAGCTGTCCGCAACAAGTCTCGGCCAGATGCTGGCAATCGGCACCGAAGCTAACGGCTCGGGTGTCTACGTTGCCGTGGAGCGGGTGTCTGGTACCCTGGCGGGACGCGAGGGGAGTTTCGTGCTGCACCATGTCGGCAATGCCAGCAAGACAGGGCAGACGCTCGCGCTGGCGGTCGCTGCAAACTCCGGCACGGGAGGGTTGCAGGGCCTGACCGGCACGATGGACATTATCATCGAGCCAGATGGCAGCCACTTCTACAGCTTCGACTACCGCTTGCCGGACTAGCGGCCAGCAGTCGCGGCGAACAAGGCGATGGCGGCAGCGTTGCTGACGTTCAGCGACTTGATCGGGCCTGGCATATCGAGCCGCACCATTTCGTCGCAGAGCTCGCGGGTACGTTGCCGCAGGCCCTTGCCTTCGGCCCCCAGCACGATGGCGAGCGGGCCCGGTTGCTGGCGTGGCTTCAGCGGGGCGGGCGCCTCTGAATCGAAGCCAAGTACGGTGAGGCCCCGCTTCTTGAGTGTTTCGAGCGCATCACCGAGGTTCCTGACCTCGATCAGCGGCACCAGATCGAGTGCGCCGGACGCAGATTTTGCCATGACTCCGGTTTCGCGCGGCGCATAACGCTGCGTGGTGATAACGGCGTCCGCGCCGAAGGCACAGGCGGTGCGGAGGATCGCCCCGACATTGTGCGGGTCAGTCACCTGGTCAAGCACGACCACCAGCTGCAGCGCCCGGATGTCATCGAGACCGAAGCGGCTGACCGGATCGACTTCAAGCGCCGCGCCTTGATGCACGGCATCGGCACCGAGGATGCGGTCGAGGTCCCTTGGCGTCGTTTCTTCCACGCGCACCTTGCCGGTGCCACCGCCTTCGTTGAGACGGGTGAGGGCGTTTGGGGTCGCCAGCAGCACGCGCTTGGTGCGGCGGGGATTATCAAGGGCGGCGCGCACGGTGTGGATGCCGTAGAGGTAGACCGGACCCTCATCGGGATCGTGGCGCGGTTTCGGCGGAAACTTGTTGAAGCTCATGGCCGTGGCGTAGACGCTTTGCGAGCGGCCAGCAAGGCGCTCGTCAGCCCGGATCGACAGTTGCGGCGGTAGGCAGGGTAATGGTCACGCGAAGCCCCCCAAGTGTGGCGCGGGCGAAAGAGAGCGTGCCCTGGTTGAGGGCGACAATCTCCCGCGCGATCGACAGTCCCAGACCGGAACCGGAGCGCGCTTCATCGAGACGCCTGCCACGCTCCCCGATCGATTGCAGCTTGTCCTCATCCAGCCCCGGCCCGTCGTCAGCGACGTCGAGGGTTACCGCACCACCTTCGCTTCGTCCCTCGATGACAACGCGATGCGTAGCCCACTGCGTCGCATTTTCCAGCACAACTCCCAAAAGCTCGGTGAGGTCGGGCTGGTCAATGTTCACCACCAGATTGTCCGAGATGGACGCGGTCCAGTCGAGAGCAGCACCCTTCGGCGTCTTCTTCAGCGCGGCAACCACGCGAGCGGTTGCCGCTGCTGCGGCGGTCGCCTGGAAACCGGACGGCGTGCGGTGCCGGAGCCGTGCCAGGCTGAGTTGGTGGTCGATGGTCTCGGTCATGTTATGCGCCAGACCTTCAATGGCGTCGGCGGCGGTGGCGTTGCCGGCGGCACGGATTGCCTGGGCTTCGGCGTTCAGCACCGTCAGGCTGGTCTTGAGGCCGTGCGCCAGGTCGGCGGCGCGGGCACGGGCGAAGGCGATGGAGACCTCGTGTGCCCGCGTCAGCTCGTTCACCTCATTGACCAGTGGCATGACCTCTGAAGGGTAGTCGCCCTCGAGCGTAGCGGCCTTGCCGGTGCGGATGGCCATGATGCCCCGCCGGATGACCGAGAGCGGCGAGAGCCCCAGCGTGACCTGCACCCATGCCGCGATCATCAGGATGATGGCAAGGACAACGAGGGCGCGGATCAGGTCGAAACGGAAGGTGAGGTTGGCAGCATTGAGCGCTCCGTCGTCCTCGGCAACGATCAGGTCCAGGACGCGTTCGCCGCCGCTGGCCGTCTCGAAACCGAGCCGCCGCGACAATGCGACGGCCGAGGCGCCCTCTGGGTCCTGAATGGTCGCCTGCGCAATCGTGCCGTTGGCTGGCAGGGGCAGCGGAAAGCCGAGGACCTTGTCCCAGATCGACGGGGAGCGCGCGGTCTCGCCGGTCTTCGGATCGGTGATCTGCCAGTAGATGCCGCCATAAGGGGTGGCAAAGCGCGGGTCCGACATCGGCTGGGTAAGGCCCAGCCGCTCGGCGTCGACATCGACCAGAGCGGTCAGCCGGTTCATTTCGGCCTCAAGGTTCGTGGTGATGCCGCGGAGAACGTGGTCGGAGAACAGCGCGGAGAGAACGATGCCCGCTACGGCGAGCGCCACAATGATCGACAGCCCGGAGGCGAGCAGCAGGCGGATGCGGAGCGAGTGCGTGCTCACCCGGGCGTTCCACCCATGATGTAGCCGAACCCCCGGCGCGTCTCGATGGCACCGCTGCCGAGTTTCTTGCGTACCCTGCCGACCAGTACCTCCACCGAGTTGGAGTTGCGCTCGAACGCCTGCGTATAGAGATGCTCAGTCAGCTCCATCTGGTCGACCACGCGGCCGTGATGGTGCATCAGGTAGGAGACCAGTCGATACTCCTGCGGGGTCAGGGCGATCGGTAGCCCGGCTCTCGAAATCCGCATCTGCCTCGCGTCGAGGCTGATATCGCCGATTTCGATTACCGAACTGGCCACCCCCGCGGCACGGCGCACCAGCGCCCTGGTGCGGGCCACCAGCTCCTCGATGCGGAAGGGCTTGGTGAGGTAGTCGTCGGCGCCTGCATCGATTCCCTCGACGCGCTCGTCCCAGTTGCCACGCGCAGTGAGAATCATGACGGGCATGTCCCTGCCGGCCTTGCGCCAGCGCTTGAGAATGGTCAGGCCGCCAAGAGTGGGAAGGCCGAGGTCCAGTATGATCGTGTCGAATGGCTCAACATCACCGCGATACCAGCCGAGCTCGCCGTCCCGCTCCACCTCGACCACGAAACCAGCCGCCTGCAGGGCCGCGGCAACATTGGCCGCGATCCGCTCGTCATCTTCGACCAGCAGCAAACGCATGAAGAGCTTACCGGACCTTCTTGCCGGTCTGAGCGTCGAAGTATGCCTTGCGCACGTGACCGCCAGCATCGATGTACTTGAAGCTATAGAACAGGTGGTTGAAGCGGCGAACCAAGTTGACCTCGACCAGGGTGAACGAACCGTAGCTTGCGAAGATCTCTAGCATATTCGACAGCGGGATGGCGCCTTTCGATTTCACCGCGTCAAGCGCGTCATCGTTGGACTGCTTTTCGTCCTGGGCATCATGGCCCCAGTGCTCGGTAAAAAAACCCTGCTGGTCGTCGGGTTCATGACCACCAAACGGCGCTCCGATCACGCTCGCCACGGGCAAGGTGCCGATCAGCAATAGTGCGAACACAATTCGGTGGATCATCTGGTGTCTCTAGCAGTTCCCGGCTGACATTCGACTGACATCGGGTGTGGGACGCTGGTAACGCAAGGCTGTTCAGCCAAATAACCAGACTGCCAGTGGTGAGGGAAACCGAAAGTACAATCGGGGTTACTGGGGCGCGCGCTCGCGGTTATCTCGGGCGGCGGAGTGGAGCGGGTAGCGGGAATCGAACCCGCATATTCAGCTTGGAAGGCTGCTGCTCTACCACTGAGCTATACCCGCCTGCGCCCTCGGGGCCTTCAGCGGGCAGGCCCGCCGCCATACAGGCTTATCGTCGTCTTCGCGGCTTATCGCCAGAGTTCCCCGCCAGAGGGGACAAAGGGTGGTGGAGGGGACTGGATTCGAACCAGTGTACGCTAAGCGAGCAGATTTACAGTCTGCCGGATTTAACCACTCTCCCACCCCTCCATCGAGACCAGAGAACAGCGACGCGGACCTGGCGGCCGGCGTCACCGGGCCGGGTTATGGTTGGCGTGCCGGGGCCTTGTCAACTGCAAACTGGCTTGTCCAGAGTTTGATGCAAGCATGTGGAATCAGGGCCGCTGGACGATCAGGCTACCGGCCCCGCGGGCACTGGCACCCCTTGATAAGTCACGGACCCACAAAGCAAAGCGCCCCGGCTTGAGGCCGGGGCGTTTCACGATTCGACATCGGTCAGGCTTACATGCTGCAGTCGAGCAGGTGGCCAGCACCCTTGGCGGCGGGAGTGCAGGTCGGCATGGCCGGAAGCACGGGAGCAGCCGGTGCCGTCATGGCCGGCGGAGCGGGAGGGGCCATCGGCTTCGGGAGTGCAGCCATCTTGGCGTCCACGTCAGCCTTGTGGGCAGCATGCATTGCGTCCGCCTCGGCCTTGCACTCGGCAGTGAGCGGGATGAAGAAGCAGGAAAGAGTTGGCTTTGCCATATCGCCAGCGAAAACCGGGGCAACCGGGCTGGCGAAGGCCACGGCGAGCAGAGCCGCGACGGCGAGAGTTTTTTTCATAGTATTCCCCTGTGTGGTGCGCGCGCTGAGCCACGCGCTCGCGAAAGTGTAGGATACTCGGGAGCTTGCGGCAACTACGACTGACCCAAAATGGCACGGTGCGTCGATTTAGCAACACTTGAGGTTAACAGCGGGCGAAGCAACCCGTTTTGCGAGGATTCCCGTGCCGTTCCGGCCGAATCCCGGGGGCGGCAGCCAACATGGGCGAGAAGCGGCCTGGCTCCGCCCTTTGCGGTTTTGCGCCGCGATGCTCGGACCCTGGATACTGAGTTTCGTGGCGCAGTTGGTTCTGGCCCGCCGCCGCACCGGGGTTGGCCGAATTGTGCGGCAACGGACCGGCGGACGGGCCGCCTGCGGTTGCGCGTTTCGGATGGTGTGGCACCTTGCGCCGAACGGCCTTTGCGATTAGATCGTCCCTCGTCTGGAGGGGTATAGCTCAGTTGGTAGAGCATCGGTCTCCAAAACCGAGGGTCGAGGGTTCAAGTCCTTCTGCCCCTGCCAGGCCAAAATCAATGACTTAGCCTAAAAACTTGAAGCGCCGCACACGATGTCGCCAGCGCTCCGGGTAATCAATGGATAACCGGCTTTCACCGCCGTGCGATGGTCGGCACGCGACTCGGTGCAGGCATGGCAACCCGGCTGATGAACCAGCCAAAGACCTTCAAGGGCCCTTTTGGATGCGCTTGAGGCGCCTGAGAATCTTGCGGAGCACCGTGGCATTCCCCTGCATTGCCATTGCCGCTGACCTTGGTATCACCAGGGGCAGCGCTGACGCCAGACGCGAGGTCACGAGCGGTGTCCCCGCGGCTTCCGGGGGGCAAGGTTACCAGTCGCCGAGGGGGGGATTGTGTACCACATCCGATAGGTGGTGTGGTCGCCGATATGGTGTTTCATCGGTTTCCCAGACCTGAGCCTGGTGCGCAGGCGCCCCGGAAATGAGCGTGGTGCTGGCCACAATCTCGCATCGAGCCTCGTATCCGAGGCTGCTCGGGCTGGACCTGCTGCGATTGTTCGCGGCGTTGTCGGTGCTGGTCTTTCACGCGGCATACTGGCCCTGGCCTGTCAGGGGCGCCGGACGTGGCGGCCTCGCTGTCTATCCTGAGCTTGTTGGCCTCAGCTGGTGGGGTTTTGCCGGGGTCGAGATCTTCTTCGTCGTCTCGGGTTTCGTCATCGCCTATTCCGCGTCGCGTGCCAGCCCTGCCTCATTCGTACGCGGCCGCGTGCTGCGACTGCTGCCGGCGGCGATCGCCTGTGCCACGGTCAGCGCGCTCGTGGCGGCCGCGCTGGGTCTCAACCGCCCGCTCACGTTGCTGCTCCGCTGGCTGAGCAGCATCCTCTTTAACCCGCTGGGGCCGTGGGTCGAGCCGAGCTACTGGACGCTGGGTATCGAAGTTGCTTTCTACAGTCTGGTGTTCGCTCTGCTGGCCGCGAAGCGGTTCCGCTGGATCGAAGGGGTGATGGTGGTGGTGGCCGCCGTGAGCGCCGGGGTCTGGGTGTGGCGCCTGCTGGTGGAACTCGGGCTGGGGCTGCCGCAACTTCCTCCGATCCGCAATCGTGCGCTGGAACTGCTGCTGGTGCCGCACGGCGTCTATTTTGCGACGGGGGCACTGATCTGGCTCGGGCTGTTCGGCCGCTGGACCTGGGGCCGGACCGTGTGGCTTCTGGTCGCGATGGCTGGCGGCTATCTCGGCTTGTACATGAATGCACGGGACGTCCTCGCGGATGGTCTGCAGCAGACGCGTCATCTGCCACCATTGATCTGGGCTGGGGCTGTGTTCGTGATGGTCGCGTCCGTGAGACTGGACGGCGCGCTGCAGCGCTTTGTGTCGCCGCCCCTGGCTGGCGTGATCCGGACCATTGGGCTGCTGACCTATCCGCTCTATCTGCTCAACTACACGGTGGGGACGGCATTCCTGGTGTTGCTGCTGCGTCTCGGATTCGAGCGGTATATGGCGCTGACGATGACGATCGTGAGTCTTGTCGCGCTGGCTGCATTGATTACCGTAGCGGTCGAGCCGGCACTGCGGAGGCTGGTCGGGCACCTGCTGGATCGTGCGCCGGTTCTCCGCTCGCCCGAGGTGACGGCCCACCCGCCAAAGGTTACGCCGAATTAATCCACCGAACGCAATGTTGCCGGAGTTGCGGGGGATTCCTGACGCTCCTACGCTGATGTAGGTCGCCGGGGGGCGACTCGGAGGCCACTATGTCCATCAGATCCCGTTTTGCCGTCGCGGCGTTGAGTGCGGCAGCACTTATCGTCAGTACCCCGTCAGCCTTCGCCGCTATCGGCTATGCGTCCAGCGCGGTCAATCTCAGGGCAGGAGCCGGCATTGGTTACAGGGTGGTGGACACGCTGTACAAGGGCGAGGAGGTCCACGTGATCCGCTGCGAAGGATCGTGGTGTCTCGTCATCCATACCGGCGCCGACGGCTGGGCCTCGCGCAAATATCTGGTCAACCCGGATTTGAACCGGGGTAAGGGGTTCGAGTTCCCAGACCACCCGACGGGCCCCGATCGCTACAACGGTGTGCCCGGCGGCCGCTAGCCGCGATCTTCCGGCAGATATTGTCGCATCGCCATGGTATCCATCGGCGCGACAATTGCGGTGCCGGGGGCGGTCATGAAGGTTACGCTCGATCTTACTGATCTGGTGGCACGCGGCGCGCTGACGCAGGCGGAGGCCGACAGGCTTCGCGGGCTCGCTGCCGAAGACACGGGTTCGCTCGGCATCAACATCGTGCTGGCCTTCGGCATTGTTGCGGTGACGCTTGGCGCGGCGGCGTTCGTCCCCAATGCGGTCGCGGCCACCGGACTGGGTGCGGTGCTGTTTGCCGTCGGGCTCGGCTTCCGCATCGCAGGGGGCGCCAGATGGGACCTGTTGGGGACAATCTGCCTCAGCATCGGGGCCTTGGCTCTGACGGGCGGCATTTCGTACCTCTTCAGCGGTCAGCCATGGGTGGACATTGTCCTGGCGCTTGTGCTGGGCATCGCGGCAGTGCCGGCGCGCTCCGGTCTGTTGGCGGCCATTGCGGTCCTGACGCTATCCGCCGGACTCAGTGGACTCACCAGCAACTGGCCGCAGTCGGCGCTGACGATTGTCGTGCTCTCCGCGCTGACGCTGGTGCTCTATATTGCGTCCCTGCGGGTAGGCCCATCAAATGAGCGGCTGGCGCTGATTGCCGCCCGCACGGCAATCCTGTTGGTCAATGCCGCGTTCTGGATCGGCTCGATCTGGGGAGACGGCGCGTTCGGAATTTCGAGCCAGGTTTTTTCGGTATTGTGGGCGGCGGCGCTGGTTGCGATGGGCGCATGGGCGGTAAGTGCAACTCGGCGCTGGGTCGTCAACATGGCCGCAATCTTTGGTGCGATCCACTTCTTCACGCAGTGGTTCATCCTGCTCGGGCCCAATCCGCTTACCATCCTTGGCGCCGGCCTGCTGCTGCTGGGTTTCGGGACCGTGCTCTACAGTCTCAACCGGCGCTTCCTTGCGAGGCGGTCTGCGGCGGGGGCTTGAAACCGCCGCTTCGCGCACCTATTTTAGTGCGATGCAGCCGACCGCTTCGCTCCATAACGACTGCAATGCTTTTATCGCCCTACTGAGTATTGCATTCGTGGCGACAAATCATTAGATAGCGCCTTCTCCAGCCGCCGAGGTGAACTCGTGCGGCTCTTGGTTATGGGCCAAAAGCCCATCAGGAAAGTTGATCTGCCGATGGCCCGGACGAACCCGATTCAGTTTCTGCAGCAGGTTCGTCAGGAAGTCGGCAAGGTCACCTGGCCGACGCGTAACGAGACGTTGATTTCAACCGTAATGGTTCTCGCGATGGTGGCTCTGGCAAGCCTGTTCTTCCTTGCCGCGGACCAGATCATCGCCTGGGGCGTGCAGGCGGTTCTGTCAATTCGCTAGGCGTCCTGCGCCTGATTTGTAGACTATTTGGAGCGGCAACACGGCATGGCCAAACGCTGGTACATCGTTCAGGCTTACTCGAATTTCGAGCGCAAAGTGGCTGAGGCCATCCGCGAAAAGGTCGCGCAGACCAAGCTCGAGCACCTGTTCGAAGACGTGATCGTGCCGACCGAGAAGGTCGTCGAGATGCGGCGCGGCCGCAAGGTTGATGCCGAACGCAAGTTTTTCCCCGGCTATGTGCTGGTGAAGATGGAACTCACCGATCAGGCGTTCCACCTCATCAAGAACACGCCGAAGGTTACCGGTTTCCTCGGTTCGGGCGACAAGCCCATGCCGATCTCCGAGAAGGAAGCGATGGCAATCCTGCAACAGGTGCAGGAAGGCGTCGAGCACCCGAAGCCTTCCGTCTCGTTCGAGGTGGGAGAGCAGGTCAGGGTGTCTGACGGTCCGTTCGCGAGCTTCAACGGCGTTGTCGAGGAAGTGGACGAGGAGCGGGCGCGCCTCAAGGTGGAAGTTTCGATTTTCGGCCGGCCGACGCCGGTCGAACTGGAATACGGACAGGTCGAAAAGGTCTGATCCGGAACCGCTGCCGAAAGGTGGCGGAAATCCGTGGGAGAGGGCGGTGGCGGCCAGCCACCGGTAAAACCTCGCACCACGGCGTCAGATGGCCCGGGTGACTCCGGGCGCGTGAGAAGTGGCGGAGGCGAATTTCGCCTGATGCCGGAAAGGACGAGAGAATGGCAAAGAAAATCACTGGCTATCTGAAGCTTCAGGTAGCGGCCGGTTCGGCGACCCCGTCGCCCCCGATCGGCCCGGCGCTGGGCCAGCGCGGTCTGAACATCATGGAATTCTGCAAGGCGTTCAACGCGCAGACGCAGGACATGGAGAAGGGCGCTCCGACGCCTGTCGTCATCACCATCTACGCCGACAAGAGCTTCACTTTCGAGATGAAGCTGCCGCCGGTGACCTACTATCTCAAGAAGGCCATCAATCTGAAGGCCGGCAGCAAGCTGCCGGGCAAGGAAAGCGCGGGCACCATCACCAAGCAGCAGATCCGTGAGATCGCCGAAAAGAAGCTCAAGGACCTCAACGCCTATGACGTCGACGCCGCCGCGTCGATGATCACTGGCTCAGCCCGCTCCATGGGCATTCAGGTCGAGGGGTAACAGACATGGCAAATCTCGGAAAACGTACAACTGCCCTGCGCCACGGCATCGACCGCAAGAAGCTCTACGACCTCACTGAGGCCGTGAAGATGGTCAAGGAACGCGCCAAGGCGAAGTTCGATGAGACCGTCGAGGTGGCGATGAACCTGGGTGTTGACCCGCGCCATGCTGACCAGATGGTCCGCGGCGTCGTCAACCTGCCGAATGGCACGGGCAAGACTGTCCGCGTTGCGGTTTTCGCCAAGGACGCCAAGGCCGATGAAGCCCGCAAGGCCGGAGCCGATATCGTTGGCGATACCGATCTGATGGAACAGGTCCTGGCCGGCAAGATCGACTTCGATCGCTGCATCGCCACCCCCGACATGATGCCGCTGGTCGGCCGTCTCGGTAAGGTGCTCGGCCCGCGCAACCTGATGCCGAACCCCAAGGTGGGTACGGTCACCATGGACGTCGCCGGTGCGGTCAAGGCTGCCAAGGGCGGCGCGGTCGAATACCGGGTCGAGAAGGCGGGGATCCTTCACGCCGGTGTCGGCAAGGCCTCGTTCACCGAAGCGGCGCTGCTCGAGAACATCAAGGCGTTCACCGACGCCGTGCAGCGCTCCAAGCCTGCCGGCGCCAAGGGCACCTATGTCAAGCGCGTCGCGGTGTCTTCGACCATGGGCCCGGGCGTGCACGTCGATCCGCAGACGATCCACTAGGATCGTCAATATCAGTTTTGAGGGGCTCCGGCCCCTCGAAGTGCCGGTAGCGATACCGGTAAAGACCTGTCCGAGACTGCCGGTGCGCTTCGGCGCCTAAACCCGACCAGCGACGCCTAGCGCGACAAAGGAATGGGGCCAGCAATAGACGGGGTGAAGACCGGAAAGAATTCGCCGCAAGGCATTCCGGTTCGAACCAGGCCAGTTGCCGCTCAGGGCGTTTCGCCCTCGCGGAAGCTCGGTTGACAGGCGTTAACCCGCTGACTTCCCACAAGGAGGGCAGCAATTGGCAAAGCCCGGGGGACGATGTCCTGGGCTCAATGTGGAGACTAAGAGTGGAAAGAGCGGAAAAGCATGAGCTCGTCGCTTCGCTCCAGTCAGCCCTCGCGGGCGCTGGATCGATCGTGATTGCTCAGAATGCCGGTCTGACCGTCGCCGACCTCGAAAATCTGCGCAAGCAGATGAAGTCGGCTGGCGGGCAGGTCAAAATCGCCAAGAACCGCCTGGCCAAGCTTGCTCTGAAAGAAACCGACAATGCGGACATGTCGGCCCTGTTTAGCGGGCCGACGGTCATCGCCTTCGCCAAGGACCCCATGACCGCGCCGAAAGTCGCGGCCGCTTTCGCCGACAAGAACCAGAAGTTCGTGGTTCTGGGCGGCGCGATGGGGAAGACCGGGCTCGACGCCAACAACGTCAAGGCGCTGGCCACCATGCCCTCGCTGGATCAACTGCGCGCCACGCTCGCCGGAATGCTCAAGCAGCCCGGAACGCGGATCGCTTCGATCCTGCAGGCTCCAGGCGGGCAGATCGCCCGCGTGCTGGCCGCACATGCCGAAAAGAGCAATGCCGCATAAGGCATCAAGACGACCCGAATGGACCTCCACGGTTCGAACCGAAACGAAACAAAACTGAGAGTGAAAACAAATGGCTGATCTCGCCAAACTCGTAGACGACCTTTCTGCCCTGACCGTCATCGAAGCTTCGGAACTGTCGAAGCTGCTCGAGGAGAAGTGGGGCGTTTCTGCCGCGGCTCCGGCCGCTGCTGCGGCTCCGGCCGCTGCCGCTGCCGCGCCTGCCGAAGAAAAGACTGAATTCGACGTGATCCTCACCTCGTTCGGTGACAACAAGATCAACGTCATCAAGGAAGTCCGTGCGATCACCGCACTGGGTCTTGGCGAAGCCAAGGCACTGGTCGAAGCCGCACCGAAGGCCATCAAGGAAGGTGTCAACAAGCAGGAAGCCGCCGACATCAAGGCGAAGCTCGAAGCTGCCGGCGCCAAGGTCGAAGTCAAGTAATTCGACAGACTACTTCAACCGGGGTGGCCCGAATACGCCGCCCCGGTTTCCCTGTCCCCGCGTTTCTGGGACAGGACGCCACCCGCAAGGGCAGGGCGCAAGTTGCGGACGAAACTAACACCAGAAGGGCAGATTTCCTGAAATCCGACGGCTGATAGTCGGAGTTTTGGACATTTGCTTCCGAGACATTCGAGAGAAAGATAGGAGCGGGTATGGCTACCACGTTCAATGGCCGTCGCAAGGTTCGCAAATCCTTCGGCAGCATTCACGAAGTCACGGAGATGCCTAATCTCATTGAGGTCCAGAAGGCCTCCTATGACCAGTTCCTCCTCGTGGACGAGCCCAAGGGCGGCCGCAAGGAAGAGGGATTGCAGGCCGTCTTCAAATCGGTATTCCCGATCACCGACTTTTCCAACACGGCCTCGCTTGAGTTCGTGAAGTATGAGTTCGAGCAGCCCAAATACGACGTCGACGAGTGCCGGCAGCGCGACATGACGTTCGCGGCGCCGCTCAAGGTGACGCTGCGCCTGATCGTGTTCGAAGTGGACGAAGAGACCGGCGCCCGCTCCGTCAAGGACATCAAGGAGCAGGACGTCTACATGGGCGACATGCCGTTCATGACCATGAACGGCACTTTCATCGTCAATGGCACCGAGCGCGTCATCGTCTCCCAGATGCACCGCTCGCCGGGCGTGTTCTTCGACCACGACAAGGGCAAGACCCATTCGTCGGGCAAGCTCCTGTTCGCTGGCCGCATTATCCCGTATCGCGGCTCGTGGCTGGATATCGAGTTCGACGCCAAGGATATCGTGTTCGCGCGCATCGACCGCCGCCGCAAGATTCCGGTGACGTCGCTGCTCAAGGCGCTCGGCATGGATGCCGAGGAAATCCTGCGCACCTACTACACCACGCAGACCTATGAGCGGAACAAGAAGGGCGGGTGGAAGAAGCCCTACGAGCACGAGAAGATGCGCGGCCTGAAGCCGACCTTCGATCTGATCGATGCCAAATCCGGCGATGTCGTCCACGAAGCCGGCAAGAAGCTCAGCGCCCGCCAGGCCAAGAAGATTTCCGAAAACGGCGTCACGCATCTGCTGGCGACGGACGAGGATCTCTATGGCACGTTCATCGGTGAGGACCTGATCAACCCGAAGACGGGTGAGGTCTATGTCGAGGCTGGCGACGAGATCGACGAGAAGATCCTGAAGAAGCTTCTCGAAGCCGGGTTCACCTCGCTGCCGATCCTCGACATCGACCACGTCACCGTGGGCGCCTACATCCGCAATACGCTGGCGGTCGACAAGAACGAAAGCCGCGAAGACGCGCTGTTCGACATCTACCGGGTTATGCGTCCGGGCGAGCCGCCGACCGTCGAGACCGCCGAAGCCATGTTCAAGTCGCTGTTCTTCGACAGCGAGCGCTATGACCTGAGCGCCGTCGGTCGCGTCAAGATGAACATGCGCCTCGAGCTCGAGGCAGAAGACACGGTCCGCATCCTCCGCAAGGAGGATATCGTCGAGGTGGTTCGCACCCTGGTGAACCTGCGCGACGGGCGTGGCGAGATCGACGACATCGACAACCTCGGCAACCGCCGGGTGCGGTCGGTCGGCGAACTGATGGAAAACCACTACCGGCTGGGTCTGCTCCGGATGGAGCGGGCGATCAAGGAACGCATGTCGTCGGTCGAGATCGACACGGTGATGCCGCAGGACCTGATCAATGCCAAGCCGGCGGCGGCGGCGGTGCGCGAGTTCTTTGGCTCGTCGCAGCTTTCGCAGTTCATGGATCAGACCAACCCGCTCTCCGAGATCACGCACAAGCGGCGCCTCTCGGCGCTTGGACCTGGTGGTCTGACGCGCGAGCGTGCCGGTTTCGAAGTGCGCGACGTGCACCCGACCCACTATGGCCGTATCTGCCCGATCGAGACGCCGGAAGGTCCGAACATCGGCCTCATCAACTCGCTGGCGACGTTTGCCCGCGTCAACAAGTACGGCTTCATCGAGACCCCGTATCGCAAGATCATCGACGGCAAGATCACCGATAAAGTGGTCTATCTGTCGGCTATGGAAGAGGCCAAGCACCACGTCGCCCAGGCCAACGCCGCGATCAACGACAAGGGTGGATTCGCCGAAGACCTGATCGTTGCTCGTCACTCCGGTGACGTGCTGCTCACCCCCAAGGAGCAGGTCGATCTGATGGACGTGTCGCCGAAGCAGCTTGTTTCGGTGGCGGCTTCGCTCATTCCGTTCCTCGAGAATGACGACGCCAACCGCGCCCTGATGGGATCGAACATGCAGCGCCAGGCGGTGCCGCTGCTCCGCGCCGAGGCCCCGTTCGTGGGCACCGGGATGGAGTCAGTGGTGGCGCGTGACTCGGGCGCCGCCATCGTCGCCAAGCGCAAGGGCATCGTCGACCAGGTGGATGCGACGCGTATCGTCATTCGCGCCACGGAAGAGACGGATGCCTCCAAGTCGGGCGTCGACATCTACAATCTGATGAAGTTCCAGCGCTCGAACCAGTCGACCTGCATCAACCAGCGACCGCTGGTGGTGGTGGGCGACCACATCGGGCAGGGCGACATCATTGCCGACGGCCCGTCGACGGAACTGGGCGACCTCGCCCTGGGCCGCAACGTGCTCGTCGCGTTCATGCCCTGGAATGGCTACAACTTCGAAGAACTCGATCCTGCTGAGTGAGAAAATCTCGATGCAGGACGTGTTCACCTCGATCCACATCGAGGAATACGAGGTGATGGCCCGCGATACCAAGCTCGGGCCCGAGGAAATCACGCGCGACATTCCGAACGTTTCTGAAGAAGCGCTGAAGAACCTCGACGAAGCCGGCATTGTCCATATCGGTGCTGAAGTCGGCCCAGGCGACATCCTCGTCGGCAAGATCACGCCGAAGGGCGAAAGCCCGATGACGCCGGAAGAAAAGCTCCTCCGCGCCATCTTCGGCGAGAAGGCGTCCGACGTCCGCGATACCTCGCTCCGGGTCCCCCCGGGCGACGCGGGCACCGTGGTTGAGGTCCGGGTGTTCAACCGCCACGGCATCGACAAGGACGAGCGCGCGATGGCCATCGAGCGCGAGGAAATCGAACGCCTCGCCAAGGACCGCGACGACGAGCAGTCGATCCTCGACCGCAACGTCTATGCGCGTCTCAAGGAGATGCTGTTCGGCAAGGCGGCGACGGCCGGCCCCAAGGGCTACGTCGTCGGCACCAAGCTCAACGACCAGATGTTCGAGGCTCAGCCGCGTTCGAAGTGGTGGCAGTTTGCCGTCGGCGACGACAAGGTGATGGCCGAGATGGAGGCCCTGCACGCACAGTACGAGGAGAGCCGTCGTCTGCTCGAGCAGCGCTTCATCGACAAGGTGGACAAGCTGCAGCGTGGCGACGAACTGCCGCCGGGCGTCATGAAGATGGTCAAGGTGTTCGTGGCGACCAAGCGCAAGTTGCAGCCGGGCGACAAGATGGCCGGCCGTCACGGCAACAAGGGCGTGGTTTCCCGCATCGTTCCGCAGGAAGACATGCCGTACCTTGAAGACGGCACCCCGGTCGACATCGTGCTGAACCCTCTGGGCGTGCCGTCGCGCATGAATGTCGGGCAGATTCTCGAGACGCATCTTGGCTGGGCCTGCGCGGGCATGGGCAAGAAGATCAACGAGATGCTGCGCATCTACCAGTCGAAGGGCGACATGAAGCCGCTGAAGAAGGAGATCAACTCCCTCTTCGCCGGCGACAAGTCGGTCACCGATCTTGACGACGACTCGATGGTTCGCCTTGGCGAGCATCTTTCCAAGGGCATCTCGATCGCCACGCCGGTGTTCGATGGCGCCAAGGAAAAGGACATCGTGGCGATGCTGGAGCGTGCCGGGCTGAAAGCCTCTGGCCAGTCGACGGTGTATGACGGCCGCACGGGCGAGGAGTTCGACCGGCAGGTGACAGTTGGGTACATCTACATGCTCAAGCTGCACCATCTGGTGGACGACAAGATCCACGCGCGCTCGATTGGTCCGTACAGCCTCGTGACCCAGCAGCCGCTGGGTGGCAAGGCGCAGTTCGGCGGGCAGCGTTTCGGCGAGATGGAGGTGTGGGCGCTCGAAGCGTACGGCGCCGCGTACACCTTGCAGGAAATGCTGACCATCAAGTCGGACGATGTGGCCGGCCGTACGAAGGTCTACGAGGCCATCGTGCGCGGTGACGACACGTTTGAAGCGGGCGTCCCTGAAAGCTTCAACGTCCTGGTGAAGGAAATCCGGTCTCTCGGACTCAATGTCGAACTCGACATGTCCGAAGAGGCCGAACTTCCGGCCCCGGAGGGCGGTGGAGCGGAACTCGAAGCTCCTCAGAAGGCGGCGGAATAAATCCTGCCGCGTTCAACCCTTCCCTGAAAGCGTTTCGCGGGCCTCCGGCCTTCCCTCCGGGGGTCCTGCGGAAACGAGGAGATACCGAATGAATCATCATCACCACGTCATGGACCCGTTCAATCCGCAGGTTCCCCAGCAGATGTTCGATCAGATGAAGATCAACATCGCGAGCCCGGAGAAAATCCTGAGCTGGTCCTACGGCGAGATCAAAAAGCCGGAAACCATCAACTACCGCACCTTCAAGCCGGAGCGGGACGGGCTGTTCTGCGCCCGCATCTTCGGGCCGGTGAAGGACTATGAGTGCCTGTGCGGCAAGTACAAGCGCATGAAGTTCAAGGGCGTCATCTGTGAGAAGTGCGGCGTCGAGGTCACGCTGAGCCGCGTGCGCCGCGAGCGCATGGGCCACATCGAGCTGGCCGCGCCGGTTGCGCACATCTGGTTCCTGAAGTCGCTGCCGTCCCGTATCGCGCTGCTGCTCGACATGACCCTCAAGGACATCGAGCGCATCCTCTATTTCGAGAACTACGTCATTCTCGAGCCGGGCCTGACCCCCTTTACCCAGCACGAGTTGCTGAGTGAAGAGCAGTACCTCGACGCGCAGGACGAGTACGGCGCGGACAGCTTCACCGCCAAGATCGGCGCCGAGGCCATCCGCGACATCCTGCTGGCGCTCGACCTCGAAAAGATCGCCGCCGACCTCCGCGTCGAGATCGCCGAGTTGACCACCGAGCTGAAGCCCAAGAAGCTGGCCAAGCGGCTGAAGATCGTCGAGCAGTTCATCGTCTCGGGCAACAAGCCCGAGTGGATGATCATGACGGTGATCCCGGTCATTCCGCCGGAATTGCGCCCGCTGGTCCCCCTGGACGGCGGCCGTTTCGCCACATCCGACCTCAACGACCTCTACCGCCGCGTCATCAACCGCAACAACCGGCTGAAGCGCCTGATCGAGCTGCGTGCGCCGGACATCATCATCCGCAACGAAAAGCGCATGCTGCAGGAAGCCGTTGATGCGCTGTTCGACAACGGCCGCCGCGGCCGGACCATCACGGGCGCCAACAAGCGTCCGCTGAAGTCGCTGTCGGACATGCTCAAAGGCAAACAGGGCCGGTTCCGTCAGAACCTGCTCGGCAAGCGCGTCGACTATTCTGGCCGTTCGGTGATCACCGTGGGTCCGGAACTGAAGCTGCACCAGTGCGGGCTGCCCAAGAAGATGGCGCTCGAGCTGTTCAAGCCGTTCATCTATTCACGGCTCGAGGCGAAGGGCTTCTCGTCGACCGTCAAGCAGGCCAAGAAGCTGGTCGAGAAGGAAAAGCCGGAAGTCTGGGATATCCTCGACGAAGTCATCCGCGAGCACCCGGTTCTGCTGAACCGGGCGCCGACGCTGCACCGTCTTGGCATCCAGGCGTTCGAGCCGATCCTGATCGAGGGCAAGGCGATCCAGCTGCATCCGCTGGTGTGCGCCGCGTTCAACGCCGACTTCGACGGCGACCAGATGGCCGTGCACGTGCCGCTGAGCCTTGAGGCCCAGCTGGAAGCGCGCGTCCTGATGATGTCGACCAACAACATCCTGCACCCGGCCAATGGTCAGCCGATCATCGTGCCATCGCAGGACATTGTGCTCGGCCTCTATCATCTGTCGCTGATGAACGATCATGAGCCCGGCGAAGGCATGGCCTTCGGCAACATGGGCGAAATCGAGCACGCGCTGGTCAACGGCGTCGTGACGATGCACACCAAGATCAAGGGTCGCGTCACCTCGATGGGCGCGGACGGCAAGCTCTTCACCGAGATTGTCGAAACCACCCCGGGCCGCATGATCATCGGCCAGCTGCTGCCCAAGCACGCGGCTGTGCCGTACGCGACGGCCAACCAGCTGATGACCAAGAAGATGATCTCCAAGATGATCGACACGGTCTATCGCGGCTGCGGTCAGAAAGAGACCGTGATCTTCTGCGATCGCATCATGGACCTGGGCTTCAAGCATGCCTGCCGCGCCGGCATCTCGTTCGGCAAGGACGACATGGTGATCCCGCCGACCAAGGCGAAGATCGTCGACGACGCGCGCAAGCGCGTTGAGGAGTTCGAGCAGCAGTACAACGACGGCCTGATCACGCAGGGCGAGAAGTACAACAAGGTGGTCGATGCCTGGGCGAAGTGCGGCGACGAAGTCGCGGCGCAGATGATGAAGGGCATTGCCGAAGTCAAATTCGACAAAGAGACCGGACGTCAGAAGCCGATCAACTCGGTTTACATGATGAGCCACTCCGGCGCCCGTGGTTCACCGGCCCAGATGAAGCAGCTTGCCGGCATGCGCGGCCTGATGGCGCGTCCGGACGGTTCGATCATCGAGACGCCGATCACGGCGAACTTCAAGGAAGGCCTCAACGTTCTCGAGTACTTCAACTCCACCCACGGCGCCCGCAAGGGTCTCGCGGACACGGCGCTGAAGACCGCGAACTCGGGTTACCTGACGCGCCGTCTCGTCGACGTTGCACAGGACTCGATCATCACGCAGGTCGACTGCGGCACCGAGCGCGGCCTCACCATGGAGCCGATCATCGATGCGGGGCAGGTGGTTGCGTCCATCGGCCAGCGTATCCTTGGCCGTACCGCCGCGGACGACATCAACCATCCGGAAACCGGCAAGTTGCTCGCCAAACGCGGCACGCTGCTGACCGAGAAGGATGTCGATGCCATCGAAGCCGCCAAGGTGCAGTCCGTCCGTATCCGCTCGCCGCTGACCTGCGATCTTCGCCAGGGCTGCTGCGCCGCGTGCTACGGCCGTGACCTGGCCCGCGGTACGCCGGTCAATATCGGCGAAGCGGTGGGCGTCATTGCCGCCCAGTCGATCGGAGAGCCGGGCACCCAGCTGACCATGCGCACGTTCCACATCGGTGGTACGGCGCAGGTGGTGGAACTCGTCGTTCCTTGAAGCCGGCGCGGAAGGCAAGGTCGTCATCCGCAACAAGAACGTGGCCAAGGTTTCGGGCGGCGGTTACGTCGCCATGGGCCGTAACGTCACCATCGCCATCGTCGATTCCGAAGGCAAGGACCGCTCGTCACATCGCGTGACGTACGGCGCCAAGCTCAAGGTTGAAGACGGCGACGAGGTGAAGCGCGGCCAGCGTATCGCCGAATGGGATCCCTATACCCGTCCGGTGCTTGCAGAAGTCGATGGCGAAGTGGCCTTCGAGGATCTGGTGGACGGCACTTCAGTGACGGAAAACACAGACGAGGCGACGGGCTTTACCAAGCGCGTCGTCATCGACTGGCGCACCAACCAGCGCGGCGACGGCCTGCGTCCGGCTCTGGCAATCACCCGAAAGGGCGCGGTTGCCAAGGTCGAGCGCGGCGGCGAAGCCCGCTACCTGCTCTCCGTCGATGCGGTCATCGCGGTCGAGCCAGGCGAGAAGGTGTCGCCAGGCGACGTTCTGGCCCGTATTCCGCTCGAAAGCGCCAAGACCAAGGACATCACCGGCGGTCTGCCGAGGGTGGCCGAACTGTTCGAGGCTCGCCGTCCGAAGGACCACGCGATCATTGCCGAGATCAATGGCACGATCAAATTCGGACGCGACTACAAGAACAAGCGCCGCATCATCATCGAGCCGGAAGACACGACGATGGAGCCCGTCGAGTACCTCATCCCGAAGGGTAAGCCATTCCATCTGCAGGAAGGCGATGCCATCGAGAAGGGCGAGTATATCCTCGACGGCAATCCGGCGCCGCACGACATCCTGGCGATCAAGGGCGTGGAAGAGCTTGCGCGCTACCTCGTCAACGAAATCCAGGAGGTCTACCGGCTGCAGGGCGTCTTGATCAACGACAAGCACATCGAGGTGATTGTTCGCCAGATGCTGCAGAAGGTCGAGATCACCGATCCGGGTAACTCGGGCATGCTCAAGGACGAGCAACTCGACAAGCTCGACTTCGATGAGCTGAACGATCAGCTGGTCGCCGATGGCAAGAAGCCAGCGGTTGCCGTGCCGGTGCTCCTGGGCATTACCAAGGCGTCGCTGCAGACACGCAGCTTTGTCTCGGCCGCCTCGTTCCAGGAGACGACGCGCGTTCTCACGGAAGCCGCGGTCAGCGGCAAGGCCGACCTGCTGGAAGGCCTCAAGGAGAATGTCATCGTTGGCCGCCTGATCCCTGCCGGTACCGGCGCGGGAATCACTTCGGCCAAGCTGATCGCGTCCAAGCGCGACGACCTCATCCTCGAGGAACGCCGCCGCCAGGCCGAGACTGCGGCCCTTGCTGCGCCGGAGCCGGAAGCGCCGGTTCCTGCCGAGTAGTCGTGTCGAAGATCGCAAGTCTGATGAAGGGGGCCGTTGGCCCCCTTTTTCTTGCGTAACGCCGCTATCTGTCAGACCGTGCCGCTTCGACGGGACGTGCCTCAATTCGGAGATCACAGGTGGCTGAGAAGATCTGGACCAAGGTGGACACCTATGTGGGCCGCCAACTGCTCTCCGATGATGCAGTGCTCGACGCGGTGCTGGCGGCCAATGAGGCGGCCGGTCTGCCACCCATCGACGTGTCTCCTGCGCAGGGCAAGTTTCTCAATCTGATGGTGAGGATGACCGGGGCCCGGAAGCTGCTTGAGATCGGCACGCTTGGGGCTTATTCGACGATCTGCATGGCGCGGGCGCTACCGGAAGGCGGACGTGCCGTGACGCTCGAATATGAGCCTCGTCACGCCGAGGTGGCCACGGCCAACATCGCGCGGGCCGGACTCGGCGGCAAAGTCGAGGTGCGTGTCGGCGCCGCGGCGGCGACGCTACCGGTGCTGGCGTCGGAGGGGCAGGGGCCGTTCGATTTCATCTTCATCGACGCCGACAAGCCGAACAACACCATCTACCTCGATTGGGCGGTGAAGCTGTCGCGACCGGGCACGGTGATCATACTCGACAACGTAATCCGCGAGGGGCGGGTGATCGATGCCGCGAGCGACGATCCCAGCATCATCGGCACACGGGCGGCGTTCGAATTGATCGGCGGGCACCCGCGTCTGGACGCCACCGCGCTGCAGACGGTCGGCATCAAGGGTTACGACGGCTTTGCCATTGCGATGGTGAGCTGAGGATCACCTTGCCGTGAGACCGGCAGGCGTCGGCGGCGGTTTCGATCAAAGATGCGTTCCTGTCAGCGCCCCGTCAGGGTCAATCTGTCAATTTGTTCTCAGTTGAGTACGAGTTCGGATACTAGTACCGGCGCCTAGAGACCAGTCGGGAGACCGCAGTGACGATAAGAAACTGGACGGCCGTAGACCGTTACATTTCCACCAATTTGCTGGCCACCGATCCAACGCTGGACGCAGTGCTGCGAACCAATTTCGTGGAGCGGCTGCCCCGAATCGACGTGTCTCCGGCGCAGGGCAAGTTTCTCAACCTGCTGGTGACGATTTCTGGAGCGCGGAACCTGCTCGAGATCGGCACTCTTGGCGGATACTCGACCATCTGCATGGCGCGGGCGCTGCCGCCCAACGGTTCGGCCGTGACGCTGGAATTCGAACAGCGCTTCGCCGAGGTGGCGCGGACAAATATCGAGCGCGCCGGCCTGTCGCACATGGTGGACGTGCGGGTTGGCCCGGCCATAAAGTCGCTGCCGGAACTGGAGGCCGAAGGCCTTGGGCCGTTCGACTTCATCTTCATCGACGCGGACAAGCAGAACAATCCCGCATACATCGACTGGGCAGTGCGGTTGTCGCATCCTGGAACGGTGATTGTGCTCGACAATGTTGTCCGCGGCGGCGCCGTGGTTGACGCCTCAAGCGATGACCCGATCATCCTCGGCACGCGCGCTGCGTTCGATCTCATCCACCGTCATCCGCAGCTCGACGCGACGGCGCTGCAGACGGTCGATGCCAAAGGGCATGACGGATTCGTCATAGCGGTGGTCCGCTAGCTCGCCTCAGGCGGGCGCAGCGTTTATCTCGATGATGTTCTGGTCAGGATCCAGCAGGTAAAGCTGCGGGTATCCGGCGATCCCGGGTCGGACCACCAATTGCTTCGGGTCGCCCGCCGGCAGGTCCTCGCCATAGCCCTTCTCGCGCAGTTCAGCATATAGCGAGTCGTAGCTGTCGGTGCGGAAGGCGAAATGTACGTCCGAGGTATCTATGCCGCGTCGATCACGGAAGGTGCCGGTCGGATGAACGATAAGATGAACCTGCAGCCTTCCGCACGCCAACCAGGCTCCGGGCACACCGAGCCGTGGGCGCTCGATTTGCTGGAGCCCGAACATTCGGCTGTAGAATGACACCGACTTGTCGAGGTCGGTGACGACCAGTGAGACGTGGTGCAGCAGGAGCTCGGTCATTCGACATCCAGTTCGCTCGGCAGGGGGAGGGTTGCCGGTCAGCCCGATTTCGCGGGGGCATAGCCGACGTGCTGCGCGTACTGGTCCATGATCAGCACCCAGAGTGCAAAGGTCGCGACCAGATAGTCCTCGCTCACGCCAACGCGGAGGTCGACGCTGAGCCGGATGCAGGCGTCGTTGACTTCATCAAGGTAAGCCTGGCCAAAGCGCTTGTGAAGGTTCCAGTCGTTGATCACGTCCAGGGTCGGCTTGATGTTGTAGAAGCCCAGATAGAAGCTGATGTCCTCGCAATTGGCGTGATCCGTGCACCTTTTGAAGTACACGCGATAGGTCTTGTCACCCGAGTGCCCCTCGATGAAGGGATCGCCATTGTCGCCGGTCTGGAGGTCGGCGCTGCCGACGCCACGCGCGATGGCAACGATCTTCTGGACGTCGGCGGCGGTGATGATCGTGGATACAGCGGTCTGCGTGGCGGGTGCGGCAAGAACCGGCGTGCCGTGGAGGGGCGTCAGCAGCGCGCCAAGCATCAGCAAAGTGCCGAGTTTCATGCCGTCCTCCCCTTGAATTCCCGGAATAATCCTACACATTCCGCCGTGTCCGGCCACTGCTTTGTACACGGGCCGCCTGCGCTGCGATTTTGCAGGGCAGGGCTGCCTCCCAAGCGCGAAAAATCCTTGACGCCAAGACTTAAGGGCACTACACACCGCCTACCTTAGCGGTCGGTCGTGAGGTTCAACCGGGTATCTGCCACCTTGTGCGGGCACCCAGGAACTTCAAACACACTGCCAAGGCAGAAGACGAAGCAAATCTTTGTGCGCATGAACGCTCCGGGAAAACGGGAGCGGTCCGCTGCATTCAGAGGCGCCGCTGGCCCCGAGTGGGCGGAGCGGGCGCCTTTCTGGTTTGCTTGTGTCTTGTCGAAATGAATTTGGCCGAATGGAAAGAGCGCAATGCCGACCATTAATCAGTTGATCCGCAAACCTCGGGTGTCCAAGCCCAAGCGGAACAAAGTCCCGGCGATGGAAGCCAATCCGCAGAAACGCGGTGTGTGCTCCCGCGTGTATACGACGACCCCTAAGAAGCCGAATTCGGCCCTGCGCAAAGTGGCCAAGGTCCGCCTCACCACATCGCGCGAAGTCATTTCCTACATCCCCGGCGAAGGCCACAACCTCCAGGAGCACTCGGTGGTGCTGATCCGCGGCGGCCGTGTGCGCGACCTGCCGGGCGTGCGTTACCACGTGCTGCGCGGCGTTCTCGACACCCAGTCGGTCAAGGATCGCAAGCAGCGCCGTTCCAAGTACGGCGCGAAGCGGCCGAAGTAAGGAGATCGAGACATGTCCCGTCGTCACCGCGCCGAAAAGCGTGAAGTCATTCCCGATCCCAAGTTCGGCGATCTGGTTGTCACCAAGTTCATGAATTCCCTGATGGAAGACGGCAAGAAGTCGGTCGCTGAGTCGATCGTCTATGGCGCCTTCGACATCGTCCAGCAGAAGACCAAGCAGGACCCGATCACGGCGTTCCACACCGCGCTGGACAATATCCGTCCCGCCGTGGAAGTGCGCTCGCGCCGCGTCGGCGGCGCCACCTACCAGGTGCCGGTTGAGGTTCGCACCGATCGTCAGCAGGCGCTTGCCATTCGCTGGCTCATCGAGAGCGCCCGCAAGCGCGGCGAGCACACCATGCGTGAGCGCCTGTCCGGCGAGCTGATGGATGCCGTCAATGGCCGCGGTCAGGCCGTCAAGAAACGCGAAGATACGCACCGTATGGCGGACGCCAACCGTGCCTTCTCGCACTACCGCTGGTAATTGGAGAGCAACCGATGGCCCGCGAATATTCGATCAATCACTACCGTAATTTCGGCATCATGGCCCACATCGATGCCGGCAAGACAACGACCACCGAGCGCGTGCTCTATTACACCGGCAAGTCGCACAAGATCGGCGAAGTCCACGACGGCGCCGCGACCATGGACTGGATGGAGCAGGAGCAGGAGCGCGGCATTACCATCACGTCCGCCGCGACGACCACGTTCTGGAAGGGCCGCGACGGCACCCAGTACCGCTTCAACATCATCGACACGCCCGGACACGTGGATTTCACTATTGAAGTCGAGCGTTCGCTGCGTGTGCTCGACGGCGCCATCGCGCTGCTCGATGGCAACCAGGGTGTTGAGCCGCAGACGGAAACCGTGTGGCGTCAGGCCGACAAGTACAACGTGCCGCGGCTGATCTTCGTCAATAAGATGGACAAGATCGGCGCCGATTTCTATTTCTGCGTCGACACGCTGCATAAGCGCCTCGGCATCAAGACGGCGATCTGCCAGCTGCCGATCGGCGCCGAGAACGACTTCAGGGGCGTCGTCGATCTCATCGAGATGAACGCGCTGGTCTGGCGCAACGAAGAGCTCGGTGCGCAGTGGGATGTCGTCGAGATTCCGGATGACCTCAAGGCGAGCGCCGCGAAGTATCGCGAGCAGCTGATCGAGACCATTGTCGAAGTCGACGATGCTGCGACCGAGGCGTACCTCAACGGCGAAATGCCCGATAAGGACACCATGCGCCGGCTGATCCGCCAGGGCACGATCGACTCCACCTTCTTCCCGGTGTTCTGCGGTTCTGCGTTCAAGAACAAGGGCGTACAGCCGCTGCTTGACGGCGTTATCGACTTCCTGCCGTCGCCGATCGACATTCCGGCAATCAAGGGCATCGACGTCAAGACCGAAGCCGAGATCGAGCGTCATGCGGACGATTCCGAGCCGCTGTCGATGCTGGCCTTCAAGATCGCCAACGACCCTCACATGGGTCAGCTGACGTTCTGCCGCATCTACTCGGGCCATGTTGAATTGGGCGCGATGCTGGAGAACACGGTCAAGGAAAAGCGCGAGCGTATTGGCCGCATGTTCCAGATGCACGCCAACAGCCGTGAGCAGATCAACGAAGCCTATGCCGGCGACATCGTCGCCATCGTGGGGCTCAAGGATACGACCACGGGCGACACGCTTTCGGATCCCGCCAGCAAGGTGATCCTTGAGCGCATGGAGTTCCCGGAGCCGGTTATCGACATCGCCGTGGAGCCCAAGTCCAAGGCCGACCAGGAGAAGATGGGCCTCGCGCTGGCTCGCCTCGCCGCCGAAGACCCGAGCTTCCGCGTCAAGACCGACGAGGAATTAGGCCAGACCATCATTTCGGGCATGGGCGAATTGCACCTCGACATCATCGTCGACCGCATGAAGCGCGAGTTCAAGGTCGAGGCCAACATCGGTGCGCCGCAGGTGGCCTACCGTGAGGCGATCACCCGCAAGGTCGAGCACGACTACACGCACAAGAAGCAGTCGGGCGGTTCGGGCCAGTTTGCCCGCATCAAGTTCACGATTGAGCCGAACGAAGCCGGCAAGGGCTACGAGTTCATCTCTGCCGTGGTGGGCGGCAACGTCCCCAAGGAATACGTGCCCGGCGTCAACAAGGGCGTGGGCTCGGTGATGGGCGCGGGCATCCTGATCGGCTTCCCGATCGTGGATGTGAAGTTCACGCTGACGGACGGTGCCTACCACGACGTGGATTCCTCGGTCCTCGCCTTCGAAATCGCTGGCCGTGCGGGCTTCCGCGAGGCGCTGCAGAAGGCCGATCCGAAGATCCTCGAGCCGATCATGCGTGTGGAAGTCGTGACGCCGGAAGACTATGTCGGCGACGTCATTGGCGATCTCAACTCGCGTCGCGGGCAGATCCGCGGCACCGAGGGCAGGGGCGTCGCCCAGGTCATCGATGCAATGGTGCCCCTGGCCAACATGTTCGGCTACGTCAACTCGCTGCGCTCGATGAGCCAGGGCCGTGCCCAGTACACCATGACTTTCGACCACTATGAGCAAGTGCCCAACGCGGTCGCCCAGGAGGTTCAGGCGAAGTACGCCTGACCTCGACAATAACGAAACTCAACGCCAGCCGATTGGCTGAATGATTACGGAGACTAGCGATGGCTAAGGAAAAGTTTTCCCGCAGTAAGCCGCATTGCAACATCGGGACCATCGGTCACGTCGACCATGGCAAGACGTCGCTGACGGCTGCGATTACCAAGGTCCTGGCCGAAACCGGCGGCGCGACCTTCAAGGCGTATGACCAGATCGACGCTGCGCCTGAAGAGCGGGCTCGCGGCATCACCATCAATACCGCGCACGTCGAGTACGAGACGGCAAACCGTCACTATGCTCACGTCGATTGCCCCGGCCACGCTGACTATGTGAAGAACATGATCACCGGAGCCGCGCAGATGGACGGCGCGATCCTGGTGGTGTCGGCTGCCGACGGCCCGATGCCGCAGACCCGCGAACACATTCTGCTCGCCTACAACGTCGGCGTGCCGGCAATGGTGGTGTTCCTCAACAAGTGCGACATGGTCGACGATCCGGAACTGCTGGAACTCGTTGAGCTCGAAGTGCGCGAACTGCTGACCTCCTACGGTTTCCCGGGAGACGATATCCCGATCATCAAGGGTTCGGCCACCGAAGCGCTGAACGACGGCGACAAGAAGCTTGGTCACGACGCCGTGCTGGAGCTGATGGCTGCCGTTGACAGCTACATCCCGCAGCCGTCGCGCCCGATCGACCAGCCGTTCCTGATGCCGATTGAAGACGTGTTCTCGATCTCGGGCCGCGGCACCGTGGTGACCGGCCGTGTCGAGCGTGGCGTGGTGAAGGTGGGCGAGGAAGTCGAGATCGTCGGCATCAAGACCACCCAGAAGACGACCGTGACCGGCGTCGAAATGTTCCGCAAGCTGCTCGACAGCGGCCAGGCCGGCGACAATATCGGCGCGCTGATCCGTGGTATCGACCGCACGCAGGTTGAGCGCGGCCAGGTGCTCTGCAAGCCCGGTTCGGTTACGCCGCACACCGAGTTTGTTGCCGAGGCGTACATCCTGACCAAGGAAGAGGGTGGCCGTCACACGCCGTTCTTTGCCAACTACCGTCCGCAGTTCTACTTCCGCACGACCGACGTGACGGGTGTGGTGACGCTGCCGGAAGGCACCGAGATGGTCATGCCGGGCGACAATGTGAACATGAACGTGCAGCTGATCGTGCCGATCGCGATGGAAGAGAAGCTCCGCTTCGCCATCCGTGAAGGCGGCCGCACGGTGGGCTCGGGCATCGTCTCCAAGATCCTCAAATAATTCTGGATTTCCAGGGCGCGCGGCGCGCCCGATTTGAGTGCGCCGCGTACCACTTTACTCAGGAATGACAAGATGAACGGTCAAAATATTCGCATTCGGCTTAAGGCGTTTGACCACCGAGTCCTGGATTCGTCCACGCGCGAGATCGTCAATACGGCGAAGCGCACGGGTGCCCAGGTTCGTGGGCCGATCCCGCTGCCGACGCGAATTGAGAAGTTTACCGTCAACCGCTCGCCGCACATCGACAAGAAGTCGCGCGAGCAGTTCGAAATCCGGACCCACAAGCGTCTTCTGGACATCGTGGATCCGACACCGCAGACGGTTGACGCCCTGATGAAGCTCGATCTCGCCGCTGGCGTAGACGTCGAGATCAAGCTCTAGGTCTAGAGAGAAGGTTTACTCCAATGCGTTCTGGTTTGATCGCACAGAAGCTGGGCATGACCCGCATATTCACCGAGGACGGCTCGCACGTTCCGGTGACGGTGCTCGGGCTGCAGAACTGCCAGGTGGTGGGCCAGCGGACGCACGAAAGAGATGGCTATACCGCGCTGCAGCTTGGCGCCGGTACCGTCAAGGCGAAGAACACGACCAAGGCAGACCGCGGCCAGTTCGCGGCGGCCAGGGTTGAGCCGAAGCGTCAGGTGACCGAGTTCCGCGTCGATGCCGAGAACCTCATTGAGGTTGGGGCGACGATGCAGGCCGATCACTTTGCCGAGGGCCAGCTGGTGGATGTTGCCGGCACCTCGATCGGCAAGGGTTTCGCCGGCGCCATGAAGCGCTGGAACTTCGGCGGCCTGCGCGCCACGCACGGTGTGTCGGTGTCGCACCGCTCGCACGGTTCGACCGGCCAGCGGCAGGACCCGGGCAAGGTGTTCAAGGGCAAGAAGATGGCAGGCCACATGGGCGACCGTCGGGTCACGACGCAGAACGTCAAGGTCGTCAAGACCGACGTCGAGCGCGGCCTGATCATGATCCAGGGCGCGGTTCCGGGTGCCAAGGGCGCCTGGATCGAAATCAAGGACGCAGTCAAGAAGGCCGCGCCGAAAGGCATCGCCATTCCGGGCTCGTTCAAGCCGGCGGCAGCTCCTGCCGGGGAGACGAAGTAATGGAACTCCAGGTTACATCTCTAGACGGCAAAGATGCAGGTTCGGTGACACTGAGCGACACCGTGTTTGGTCTGGAAGTCCGCCAGGACATCCTGCACCGCATGGTGCGCTATCAGCAGCTCAAGGCGATGTCGGGCACGCATGACGTGAAGCATCGTTCCGAAGGCACGCGGACTGGCCACAAGTTCGTCAAGCAGAAGGGCTCGGGCGGCGCTCGCCATGGCGATCGCAAGGCTCCGCAGTTCCGTGGTGGCGGCCGTGCGTTTGGCCCGACGCCGCGCAGCCATGCCATTGATCTTCCCAAGAAGGTCCGCCAGCTGGCCCTGAAGCACGCTCTGTCGTCGAAGGCCAAGGCCGGCGAGCTGATCGTCGTCAGCTCGATCGCCAGCCAGGAGGCCAAGACCGCATCGCTGCGCGAGACGTTCGGCAAGCTCGAGTGGGCCAACGCGCTCATCATCGACGGCGCCGAGGTCGACAAGAACTTCGCGCTGGCGGCCCGCAATATTCCAATGATCGACGTGCTGCCGGTGCAGGGGATCAATGTCGCCGACATTCTTCGCCGCCATAAGCTCGTCCTGACCAAGGCAGCGCTTGAAGCGCTCGAGGCACGGTTCGCATGAGCAAGTTCAGCCACTACGACGTTATCCGCAGCCCGGTGGTGACCGAGAAGTCGACGATGGCTTCAGAGAACGGCCAAGTCGTGTTCGATGTGGCGATCGATGCCACCAAGCCGGAGATCAAGGCGGCCGTCGAGGCGCTGTTTTCGGTCAAGGTCAAGGCCGTGAACACACTGGTCCGCAAGGGCAAGGTCAAGCGCTTCCGCAACGTCAAGGGCGTGCGGAATGACGTGAAGAAGGCAATCGTTACCCTCGTCGACGGTCAGTCGATCGACATTTCGACCGGCGTGTAAGGGGAGAGAGAACCATGGGTCTTAAAACTTACAATCCGACCTCTCCTGGCCGCCGCCAGCTGATCACGACCGACCGGTCGGAGCTGTGGAATGGCGCCCCGGTCAAGACGCTGACCGAGGGTCTGAGCTCCAAGGGCGGACGCAATAACCGTGGCCGGATCACTGCCTACCATCGCGGTGGCGGGCATAAGCGCACCTATCGCATGGTGGATTTCAAACGATCGAAGTTCGATCTGGTCGGCACCGTGGAACGGCTCGAATACGATCCCAACCGCACGGCGTTCATCGCCCTGATCAAGTACGAAGACGGGGAGCTGGCCTATATCATCGCGCCGCAGCGTCTCGCCGCCGGCGACAAGGTGGTGAGCTCCACCGGTACTGTCGACGTGAAGCCCGGCAATACCATGCCGCTCGAGCGCATGCCGGTCGGCACCATCGTCCACAATGTCGAGATGAAGCCCAAGAAGGGTGGGCAGATCGCCCGTTCGGCGGGCGCCTACGCGCAGTATGTCGGCCGCGACCAGGGTTGGGCGATCCTTCGCCTCAATTCGGGCGAGCAGCGCCGCGTGCACGGTACGTGCCTCGCCACCGTCGGCGCGGTTTCGAACCAGGATCACTCGAATACCTCGCTGGGCAAGGCCGGTCGCAGCCGCTGGCTTGGCCGCAAGCCGGTCAACCGTGGCGTGACCATGAACCCGATCGATCACCCGCATGGCGGCGGCGAAGGCCGTACCTCGGGTGGCCGTCATCCGGTGACCCCGTGGGGCAAGCCGACCAAGGGCAAGAAGACACGCAGCAATAAGTCGACGGACAAGTTCATCGTCCGCTCGCGTCATCTGAAGAAGGGCCGTTAAGCCATGACTCGTTCAATCTGGAAGGGTCCGTTCGTCGATGGGTATCTGCTGAAGAAGGCGGAGAAGTCGCGTGAGTCCGGCCGCAGCGAGGTCATCAAGATCTGGACGCGCCGCTCGACGATCCTGCCGCAGTTCGTGGGCCTGACGTTCGGCGTCCATAACGGTCACAAGCACGTGCCGGTCAGCGTCAACGAAGACATGATCGGCCACAAGTTCGGCGAATTCGCCCCGAGCCGCACCTACTACGGTCACTCGGCGGACAAGAAGGCCAAGAGGAAGTAACGATGGGCAAGCCAAAAACCAAGCGCGCGCTCAAGGACAACGAGGCGAAAGCCGTGCTGCGCATGCTGCGCACCAGCGGCCAGAAGCTGAACCTCGTGGCCCAGCTGATCCGCGGCAAGAAAGTTGAGAAGGCCTTGGCCGAGCTCACCTTCTCGCGCAAGCGCATCGCCGGTCCGGTCAAGAAGACGCTGGAAAGCGCCATTGCCAATGCCGAGAACAATCACGGGCTCGACACCGACTCCCTGGTGGTTGCCGAGGCCTATGTGGGCGACGCGCTGATCATGAAGCGCTTCATGGCCCGCGGTCGCGGCAAGTCGGCTCGCGTCGAGAAGCCTTTTTCGCATCTGACCATCGTGGTGCGGCAAGTTGAGGAGACCGCATAATGGGTCAGAAGATCAATCCAATCGGGCTCCGGCTTGGCGTCAACCGCACATGGGATTCGCGTTGGTACGCCAACAAGAACGAGTACGGCTCGCTGCTGCAGGAAGACCTGAAGATCCGCACGACGCTGCTTGAGGACCTCAAGCAGGCGGCGGTCTCCAAGATCGTCATCGAGCGTCCGCACCGCAAATGCCGCGTGTCGATCCACACTGCCCGTCCGGGCATCGTGATTGGCAAGAAGGGCGCTGACATCGACAAGATCCGCGCCAAGGTGAAGCAGTTCACCGACAGCGAAGTGCACATCAACATCGTTGAAGTGCGCAAGCCGGAAACCGATGCGAACCTCGTCGCGCAGGGGATTGCCCAGCAGCTCGAGCGCCGCGTCGCGTTCCGCCGCGCCATGAAGCGCGCTGTGCAGACAGCGATCCGCATGGGCGCCGGCGGCATCCGCGTCAACGTTGGTGGCCGCCTCGGCGGTGCCGACATCGCGCGCACCGAGTGGTACCGCGAAGGCCGCGTGCCGCTGCATACGCTGCGCGCCGACATCGACTATGGGACCGCTGAGGCCAAGACGACCTATGGCATCATCGGCATCAAGGTCTGGATTTTCAAAGGCGAAGTGCTTGAGCACGATCCGTCGGCGCATGAGCGCCGCGCCACCGAAGGTGGTGAAGGTGGTGGTCAGCGCCGTCCGCAGGCTGCCGGCTAAGAAGGCTAGTTCAATATGCTGCAACCAAAGAAAACCAAGTTCCGTAAAGCCCACAAGGGCCGCATCCATGGCGTTGCCAAGGGCGGAACCAATCTCGACTTCGGCCAGTACGGGCTGAAGGCGCAGGAGCCTGAGCGCGTCACGGCGCGGCAGATCGAGGCGGCCCGCCGCGCGATCACCCGCGAGATGAAGCGCGCCGGCCGTGTGTGGATTTGTGTTTTTCCGGACCTGCCGGTTTCCAAGAAGCCGACCGAAGTCCGCATGGGCAAGGGCAAGGGTTCGGTGGAATTCTGGACGGCCCGGGTGAAGCCCGGACGCATCCTGTTCGAAATCGACGGCGTCCCCGAGGACGTCGCCAAGGAAGCGCTGCGCCTCGGCGCGATGAAGCTTCCGATCATGACGCGGGTAATTACCCGCATCGCCGATTAAGGGACGAACGCCATGGCAAACGCAGATCTCAGGGCCAAGACCCCCGACGAACTGAAGGACTCGCTGCTGTCCCTGAAGAAGGAACAGTTCAATTTGCGGTTCCAGCGCGCAACGCAGCAGCTGGAAGCGCCGGCCCGCGTGCGCCAGGTTCGCCGCGAAATCGCACGGATCAAGACCATCCTCGGCGAAAAGAACCCGGGCCCGAAGACTTCGGCCAAGTAAGGAGACCCCGATGCCAAAGCGTGTGTTGCAGGGGACTGTGGTCTCCGACGTGAATGACAAGACGGTTGTGGTGCGCGTCGAACGCCGCTTCACCCACCCGGTGATGAAGAAGACCGTGCGCCGGTCAAAGAAGTACCATGCTCATGACGAGGCGAATATCGCCAAGGTCGGGGATACGGTGCGGATCGAAGAGACGGCGCCGATCTCGAAGAACAAGCGCTGGACACTCGTACCCAACGCCTAAAGCAAGAATTAGGGCCTGCCCGATAAGCAGGCGCAGACAGTGATAGAAGGCATAATGCCATGATCCAGATGCAGTCCAATCTCGATGTCGCCGACAATTCCGGCGCGCGTCGCGTCATGTGCATCAAGGTGCTGGGCGGTTCGCACCGCAAGTACGCCTCGGTCGGCGACATCATCGTCGTTTCGATCAAGGACGCCATTCCGCGGGGCCGTGTGAAGAAGGGCCAGGTCATGAAGGCCGTGGTCGTTCGCACCGCGTTTCCGGTGCGCCGCGCCGACGGTACCGTCATCCGCTTCGACCGCAATGCGGCCGTGCTCATCAACAACCAGGCCGAGCCGATCGGCACCCGCATCTTCGGACCGGTTCCGCGCGAACTTCGCAGCAAGAACCACATGAAGATCATCTCTCTGGCACCGGAGGTGCTGTAATGGCCGCTAAAATCAGAAAAGGCGACAAGGTCGTCATTCTCGCCGGCAAGGACAAGGGCAAGACGGGCAACGTCGTGCGCGTCATCCCGACCGAAACCCGCGCAGTCGTGCAGGGGATCAACCTGGTCCGCCGCCACACCAAGCAGACCGCGTCGCAGGATTCCGGCATCTTCACCAAAGAGGCGCCGATCCACCTGTCGAATATCGCGCTCGCCGACAAGGATGGCAAAGCCACCCGCGTCGGTTTCCAGATCAAAGACGGCGTCAAGACGCGCGTCGCCAAGTCGACCGGAGATGTGATCGATGGCTGAGACCGCTTACGTTCCCCGTCTGCGCGCGGAATATGACGCGACCATCCGCGCCGCGCTGCAGCAGGAGTTCGGCTACAAGAATCCGATGGAGATGCCCCGGCTCGACAAGATCGTGCTGAACATGGGCGTTGGCGAAGCCGTGAACGACACCAAGAAGGTGAAGTCCGCGGCGGGCGATCTCGAGCGCATCGCCGGTCAGAAGCCGGTGATCACGCATGCTCGGACCTCTATCGCCGGCTTCAAGGTGCGCGAGAACATGCCGCTCGGCGTCAAGGTGACGCTGCGCAAGGCACGCATGTACGAGTTCCTGGATCGCCTGGTGAACATCGCGCTGCCGCGCGTCCGTGACTTCCGCGGCCTCAACCCGAAGTCGTTCGATGGCCGCGGCAACTACGCCATGGGCATCAAGGAACACATCATTTTCCCGGAAATCAACTACGACCAGATCGATCAGGTCTGGGGTATGGACGTCATCATCTGCACGACGGCCAAGACCGACGACGAAGCCCGGGCGCTTCTGAAGGCATTCAATTTCCCCTTCCGGCAGTAACCGGTAGGTAGAGGGTAAGAGATATGGCAAAGACCAGCTCAATCGAGAAGAACAACAAGCGCAAGAAGATGGCGAAGCAGTTCGCCGGCAAGCGCGCCAAGCTGAAGGCCCTGACGAAGGACCAGAGCATTCCGCTGGAGGACCGTTTCGCGGCCCAGCTGAAGCTTGCAGCGCTGCCGCGCAATTCGTCGCCGACGCGCGTGCGCAACCGTTGCGAGGTGTCGGGCCGGGCCCGTGGCTACTACCGCAAGCTGCGTCTCAGCCGCATTGCCTTGCGCCAGCTGGGCAACCTCGGGCAGGTGCCCGGCATGGTCAAGTCGAGCTGGTAAGGAGATCTAGAGAATGTCCCTGACAGATCCAATCGGCGATATGCTGACCCGCATCCGCAACGCGCAGATGCGCCGCAAAGACACGGTTTCGACGCCGGCGTCGACGCTGCGCGGCCGTGTGCTCGACGTGCTGCAGTCGGAAGGCTTCATTCGTGGCTATACCGAGCAGAAGCAGGACAATGGTTCGCCGGCGTTCGAGATCGAGCTCAAGTATTCCGACAACACTCCGGTGATCCGCACGATCGAGCGCGTGTCCCGGCCGGGCCGCCGCGTCTATGCGTCGGTGAAGAATATTCCCTCGGTTGCCTCGGGCCTTGGTGTGTCGATCATGTCGACCCCCAAGGGCGTGATGGCCGATCATGAAGCGAAGTCCCAGAATCTGGGTGGCGAGGTACTCTGCCGCGTCTTCTAGGCCATTGGCCCGGGAGCCGTCGGTTCAGACGATGACTCAAGAAGGTAGTTGAAGAATGTCCCGTACTGGCAAAAAGCCGATCCCAGCCGTTAGCGGCGTGACCGTTACGATCAATGATCGCATCGTCACGGCGAAGGGCCCGAAGGGCGAGCAGACGCTGACGCTGATGGATATCGTGAGCGCCAAGCAGACCGACGAAGGCATCGTCATCGAGCCCGCGAACGATACGAGCGCGGCTCGCGCCGCATGGGGTACGACCCGCGCGCTGATCGCCAACATGGTGCATGGCGTCAAGGATGGCTTTGAGAAGAAGCTGGCCATTCAGGGCGTTGGTTTCCGTGCCGCGCTGCAGGGCAAGGATCTGAAGCTCAGCCTGGGGTTTAGCCACGAAGTGGTGTTCGAGACGCCCAAGGGTATTACGCTTGCGGTGACGACCCCGACCGAAGTGACGGTTTCGGGCGCCGACAAGCAGCAGGTCGGGCAGGTTGCGGCCGACATCCGCTCCTATCGCAAGCCGGAGCCCTACAAGGGCAAGGGCGTTCGTTATGTGGGCGAGTACATCGCCCGCAAAGAAGGCAAGAAGAAGTAAGGAGCGCCCGCATGGCCACCAGTCTCAAAGGATCGGATCGCCGCAAGGCACGTGTCCGTCGCGCCCTGAAGTCGCGAGCCTTCGGTCGTCCACGTCTGAGCGTGTTCCGCTCGGATCGCAACATCTACGCCCAGATTATCGACGACACGACGGGCCGCACGCTGGCCGCCGCGTCGACCCTCGACAAGGACGTCAAGACCGAGGTCAAGAACGGATCGACCGCGGAAGCAGCAGCCGCCATCGGCAAGCTGATCGCTGAGCGCGGTCTCAAGGCCAATGTGAGCGAAGTGATCTTCGACCGCGGCGGTTACCTCTATCACGGCCGGGTCAAGGCCCTGGCAGACGCCGCCCGCGAGGGCGGACTGCAGTTCTGATCCCCGGAACCGATTACAGAAGAGCTGGATAAGCTATGAGAGACGTACAACAGAACCAGGATCGCGACAGCGAGTTCGTCGACCGCCTCGTCCACATCAATCGTGTGGCCAAGGTTGTGAAGGGCGGCCGCCGTTTCGGTTTCGCGGCACTCGTCGTGGTGGGTGACCAGAAGGGCCGCGTTGGCTTCGGTCACGGCAAGGCGCGCGAGGTTCCAGAAGCGATCCGCAAGGCGACCGAGCAGGCGAAGCGCCAGATGATCCGGGTGCCGCTGCGCGATGCGCGGACGCTGCATCACGACGTCATCGGCCATCATGGCGCCGGCAAGGTGATCCTTCGGGCTGCCGTTCCGGGCACCGGCATCATCGCCGGCGGTCCGATGCGCGCCGTTTTCGAGACGCTTGGCATCAACGACATCGTCGCCAAGTCGCAGGGCACTGCAAATCCCTACAACATGGTCCGCGCTACGTTCGACGCGCTGAAGCGCGTGGATAGCCCGCGCTCGGTCGCCGCCCGTCGCGGCCTCAAGGTTTCCGAACTGCAGGCTCGCCGTGGCGAGACTGCGGTCGAGGCCTGATCCCAGGACGACGGAGAACAAAGATGGCTGACAAGACCGTAACCGTCGAGCAGATCGCGAGCCCGGTGCGCCGCCAGAAGGATCAGCGGGCGACCCTTATCGGGCTTGGGCTCAACAAGATCCGCAAGCAGCGTACGCTCAAGGACACCCCTGAAGTGCGCGGCATGATCAATAAGCTGCCGCACCTCGTGCGCGTCGTCAGCGACAAGTAAGAATAGGACACCGCAAATGACGCGCTTGAACGAACTCCGCGATAATCCCGGCGCCAACAAGCTCCGCATGCGCATCGGCCGTGGCATCGGCTCGGGCAAGGGCAAGACCGGCGGACGCGGTGGCAAGGGCCAGACCGCGCGTACCGGTGTTGCGATCAATGGTTTCGAAGGCGGCCAGATGCCGCTGCACATGCGTATGCCGAAGCGCGGCTTCAACGTGCCGAACGTGAAGACCTATGTTGGTGTGCGCATCGATCGCATCCAGAACTATATCGACAAGGGTAAGCTCGATCATAAGGGCGTCATCGACGCCGCCGCGCTGATCGCGGCCGGTGTTATCCGTCGCGAGCGGGACGGGGTGCGTCTGGTGCTCGGGCAGGCCGACTTCACTTCCAAGAAGGTGACGTTCAAGGTCCATCACGCTTCGAAGGGCGTCATCGCCGCTATTGAAGCGCTGGGCGGCAAGGTCGATATGCCAGTGGCAGAAGCGAAGGCTGACGCCTAACAGCGCCTGGCCCCACGTTACAGGGAGCAATCATGGCGTCCGCAGCCGAACAACTGGCCAAAAATCTCAACTTTGCCACCTTCGCCAAGGCGAAGGTGCTGCAGCAGCGCATCTGGTTCACGCTTGCCGCGCTGCTGGTCTATCGCCTCGGCACCTATATCCCGGTTCCGGGCATTGACCCCGACGCCTATGCGCAGACCTTCGAGTCGGCCAAGCAGGGCATCGCGGGGATGTTCGACCTGTTCGCCGGCGGTGCTGTGCACCGCATGGCGATCTTTGCGCTCAACCTTATCCCCTACATCACTGCCTCGATCGTCGTACAGGTCATATCGACAGCTTCTCCGCGCCTTGAGGCGCTGAAGAAGGAAGGCGAGGCGGGCCGCCGCAAGATGAACCAGTACACCCGCTATCTGGCGGTGGTGTTCTGTGCCGTGCAGGCCTACGGCATCGCGGTCGGGCTCGAGGGCAGCACGGGCGTGGTGCTCAATCCGGGCTGGTTCTTCCGCCTGTCGACCGTGGTGACGCTGGTTGGCGGCACCATGTTCCTGATGTGGCTGGGTGAGCAGATCACCTCACGCGGCGTCGGCAATGGCATCTCGCTGATCATCTTCGCCGGCATCGTGGCCAACCTGCCCACGACGATCGTGCAGACGCTCGAGCTCAGCCGCACCGGCGCGCTGTCGACGCTCTGGCTGTTCGGACTTGCTGATCATCGCCATCGTGGTGATCGCCGTAATCGTCTTCTTCGAGCGCGCCCAGAGGCGGCTGCTGATCCAGTATCCGAAGCGCCAGGTCGGCAACAAGATGTTCCAGGGCGACACGTCGCACCTGCCGCTGAAGCTCAACACTTCGGGCGTTATCCCGGTGATCTTCGGATCGTCGCTGCTGCTGCTGCCGGCGACCATCGCCTCGTTCGCGGCGCAGGGCAACGCACCGCAGTGGCTGCAGGTGACGGCGGCGCTGCTGGGGCGTGGTCAGCCGCTCTATCTGGTGCTGTTCGCGTGTCCTGATCATCTTCTTTGCGTTCTTCTACACCTCGATCGTTTTCAACCCGACCGATACCGCCGACAACCTCAAGCGGTCCGGCGGGTTCATTCCGGGAATCCGGCCGGGCGAGCGTACGGCACAGCACATCGACTACGTGCTGACCCGCATCACCGTCGTCGGCGCGCTCTACCTGACGGTCGTGGCGCTGATCCCCGAACTGATCCACAGCCAGCTCAATGTCAGCCAGTTCATCGGCGGCACCTCGCTGCTGATCATGGTGACGGTGACGCTGGATACGATCAGCCAGGTCCAGAGCCATCTGATTGCGCAGCAATATGAGGGGCTGGTCAAACGTTCGCGGCTGGGGGGCAAGCGTCGATGAGGCTGATCCTTCTCGGACCGCCGGGCGTCGGCAAGGGCACGCAGGCCAAGATTCTGGTCGAGGCCTATGGCATTCCGCAGCTTTCAACCGGCGACATCCTGCGCTCGGCCATCGCCGCCAAGACGCCGCTGGGCATTGACGGCGAAGGCGATCATCGATCGTGGGGACCTGGTGTCGGACGATATCGTCAACGGCATCGTTTCCGAGCGCATCGATCAATCCGACTGTGCGCCAGGTTTCATTCTCGACGGATTTCCGCGCACCATCGCCCAGGCGGAAGCGCTCGACGCGATGCTGGAGGACAAGGGCATGAAGCTCGACGCGGTGGTGGAAATCACCGCCGATGCGGACGTACTGGTCAGCCGCATCGTCAATCGCGCCAGGGAAACGGGCGGGGCTCGTGCGGACGACAATGTCGACGTGGTGCGCAACCGGCTCAATGTCTATCGCGAGTTGACGGCGCCGCTTAGCGACTACTACCGCGGCAAGGGCCTGCTGAAATCGATCGACGGCACTGCGCCGGTGGAAGAGGTGACGGCGGCCATCCGCCGGGCCGTGCATAACTAGCATGGCAGACAAGAACTGCGGGTTGCCTCTGCCAGTTGACTTTGGTGGATGAGGCCCTTATGAACCGCGCCAGTCTCATGGATTATTGGGCTGGATTCGGTTCCTCTATTGGGTTGAGGGGTCGGAGTCCGGTCCCTTGTTGTTATCAACGGTACGGGAACACCCGGCCGAATGAAGGAGAGCGGACGTGGCTCGTATTGCTGGCGTCAATATCCCGACGAACAAGCGCGTCATTATCGCGCTGCAGTATATTCATGGGATCGGCGAGAAGTTCGCCAAGGATATCACCGACAAGGTGGGTATTCCGGCAGAGCGCCGCGTCAACGAGTTGACCGACGCCGAAGTTATCCAGATCCGTGAGGCGATCGACCGCGACTACGTCGTGGAAGGCGATCTTCGCCGTAATGTGGCGATGAACATCAAGCGGCTGATGGACCTCGGCAACTACCGTGGGCTGCGGCATCGCCGCGGCCTGCCGGTTCGTGGCCAGCGTACGCACACCAATGCCCGCACCCGCAAGGGTCCGGCCAAGGCGATCGCCGGCAAGAAGAAATAAGGGCGTCCAGCCCTTCGGTGGAGCTGCTGTGGCCATCCGGCTTACGGCAGCGCTGATATCGAACAGAGGAACTAAATGGCAAAGACTGAAACGACTCGCGTTCGCCGCAAGGAACGCAAGAACATCACCAATGGCGTCGCCCACGTAAACGCCTCCTTCAACAACACCATGGTCACCATCACCGACGTGCAGGGAAACACCATTTCCTGGTCCTCGTCGGGCGTGATGGGCTTCAAGGGGTCGCGCAAGTCGACCCCTTATGCCGCGCAGGTTGCGGCCGAAGATGCGGCCAAGAAGGCCCAGGAACACGGCATGAAGACCCTCGAGGTCGAAGTGCGCGGTCCGGGTTCGGGCCGTGAGTCGGCGCTCCGGGCGCTGCAGGCTGCTGGCTTCAATGTCACCAGCATCCGCGACGTCACCACGATCCCCCACAATGGCTGCCGGCCGCGCAAGCGTCGCCGCGTCTGAGTCTCGGGCTGACTCCCCGCCGCGCTGCGGCCGGGAGCTTTATTGCGTTTGCGGCCAAGCGGTCGGGCGAGCGCCGCGATTTTGAAAGGACGTACCGTGACCATCCAGAGGAACTGGCAGGAACTGATTAAGCCGACCAAGCTGGACATTGTTTCGGGCAGCGACAACGCGCGCGTGGCCTCGGTTGTCGCCGAGCCGCTTGAGCGCGGCTATGGCCTGACCCTTGGCAACGCACTGCGCCGCGTGCTGCTGTCATCGCTGCAGGGCGCGGCCGTGACCGCTATCCAGATCGACGGCGTCCTGCACGAATTCTCGTCGGTTCCCGGCGTCCGCGAGGACATCACCGACCTCGTGCTGAACGTCAAGGAAATCGCCCTCAAGATGAATTCCGAGGGTCCGAAGCGTCTGACCCTCACCAAGCAGGGCCCGGGCGCCGTAACCGCCGGCGACATCAAGGTCACCGGCGACATCGAAGTGCTGAACCCTGAGCTGGTTCTTTGCCACCTCGATGACGGCGCCGAGATCAACATCGAGTTCACCGTCAACACCGGCAAGGGCTATGTCGCCGGCCGACAAGAACCGTCCCGACGACGCACCGATCGGCTACATCCCGGTCGATGCGCTGTTCTCCCCGGTTCGCCGCGTCTCCTACAAGGTCGATGCGACCCGCGCGGGCGAGAGCCTCGACAAGGACAAGCTGACGCTGCAGGTCGAAACCAATGGCGCCATCAGCGCCCGAGGACGCCGTGGCCTATGCCGCGCGCATCCTGCAGGACCAGCTGACGGTATTCGTCAACTTCGAAGAGCCGAGCAAGGAAAAGGCCCAGGACACCGGTCCCGGAACTCGCCTTCAACCCGGCGCTGCTCAAGAAGGTCGACGAGCTCGAGCTGTCGGTCCGTTCGGCCAACTGCCTCAAGAACGACAACATCGTCTACATCGGCGACCTCATCCAGAAGACCGAAGCCGAGATGCTCCGCACGCCGAATTTCGGGCGCAAGTCGCTCAACGAAATCAAGGAAGTGCTGGCGCAGATGGGGCTGCATCTCGGGATGGACGTTGCCAACTGGCCGCCCGAGAACATCGACGATCTGGCCAAGCGCTACGAAGATCACTATTAAACGCGGCCAGTATGCCGCCCGCCCGTCGTGAGACGCGCGCCCGCGATTAGGGAGTTATGAAATGCGCCACGGTAATGCCAACCGTAAGCTCAACCGGACCTCGAGCCACCGCAAGGCGATGTTCGCCAACATGTCCGCCGCGCTGATCAAGCACGAGCAGATCGTGACCACCTTGCCCAAGGCCAAGGAACTGCGCCCGATCGTCGAGAAGCTGATCACGCTGGGCAAGCGCGGCGACCTGCACGCCCGCCGCCAGGCGATCGCCAGTGCGCGACGAGGACCAGGTCCGCAAGCTCTTCGCCGTGCTCGGGCCGCGCTACAAGGAACGCCAGGGCGGCTATATCCGCATCCTCAAGGCCGGCTTCCGCTATGGCGACAACGCCGCCGATGGCGGTGATCGAGTTCGTCGACCGCGACGTCAATGCCAAGGGCCTCGACTCCGGCCCGGTGCAGGAACGCGCGCCGCAGGACGACGAAGCCGTCGCCGCGTAATCCAACGCAACGCACGCAGTTCAAAGGCGGTCCTCACGGGCCGCCTTTTCTTTTCGGGGCGCTCGTACCGGTTGGAGGCCGGCGGTGTTAACCGCCTGCGCACATCGCGAGAAATGCCGTTTGCGCTGCCCGGTCCGGCCCCTGTAAACGGGCAACCGAGGCTTCTTTGACCCATCGCGGAGACCATCGTGCCAACCCATGGACTGATCCTTGTCACCGGCGCCTCCGGCTTCGTGGGCAAGTGGTGCGTCGTCGAGCTGCTTGAAGCGGGCTACCGCGTCCGCGGCACGGTCCGTTCGGAGGAGAAGGCGGCGCAGGTGCGAGAGACCATTCGTCAGCGGTGTGCGGGGCCGCGGCGGCGGGCCAGCTCGAACTGGTGCGCTGCGATATCCTCGATGACAGGGGCTGGGCCGAGGCGATGCACGGCGTAGGTGCCGTCATGCACGTGGCCACGGCGATCCGCGCGGACGAGCCGAAGGATCGGACGCTGGTCATCCGGCCTGCCATCGAGGGTACGGCCCGGGTGCTGAAATTCGCGCATGAAGCGGGCATCAAGCGCGTCATTCTTACCTCATCGATCGCCACGGTCGGCTACGGCCACGGCCAGACGACGGGCCGTCGCGTCTATGACGAGACGTACTTCACCAATCTCGACGCCATGCGCTGGACCTTGGGCCTACTGCATCGGCAAGACCAAGGCAGAGCAGGCGGCGTGGGACTTCGCCCGCGCCAACGGCATGGAACTCACCACCATCCATCCGGGCGCCATCATCGGCCCGGCGCTCGACAGCGATGCCAGCATCTCGATCATCATGGTCACGGGACTGCTCAGCCAGCGTGACTCCGGCGCTGCCGAAGCAACGGCTTTTCGATCATCGATGTCCGCGACGCCGCCGAGATGCACGTTGCCGCGCTCGAGAGCCCGGCGGCTATCGGCGAACGCTATCTGGCCACCGCCGACTACATGCCGTTTCCCGACAGTCGCCAACATCGTGCGCGAAGCCTATCCTGACCGCAAGGTGACCAGCATGACCGTGCCGGACTGGGTCATCCGTCTCATCGCCCGCTTCTCGGCGGGCCGGCCCGCCAGATCATCAACGACATCGGCAACGAGAAGATCTTCGACGGGGCAAAGGGCGAGCGCTCTGATGGGCCGCACAGCTACATCCCGGCCCGGCAGTCGATCCTCGATACCGCCGAGAGCGCCATTGCCGCTCGGCCTGATCAAGAAGGGCGTGCGCGGCCCCAAGATCATGTGAGCCGTCGTTGAGCGGGAAAACTTATCCACCGCCTGCCGCACCTGCAGCTAAATTGGCTGCACCTCTCCGATGCGAGGCGCCGACGGGGCGTCGCGGCGAGGGTTCGCGGCATCGCGAGGCGGGCCGCCGCATCCTGGGTCCGCTGGTTCCTGCGCTTCGCTTCGGTGGTGCCGGCGTGCCGAAAACCGTTCGCGATCGGGCGGGGCGAAAGTCCGCACCACTCAGTTTCGCCGGACGACCGGCACAGGGACGAAGTCCCGCCCGCGCCGCTTCCCAGGCGGCCCGCATGCGCCAATCCCCGGGGGCTTGAGCCCGCCGGGAGCATTGGCACGTCCTACGGCTCCGCGCTCGTCGACCGGCCGGCGCTCGAGGCCCCAGGCCCGGTAGAGCTGCGCCAGCTCGCGCATCGAGGCGAGCTCGAGCAGCGGCAGGCCGCTGGCGCGCAGGATCGCGGTGTCGCGGGCGCGCTTCTTCGGCTGCTCGAACAGGATGAAGCGGATCAGCCGCCAGCTGAGGCGGTCGATATTGCCCTCCAGCTGGCCGGCGCGCTGCCGCGTCTCGAACAGCGTGCGGCGCACGTTCCGCAACGCCGCCCGCCACGGTTCGCTGCCCAGCAGGATGACGCCGGTGGCGCGCGGCGAGGCGCGGCTGTGATGGTGGCGAAGTAATTGCCGTCGATCACCCAGCTGTCGTCGGCGATCGCCGCGTCGCGTGCAGCGCGACGAATTCCTCCATCGGGCGCGGCTCCCAGTCGGTGTGGGGCAGGTGGTAGAGCAGGTCGAGATGCACCGCGCGGGCGTCCGAGCTTTCAGCCCGATCGCTCGCGCCAGCGTCGATTTGCCGGAATTGCTGGGGACCGCAGATCAGCGATACGCTCGCCCAGGAGCGGCAGCTGGCGGAAAGGCGCCGCATGTTCTCTCGCCCGAGAAACGCAAGAGGTCGTTCCGCCGCGTTGGCAGGGACGGCCCGGATGAACGCCTTGCGGCTTACTCCGGCTGCTGGTCCTTGCCGGTGTAGACCTCCTCGACCCAGTACTGGTCGCGGCGGTCGAAGCCGTTGAACGGGGTCAGCGAGGCCTGGGTGTAGGCGCCCATCAGCCCGAACTCGACCCAGTCGTCCTCGTCGATATCGGAGGGCAGGGTGAAGACCTGCGGCAGCACGTCGTAGCTGTCGCAGGTCGGACCCCAGACGGTGAAATTCGGCGAACTCGCCGTCGTTGTCGTGCATGCGCGGGCCGCGCCAGACGCGCACCGGCGGCGTGAAGTGCATGAACTTCACTTCCATCAGCGAGCCGTAGGCGCCGTCGTTGAGATAGACCGACTGCGCCGCCGCGCTGGTGCTTGACGCGCAGCAGCAGCGAGGTCGAGGAGGTCACCAGCGCGCGGCCGGGCTCGATGATCAGCTCGGGCGTCGCAGTTGCCGAAATTGTCCTTCACGGCCGTCGCGATGGTCTCGAAATAGTAGTCCATCGGCGGCGCTTCGCTGGTCGGGTAGGGGGCCGGATAGCCGCCACCGATATTGAGCCGCTTGAGCTCGATGCCGGATTCCTTGGCGATGCGGGCCGCCGCCGCGATGTGCCGCTCATAGGCGTAGGCGTCCTCGCACTGGCTGCCGACGTGGAAGCAGAGGCTGGGCGTATAGCCCATCTGGTCGACCAGGCTGACGATCTCGGCCGCGCCCTGCTCCATGACGCCGAACTTGATGCCGAAATCGTAGGATTTCAGCGCCTTGCCGGCCTTGAAGCGGGTCGTCACCTCGATATCGCGGGATGGCGACACCACCGCTGCGAGCTGGTCGAGCTGCTGCGGGTGGTCGATGGTGAAGGAGCGGACGCCGAACTCCTCGTAGGCGCGCTCGATCTCGCGCTTGTTCTTGATCGGGTTGTTGTAGTGCATGACGGCGCCGGGCGCGTAGTCGCGCACCAGTTCCATCTCGGTGTTCGAGGCGACGTCGAAGGCCTTCAGGCCCTCGTCGTGCAGCTGCTGGAGGATGTGCGGCGAGGGGTTGCACTTGACCGCATAGGTCAGCAGCCCGTCGAAGCCCTTCTTGAACACCTTGACCGCCCGGTGCAGCTCCGCTCGCGAAAACAGGAAGCTCGGAAAATCCGGGCTCCTCGGCAGCGATCAGCGGCGGAGGTGTTGGCGTAGACCGTGGTCGGCTCAGTCATTGGGGCGCGAACCTTTCCGGGGTCTGTGAGAAGAGTGCAAAACGAGCGCTGCATATAGGGATCATCGTCCCCCGGCACAATGATCATATTCAGGGCATTACGAATCCGTAACTGCCGACCTTAAAGGCGACAGATTCCGGGCGTTTCGATCGGCTCATCCATGGTGGCCATGGGGGCCAGCCGCATTCAGCCTGGAGCATCGGAATGTCGCAGCGTCACATGATACTTGCCCTCTCAGCGATCGTTGCCCTGTTCGGTGTCGCCGCCGTGACACTGGGTGCCGCCAGCACGACCGCAACTGTGACCCAGCCGGTCACGCCGGCCGTGCAACTGGTTGCCGCGGCTGCGACGCCGCGCCAGGTGCCGCAGAACCAGGCACAGGTGCAGCTCAGCTTTGCGCCGGTGGTGAAGGCGGTGACGCCGTCGGTGGTCAACGTCTACGCCACGACGCGTCACCCAGCAGGTCCAGCTCGCCCTTCGCCGACGATCCGTTCTTCCAGCGCTTCTTCGGCGGCAATGATCCGTTCCAGAGCCGGCCCCGCGAAGTCGCAGTCGCTGGGTTCGGGCGTCATCGTCGACGCCGCGGGCGTCATCCTCACCAACAGCCACGTCGTCGATGGGGCGACCGATATCCGCATCGCGACCGAGCGACGGGCGCGAATATCCGGTCGACCTGGTCCTCGACGATCCCAAGACCGATCTGGCCGTGCTGCAAGATCCGCGATCCCGGCGGCACGAGCTTCCCGGCGCTCGCCTTTGCCGATTCCGACGCGCTGGAAGTCGGCGATCTCGTGCTCGCCATCGGCAACCCGTTCGGCGTCGGCCAGACCGTGACCAGCGGCATCGTCTCGGCGCTGGCCCGCACCGGCGTCGAAACCGGCAACTACGAGTTCTTCATCCAGACCGACGCCGCCATCAATCCCGGCAATTCCGGCGGCGCGCTGGTCGATCTCGACGGCCGGCTGGTCGGCATCAATACGGCGATCTTCTCCCGCTCCGGCGGCTCGGTCGGCATCGGCTTCGCCATTCCGGCCAACATGGCGCGCGTCGTCGCCGAAGCCGGCATGCAGGCGGCGCACTCGTCCGGCCCTGGTTCGGCGCCCGGCTGCAGGACGTCACCGCCGACATTGCCGACAGCCTCGGCATCGATCCGCCGCGCGGCGCGCTGATCACCGAAGTCGCCGCCGGCAGTCCCGCCGCCGAGGCCGGGCTTCAGGCCGGCGACGTGATCGTTGGCATCGACGGATGTCGCGGTGGACGCAGCCGCAGCGCCTTCGACTTCCGCCTTGCCACCAAGCAGATCGGCGGCACGTCCGACCTCTCCTACGTCCGCGGCGGCAAGACCGGGGACGCAATGGTGGCGCTCGAGGCCGCCCGGCCGATGGTCCCGACCAGGTGGCGCAGATCACCGGCAATACCCGCTTCGCGGGCACCAGCGTCGAGCCTCGTCACCCCGCCGCTGGCGCAGGACTGGACCTGCCCTATGACGCACGTGGCGTCGTCGTCCGCGACGTGGCACGCGGGCTCGCCGGCCGACCGCATGGGGCTGGAGCGGGCGACCTGATCCTCAACCTCAATGGCGAGGACATCGAAGATGTGGACGCGCTTCAAGGCGCTGGCATCGGCCCGTCCGCGCGGCGTGGCAGATCGTGCTGCAGCGGGGCGGCCAGGTGATCCAGTCGCTCTATCGTGGAGTGGCTGATGGCGGATCTGTTCGCCGCTGACGCGGAGGACGGCCGAGGGACGACGCGTCGCGCCGCCGCTGGCCGACCGGCTGCGCCCGCAAATCGCTCGACGAGGTCATCGGCCAGACCCATCTGCTCGGCCCCGATGGCGCGCTGCGCCGCATGATCGCCTCGGGCCGGCTCGGCTCGCTGATCCTCTGGGGGCCGCCGGGCACCGGCAAGACCACCGTCGCGCGGCTCCTCGCCGACGAGATCGGCTATCGACTTCGAGCAGATTTCGGCAGTGTTTTCCGGCGTCGCCGACCTCAAGAAGGTGTTCGACAAGGCCCGCATGGCACGCCGGATGGGCCGCAAGACGCTGCTGTTCGTCGACGAAATCCATCGCTTCAACCGCGCCCAGCAGGACGGCTTCCTGCCGGTGATGGAAGACGGCACGGTGGTGCTGGTCGGCGCCACCACCGAGAACCCGAGTTTCGAGCTCAACGCGGCGCTGCTCTCGCGCGCGCAGGTGCTGCGGTTCGAATTCCTTCAGCCCGGACGATCTGGAGCAGCTGGCGCGAGCGCGCCGAGGCGATGCTGGGCGCCGAACTGCCGCTCGACGACGAGGCGCGGGCCGGACTGCTACGAACTCGCCGACGGCGACGGGCGGGCGATGCTCGGTCTGGTCGAGGAGGTGTTCGCCGCGACCAAGCCGGGCGAAGTCCTCGACAAGGCGGCCCTGCTGCAGGTGGTGCAGCGCCGTGCGCCGATCTACGACAAGAAGCAGGACGGCCACTACAACCTGATCTCGGCGCTGCACAAGACGGTGCGCGGCTCCGACCCCGACGCGCGCGCTCTACTATTTCGCCCGCATGCTCGATGCCGGCGAGGACCCGCTGTTTCTCGCCCGCCGCCTGATCCGCATGGCAGTCGAGGACATCGGCATGGCCGACCCGCAGGCGCTGCCCTTCAGGCCATCGCGGCGCGCGATGCCTACCAGATGCTGGGCTCGCCGGAGGGCGAACTGGCGCTGGCGCAGGCCGTCGTCTATCTCGCCTCGGCGCCCAAATCGAACGCCGTCTACACCGCCTTTGCGGCGGCCACGGAGCTCGCCAAGCAGCACCGGCTCCCCGATGCCCCCGATGGTCATCCTCAACGCCCCGACCAAGCTGATGAAGGGGCAGGGCTACGGCGAGGCTACATCTACGACCACGACACGCCCGAGGGCTTCTCGGGCCAGGAGTACTTCCCCGAAAAGCTCGGCCGGCAGAATTTCTACCAGCCGGTCGAGCGCGGCTTCGAGCGCGAGATCAAGAAGCGGCTCGAGTATTTTGCCCGTCTGAGGTCAAAGAAGGCCGAAGATCAGGGCTGATAAGCACAGCCGGAGACGTTTGCAGTGTTCCCCTACCTCCTCGTCGGCATCGGCGGCGCCCTTGGCGCCATGGCGCGCTATGGCGTCAGTACGGTCGTCGGCCGGTCGTGCCCATGGACTTTCCGCTGGCGACTCTGCTGGTCAACGTCATCGGCTCCGTGGCCATGGGGCTGCTGATCGGCGCGCTTGCCCGCACGCTGCCGCCGTGGCAGACCGAAAGCGCGGCTGTTCCTCGCGGTCGGCGTGCTTGGCGGCTTCACCACCTTCTCGTCGTTCTCGCTCGACGCCATCACGCTCATCGAACGCGGGCAATGCGGACCAGCGGCGCTCTACGCTTGCTCTCGGTGGTCGTCTCGGTCATTGGCCTCTATTGTCGGTCTGCTGGTCATCCGGATGGTGCCGGCGTGAGCGGCGTTCGCCAGCAGGTCGTCGCGCGCGACGAGGACGGCATGCGGCTCGATCGCTGGTTCGCGACGCATTTCCCGCAGGTGACCTTCGGGCACCTGCAGAAGCTGATCCGCACCGGGCAGGTGCGGGTCGACAGCGGACGCGTGAAGACCAATACGCGGCTCGAAGCCGGGCAGGTGGTGCGCGTCCCGCCCGTCGATGCGGCGCCAGAGAAGTCCGAAGCGCAAGGTTCAATCCGCACGACGCCGACTTCCTGCGCGCGATCATCCTCTACGAGGACGACGACCTCTACGTCTTCAACAAGCCGCATGGCCTTGCCGCGCAGGGCGGCAGCGGCACCAAGCGGCATATGGATGGGCTGCTGAAAAGCCTCCCCAACAAGAAGGGCGAGGCGCCGCGGCTGGTGCACCGGCTCGACCGCGATACGTCGGGCTGCCTCGTCGTCGCCAAGACCAAGGCCGCCGCTGCGCATTTCGGCGAGGTGTTCCGCTCGCGTTCGGCGCGCAAGATCTACTGGGCCGTCGTCGCCGGCAATCCCGCGCCCAAGCCAGGGCAGCATTTCGTGCTTCCTCGCCAAGCAGGCGACCACGGACGGCGAGCAGATGGTGGTGGTGCCGAACGGCACGCCCGGCGCCCAGCATTCGATGAGCTATTACTCGACCACCGATATGGCGAGCCGCCGCTTCGCCTGGGTGACGCTCAAGCCGGTGACCGGCCGGACGCACCAGTTGCGCGTCCACATGGCGCAGCTCGGCACGCCGATCCTTGGCGATCCGCGCTATTTCAACATCGAGAACTGGGAGGGCGCGCCCGGACTGGGCGAGGGGCTGCATCTGCACGCCCGGCGCATCCGCCTGCCGTTGCGAAGCGGCAAGACGCTCGATGTGTCGGCCCCCTTGCCGCCGCACATGCAGCAGAGCTTCGACGCGCTCGGTTTCGATGCCAACCGCTTCGACGTTCAGGACGAGGACCCCGAAGAACAATGAGACTTGTGATCTTCGACATGGACGGAACGCTGATCGACTCCGTGGCGCTGATCGTGGAGACGGTGACCGCGGCGTTCGAAGATGTGCAGGAGCCGCCGCCGGGCGAGGCGGCCATCCGTTCCATTTCCGGCATCACGGCGCGTGACGCGATGAGAATGCTCGTACCGCACGCGCCTGGACCGCGGGTCGAAGAAATTCTGGCCAGCTACCGCGTCAATTACGGACGACGGGCCGGCCTGCAGCGCGAGCCGCTGTTCGACGGGGCGCTCGCGGCGCTCGACCGCCTGCGAGCGCACCCTGAAACCACACTTGCCGTAGCGACGGGCAAGGGCTATCGCGGTGCCATGACGCTGCTCGGCGTGCATGGCATCACCGAACGCTTCCACTCCGTGCAGACTCCCGACCACAATCGCGGCAAGCCCGACCCGCAGATGTTGCATACGGCAATGGAGAAAGCCGGAGCGAGCCCGCTCGAGACCGTGATGATCGGCGACACCACGCACGACATGAAGATGGCGAAGGCCGCCGGTGTCGGCGCCATCGGCGTCAAATGGGGCTACCATACCGAGGCCGACCTTGTGGGCGCGGGCGCAGATGTGGTCATCGACCACTTTGATGAGCTCGATGCCGCCATCGAGAAATTGCTGGGCTGACGATGCGGGACTTCCTCGATGACGCACACCAGCATCGCACCGATGGCTACGGCCGCGCCCAGGCACACGTAAAACAGCAGCTGCCGAAACGCTTCTACAAGGCGACGAGCGTCGTGCCGGCGGCAGGCGGATTTGCCGTCGAGCTCGATGGGCGCGCCACCAAGACACCTGGCCGGAAGCCCGTTATCGTCCCTGTTGCTGCCCTCGCGACGGCGCTCGCGGAGGAGTGGGCGGCGCAGGGCCAGTTCATCGATCCTGCTACCATGCCGCTACAGCGGCTGGTCAATTCTACCATCGAGGCTGGTGCGGAGCAGACGGTGGCGCTGCGCGAGGAGATCCTCAAGTTCTGTGCCAGCGACCTGTTGCTGTATCGCGCCGACGGTCCCGTTGCCCTGGTCGCCGATCAGGAGCGGCTATGGGACGCTGCGCTGGTAAAGCTGGCGCGGCATTTCGGGGTCGGCTTCCAGCCGACCATCGGCATCATCCATCAGGCGCAGCCGCCCGCAACGCTCAGCAAGCTCGGGCTGGGGCTCGATGGCGAAAACCACTGGGTGCTGACGCCACTGCTGTCCGTGACGGCGCTCACCGGCTCCGGACTGCTGGCGATCGCGCTTTGGGAGAAACTCGTGATCCCGGACGAGGTCTGGGCGGCCGCACATGTCGACGAGGACTTCAACATCGCCCAGTGGGGCGAGGTCGAGGAGCATACGGTGCGCCGCGCGCAGCGCCGCACCGAGTTCGACGCGGCCGTCGGCATGCTCGAGACGCTGCGCGTCTAGCGGCGCTCAGTTCAGCGCGGCGGTGGGCGTCGCGAACAGGTCATATTCGTCGGAGGCGGTGACATTCACGCTGACCTTGTCGCCGGGCTTGATGCCAGTGGCATTGTCGACGATGACCTGTCCGTCGATCTCCGGCGCGTCCCATTTGCTGCGGGCGATGGCGCGGTTGTGCTCGGGCTGGACGTCGTCGACCAGCACCTCGATGGTGCGGCCGACCTTCTTTGCCAGCTGCCCGGCCGAGACGTCCTGCGCCACTTCCATCAGGCGCTCGAAGCGTTCGGTCTTGACCTCGTCGGGCACGATGCCGTCGAGTTCATTGGCCGGCGCGCCGGTCACCGGCTCATATTTGAAGCATCCGGCGCGGTCGATCTCCGCCTCCTCGATCCAGTCGAGCAGGAACTCGAAATCCTCCTCCGTCTCGCCGGGGAAGCCGACGATGAAGTTGGAGCGGATGGTAAGGTCGGGGCAGATTTCGCGCCACGACTTGATGCGGTCGAGCGTCTTGACCTGGTTGGCCGGGCGGCGCATCGCCTTGAGCACCGTGGGCGAGGCGTGCTGGAAGGGAATGTCGAGGTAGGGCAGTACCTTGCCCTCCGCCATCAGCGGGATGACGCTGTCGACGTGCGGATAAGGGTAGACATAGTGGAGGCGGGTCCACACATCCATCTGCCCCAGTTCCTCGGCCAGCGTCTGGAACTTCGCCGACACATCGCGGCCGCGATATTTCGAATTGGCGTATTTGACATCGACGCCGTAGGCGCTGGTGTCCTGCGAGATCACCAGCAGTTCCTTGACGCCCGACTGCACCAGCCGTTCGGCCTCATAGAGCACCGAAGCGATGGGGCGCGAAGCGAGATCGCCGCGGATCTGCGGGATGATGCAGAACGAGCAGCGATTGTTGCAGCCTTCGGAAATCTTGAGGTAGGCGTAGTGCCGCGGCGTCAGGCGCAGCGCCTGCTCGGGCACCAGGTCGATATAGCGATTGGGCACCGGGGGCAGGTGAAGGTTCACCGCGTTGACCACCTGCTCGTACTGATGCGGGCCTGAGACGGCCAGCACGCTCGGGTGGGTCTGCCGGATCAGCTCTTCCTCGACGCCGAGACACCCGGTGACGATAACGCGGCCATTCTCGGCCAGTGCTTCGCCGATGGCTTCGAGGCTTTCCTGCTTGGCGCTGTCGAGGAAGCCGCAGGTGTTGACCAGAACGATGTCGGCGCCGGCATAGTCGCGCGAGAACGCATAGCCCTGCGCGCGCAGCGTGGTCATGATGCGTTCGGAATCGACGAGGGCCTTCGGGCATCCCAGGCTGACGAGGCCAATCCTGGGCGCCGGGGCGAGTTTGGCGGCTGTACTCATGGGCGCGACCTCATAGCGGAACGCGCGCCAAAAGCAATGAAAAGCACTGTGATTGGTGTGCAGGGCAGCGCTGCGGCGGCGGCGCGGCTAGCTTTTGGGCGCGGGCGTGCGGCGGGCGGTGCGGCGGACAGCCGGTCGGGCGGGAGCTTTTGGCGTGATGTCCACGGGCCTGGGGGTGCTTGGCGGCACGTCCGTGGCCGGGGAGATGTAGTCGTCCTCGTCGTCAGCGATATCGTGGATGGCGTCCCGCACTTCGTCCAGCAGGGTCGACGAGATGCGGGTGCGGCTGACATTCTCGGTCGCCTCGCGATGCGTCTCGAAGAACACCAGCAGCGCTTCACAGGCGATCCGCAGGATAACCAGCCCCAGCGCGCCGAAGACAATAATTTCCAGCAGCCCCCACAGGCCATTGCCGAAATTGGAGCCGAACGTCGCGAACAGGTGCGTCACGGCCCAGAGCAGGATGCTGGCGAGGCCAACCGAATAGAGTACCGGCACCAGCCGTGGCGACAGGATGGTGTCGAGCCGGAACAAGGTGGGTCCCAGGAAGATGCGCTTCAGATCGTCGAGGGTCATGATCGGTTCCTTCTCGGCGGAATCGGACTTCAGGCTAAAATGCGGCGGTCAGCGCGGAGAAACAAGGGTTTCATTGGCCGCGGCGATGGCCGGTCCAAAGCGATGCTCGAAGGCGGCCTTCAGAACGCTGTCCACCTCGGGCATCGAAACGAGGTGTCCGAGGTCCTCGAAACTGGTGACGCCATGGTCGGAGATGCCGCAGGGCACGATCCCGTCATAATGCCGGAGGTCGGGCGAGATGTTCAGCGAGATGCCGTGGAACGTCACCCAGCGCGACACCCGCACGCCGATGGCGGCGATCTTGTCTTCGACACCCGCCCCGCGCTCGGGCCGGCTGACCCATACCCCGATCCGTCCCTCGCGGCGTTCGCCGCGAATGTTGAAGGCGGCCAGCGTGTCAATCACCCATCCTTCGAGGCCCTGCACGAGGCAGCGGACGTCGCGACCGCGCTGCCTGAGGTCGAGCATCACGTACGCCACACGCTGGCCGGGCCCGTGATAGGTGTATTCGCCGCCCCGTCCGGCGTCATGGACCTCAAAGCGCAGCGGATCGAGCAGGTCGGCCGGCTTGGCCGAGGTGCCGGAGGTGTAGAGTGGGGGATGCTCGACCAGCCACACGGCTTCTCCCGCGGTCCCGCCAGCGATCGCGGCGGCCCGCGCCCGCATGGTCTCGAGCGCGATGGGATAGGGTGTCTCACCTGGCGCAATGATCCACTCCGCCGGCTGGCCATCGGCCCGCCGCAGCTTCTCTGCGGTATCGCAGAGGCCAAAACGGGGCACTGTTAACACTTCGGTAATCATGGCCGGCCGATGCTCATTTGTGACCCCGCGCACTCTGATTCAGCGGGGCCGGGGCTCTGGGCGTATATATGAACACTCTCGACAATATTGAAGTCGATATCACGGTGGAACTCGGTGCTACGACAATGCCCATCCACCACCTGCTGCGCATGGGACGCGGGGCGGTGATCGAGCTCGACGCCGACAAGGACGATCCGCTTCGCATCTACGCCAACAACACCCTCATCGCGCATGGCGAGGTGAAGGTCGAGGACGGTCAGCTGTCCGTTGAAATCACCGAAAAAATCTTCAAACGCAACTGATTGAGCGCAGCGGGCAAAGCGGCGATTTAATCGCTTGAGCCGCCGGAGTTCATTTGCTACACGCACACTCGCTTCGCCCCGGTTGGCGCGGCGCTACCATGGCGTGCGGTCGTGGCGGAATTGGTAGACGCGCAGCGTTGAGGTCGCTGTGCCGCAAGGCGTGGAAGTTCGAGTCTTCTCGACCGCACCATCTCTCTGAATATCTGCGGACGCTTTGGCGGTCCTGCGCGCCACCTCAGGTGCTGCAGCCCAGTGGCCGGGGCGTCTACGCCGGACAGATCGACGGGCCCAGCGAGAACGATCCCTAGACCAACACCGCGAGCCGGCTGACTGATTCAGCGCGGCGGGATCACCACCTGCGGCATCGGCTGAACTTCGTAGAGGAAGCCGATGCGGGCCTGGATCGCCGGGTCGGCTTCGCGCAGGGCCAACAGGTGCGCCTCATCGTCGACGCGGAGGATACCGATGCCGTAGCCGCCTGCTGGATCGGCGACCGGGCCGAACAGCAGTGCCTCGCCCGTCGCCAGCCGCTCGGTCCAGTAGGCGACGTGGGCGCGCATCGCCTGGCGTTCGTCGTCAGTCATCGTGGTCATGAAGTCGGCGCGCGGCGGCACGAGGCGGCAGAAGAAGTGCAGTGGGGCCTGTGTCATGGTCTCTCCTTGCCGGCCACCAGGGCTGCGAGCCGCTTGGGCGCCTTGTAGCGCCAGGCCGCCGCAATGCGGCCCTGCAGCTCTGCGTCGCCGATCACGTCCAGACGCACCAGCAGCCCGGGCCAGCCCTTGTAGTGGTCGGTCTGGTAATAGATCTCCGGCGCGACCTCGAGCAGCAGATCCTTCTGCTCAAGTGGCATCGAGAGCACCATCGTCAGCGCGTCCTTGACCCGAACAAAGGGCTTGTCGCGCACCCGCAGGGCAAACACGTCGAAGCTCGTGCCCTCGACGATCTCGGGCAGGCCGGTGGCGGCCGCCAGACGCTTGACGCGCGCAATTGCCTGTTCGAGTTCGGATTTTGCCATCCGTGGTCCAAAAAACCTGCTGTGCTCCGGGGCGAAGTCTGGCGCATCGGAATGCGATTGGCTACACCACCGGATACCCCGCAGTCCGGGCCTTCAATGACCGAAACATCCGATAGCGCCGCCAGCGAAGACATTCGCCTCGACCCGAGCGCCTTGCGCAACGAGGAAGAGCGGCTCAATCCCCTGTGGATTGCGCGGCTGCGCGAGCTGCTCGAAGCTGGCGAGGTCTCGGACATTGTTGATGTCATGGTGCCGCTGCACGCGGCTGATGTCGGCGACGTGCTGGAGGCGCTGGATCACGACGAGCGGCTGAAGCTGGTGCAGCTGCTGGGCGACAAGTTCGACTATTCGGCGCTGACTGAGATCGACGACGGCATCCGCAACGAGCTGATGGAGGCGTTGCCGAACGCCGACATCGCGCGCGGCGTCGCCAGCCTCGACAACGACGACGCCGTCTACATTCTCGAAGACATCGATGTGCCGGACCGCGAGGAAATCCTTGCGCAGATGCCGGCCTTCGAGCGCCTGAGCCTGAAGCGCAGCCTCGATTTCCCCGAGGATTCCGCCGGCCGGCGGATGCAGACCGACTTCATTGCCATTCCGCCATTCTGGACCGTGGGCCAGACCATCGACTATCTGCGCAACGACCAGGAACTGCCGGACGAGTTCTACCAGATCTACGTGGTCGACCCGAGCTACAACCTGCTGGGGACGCTGCCGCTGGACAAGTTCCTGCGCGCCAGGCGTGACCGCAGGATCGAAGCGATCATGAACACCAACGTGATCGAAGTCGACGCCAGCGAGGACCAGGAAGAAGCAGCCCGCACCTTCGAGCGCTACGATCTGGTCGAGGTCGCGGTCGTGGATGAAAACAAGCGGCTGGTCGGCGTCCTCACCATCGATGACATGGTGGACGTCATCCATGAGGAGGCAACCGAGGACATGCAGCTGCTTGCCGGTATCGGCGACGAAGAGATTTCCGACAATGTATGGGGCGCGGTACGCAGCCGGACGACCTGGCTTGTCGTCAACCTCATCACCGCCATACTCGCGTCGCTGGTCATCGGGCTGTTCGATGCGACCATCGAGCAGATGGTAGCACTTGCGGTGCTGATGCCGATCGTCGCCTCGATGGGGGGAAACGCCGGCACTCAGACGATGACGGTTACCGTTCGGGCGCTGGCGATGCGCGAACTCGACAGCTACAAGATCCGCCGCCTGATCGGCCGAGAAATTCTGGTCGGGGTGGTCAATGGCATGGTCTTCGCGCTGCTGATCGGCGGGCTGACGGCGTTGCGCTACTTCGATCCCGGGCTCGGTCTGGTGATTGGTCTGGCAATGATCGTCAACATGATCGCGGCCGGTGCTGCGGGCATCCTCATCCCCCTGGGGCTCGAGCGGCTGAAGATCGATCCCGCCATCGCCTCGTCGGTGTTCGTCACGACTGTCACCGATGTCGTTGGATTCTTTGCATTTCTTGGTCTGGCCGCGCTCTGGCTGCGACTGTTCTAGCGCCGCATTTTCCCCATTTGCCGTCGTCGAATCGTCACGAGCTTGCCAAGCCGGCGGCGGCAGGTTAACGATTCGTAACCGGCGGGCTCTCTTGGCGCGCCGGGCAAACGGCAAAAGGAGCAGTCTTGCGAGGCCAATCGAAGGCAGCCTTGACGCGGGCCGGAGGGTCGCCGATCTGGATGACCTTGTCATGGACACTGGTGTGTCTGTTGGCCATGGGCCTGATCGTATCTGTCGTTGCCGGCGTCTAGAACGCATCCAGGCCAGTAGGCCGGGCGACGGTACAAAAATTCGGAAGGGCGCCCGCGGTGGCGCCCTTCGTCATTAAGGGACCAGAATGCCGCTCCAGAAATCCGCAGGCCGGCCCGGCCTCGTGCACATGATCAAGCTTTGCGTCGGTGTGGCGACGCTGCAGGAACTCGAGAGTTATCGCGAGGAGCGCGCCCATTGGTGGGGCGCCGACTATGGTGAGGACGTGCATGTGCACCGCACGCGCACGATGCCGAAACGGGCGGCCGATATCGAAGGCAAGGGATCGATCTACTGGGTGATCTCAGGGGTGGTGCGCTGCCGGCAGTCCATCCTGCGTCTCGCCGCTGCGACGGATGACGAGGGGCGTGCCTGCTGCGACATCATCATGGCGCCCGATCTGGTGCGGGTGGCGCCGCGCCCCAAGCGGCCATTTCAGGGGTGGCGCTACCTCGAGCCGCGCGAGGCGCCTCCAGACCTCGGCCGCGGCGGCAGCGCCGATGGCGGCGCCGTGGAAATCGCCGAAGAACTGGCGCGGCTGGGACTGCTCTAGGATTCCGCGCCCGCGCACGTCGACTCGCCGCCGCCGAGCGGGCAGTCAAGCCCACAGTCGTGCGCGCGATGCATCGGCCGGCCGTTGTGACCAAACTGCCTCTTGAACCAAATCACTATTTCGCCACACACTTTAACGGGGCATGTTGGAGTCTGTGATGGGTCGCACGGGAACTCATGTCATCGTTGTTGGCAATGAGAAGGGCGGCTCCGGCAAGTCCACCACGGCGTTCCACCTCGCGATCTATTTGCTGTATCAGGGCTTTCGTGTCGCCTCGATCGACGTCGACAGCCGGCAGCAGACCTTCACGAACTACGTCCGCAACCGGCGTCACTGGGCGCAGGCGCGGGACCTCAAACTCCCCCACACCACGCACTTCCACCTGCCGATGACGAAGTCGGATTCCATCCGGGAAAACCAGAAGGTGGAGTTCGACCTGTTCCGCCAGGCCGTCATCGAGGTCGAGGGTGAGGTGGACTTCCTCGTGGTCGACACACCAGGGTTCGATACCCATCTCACGCGGCTCGCCCACTCGCTCGCCGACACCCTGATCACGCCACTCAACGATAGCCTGATCGATCTCGACGTCATGGCACATGTCGACCCGGTCACCGGTGATCCGCGCGAGATGAGCCACTACTCCCGTCTGGTGCAGCGGGCCCGCACCGAGCGGCTTGCCATCGATGGCAAGACCATCGACTGGATCCTGGTGCGCAATCGCATCTCCATGCTCTCGTCGCGGAGCATGCGGCTGGTGCAGACTGCGATAGAGAAGATCGCGGTGAGACTCGGCTGCCGGGTCGCGGAGGGTATTGCGGAGCGGGTGATTTTCCGTTCGCTGTTTCCGACCGGGATGACTGTCTTCGATCCTCTCGACGATGAGTTGCTGGGCGGACTGCCATCGATGTCTCATCTCAGCGCGCGGCAGGAGTACCGGGCCCTGCTGGAGGCCCTCAAACTGCCGGTCAGCGACCGCGCGCAAGCGCGCCGTGCCGCTCAGGCGGCCTGGTCGGAAAGTTCGAACACCCCCCCGCAGTTCGATCACATGGCGAGCGGCAACTAGCCAACTTCTGCCCGCGTTTAGCTCCGCGAAAGAAATAGGGGACTAGGCTCCGCTTCACCATGGAGCAGTGAGTTCTTGCTACTCGACAGTTTTACAGTGCTTGTGGCGGGTTGCGCCGTTCTGCTGCTCATCGGCAGCATGTTCATTTATTTCTGGGCACAGGACCGTGCGGCGGCCTGGCTGCTGTGGTGGGGCGTGCCGCTGATGTTTGGCGGTGCGGGGCTGGTCTTTTACATGCGGCCGGGCTGGGACGCCGACATCGGATCAATCGTTGTCGGCAATCTGGCGCGGCTGCTGGCGATTGCATCGCTGTGGCAGGGCGTTCGCGTATTCCACGGACGTCCGCCACTGTGGATTGCACTTGGTGCGCTCACCGCGGGGTGGCTGGCGCTGTGCGTCCTGCCAGAATTCAGAGCGAGTTTGCCCTGGCGGATTGCCGCCGTCTCCGTGATCAATGGGGGGCTTTGCGCGCTCGCCGCATATGAACTCTGGCGTGATCGCTCAGAGGTGCTGGTGTCGCGCATGCCGGCCGTCGTCGTGTTCTCCAGCTTTGCGAGCCTCATGGCGCTGCGGGCGGCGCTGGTGACGGTGCTGCCGTTTCCGGTTGGCGCGTTGCCGCTCGATCCGCTTTGGCTGGGCGGCTTCATGCTGATCGTCTTCATTCATACTGCCTTCGCCGGGTTTCTCCTCATCTCGATGACCAAGGAGCGCAAGGAAGCTGAGCAGCGCGGCTTCGCGCTCTCCGACCCGCTCACCGGGCTGATGAACAGACGCGCCTTCAATGATTTTGCCGAGCGCGCGTCGCGTCGCCGCAAATATGGTCGCGAACCCATGGCACTGCTGGTCCTGGACCTCGACGGTTTCAAGTCGATCAACGACCGCTTTGGACATGATGTCGGCGACCGCATGCTGGTTGCGTTTGCGCACGAGGCGGAGGCGAGCATCAGGCCCGCCGATCAGTTGTACCGGATTGGTGGGGAGGAGTTCTGCTGCCACCTGCCCGACACTGAGGTTGCCGGAGCAATTGTGGTGGCGGAGCGTATTCGCGCGGCCTTCGAAGCGGTGAGGCTTATCGTCGACGGTCAGAGCGTTCAGGGGACGGTGAGCGTCGGGGTAGCGGCAACGACGCACGCGGGCCTCGATCTGCTGCTGCTTCTCGCAGCGGCCGACGCAGCGCTTTACGAGGCGAAGGCGCGTGGTCGCAATCGTGTCGTGGTGGCGGACCCCGGATTGCTCATCCGTCCACCAACGGCCGACGGGCTGCCACCCCGGCGCCTCAGCGCCTGAGGTCATACTGCATCGTCAGGTGGTGGGACGCGGCATCCTGATGCGGACAGCGCGCCCGCCGTCGGGACCGAACACGTCGAGATCGATCTCGACTCCCGGCATCACCATGCGGCGGGTACGGGCCGACAGGGCCAGCACGACGCCAAGCAGGTCGGCGACACCCTTGCGGACGGGACGTGGGCTAAGCCGGCTGGCCATCGCACTGATCGCGCGACGGCGAACCAGCGGATCTTCGGCGGCGACTGCAGACTGACCGATGAACCGAGCCAGCTCGGATAGGCTAGACGTATCGCTCATTTGGGCTACTCCATACACAGGCCACAAACGCGCTTCCCTTGGTCGGCTGCCTCTTAGCTTTGCATCGCGAGGCAGCTCAATTTTTGCTTTCTTGAGCTCGTTGCACATGGTGGTCGCGTCGTCGCGGCCACCGAAGCCCGCAAAGCGGGCGCGGTAGAATATCTGTCCATTCTTCTCGAGGCGCTCGACGTGCTGCTGGAAGTCACCGAGCGCCGCAATGGTCGAGGCGGCGTCGTCGAGAAGACTCCGCGCGCCAGATTCGCTGGGGGCTGCGCCGACCTGGACGACCCAGTTGCCCGTGGCGATAGCCTGGGGCATGGGCTGTGCCACTGCCGTCGCAACTTTGACCGGCTCTGCTGCGACTGGTTGTGCTCCCGGAATGATGCCAACGGCTTCAGGCTCCGGATTGCCGCCGTCGATGCTGCCAGAGGTCATCAGATCGACCGGCTCGCCGTTCTCGCCAACGCCGACCGGCGGTACCAGCGGCGCTGATGACCGGGTCTGGCCCAGCGGGGCGGGCGCGGCGCCGAGCGAGAACGTCTCGCTGAGCCAGGCGCCGATGACGTCGACCGCGCGCGGCCGGGTGCCACTGACAGAACCGGTCGCGACGGTGTTGACGGCTCCCAGCGCCGGTTCGATGCCGAGATCGACCGCGTCGCTGCGGGTTGCGGGGAATGGGGTGCTGACATTGGCCAGCGCGATGTCCTCTTCGCGTATCGCCCTCGGCGATCACCGGTCGTGCCGCCGCGGCGCTTGCCTCTTCTGAAAGCTCTACGTCCTGTTCCTGGCCTTGCCGGAAGCTTGGCACGGGCATTGGGATGACTGTGCCGCCGGCGCTCAGTGAGGCAATTTCGATGTCATCGCCGCCACCCAGAGTGGGGTTGGCAACGGAGCCTTTGCGGCCGGGCGCAGGGATCATCGCGGTTTTCGAGATATTCGCCGCTGCGGCCCTTGGGCAGGTAGTTCTTGACCAGCTCGCGCACCTTGGCATCGCGGCGTTGGCGGAGTCGAAGCCAAAGCCGACGACGACGATATGGCGGCCGTCGTTGCGTGCGGCGGTCAGCAGGTTGTAGCCGGAGGCGCTGGTGTAGCCGGTCTTGATGCCGTCGACGCCGCCGCTGCCGAGCAGCCGGTTGTGGTTGCCGTAGGTGCGCTTGCCGTACTGGAAGCTGCGGGTCTGGAAATACTCGTAATACTTCGGGAAGTGCTGGTAGACGGCGATGCCGAGGATCGCCTGGTCGCGCACGGTGGTGACCTGCCGCTGATCGGGCAGGCCCGAGGCATTGTCAGTAGGTGGTGCGCTTCATGCCCAGCGCCTTGGCGGTGGCGGTCATGCGCTTGGCGAACTTGCTCTCGGAGCCGGAGATGTGCTCGGCGATCACCCGGGCCATGTCGTTGGCGGTGAGGGTGACGATCGCCTTGATGGCGTTCTCGACGGTGATGGTGGAGCCGGCCTTCAGACCGAGCTTGGTCGGCACGGCCGACGGCGGCGTGGCTTGAGACCTTCATCTTGTCGGAGAGCTTCATGTTACCCGGCGGCCAGCTCCTGAAACAGGACGTAGAGCGTCATCACCTTGGTGACGGAAGCGGGATAGCGGGCCGCATCGGCGGCGCTCTCGTAGAGCACCTTGCCGGACTTGGCGTCGATGACGATGCCGGCATATTTGCGGGGGACCGAAGACTGCTTCGGCCGCGGCGTCGCGGTGGGCAACGACCACGGCGAGGCAAACGAGAACTGCAATGACAGCGCGCCAAGGGACGGCGCGCGAAGACGCAAGATACCTGCTGGGAAACCACCCGGTACTCCAACTCATACTCGGGTATGTACGTCGCCCGTACGCGACTACACCGGAGGCGTGGGCGCGGCTCCCCCCGGACCGCGTCTGCACCCTGTTCAACGAGAGACAATAGGGAGCCGCCGTTACCATTCGGTAAAATGCGATGCGAATTGCGCGGCTGTGGTCAAGAGGCTGCTAGCGACGCGTGCCTATTGGCAGCAGAAGTTTGATGCCGCGCTATGCCCCTTAACAGCGGCGAGTTTTGCCTACATAATGGCCTCACCATGCTGCTTCGTTTTGATCCCGAAGGTCATTCGGCCATAGGCCTCCAGCGGGCGCCAACAGAGGCACGCGCCGCCGCGGCTGCGCGTCTCGGGCCAGGATGAGGCGGCGGCAAGGACGACGGCGGTTCGAGATCGATACCGGCACCATCACCAAGACCAAACCCAAGACCAAGCGCCCGAGCCTTTATCGGGTGCTGCTGCTGAATGACGACTACACGCCGATGGAGTTCGTCGTTCTCGTCCTGCAGGACGTCTTCAACAAGTCGCGCGAAGACGCCATGCAGATCATGCTGCACGTCCACAATCAGGGGGTAGGGGAGTGCGGCGTCTATCCGTTCGAGGTGGCCGAGACCAAGGTCACCCGCGTCATGGACACGGCACGCAAGAACCAGCATCCGCTGCAATGCGTGATGGAAAAACAATAGGATAACCGAATATGCCCTCATTCTCGCGCGGACTGGAAAAGGCCCTCCACCAGGCGATGAACCTCGCCCGCGAGCGCGCGCATGAGTTCGCCACGCTCGAACATCTGCTGCTGGCCCTGACCGACGACCGCGACACCATCGCGGTGCTGACCGGCTGCGATGTCGATGTCGAAGCGCTGAAGGGCGACCTCGAGGACTTCATCAACGAGGAACTCGACAGCCTCGTCGTGCCCAACGGCCAGGATGCGCGGCCCGACCGCCGCGTTCCAGCGCGTCATCCAGCGCGCCGTCATCCACGTGCAGTCCTCCGGCAAGGAGGAGGTCACCGGCGCCAATGTGCTGGTCGCGATCTTCGCCGAGCGCGAGAGCCATGCGGCCTATTTCCTCGAGCAGCAGGACATGAGCCGGCTCGACGCGGTCAATTTCATCTCGCACGGCATCACCAAGTCCGGCCCGAACGAGGAGCGCCGGGTGCGCGGCGCCGAGACTCCCGGCGGCGCGGGCACGGCGAGGAGGGCGAGCGCGCCAGCGGCAACGGGCAGAGTTCGGCGCTGGCCGATTTCTGCGTCAACCTCAACGAGAAGGCGAAGGCCGGGAAGATCGATCCGCTGATCGGCCGCGATGCCGAACTGCGCCGCACCATCCAGGTGCTGTGCCGCCGCTCGAAGAACAACCCGATCTATCGTCGGCGACGCCGGCGTCGGCAAGACCGCCATTGCCGAGGGCCTGGCCCGCAAGATCGTCGAAGGCGACGTCCCCGAAGTGCTGCAGAACGCCACCATCTACGCGCTCGACATGGGCTCGCTGCTGGCCGGCACGCGCTATCGCGGCGATTTCGAGGAGCGGCTGAAGGCGGTGATGAAGGAGCTCGAGAAGCACCCCGACGCGATCCTCTTCATCGACGAGATCCACACCGTGATCGGCGCGGGCGCCACCTCGGGCGGCGCGCTCGATGCCTCCAACCTGCTGAAGCCGGCGCTGGCGTCGGGCAACATGCGCTGCATCGGCTCGACCACCTACAAGGAATACCGCCAGTTCTTCGAGAAGGACCGGGCGCTGGTGCGCCGCTTCCAGAAGATCGACGTGGCCGAGCCGACCATTCCCGATGCCATCGAGATCGTGAAGGGCCTGCGGCCGTATTTCGAGGATTACCACAAGCTCAAGTACACCGATGAGGCGCTGAAGGCGGCCGTCGAGCTGTCGGCCCGCTACATCAACGACCGCAAGCTGCCCGACAAGGCGATCGACGTGATCGACGAGACCGGCGCCAGCCAGATGCTGCTGACGGCCGACAAGCGCAAGACGATCATCGATGTCGAGGACATCGAAGCAGACCATCGCCACGATGGCGCGCATTCCGCCCAAGTCGGTGTCGAAGTCCGATACCGAGCTGCTCGCCGGACTCGAGAGCAATCTCAAGCGCGTGGTGTTCGGGCAGGATGCGGCGATCAGCGCGCTGGCCTCGGCGATCAAGCTGGCGCGTGCCGGCCTGCGCGAACCGGAAAAGCCGATCGGCTCCTACCTCTTCACCGGCCCGACCGGCGTCGGCAAGACCGAGGTCGCCAAGCAGCTCGCCGATACGCTCGGCGTGGAACTGCTGCGCTTCGACATGTCGGAGTACATGGAGCGCCACACCGTTTCGCGGCTGATCGGTGCCCCTCCGGGCTATGTCGGCTTCGATCAGGGCGGGCTGCTGACCGACGGCGTCGACCAGCATCCGCACTGCGTGGTGCTGCTCGACGAAATCGAGAAGGCGCATCCGGACCTGTTCAACATCCTGTTGCAGGTCATGGACCACGGCAAGCTGACCGACCACAACGGCAAGTCGGTCGACTTCCGCAACGTCATCCTGATCATGACCTCGAATGTGGGCGCCATGGAGCTGGCCAAGTCGCCGATCGGCTTTGGCCGCAAGCGCGAGCAGGGCGACGACGAGGAAGCGATCAACCGCATGTTCACGCCGGAGTTCCGCAACCGGCTCGACGCGATCATCTCGTTCGGCCCGCTGCCGCCGGCAGTGGTCCGCCAGGTGGTCGAGAAGTTCGTCCTGCAGCTCGAAGGCCAGCTGGCCGAGCGGGGCGTGACGATCGAGCTGACGCCGGAAGCCGCCGAATGGCTCGCGGTGCGCGGCTATGACGAGCGCATGGGCGCGCGTCCGCTGGGCCGCGTTATCCAGGAGCACGTCAAGAAGCCGCTGGCCGACCAGGTGCTGTTCGGCGAACTGGTCAATGGCGGCTCGGTCACCGTGGCGGTGGTCGGCGTTGGCCCCGACGCCAAGCTCGAGCTGATCGCGGTGCCGCCGCGTCCGGCGCGCCCCAAGGCCATCCCCGGCCCGAAGGCCAGCAAGAAGGCGCCCAAGGCCGAAGAGAAAAGCTGAGCGACTGCAATCTGAATCGAAAGGCCGGGAGCGATCCCGGCCTTTTCGTTTGAGCGCCGGCTATAGAGCCGCGGAGATCGCCTTGGCCAGATCGGCAAGTTCGGCATCATCGGCCTTGGCGCCGCCATGACGTCCGAGCTCGACCCCCTCATAGATCGGTATCAGATGGAAATGCAGGTGGAATACCGTCTGTCCGGCCGGTGCTTCGTTGTATTGCGCCAGGCGCAGGCCGTCCGCGCCGGTCGCCGTCTTCACCGCACGAGCGAGGTTCTGCAGCTGCGGCATGATGGCAGCCAGCGTCTTGGGGTCGGCGTCGAGCAGATTGCGCGATGCGGCTTTGGGGATCACCAGGGTGTGGCCGCGTGATTGCGGGAACACATCCATGATGGCCAGCAGGGTATCGTCCTCGAACACCTTGTGACTTGAGAACTCGCCGCGGAGAATCTTACCGAAGACGTTCTGCGGGTCGTAGGCGGTCACGAGGCTGCTCCAAGAAGTTGCGGCTCGGCGCTGGCGCCGGGACGATAGGCGGCAATGGTTTCCTCGATCACGTCGACGGCGCGTCCGGTGCCGTCCTCGAGCTTCAGCTTCTCACTCAATGCCACGGCCGCCCATTCGTAAGACGGTGTGGTGGCAAGGTCGTCAAGTGCCGAGGCGAGGATGCCGGGCGTCAGCTTGCGCAGCCGCACTGGCGCGGGTCCGCAGCCCAGCTCATAAAGCCGCTGGCCCCAATAGGGCTGGTCGAAGAACTGCGGCACCGCAAAGCTCGGCTTGCCGGCAATGAGCCCCGTGTGCGTGGTGCCGGCGCCGCCATGGTGCACGACCGCCTGCATATGTTCGAACAGTTTCGAATGTGGCGCCCTGTCGATCGAGAACACCGTATCGGGCAGATCCTCGGATTTTACCCCGCCCCAGCCGCGTCCGATCACGACGCGGCCGCCCCACAGCTTCAGCGCCTTGGTGACGATCTCGGTATTGCGCGCCGTGCCCCACGGCATCGAGCCGAAGCCCAGGTAGATCGGCTTCTCGCCCTTCGCCAGGAAGGCGGCGAACTCGGCGTCGGGCTCCCATCCGGAGGTATCCTCGAGCCTCCAGAACCCGGTGATGTTGTTGTTCTCGGCCCAGTCGCCAGGTGCAGGGGAGATCAAGGCCGAATAGGCGTGCAGCGCCGTCAACCGATCACCGCGCGAGTTGTGCACGAATCCGCCGCGCTTTTTGGGCTTGAGGCCAAGCAGGCTGCGGCGCACGCGGTCGCGCGGGAAGTCGTAATAGCCCTGTTGCACCGCCTGGATGACGTAGCTCAGCCGGTTCATGAAGGGGTCGAGGCCACGTGCGAAGGGTTCGCGGCCAAAGCGTGTGAGCAGGGGCTCGACCGTCTGTCCGGGGGCGTCGAAATAGGGGAATTCGCCGGTTGGATTCAGCGGCTGGAACGCCGTGAAGATCGCCGGCAGATCGCGCGCCTCGGCGATATCGATGGTGAAGGTGGTATTGTTGTGAAAGATCAGTGCATCGGCGTTCTGGGCAAGATCCCAGAAGCGCTTTCCGGCCTCTTTCAGCATCTTCTGTCCATCGCGCAGCAGAGCCGGCGCATAGAGGAGTGCGCTCTTGGACATGGCATTGTCGAACTGCGACTGTCGCAGGAATGCCTGAATGTCGCCCCCGAGATTGCCGAATTCGACTCCATGGCCGGAGACATAGTCCTCGAAGTCGCCGCAGGTGCAGAGTACCGGGCTGAAGCCGCGCCTCTGCAACGTCAGCGCGAGCGCAATGAAGGGCTGCACATCCCCCAGCGTTCCGATCGTTGCGATTGCTATCCGCTTGCCCATCAGTCCTTCACTGTCGCCGTCCAGCGCACCCGTTGCAGAGGGCTAACGTCCGACCGGTGCGTCAGCGCCACCGGGCGCCGAGGATGTATCGTTCGGCCGATCGTCTATCTTTGCCATGCTTACCGGAAGCATGCGGAAGCGGAAATAGTTCCAGAAGGCGAGGGTGGTCAGAGTCACAGGAACGTACCTGAAACCGCGCCTTATAAGGAACAGGGCGATTGCCACCGCCGTGGCGGCCGACATCGGACCCTTGCCCATGGCGGACGTAAAAGCAGACGGGACGATGTGGCGATAGATCAGTGCATCTGAGGCATAGTATTGCCGGGCCCGCGCCGCAAAGGCGCGCTTGGTGAGGCTGTAGTCGCGAAGTTCGGCCATGCCGAAATCACCATGCAGTTCAACCTCGGACCCCAAGCCCCAGACTTCCGGCGGGGTGAGGCGATCCTTGCCGATCTCGGTGAACAGATCGATGAGGTCCGTGAACGTCACATAGTTGGCGTTCCAGCAGTCCTCGGATTTGGCGCCATGGGCGAGGATGAGCACCTGTGCCCGTTGCAGTTTGTCGCGCATCGGGCCGTAGTTTCCGGCCGTGAAGTCCACACCGAACTTGGCGGTTTCAACAATGCCGCCAAGCTTTTCGAGCCTCAGCTTCATCGCCGATCCGAAGGCGCCGCTGGCACCAGTGATCAGGAACCGCCGACCATCGATCTGGCAGGTTGTGCCGACCACCAGGTCAAAGATGTTGGCGAATGAGGAATAAAAGTTGTTCGGATAGATGTGGTGCATGGCGTGATAGTCGGCCCCCACCCACCAGAGCCCCTGCTGGCCACTCACCCTGTCCATCGACATGTGGTTGAAGTCCCGCCCCTCATCCCTGACGGTCGTGAACAGCATGTAGGTTCGAAGCGCAGCAACCGCCGCCACGGGCGGCCAGGGGAAGACGACGAGGAAGACCAGGGTGCCCACCATTGACGTCGCGTATTCGGGCAGTACGTGGAACCAGAGGTTCTGCCACTTTAGAGAAGGATGGACCTGCATGCGGCGGTCGAGGAAGGCATGATGCACCCAGTGCCAGCGCGAGAAGGTTCGCAGCAGGGGGTTTTTCGACCGTCCCCAGATGTGGAGCAGGTAATGCACCGCATCGAACAGCAAGGTCGAAATGACAAAAACTAAGGCCGCCTGCAGCGCAAGCACCACGATGTCCAACAGCAGGTTCAAGAGGTCTCCTGACGCGGCTCGGCCCACGGTTCGCCTGATGAGATAATGCCCCCGTCGGCTGGCCGCAATAGCTGCGCGGGCCTCCCGGCGTAAACACGCCCGCCGTGCGGCCCGCAGCGAGCTTGAGAAAGATGGCCACGCACGCTGCCAAATCGCCGCCGCTGGTCACGCCCGCCGTGCAAATTGTGTCGGCTCTGTTGCCCCCGCAACCGTCGCAAGCTATTGCGGAGCAGCATCAGGCCGCAGCGTACCGGCGGCGTGTCTCAGAGGTATCTATGCAACTGGCTTTCGTGATCCCTGCATACAATGAAGAGGGCTTGATTGCCAAATGCCTTGAATCCGTAATGGCGGAGGTCAAAAGGTCCGGACGCGACGTCGACGTGGTGGTCGTCAACAACGCCTCAACCGATAGCACAGGGGAAATCGCCCGGACATTTGAAGGGGTTCGCGTCATCGATGAGCCGGAAAAGGGGCTGGTTGCGGCGCGCGACGCAGGCTTTCGAGCCACGACGGCCGAACTCGTCGGAAATATTGACGCCGATACGCTGATGCCCCCCGGCTGGATCGATACGGTGATGAGCGAGTTTGAGCGGCGTCCGAACCTCGTGGCGCTCAGCGGTCCCTATGTCTACTACGACCTGTCGCGCTGGAACCGGGCGCTGGTCACGATCTTTTATGGCGCCACCTACCTGATCTATCTGGTCAGCCGGTTCGTGTTGCGCGTCGGCTCGGTCGTGCAGGGCGGCAATTTCGTCTTCAAGCGGTCGGCCTGGCTGAAGGTCGGGGGCTTCGATCGGTCAATCCAGTTCTTCGGTGAGGACACCGACGTGGCGGTGCGGCTCTCGAAGGTCGGTGGCGTGAAGTGGACGTTCAGGCTCAGAATGCTCACCTCAGGCCGCCGACTGGCGAAGGAGGGCGTGTTCCAGACGGCGGGGACCTACGTCCTCAACTATTTCTGGGTGACGTTCGTCGGCGTGCCGGCGACGAAAAAGCACAACGACGTGCGCATCGACTAGCTGCCGCGCCTGAACGGGGTCAATTCATTTAGCACCTGCTGTTCGCGGCCCACTGAAGTGCGCTCACGCCGCAGGAAGTCGTCGATGGCCTGCCGCAGGCCTTCGTGTTCGATCCAGTGCACCGAGCGCGTGGTTTCCGGCGCATAGCCGCGCGCCAGCTTGTGTTCTCCCTGTGCGCCAGCCTCGACCGTCTGCAGGCCATGCTGCACCGCATAGTCGATCGCCTGATAGTAGCAGAGCTCGAAATGCAGGAACGGCACCTCGCGAGCCGCGCCCCAGTAGCGGCCGTAAAGGGTATCCGAGCCGACCATGCTCAGCGTTCCGGCCACCGGCTCCTGCCCGTCATAGGCAAACATCAGCACAATGCGGTCGGCCATCTGGGCGGACAGCAACGAATAGAATTTGCGGTTGAGGTAAGGACGGCCCCATTTGCGGCTTCCGGTGTCCATGTAGAAGGCGAAGAAGGCGTCCCAGACGCCCTCCGTCAGGTCGGGGCCGGTGAGCCACCGGACGGTCAATCCGTCGGCGCCCAGCGCATCGCGCCGCTCGCGTTTCGTGACCTTGCGGTGCCGCGAGGACAGGGTGGTCAAAAAGTCGTCGAAGCTCGCGAAGCCGTTGTTGTGCCAATGGAACTGGGTGTCATAGCGGAGCAGCCAGCCGGCTTCGGCAGCGAACTCCGCTTCTTCCTCCGGCACAAACGTGGCATGCACGGACGAGGCGCCCAGCCGTTGCGCCAGCGTCTCCGCGGTTGTGAGCAGGGCGCGGCGAATCGCGGGATCGCCGGACGGCACCAGCAGCTTGGGCGCAGTCACCGGAGTGAACGGCACCGCGCATTGGAGCTTTGGATAGTAGTCGCCGCCGGCCCGTTGATAGGCATCGGCCCAGCCATGGTCGAAGACGTATTCGCCCTGCGAGTGCGACTTGAGGTAGAGCGGCATTAGCCCGACGAAATCGCCACCGGCGGTGCTCAGCGTGATGTGCTGCGGCTGCCAGCCGGTGCGCCGCGTGGCACTGCCCGATTCCTCGAGCGCGAGAAAAAATGCATGGTCGAGGAAGGGGTTGTCGGGACGTCCCGCCGTCGTTGGCAGCAGGCCATTCCACACGCCGGCAGGGATCTCCTTGGTGCTGGAGTGGATGGTCGCGGTCAGCTCAGCCACGGTCTGGATCGAATCCTTCGAAAACGATCTGCTGGATGTGGGGCCTCGCAGTAGCCGCTTCAACGGCGCTGCGGATGGTCCAGGCGGTTACCGGCTTCCCCAGCGTCCGCCAGAAGCGCACGGCGGGAAGGTCGAGGGCCGACTTGTCGCATGAGATGAAGTCGAAACGGCTCCACGGCCAGTGCCAGAGACCGCGGAGGAAGCCGCGCTGGGTAGGCGTCAGCGCGGCAATCTCGGGTTCCGCAAGGTTCTCGTAGCGCTCGGTGATGATGCCGCGCGGGCCCTTGTAGCCGAAGCGCCTGACGAGGATGACGAGAGCCGGATCGAACGACTCGAAGCAGAGCGCCCCGGCATAGGCCTTGCCCATTGCCGCCGCCTGCTTGGCCAGCATGCCCGTCGCCGGACCCTGCTGCCGCTTCAGTTCCACCTGCAGTAATGTTCGCCCCGCCACCTGTTCCAGGAGGTCCGAAAAGCGCTGGGGGCAGTCTCCTGCGGCGCTGCCCAGCAGGGGCATCCGGGTGATCTCGGCGGCCGTCAAATCCGAAACCCGGCCGTCGCGGCCGAGCAGCCGCTTCAGCAGCGGATCGTGGAAGACCACCGGGATCCCGTCGCGGGTCAGCTGCAGGTCGCATTCGATCGCAAACCCCTTGGCAATGGCGTGCTCAAAGGCAGTGCGGCTGTTCTCGATCACACCATTGGCGCGGTCGTGCAGCCCACGATGCGCGATCGGGCGATCGAATCTGATGCGGGGCATGGCGTCTCAGGCAACTTCGATGATGGCTTCGACTTCAACGGCGGCGCCGAATGGCAGCGCGGCGACACCAAAGGCGGCGCGGGCGTGCTTGCCCTTGTCGCCGAGGACGCCAACAATCAGGTTGGAGGCGCCGTTGGCGACCAGGTGCTGCTCGAAGAACTCCGGCGTCGAGGCGACGAGAACCGTCAGTTTCAGCACTCGGCGGATCGATTCCAGCGGGGTTGAGCCGTTGTGCACGATCTGGCTCAGCACGTTCAGCGCCGCGAGTTCGGCGGCGTTGCCACCCTGCACGACGTTCATGGTCTCGCCAAGCCGGCCGGTCACCGGTCCGTCGGCGGTCGAGGAGATCTGGCCCGAGACGAACAGCAGATTGCCGCTGCGCGTCACTGGCACATAGCTCGCAACGGGCAAGGGTGGCGTGGGCAGCTCGTAGCCATATTCCCTCAGCTTTTCGATCGGCGTCGTCATTTGGTCTTACCTTCTTCGATCTGGGTCTTTTTCGGCCATGGCGGGCCGGCTCTTTCGCCCGTAAAGCTTGCCACGGACAACGGCATCGCGGCCGAAACGGGTCCGCACCTTGTCGATGGCCCGCTCCGCAGCAGCCCGGCGCGCCACGCCCGGCTCAATCAGGTCCACCGGATCCTCGCCGCTCGCCTCACTGAGGCCGCTGAGACCAATGCCGATCAGGCGGAACGCCGTGCCGTCGACCTCGCGCGCCAGCAATTGCAGGCCCGCTTCGTATAGCACATTCGCCAACTGCGTCGGGATCATCAGGTGGCGGGCGCGGGTGCGCAAGCGGAATCCCGCAGATTTGAGCTTGAGCGTCACCGTGTCGCCGACAACGTAGCGGGCTTTCAGCCGTTCCGACAGCCGCTCGCACAGCGCTAGCAGTTCGGTCGACAGCGCCGCGTGGTCCGACAGGTCGGTGTTGAACGTGGTTTCCGAAGATATGGTCTTCATCTCGCCGTCGATCGATACGGATCGAGCGTCCTCGCCGCGTGCCAGCCGCGCCAGGCGGGCGCCGCCGTCGCCGTAGCGCCGCATCAGGTCAGTCGGATCGGCATGCTGCAGCTGCGCAATCGTTTCGAATCCGTCCCGCCGCAGCGTTTCGGCGAACACCTTGCCGACGCCGTAGATCAGGCTCACCGGCTGCGCGGCGAGGAAGTCGATCGTCTCGGCCCTGCCGATGACGGCAAATCCGCGCGGCTTATCGAGATCGGAGGCGATCTTGGCGAGGAACTTGTTATGGCTGAGCCCCACCGACACGGTAATGCCGATGGTTTCCTCGATGCGCTTGGCGAACCGTGCCAGCACCTCGGCGGGCGGCGCCTTGTGGAGGGTCTCTGTCCCCGACAGATCAAGGAACGCTTCATCGATCGAGAGCGGTTCTACGAGCGGCGTCAGCGCGTCCATCAGCGTCCTGATCTGACGGCTCACTGCAACATATTTCTGCATGCTGGGTGGCAGGATCACCGCATCCGGGCAGAGCTTCTTCGCGGTGAACATCGGCATCGCGGAGCGTACGCCCGACTGTCGCGCGATATAGCAACATGTCGAGACAACGCCGCGCACGCCACCGCCGATGATCAGCGGCTTGTCAACGAGGCTCGGATCGTCGCGCTTTTCGATCGAGGCATAAAAGGCGTCGCAGTCGATATGGGCGATGGAAAGACTCAGCAGTTCCTCGTGCGCCAGCAGCCGCGGCGATCCGCATTGGGCGCAGCGCTCAGGCCGCCGCAAACCGCTTGTCGCCGTGAAGCAGTCGCGGCAGAGAATTTGGAGCCGTGCCATGCCAACTCGCTAGCCAGCCGGATTGAGTTCCGCCCAGACGCGCATGAAGCTCTCGGGCGGCAGGGCGTTGTTTGAGCAGAAGGCAAGCAGCAGGGATTCGTTGGCGGCGAAGTAGTCGACCAGCCCTCGCGCCAGCTGTTCGGTGCCGACCGCGCGCCTCAGATCATTCGGAGTTAGTCCGGAAATACCCAAGAAATCAACAAGTTGGTCTGGATTTTCCGCAAGGTGGGCGAGGCACAGTCTGGCCAGTTCGCCGGAACTCAGTCGGGTCGGTTTGAGCGCCGCCATGGAGGGCCTGTTCTTGGTTTCGTAATGCATTTGATGTTAGCCCACGGATCGGGCAGAACACAGGGCCTTGAGCCCGTTCCCGCCGAAGCGAGGAAGCATGTCCAAGACCGTCATGATCGTCGAAGACAACGAGCTCAATATGAAGCTCTTCAACGATCTGCTCGAATCGCGCGGCTATTCCATCATCCAGACCCGTAACGGCATGGAGGCGCTCGATCTGGCGCGCGCCCACCATCCCGATCTGATCCTGATGGACATCCAGCTGCCCGAAGTTTCCGGCCTTGTGGTCACCAAGTGGCTCAAGGAAGACGATGACCTTGCGGCCATTCCGGTCATCGCCGTCACGGCCTTCGCCATGAAGGGCGATGAGGAGCGGATTTTGCAGGGCGGTTGTGAGGGCTACATCTCCAAACCCATCTCGGTGCCTCACTTTTTGGAAACGATTGCCCGCTACATTGGGCCAGCCAACTAGCCATCCGGGCGGTTGAGTATCACGGGTTTCCCCTAGGTCCAGAGGTAGCGGGTCTTTGACAGCACGCGTGCTGATCGTTGACGATATTCCGACCAATGTGCGGCTGCTCGAGGCGCGCCTGACCGCGGAATATTATGACGTCTCGACCGCCTCGTCGGGCCGCGAGGCGCTGGCCATCTGCGCAGACAGGGCGAGGTCGACATCGTCCTGCTCGACGTGATGATGCCCGAGATGGACGGGTTCGAGGTCTGCCGACGCCTCAAGGCCGATCCCCGTACCCACCATATTCCGGTGCTGATGATCACGGCGCTCGACCAGCCTTCGGACCGCGTCCGGGGTCTCGAGGTCGGTGCCGACGACTTCCTCACCAAGCCGGTCGACGACATTCAGCTGATGGCGCGCGTCAAGAGCCTGGTGCGCCTCAAGGCGCTGACCGACGAGTTGCGGGCCCGCGCCCAGACCGGCCAGGAGATCGCCATCGAAGACGCCATGCGGGCGATGGACGCGATCAACGCCGACGGCGGCCGCGTGCTGCTGATCGACAGCGACGCCGCGCCATGCCGAGCGCATCACGCGGCTATCTCGCGGCCGGTACACGATGTGCGACGTTCTGCACAATCCAGGCCGACGCGGTGCTGCAGGTCAGCGGCAACAATTATGAGCTTGGCGCTGGTCAGCATGTCGCTGGGCGATTTCGATCCGCTGCGGGTCTGCTCGCAGATCCGCACGCTCGAGCAGACCCGGACGCTGCCGATCATCCTGATCGCCGAGGATGCCGACAGGCCGCGGGTGGTGCGCGGGCTCGACCTCGGGGTCAACGACTTCATCATGCGCCCGGTGGAGCGCAATGAACTGGCGGCCCGGGTGCGCACCCAGATCCGCCGCCAGCGCTATGCCGTGGAACTGCGCCAGAGCGTCAACAACACCATGGCGCTGGCCGTCACCGACGAACTGACGGGGCTCTACAACCGGCGCTATTTCGACCGCCATCTGGCGCTGATGCTGGACAAGGCGCGCGAGCAGGAGCGCGACATGGCGCTGATGCTGATCGACATGGATTTCTTCAAGGCGGTCAACGACACCCATGGCCACGATGTCGGCGACGCCGTGCTCCGGGAGTTCGCGCTCCGGCTGCGTCGCAACATCCGCGGCGTCGATCTTGCCTGCCGTTTCGGCGGCGAGGAATTCGTGGTGCTGATGCCCGATACCGACTACCGGCAGGCCCAGGGCGTGGCCGAGCGGGTGCGCATGTCGGTGGCGGAGCGGAGCTTCGACGCCGGCGCCAACCGGCCGCTGACGGTGACCGTTTCGGTCGGGCGTGGCGCTCAACGAGAGCGAGCACGACACGCCGGAGATGATCCTCAAGCGCGCCGACGTGGCGCTCTATCGCGCCAAGCGCGAAGGCCGCAACCGGGTCGTCTTCGACGCCGCCTGACTCCGGCTTCACTGTTGCCTTAGGCGTCAGTTGTTAAGGTTACACAAGTTCACTAACAAATCTGGCCGTCTTGCTTGAGTTTGCGGCCGTCTCGGCGTAGGTTCCGCTCAACAGACGGGTTCCGCAGTCGCTCTGGCAGCGCTGTCCGTACCAGACCCCTACGGTTCTCTCAGGTCCGCCGCAACTCCTGAGTCCCGTAGGGCGGCTGGTCCGGCAGCGGACAGAGTGGCCTCTTCGACATGCCGCTCCGGACCAGCCACTCATCATGCACAGATCGCAAGCCTCGCATCACCGATGCGGGGCTTTTCCATCGGCGTGGCAATCTACGGCGGTGTCGCCACGACAACAGCAAAAGCCCCGCATCGGTGATGCGGGGCTTTGTGATTCAACGAGGCAGGCGCCGATTACTTGATCTTGGTTCCTTGAACTCGACGTGCTTGCGCACGACCGGGTCGTACTTCTTGACGCTCAGCTTCTCGGTCTGGTGCGCGAGTTCTTCTTGGTGACGTAGTAGAAGCCGGTGTCAGCGGTCGACACGAGCTTGATCTTGACGGAAGCGGCTTTGGCCATGGTGGCGTCCTTCGAAACGATGAGCCGCGCGGAGTGGCCCGCGCGGCGGAGAATTTGGCCGCAACCTACGGATTTGCCGCCGATTGTCAAGCAGCGCCAGAGACCGCCGGGAGGCTAGGCGTTGTCGGGCAGCGCGGGGTCGCGCTGGCCGGGGATCGAAGCCGTGCATGCGGTTGGCCCATTGCAGGCCCACGACGGCGCCCTTGATCGAGGGCAGCAGCAGCAGCGGCAGAACCACCGCCAGCGGCACCAGTGTGTACAGATAGATCACGGGATCGACTGTGCCAGCTCATCTCGAGATGCAGCATCAGGCCGATCAGGACGTGGCCGACGATGACGATGGCGATATAGGGCGGCAAGTCGTCGGCGCGGTGATGGTAACAGCTCCTCGCCGCAGACGGTCGCAGTTGTCGGCTGACCTTGAGATAGGCGCGGAACAGCGTGCCCTCGCCGCAATGCGGGCAGCGGCAGCTTCAGGCCATTGCCAGATGGCCGGCCAGACGGCGCGCTGGCTCGTCGGCAGCCGGTGGCGATGCACTGTGGCGGTCATGGTCATCTCCTGTCGGCCCTTCGGGCCGTACGACCTAGATGGGCGCTTGGCGCCGCGTCTTGCAGATGACGGATTGCCGCGGGTGCCTTCGCTCAGCAGCTCGAAGCGCAGTGCGCCGGCGACCGGCGCCGCCTCCAGCAGCCGCACGCTGACCCGTGTCGCCGAGGCCGAACTTCTCGCCGGTCCGGTCGCCGATCATGCGCCTGCCGCTCTTCGACATAGCGGTAATAGTCCTGCCCCAGCGTCGAGGCGGGGATGAAGCCGTCGGCGCCGGTTTCGAGCAGCCGGACGAACAGGCCCGACCGGGTGACGCCGGAAATGCGGCCCTCGAACCTGGCGCCGATCTGGCCGGCAAGGAACTGCGCCAGCAGCCGGTCGGCGGTTTCGCGCTCGGCCGCCATGGCGCGGCGCTCGGTAGCGGAGATGTGCTGGGCGATGCCTGGCAGCTTGCAGCATCTCGGCGTCGGTCAGGCCGTCCTCGCCGAGCTCGAGCGCCGTGATCAGCGCGCGGTGGACGATCAGGTCGGCATAGCGGCGGATCGGCGAGGTGAAGTGGGCATAGCGGTCGAGATTGAGGCCGAAATGGCCGTAATTCTCGGCCGAATATTCGGCCTGCGCCTGGCGTGCGCAGCACCATTTCGGACACCTGCTCGACCTTGCCGTCGTGCCGCGCCTTGGCCAGCACGCGGTTGAAATCGGTCGGCCGCACCGCGTCGGACTTGCCGAATGGCAGGTCGAGCGAGGCGAGGAAATCGCGCAGCGCCGTCAGCTTTTCCGGGCTCGGCGTATCGTGCACGCGATAGAGCAGGGCGCTACGGTGCTTCTCCAGCGTTTCGGCCGCCGCGACATTGGCGGCGATCATCATTTCCTCGATCAGCCGGTGGGCATCGAGTCGCTCGGGCACGCGGATGTCGGCGACCATGCCCTTGTCGTCGAGGATGATCTTGCGCTCGGGCAGGTCGAGGTCGAGCGGGCCGCGATGGTCGCGGGCCTTGGCCATGGCGCCATAGGCGCGCCCAGAGCGGCTTCAGGATCGGTGTCGAGGATCGGGCCGGTCTTGTCGTCGGGCTTGCCGTCGATGGCCGCCTGCGCCTGCTGGTAGCTGAGCTTGGCGGCCGAGCGGAACATGACGCGGTGGAAGCTGTGGCCGCTTCTTGCGGCCGTCGGCGCCGATCACCATGCGCACGGCGAGGGCAGGGCGGTTGACGCCCTCCTTCAGCGAGCAGAGATCGTTCGAAATGCGCTCGGGCAGCATCGGCACGACGCGGTCGGGGAAATAGACCGAATTGCCGCGCAGGTACGCCTCGCGGTCGAGCGCGGTGCCCGGCCGCACATAGGCGGCGACGTCGGCGATGGCGACGGTAGACGATGTGGCCGCCGGCGTTCTTGGCGGTCGCTGTCCGGCTCGGCATAGACCGCGTCGTCATGATCCTTGGCGTCGGCCGGATCGATGGTGACCAGCGGCACATCGCGCCAGTCCTCGCGGCCCTTGAGGCTCGGTCTCCCGTGCCTCCTCGGCCTCCTTCATCACCGAGGCGGGAAGCGGTAGGGGATTTCGAGATTGTGGATGGCGATCAGGCTGACCGCGCCCTCGCGAGTTCGGATTGCCGATCGACCGCGATGACGCTTGCGCCTTGCGGGATCATCAGCCGGCCGGTGAGCTTGACCTCGACCTCGACCAGATCGCCGTCCCCGGCGCTGCCGAGATCGCCGCAGGTCGATCCGCATTTCCTTCTGCTTGCGATCGACGGGCACCAGCCGCGCGCCGTCGTCGTCGCATGCGGACGATGCCGATCTGGCCGCGGCGCGGCTTGTCGAGGATCTTCATGGCCCGGGCGGTATAGACCGGCATCGCGCCTTCGCCGGCATCGATGCGGGCGAGGATGCGGTCGCCGGGGCCCGGCACGACCCGGGCATCCTGCGGCTGCAGCACGGCTACGCGCGGCTTTTCGCCTTCGTCTTCGTTCCAGGTGGCCGGGAAGGCGTGCAGGTTGTCGGGGTCGGCGTCGGCGGGAATATCGAGCACGGTGACGGCCGGCAGCGTTGCGGTGCGGCGCAGGGTCTTGCGGGTGCGGGCGATGTAGCCCGTCGCCCTCCATCTCCTTGAGCAGCACCTTGAATGGCGTTTGCATGTCGCCGTGGATGCCGAAATGCTTGGCGAGGTCGCGCTTGCCGTCGAGGTCGGGGTGCTGGGCCATGGCCTCGAGCACCGCCTCGCGGGTCGGCAATGTGCCGACCGCGAACGCGCGGGCGCGCTTCGGGGTGGAATGTTGTTTTGACACTCTGGTCATTGGGTATGCTTTCGTGGTTCGTCCAAACCACCGTGTCATCCCCGCCGAAGCGGGAATCCAGTTCTAGCTGTCAGTCGCGCGGAATACCGGCGACACGCACTGGGTTTCTGCCTAGGCGGAAATGACACAGTGGCGATTGATTGGGAGGTGCCGCATCAGGCGGTCACCTTGGCGGCCTTGCGGGCCGCGGGTTTGGTTGCAGCCGGCTTGGCTGCGGATTTCTTGGCTGCGGGTTTCTTCGCCGGGGCTTGGCGGGCGCCTTGGCGGCGGCGGCCTTCTTTGGCGCCGCTTTCCTGCCGCGTCCACCCTTGCTGCCGGTGACCGCGGCGCGGGCGGCGATCAGTTCGAGCGCCTGCTCCAGCGTCACGTCCTCGGGCTTCAGCGCCTTGGGCAGCGTGGCGTTGACCTTGCCCTGATTGACATAGGGCCCATAGCGGCCGTCGCGCACGCGTGATGGCGCCATCGGCGTGCTCGAAGCGTCTTGATCGCCGCCGGCGTGGCGCCGCCGCGCCGTCCGCCATCCGGCCGCCTTGGCGGCCAGCAGGTCGACGGCACGGTTGAGACCGACCGAGAACACCTCCTCGACATCCGGCAGGTTGGCGTAGCTGCCGTCATGCAGGACGAACGGACCGTAGCGCCCGATGCCGGCGGTGATCGGCTTGCCGGTTTCGGGATGGTCGCCGACGTCGCGCGGCAGCGTCAGCAGTTCGAGCGCCCGTTCGAGCGTCAGCGCGTCCGGCGTCCCAGCCCTTGGGCAGGCGACGAGCGCTTCGGCTCGTCGCCGTCGCCCAGCTGCACATATGGGCCCGAAGCGGCCGGACTTCAAGAGCACCTGCTGCGTCCGCTCTCCGGATCGGTGCCGAGGATGCCGTCGCCGGCCACGGCCTCGCTCGATGCGCCGGTCGCGGCGTCCGAGAGCTGCATGGTGTGGCGGCACTCGGGATAGTTCGAGCAGCCGATGAAGGCGCCGAACTTGCCCAGCTTCAGCGACAGCGTGCCGGTGCCGCAGGTCGGGCAGCGGCGCGGGTCGGAGCCGTCCGCCTTGGCGCGGGAAGATATGGTCGGCCAGCAGCTCGTTGAGCGCGTCCAGCACCTCGGAGACGCGGAGGTCCTTGATCTCATCGGTCTGCTTGGTGAAACTCGTCCCAGAACTCGCGCAGCACATCCTTCCAGTGCGAGCTTGCCGGCCGAAATCCGGTCGAGCTGTTCCTCGAGCCCGGCGGTAAAGCCGTACTCGACATAGCTTGCTGAAGAAGCTCTCGAGGAACGCCGTGACGATGCCGGCCGCGGTCCTCGGGGATCAGCGCGCGCTTTTCGAGCCGCACATAGTCGCGGTCCTGCAGCACCGTGATGGTCGCGGCATAGGTCGATGGCCGGCCGATGCCGAGTTCCTCCATCTTCTTGATGAGGCTCGCTTCGGAGTAGCGCGGCGGCGGCTGGGTGAAATGCTGTTCGATCTCGCGTCTTCGAGCGTTTGGGCGTGTCGCCGACCTCGAGCGGCGGCAGTTCGCGCGCTGTCCTCGTCGTCGTCGTCGCGATCTTCCTTGGCCTCGACGCCATAGAGCGCCAGGAAGCCCGGGAAAGGTGACGACCGACCCGACGGCGCGCAGCGCGATGGCGCGGCCCGCGGCCGTCACGTCGATGTCGGCGGTGGTGCGCTCGATTTCGGCCGGCCGCATCTGGCTCGCCAGCGTGCGCCGCCAGATCAGCCCGTAGAGCTTCTGCTGGTCGGCATCGAGGTGCAGCATGTCTGGGTTGCGGAACATGTCGGTCGGGCGGATGGCCTCGTGCGCTTCCTGCGCGTTCTTGGCCTTGGTCTGGTAGATGCGCGGCGTTGGCGGCAGGTAGGCCGTCGCCGAACTCCTTTTCGATGGCGCGGCGCGCCTGGTCGATGCGCCTCGGGCGCCATCTGCACGCGCGTCGGTTCGCATGTAGGTGATGATGCCGTCCTCGTAGAGCCGCTGCGCGATCTGCATGGTGCGCGACGGCGAAAAGCCGAGCCGCGACGAGGCTTCCTGCTGCAGGCTCGAGGTGGTGAACGGCGCATAGGGATTGCGCTTGGTCGGCTTCTTTTCGACCTTCGATACAGTGAACGTGCCCGCGTCGATCGCCGTCTTGAGCGCCGCGGCCGCGTCGCCGGTGCCGATCTCGAGCTTGTCGGTCTTCTTGCCGTCGACCGACATAGAGCCGGGCCTCGAAGCCCTTGCCCTTCTCGATTGAGCTTGGCGATGACGCTCCAGTATTCCTGCGCCTTGAATCGTTCGATCTCGGCCTCGCGGTCGCAGACGAGCCGCAGCGCGACCGACTGCACGCGGCCCGCCGAGCGCGAGCCGGGCAGCTTGCGCCACAGGATCGGCGACAGGGTGAAGCCGACGAGATAATCGAGCGCGCGGCGCGCCAGATAGGCATCGACCAGCGGCGCATCGATGTCGCGCGGATGCTTCATCGCCTCGGTGATCGCCGACTTGGTGATGGCGTTGAAGACCACGCGGCTGACCGGCTTGTCCTTGACCAGCTTCTTCTGCTTGAGCACGTCGAGCACGTGCCAGGAGATGGCCTCGCCCTCGCGATCCGGGTCGGTCGCGAGGATCAGCTCGTCGGCGTCCTTGAGCGCTTGCGGCGATGTCCGTGAGCCGCTTTTTCGACGCGGTATCGATCTCCCACGACATGGCGAAATCGTCGTCGGGCAGGACCGAGCCGTCCTTCGCGGGCAGGTCGCGAACATGCCCAAAGCTCGCCAGAACCTCATAGTCCTTGCCCAGATATTTGTTGATTGTCTTGGCCTTAGCCGGACTTTCAACGATGACGAGCTTCATGGATATTACTTTCGGGGAGGGGCCTGACGACGCGGCGCAACATGGTGAAGCCGGTTTGGTCATGTCAACTACGCGGGACTGTCCGTCCGGCCTTCCCCTATAGGGGGACAAATTTCGAGCGATCTAGGCGCGCAGCGCCACCAGCTGTCCGCTCGACCACTCGATGCGGCCGGCCAGATCGAGTTCCAGCAACAGCATCTGGATTGACGGAACAGAGAGTGCCGGTGGCCGCGATCAGCTCATCGACGCGCCACCGGGGTGAAGCTCAGTGCCGTGAGGAGGCGGCTCCGCTCGTCGTCGGACGGCTCCTCGATGTCCAGCTCTCCAATCGAGGCGTCGGGCTCCCAGTCAGGCTCGAGCATGGCGTTGCGCGCGGGGTCCGCCTCGCTCAGCGTCTCGATGATGTCGGCCGCCGAGGTCATCAGCTTGGCGCCCTGCTGGATCAGGGCGTTGCCGCCTTCGGCGCGCGGATCGAGCGGCGAGCCGGGCACAGCGAACACCTCGCGGTTCTGCTCAAGCGCCAGCCGGGCGGTGATCAGCGAGCCGGACCGCTTAGCCGCCTCAACCACCACGACGCCCAGCGAGAGGCCGGAGACGAGGCGGTTGCGGCGCGGGAAATCGCGGGCCCGAGGCTCCCAGCCCAGCGGCATTTCAGTAATCAGCGCGCCGCCATTGGCGACGATCTCTTCGGCGAGGGGCAGGTTCTCAGCGGGGTAGACGCGGTCCATCCCGCCCGCCAGCACGGCAACCGTGCCAGTCCTGAGGCTGGCCGCGTGCGCGGCGGCGTCGATGCCGCGGGCCAGGCCCGAGACCACGGTGTACCCGGCCGCACCCAGGTCCTGCGCCAGCAGTCTCGTCATTTTCTGGCCGGCAGCTGGAGGCGTTGCGTGCCCCGACGATGCCGACGCTGCGGAGCTAGTCGATGTTCTCGCCGCCCACCACCGAGAGCATCGGCGGTGCTGCCGAGATATATTTGAGATAGGGCGGATAGCCCGGCTCACTCGACGCCACCATCCGGCCGCCGAGATGTTCCAGCGCCGCCGATCTCGTCTTCGGCTTCGCTGAGGCTCGGGATGCGGACAGTGGTGCCGGCCCGGCTGCCAAGGATCGGCAGGGCCTCGATGCGCCGCCTCGGCCGAACCTGTGCGGTTGAGCAATTGCCGGAACGTGGCGGGGCCGACATTTTCGGTGCGGATGAGGCGCAGCCAGGCGAGGCGCTGGGTCCGGCTCAGCAGCTTGCCGTCCGTCCGCGCCACGGCCGCTACTCTGGCCGGGGCTTTTCGGAGCCGATCTTGGGCTCGGTGCTGTTGAGCAGCCGGCCGATGTTGGCGCTATGCTTGTAGATGAGGATGGCCGCGATCACTGCCGCCGTGCTCGCGAAATACAGCCCGTCGAAGACGTAGGCAAAGATCGGCGCGGTGACGGCGCGGTCAGTGCTGCCAGCGACGAGTAGCGCTGCGCAAAGGCGATCAGCAGCCACACGGCGCAAAAGATCAGTCCCACAGCCCAGTTCAAGGCCAGCAGCACGCCGATAAAGACCGCAACCCCCTTGCCGCCCTTGAAGTTGAGCCAGACGGGGAATACGTGGCCGATGAAGGCCGCAAAGGCGGCGATGCAAAGGACCGCGCCCCCGGCGGAGTCAAGCGTCCGCACGGCCTCGTGCAGCACGAAGCTGCGCACCAGCAGCACCGCGACGGCACCCTTGGCGGCGTCGGCAATCAGCGTAACGGCTGCCAGGTCCCGGCGTCCGGTGCGCAGCACGTTGGTCGCGCCGATATTTCCCGAGCCGATGCTGCGCACATCACCCAGGCCGGCGGCGCGCGTGATCAGCAGGCCAAACGGGATCGAGCCAAGCAGGTAGCCGATGATGGCAGCCAGTGCCACCTGGGTCAGAAATCCGGTATTGCTCCAGAGTGCGGGGTCCATTCAGTTGTCTCCGGCAGAGGCGAAGACCTGCTGTCCGCCGACAAAGGTCCGCATGACCTTGCCGGAGAAGCGGGCACCCTCGAAGGTGGTGTTGCGCGATCGGGAGACAATGTCACGTTCCGACACCACCCAGGGGTAATCCAGATCAAACAGGATGAAGTCGGCCGGCGCCCCCTTGCTGAGGCGGCCGGCTGGCAGGCCCAGGATCTCGGCAGGTCGGACGGTCATGGCGCGCAATATGGTCAGCAACGGGACTTCACCATTGTGAACCAGCCGCAAGGCGGCCGCCAAGAGGGTTTCGAGGCCGATGGCCCCGTCGGTTGCCTCGGCGAATGGCTGGCGCTTGCCCTCGGTATCCTGCGGGTCATGCGCCGAATGGATGACGTCGATGGTGCCGGAGTTCAGCCCCTCGATCACCGCCTGCCGGTCGTCCTCGGAGCGCAGCGGCGGGCTGAGCTTGAAGAAGGTGCGGTAGGGGGCCGACGTCGTTTTCATTCAGCGTCAAATTGTTGATCGAGATGCCGCACGAGACGGCTTTGGCGCGCTGCTTGGCGCCTGCCATCAGCGCCACCGCGCCGCCACTCGAGACTTGCGCGGCGTGGTACCGGGCGCCGGTCAGCGCCGCCAGCTGCAGGTCGCGGGCGAGGGGGATGGTCTCGGCCTCGAGGGGAATGCCGCGGAGGCCTGAGACTGTTGCCAGCAGCCCCTCATTCATTACCCCGTCGCCGACGAGGCCCGCATCGGCGACATGATGCAGCACCGGCAGGTCGAAATTCGTCGCGTAGGTGAAGGCGGCGCGCAGCAATGCGGCGGACTGGATCGAATTGCGGCCATCGGCGAGCGCAACGGCGCCCGCTTCCTTCAGCAGTCCAAACTCGGTGATCTCCTCGCCACGGAGGCCCTTGGTGATGGCTGCCGCGGGCAGCACGTTGACCTTGGCATTGGCCTTGGCGCGCCGGATGATGAAATCGACCAGGGCGCCGTCGTCGATGGCGGGCTGGTGTCGGGCATCAGCACGAAACTGGTCACGCCGCCCGCCGCCGCCGCGTCGCCGGCGCTCGCCAGTGTCTCGCGGTACTCGTGCCCCGGCTCGCCGGTAAACACGCGCATGTCGATCAGCCCGGGCGCCAGAACCAGCCCTCCGGCGTCGATCAGCGTCGCGCCGCTCGGCGCCCCGGGCGCTGCTCCTTGAACTCACATCGGAGATCAGCCCGTCGGTGACGAGCAGCGCGCCGACGCGCATCGCGGTTGCTCGCGGGATCGACGATCCGGGCGTTCCTGATGACGATCGTGCCGCTCATCCGGCCACCTGTGCGGGATCGGCGAGCAGCGCGTTGAGCACCGCCATGCGCACCGCGACGCCCATCTCGACCTGATCGGTAATCACCGAGCGCGGCCCGTCGGCGATCGCCGGATCGATCTCGACGCCGCGGTTCATCGGGCCGGGGTGCATCACGATGGCGTCCGGTTTCGCCAGCGCCAGCTTTTCCGCGTCGAGCCCATAGAAGCGGTAATATTCGCGCACCGAGGGGATCATCCGGCCGTTGGCGCGCTCGTGCTGCAGCCGCAGCATCATCACCACGTCGGCGCCCCTGAGGCCTTCCTCCATATCGGTGAAGACCTCCGTTGCGAGGGCTTCGATCCCCCTGGGGAGCAGCGAGCGCGGCGCTATCACCCGTGTTCGCACCTGCATCGCTCCAAGCAGCAGCAGGTTCGACCGCGCCACGCGCGAATTGGCGATGTCGCCGCAGATGGCCACCGTCAACCCCGCCAGCCGGCCCTTGTGCTGGCGGATGGTCAGCGCATCGAGCAGCGCCTGCGTCGGGTGCTCATGCGCGCCGTCGCCTGCATTGATGACAGAGCAGCCGACCTTGTGGCTCAGCAGTTCCACCGCCCCTGCCGCCGAGTGCCGGACGATGATCACGTCCGGCTGCATGGCGTTGAGCGTTGCCGCCATGTCGATCAGCGTTTCGCCTTTCGACATCGACGAGGTCTTGACCGACATGTTGGTGACCTGTGCGCCAAGCCGCTTGCCGGCGATCTCGAAACTCGCCTGGGTGCGGGTCGACGGCTCGAAGAACAGGTTGATCTGGGTTTTGCCGCTCAGCGTCGGCAGCGTCTTGCGTGGCTGCCGGGATACCGGGATCATCGCCTCGGAGCGATCGAGCAGGGCAAGGATTTCGTGCTGGTTGAGCTGGGCGATGCCAAGCAGGTTGCGATGCTGAAAGGGGGTGAGGCTACCGGACGGGCCGGTCATGCTGCCTGTGGCGTCTGCTGGCGTAGAGGGGGCCATGCGCTCCGTCCCGTGTGCTGGGGCGGTCTATAGCAGGGGAGGCGCAATTGTATAGAGCCGCAGACGATTATCCCCGCCGAAGCCGGTCGAGCGCGCCCTGCAGGATGTAGCTGGCCGCCAGCTTGTCGACCACCTCCGCCCGTTTGTCGCGCCGTACATCGGCGTCGATCATCATCCGCGTCACCGCCGAGGTCGACAGCCGCTCGTCCCAGAACACGATTGGAATTGTGACCTTCGGCGCCAGATTGCGCGCGAAGGCCCGTGTCGACTGGACCCGCGGTCCCTCCGAGCCATCCATGTTGAGCGGCAGTCCGAGCACGATTCCCACCGCCGCGTTCTCGGCAATCAGTTCGACGAGCCGCGCCGCGTCCTTGGTGAACTTGCTGCGCGCGATCGTCTCCAGGGGCGTCGCCGAGTAGCGCATGCCGTCCGAAATCGCGACGCCGATGGTCTTGGTTCCCAGATCGAGCCCCAGCAGCTTGCCGGAGGCGGGCAGGTCGGCGAGTGGGTTGGCGAATTCGGGGGGCGTTTCCTTCATATTGGGCTTCTAGCACCACTCCGCCAGGACCTCGACCAATCAGACGCAAGCACTATGATTGAAACTGAACAACCAAGGAGCTTTTCCCATGGACACCAGCGTTCGGACTGCGCACGTTCCGCTCGAACTCGCCGACAGGGTCGATGAACGCAAGGCAGATGGAGCGCTCCCGCGGCTGGATCGTCAAGCAGGCACTCGCCGACTGGGTACACTGGGAGGACGAGAAGAACCGAATGACCTGATCCTCCGTGTCTTCCACCCCTGCGAGGACAGATGAAACTCACCTGGTTCGGCGGCACGACGATCCGCGTCCACATCGGCGGACAGATGCTGGTCGCCGACCCTGGGCTCGCGCCATCCCACATCGATGCGGCGGAACTGGTGTCCGGGGCCGATCGCCTGTTCAGACTCATCGCCGATCCGGCGCTTGAGATGATGGATCCCGCAAAGTGGCGGCCCCGCCCGGCACCCCTTCCGATTGATGATGTGCCCCCTGCCGGCGTCGAACTTCATCGCATCGCTATCGGCTCGGTCCTCATCGACGCCCTCGGCGAGCCGCCGCTGGTGCTGGTGGGCGACGGGCAACCGCCGGATTTCGCCCGCTGGGCCGATGGCGCGGTGATCGTGCTGTTCGGCGCCGGCGAGATGCCGCAGGCGCTGGGGCGCTCGCTGTTGCACTCGGCGCGGCCGCGGCTGCTGGCGCTGGCGTCGCCCGAAGCGGAACTCGACGTGACCATTGCGGCGCTCCGTCCGCATCTCGATGGGGCAGCGCTGCTGGCGCTGGAGCCTGGGCTGGCGCTCGAGGTCTAGCGTCAAGGCCATTGTGTTGGCGGGCGGGGCATTGCTAAAAGCCGCTGAGACCCGCATTTGGAGACTGACATGTCCGTCGACGCCGCCACCGTCAAGCGCATCGGGCGCCTCGCGCGCATCCGCATCGAGGAGGCCGAAGTCGCGCAATATCAGGGCGAACTCAATGCCATCCTGGGGTTTGTCGAACAGCTGAGCGAGGTCGACGTGAGCGGTGTCGAGCCGATGACCTCGGTCACTCCCATGCAGCTCCGCCGTCGCGCGGACGTCGTCACCGACGGCGGCTATGCTGACAAGATCGTTGCCAACGCACCGCTGACGGAGGACAATTTCTTCATGGTGCCCAAGGTCGTGGAGTGATCGGCTTCAAGGTCGAGCAGGAGGATCCGCGCCAGCCGGCGGTGCGCCAGCTGGTGGAGCAGCTCAATGCCCACCTGCTGACGCTGACCCCGGCCGAGTTCTGCTCGCACATGAGCGTCGAGCAGATGACCGGCCCCGCGACCACGGTGTTCGTGGCCCGCGATGACACTGGCCGCGCCATCGGCATGGGGGCACTTCGCCGGGAAGGTGACGGCATCGGCGAAGTCAAACGCATGTTCACCATCCCCGAGGTGCGCGGACAGCGCGTCGGCCGGGCCATTCTCGATGCCATCATCGAGCTGGCCGAACATGAAAAGCTGAAGCAACTCGTGCTGGAGACCGGCGATCGCCACCCGGAGGCCTGGCGGCTCTACGAGCGCGCCGGGTTCACGCGCTGCGGGCCGGTGCTGAACTACCCCGATTCCATATGGTCGGTGTTCTACGAAAAGCCGCTTGGTGTGGGATCGAAGGAGGGTGCGCTGTGAGGCTGGCAATCGCCGCATTTGTAGCGCTCAGCGCGCCGGCGCTGGCCGCCGAGCCGGAGATGATCATAGATCAGTCGAAGACCTATGTGGCGCAGCCATCGACCTGCGCCGATCTCGAGGCTGCGGGAGGCGACGTTTACGAGAACGCCGATTTGCTCACGTTGTCATTCAACGGCGGCATGCAAGGCTATGAATTCCATTGCGAGTTCTTCGATGTAAAGTCGCGGCCCGGCGACCTGGGCTGGCTGCTGGTGGAGGCGATCTGCGAGGAACCCGGTCTCCGCTGGCCCGATCTGCTCTCGGTGTCGCAGGCGACCGAAGACAGCATCGAAGTCGTCTCGATGGCGGATACCGCTGCTGCCCAGTCGCAAACGTCGGAAGATTTCAGGCGGCTACGACGGTGTGCGCATGTTCACGCGATGCGACACCCCGGCCAAATAACCCAAAGCTTCGCTTGACCCGCTCCCAGTCTTTCCTATTTTGCGCGCTAAGCGCCATTTCCGTGAGCCTTCCGTGACCGATCTGACCCGACTGAGCCTTGCCGCTGCCCGTGACGGGCTGAAGGCCAGGCAGTTTTCCGCGACTGAACTGACTGACGCCTACCTCAAGGCCATCGGGCAGGCCAATCCGGCCCTCAACGCCTATGTGGCGGTCACCGCCGAGCAGGCTGGCAGCATGGCGGCGCTCAGCGACAGCAGGCTTGCGGCGGGTGAGGGCGGTCCGCTGGAGGGCATTCCGCTCGGCATCAAGGACCTGTTCGGCACGAAGGGCGCCCACACGCAGGCCGGCAGCCACATCCTCGACGGCTTCAAGCCGGAATATGAGTTGACCGTTACCAGCCAGCTCTGGCGCGACGGCGCGGTCATGCTGGGGAAGCTCAACATGGACGAGTTCGCCATGGGCTCATCCAATGAGACCTCCTACTACGGCCCGGTGATCAACCCCTGGCGGTCCGAAGGCAGCAATGCGCAACTCGTGCCGGGCGGCTCGTCCGGCGGCTCGGCCGCGGCGGTTTCGGCGTGGCTCTGTGCCGGCGCGACCGCCACCGACACGGGCGGCTCCATCCGCCAGCCTGCGGCCTTCACCGGCACGGTCGGCATCAAGCCGACCTATGGCCGCTGCTCGCGCTGGGGCATCGTGGCGTTTGCGTCCTCCCTCGACCAGGCCGGGCCGATCGCCCGCAGCGTCGAGGACGCGGCGATCCTGATGCGGTCGATGGCCGGATTCGATCCGAAGGATTCGACCAGCGTCGACATTGCCGTGCCGGATTTCGCCGCCGCCGTCGCGCGGGGCGTGAAGGGCCTCACCATCGGTATTCCGCGCGAGTACCGCATGGACGGCATGCCGCGGGAAATCGAAAAGCTCTGGCAGCAGGGCATTGCGTGGCTGACCGCCGAGGGTGCGACGATGCGAGACATCTCACTGCCGCACACCAAATACGCGCTACCGGCCTATTACATCGTTGCTCCGGCGGAGGCGTCCTCCAACCTTGCGCGCTACGACGGCGTGAAATACGGCCTCCGCGTCTCCGGCAAGGACATCACCGATATGTACGAACTGACTCGCGCCGCCGGCTTCGGCCGCGAGGTCAAGCGCCGGGTCATGATCGGCACCTACGTGCTGAGCGCCGGCTATTTCGACGCCTATTACGTGCAGGCGCAGAAGGTCCGCACGCTGATCAAGCGCGATTTCGAGACCGTCTTCAATGATGGCGTCGATGCTATCCTCACCCCCGCAACGCCCTCCGCCGCGTTCGGTGTGGGTGATGAAGACATGAAGGCGGATCCGGTGAAGATGTACCTCAACGACGTGTTCACCGTGACGGTCAACATGGCCGGGCTCCCGGGCATCGCTGTGCCGGCAGGCAAGGATGCGTCGGGCCTGCCGCTCGGTCTGCAGATCATCGGCAAACCGTTTGACGAAGAGACGCTGTTCGCTGCCGCCCGTGTCATCGAGCGCAGCGCAGCGATGGACTTCTCTCCCAAGGCATGGTGGTGAACGTGGCCGACGACATCTTCTCGACTCAGGACTGGTCAGAGCCGCCCAAGGACATGACCAAGCCGTTGCAGGCGATGTGGTGGATCAGGAAGGGCCAGATGCGGGTCGGCCCGGAATGGGAACAGGCGCATGCCATCGTCCAGACGATGGAGGGCGTCATGGAATTCGACTGGGTGCACGCGCTGCTGCACTGGATCGAAGCCGACATGGGCAATGCCGACTACTGGTACCGCCGCGCCGGAAAGAAGCGCGCCACCGCCAGCGTGTCCGCCGAGTGGCAGCACATCGCCGAAATGCTGAGCGGCGTGACGCGGCACTGAGCCGCTGGTCAGCCCTCCAGCCGATAGACCGAGATATGCGATCCCGACTCCGCCGTGAATGGCGAGCCGATCCAGTCGGCGTGTCGCGATTCCAGCGTGAACCCGGCAAGTTCCGCCATCAGGTCCAGCTCCGCCGGCCACACATAGCGGTGCGGTGAGCGGAACAGCGACGCCTCGTTCCCAATGCCGAACCGAAAATGGTGCGACACCACGATCTGGTTGAGCGTGTCGAACGTGTCGAGCCCGATATGGCCTGACTCGGCCGCGAACACCGTCGCCTGCCGGTCCGGGCACCCGCCGAGGGTAGCGAAGCTTCGGACTGCAAGGTCCGCTAGCGCATCTGGGAAGGGGGCGAGTACCCCCGCTCCCACCTCACCATTCCCCAACTTATCCCCCTCCCACCCACAGCGCGTATGATCCCCCGCATCCGCACCCCGAAGCGAGATCATGACGAGTGGTTGGGGTGAGGGAGGCTGGTGGATCGGGGGTCGCCCCGGTTCGGGCTGGCGGCACAGATGTCACCTGGCGGGCTGCCGGTCCATCCTACCCGGATGGAGACGAGCAGCCGAGGAGCGAGCCCTGTGCCACAGTCACCAACTCCAGTCGTTCCGGCGAGGCGGAAGCCTCATTATTGCGGACTACCCGCTCGGCTGAACGCCTCGCCGGGACCGCTTCATCTGCTGCGCAACCCCGAAGGCGCAGGCCTGTCGGAGGATTTGGCATGCGCCTTCGTTCGATGTCAGCGATTGTCGAGTTCGCTCCGTACCAGCTCCAGCCCGCGCCGGGTGATGCGGTAGGGGCGGCCGTCTTCCGACATGATCGCCTTCTTGCGCTGCAGCTTCTTGAAGATCAGCAGGCTGCACTGCGTCATCAACCAGCCATCACGGGTGAAGCACCGCACATCGACAATGCGGCCGTTGGGTCGCTTGAGCGGCTGGATCATGCCACCCTGCGCGAGTGCATGCAGCACCCGCTGTTCGTCTCGGGAAATGTCCATCGTTGGAAACCTGGGATCGCGCGGCGGCCAGATGCCGGACGCGCCAAAACACACGGGCTCCCATCAGCATCACGCATGATGGGTGCCGGGTTCAGCCACAGCCCCGTCGCAGAAGTGGACGGGGCCCTAAACGGTTTCCGACAGGCTAGACATGGGGCAGTCCTCAGTTCGGGCGATGCCTATGCGGCCCGCAATGAACGGCGGCTGAATACCACTTCCAGCCGCCGCGGCAAGCTTACTTCGGCGGAATGTCCGCCGGCGCCTGTTCGCCGGGCTCACCCAGCGACTTGATGTACTGGTAAAGCGAGCGGCTCTCAGCTTCGGTGAACTCATGCACGTTAAACCAGGGCATCGGCGGACCGACCACGAATGTCCCCGCAAAGGTTACCCAGTCATCCTCGCTCATTTTGGCCACGGTCAGGCGCAGGTTCTTGGCGAAATTGGTGCCCCACGGGCCCTCATAGCCAACCGGATTGCCCTTGAGTGCCAGAGCAGGGTCGATCTTGCCGCCGCTCTCGGCATAGCCGGCGGTGTGGCAATCGTGACAGCCTCCGATAATCGAAACGTGCAGGCCGTAGGCAACAGATACCTCCTGGGCCGAAACGCCCGCCGCTGTAGCCAACAGGCCAGCGGCAACAAACAAAGCAGTGCGCAACATTTTGGGAACTCCTCAAATCGGATCAGCAACGGAATCCTGCCGCACGATTGTGGCACATCCGCAAGGCGCCACAAGCAAGATCGGCGGTTGAATTCGCCGCCCAGCCGGTGCAAACCAAGAGGACTTAGCGACCTGTTGCTGCGAGCCCTGATTTGACGAAACTTCCCGCTGAATGCCTCACCAAGGAAGACGTGCGCGCCGAGATCGATCGCATCGATATGGCGCTGCTGTCACTGCTCGCCGAGCGCCATCGCTATGTGACCCGTATGGCAGAGATCAAGACCGATCCGCACGAAGCCTACGATTCCAAGCGCATCGAATCGGTGATCGTCAAGCAGAGGGCGAGAGCGGAAGAGCTCGGACTCGACGAGGATCAGGCCGAGTTACTCTGGCGGACGCTGATCAACTGGAATGTAAATTACGAAAAGGGCATCATCGTTGCGCGCCGCCGCCCGGAGTAACCTCTGATGTCGCTTTCCACCATCGTTCGCCGCGCCCTGCCGGCCGAAATCGAGACGCTGGCGGACATCGCCTATGTCGCCTGGGAGCGCGACCTGCTGCCCTTCCTCAGCGGCCCTGCGGCGTCGAAGCAGACCGAGCGGGCGCGCCTGTCCCAGGCGGTGCGCGAGGCGCTGGACCGGATCATCGTCGCCGAAGTCGAAGACGTCGCCGTTGGCTGGTGCTCGCGGATGCGCGGCAGGGCCTATATCCCGTTCCTGTTCGTGACCCCCTTGCTGCAGAACCAGGGCGTCGGGTCCCTGCTGCTCAGACGGATGGAGTTGCTGCTCGAGCTCGAGGGGTTCGAGCGCGTGCAACTCGACACGCTCGCCGATAACGTGCGGGCGGTGAATTTTTATCAGCACAATGGCTACAACATTCTCGTCCGTCAGGGTGGTCACCCCGGCCACGATTCTTCGCTCGCCGTGCGCCTCGAAAAGCGGTTGTCTCCGTTCCGCGGCGTCATCAGCGACATAGATTAGGATCTCTCAACTTTGACTCTTATCGATACGCGTACGCCGAACCCCAAAAGCTTCATCAAGGGTGAAACCGGCGACTGGGAAATCGTCATCGGCATGGAAGTTCATGCCCAGGTGACATCGGAGTTGAAGTTGTTCTCGGGCTCGTCGACGGCCTTCGGCAACCCGCCCAATTCCAACGTCAGCTTCGTCGACGCCGCGATGCCGGGCATGCTGCCGGTCATCAACGAGGAATGCGTGCGCCAGGCGGTTCGCACCGGCCTTGGCCTCAAGGCGCAGATCAACAGGCGGTCGCTGTTTGATCGCAAGAACTATTTCTACCCGGACCTGCCGCAGGGCTACCAGATCAGCCAGTTCAAGGATCCCATCGTCGGCGAAGGCAAGGTGATGCTCGACATGGGCGCCGAGGGCGAGATCGAGATCGGCATTGAGCGGCTGCATCTTGAACAGGATGCCGGCAAATCGATCCACGACCAGCACCCTTCGATGAGCTTCGTCGACCTCAATCGCTCCGGCGTCGCCTTGATGGAGATCGTGTCGAAGCCGGATCTGCGCTCCTCGGACGAGGCCAAGGCGTATCTCAGCAAGCTGCGCACGATCCTGCGCTACCTCGGCACCTGCGATGGCAATATGGAGCAGGGCTCGATGCGGGCCGACGTCAACGTGTCGGTGCGCAGGCCGGGCGGTGAATTCGGCACGCGCTGCGAGATCAAGAACGTCAATTCGGTACGGTTCGCCGGCCAGGCGATCGAATACGAGGCGCGGCGGCAGGTCAATATCCTCGAGGACGGCGGGAGCATCGACCAGGAAACACGGCTGTTCGATCCCAAACTGGGCGAGACGCGTTCGATGCGATCCAAGGAAGAGGCGCATGACTATCGCTACTTCCCCGATCCGGATCTGCTGCCGCTCGAATTCGACGATGCTTTCATCGAGAATCTCAGGGCCGGGCTGACGGAGCTGCCGGACGACAAGAAGGCCCGTTTCATCCGCGACTATGGCCTCAGCCCCTATGATGCGATGGTGCTGACGCTGGAGAAGGAGACCGCCGACTATTACGAGGAAGCGGTGAAGGCCGGCGGCGGGGCGCGTGACGGGAAGGCCGTCGCCAACTGGATCACCGGCGACATTGCGGCGTTTGCCAACAGCCAGGGGCTGAGTGCGTGGGAGACGCATATCAAGCCGGCGCAGATCGCTGGAATTGTCGATCTGGTGGCGGCCGGGACCATCTCGAGCAAGATCGCCAAGGACCTGCTGCAGATCATCATCAGCGGCGAGCCGGAGGGCGATCCGGCCGAGATGGTGGAGCGACTCGGTATGCGGCAGGTGACCGATCTCGGCGCCATCGAGAAGGTGGTGGACGAGATAATCGCCGCCAATCCGGACCAGGTGGCCAAGGTGCTGGCGAAGCCGACGTTGATCGGCTGGTTCGTCGGCCAGGCGATGAAGGCATCGGGCGGCAAGGCCAATCCGCAGGCGCTCAACGACATCCTCAAGAAGAAGCTGGGGCTGTAGTCCCCGGTTACGCCATCAACAGTTCAGGCGAGCCGAAGCGCCGGACTGCCCATGGGCATCCGGGTTTTCGGCAGTGAAGCGGTCCCGGCGAGGCGTTCAGCCGAGCGGGTAGTCCGCAATTAATGAGGCTTCCGCCTCGCCGGAACGACTGGAGTTGGTGACTGTGGCACAGGGCTCGCTCCTCGGCTGCTCGTCTCCATCCGGATAGGATGGACCGGCAGCCCGCCAGGTGACATCTGTGCCGCCAGCCCGAACCGGGGCGACCCCCGATCCACCAGCCTCCCTCACCCCAACCACTCGTCATGATCTCGCTTCGGGGTGCGGATGCGGGGGATCATACGCGCTGTGGATGAGAGGGGGATAAGTTTGGGAATTGAGGTGGGGGAAGGGGTTAGGTCGGAGCGCGCTGCTTCCCCCCACCCTTGATCCCCTTCGAGCCGGTTGCGGAAACGCTCCAGTGGAGCGTTTCGCGGCGAGAAGGCCATGAGAGCTGCGCTCGAATGGCTGCCCCCCAGGGGGAGCGAGGTGACTGAGGGCAACAGGGTATCGCCCGCACCTTCGCGGGACGGGAAACCGCCAGCCTCGCCGCCTTGCTAGCCGCGCTGGAAGGCGATGCCGCAGTTCCTGGTGGTGTTGGCCTGCTCGATGGCGTTCATTTCGCCCTTCAGCCGCGAGAGTTCGGCGGCGCTGGCTTTGTCGCCGCCGACGAAGAAGATGGCGGGCCAGAACAGGATGAGGCTGACGCCGACCATGGCAGCATCCTTGCCGGACTGCGAGGCCTGGGCGCCGGAGGCGGCCGCCGCGGCGGCGGAGACGCGCGAGGCCTCGGCGGTGAGCTGTTCGCAGGACATGGACTGGTACGGCACCGGCGAGACATAGGCGGCCGAAATGTCCTTCGGACTGGTCGCGCACCCCGCGAGAAGCGCCGCCACTGCGACGCCTGAAACTACCCTGATCATCATTTGCCCCCAAATTGAATGGCCGCCATCACACATGGCGGAGGGGAGCGCGACAATTAGGGGTTGTCCTGACCCCTGGCGGGTTTCCGGGGAGAAACGGACGTATAGCGGCCGCTGGCTGCCCTCAGTCCGAGGCAGGGCGCACCAGTTCGACGGTGAGGGCGCCGGCGGGGAGAGGTTTGAGGAGGTCGGCTTCGGGGCGGGTGAGGAAGAGCCAGGCGGCCCAGTCGGCTGGGGCGAGGACGCAGACCTGGCGATCGTGGTAGGGGGCGATGTCGGGCCCGGGGGCGGTGGTGAGCATGGTGAAGCTTTCGGGCTCGTCGCCCTCGGCTTCGTGCCACAGCCCGGCGATGCCCATGACCGGGGAGCCGGTGAGGGTGAAGCGGTGCTTGGCCTTGGGGTATTTGCTGCCGGTGAATTCGAAGAAGCCCGAGAGGATAACGACGCAGCGCTTCGACTTGTCGAAGTGGCGGCCATCGGACTTGAAGTTGAACACCGGAGCGGCCTTGGGGCGCGGCGCCTTCCAGCCGAACTTCATGGGGCGGAGCGCCGCGCCATTGCCGGAGGCGACGAGCACCGGGCCGAGATCGCCGATGCGGATGTCGTCCGCCTCGGGGAGATCGGACGGCCCGGCCGCCGCATCGAGATCGAGGCCGCGCACGGCATCGAGATAGGCGGTGTGCGACACGTGCTGTTCGTAGTCGTTGCACACCGCCGCCGTCCGTTCAGCGTTTGGCGGTGATGTTGACCAGCCAGGAGATGCCGAACTTGTCGACCAGCATGCCGAAGGCATCCCCCCAGGGGGCGATTTCGAGCGGCACGTTGATGGTGCCGCCATCGATGAGCTTCTGCCAGTAGCCGCGGAGCTCGGCATCGTCGTCGCCGCTGAGCGACACGCTCATGGTGTTACCGGGCTTGAACTCCATGTGGCCGGGGGTGTCGGCCCCCATCAGCCAGTAGCCGTTGGGGGCGACGAGCTGGCCGTGCATGATCTTGTCCTTGTCGGCAGGATCGTCGGCCATGCCGCCCTCCGCGAACGTCATCAGGGTCAGCTCGCCGCCGAACACGGTGCGGTAGAACTCCATTGCCTGCCGGGCGTTGTCGCGAAAGTTCAGATAGGGGTTGAGACGGCTGGCCAGGGCGACCTCCTCTTTGTTGTGATGGGTGGGGAGGTTAGCAGCCGCGTGTGACGGGAGCTAGAGCGGGCGCGTTACGGCAGGCCCGTGGAAAGGCCCTCTCATCCGCCTGTGCGCACCTTCGCCCCGGAGGGCGAAGGGAAGGGGTGCCCTCACGCTGCGAGGGGCAGCGCGAGGTTGCGGATTTCCTCGGCGACGAGGGCTTGCAGGGCCCACAGATTGCGGTCGCGGATGCCGTGTGCCTCGAGTTGCGCGACGGTGTTGTAGAGGTATTGCGCGCCCGAGCCCCAATGGCCCGCCGCGCGGGCGAGGACGCGCGCCACTTCGGCGTGGGGCAGGCGGCCGGCATAGTTGGCCCCCGCGGGCGAGGCGACGAAGGCCAGCCCGGTGAGCGGCCCCTCGGGCGTCCTGAGGCTGATCCAGCGCGGCACGTTGGTGGGCGGCATGCCGTCGGTCTCGCGCTTCAGCAGTTGCACGAACTGGCCGAGCGGATCGGCATCGGGCAGGCGGTAGGCAAGGCCGGCAACGGAGCCGCCATGCGCCAGCGCCATCATCAGGCCGGGCACCTCGCGGGTGCCGCGCCAGCGGGTGAGCCGCATGCTGAAGCGCCGGTGCCAGCCATGCGCCACGGCGCAGCGGGTTTCGAGATGCTCGAGTTCGGGCTTCCAGATCAGCGAGCCATAGGCAAAGAGCCAGAGTGGGCCCGCCGGGCGGGTGGCCAGGAGGGTTTCGGCCATGGCGCGGAATTCGGCTTCGGTCGGCTCGCGCGTGCCGGGCAGGGGACCCGGATCGGGCTCGGTGCGCTCCACCAGCGCCACCAGTTCAGCAGTGAGCTCCATCCGGGGATGCAGTGTGCTCATGTTCAATCTCCATCGCGGCGCCCCCGCTTGGTGTGCGGGATTTGGCCGGGATGGAGAGTTGGATCAAGTGTACTTGGGGTACGGAAATGGGGGCGGGGCCAAGGAGGGATGAACTACAAGGCACTCAGTGGCAGATTGCGCTTGCTGCTGGGCAAGAGACTAGCCCCTCCTCGCTCCTCAGCTGCACCCCGTGGTCGTCCCGCAGTCCTCGCAGACCATGCAGTGGCCGCTCACCTTCATGCGCATGGAGTTGCAAGTCTCGCACTGGTCGCCGGTGTAGCCTTTCATCTGGGCCTCCTGCCGCAGCAGGCGCGGGTCCTGTGAGGGGGGCGGGCTGGGGATGGGGTTGACTTCGCCGGCGTTGAAGGCGGCGGGGGCAACGCCCGGTTCGGGCTTGTAGGCGGTCGAGGTCTTGAGCGCGGTGACGGTCGACTGCATGGCGCCCACCGGGTTGAACTGCGCCGTGGGGCCGCTCGACACCAGCATGATGTTCTGGCCCTGCATCTTGCCGCGGGTCATGCCGCGGGAGACGACGCTCTGCGCCGGGACCGGGGCAGGGGCGTGGCTGGCGCTGCGGGCCGGAGCATCTTCGGCGACGCCCTTGCCGATGCCGGTGGAGCTCACATCGGGGTTCACGTGGGCCAGGTCGTCGCGGTCGAGATAGGAGACGGCGAGTTCGCGGAACACGTAGTCGAGGATCGACGTGGCGTTCTTGATGCGGTCATTGCCCATGACCATGCCGGCCGGCTCGAAGCGGGTGAAGGTGAAGGCCTCCACATATTCATCGAGCGGCACGCCATATTGCAGGCCGAGCGAGATGGCGATGGCGAAGTTGTTCATCATGGCGCGGAAGGCGGCGCCTTCCTTGTGCATGTCGATGAAGATCTCGCCGAGCTGGCCATCATCATATTCGCCGGTGCGCAGGTAGACCTTGTGGCCGCCGACGATGGCCTTCTGGGTGTAGCCCTTGCGGCGGGTCGGCAGCTTGCTGCGGCCCTGGGCGACGAGGCGCTCGACGATCTTTTCGACCACCTGCGGGACGCGGGCGGCCTGGCTGGCGGCGAGCAGGGTTTCCACCGCGTCGTCGTCTTCCTCGTCGTCGTCATCGGCGAGGATGGAGGCGTTGAGCGGCTGGCTGAGCTTGGAGCCGTCGCGGTAGAGCGCGTTGGCCTTCAGCGCCAGACGCCAGCTCAGCATGTAGCTTTCCTTGCAGTCCTCGACGGTGGCGTCGTTGGGCATGTTGATGGTCTTGGAGATGGCGCCCGAAATGAAGGGCTGCGCCGCGGCCATCATCAGGATGTGGCTGTCGACGCTGAGGTAGCGCTTGCCGATCTTGCCGCACGGGGTGGCGCAATCGAACACCGGCAGATGCTCCGCCTTGAGGAAGGGCGCGCCCTCGAGCGTCATGGCGCCGCAGACATGGGTGTTGGCGGCCTCGATGTCCTTTTTCGAGAAGCCGAGGAAGCTCAACAGGTCGAACGTCACGTCCGAGAGCTGCGCGTCGGTGACGCCGAGGCTCTTGAGGAAATCGGCGCCCAGCGTCCACTGGTTGAAGATGAACTTGATGTCGAAGGCCGAGGCGGTGGCGGCGTTGAGGGCGGCGATCTTTTCGTCGGTGAAGCCCTTGGCGCGGAGCGTCGCCGGGTTGATGCCGGGGGCCTGGTTGAGATTGCCGTGGCCGACCGCATAGGCCTCCATCTCGGCGATCTGCGATTCCGAGTAGCCGAGGGTGCGCAGCGCCGGCGGCGCGGCGCGGTTGATGATCTTGAAGTAGCCGCCGCCGGCGAGCTTCTTGAACTTCACCAGCGCGAAGTCGGGCTCGATGCCGGTGGTGTCGCAATCCATCACCAGGCCGATGGTGCCGGTCGGGGCGATGACCGAGACCTGCGCATTGCGGTAGCCGTGCTTCTCGCCGAGCGCCAGGGCATTGTCCCAGGCGAGGCGGGCGCGTTCGGACAGCGCCTTGTCGGTCAGCGAGGCGTGGTCGAGCGGCACCGGGGCGATCGACAGGCCCTCATAGCCATCGGTGTTGCCATGCGCGGCGTTGCGATGATTGCGGATGACGCGCAGCATGTGTGGGGCGTTGCGCTTGTAGTCGGCGAAGGGGCCGAGTTCCTTGGCCATTTCGGCCGAGGTGGCGTAGCTGACGCCGGTCATGATGGCGGTGACGGCGCCGGCGATGGCACGGCCTTCCTTGGAGTCATAGGGAATGCCGGAGGTCATCAGCAGGCCGCCGATGTTGGCGTAGCCGATGCCCAGCGTGCGGTACTCGAAGGAGCGCTCCGCGATGGCGCGCGAGGGGAACTGCGCCATCATCACCGAGATCTCGAGGACCACGGTCCACAGGCGCACCGTGTGTTCGTAGGACGCGGTGTCGAAGCTGCCATCGGCGTTGCGGTAGGGGAGCAGGTTGATCGAGGCGAGGTTGCACGCCGTGTCGTCGAGGAACATGTACTCCGAGCAGGGGTTCGATGCATTGATCGGACCGGCCGCGGGGGAGGTGTGCCACTCGTTGATGGTGGTGTGGTACTGGATGCCCGGATCGGCCGAGGCCCAGGCGGCATAGCCGACGCTTTCCCACAGGTCGCGGGCTTTCAGCGTCTTGGTGACCTTGCCGTCCTTGCGGGCGGTCAGATTCCAGCTGCCATCGGTCTCGACGGCCTTGAGGAAGTCGTCGGTGACGCGGACGGAATTGTTGGAGTTCTGGCCGGAGACGGTGAGGTAAGCCTCGGAATCCCAGTCGGTGTCGTAGATCGGGAACTGCATGTCGGTGTAGCCTTGGCGGGCGAACTGGATGACACGCTGGATGTAGTTCTCGGGCACCAGCGCCTTCTTGGCAGCGCGGACCTCGCGTTTCAGCGCCGGATTTTTGCTGACGTCGAAGCAGTCATCCCCGTTCCCCTCGCAATTCACAGCCGCCTTCATGATCAGCTTGAGGTGCCTGGAAACGATCTTCGAGCCGGTGACGAGGGCGGCGACCTTCTGCTCCTCCTTCACCTTCCAGTTGATGTATTCCTCGATGTCGGGGTGATCGATGTCGATCACCACCATCTTGGCGGCGCGGCGGGTCGTGCCACCCGACTTGATGGCGCCCGCGGCTCGGTCGCCGATCTTGAGGAAACTCATCAGGCCGGAGGAGCGGCCGCCGCCGCTGAGCTTTTCGCCGCCGCCGCGCAGCTTGGAGAAATTGGTGCCGGTGCCGGAGCCGTACTTGAACAGGCGCGCCTCACGCACCCAGAGGTCCATGATGCCGTTCTCGTTGACGAGATCGTCGTTCACCGACTGGATGAAGCAGGCATGCGGCTGCGGGTGCTCGTAGGCGCTCTTCGACTGCACGAGCTTCTTGGTGAAGGGGTCGACATAGAAATGTCCCTGGCCGGGGCCGTCGATGCCATAGGCCCAGTTGAGACCGGTGTTGAACCACTGCGGCGAGTTGGGCGCGACACGCTGGGTGGCGAGCATATAGGCGAGTTCATCGAAGAAGGCGCGGGCGTCGGCCTCGTCATCGAAATAGCCGCCTTTCCAGCCCCAATAGGTCCAGGTGCCGGCGAGCCGGTCGAAGACCTGCCGCGAGTCGATCTCGGAGCCGTAGCGCTCGGCCTCGGGGAGCTTCTGCAGGGCCTTCTCGTCGGGGACCGACTTCCACAGCCACGAGGGAACCGAGTTCTCCTCGACCTTCTTCAGCACCTTGGCCACGCCGGCCTTGCGGAAATACTTCTGCGCGATGATGTCGGCCGCTACCTGGCTCCACTGAGAGGGAACCTGGATGTTCTCGAGCTTGAACACCACGGACCCGTCGGGGTTTCGAATCTCGGAGGTTGTCGAGCGAAATTCGAGGCCGGTGTAAGCCCCCTGATCGGCCTTGGTATAGCGACGTTCGATGCGCATTCTGCTCTTCAATCCCCAAATTACGCAGACGCAATTGCCTGCGAGCCGCACTTGCGGCTTCTGCCTTGTTCTGTCTGACGCTGGTGGCGAGACCCAATTGCCGCGGGTTCTGCCGGTACTGCCCCGCCTCCGCTGCTCACCGGTCTGATGCGCCGGTGTGGTGTCGGAGGACTTCGATGTGCGACCGTTTCAGCCAACCGCACACCGTTCGAAGATTTCTGCCGATTCAATTTTTCCGTCAACCGGCATGATCGCCATAACGACCATCCCTAGTGTCAGCGAGGGGCATGATCGCTAGATTTAGTATATTATATGTGAACAGCGGGGAAAAGTCGCAAGGCGCGATTGGGTACCGAATCGTACTGTGCGCGGAGTAAATTCTCCCGCAGCGCGTTCGCATTGTGGGCACGCTTTCCGGGCTAAGTCCGGCTCAAATCTCACTCTTCTGCACTCGCTCAATCCGCAGCCGCGGGATGAAAAATATCCGCAGCGACACACGAATCGAGGAGGTGAAAACGGCCGGTGACCGTCAAGCGCATTATTTGCGCCGCCGCTGCAAGAGCACGTGTATGCACCGTTGCGCCAGAGCCTCTCCAAGAGTGCCTCCCCAGACCCCGGCCGACGCCAATCAGGGCTCGCCAAGGCCGTCGAAGATTTGGCCGGACAGATCGCGCCCGGCACTGATGACAGGCCTCGCCTCAGCAACGAATCTATCGGTATTGACGGTGACACGAGTGCTGTGAAATCTGCACTGCATCTGCAGGGGGCGCCGATGGATATTTTCGACACGTCCAGTAAGTCAAACTATCAGAAGATGCTCGCCGGGGAGTTTTACACGGGCTTTGACGAGGAGTTGTTTGCGCTGGCGGGGGCGGCGCGCCAGCGCATGGCGGAGCTTGCAGCGCTGCCGCGTGGGGATGCGCGGTCGGCTAAACTGCGGGAAATCTTCGGGCAAGTGACCGAAACCGCCGTGATCGAGCCGCCCTTCTTTGTCGACTACGGCATTCATATCCGGCTGGGCGACGTCTACATCAACACCGGGGCGACGTTCCTCGACAGCAACTGGATCACGCTGGAGGATGGCACGGCAGTCGGGCCCAACGTGCAATTCATCACGGCGACGCATCCGGTCAAACCGGAGGAGCGGCTCATATCGACGCCGGGGGCGCCCGGCATGGACTTCCGCCCCGTTAACATCGCCAAGCCCATCACGGTCGGAAAGAACTGCTGGATTGGCGCGGGCGCGATTATTCTTCCGGGGGTCATGATCGGCGAAGGCACCACTGTGGGAGCGGGGGCCGTCGTCACCAAATCGCTGCCGGCGCGGGTGGTTGCGGTGGGCAATCCAGCGCGGGTGCTGCGCTCGGTCGACGACCCGGCGCCTTGATGCAGCCGACTTCGCCCCCTATGCGGCTAGTGAGCGAAATGCTACAGCCGACCGGTGCGGCGGGCGCAGCGTTTCCGCCAGATTCTCGACTTCAGCGGTGAGACTGCAGAGCATGAAAGACTTCCTCCTCGAAATTTTCGCCTGGTGGCGCGGCAACACCTGGGGGACGCGGCTCTGGACCTCGACACAGGGAATTTATGTGGGGACGGACGAAGGTGGGAACCGGTACTTCCGGTCCCGCAAACCAACTGGCCCGCACGGCATGGAGCGCCGGATGGTGGTCTATGCCGGCGGCTATGCCGAGGCCTCGACCATTCCGCCGGGCTGGCATGGCTGGATGCACTACAAGACGAACGTGCCGCCGAGCGAGCAGACCTACAAGGCGCACAGCTGGGAGCAGCCCCATATTCCGAACCTGACTGGCTCCGCCCTGGCCTACCGGCCCGATGGAAGCCTGCTCAACAAGGGCGAGCGGCCCAAGGTCAGTGGCGACTACGACGCCTGGTCGCCGGAATAGTTCACGGACAGGGTTGCGCAAAATGAGCCGTTTCATGCAGCGAATGATGCTGCCGTTCGCGGTGTTGCTGTGCTTCAGCCTGCCAGCTCTGGCCGAAACGATCGCCAATCCAGTGGCGGCGTTCTCCGGGCTCGACAAGATCACCGGCCGGATTACCAATTTCGACGTCTACATCGACGAGACCGTGCAATTCGGTGCCCTGCAGATCACGCCGCGCGTCTGCTACACCCGGCCGCCCACCGAAACGCAGCGCACTTCGGTGTTCGTGGAAGTGGACCAGGTAAACCTCGAGGGCGAAACGACGCGGATATTCACCGGCTGGATGTTCGCGGACAGCCCGGGCCTCAACGCCATCGATCATCCGGTCTATGACGTGTGGCTCGTTGACTGCAAGCAGCGGACCGACGTCGCCCCGCCTCCTGCCAGCACGAACGCGGATCCGGCCGCCGAGGCCCCCGCGCAGTAGGCGTTTTCAACTGCTTCAGCGAAACCCTGGCTGTTGACAGGTGAAAATCCGTTCCGTATTTAACACGTATGTTATTTAACGGTTGTGCGAAATGAACGATGCCCTGACGGCTACCTTTTCTGCGTTGGCCGATCCGACCCGGCGGGCGATTCTCTCGCGCCTCAGCAATGGCGAGGCGACGGTCAACGAACTGGCCGAGCCGTTTGCCATCAGTCTGCCAGCGATCTCGCGCCATCTTAAGGTCCTGGAACAGGCGGGCCTGATCAGCCGCAGCCGCGAGGCGCAGTGGCGGCCCTGCCGCCTGGAAGCGGCGCCATTGGAGCAGGTCTCGGGCTGGGTGGAGACCTACCGGCAGCACTGGACCCAGAGTTTTGATCGCATGGATAGTTATCTCGCAGAAATCCAGAAGGGGACGCCCGATGGCCACAAGCACTAGGGCGGGCCTGTCGTCGGGCAAGGTGCTTGAGCTCAACCACATCTTCGACGCGCCACGTGAGCTGGTGTTCCGGATGTGGAAGGACCCCGAGCACATGGTGCGCTGGTACGGACCCGAGGGGCACTGGCTCACCAGTTGCAGCAGCGACTTTCGCGTCGGCGGAGCGTGGCGGCGATGCATGAGCCGGACGCCGGGCCACGAACACTGGATCCATGGCACCTACACAGAGATCCGCGAACCGGAGCGCCTCTGCTTCACCTACATCAACGACTTCGATGGGATCGAGACGCTTGTCGAGCTGGAGTTCATCGCGCGCGGCCAGCAGACCGAGATGCGGTTCCGGCAGACAGGCCTTGCCTCCGACGAAGAGCGCGACGGCCATGCATGGGGCTGGACGTCGACCCTCGGCCTGCTGGCGTCGTACCTGGTGACGGTGAAAGCGGCGGATGGCAAGCTGGTGGGAGCGCCGCGCATCGATGGGGTGGCAGAGGACATTGTGGCGGCGAGGCTGCGCCGGGAGGAAGCCGACCGTGCTGACCCTGCCAGCCATCGTTGAGCGCCCGTCGCAGCCCTACGTTGCGATCCGCGAGCGGGTGACGATCCCGTTCGGCCCGGTAGTTGATCGCGTGATGCCGGAGCTCTTCGCGACACTGAAGGCGAGGGGGATCGCGCCGGCGGGGCCGGTGTTTTTCAAGTACAACCTGGTCGCGATGCCTGACCTCGAGATGGAGTTCGGCGTACCGGTCGCAACCGCTGTCGGCGCTGCGGGCCGCCTGGTCGCCGGCATGCTGCCCGGTGGGCGGTACGCGCAGCTCACCTACTGGGGCCACTACGACCATCTGATGGATGCCAACGCCGTACTGATCGGCTGGGCGAAAGAGGTCGGGCTGGTGTGGGATTCCGTGGCAACGGCAGACGGGGAGCGTTTCGCATCGCGCTTCGAGATGTACCCGAACAGCCCGGACGAGGAGCCCGATCCGAGCAAGTGGGAAACCACCGTCGCAATCAAGCTAAGGGACTGACCATGCTGCTCAGGGACCGCAATGCCATCGTCTACGGCGGCAGCGGAGCGGTAGGTGGCGCGGTGGCGCGCGCATTTGCGCGGGAAGGTGCGCAGGTGTTCCTGGCAGCGCGGCGGGAGGACGGTTTGCAGGCGGTTGCCAACGATATCCGATTGACGGGTGGCCGTGCCGAGATCGCGTTGGTTGACGCAAAGGACCGGGCCGCGATCGAGGCGCATCTCGCGCTGGTCGCGGCGGCAGCAGGACCGGTGAAGCTCATGTTCAACGCCATCGAGTGGGGCGATACCCAGGGGCAGCCGCTGGTGGAGATGCAGGTGGAGCGCCTGTTGCGGCCGGTGCAGAATGCACTGACGACCTGGTTCCACACCGGCACGGTGATGGCGCAGCACATGGCGGCGAATGGCGGCGGCGTGATCCTCGGCATTACCGCCAACGCGGCGCGAGAGGCCTATGCGAACGTCGGTGGATTTGGCGTTGCCGGCGCGGCTATCGAGCACTTCCTGCGGCAGCTGGCGGTGGAGAACGGCCCGAGCGGGGTGCGGGTGTGCTGGGTGCGCTCGCCGGGATCGCCGGATGCTCCCGGCGTGCGCGAGGCGTGGCAGATGCGGGCCAGTGAGCGCGGCATGAGCTTCGATCAGATCGCCGAGGAGTTCGGCAGGGACACGCCGCTGCGCCGGGTGACTGCGCTGGCGCAGGTGGCCGACGCCGCTGTATTATTGGCGTCCGACCTGGCGGCCGGGATGACGGCGACGATGGCCAATGCGACGGGCGGCGCGCAGGTCGATTAGCCCGCGGCCTGGAGCGGCAGCCTGCCGGATTGCCCCTCCAGCAAAGAAGCGATTTCTGCAGCCGGCACGGCCTTGCCGAAATAATACCCCTGACCGTACTCGCAGCCATCATCGGCGACGCGTTGCATGACATCGGCGTTCTCGATGCCTTCCGCGGTGGTCGGCAGGCCGAGACTGCGGGCGAGCCCGAGGATGGCGCTGATGATCTTGGCGCTCTCGGGATTCTCCTGCATCGTCTGGACGAATGAACGGTCTATCTTGATCTTGTCGAAGGGCAGTTCGCGCAGGTGCTGGAGGCTCGAATAGCCGGTGCCGAAGTCATCGAGCGAAACCTTGATGCCGAGGCTCTGGAACGAGGCCAGGATAGCCTTGGCGGCCTCGATGTCGGCCACCAGCGCGTTCTCGGTGATCTCGATCTCCAGTCGGCCTGGAGGAAATCCGACTTCGTTGAGCACCGCGAGAATCTGCAGTGGCAGTAGATTGTCGGCGAGTTGAACGGGAGAAACGTTAAGCGAAAGCATCGGCGCGCCCGGCCAGGTGAGGGCGTCGCGGCAGGCGGTGCGAAGCAACGCGAAGGTGAGGTCGCTGATCAGCCCGAGTTTCTCGGTGATCGGGATGAAGATATCCGGCGGCACGAAGCCGCGTTCCGGATGATTCCAGCGCGCGAGGATCTCGAAGCCCAGCACCCGGCCCCCGGGGATTTCCACCAGTGGCTGATAGAAGGGAACGATATCGCCGTTGCTGGCCGCGAGCCGCAATTCGGCCTCGAGGGCGGCCTGTTCGCGCATGTCGGCATCCATCCTCTGCTCGAAGAAGCGGAAGGTACCGCGGCCATCGTGCTTGCCGCGGTACATGGCCAGATCGGCGTCGTGCAGAAGTGTTTCGGCGGTCACGCCGTTTTCGGGGCAGAGCGAGATGCCGATGCTGGCACCGACGTCGACGGCGACGTTGCCAACCATGATCGGGCGGCCGATGGCAGCGAGGGCGCGGGCAGCAAGCCTCGCGGCGCTGTCGGCATGGCCCTTGATCCGCGCCTGGCTGATGATGGCGAATTCGTCGCCCCCGAGGCGCGCCACCACGTCGCCACGCCGCACGACCTTCTTGAGGCGCTCGGCGACTTCGCAAAGCACGCTGTCGCCGGCGGTGTGGCCGTAAGTGTCGTTGACCGGCTTGAAGCGGTCGAGGTCGATCAGAAGAACTGTGTAGGCGACCCCGGGCCGGGCAGTGCGCGGCAGCGCCGCCTCGACGGTCTCAAAGAACAGCCTCCGGTTGGGAAGGCCGGTCAGCGCATCGTGTTCGGCGTGGTGGCGGATCAAAGCCTCCGCCTGACGGAAGTCGCTGATGTCGGTGATGCAGCCGACCAGCAGGCGGGCGTTGTTCGGCAGCACAAGGCGCTTCTTGCGGGTGACGATCGTGCGCAGCCGGCCTTCGCCGTCGGAGAACAGTTCCTCGTTCTCGTTGACTTCGCCGGTGTTAAGGACGCGCAGGTCGTTGCCGCGGAAGACGTCGGCCTGCTCGGCTGGGACGAAATCGGCGTCACATTTGCCGATCAGTTCGTCGAACGTGTGGTTCATAAGCGCGCACATCGTCGCATTGACGATGACGAAGCGAGTTTCCTCGTCCTTGACGAAAATCGGATGTGGCACGGCGTCGAGAATGCCGCGCAGCGCGTTGACGTCGGTCAGCAAGAATTCATTCAGCGGAATGGAGGATTCCATCAACATGCGTCCACACGGCGAAGGCCGGATGACAAGTCTAGCAGCGATGCCTTAATGGAATACTTAAGGGAAAACCCCGCAAGACTACCGGTATTTCCGTCTACAATGATTGATATCGCTGGTGTGTCAGCGATCTGCCGCGAAAAAATCGGCCTCGTGCGACAGCGCGTCGGCGAGCCTGACCTCGTAGTCTTCGCGGGGGATCTCGATACCGCCGAAGGTCTTGAGGTGATCGGTGACAAACTGGGTGTCGAGCAGCCGATAGCCGCCGCTCCTGAGCCGGTTCACCAGATGCGCCATGGCGATCTTGGAGCCATCGGTCTTGCGGTGGAACATCGATTCCCCGAAGAACGCGGCCCCCAGGGACAGGCCGTAGAGGCCGCCGACCAGTTCCGTCCCATTCCAGACTTCGACCGTGTGGCACGGTACCGCGCCGGAACAGCTCGCCATAGAGGCGGCGGATTGCCGGGTTGATCCAGGTCGTGTCGCGGTCGGTGCCGGCCGTGGCGCAGCCCTCGATCACGGCGGGGAAATCGGTATCGACGCGGATCGAATAGGGATGCGAACGCAAGGTCTTGCGCAGGCTTTTTGAGATGTGGAATGCATCCAGCGGGATGATGCCGCGCTTCTGCGGGCTGACCCAGAACAGGTCAGGCGAGCCGGCGTCCTCGGCCATTGGGAAGATGCCGGCCTGATAGGCCCGAACGATGAGTTCGGGGGTGAGATCGAGCGAGAACGGGTCGGACTTGCGGGTCATGGTGCGCCCAATATGGCCCGGCCGCGCCCGTCGTTGCCAATGGCTGCCGGTCAGGCCTTGTTGGCGGCGAGGAATTTTTCCAGCCAGTGGATGTCGTAGTTGCCGGCGAGGATGTCCGGCTCCTTGATCAGGCGCTGGAACAGCGGCAGCGTGGTCTTGATGCCGTCGACGACGAACTCGTCGACGGCGCGGCGCAGGCGCTGCAGGCATTCCTCGCGGGTGCGGCCATAAACGATGAGCTTGCCGATCAGCGAGTCGTAGTAGGGCGGGATCGTGTAGCCCTGATAGACGGCGAATCGACGCGGACGCCGACGCCGCCGGCCGGGTGGTAGAAGGTGATCGTGCCGGGCGAGGGCGCAAAGGTCTGCGGGTCCTCGGCGTTGATGCGCACTTCGATGGCGTGGCCGTAGAACTGCACGTCTGCTGCTGCATCGACAGTGTTTCGCCCGAGGCGACGCGGATCTGCTCGTAGACGATGTCGACGCCGGTGATGCGCTCGGTGACCGGGTGCTCCACCTGCAGGCGGGTGTTCATCTCGATGAAGTAGAACTCGCCGTTCTCGTAGAGGAACTCGATCGTGCCGGCGCCCGAGTATTTGAGCTTGCGCATGGCGGCGGCGCAGATTTCGCCGATCTCGGCGCGCTGTTCGGGCGGCACGGTCGGCGCGCCGCGCCTCTTCCCAGACCTTCTGGTGGCGGCGCTGCAGCGAGCAGTCGCGGGTGCCGAGGTGGACGGCATTGCCCTTGCCGTCGCCCATCACCTGGATTTCGATGTGGCGCGGCTTCTGCAGGTATTTTTCGATGTAGACGGAGTCGTTGCCGAAGGCGGCCTTGGCCTCGGTGCGGGCGGTCGAGATGGCGATCGCCATCTCCTGGTCGTTGCGGGCGACCTTCATGCCGCGTCCGCCGCCGCCGGCGGTGGCCTTGACGATCACCGGATAGCCGATCTTGTTGGCGAGCGCCTGTGCTTCGTCGGGGGTGCGTGACCTCGCCATCGGAGCCGGGAACCACCGGAATGCCGAGTTCCAGCGCCGTGCGTCTTGGCGGTGATCTTGTCGCCCATGATCTCGATGTGGTGCGAGGAGGGGCCGATGAAGGTGATCTTGTGCTCGGTGAGGATGCGGGCGAAGCGCGCGTTCTCGCGACAGGAAGCCGTAGCCGGGATGCACGGCGTCGGCGCCGGTGATCTCGCAGGCGGCCAGGATCGAGGGAATGTTGAGGTAGCTGTCCTTGGCGGCGGGCGGGCCGATGCAGACGCTCTCGTCGGCGAGGCGCACATGCATGGCGTTGGCGTCGGCGGTCGAATGGACGGCGACGGTCTGGATGCCGAGTTCCTTGCAGGCGCGCAGGATGCGCAGCGCGATCTCGCCGCGATTGGCGATGAGGACCTTTTGGAACATGGGTCTACTCGATGACGACGAGCGGCTGGCCGTATTCGACCGGCTGCGCGTCCTCGACCAGGATGCGCGTGATGGTGCCCGAGCGGTGCGCCGGAATCTGGTTCATGGTCTTCATCGCTTCGATGATGAGCACGGTCTGGCCCTTCGGAGACCTTCGTGCCGACGGTCGACGAACTTGGCAGCCCCGGGCTCGGGGCGAGTGTAGGCGGTGCCCACCATGGGCGAGGTCAGGGTGCCGGGATTGGACGCCAGGTCGTCGGCGGCAGACGGAGGCCAGCGGCAGACCCCGCAGGAGCGGTGGAGCTGCGCTGCTGCCGGGACGGCAGGAGCAGCGGGCGCCGCCGGGACCATCACCTGCTGCACGCCGCTCGTGGCGTAGGAGCGGGTGACGCGGACCCGGAGATCTTCGCGCTCGATCTCGATCTCGGCGAGGTTCTGCTCGTTGAGCAGTTCGGCGATGGCGCGGATCAGATCCTGATCCGCTGGGGGATGCCTTGGTCATTTGGTCTGCCTCCCGGGCAAGTATTCTTCGAGTTTGATGGCCTAGAGTTTTTCGGCCAGCGCGCTGCAGCGCCAGTCTATACCCGGCGGCGCCAAGCCCGCAAATCACCCCCGCGGCGACCGGCTGAGACATAGGAGTGGTGGCGGAATGCCTCGCGGGCATAGATGTTGGTCAGATGCACCTCGATCACCGGCAGCGCGACGGCGCGGAGCGCGTCGTGGATGGCGACCGAGGTGTGCGAATAGGCGCCGGCATTGATGATGATGGCGTCGACTGCTTGCCGAGCGCCTGCTGGATCCAGGTCGCACAGCTCGCCCTCGCGGTTGGACTGCTTGCAGGTGACCGTGAGGCCGAGCGCCTTGCCCTCGGCATTCACGCACATCTCTCGATGTCGGCGAGCGTCTGCGAACCATAGGTCTCCGGCTCGCGGATGCCGAGCATATTGAGGTTCGGGCCGTTGAGGACGAGTACGCGCTTGGCCATAGTCGTCGCCTTTTGCACTGCCCGCCGGTCCGGGCGCAAGCCCGACTATACGAATTGCACCAAAAAGCAAAGGGATTGCGGGGCGGACAGGCGATCAGCCGGCGTCAGTCGTTCGAATCGCACTGGGTGCTGGCCGCAGGCGCGCATGTTGGCGATGCGGCTGCGCAGCTGGTCGATGCCGATGGCGCCCGGGATCACCTCGTCGCCGATGATGTAGGTCGGCGTGCCGGAGACGTTGAGCGCCTTGGCGATCTCGTAGGATCTTCTGGATCACGTCGGTGACGGCCGTGGTGTCGACATGTCGAGCTCGAGCGTCACCGGGTTGAGGCCGAGTTCTTGCGCCGCGGCGAGCGCCACGTCGCCCGTCACCTGGCCGCGGCTGGTGAACAGCTTCTGGTGGAAGGTCCAGTAGTCGACGTCCTTGGCCTGGCGACCAGCACGGCGACGCGGGCGGCATCGACCGATTCCTTGGACAGGATCGGGAATTCCTTGAGGATGACGCTGAGGTTGGGGTCCTCGGCGATCAGCGTCGCGAGATCGGGCAGGGCGCCGCGGCAGTAGCCGCAATTGTAGTCGAACATCTCGACCAGGGTGACGTCGCCATTGGGATTGCCGAGCACGATGTGGTCGGGATCGTCGTAGATGGCGGCGTGCATGAGGCGGTCAGCGAGGCCTTGGCCTGCGCGCGCTTCGGCGGTGCGGATCTCAGCCTGCAGCTTGCTGTGACGCGCTGCAGGATGTGCGGATCGTCCATCAGGAGCTTCTCGATCATCGGGTTGAGTGTTGCCGGATCGATCTCGGCCACCGACTGGTTCGGCGCCGGAGCTTCAGTCCTGGCCTTGTCGCAGCATCTCGGAGACGATCGCTGCGGACCGCCGGCGTCGTCCAGCACCGCACGGGGCAGGCGACGTGGTCGCCAGCCACGGCAACAACCGTCGCGCCGAGCGAGCCCGAATCGACGGCGGCGAGGCAAGCAGAGAGCGGTGAGGCGCGGCATGGAAACTCCGGTGAGGTAGAGGCACTCAGGTAGCAGTCTATTGGCAATGTATCATCAGTCCGTAACCGGAACGGCGCGGTCTCGCATCAATTCTGGTTGAGTGCCGAAGCGGCTTCCAGTCTAGTGCGAGCCTGTTCATGCCCGACGAGTTGGACCAATTGATGACCGATCACGCTGCGGCGGGGCTCCAACCCTTCCACGCCATGGAGATCCTCGCGCGCGCCAAAGCGCTGGAGGCTGGCGGGCGCGAGCATCTGCCACCTGGAGGTGGGCGAGCCCAGCGCGCCGCCGGCGCCGCGCGTGCTCGCGGCGGTGCGCAAGGCGCTGCCGGAGGCGCAGCGCTACACCAACTCCAAGGGCAGATCGAGCTGCGGCAGGGGCTGGCGGCCTATTATTCCGGCCAGCACGGCGTCGCGCGTCGATCGCGGAGCAGTTGATCGTCGACCATGGGGTCGTCCGCCGGGTTCATCCTGGCGTTTCTCGGTGCGTTCGCGCATGGCGCGAAGATCGCGGTGACGCGGCCGGGCTATCCGGCCTACCTCAACACGCTGAGCGGGCTGGGCTTCGGGGCGGTCGAAATCCCGGTGACGGCCGCGAATGGCTGGCGGCTGAGCGCGGCGGACATCGAGGCGGCCCATGCGCGCAGAGCCGTTCGAGGGGCTGCTGTTCGCCTCGCCGGCCAACCCGACCGGCGCGGCGGTGACGCGCGAGGGGCTGGCCGAGATCGTCGCGGCCTGCCGCGAGCTCGGCGTGCGGCTGATCTCGGACGAGATCTATCACGGGCTCGACTATCGCGGGCGCGTCGGTCAGCGCGCTGGAGTTCACGCGCGACGCGATCGTCATCAACAGCTTCTCGAAATACTACTGCATGACCGGCTGGCGCATCGGCTGGATGGTGCTGCCGGACGATCTGGTGCGGCAGGTCGAGATGCTGCAGCAGAACCTCTTCATCTCGGCCCCGACGCTGAGCCAGATCGCCGGCCGCGTGGCGCTGGGCGAGCGCGACTATGCCGAGGCGCAGAAGGCGGGCTACGCCGCCAACCGGGCGCGTGCTGAACGCGGGTCTGGAGAGGCTGGGGTTCGGCACGGCCGCGGGCGGCCGACGGGGCGTTCTACGCCTATGTCGGACGCCAGCCGCTTCACCAACGATTCCATGGGCTTCTGCAAGCAACTGCTGGAAGTGGCCGGGGTGGCGGCGACGCCGGGCATCGACTTCGACCGGGTCAACGGCCACCGCTTCGTGCGCTTTTCCTATGCCGGATCGATGGCGACGATGCACGACGCGCTGGAGCGGATGACCGGGTTCCTGGCCCGGTCATCCTGATACGCTCAGCGCTCGACAGGGGCGTAGACGCGCAGCCGGTGGCCGTCGGGGTCTTTGGCGGTGAAGGTGAAGCCGAAGGGCATCACGGTCGGCGACTGGATGATCTCAAGGCCAAGCTTCTGCCATTCGCCATAGAGGCGATTCACTTCAGCATCGTTGGCCGCTGCGAAGCCGAACTCGACAGCGCCGCCGGCGCTGGTCTCGACCTTCGGATTGACATCGTGCGCGGCCCCAGACGCCGAAGCTCGTGCCGTTGGGGAAGGCGAACATGGCGAAGTCGGGCGAGGCTTGCACCGGCTCGGCGCCGAACAGCTTGGCATAGAGTGCTGCGGCGGCCGAGGCGTCGGCGACGTAGGCGAAGGCGGATGGAGAGGTTTGCATTCCTGGTCTCCTGCGGTTGCGATGACAGGAGAGCTAGCGCGGCTGACTGACAGTTTCAGGCAGTGGCACGCTAGAGTTCAGGAATACCCTGGGCTTCGCGCCATTCCTTGAACATGACCGCACGGCGGCGCGGGTAGCGCAGGTTGGTCGGCGTCAGGGCGCCAATCCGGTCGATCCGGAAGTTCCGGTAGGCCTGGCGCAACTCGCACCAGCCGGTGACCACGCGGCTGGTGTCGAAAAACGCGATCGAGATGGGCCAGATGGTGCGCTCGCTGAGATTGCCGGCTTCATCACGATAGGTGATCGAGAGTTTGTGCTCGCGGCGGATGGAGTCCCGGATGAGGCCTGGATCGACCGTCGCTACCGGTGGTCCGCGGCCGACGACCAGAAGCGTGGCGATGTCGATGCCCTCGCGCAGCGGCTGCGGCAGTACAGCGCCGATCTTGCTCAGCGCCTGCTGTGCGGCGCGACCGAGTCGCGCATCGTCGGCGCGCGCCACGACCCAGCGCGATCCGAGCACCAGAGCCTCCAGTTCCTCAGGCGAAAACATCAGCGGGGGCAACGTGAAACCGGGGCGGAGCACATAGCCGAGCCCAGGCTCGCCGCGAATGTCGGCCCCTTGGGCCTGCAGAGTGGCGATGTCGCGGTAGAGCGTGCGGACCGAAACGCCGAGATCCGCTGCCAGCACGTGGCCGGTGACCGGCGACCGGCGGTTGCGGAGGTTCTGGATCAGATCGAGCAGGCGGGCGGCGCGGGACATGACGAACGCTAGTCGATTTCGCGGCGATCGTCACCGATTGGCGCGCACGCGCGGCGGCCATTTCAGTGCGCGCAGGAATTTCTCACGCCAGGCTTGACGGATTAGAGCAAAAACTCTAATTCCCCTCTAGAGTAAATGCTCTAGCGAGAGTCGACCGTGACCACCGACACAAAGAGCCGCATCCTCGACGCCGCGCTCGCGCTGTTCAACGAGCAGCGGCACCGCGAACGTTACGACCAACCATATCGCCGAGGCGCTGGGCATGAGCCCGGGCAATCTCTACTACCACTACCGCAACAAGGCCGAGATCGTGCGCGGGCTGTTCGCCCGCATCACGGGCGAGTGGGCGACGAACTACGCCGTGCCGCCACGGCGACCATGCCCAGCGTTCCCATGATGGAGACCATGGTGGCCGGCAATTTCGACATCCAGGCGCGTTACCGGTTCTTCTTCCGCGACCTGACGTTGCTGCTCAACGCCGACCCCGAGCTGGCCGCCGCCTACCGGGCCAATCGGGAAGCCGGGCTGGGCAACACCAAGTTTCTCATCGAGCTCTTCGTTTCGGCCGGCGTTCTGAATCCGGTCGGCGATGCGAGAGCGCTCGACGACATCGCGCAATTGCTGTGGCTCGTCGGCGATTTCTGGCTTGTTTTCAAGGACACGGGCGGGGCGCCGTTCAGCCCCGCCGATATGGACCAGGGCGTCCGGCTGTTCCGGCGCATTCTCAGCCCTCACATCAAAGGACATCCGAAATGACCACCGCTCACGCACCACCGGGGTGCTGCTGATCGCCGTGCCGCTCGTCTTCACCGCTCGGCTTCACCGGCCTCCAGATGAGCTTCGACTATCCCGACATCCTCCGCCAGCCGGCCGGAGATGTGCTGACTCGCTTCGCCGGCGTTGGTGCCGACGTGCATCTTTACTGGTACGCGATGTTCGCTTCGGCGCTCGGCATCATCCCGGCCGCCGTCGGCATGGGCTTGCTGACCGTGAACAGCGACAGGTTCCTCGCCTCAATCACCGCTGTGTTCGGCGTGCTGGCGGGGCTGGTGCAGGCGCTGGGGCTGCTGCGCTGGGTGATGCTGGTGCCCAGCCTCGCGGCCGCCTATGTGGCGCCGGGGGCGAGCGAGCTCGACCGGGCGCTGGCGGCTTCGGCCTTCGATGTCGCCAACCATTACCTTGGCATGGGGGTGGGCGAGCATATGGGGTACTTCTTCACGGCGCTATGGACCGCCGGGCTGTCGCTGCTGCTGTGGAACCGCTGGCGGATACTGTCGGCCGCCGGACTGCTGATCGCACTCGGGGTCGTTGCCGGGATGGCAGAGCCATTCGGCGTGCCGCTGACGGGCGTGATCAACGCCATCAGCTTTTCGGTGTGGGCGCTCTGGGCGCTGGTCGTTGGGGTGATGGTGCTGCGCAAGGCGCCGACGCCCGAGGGCATGCCGCAGGCGGCCTGAATTCGTGAAGGCCGGCAAAACAAGACGGCGGCCCCGGGGCCGCCGTCGCTAACGTTCCTGTGCAGAAGCGATCAGCCGAGGAAGCCGCGCTGCCACCAGCCGGCCTTCTTGGGTTTGGGCTGTTCCTCGGCCGCGGGCGCCGTCGAGGAGATGATGATCTCGCCTTCGGGCAGTTCCTTCTTCGGCCGGCGGGGTTCTTCAGCGGCAATCGGTGCCAACTCCGGTTCGGGAGCGGGCGCAGGTGCAGCGGTGACCGGAGCCGCTTCGGCCTCCATGGCGACGGGGGCAGTTTCGGCCTCCGCGGCGTCGGCCTTGGGCTTGCGGGCGCGGGAGCGCTTCGGCTTGACCACCTCTTCGGCGGCTGCATCCGGAGCTGCTTCCGCTTCCACAGCGTCTGCCTTGGGCTTCCGCGCACGGGAGCGTCTGGGCTTTTCGGCCGGGGCCTCGGCGGCCATTTCGACGTCTTCGGAGAGCATCGGTTCGGCGGCGACTTCGTTGCGCATCGGAGCGGGGCTCATCGCTTCGGCGCTCGCCTCGGCTGGAGCTGCTGAGGGGCGTCCTCGGTGGGCTGACCGTTCTCGTCGCGGCCACGATTGCGGCGGCCACCACGGCGGCCACGGCGGCGACGCTTGCGCGGCTCGTCGCCATTGTCGTCGCGTGGTGCGCCGTTGGCGGGACGCGCCGCCTCGTCTTCGCCTTCGAGGTCGCCAGCGGGCTCCTCATCGTCGAACTCGGCGGTAGCGGCCTGCGGGGCGCGGTGCTGCTGCGGCGGACGGGGCTCGCTGTCACGCTCACCGCCACGGCGGCGGCGGCGGCGGCGCCGGCTGCGGTCGCCGCCTTCGCCATCACGCTCGGGACGCGGGGCCGCGCCTGTCGTCTCGGTTGCGTCTTCTTCTTCGTCTTCAGCCTCGTCCTCGACGATTTCGGCATCGGCTTCGTCCATGGCCGCCGTATCGACGCGAACATGCGTCGTGGCTGGCAGGGCGTCCTGATGGTTGAGGCGCGGCTCACCGCGTTCGATGGCGTAGTGGGTGCCACCGACATGGTCGTCGGCGACGAGGGTGATCGAGAGGCCGTATTTGGCCTCGAGATTGATCAGCGTGACGCGCTTGGAGTTGAGGATGTAGAGCGCCACGTCGACCGGCACGCGGACATTGATCGACTGGCCGGGCTTGCGCAGCACGTGATCCTCGACGGCGCGCATCACCATCAGCGCGAGGCTCTCGACCGAGCGGACGATACCGGTGCCCTGGCAGGTCGGGCACTTGTGGGTCGAGCTTTCGACGACGCCGAAGCGGATACGCTGGCGGCTCATCTCCATCAGGCCGAAATGGCTGATGCGGCCGACCTGGATGCGGGCGCGATCGTTCTTCAGGGCGTCCTTGAGCTTGCGCTCGACCGCGCGGTTCGAGCGGTTCTCCATCATGTCGATGAAGTCGATGACGATGAGGCCGGCGAGATCGCGCAGCCGAAGCTGGCGGGCGACTTCATCGGCCGCTTCCAGATTGGTCTGGAGCGCGGTGTCCTCGATGTTGTGTTCCTTGGTGGCGCGGCCCGAGTTGACGTCGATCGAGACCAGCGCCTCGGTCGGGTTGATGACGATGTAGCCGCCTGACGGCAGGGTGACCTGCGGCGAGAACATCTGGTCGAGCTGGCTCTCGACGTTGTACTTTGAAAAGACCGGCTGATCGTCCTTGTAGAGCTACGACGTTCTTGGCGTGGCTCGGCATGATCATCCGCATGAAGTCCTTGGCCTCGCGGTAGGCGTCGTCGCCAGCGACGAAGAGCTCGTCGATGTCCTTGTTGTAGAGGTCGCGGATGGTGCGCTTGATCAGCGAGCCTTCCTCATAAACGAGGCAGGGCGCGACCGATTTGAGGGTCAGCGAGCGGACGTTCTCCCACAGGCGCTGCAGGTATTCGAAGTCGCGCTTGACCTCGGCCTTGGTGCGTGAGGCGCCGGCGGTGCGCAGGATGATGCCCTGGCCCTGCGGCACCTCAAGGTCGCCGACGATGTCCTTGAGGCGCTTGCGGTCGGCAGCGTTGGTGATCTTGCGCGAAATGCCGCCGCCACGGGCGGTGTTGGGCATCAGCACGGAATAGCGGCCGGCCAGCGACAGATAGGTGGTGAGAGCCGCGCCCTTGTTGCCGCGCTCTTCCTTGACGACCTGCACCAGCATGACCTGGCGGCGCTTGATGACTTCCTGGATCTTGTACTGGTGGCGGCGCATCGAAGGCCGACGGCGCTCCTGCACTTCCTCCAGCGCATCGCCGCCGCCGACGCTTTCTACCGGCTCGGCATTGGCCGGAGCCTGTTCAATGTGCCCGGAATCGCCGTCGTCGTCGGACTTCAGTGCTCTGCGGATCGGCCTCGGCGTCAGCATCGGCCGGCGCATTCGGAGTTTCCTCGGCGGGATCGTTATGCTGCGCTTCGGCGTGGGCGTCGTCGGCCTCCTCGTCGCGCAGCAGGGCTTCGCGGTCGGCGACCGGGATCTGGTAGTAGTCGGGGTGAATTTCGCTGAAGGCGAGGAAACCGTGGCGGTTGCCGCCATACTCGATGAAGGCAGCCTGCAGCGATGGCTCTACGCGCGTGACCTTGGCGAGGTAGATATTGCCCCGCAGCTGGCGCCGCTGGGCGGATTCGAAATCGAACTCCTCAAGCCGATTTCCGTTGGTGACGACAATACGGGTCTCTTCCGGGTGGATGGCATCCACCAGCATTCTCTTGGTAGCCATAAAATGAACTCCGCGCCGTCGCGCGCCAACAGTCCGGGACCGGCGACCCGGCCTCCTCAGTGTGGCGCCATGCGAGGCGAATGGGTTGAGGGATTCGAGGCGTGAAACGCCCTGGTGCGACGAGGTGATGGCCGGGGGGCAAGCAATGACAAAAGCGCAACCGTTGGTCTGGTTTGCGTCCGGTTTTGTCCGCCCAGTGGTCATCAGACCTCTTCCTATTAGGCCGCCGGGGAAAGCATTCCGTCGGAGCCACTCGGCCCGGAACCGGACCGAAATTCAATGATGAGGCGACAAATGTGCCGCATTTTAAGGTCTGGGATCAAGCACTTGCTGATCTCGGCCCCCGCTGCTGCATCCGACTCCGGTGAACCGCGCACACGCAATCCAGCACAGAATACGACGAGCAGACCGCCTCAGTGATGCGTTTAGGTGGGTTGGTGCTGATTGGCAACAGGAAAGTCCAAAGGTAACGCAACCATGATGTTTCCGCGGGGGCGGATCACCGAAGCACTTGCAACAACCGCGCCGCTTCGGGTAGCGCCGCAGAATCGCCTAATGGTTGTGACTATTCTGTTACCTACATCTTGGGAGCGTTGCGGCATTGTTCAAATCTTCGGCTGTGCCGTGCGCTCGAGCAGCGCTGACGCTGCGGCGCCTGCTTGCCGCCTTAACCATCCTGGTGGCTGGCATTGGCGCGGCGGCGGCACAGAATTCGGCGGCTGACATATCGACGCTCGGACTGCCCGACGTGCTGGCGGCCCGCGTATCTACGACGCCGCAGCGGGCGCGTCTGATCGTCGATCTGTCGGGGATCACCGAATTCGCCATCGTCTCGCTCGACCAGCCCAACCGAATTGCAGTCGACGTGCGGGCAGCCGCGCTGGCGCCGAACGTGGCCCCAGCCATTACCGGTGCGGGCATCGTCGGCAGCGCGACGATCGAGGAGGTCGAGCCGAGCCGAATCCGCACGACTCTGGCCCTCGCGGAGCCTTCGCAGGTTCAGCAGGCCTACGTGCTCGATGCGGTAGATGACCAGCCGGCGCGGCTGGTGGTCGATCTGATTGGCGACACGCCGGAGGACTTTGCGGCGCGCGTGGCTACCGATCTGGCCATGGCAACTGCCAAATTGCAGCCGCCGGTGGCTGAACCGGGCGCGAGCGACGACAAGACGGTGGTTGCCGATGTGCCGACCGGCCCTGGATTCGACGATCCCGGCCCAGTGGTCGTCGACGACATGCCGACGCCAGCTGCCGCGGTGCCGCCGCCGACGGGCGGCAGCAAGCCGCTGGTGGTCATCGATCCGGGACATGGCGGCATCGACAACGGGGCCAGCGCGCCGAACGGGCTGAAGGAGAAGGACATTGTCCTCGCCTTTGCACTCGAGCTGCAGGACGTCCTGGTCAAGTCGGGCAAGTTCGACGTGGCGCTGACGCGGTCCGACGATACCTATCTGACGCTCAACGAGCGCGTCACACTGGCGCGCCAGAACAAGGCGGACTTGTTCATCTCGCTGCATGCAGACACGTTCCAGGAGCCCGATATTCGCGGCGCCAGCGTCTACACACGCGACGAGCGGGCGACGGACATTCTCGATAAGGTATTGGCGGAGAACGAAAACAAGGTCGATATCGTCGCCGGCTTTGCGTTTCCCAAGATCACCCCGGCGGTGGTCGATATCATGGTCGACCTGATGCGCCGGGAGATGCGCAAGCAATCCTACGTCGCCGCGACGGATATCATCAACGCCTTGAAGTCCAAGGTTGCGCTGCGCCGCTTTCCGGTGCGGCAGGCGGACTTCTTCGTGCTGCAGGCGCCCGACATCCCCTCGATGCTGATCGAACTGGGCTTCCTCAGCAACGCCACGGATATCTCGAACCTCGTTACAAGCGGCTGGCGCGACAAGGTCGTGGCGGCTTTGTCGGAGGGAATTTCGACCTATTTCGACGATCTCAAGGCGAGCCGGTAGGCGCGTGGCCGATTTGTCACGGACGCGGCGGGCCGGATCGCAAGCACTTGATATCGCGACCACGTCCACATTTCCGCCCTTGTCTGATACGATTCCAGTTTCAAGCCGCGCCGGTTACTCCCAGCGGCGCGGGCGATTCCCAGGTTAGGTCTTTCATGCTTCGTCTCTTCGGCTGGTTGTTTGGTTTCGGCATGTTCTGCGTGCTCGCGGGCGTTGGCGTGGCCGCGATCTATCTCAATCAGGTCTCGGCCGGGCTGCCGGACTACACGGTGCTCAAGGACTATCAGCCGCCGGTGACGACGCGCGTACATGCCGCGGATGGTTCGTTGCTGGCCGAATATGCGCATGAGCGCCGTCTGTTCCAGCCCATCGAGACGGTGCCGCCGACGCTGCTGCATGCCTTCATTTCGGCCGAGGACAAGGATTTCTACAGTCACCACGGCATCGCCTTCGATGGCGTGGTCCGCGCGCTGCGCGACAACATCATGGCGCGACTCGGCGGCAGCGACGCCATCCAGGGCGGCGGCTCGACCATCACCCAGCAGGTCGCAAAGAACTTCCTGTTGACCTCGGAGCAGACCTGGGACCGCAAAATCCAGGAAGCTATCCTGGCGCTGCGCATCGACTCGACGTTTACGAAGGACAAGATCCTCGAGCTCTACGTCAACGAGATTTTCCTCGGGCTGAATTCCTACGGCGTCGCGGCCGCCGCGCTCAATTATTTCGACAAGGCGCTGTATCAGCTCGACCTGAGCGAGATGGCCTACATCGCCGGCCTGCCCAAGGGCCCCAACAATTACCATCCGTTCAAGCACCCAGAGGCGGCGATTGAGCGCCGGAACTACGTGCTCGATCGGATGGCGGAGAATGGCTACATCACCGGCGCCGAGCGCGACAAGGCGAAGGCCGAAAGCCTCAACGTGGTGCCACGCCAGTCGGGCAGCCAGCTCTATTCGGCGGAGTATTTCACCGAGGAGGTCCGCCGCCAGCTGGCCGGGCTCTATGGCGAGGACCAGCTGTATGGCGGGGGCCTGTCGGTTCGGACCACGCTTGAGCCGAAGCTGCAGGAATACGCGCGCAAGGCACTGATGGACGGGCTGATCGATTACGACCACAACAAGGGCTTCCGCGGCCCCGTTGCGAGCATCGACGTTTCAGGCGACTGGGGTCCTGCCGTCGCGGCGATCAAGCCGCTTGGGCGATGTGCCGGAATGGACGCTGGCGGTGGTCCTCGGCATGGACAAGAACCAGGCAACCATCGGACTGCGGCCATCCAACGACATCGAGGGCAAGCTGCTGCCGGATCGCGTCAAGGGAACGCTCGCCGGCCCCGATATCAAATGGGTCAGCAAGAAGCTGTCCGATATCCTCAAGGTCGGCGACGTGGTGTACGTGTCGCCGGTTCCCGGCCAGGACGGGTCATATACGCTGCAGCAGGTGCCCGAGATCGAGGGCTCGCTGGTAGCGATGGACCCGCGTACCGGCCGCGTGCTGGCGTTGGTCGGCGGCTTTTCCTATTCGGAATCGGAGTTCAACCGGGCCACGCAGGCGCTGCGCCAGCCGGGGTCGTCGTTCAAGCCGATCGTCTATTCGGCGGCGCTGGACAATGGCTACACGCCTGCGTCCGTGGTGCTGGACGCGCCTGTTGAGGTCACCAACGCGGACGGTTCGATCTGGCGGCCGGAAAACTATGCGCAGCAGTTCTATGGCCCGCAGACGCTGCGCCGCGGCATCGAGAACAGCCGCAACGTGATGACGGTGCGGCTGGCGCAGGACATCGGCATGCCGCTGGTATCCGAGTACGCCAAGATGTTCGGCGTCTACGACAACCTGCCGCCGCTGCTTGCCATGGCATTGGGCGCCGGTGAGACCACCGACATGCGGATGACGTCGGCTTACGCCACCATTGCCAATGGTGGCCGGCGCATCACGCCGACACTGATCGACCGTATCCAGGATCGCTACGGCAAGACCATTTACCGGCACGACGAGCGGGTGTGCGACGGCTGCGTGGCGACAAGCTGGCAGCACCAGAGCGAGCCGCTGATCATCGACAACCGCGAGCAGGTGCTCGATCCGATGACGGCCTACCAGATCACCTCGATGATGCAGGGCGTGGTGCAGCGCGGCACCGGCACTTATGCCAAGCGGCTGAACCGTCCGGTGGCCGGCAAGACCGGCACGTCGAACGACTACAAGGACGCCTGGTTCCTCGGCTTCACCCCGGAGTTGGCGGTGGGCGTCTACATCGGCTACGACAAGCCGAAAAACATGGGCAAGGAAGCCACTGGCGGTGGACCTCGCGGTGCCGATCTTCACCGAGTTCATGGCCGATGCGCTGAAGGGCAAGCCGCCGACGCCGTTCAACATGCCGAGCGGCATGACACAGGTCTGGATCGACGCCGCCACGGGCGTCAAGGCCAATGGCGGCGACGCAGCGATTTACGAGGCGTTCAAGCCGGGCACCGGCCCCAACCTCATCACTTCGGTGATCGGGGTCGACTCCAACGCCTTCATGAACATCGAGGGCGGCCAGAACACGCAGGATGTGAACGCCGGGCGCGGCGGGCTGTTCTAAGCGACGTGGCCGAAGCCTTTGTGCTTTATCCAGATCCGCGGCTCAGCCAGAAAGCTGACGGCAGCGGCGGCATGACGCCCGAACTCACCGAAATTGCCGCCCGGCTGATTACTGCAGCGCGCGCTGCGAGCGCCCAGGGGCTTGCCGCGGCACATATCGGGGAGCGTGCGCCGGTCGTCATCGTCGCTGACGGCAAGAACGCGCCTGGCGGCTATCATGTGTTCTGCTGCCCGGTGGTGACGAAGGTTGCGGATGCGGTCGCGAGCGGCGAGGAGGGGTCCGTCTCGCTTCCGGGTGTCCGCGTGCAGGTACCCCGGCCGGTGTGGGCCGAGATTGAGTATCTCGACACGCGAGGGCATCCAGAAGCACATCCGGCTCGACGGCGTTGCAGCCCGCATTGCGCTGCATGAGATCGATCAGATGAACGGTGTATTCTTCCTCGAGCGGGTGTCGCGGCTGAAACGCGAGATGGCGTTGAAGAAGGCGCGAAAGCATGCGGGTTGATCGCCGCGCCGCACTCAACTACATGAGCGGCAACGGAGTCTGGGATCGGCCATGCGTGCGGAAATCGAGAAGATCGTCGGTGAAATCGAGCAGGTGGTGACCCTGCTGAGGAGGCATCTTTGACTGGGATACAGCCCAGCCTCGCCTCGACGACCTGAACAACCGCACCGAATCCCCGGACTTCTGGAACGACCCCGAGAAGGCGCGCGAGATCATGCAGCAGCGTGATGAACTCGATGTGCAGCTCAAGGCGGTGCGCGAGTTCGAGGCGGCGCTGCGCGATAATGTCGAACTCATCAGCATGGGCGAGGCGGAAGGCGACCAGTCCGTCGTCAAGGATGCCGAAGCGGCGCTGATCGAGTTGCGGCAGACGGCGCGGCGGCTGCAGATCGAAACGCTGCTTTCGGGTGAAGCCGACAGCAATGACTGCTATCTCGAAATTCACTCGGGCGCCGGCGGCACCGAGAGCCAGGACTGGGCCTCGATGCTGCTGAGGATGTACACGCGCTGGGCCGAGCGGCGCGAGTTCAAGGTCGAGACGATGGAACTGCACCCGGGCGAAGAGGCGGGGATCAAGTCGGCGACAATCCAGATCAAGGGCCACAATGCCTATGGCTGGCTGAAGACGGAGAGCGGCGTGCACCGGCTGGTGCGCATTTCGCCCTACGACAGCGCGGCGCGGCGGCACACCAGCTTTTCCAGCGCGTGGGTCTATCCCGTGGTGGATGACACCATCAACATCGAGATCAATGAGAGCGACCTGAAGGTCGACACGTATCGCTCGTCAGGCGCCGGTGGCCAGCACGTGAACACCACGGATTCGGCCATCCGCATCACGCACGTGCCGAGCGGCATCGTGGTGGCGTGCCAGGCGGAGCGCAGCCAGCACAAGAACCGCGCCACTGCGATGCAGATGCTGAAGGCACGGCTCTACGAGCAGGAACTGGAGAAGCGCGAAGCCGCTGCCAATGCCGAGGCGGCCGCCAAGAGCGAGATCGGCTGGGGCCACCAGATTCGAAGCTACGTGCTGCAGCCCTACCAGATGGTCAAAGACCTGCGCACCAGCCACGAAACATCGAACACCGGCGCGGTGCTCGATGGCGACCTGGACGACTTTATGGAAGCGTCTCTGGCGGCCCGGGTAAGCGGCTACGCCGACCGGGTGAACGACAAGCCAGAGTAATAGCCGCGCGGCTTTTCCACTCGCGCTCCGAAGTCAACAGCAACAGTCAAAAGAAACGGCCGGAGCGCGAGCAACCGGCCGTTCCCTCTGCCCGAATCCGGGTCTGCAATGGCTTACTTATCTTGCTTGGCGTCGCTGCACCGCGAGGTGCAAGACAAAACATATCTTCGGCAACACTGCATTGTAAGCAGATTGTCAGGTTCGAAACATGACGCAAATGCACTAGGTGCCGTCAGTGTGTGCGTGAGAGGCGGCCGATCGTAACCGCCAGCTCGCTCTGCCGGCGCACGTCGAGCTTGTCGAAGACCGAGCGCAGCTGGTTTCGTACCGTATGGATGCTGAGCCTGCGGTCATCAGCGTAGCTTTGCAGCGAATGACCGGCATGGATGGCGAGCGCCAGACCCTGCTCGGCAGGCGTCAGCCCCAGCGAGGCAAGGCTGGCGTGGAGGGTATCGAGGTCCGGGGCAGGGGTGGGAGTCAGCAACAACACCGCCACTGGGCGGTCGTCTACGATGAAATTGAGAAAATCATCGTGGATATCGATGTCCGGAACATAGGGCGCGACGGTAGCAGTGTATTCCACGTCCGCCCCCTTGCACAGCACCGGAAATGGCGCCGCGATGCCAGCGTAGTCGCCGGCGATGATCGCCGCGAGGGATCGCTGCAATCTGGTGTCGGCACGCTCGTCGCAGAGCCGGACGGGTGACAGCAGGCCATCGCGCACCACCGTGCCATCGCGCCGCATGTGCTCGCCCAGTGAGTTGGTCGTCGAAATGCGGCCGCGCGAGTCGATGAGAAATACCGGCGCGTGACCGCTGCCCAGTTGGTCGCGCTTGAACTCATGTATTTTTGAGCCGGCGAGCCGGCGCGACATTTCGAACGAATGCCTGAGGTGCGGGCCCAGCAACGCGCAGATCTGCACCATCTCGGCGTGATAGAGGGCGTCCTCGCGGTCCGCCATGGTGAAACTCAGCGCCAGGAAGCGTGAGCCAAGGCTCTGCGCGATTACACCGACACCGGCAATGAGATTACTCTGCGGGCGGAGCCAGTCGTTGTAAAACTCGGTTCGCATCAGTTCTTCGCGCCCGAGCATGGCGTCGCTGTTTATCGCGGTGCCCACCGGCGCGGCGGCCATGACTTGTGACCAAGGGTTGATTGCCGCGTAGTGCTGCTCGAAAGTCGCCACAAATTCGGGGCGGTAGCCGGCTGTAAGCGCCCCCAGATGCCGCCGGCCATCCATGTCGTGGCCGATCAGCGACACACCGACTCCATCGAAATCCGTGGAGAGCTCATCGACAAGTGCCTGCCAGGAGGTGGTGTCGAGACCGGCCTGGTAGACGCGCGCTATGAGATGGCTCACATGCTCAGGCGAGACATCCGGCATGGCAATTTCTCCCGAACTTGCCCGCGGCAGCTCGTGTGGGCGCGAACGCCGGCAAAACTAATGCACGGACCCCCGGGCACACAAGTGCCAGTATTTTTACTAGGTGGCGCGGCACGCCGTGGCCCGAGCCAGAACTGCGATTGCGGCTGTGCCGCCACGGCGCCCGCGGGCCTAGGCCGTGGTGAGCTTTTTCAATCGCGCGCCGGCGGCGAGGTATCGGGCGGGATCAACTGCGGTGTCGGAGCGTCGAACTTCGAAGTGGAGATGCGGTCCGGTGGACCGGCCGGTCGAGCCGACGCGCGCGATCGGGGAACCGGTCTGCACGACCTGGCCTTCTTTCACCAGAAAGGCCGAGAGGTGGCCGTAGCGCGTCACAAGACCGGCGCCGTGGGTCACTTCAACGACATTGCCGTAGCCGGACATCTGGCCAACGTATGTCACTTTGCCGAAGCCGGCGCTGAGCACCGTGGTGCCCTGCGGCGCGGCGAAATCGAGCCCCGAATGAAAGGCGAGGCGACCGGTGAAAGGATCGCGCCGATTGCCGAACGTCGAACTCAGCCGGGTGCTGCCGGCGACCGGCTTGTGAACCGGGGCGAGGTCGATGGCGTTGCGCGCCGCCTTGAAGCGGGAAAGCGCCTCGACGACGGCGTTCGCGTCGTCGACGAGACTGACCGAATCGGGCCCGTCCGTGGGAGCAAGGAACGGACCGCCTACGCCCTCATCGCCGTCCTCCGGCAGCTTGGGTTTGATACCGATGCCTGCCAGTTCGCTCATGATCTCGGAGGTCTGGCCAGTCGCTGCTTTGGACAGGGCCGCAAGCGCGAGCCGCGAATCGTCCATCATGGAGTGCACCTGTGCGCCAACCGCAGCGATCTGATCGGCCGCACCGCCGGCCGGGCTGACGGCGGGTATTGCGACGGCAGACTCGGGAACCGAGCCGGTGATGATGGGGTCGGTCGCAGCATCATCATCATCGCCGTCGATCGATGGGGGCAGCGAAGCCGTCTTGATGCCCAATTCGGAGGCCTTTTCCGCCAGCTGCTTCACGTACTGATGCTGCTCGGTCAGCAATTCCTGTTGCTGCGCAAGCTCCTGCAATTGCAGATTGATGTCGCCGGCCTGGGCGTAATGACGGGACTGCAGCCGGTCGACCTCGACGCGCAGTTGCGCGATGCGGTCCTCGTAGGCGGACAGAACCGCGTCATTCTGCCCGCTCATCAGACGGGATATGTCGGGGGCCATTAGAAACCCCACCAACGTCAATACGTTGGTTGCAAAAAGCCCGCCAAAGGTGAGGTAGAATGTCGCGTGCCGAACGCCACTGACCGGAGATACCCGCTTTGCAGCAACAGCACGGGCGAAGGGTTTCGGGGGGGATTTAGAACGCAAGACCAGCACTCCCAGACGCCAGAAAACATTGGGAATGATGATGGTCTGTTAAGGTTAACAATCGGGCAAAGGAGTCCTAACGACCGCTTAACGGGCACTAAGGGAGGGTCGCAACGACTTCGAGGACCTTCTGGGCGTGCCCCTTGATGCGGCTGGCCTTGATGACCGCGGCGATCTTGCCATCCGCATCGACGACGACGGTGGTGCGGATCAGTCCCTTGAATTCCACGCCCCATAGCTTCTTGTCGCCCCACAGGCCGTAGGCATCGATGGCGAGATGGCCGGGATCTGACAGCAAGGACAGCTTCAGCCCGTATTTGTCGCGGAAGCGGCAATGCGCTTCGTGCGTGTCGGGGGAGATGCTGGCGACAACCGCGCCCAGCGCCTTGAACTGGGGCAGGAGCGCGGTGAACTCCTTATTCTCCAGCGTGCAGCCCTCGGTGTCGGCCTGGGGATAGAATACCAGCACGACCGGTTTGCCGCGCATGGCAGAGAGCGTGAAGGGCTTGCCGTTGTCGGCTGGCAGCGTGAAATCGGGGGCGTCCTGCCCGATGGCGATGCTCATGATATGGTCCGATCTCGTGTGCGTGGCGCTACCAGCACGTGAATTCAGGGTGTTAGTGCCATATTGCAGCCGGTATCATTGGGCAAGAGACGCGGAGCGCCGGTTGATTCTCCCATGCAGACTGGAATCGCCGCAAAGAGTTATGCCGGAAGCCAATTGAAGCCAACTCCAGCCCCAGGTCTGACGGTTCGGAAGCGTTCGCCGTGGCGTATTCTGAGCCGGGTTGCCGCCTGGCTGTTCGGCGTGCCGGTGGCGCTGATGGTGCTGGTCTATCTGGTGCTGCTGATCCATCCGATTCCGCTGCCCTTCATTGCTGCGCAGGTGCGCAATGTGGTCTCCGGCTCGCTGCCACCGGGCGCCAACATCGAACTGGGTGACATGGCGCTGGCGCTCGAGGGCTATGCCTGGCCGGTGCTGCAGTTCAGTCCGGTGGTGTTCAACGACACCAAAGGTGGCGGGCAGGTCAGCATGGACGCGCTCGAGGTCGGGTTCTCGCCGATCCGTGCGTTCATCGGACAGCCGGGTGCGTCGGTGACGATTGTCGGGCCGCATATTCAGGTGAATCAGGATCTGTTCGGTCCACGGCTGGCAAAGTTCGAGATCGTGTCCGACCCCAAGGGCGGGCCGGCGACGGTGCGCATACTGGAGGGCGCCGACGCCTTCCCGTCGGTCGGGTTCTCAAAGGAAGGCATCGATGTTCGCGGCGACGTGCCGGACGGGCCCTCCGGCGGCAAGATGCGTTCCGACAACGACTGGCTGGTCTACAATCTGGAAGCAGCGCAGGCCGGCATCGCCGGCATCATTCAACAGGCAAAGCTGGGCCTGTTTTCGCGCCTTGTGATCCGCAGGGGTACGCTCGACATGAACGACGCGCTGTATGGCGTGTTGCGGACCTTCAACGACATCAACATCGACATCGCCCCGAACTCCTGATGGCAAGGCCGCCGAGGGTCTGCTGTCGATGGAGATCGGCGGCACGGTGATGAAGGCGATCATCGAGCGGGTCATCGACGAGAACGGCAATGCGCGGCTCAAGGCGTCGATCACCAATCTGGACCTGGCGTCGCTGACGCCGATGGTGGAGGACCGCAAGGCCATCGGATCGCTGGTGGGCGGTACAGCGGTCTCGATCGATGTCGGGTTCAACCCGGTGACGGGCAAGATTCTCGACGGACTGTTTCATGTCGATCTGACTGGCATGGACCTCAGGCTCGACAAGGACCTGTTCCCGGTCGCAACCGGCATCATGGAAGTGCACTGGAAGCCAGACATCGGCCAGTTCACCATCGACAATACCGATTTCGCCATCGGCCAGACGAGCGGCAAGCTGTCAGGCGTGCTGGTGCTCGGCCTCGACGACCTCTACGGGCCCATCGTCGCCATATCGATGACCGGCTCGGATCTTGTTATTCAGCCCAACGACATGGAGCCGCCGGCCAATGGTTTCGACCGGATCACGTTCAAGGGCTGGTCGGCGCCGTTGTACGGCGCGTTGGGCATCGATGAAGCGGTTCTGAGCAAGCCCGACGGTGCGCGGATCGAAACACGCGGCCGTATCGACACCGTGCGCAAGGGCACCGGCGTCGACATGACCATCAAGGGGCACGGCATCGAGGCCGACGACCTGAAACGGATGTGGCCTTACTTCGTGCTTGGCGACGCGCGCAGCTGGTTCGTCAAGAACGTGACCGGCGGCGTCATCGATGACGCCACGATGAAATTCGCGTTTCCGGTTGGCACGCTGCCTGCGGAGGGCGAGGACAAGCCGATGCCGCAGAATGGCGTGTTCATCGAGATGGCCGGCAGCGGCGTGAGCGTGGTTCCGGTCGAGGGCATGGCGCCGGTCGTGGTGGAGGGGAAGACCCGGCTGCAGGTGCACGACAATGAAGTCACCATGTCGGGAGACGGCGCCACCATTCAGACCGATGCCGGGCAGATTGCGTTCGCCAATGCTGCATTGGTGATGACCAGCGATACACCCGGCGAGCAGATCGTCAACATCTCGGGCGACGCCTCGGCGGCTATTCCTTCGATCGTATCGCTGATCCAGCAGGTGCAGCCCGACATGCTGGCGTCGACCGAACTGCCGGTAGATCTCGCCAGCCTCGCTGGCAAAGTCAGCATTGGCTTGGTGGCGACGGTCACGCTCGACAAAGACGGCAAGACCAAGAGCATGGACTACTCGATCAATGGCGGCATTCAGGATTTCGGCAGCACCGCGCCGATCGAGACGCACAGCATCGGCAATGGCCAGCTGGCCTTTGCGGCGACCCAGGCCGGTTACCGGGTGGGCGGTTCGGCGGTGGTCGATGACCTGCCGGCGAATGTGATGATTGAAGGCAAGGTCGACCCCGGAGCGCCGCCTCCGGTCATCACGCTGAGTTCCACGGTCCAAGTGGCTGACATGGCCAAGCTGGGCATCGACGCCTCGAAGTTCGCAACCGGTTCGGTAGACTTCGCCGCACGGATCGGCGATGGCGACGCCATGCAGGTGACTATCGATCTCACCAAGGCCAACCTCAGCATCAAGGAATTGGGGATCGAGAAGGCGGTGGGTGTTCCCGGCCAGCTGCACGCCATGATCAAGCAGGACGGCACGATCTCCGACATCAGCCAGGTCGATCTGGCGTTTGGCGATGTGGCGCTCAAGGGCAGCGTCGAATTCGACAGCGTCAAAGGACTGCAGTCGGCAGAGTTTTCGTCGTTTGCGCTCAGTCCGGGGGACAGGGCCCAGCTTTCGCTGACGCCGCTGAAGGACGGCTATGCGGTGAAAATCCGCGGCGACCAGCTTGATCTGAAGCCGATGTTCAAACAGTTCCTCAACCTTGGCGGAGCGCCCGCCGATGGCCCCGCGCCGCCGCCGCTGACCCAGACGATCGCGATCGACGCGGAGCTGAAGCGGGCGCTTGGATTCTACAAGACGACGGCGTTCAACCTCGACATCAACCTCGCGCTCAAAGGGTCGAACCTGCTGAAGGCGAGCCTGCAGGCGCAACTGGGCGGCGACAGCTCGATTTCGGTGGCGACCAATCCGACCCCAGACGGGAAGTCCATTTCGCTGGCCTTCAACGACCTCGGAACCGTGCTTCGCTGGCTGAACGTCTATCCTCGGATCGAAGGCGGCGTTGGCAGCCTGGTGCTGCAGATGAACGACAGCACCAAGGTCAACACAGGGCAGTTCAACCTCAGGAATTTCGCGCTGGTGAACGAGCAGAACGTCTCGGAAATCCTTGCCAGCCACCAGCAATCGCGGCAGCAGCTCATCGCCAAGCAAAACAAGATATCATTCAAGGCCGGCCAGCTCGACTTCACGCAGCGCAACGATCGGGTGGAGGTCACCAATGGCGTGGTCTCGGGCGACGAGATGGGCGTGACGGTGAATGGCTTTGTTTACACCACCAACAAGACACTCGATCTGGTGGGCACCTACGTGCCGATGTTCGGGTTGAGCACCGGGCTTGGCCGCCTCTTCGGGCCGCTTGGCGGACGGCAGAACGAGGGCCTGTTCGGCATCACCTTCGCGGTGCGCGGGCCGCTCGACAAGCCGGATTTCCAGGTCAATCCACTGTCAGCGCTGATGCCCGGCGCGTTCCGCTCGCTGTTCGAGTATCGCGCCAAGGAACAGCCAAGGACGGACGGAAACTAGGCTTGATGCTAGACGGGCTTCAGCAGGGCGTGCTTTTTCTTGCCGACCGAGAGCTTGATCACGCCTTCGGACAATAGCGCGGATGTACCGAGCGACAGCCGTTCATCGGTAACCACCACGTCGTTGAGGCGCACCGCACCGGACTGGATGTGGCGGCGGGCCTCGCCGTTGGACGCGGCAAGCCCGGCGAGCACGAGAGCCGCCTGCACGCCGAGGCCGGCGTTCAGATCGCTCATCGGGACCTCTGCCGTTGCGAGCGACAGATCCAGCGTGCCGGCCTCGAAGGTTGCCGCAGCGGTCCTCGCGGCCTGCTCGGCGGCCTCGCGGCCGTGGACGATGGCGGTGACTTCAGTGGCAAGAATCTTCTTCGCCTCGTTCAACTCGACGCCGCCAAGCGCCTCCAGCCGGGCGATCTCATCGAGCGGCAGGCGGGTGAAAATCTTGAGGAATTTGCCGACGTCGGCGTCTTCGGAGTTGCGGAAATACTGCCAGAAGTCGTAGGGCGAAAAGAGCTCGCCGTTCAGCCAGACGGCGCCGGACGCGGATTTGCCCATCTTCTCGCCGGAGGATTTGGTCAGTAGCGGCGTGGTCAGCGCATAGAGCTGCGGGCCGCCCATGCGGTGGCTGAGATCAACGCCATTGATGATGTTGCCCCACTGGTCCGAACCGCCCATCTGCAGCACGCAACCATAGCGGCGATTGAGTTCGGTGAAGTCGTAACCCTGCATGATCATGTAGTTGAATTCGAGGAAGCTCAGCGACTGCTCGCGGTCCAGCCTGAGCTTGACGCTGTCGAAGCTCAGCATGCGGTTCACCGAGAAGTAGCGGCCGACGTCGCGCAGGAACTCGACGTAGTTGAGCTTCAGCAGCCAGTCGGCATTGTTGACCATGATGGCGTCGTTCGGGCCGTCGCCGTAGCGGAGGATGTGGGCGTAGACCTTCTTGATGCTCTCGATGTTGGCGGCGATGGTCTCGACGGTGAGCAACTGGCGCTGGTCGTCGCGGAAGGAGGGGTCGCCCACCATGGAGGTGCCGCCGCCCATCAGGCTGATGGCGCGGTGTCCGGTTTCCTGCAGCCAGTAGAGCATCGTGACGGTGATCAGATTGCCGATGTGGATGCTGGTGGCGGTCGCGTCATAGCCGACGTAACCGGTGATCGGCCCCTTCAATGCCAGCGCGTCCAGACCTTCCGGATCGGAGATCTGGTGGATAAAGCCCCGCTGCTCGAGGACGTTGAGGAAGTCGGATTTGTACCTTGCGGCCATTGGATGCCACGCCTCGTGGTTCGACAGGCTCACCATGAGGGCTAGCGTTAGCCCGGTGATTCAAACGGACCTCGTCCTGAGCCTGTCGAAGGACGAGGTCTGCGGCAGCGCGCCTAGCGTCCCTTGCCGGCGGCGATTTCGAGGCGACGGCGGTCGAGGTATTCTGAACACGCAGCGATCAGCTCCTCGGTCTTGTTCTCGTAGAAATGGTTGGCGCCCTCGACGAGCTGCTGCTCGATGGTGATGCCCTTCTGCGTCTTGAGCTTATCGACCAGCTTCTGCACCGATTGCGGCGGCGCGACGCGATCCTTGTCGCCGTGGATGATGAGACCGGAGGACGGGCAGGGGGCGAGGAAAGAGAAGTCGTAGAGGTTTTCCGGAGGCGAGACCGAGATGAAACCTTCGACTTCCGGGCGGCGCATCAGCAACTGCATACCGATCCAGGCGCCGAAGGAAAAGCCGGCAATCCAGCAGCCGCGGCTCTCACGATTGAGCGCCTGCAGCCAGTCGAGCGCCGCAGCGGCATCCGACAACTCGCCGACACCGTGGTCGAACAGGCCCTGCGAGCGGCCGACGCCACGCGAGTTGAAGCGCAACACCGAAAAGCCGCGCTGCGCGAACATGTAAAACAGGTGGTAGACGATCTGGTTGTTCATCGTGCCGCCGAACTCAGGGTGCGGATGCAGCACGATGGCGATCGGCGCATTGGGGTCCTTGCCCTGCTGGTAGCGGCCTTCGAGGCGGCCTTCGGGTCCGTTAAAGATGACTTCTGGCATGACTTGGTTTCCTTGGGGCCAACGTGCCGGACGGCGTCCGGAAAGGCCGGTCACCCGGCTTGACGAACGGGCCGCTGCTCCCTAAAACAGGGTCGAAATCCCAGTTTCGAACAATTCTAAACTGGTATTGCCGCCCTAGTGCGGTGTGGATCGCGCTTCTTGTAGTGAAAGAGCGCGTGCAATTTCAAGAAGTGTTTCAAGGCCGAGCGTGCGTCAGCGCGCGATGAAGGCCCTGAAACTGGCGGTGCTGACACGCCGAAGGCTAGTGTGATGACCCGACCGGCAATCTATCTCGACCATAATGCCTCGGCGCCGCTGCTCCCGGAGGCCCGCTCGGCGATAGCGGCTGCGCTGGAATTGACCGGGAATCCGTCTTCGGTGCATGGGCACGGACGGGCGCTGCGGGGGATCATCGATACGGCCCGCAGCCAGGTGGCAAAGCTGGCAGGCGCAGAGCGGGACCAGGTGGTGTTTACCGGCTCGGCCACCGAGGCGATCACGCAGGCGATCGTTGGCGGAGCCAAGGCATTGAAGATCAACGGTATTGTCGTCAGCGCGGGTGATCACGCTGCCGTCGGCAAGGCCGCCGAAGCAACGGAACTGCCGGTCACGGTGGTTGGGCTCGATGCCGACGGCATGATCCGGGCGGACGAGATTGCGGAGGCGCTTCGGCGGGCCGACGCGGCGGGTGAGCGCCTGCTGGTCGCGGTGCATCTGGTCAACAACGAAACCGGCGTCATCCAGCCGCTCGATCGCATCGAGCTAATGGTCGGGCCAACACCGCATGTGCTGTTCGTCGATGCGGTGCAGGGCTTCGGCAAAATGACCCTCGAATTTGCCTCCCGCGCACCCGATATGATGGCGGTGAGTGCGCACAAGATCGGCGGGCCGGCGGGAACTGGTGCGCTGCTGATGAAGGGCCACACCGATCAGGTGCGGCTGATTCCCGGCGGCGGCCAGGAAACCGGGCGGCGCGGCGGGACGGAATCGGCGGCGCTGATTGCCGGGTTCGGGGCTGCGGCCTCGGTGTTTGAGGATCGGCTGTACCGCGCCAATCCGAGCGAGCTGATCCGCATCGCCGAGGACGGTATGCGGCTGATGGCGCCGGACCTGGTGGTGTTCGGCGAGAAGGCGGACCGGATCGGCAATGTGTCGAATTTTGCCGTGCCTGGCCTCAAGAATGCGGTGGCGATGATGGGACTCGATCTGGCGGGCGTATCCATTTCGTCGGGATCGGCCTGTTCTTCGGGCAAGGTCGGGCCGAGCCATGTGCTGAAAGCCATGGGCGTTGCCGCTGAGCTGGGTGACTGCGCCATGCGTTTGAGCGTGGGCTGGTCCTCGACCGAGGAGGATATCGAAGGCTTCCTCAAAGGGTTTAGTGAAGTGCTCGGCCGGCATCGCAGCCGGCACGGACGCGCGGCATAGGACGAATAGCATGACAGATTTCGACATCCCGACGCTGAAGGACAACATCGACCGCGACACGGTCAGCAAGGTGCTGGCGCTCGACGTCGACAAGTATAAGTACGGCTTCGAGACCGCCATCGAGAGCGATCGCGCGCCCAAGGGGCTGAGCGAGGACATCGTCCGCTTCATCTCGAAGAAGAAGAATGAGCCGGAATGGATGTTGGAATGGCGGCTCGACGCCTACAAGCGCTGGCTGACCATGGACGAGCCGCACTGGGCGCGGGTGCATCATCCCAAAATCGATTTCCAGGACATGTATTTCTACTCGGCGCCAAAGAGCACGTCGGGGCCCAAGAGCCTCGCCGACGTCGATCCGGCGCTGCTGGAGATGTACGAAAAGCTGGGCATTCCGCTCAGCGAGCGCGAAATTCTGGCCGGCGTCGAGCGGCCCAAGGTGGCGGTCGACGCCGTGATGGATTCCGTTTCGGTGGTGACGACCTTCCGCGAGGAACTGAGCAAGGTCGGCGTCATCTTCTGCTCGATCTCGGAAGCCATCCGCGAATACCCGGATCTGGTGAAGCAGTATCTCGGCTCGGTCGTGCCGGTGAGCGACAATTACTACGCGACGCTCAACTCGGCGGTCTTTACCGACGGGTCGTTCTGCTACATCCCCAAGGGGGTGCGGACGCCGATGGAGCTTTCGACCTATTTCCGCATCAACGAGAAAAAGACCGGGCAGTTCGAGCGGACGCTGATCATCGCCGAAGAGGGCTCTTATGTGAGCTATCTCGAGGGTTGCACGGCGCCGATGCGCGAGGAAAACCAGTTGCATGCGGCGGTGGTCGAACTGGTCGCCATGAAGGACGCCGAGATCAAGTACTCGACGGTGCAGAACTGGTATCCGGGCGACAAGGACGGCAAGGGCGGCATCTACAACTTCGTCACCAAGCGCGGCGATTGCCGGGGCGACAACTCCAAGATCAGCTGGACCCAGGTGGAGACCGGCTCGGCCATTACCTGGAAATATCCGAGCTGCATCCTGCGCGGTGACAATTCACGCGGCGAGTTCTATTCGATTGCTATTTCAAACGGTTACCAGCAGGTCGACAGCGGCACCAAGATGATCCATCTGGGCAAGAATACCACCAGCCGGATCATTTCGAAGGGCATTGCAGCCGGCTTTTCCGACAACACCTATCGCGGTCAGGTCTCGGCGCATGCGAAGGCCAAGGGCGCGCGCAATTTCACGCAGTGCGACAGCCTGCTGATCGGCGACAAGTGCGGCGCACACACGGTGCCCTATATCGAGAGCCGTAATTCGAGCGTGCAGTTCGAGCACGAGGCGACGACCAGCAAGATCTCCGATGACCAGCTGTTCTATTGCCAGCAGCGCGGGCTCAGCGACGAAGAAGCGGTGGCGCTGATCGTCAACGGCTTCGTACGCGATGTGCTGCAGCATCTGCCGATGGAATTCATGGTCGAAACGCAGAAGCTGATCTCGATCTCGCTCGAGGGAAGCGTCGGATGACCGACACCGCACTCAACCCGGTGGTTTCTGTTTCCGGTCTGACGCTCAAGCGCCGCGACTGGGACCCCGGTATCGGCGCCAACGAGACGAATGTGTCCCGGCCGATGGGGCTGACCCAGCTTGGCGCCTCGTATTTCGAGGTCGCTCCGGGCGAGGCAGCGTTCCCGTTTCATGTGCACTACCAGGAAGACGAACTGATCTACGTCATCGCCGGGGAAGGCACCTATCGCTTCGGCACTGCGAGCTACCCGGTAAAGCCGGGCGATATTCTGTCGGCTCCGGCCGGCCGCGAGGAGGTTGCGCACCAGCTGGTCAATTCCGGCACGGAGACGCTGAAATACATCTGCGTGTCGAACCTGCCGGCGATCAATGTGGTCGAACTGCCCGAACTCGGCGTGCTGCGCATTTCGAGCCGCGTGCCGGGCGGACCGGCAAGGGTTGAACTGAAGAAGCCGTAGGCTGAAGCGACTTACGATATCGGAGACGACCAATGACGACCCCAATGCTTGAAATCCGCGACCTGCATGCGCGTATCGAGGAGCGCGAAATCCTCAAGGGGGTGAACCTCACGATTCCCGCTGGGGAAGTGCATGCCGTGATGGGGCGCAATGGCTCAGGCAAGTCGACGCTGAGCTATGTGCTGGCAGGCAAGGAAGACTACGAAGTCACCAGCGGGGAAGTGCTGCTGGATGGCAAAAGCATCCTCGGGATGGACCCGGCGGAGCGAGCGGCGGCGGGGCTGTTCCTCGCCTTCCAGTATCCGATCGAGATTCCGGGCGTCGCGACGATGACCTTTCTCAAGGCGGCGATGAATGCGCAGCGCAAGGCGCGGGGCGAGGCCGAACTCACGACCCCCGATTTCATGCGGGCGGTGAAAGAGGGAGGCAAGGCGCTCGACATCGACAGCGAGATGCTGAAGCGCGCCCTCAACGTGGGGTTCTCCGGCGGCGAGAAGAAGCGCGCCGAGATTCTCCAGATGGCGCTGCTGAAGCCGAAGATGTGCGTTCTCGATGAGACCGATTCCGGGCTCGACATCGATGCACTGCAGGTGGTGTCGAAGGGCGTCAACGCGCTCCGCGCCGCCGGGCGGTCGATGCTGGTCATTACCCATTATCAGCGGCTGCTGAACCACATCGTGCCTGACGTGGTGCACGTGTTCTCGGACGGCCGCATTGTCGAGAGTGGCGGCAAGGAACTGGCGCTGCAGCTCGAAGCGAAGGGCTATGCCGAATTCGACGAGGCCGCTGCGTGACCATGCATGTTCCCGTCCGGATCGGTGCGGCCGAGACCGCCCTTATCGCGCAGCTGACGGCGCGTGGCGCCGTGGCGGAGGCCGAGCGGCTGGCCGCCTCGGGCCTGCCGACACGGCGCGTCGAGGCCTACCACTACACCGACCTCAAGATGCTGCTGCGCGCGGTGCCCGAGCTTGCCGGCGCCGCCGCAGGCGTCAGCGCGCCGGCGCTGCGTGTTGCCGGGGCCTATCGCGTGATGATCGCCAATGGCGCAGTGCAGGACACAGGCACCGCACCGGCCGGCGTTATCGTTGGAAAGACGGCCGGTTCGGCACTGACGAGCGCGACGATATTCTGGTGCGGCTCAACACCGGGCTGGCGAAGGAGAGCTTGATGCTCGACCTCGACGGGTCGGTGGATCCGGTAGTGCATATCGATCGGCGCATCGAGGGCGGTGCCGGACATCTGGCGGATTCGGCGAAAATCTTCGTCGGCGACGGCGCCAGCGCGGTTGTGCTCGAGACCTACTCGGGCAGCGACGCGGCGCATGTGGGCAATCACGCGACTTACGTCGCGTTGGGCAAAGGTGCGACGCTGACCCATATCAGCGTTGACCTGTCGCCAGCGTCGGTCACGCACTTTGCGACGCACGAGTACCAGATCGGCGAGGGCGCGACGCTGCGGACACTGTTGATCCACGCCGGCTCGGCGCTGAGCCGCAGCCAGATCTTTGCGCGTTTCGCCGGGCAGCGGGCGCATGCCGACTTCACCGGGCTCAATCTGGTCAGCGACGGCCAGCATTGCGACATCACGCTCGACGTATCGCATGCCGTGCCCAACACGACGTCCAAGGAGATGTTCAAGCAGATCGCGCGCGGCCACTCCAAGGCGGTGTTCCAGGGACGGATCGTGGTGGCGCGGGATGCGCAGAAGACCGACGCCAAGATGATGATGCAGGGCCTGATGCTCTCGGAAGAGGCGGAAATCCTGTCGAAGCCCGAACTCGAAATCTACGCCGACGACGTGGTCTGCGGGCACGGCTCGACCGCCGGTGCGCTGGACGAGGACGCGCTGTTCTACCTGATGAGCCGCGGCGTGCCGAAGCCGGAGGCGGAAGTCATGCTGGTGCGCGCCTTCCTCGCCGAACTGATCGAGCCGATCGCCGACGCGGCGCTCAACGAGGCGCTGACCGCGGTAGTCGAGGGCTGGCTGGCGGCGGCAAAGTGACTGCGGTTCTCGCCGCTACTCCCTCCTCAACCCTCCCCACAAGGGGGAGGGTGCGCGCTGGCAATCGGGGCAAAATCTCTGAGCGAACTCCGAACGGCAGCTCCCGCCTTGCGGGGGCGGTTGGGAGGGGGAGACATGAGCTTCGACCTCGCTTCCATCCGCAAAGACTTCCCGATCCTCGAAGAGAAGATATTCGACAACCGGCTCGTCTATCTCGATTCCGGCGCGTCGGCGCAGAAGCCCAATGCCGTGCTGGACCGGATGGATTTCGCGCACCGGCACGAATACGCGAACGTGCATCGCGGGCTGCATACACTCGCGAACCGAGCCACCGAGGCCTATGAGGGCGGACGCGCGCGGGTGCAGAAGTTCCTCAATGCCCGCCGCCCGGAGGAGATCGTCTTCACCCGCTCGGCGACCGAGGCGATCAATCTCGTGGCCGCGTCCTTTCTCGGTCCGCGCATCGGCGCAGGCGACGAGATCGTCCTCACCATCATGGAGCACCACTCCAATATCGTGCCGTGGCATTTCCATCGCGAACGCAAGGGCGCGGTGCTGAAATGGGTGGATGTGCGCGACGACGGCAGCTTCAACCTCGATGCGTTCGAGGCAGCGCTGTCCCCCCGCACCAGGATGGTTGCCATCACGCACATGTCAAACGTGCTGGGCACGGTGACGCCGCTCGCACAGGTGATCGAAGTGGCTCATGCGCGCGGCATCCCGGTGCTGGTCGATGGCAGTCAGGGCGCGGTGCACCAGAAAGTCGATGTGCAGGCGCTCGACGTCGATTTCTACGTTGCAACCGGACACAAGCTTTATGGGCCGACGGGCATTGGCGTGCTCTACGGGAAGTACGACCTGCTGGCCGAAATGCAGCCCTATCAGGGCGGCGGCGAGATGATCGACACCGTGACCCTCGACAAGGTCACCTACAACGAGCCGCCGCATCGTTTCGAGGCGGGAACGCCCCCCATCGTACAGGCCATCGGGCTGGGCGCGGCGATTGACTATCTTGAGGGTCTCGGGCGCGAGGCGATTGCAGCGCATGAGGCCGAACTCACCGCGTACGCAACCGAAAAGCTGAGCCGGATCAATTCGTTGCGGCTGATTGGGACGGCCCCGGGGAAGGGCGGCATCTTCTCCTTCGCCATCGAAGGCGCGCATGCGCACGACGTGTCGACCATTCTCGACCGCTACGGCATCGCGGTCAGGGCCGGAACGCACTGCGCCATGCCGCTGCTCACAAGATTTGGTGTCACCTCTACCTGCCGGGCGTCGCTCGGCCTATATAATGGCAAAGACGATATCGATGCTTTGGTCGAAGGCATTGAAAAGGCACGGAAGTTTTTCGCATGAACGACGAAGCAGCAATCGAGACGCCGGACGTGCCGGCAGTGGTGGCAGAGCCGCCCCGGATCACGCCGACCCATAGCGGGTCGCTGCCGGAGGAAGAGGTAGCGCGCATCACGCAGGATCTCATCGGTGTGCTGAAGACCGTCTATGACCCGGAAATTCCGGTCGACATCTATGAGCTCGGCCTCATCTACAAGGTCGATCTCGACGACAACCGCAACCTCGCCATCGACATGACGCTGACTGCGCCGGGCTGTCCGGTGGCCGGCGAAATGCCGGGCTGGGTGGAGAACGCCGCGCGTTCCGTGGAAGGTATTCAGGACGTTACCGTCAACATGGTGTTCGATCCGCCGTGGGACGCTTCGCGCATGTCGGAAGAAGCGCAGGTTGCGCTAAACTGGTGGTAAGCACTCAGCTTTGGGTCTATATATCGCCTGGTAACGATGGATGGACGAGTTCATGCCTCTTAAGATCATGAGCCTCACCGATGCAGCGGTGGAGCGCATCAACGAGATCATCGAAGACAGCGACAAGCCGGTGATGGGCGTCCGTGTTGGCGTCAAGAATGCCGGCTGTGCGGGCATGGCCTACACACTCAACTATGTCGATGCGGCGCCGGCAGGCGACGATCATGTCGAGGAAAAGGGCGTCCACGTTTTCATCGAGCCCAAGGCGACGCTGTTCCTGCTCGGGACGGTGATGGATTTTGAAGAAGGCAAGATGTCCGCGGGATTCACCTTCAAGAATCCCAACCAGACAGGCGAATGCGGCTGCGGCGAAAGCGTGCAGCTCAAGCCGGCTGATCTCAAGGCACTGGCGGAAGCACGCGCCAACGCCTGAGTGGGCGCCAGCCGGGTTGCATCGATCGCCGTCGGTCTGCATTTTACCCACGTGAAGTCCCGACCGCATCAAGCGGGCGGCTCAACGTGCGAGGTAGGATGGCAACCTACGTGGTTCTGGTGCGCGGCATCAATGTCGGGGGCAAGAACAAGCTCTCGATGAAGGCGCTCAAGTCCTTCCTCGAAGAGCTCGGCTATTCCGGCGTTTCCACATTGCTCGCCAGCGGCAACATCATCCTGAACTCCAGCAGGCGCTCCGCTGACATAAAGGCCGAGATCGAGAAGGCGCTGCCATCGAAGTTCAAGCTCGACAGCGAACTGATCAAGGTGCTGGCTCTGACAAAGGCCCAGTTCAAGGCGGTCGTCGCCAACCGGCCGAAAGGCTTTGGCGACCAGCCCGGCAAATATCATAGCGACGCAATTTTTCTGATGGACGTGACGGCGGCCGACGCGATGGAGGTGTTCGACCCGCGCGAGGGCATCGACGCTGTCTGGCCCGGGACGGGCGTCATCTACTCACAGCGCCTTACCTCACAGCGCACCAAGAGCCGGTTGAGCAAGATCGTTGGTACGCCGGCCTACAAGGAGATGACCATCCGTAGCTGGGCAACAACAACCAAGCTGCTCGATCTGCTGGAGAAATAGGTGCGGTCAGCCCGCCCGGATCAGTGGAATCGCCAGGTCTTTCCTGAACAGGTAGAGCAGCGTCCGCAGCGCGTCGCCGCGCGGCCCGGTCAATCCGGGATTGCGCTCCATCACTGCCTTGGCGTCGTCGTGCGCCCATTCGAGCAGATGCCTGTGCACATCGGGTACCGCGAGGTGGTAACCCGGCATGCCGGACTGGCGGGTGCCGAGAACGTCGCCCTGGCCGCGCAGCTCCAGGTCCTTTTCGGCGATAACGAAGCCGTCCTCCGTTCCCTTGATGGTTTCCAGCCGGGCTTTGGCGGTCTCGCTCAGCGGTTCCTTGTAGAGCAGCAGGCAGGCTGAGCGCTGCGAGCCGCGGCCGACGCGGCCCCGCAGTTGATGCAATTGCGCGAGCCCGAAACGCTCGGCGTGTTCAATGATCATGATCGAGGCGTTGGGCACGTCGACACCGACCTCGATGACCGTGGTGGCGACCAGAATCTTGATCTCGTTGTTCGAGAAGCGGTCCATCACGTCCTGCTTGGCGGCGGCGCTCATGCGGCCATGGACGAGGGCGACCTCCACGCCGAACACCTCCTGCAGGGCGGCGAAGCGATCCTCGGCCGAGACAACGTCCAGCGACTCGCTCTCCTCGACCAGCGGCGCGACCCAGAAGGCTTGAGCGCCCTCGGCGATGCGGGCCTGCAGCCGCGTCACAACGCGGTCGTATTCGCCGATCGATAGCACGGCCGTATCGATCGGTTGCCGGCCCTTCGGCTTTTCGCGCAGCACGCTGACGGCCATGTCGCCGAAATGGGTGAGGACGAGGGTACGCGGGATGGGGGTTGCGGTCATCACCAGGAGGTCGGCGTGATCGCCCTTGGCCGAGAGCGCCAGCCGCTGGTGCACGCCGAAGCGGTGCTGCTCATCGACAACGGTGAGCCCGAGGTTGTGGAACTCGACGCCGGACTGAAACAGCGCATGCGTGCCGACCACGATACCGGTGTCGCCGCTGGCGATACCGGCGAGTGCCGCGCGCCGTTCGGCGGCGCTCATCTTGCCAGTCAGCAGCACGATGCCGAGGCCGGCGGCGTCGGCCAGCGGCTTCAGTGTCTTGTAGTGCTGCGCGGCGAGCAGTTCGGTTGGTGCCATCAGCGAAGACTGCGCGCCGCTTTCGGCCATGGCCGCCATCGCCAGCAGCGCCACGACGGTCTTGCCGGAGCCGACGTCGCCCTGCAGCAGGCGCGACATGCGGTCGGGGGCGGCAAGGTCGGCGCGGATGTCCTCAAGCGCCAGCACTTGCCCTTCGGTCAGCGCGAAGGGCAGGGCGGCGGTGACGCGGGAGGTGATCTCACCGGTGAAGCTGCGGGAGATGCCGCGGGCAGCGACGAGCTGTGAACGGACGATCAGCAATGCCAGCTGCCCGGCCAGATATTCGTCGTAGGCGAGGCGCATGCGGGCCGGGCCCCAGAGTTCACCATCCGAAGGCCGCTCGGGCGCGTGGACAGCGCGCATGGCGGTCTGGAAGCTCGGCCATTTGAAGCCGGCAAGGCGTTCGGCTTCGGTCCATTCGGGCAGCTCGGGAAGCGTGTCGAGCACCTGCCGCGTGATCTTGGTGAGAGCCTTGGAGGCAAGGCCATGCGTCAGCGGGTAGACCGGCTCCACCAGGGGCAGGGTGGCGAATTTGTCGGGCTCGACGATGTAGTCGGGGTGGGTGATCTGCTTCTCGCCCATGAAGAAACCGATCTCGCCGGACACGTAGCGCGTCTCGCCAACCGGCAGCGCCTTTTCGACCCAGCCACCCTGGGCGCGGAAGAAGACGAGCTGGATGTCGCCGGTTTCGTCATGTGCAAACACACGATGCGGCAGATGCGACTTGCCACGGGGAGGTGGAAGATGCCTGTCGATGTGCAACTTCAAGGTTGCCACGTGGCCGACGAAGGTGCCCGCAACCCCCTCCATGCGGCGCCGATCCACCATGCCAACGGGCATGTGCATCAACACGTCGAGCGCAACCGCCTCCTGTCCATCCGGCGCGCCGAAGAACCGCGTCATCAGCGCAGCCAGCTGCGGCCCGACGCCCTTCAGCGAGCGGAGCGATCTGAACAGCGGATCGAGGGCGGGGGGACGCGGCATGCCCCTTTATAGGCCATGCCGCCGATGGCGAAAGAGCGTCGAGGCGGAAGTCAGGCAGCCTCGCGCAAAAGCGCGTCGATGCGTTTGACGATGCCGCCCCAGCCGCTGCTCATGGCGGTAAAGCCGGCGTCATTTTGCGGTGAGCGGAAGCCATCGTGGACGAGCTTGAAACGCGTGCCACCTTCGACTGGCGTCAGGGTGACGGTCAGCACGGAATCGAGGACCGAGCCGTGGACGGCGTTTTTTGACGAGCCACCGACCCACGAGTACGAAAGCTTGTGGGGGGCGTCGCATTCGAGGACCTGGCACTCAACAACGCCGTTCCAGTCGCCCATGGGCTGGGCCTGAAATGTGAAGCGATGGCCGACGACCGGCTTGAAATCGTTCTTCATCAACCAGCGGTCGAGATAGTTCCTCTGGGTCAGGGCCTTCCAGACCAGTTCGGGGCTATGGGGCATGAACTCCTCGACGACGATGGCGCGGGTGTCGGACTTGGGGGCTGTGTTCATTTGCGGTCGATCTCCGAGAGCAGGGATTTGAGGGCGGCGATACGGTCGGTCCAGAAGGCACCGTAGTGGTCGAGCCAATCGACCAACGGGGCGAGGCCCTCCGGCTCGGCGTGATAGAAACTGTTCCGACCCTCGCGGCGCTCGGCGACAAGCCGGCCCGCCTTGAGAGCCTTGAGGTGCTGTGACACGGCCGGTTGGGAGACCTGCCCGGCGCGCGTGAGGTCGACGACGCTGACCTCCTTGCGATCGACGATTTGCTCAAACAGCTGCCGCCGCGTCGGATCGCCAAGAAGACGCATGACGGCCGAAACGTCGGCGGGCGGGAGGTCGCGTGCGGTGTTTGGCATGTCATTTCCATAAGTCATGGCTTATTTGTAATTCATAAGTCGAGACTTATTTGTTGTCAATGGTCACGCCGCGTCGACGAAGGGCTGACAAGCGGGGCGGAACGGAATAAGCACGGGGGACATTCCGCGAAGACCCGTTCATGGCCCCCTCAAAAGCAGCCGGTGAAGATATTGCTATGCGCCGCCGCCGGCTCAGGTATCGCGCCTGGCATCGCGGGACGCGGGAGATGGACCTCGTACTGGGGCCGTTCGCCGACGCGCATCTCGACAGCCTAGATGCCGCTGGGCTCGATCGGCTGGAGGGGCTGATGGAGGAGCAGGACACTGACCTCCTCAAGTGGGTGACGGGGGAAGAGCCGACGCCACCGGGGATCGACGCGCCGCTGCTCGAGTCCATTGTCCAGTTCCGCAAATCAAGCGCGTATCCGCAATGAGCGACAAGACCGTCCCCGACCGCACTTTCTCCAACGTTCCAGACGGAATGCAGCCGGTGGTGCTGGCCCGGCTGGTCGAGGACCGGCTGACCAAGGCGCCTGGCGCCAGGGTCGCCGCGGTGTTCGTGGCGCGTGATGGGCGGCGTCTGCAGCGCATGGCCGACGTGCTTGGCCAGATGCTGCCTAAGCACCTGATCCTGACGCTGCCGGCGTGGGACTGCCTGCCATATGACCGGGTGTCTCCGAACGGCGTCACGATTGCGGCGCGGATGACCGCGCTGGCGGCGCTCTCAAGCCCTGCCACCAGAGGAGCCATCGTCCTGACGGCGGTCAACGCGCTGGTGCAGAAGCTGCCGCCACAGCAGGCCGTGGCGAAGATGTCCTTCGACGCCGCGGCAGGGCAGGTGGTGGACAGCAACAAGCTGATCGAGTGGGCATCGCACAATGGCTATCTGCGCGTGCCGACGGTGCGCGAGGCGGGCGAGTATGCGGTGCGGGGCGGGCTGGTTGACCTGTTTCCGGCCAGCATGGAGGTGCCGCTGCGCTTCGATTTTTTCGGCAGCCAGCTCGAAACCATCCGGACCTTCGATGCCGACACTCAGCGGACAACCGGCAACCTCACGAAGATCGCCCTCGCGCCGATGAGCGAGGTGCTGCTCAACGAAGAGACCATCCGCCGCTTCCGTGCACGCTACACGGCTGCCTTTGGCGGCAACACGGTGGACGATCCGCTCTACGCGGCGGTGAGTTCGGGGCAGCGCTTCGCCGGCATCGAACACTGGCTGCCGTATTTTTACGAGACGATGGAAGGGCTCGGCGACTACACCGAGGATGCGCCGTTCGTGTTCGACGATCAGGCGAGGGAAGCGCATGGCCGAGCGCCAGGGCCAGATCGGGGATTACTACGAGGCGCGCGAGACGGCCCGCACCGTGAAGCAGGCCACCACCTCCGGCGCGCCGTACAAGCCCGTGCCACCCGGGCAGCTGTATCACGTCGATTCCACGGCGTTTTCACTGACTCGTCGCGGTTCCGTCGTGCAGCTGTCGCCGTTCGCGCCGCCCGACGAGAGCCGGGTCGAGGATGCCGGCGGGCGGATGGCGCACAGCTTCGCCGCCGAACGGCAGGCCACCGACGTCAACCTGTTCCAGTCCGTTGTGGACCTGCTGAAGGCCGAGAGCCGGGCCGGCCGCCACACCATCATCGCGTGCTGGAGCGAAGGCTCGCGCGACCGCATGGCGCAGGTGCTGGCCGATCATGGCCTGGCGCATCCGCGCCTCGCCGAGAACTGGCGCGATGCCGAAACCACTTCTGCCGCCACGACTGCGCTGGTCGTCCTCAGCTTTGAAACCGGATTCCAGACCGACACCATGCTGGTGCTGTCGGAGCAGGACATTCTGGGCGAACGGTTGCTGCGGCCGCAGAAGCGAAAGCGCGCCTCGGATGCGCTAACCGAAGCGACCAGCCTCGCGGCCGGCGATCTGGTGGTGCATGTCGACCATGGCATCGGTCGCTTTCTGGGGCTCAGGACGCTGGATGTGGCAGGCGCGCCGCATGACTGCGTCGAGATCGAATATGCTGCCAATACAAAGCTTTATCTGCCGGTAGAGAACATCGAACTGCTGTCGCGCTACGGCGCCGATGCGGTCATCGAGCTCGACAAGCTGGGCGGTGTTGCCTGGCAGGCGAAGAAGTCACGGCTCAAAAAGCGCATCCGCGACATGGCCGAACAACTCATCAAGATCGCGGCGGCCCGGCTGCTGTCAAAGGCGACGCCGATCGAGCTGGCCTCCGGTGCATACGACGAGTTCGCGGCGCGCTTCCCCTACGACGAGACCGAAGACCAGCTCAATGCCATCCATGCCGTGCTCGATGACTTAACGTCGGGTCGCGTCATGGACCGGCTAGTGTGCGGCGATGTGGGTTTCGGCAAGACCGAGGTGGCATTGCGCGCCGCATTTGCGGTGGCGATGGGCGGCCAGCAGGTTGCCGTAGTGGTGCCGACGACGCTGTTGGCGCGGCAGCATTTCAAGACGTTCCGCGAGCGCTTCGCGGGACTGCCGATCCGCGTGGCGCAGGCCTCGCGGCTGGTCACCAGCGCGGAACTCAAATCCACCAAGGAGGGGCTAGAGGACGGCAAGGTCGACATCGTGATCGGCACGCACGCGCTGCTGTCGAAGTCGATCAAGTTCCGCAATCTCGGGCTGCTGGTGGTGGACGAAGAGCAGCATTTCGGCGTCGGCCACAAGGAGCGGCTCAAAGAGTTGCGGCATGACGTACATGTGCTGACGCTGACCGCGACGCCGATCCCGCGCACGCTGCAACTGGCACTCACAGGCGTGCGCGATCTCAGCCTGTTGGCGACACCGCCGGTCGACCGGCTGGCGATCCGGACGTTCATTTCGCCCTTCGATCCGCTCTCCATCCGCGAGGCGCTGCTGCGTGAAAAGTATCGCGGCGGGCAGGCGTTCTATGTGGTGCCGCGCATCAAGGACCAGCCGGATATCGCCGAATTCCTGCGCGAGCAGGTGCCCGAGGTCAGCTATATCGTGGCCAACGGGCAGATGCCGGCGAGCGAACTCGATGACATCATGAATGCCTTCTATGACGGCAAGTTCGACGTGCTGGTATCGACCACGATCGTCGAATCCGGGCTGGACATCCCGAATGCAAATACTCTGATCGTTCATCATGCCGACCATTTCGGCCTGGCGCAGCTCTATCAGATCCGCGGCCGTATCGGACGGGCCAAGCAGCGTGCCTATGCGCTCTTCACCGTGCCGGCGGAGCGGAAGCTCACCGACACAGCGGAACGCCGACTAACAGTGTTGCAGTCGCTTGAGAGCCTGGGCGCGGGGTTCCAGCTGGCGAGCCACGACCTCGATATCCGTGGTGCGGGCAATCTGCTCGGCGAAGAGCAGTCGGGCCACATCCGCGAGGTCGGGTTCGAGCTCTATCAGGCGATGCTGGAAGAGGCGGTCGCCTCGCTGAAGGATGGCTCGGAAACCTACGAGGACAAGAACGAGTGGTCGCCACAGATTGCGCTGGGCATGCCGGTGATGATCCCCGAGCACTACGTGCCCGATTTGCAGCTCAGGATGCAGCTCTATCGGCGCCTCGGCGACCTGTCGGATGCGCGCGAGATCGATGCCGCCGGCGCCGAACTGATCGACCGTTTCGGGCCATTGCCAGACGAAGTCGAGGCCTTGCTGAAGGTCATCCTGGTGAAGGCGCTGTGCCGCACCGCCAATGTCGAAAAGGTCGACGCCGGGCCGAAGGGCGCGGTGATCACGCTGCGTCACAACGAGTTCCCGGACCCGGCGGGCCTCGTGAAGATGCTGTCGGACCCGGCGATGTATGTGCGGATCAAGCCAGACCAGAAGCTGGTGTTCGCGCGCGACTGGCCAACACCGGAGGCGCGGCTCAAGGGGGCAGCCGCCATCCTGTCGCGCATGGCCAGGCTGGCTGAAGGGGTTGCCGCATGAGGGCTGCACGCCGGCCCGATAATGCCGCGCCAAGGTCAAACAAATGCTTGAAAACGGGCAGAGAACAGAGTCGTTAGCCGGGTGGGTACCAGCGGGCTGTCATGCAGCCCTGCAACACTGGCCGGATAATGTTTTGGAAAGCCGCATCGGTCATGTTATTGCCCGAATTCGCCCATTGAAGGGCTGCGGATTATAGGGTGGCCGTAGAGTCACTGGATCGCTAGGGAACCCCAAGGAACATCGATGACCCTCAAATCGCTTCTTGCCGCCAGTCTGGTTGCCGCCGCACTTATGGTACCCTCGGGTGCAGTGCTGGCGCAGGACGCGGCGGCCGCCGCGGGGGCAGATGCTGCCGCAACCCCGGCTACGGCGCCGGTGCCCGGTACCGAGTCTGCGCCGCAGAATAACTGGCTGAAAATTTGCGATCCACTTTCCGACGGCAAGCGTGCCTGCATCATGCGGCAGGTGATCGTGACGGGCAGCAATCAGTTTGTCGGCTCGTTCCTGCTGCGGGACGATCCAGGCCAGGAGAGCCGGCTGCTCGCGGTGGCGGCGGTGCCGCTCGGGGTGCTGCTGCCGTTTGGCGTGACGTGGCAGATCGACAGCGGCAAGCCGATCCGCGTGCCGTTTATGCTGTGCGATCCGCAGTCGTGCGCCACCCAGCTGGTGATCAACGAAGCTTATGTGAACAGCCTCAAGAAGGGTGGGACGCTGACCCTGACGGCCAAGAACCGCAAGAACGAGGACCTGACCATCAAGATCAACCTTGCCGGTTTCACCTCGATCTACGACGGCGAGGCAGCCCTCACCTTCGACGAGTTCAACAAGGGGCAGAACGGCAGTACAGCACTCGAGAAGGTGCTGCAGGACCGCGCCGAAGCGCTACGCCAGAAGCTCGACACACCGGCTGACGGAACCGCAACGCCGCCGCCTGCGCAGTAGCCCTCGGAATATCCGGGTATTGAATTCTGGGGCGCCGCTGGCGCCCCTTTTCGTTTCGCCTAGCGGACACCCATGCCGAGGCTGAATGCTTCGCGCCGGAGCGGCGGCAGCAGCTTCAACGCCCACAAGCCGCCGGCCCGCAGGGCCTGCGCCGGAAGCATGGCGGTGAGCAGCGAGCGGAACAGCGCGTCGACCATGCCGCCGGTGCGGCTTAAGTCTGAGGCGCGCCGGCGCGAGTAGTCCTCGCTCACCTCTTTCGCCCAATCAGCTGCGGTGGGGTTAGCAACGGCCAGCGCCGCGGCGAGGTCGGCGACGTCGCGCAGACCGAGGTTCAGGCCCTGCGCGCCGATCGGCGGGAAGGCGTGGGCAGCCTCGCCGACGAGCACCACGCCAGCGCCTCCGGCGTGATCGACCGACAGGGTCGAAAGCAGGAACATGTGCGCCGGGGTCAGGATCTCGATGTCGCCGAAGAGGCGCTGCGATTTGTCGAGGAACAGCGCGTGCAGCCGCTCCTTTCCGCCTTCCTGCGCTGCCTTGAGGACAGCGCGGTCGTCGATCCACACAAGATTGGCGCGGTTGCCGCCTGCCGGAACGAGCGTGAATGGCCCTTGTGGATAGTGAAATTCAATCGATGTGCCGCCCAGCGGCCGTTGCAGGCCAAGATCGCAGACCAGCGCCGCCTGGGTGAAGCCGTTTTCACGCGCCCGGAACCCGGCAGACTCGCGGACGCGGGACTTCTTCCCATCGGCGCCGACAACCAGCCGGGCGTTGATAACGGACCCATCGGCGAGCACCAGGGTGGCCGCACCATCTTCGAGAGTGAGATCGGCGAGGGTGGTCTCGCGAACGGTGACGTTGTGCAGGCGGGAACGCGCGGCTTCGAACGCTTCGGTCAGCCGGACATTGGCAAAGTTCCAGCCAAATGCATCAAGCCCGGCTTCCTTGCTGTCGAACAGAGTCTCTGGCGCACGGAGGAGCCGTCCTGTTGCATCGATGATCCTGATCTGGGTCAGCGGATGGCCATAGTCCGCCGGATCGCCGATCAGCCCTGAATCCTGCAGGTATTTGACGCTCGGCTGCATCAGCGCCGACGTCCGGCGATCGGCGGGACCCCTGGGGGTCAGATGGAGGGTCCGGAGCCCCGCCCGTCCGACCGCCACGGTGGCCGCCAGCCCGGCAAGGCCGCCGCCAACCACCACCGCGTCGTACGCATCCGGCTTGCTCATCGGGCGGCGGCAAGCCTCTTGTCATGCCCGCTGGGGACGACGAAGGCACCGGCGTAGGAGCCAACGAACAGCGCAAGGAGAAACACCAGCAGGTTGCCGGGCCAGAAGGCGATCAGTGAAATGGCCGGCCCGGGGCAGATGCCCGACATGCCCCAGCCGATGCCGAACAACGCTGCGCCAGCGACCAGCGGGGTGTCGATCCGCGTGAACTCCGGCGTGTGGAACGTGCTGTCGAAGGCGGGTGCGGACCGTGTGGCGGAGAAGCGAATGGCGACGAACATGACGGCGATCGCCGCGACGATGACGAAAGCCAGGCTCGGGTCCCAGCCGCCAGTCGGGATGGCGGTGAAGTCGAGAAAGCGCAGCACCTTGAGAGGATCAACCATCTGGGAGACGTAAAGGCCGGCACCGAACAGCGCGCCGGAGACAGCGGCTGTCGCCAGGTAACGAAGGTCGAGGGATCTGGCCATGTCAGACAATTCCTGTGATGGCGACGGTGAGAATGGCGACGCCGAAGAAGACGGCAACCGCCACGAACGAGCGGCGCGAGAGCCGGGCGATGCCGCACACGCCATGCCCCGAGGTACAGCCATTGCCGATTTTCGTGCCGAACCCGGTCAGGAGCCCCGCAATCGCGAGCCAGAGAACCGTGCCGCCTCCGAACCATGAGGGCGCGCTTACCAGTTCAGCCGGCTTGCCCCCCGGTCCTCCGACGCCGAGGCCAGGAATGAGGTAGGCGGTGGCAAAGGTGGCGAGCACCAGCGCGACAAGGAACACAACCCGCCAGACGACGGTATGAGCGGGCGGCAGCAACTGGCCGAATATGCCGGATATGCCGGCAATGCGGCCATTGCCCAGCCACAGGACCGCGGAAGCAAGCCCGATCAGCAGCCCGCCAAGGGTGGCGGGAACGGGCGAAAAGGAGTCCATGACGAAAGTCCCTGTCGAACAAAGAGAAAATTAATCTAGCATTGGAGCGCAGGCCTCGCCAGCAGCAGCGCAGGGTGTTCGTGCTCCGCCAAGGGGGTACGACGAAAAACCGCACCCGGCAAATCGCCGGGCGAGCACTTCCAACCCGCAGGGCGACACCCTAGATTGCAGCGACCCCCCGCGGCCCCTACCGGAGTACTGAATGTTCGACCTGCTTGCCGATCCGAATGCCTGGGCGGCCTTCGGCACCCTGACTGTGCTCGAAATCGTGCTCGGCATCGACAACATCGTCTTCATTTCGGTGCTGGTGTCCAAGCTCCCCAAGGAGCAGGCCGATAGCGCCCGCCGGCTGGGGCTGGGCCTGGCCCTCGTCTTCCGCATCCTGCTGCTGCTGGTGCTGAGCTGGATCATTGCGCTCGACAGTGACGTGTTCAACCTCTTCGGACAGGGCTTTTCGTGGAAGGACATCATCCTTCTGGGTGGCGGCGTCTTCCTCATCTACAAGGCCACGCACGAGATGCATGCCGAGATCGAGGAGCCGCACCAGCCCTCGCTGGCGCGCAGCGCGACGGCCGCGTTCTCCTCGATCATCGTGCAGATCATCCTGATCGACATGGTGTTCTCGATCGACTCCATCGTCACCGCGATCGGCATGGCACAGCACATCGAGATCATGATCGCGGCGGTGATCGTCGCCGTGGGCCTGATGTTCATCGCCTCCGGCCCGATCGCCAGCTTCGTGTCGCGCCATCCGACGACCAAAATGCTGGCGCTGGCGTTCCTGCTGCTGATCGGAGTGGCGCTTGTTGCCGATGGGCTCGGGTTTCACATCGACAAGGGCTACATCTATGCGGCGATGGGGTTCTCGGTGCTGGTCGAGGCGATCAACATCATCATGAAACAGCGGCGTCTGGCAGCAGCCGGAGGACACGCGGGTGCCAGTGCTACGGCCGCTCAGCCAGCAGCGAAGGCGCATGTCAGCGGCGGTATCCCGGCCGCCAGCATTGCCAAGCCCAAACCTAAATCCACGACCGCTTCGCGCGCCAAATCGCGGCCAAAATCAGCTCCGAGGGAGAAGCGGTCATGAGCAGGGCGTATTTCGTAAGGGCCATCGGCGGGCCCGAGGTGATGCAGATAGAGGAGCGCGAACTCGCAGCGCCCGGGCCGGGCGAAATCAAGCTGCGCAACCACGCCATCGGCATCAACTTCGTCGACACCTACCAACGCAACGGCCTCTATCCGATGACACTGCCGTTCGTGCCGGGCAACGAGGGCGCCGGCGAAGTCACTGCGGTCGGGCCCGACGTCACGGAGTTCCGCGTCGGCGACCGGGTCGGGTATACCGGACCGGCCGGGGCCTATGCCGACGAACGGCTGCTGCCGGTTGGCAAGGCCGTCCCGATCCCCAACGATATCAGCTATGAGGTTGCCGCAGCCGCTATGCTGAAAGGCACCACCGCGTATTATCTGCTGCACCAGACGTGGCAGCTGAAGGCGGGGGAAACGATCCTGATCCATGCTGCCGCGGGCGCGACGGGGCAGTATCTGACGCAATGGGCTCACGCCATCGGCGCAAGGGTGATTGGCACCGCCGGGTCGGACGAAAAGCTGGCGATCGCCAAGGCCAATGGCTGCGACGAGGTGATCAATTACCGGACCGAGGATTTCGTCGCCAGCGGGTGCGCGAACTGACCGGGGGCAGGGGGGTGGATGTCGTCTACGACGGGGTCGGCAAGGCAACTTTCGAGGGGTCGCTCGATTGCCTAAGGCCGCGCGGCCTGATGGTGAGCTTCGGCAATGCGTCCGGCCCGGTGTCGATCCCCAGCCTCGGCATTCTCGCGCGAAGGGCTCGCTCTACGTGACCCGCCCGACGTCAGGGCACTATCAGTCGACGCCAGCCGAGTTGCGCCATGCGCGCGGCCGCGGTGTTCGAGGCCATCTCAGCGGGGCAGATAAGGGTGTCCATCGGCATGCGGCTGCCCCTCGCGGATGCCGTCAAGGCGCACCAGGCGCTGGAAGCACGCGAGACCACCGGCGCGACCCTCCTCATCCCCTGATGCTGGACAGGCTGGGGCCAACCGGCTAAACGCCTCGCCACGGGCAGGTGGCAGAGCGGTTGATTGCTCCGGTCTTGAAAACCGGCGAACGTGCAAGCGTTCCGGGGGTTCGAATCCCTCCCTGCCCGCCAAACCAAGCTGGCTCCAACGCACACGTGCCGGGACCGATATGAGCTTCGAGCGATCTGCACCCCACCGCTTGTGCAGCTTGGCGACCAGGCGTTGCTGGTGCGGTTCGGGACCACCCTGTCGGATGCGGCTAACCGGGCGGCGAGTGGCTTTGGCCGGATTTTGGCGTCCGACCTGCCGCCGGGCGTCGTTGAAATTGCGCCTAATCTTGTGTCGGTTCTGCTGCGCTACGATCCCCGGACGACGGATGTTCTGAAGCTCTCGGGAGAGATCGGACTGCGGCTTGGCACGAATGCCGCGGCGGCGGCTCCAGCGCGGCGGCACAGGATTGAGGTCCGTTTCGACGGCGAGGACCTGTCGGACGCCGCGGCTGCCCTAGAAATGAGCACCGCTGACTTTGTCGCGCGGCACAATGCAAGCCCGCTGCGGGTGCTGGCGACCGGCTTTGCGCCGGGATTTGTGTATTGCGGATTTCATCCCGAGGACACTGCGGCTGCCTCGGCGCGGCACGGTGCGGCCTGCAGTGCCGGCGGGTACGGTGCTGTTTGCGGCCGGGCAGACAGCGATTACCGCGACACCCATTCCGACCGGATGGCATATCATCGGGCACACCGAGTTCCGCAACTTCGACCCGGCGGCGGAGCCGCCCACAAGGCTGGACGCAGGCGATGAGATCGAGTTTGCGGTGATATCCCCGTGAGTGCGGTTCGCATCGTGCGCGCCGGGCCGTTGACGACGGTGCAGGATGCCGGACGCTTCGGGCATTTGCGCCACGGCGTCAGCGCTTCAGGTCCGATGGACCAGCGCGCCTATGCGCTGGCCGGCGGAGGCGGGACGACGGCCATTGAGTTCACGCGTGCGGGCATCGCCTTCTCCGTGGAGGCTGGAGAGACGACGGCGGGGTTTGCGGGCGGGGCGTTCACGCTCCGCCTGAATGAGGCGCCGCAATCCTGGCCGGCCCGCCTCGCCCTCAAACCCGGGGATATCGTTGACATCACGCCAGGCCCGGCAGGCAATTACGGCTATGTCCGGTTCGACCACGACATCGACGTGCCGGCGGTGATGGGCAGCCGGGCCACCAATCTGATCGCGCGCATCGGGGGCTTTGAGGGGAGGGCGCTGCGAGCGGGTGACCGGCTGAGGCTTGGGCTGGCCACGCCGACGCCTGCCGACAAGGCTGCTCCAGCGGCTGAGGGCCCGATCCGCGTGCTGTGGGGGCTCCATGCCGAGCCTTTCATGCTGCCACGCGCCGCCGCTTCACCGAGGAGGGTTTCGTGATCTCGACGCATCTCGACCGCATGGGCGTCGCGGCTTGGCGACCCGGCCGGCGTGTTTGCCGCGAGCCGCATCCTGTCGCTGGTTTCCGACGCCATCGTGCCGGGCGACATCCAGATTCTTGGCGACGGCACGCCGATCGTCCTGATGCGCGATCACCAGCCGACCGGCGGGTATCCGCGGATCGCCACCATCGTCAGCGCAGACCTCGACCGCTTTGCCCAGATGCGGCCGGGCGAAGCCGTGCATTTCCGCGCCGTCACGCTGGAGCACGGCCGATGAGCTGGCTCGATCTCAACGCCGATCTCGGCGAAGGCACGGGAGCCGACGAGGCGCTGATCGGCATCGTCTCAAGTCGCTTCGATTGCCTGCGGTGGGCACGCCGGGGATGCCGTCACGATGCGGACGGCGTTGCGGGCTTCCAAGGCGCATGGGGTGACCGTAGGGGCGCATCCCGGCTTTGCCGACCGGGAGAATTTCGGGCGCAAGCGGCTCATCCTGCCGCCAGAAGAGCTGGACGCGATGGTGCGCGGTCAGGTGCGTGCGCTCGTCGAAATGGGCGATGAGGAGGGCGTGCCGGTGCGCTATGTGAAACTGCACGGCGCCCTGGCAAACATGGCGGCGGAGGAGCCGGCGGTGGCGGCGCTGGCGTTTGCCGCCTGCGAGGGCCTGGTGAAGGACCTTGCGGTGCTCGCCATCGACAACAGCGCACAGGTCGAAGTGGCGCAGATGCTTGGCTTTCCGCTGGTGCGCGAAGCCTATGCCGACCGCGGCTACCTCCCCAACGGCTTACTGGTGCCCCGCTCGGAGCCCGGAGCGGTCCTGCATGACCGCGAAGCCATCGCGGCGCGTGCGGTGCGGCTGGCGCAGCATGGCGAAATCGTCGCCATCGACGGCACGCTGATCAGGACTGAAGCGCGCTCGCTCTGCATCCACGGCGACACCCCAGATGCGGTCGCCATCGCACGGCATCTGCGGGCTGTACTGGAGGCGTCGGGCGTGGCGGTCAGGGCGGCCGTCTGACGGTTGCGCCGCCGGGCGTTCTCCGTCATATGCACGCTTTGAAGCGACGGAGCGCCCTATGACAGCCAAGATCATCGACGGAAAGAGCTTTGCTGAGGGGCTGCGGCACCGGATTGCCGCCGAAGTCGAGCGGCTGAAGCGGGAGCGCGGCATCACGCCCGGATTGGCAGTGGTCATTGTTGGCAACGATCCCGGCAGTCAGGTCTACGTCGCCAACAAGGCGAAGCAGACCGTCGAAGTGGGCATGCATTCGGAAAAGTATGAACTCGCGGAGGAGACGTCCGAGGCGGACGTGCTGGCGCTGGTCGAGCGGTTGAACCAGGACCCGAAGATTCATGGCATTCTCGTCCAGCTGCCGCTGCCCAAGCAGATCGATCCCAACCGGGTCATCGCGACCATCTCGCCCGACAAGGACGTGGACTGTTTCACGCCGGCCAGCGTGGGCAAGCTGACCATCGGACTGCCGGGACCAGTGAGCTGTACGCCGCTCGGCTGCCTGATGCTGCTGCGCGACCAGTTGGGTTCGCTTGAGGGGCTGAACGCGGTAATCGTCGGCCGCTCCAATCTTGTGGGGAAGCCAATGGCGCAGCTGCTGCTCCGGGAAAACTGCACGGTAACTGTCGCGCATTCGCGGACCCGGGACCTGCCTGAAGTCGTGCGGCGGGCCGACATCGTGGTCGCAGCGGTCGGGCGCCCGCAGATGGTCAAGGGCGACTGGATCAAGCCGGGCGCGACGGTCATCGATGTTGGCATCAATCGCATTGCGGCCCCCGAAAAAGGGGAGGGGAAGACCCGGCTGGTCGGCGATGTCGACTTCGCGACGGCGGTCGAGGTAGCAGGGGCGATCACTCCTGTTCCGGGCGGCGTGGGGCCAATGACCATCGCCTGTCTGCTGGCGAATACGGTTACGACCGCATCGCTGATCAACGGACTGGAGCCACCCGGCGACGCTGACGGCCTGACGGCGCAGTATTTGGCCGGCGCACCGGGTCGTTTCAGGTTTTTGCAACGTTTCCCTGCGCAAATACCCTTGCAGAGCCTGGGCAGAACGCACGGGCGGACTCAAGGACCGGCACCAGTGTCGCGCGCTGACATCAATCTCGCCCTGAATCGGGGCAACGCCGTGCTGGGGCTGCTGGAGCGCGCAGAAGTCCCGCCAGTCCCTGCGATCTACACCTTGCTTTACGATTTTGTCGCCGGCGTCAACTCCATCGCCGGCCTTCGTGCGGGCGCCATGGTGCAGCGCGCCAAGGAGAAGCCGAGCGGGGAAACCGGGGCGCGCCTCTACGAAGAGTTCATTCGTCCCTATGAGCCGGGCGAGGCAACGCACAGGGCCATTGCCCGGATGGTCGAACGGCTTGCAGTCCTCGATGCGATGATTGCGGAGACGCATGAGGCGTCACGGGCGCAGTCGGCATCGATGGCGGCGGCAACGACGGTGCTCGAACGCGATGCCGTCGGGTTGCCGCTCATGCGCGAGTGGATTTCACGGCTGACGACGGCAAACGATGTCGCCCGCGATGCCAATGCCCGACTGGCCGACGAACTGGAAGACGCGCGGCTTGAGCTGGCGCAGGCGCGCGGTGAACTCGACCAGCTAAGCCGCAGTTCGCTGATCGATCCATTGACCGGGATCGCCAACCGGGCCGGGCTCGATAAGGCTCTGGCCGGGGCGATCTCCGATGCGCGACAGGGAAAGTCCCGGATGGCGCTGGCGGTCGTGGATATCGACCACTTCAAACGCTTCAATGACAGCTATGGCCATCAGGTCGGCGACAAGGTGTTGCAGCTCGTCGGCAAAGCGCTGCAGGCAACCTCTCGTAGCGTCGATGTCGTTGGACGCATGGGCGGGGATGAATTCCTGGCCGTGCTGCATCACACGAACCCTGATGGTGCACTGACCGCCGCCACCCACATCTGCAAGTCCATTCGTGACAGCGACCTCAGCAAACTGCTTGGTGACGAGATCCTGGGGAGCACGACGGTGTCGGTTGGCGTCGCCTGCTTTCGCGACGACGATTCAATCGCCTCGCTGCTCGAGCGCGCCGATCGATGCTTGTTCGAGGCCAAGACGCACGGCCGCAACCGTGCGGTCGGCGACGCCGGTTCCTGACGCCGCGTGGGCCTTGGCTAGATGACGCGGCTGAGGTGAAAACTGCGGGCCACAGTGTGGTCCCGCAGGCCGAGCGCCGGGACGACACCGCGTTGCAGCCGGTCAATGACCGGCTTGGGGTCTGCGATGGCGGTGGCATCGATGAGCACCGAGGAAAGGGGATTGCGGCGCCCGAGCCGGACCTCCGACAGCAGGTCGAACAGCATCGCCCGGACGTCGCCGCGGGCGGCGCATGCGACACACTCATTGCCGAGGTCGTGGTCGTGCAGGGCTGGCTCCAGACGGAGCACGACCACCCCGGTTTCCGCTTCCGGCAGCGCACGGTGGCCGGTAATCACCGTCACGGGGATGGACGAACTGGCCTTGTCAAACGGGGTCCCGGCCATCATCCGGCCTTTTCCGTCACCGGCGTGTAGTTGAGGATGGGGCCAAGCCAGCGCTCGACCTCACGGATCGCCATGCCTTTGCGCCGGGCGTAGTCCTCGACCTGATCGCGCTCCACCTTGGCGACACCGAAGTAATAGGCGTCGGGGTGGCTGAGATACATGCCCGAAACCGACGAGCCGGGCCACATGGCGTAGCTCTCCGTCAGGCTGACGCCGATGCGCTGCCTGGCATTGAGCAAGTGGAAGAGCGTGGTCTTTTCAGTGTGGTCGGGCTGCGCCGGATAGCCGGGGGCCGGGCGAATGCCGCGATAGGGCTCGTTGATCAGTTCCTCGGCCTTGAAGTTCTCGTCCGGCGCGTAGCCCCAGTATTCCTTGCGGACGTGCTGATGCAGCACTTCGGCGTAGGCCTCGGCGAAGCGGTCGGCAAGCGCCTTCACCAGGATGGCCGAGTAGTCGTCATTGGCGCGCTCGAAGCGCTCGGAAATCGCCTGCTCCTCGATGCCGGTGGTCACGACAAAGCCGCCGACATAGTCCGGCCTGCCGCTGTCGAGCGGCGCCACGAAGTCCGCGAGCGCCAGATTGGGCTTGTCGCCGGTCTTGGTGAGCTGCTGGCGGAGGGTGTAGAAGGTCGCAAGTTCCTCAGTCCGCTCGTCGTTGGTAAAAAGCCGGATATCGTCACCGACGGCATTCGCCGGCCAGAAGCCGATAACGGCCTTGGGACGGAACCAGCTCTTCTGCAGGATTTCGCGCAGCATGTTCTGCGCATCCTCCCAGAGCTGGCGGGCGGCCGGGCCCTGTTCCTTGTCGTCGAGGATTGCAGGGTAACGGCCCTTCATCTCCCAGGTCTGGAAGAACGGCGTCCAGTCGATATGGCGGGCGAGGTCCTGCAGGTCCGCCGTCTCGAACACGCGCGTGCCGAGAAAGCTGGGCTTGGGCGGCGTGTAGGCAGACCAGTCCGGCCGGAAGGCGTTGGCCCGGGCTTTCTCCAGCGGCAGGCGCTGTTTTTCGGCCTCGCTTTGGGCATGCTTTTCGGCGACGCGGCTGTACTCGGCGCGCACTTCGGCCACGTAGGCAGTCCTCTGGTCCGGGGACAGCAGGCTCGACACGACACCCACGGCGCGGCTGGCGTCGTGCACATGGACGGTCTGGCCACCGTGATATTGCGGGTGGATCTTCACCGCCGTATGGACGCGGCTGGTGGTGGCTCCGCCGATCAGCAGAGGGATGGAAAAGCCTTCGCGTTCCATCTCGGCGGCGACATGCACCATCTCGTCGAGCGAGGGGGTGATGAGGCCGCTCAGCCCGATGACGTCGACGTTCTCGTCGCGCGCTGTCTGCAAGATCCTGGCGGTCGGAACCATCACGCCGAGGTCGATGATCTCGTAGTTGTTGCAACTGAGGACCACGCCGACGATGTTCTTGCCGATGTCGTGTACGTCGCCCTTGACCGTCGCCATCAGCACCTTGCCGGCACTTTTCCGGCCGGTGGCGTTGCCGTCGGCATTCTTCTCGGCCTCCATGTAGGGGAGGAGGTGGGCGACGGCCTGCTTCATGACGCGGGCTGACTTCACTACCTGCGGCAGGAACATCTTGCCGGAGCCGAAGAGATCGCCAACGACGCTCATGCCGGCCATCAGCGGGCCTTCGATGACGTGCAGTGGACGCGCGGAACCGAGGCGCGCTTCCTCGGTGTCGGCGTCGATGAACTCGGTGATGCCGTTGACGAGGGCATGCGCATATCCGCTCCGCTACGGGCTTTGTGCGCCAGGTGAGGTCCTTGGCCGGACCGTCCTTGCCTGCCGCGCCGCGATATTGCTCGGCGATTGCAAGCAGGCGATCGGTGGCGTCGGGGCGCTTGTTGAAGATCACGTCTTCGCAGGCTTCGCGCAGCGCCGGCTCGATCGACTCGTAGACTGCAAGCTGGCCGGCGTTGACGATGCCCATGTCCATGCCGGCCTGGATTGCGTAGTAGAGGAAGACGGCGTGCATGGCTTCACGCACCGGCTCGTTGCCGCGGAACGAGAAGCTCAGATTGGAGACGCCACCCGAAATGTGCGCGTGGGGGAGGGTGGCGCGGATCTGACGCGTCGCCTCGATGAAGGCGATGCCGTATCCGGCGTGCTCTTCGATGCCGGTGGCGATGGCAAAGACGTTGGGGTCGAACACGATGTCCTCGGGCGGGAAGCCGACTTGCTGGGTCAGTAGTTCGTAAGCGCGGGTGCAGATGGTAACTTTGCGCTCCAGCGTGTCGGCCTGCCCCTGTTCATCGAAGGCCATGACGACGACCGCCGCGCCGTAGGCGCGGACCAGCCGGGCTGCGTCGAGGAATTTCTCCTCGCCCTCCTTCATCGAGATGGAGTTAACCAGCGCCTTGCCCTGCACGCATTTGAGGCCGGCCTCGATGACGGCGAATTTCGAGCTGTCGATCATGATCGGCACGCGGGCGATGTCGGGCTCGGCGGCCAGCAGGTTGAGGAACTCGACCATCACCTTTTCGCTGTCGAGCAGGCCCTCATCGACGTTGATGTCGATGATCTGAGCGCCATTGGCGACCTGATCGCGCGCCACTTCGAGCGCGGCGGTGTAGTCACCCGCAGTGATGAGCTTGCGGAAGCGGGCGGAGCCGGTAACGTTGGTGCGCTCGCCGATATTCACGAACGGGATTTCTTTGGTCAGCGTGAAGGGCTCAAGGCCGCTCAGGCGCATCAGAGGCGCAATCTCGGGGATCTTGCGAGGCTTGTGGCGGGCGGCAACCTCGGCGAAGGCGCGGATGTGGTCGGGCGTCGTGCCGCAGCAGCCGCCAACGATGTTGACGAGGCCATCGCGTACGAAGGTCTCGATCTGCTTCGCCATGAACTCCGGGCTCTCGTCATAGCCGCCGAACTCGTTCGGCAGTCCGGCGTTCGGGTAGGCGCAGATGAAGGTGTCGGCGACGTCCGAGAGTTCGGCGATGTGAGCGCGCATGGCGTCGGCCCCAAGCGCGCAGTTGAGGCCGATGGTAAAGGGGTTGGCGTGGCGCACCGAGTACCAGAACGCCGACGGCGTCTGGCCGCTCAGGGTGCGGCCGGAAAGGTCGGTGATGGTGCCCGAGATCATGATCGGCAGCTCAAAGCCGCGCTGTTCGAAGATGCGCTGTGCGGCAAAGATGCCGGCCTTGGTGTTGAGCGTATCGGTAATGGTCTCGAACAGCAGCAGATCGGCGCCGCCATCGATGAGCCCATTGATGGCCTCGGCGTAGGTTGCGGCGATGTCGTCGAAGCTCACTGCGCGGTGGCCGGGGCTGTTGACGTCGGTGGACATGGAAGCGGTCTTGTTCGTCGGCCCGAGTGCGCCGGCGACATAGCGCCGCCGTCCGTCCCTGGCCTCGGCCAGCTTCGCCGCTTCGCTGGCCAGTCTGGCGCCGGCGACATTCAGCTCATAGGCGAGGGCCTGCATGCCATAATCGGCCATGACAATGGCGGTCGATGAGAAGGTGTTGCTCTCGCAGATGTCGGCGCCCGCGAGGAAATACTCGAGGTGAATGTCGCGGATCGAGTCGGCTGCGGTCAGGTTGAGCAGATCGTTGTTGCCGCGCACGTCGCGCGGCCAGTCCTTGAAGCGCTCCCCTCGGTAACCGGCTTCGTCGAGCTTCAGCCCCTGGATCATGGTGCCCATGGCACCGTCGAGCACCAGGATTCGCTCGCTCGCGGCGGCTCTCAGGGACGCCATGGTCTCAGCGCGATGGGCCAAGTCGTCCGGCGAAGCGGGGGCGATCGGTGTCGGAGTCATCTCATCACTCTCTGGCAACGCTGCCGCCAAGCCACGGGTGGCTTGGCGACGCTGCGCTACGGATATAAAGATTTCTTTATATGATTTCCAGAGATGTCTCAATGCACTCCGGGATCAACACAATTTGACGCGAATTAACGCCAACTCAACCACATTGCCGTTCCTTGCGCGATGGCGACGCGGCGATTGAGTAGAGTGTCGCAACGTCCCCCAGAGGTGCTCGGTTTGGCGATCCTATCCCGCAATTGGCGAACGGCGATCCGCATGGCGGTATTGGCTCTCCTCGTTGCTCCGCTAGTCACGGCCTGTGCCTCGAACCAGTCGAGCGTCAAGCGCGCAGCGTTCACGTCAAAGGAATTCGGCGTGGCGGTTTCACCCCGGGTCACCAAGGCGAAGAATCCTCCGCACGGTGGCGGCCGTTACATGTCGGGCAAACCCTACGTGGTTCGCGGCGTCACCTACAGGCCGGTCGACGGTCCGGGCTATGTCGAGCGCGGCGAAGCCTCGTGGTACGGCTGGGACTTTCATGGCCGGCGCACTGCCAACGGCGAAATCTTCGGCGCCAACTACCTGACGGCCGCCAGCCCGGTACTGCCGGTACCAAGCTATGCACGGGTGACCAATCTAGAAAACGGGCGATCGGTCCTGGTGCGCATCAACGACCGCGGACCCTATATGCAGGGCCGCATCATCGACGTTTCGCTGAAGACGGCCGAGGTACTGGGCTTCGCCAATGGCGGCAGCGCCAACGTGCAGGTGGCCTATGTCGGGCCGGCGCCACTCAACGGCGACGACACCAGACTGCTGATGGCCAGCGTCAACCGACCCACCGCGATGGAGCAGGGCGACACGCGCTTTGCGATGATGTCGACGCCTGCGGTGGCGCAACCTCAATCGGACAGGCCGACCAGCCGCGATCCGCTTTCTGGCGGCATGATCGGCGCCGTCGCGGACTCGATCACCAATCTGTTTTCCTACGCTGAGGCCGACGCTGCCGATCAGGCCGTGCTCGATGCGCACGATGCGGTCAACGCGATGGCGACGCGCAGCAGTGCGCTGGGCGATTGGGTTGCGGCTGTGGATGACGACAAGCGGGCCATCAAATTGCAGCTGGGTGTGTTCGAGCGGCAAGAACAGGCGGTCGAGATCGCGATGTCTTTTGCGCTGCTCGGCGCCGTAGATGAGGATCAGGTGGCTGATGGCGGCCGGCCCGCCACACGGTTGACACTGACCCATCTTAAGCCGGGTGTGGCGCGCGGCGATGTCATGGCAATGGCACGGGAACTTGGCCTCAACGAGTTAGTTCTCTATTAGTCGGCGATGCGTCGCGGCGGCGCGGATGAATGGGAAAACATGCGGCTGGGCTTTGGAAAGACACTGCTGGTCTTGATGACGGGCGTCCTCGCGGCGCTTGCGCCGTTTGCCGCCAGGGCGCAGGACTTCGAGACCAAGGCCACGCTTTGCCCTGCTGATGGACTACGAGTCCGGCACGGTGCTGTTCAGCAAAGACGCCGACAAGCGGCTTGAGCCGGCCAGCATGGCCAAGCTCATGACGATCGCGGTGGTCTTCACCGAGTTGCAGCAGAAAAAGCTCTCGATGGACGACGAGTTCTTCATCTCCGAGCACGCCTGGCGCGATGGCGGGGCGGCCTCGGGCGGCTCCACGATGTTTGCAGTGCTGAACTCCAAAATTCGTGTCGAGGACCTGATCAAGTCGGTGATCATCCAGTCCGGCAATGACGCTGCCATCGCGCTGGCCGAAGGGATCGGCGGCACCGAGAACACCTTCGCCAGGATCGAAAACCAGCTGGCGAAGGCAATAGGCCTGAGCGACTCCAACTTCGTCAATTCGACGGGCCTGCCCGACCCCGACCAGTATTCGACGGCGCATGACCTTGCCAAGCTGGCACGCTACATCATCGCGACTTTCCCCGAGTACTATCCGATTTTCTCGGAACCCGAGTTCACCTGGAACAAGATCCGGCAACAGAACCGCAACTCGCTCCTGGAGAACGGGATTGGTGTCGATGGCCTGAAAACCGGACATACCGAGGAAGCCGGCTACGGCGAGGTGGTATCGACCACCAATGGCGGGCGGCGGCTGATCGCGGTGCTGCATGGCCTGACGTCCATGCGCGAGCGCGCCGAGGAGGCGCGCAAGCTGGTCAGCTGGGGAACCCGCGGTTTCGAACTGGTCCCGGTGTTTCCCAAGGACAAGGTCGTCGCCTATGCCAACGTCTATGGCGGCGCCTCCGGGCAGGTTGGGCTGATCGGGGCCGACAAGATCGACCTGTTTCTGCCCAAGGGTGCGGACAAGTGCCCCGAGGCAACCGTGACCTATAGGGGACCGCTTCGACCGCCTGTGCAAAAGGGTGCGCAAGTGGCGACACTGAATGTTCTGTGTAACGACAAGGTGGTGCAGACGACGCCGCTGTTCGCAGCCGAGACGGTGGAGCAAGGCGATCTGGTGCACCGCGCCACCGATGCGCTGAAACAGCTGCTGCTGGGCTGGCTCTGATGCTGGACGTCCCGCAGTCTGGGGCAGCCAGATTCATCACGTTCGAGGGTGGCGAGGGCGTCGGCAAGTCCACGCAGGTGAAGCGGCTGCTGGTCAACCTCAATCGCGCCGCTGTACCTGCCATCCGAACACGCGAGCCGGGTGGCACGCCGCGCGCCGAGGCGATCCGCGCCTTTATCCTGCAGGGGCGTTCGGAGAGCTGGGGGGCAGGGGCGGAGGCGGTGCTGTTTGCTTCGGCCCGGCTCGATCACGTCAACCAGTTGATTGCGCCGAGCCTCGAGAATGGCCGCTGGGTGATCTCGGACCGCTTCCACGATTCGACCCGCGCCTACCAGGGGCTGACCGGCGGGGTGGACGACAAGCTGATCCGCGGGCTCGAAACGCTGGCACTCAACGGCCACGCGCCCGATCTCACCATCATCCTCGACATGGACCCTGAAATCGCGTTTGAGCGCGTCCACGCACGCGAAACCGAGGAGGCGCTGGTGGCGACCGGCGACCGCTTCGAAAAGGAAGACCTCGACTGGCACAAGCGGCTGCGCGAGGCCTTCCTGGCGATCGCTGCCAACAACCTGGAGCGGTGTGTGGTTATTCCAGCTGCGCAGGGCGAAGATGCTCTGGAGCAGGAAATCTGGGACACGCTGACGCGCCGGTTTCCCGAACTCACCGCCGGGCAGCAGGCTTGAGCGAGGAGTTCGACCAGCGGGAGCCGGACCAGCTTCCGGGGGTACGGCCGCCCGAGTTTACCCGCAGCCTCATCGGCCACGCTCGTCCATTCGAAACGCTCGAGGGGCGCCTGCAGGCGGCGCGCCTGCCCGGCGGCGTGTTGCTGCATGGGCCGCGCGGCATCGGCAAGGCAACGCTGGCCTTCGCCTTCGCCCGCCTGGTGTTTGAACGGACGAGCGACGAGGACCCGGCGCACATCGCCGAGCAGGTTGCATCAGGCGGTTACCCCAATCTGTATGTGCTGCGCCGGACGCTCAACAAGACGGGGGCCAAATTCAGCACCGTGATCACCGTCGATCAGGTGTCGCGGCGCGACAATGGTGACGCGAATCCGCTTATCGAGCGGCTGCATCGCACGCGCGGCCGGAGCGGGCATCGCATCTGCATCGTGGACAGCATCGACGACTGCAATGTGCAGACGGCGAACGCCCTGCTGAAGATACTGGAAGAGCCGCCGCCCGACACGACGTTCCTCCTGATCTCCCACCGGCCCGGCGGGCTGCTGCCCACCATCAAGTCGCGCTGCCTGCAGATAGCGATGCGGCCGCTCTCGGACGGAGAGGTCCGCGAGGTGCTTACACTCGACCGGCCGGAGGCAAACGCCGCCGCGATGGATCATGCAGTAGACCTCGCGGCGGGTATCCCCCGCCGCGGCTTTGAGGCGCTGGCGATGAGCGGCGAGGGGACGCTTGATGCACTGAAGGCCTGGCTGGCCGCAGCCGCTCAGAAGCCCCCGGGGTCGCCGATCGGACTCGCCGATGCGCTGGCGGCCGTGAAGGATGGGGCCGAGATGGCATTCGCGCGCGACATCCTGCGTGACTGGATCGCCGCCGAGGCCCGCGACGCGGCGGAATCAGGGGCGCGGACCCGGCTTGCCTCCGCCAATGAGCTATGGGACAAGGCCAGCCTGTCGTTTGACGACGCCGATGAATACAACCTCGACGCACGGCAGACGCTGATCAGCCTTTTCGACGCGATCCGCAGACATTTGCCAGCAGCATTCGCCGCTTACCGAGCCAACATGACCCGCAACAGCTATCTACCTCACCACGGCCATCGCCTATCCCAATGGCGAGCCGCATATCGGGCACGCCTATGAGATGATCGCCACCGACGCCATGGCGCGCTGGAAGCGGCTCGAAGGGCGCGAGGTGTTTTTCCTCACCGGCACCGACGAGCATGGCATCAAGATGGTGCAGACGGCCGCTGCGGCTGGTGTCACGCCGCACGAACTGGCCGACCGCAACGCGGCCCGGTTCAGGGATCTGGCGGCGCGCGCTCAACATCTCCAACGACGATTTCATCCGCACCACGGAGAAGCGGCACCACGAGGCCAGCCAGGAGATCTGGCAGCGCATGGAATCGCAGCAATAATGGCGACATCTACCAGTCGACGTACAAGGGCTGGTACTCGGTGCGCGACGAGGCCTATTTCGACGAGGGCGAGCTGACGGACGGCGCCGGCGGCAAGAAATTTGCGCCCTCCGGCGCCGAGGCGACGTGGGTCGAGGAGCCGAGCTATTTCTTCCGGCTCTCGGCCTACCAGGAGAGGCTGCTGAAATTCTACGACGAGCACCCGGACTTCATCGCGCCCAAGGAGCGGCGCAACGAGATCGTGTCGTTCGTCAAAGGCGGCCTGCAGGACCTGTCGATTTCGCGTACGACGTTCGACTGGGGTATTCCGGTGCCGAACGCGCCGGGCCATGTGATGTATGTGTGGATCGACGCGCTGACCAACTACATCACCGGCGTCGGCTTCCCCGACGACAAGAGTGAGCAGTTCAGGAAGTTCTGGCCGGCGGACCTGCACGTCATCGGCAAGGACATCATCCGCTTTCATACGGTCTATTGGCCGGCGTTCCTGATGAGCGCCGGGCTGGCAGTGCAGAAGCGGGTCTTCGCGCATGGCTTCCTGACCGTCGACGGCAAGAAGATGTCGAAGTCGCTCGGCAATGTCATCGATCCGTTCGCGCTGGTGGAAGAGTTCGGCGTCGATCCGGTGCGCTTCTTCTTCCTGCGCGAAGTCAGCTTCGGGCAGGATGGCGACTATGGCCGGGAGAAGTTCGTCAATCGCAACAACGCCGATCTCGCCAACAATTTCGGCAATCTGGCGCAGCGCTCGCTGGCGATGATCCAGAAGAATTTCGACGGCATCATGCCGCAGCGCCAGCCCTCGCAGGCCGATGACGCCATCGTCGCGGCCGCGATTGCCGCCGTCGAGCAGATGACGCGAAGCGATGCAGACGCAGCAGATGCACGAGGCGACGGCGGAACTGGCGGGGCTGCTCAGCGCCGCCAACCTCTATTTTGCGGAACAGGCGCCCTGGGGCCTGAAGGCCGATCTCGTGCGCATGGGCTCGATCCTCGCGACCACCGCCGACGTGGTGCGGCGGGCCGCGATTGCTGCGCAGCCGTTCATGCCGGAATCCGCGGCCAAGATGCTCGATATGCTGGCGGTCCCGGCCGAAAGCCGGATGCTGGCCGATGCCATCGACCGCGCAGTCTGCGCTGCCCGCAGGGACTGCGCTGCCGCCGCCCGAGCCGGTGTTCAGAAAGTTCGAGCAGGCGAAGCGGCCTGATGCTGATCGACAGCCATTGCCATCTCGATTTTCCTGAGCTCGCGGCGACCGCGCGGGCGTGCTGGCGCGCGCGGCGGCGGCCGGCGTTGCGGGCATGGTGACGATCTCGACGCGGGTACGGCAGTTCGACGGGATCACCGCGATTGCCGAGGCGCATCGGCAACGTCTGGTGCTCGGTCGGCACGCATCCGCACCACGCGCATGAGGAACTGGACGTCGACGACCGCCGATCTCGTCCGGCTGGCCGCGCATCCGCGCTGCGTCGCCATCGGCGAGGCCGGGCTCGACTACCACTACGAGGTGCGACCACGCGGCGCAGGCGACGGGCTTCCGCCGGCACATCGCGGCGGCACGCGAGACCGGGCTGCCGCTGGTGATCCACGCCCGCGCGGCCGACGACGATATTGCGCACGATCCTCGAGGAAGAAACATCGGGCAGGGGCCCTTCCCGTTTGTTCTGCATTGCTTTTCGTCCGGCGCGGAGCTGGCGCGGCGCGGACTCGCGCTGGGCGGCTACGTGTCGTTCTCGGGCATCCTGACGTTCAAGAATGCCGAGGAAATCCGCGAGGTCGCGCGCGTTCGTGCCGGCCGATCGCATCCTGGTCGAAACCGACGCGCCGTACCTGGCGCCGGTGCCGCATCGCGGCCACTCCAACGAGCCGGCGTTCGTGCGCCATACGGCCGAAAAGCTGGCCGAGGTCCGCGGCGTCGGCTTCGACGCACTGGCCGCGCAGACCACGGCGAATTTCTGCCGGCTGTTCTCCAAAGGCGACGGGCTGGCGTGATGGCTGAAGCGCGAGCGCATCGTCGCGACCATCCTGGGCTGCGGCTCGTCGGGCGGCGTGCCGCGCATCGGCGGCCATTGGGGCGTCTGCGATCCGGGCAACCCGAAGAACCGGCGCCGCCGCTGCTCGCTGCTGATCGAGGGCACAGTCGGCGGGCTGCGGACGAGCCGACACGCATCCTGATCGACACCGGCTGCGACCTGCGCGAGCAGTTGCTGGATGCCGACGTCGACCGCGTCGACGCCGTGCTCTACACGCATGAGCATGCCGACCACACGCACGGCATCGACGATCTGCGCGTCCTGGCGCTCAACAACCGCCGGCGTGTCGACGTCTACTTCAGCCAGGAAGCCGGCGAGCGGATCGTCCAGAGCTTTGCCTATTGTTTCACGGCGCCGCCGGGACAGCGGCTATCCGCCGATCCTCAACCAGCACATCATTGCGGCCGGGCGGCCGCTGAGCGTCGACGGGCCCGGCGGCACCATCACCGTGCTGCCGTTCAGGCAGCAGCACGGCGAGATCTTTTCGCTCGGCTTTCGGGTCGGCGGCTTCGCGTATTCGTGCGACCTGAGCGGCATACCAGCGGAGTCTGCTCGATGCCGTCAGCGGGCTCGACGTGTGGGTCGCTCGATGCGCTGCGGCCGACGCCGCACCCAAGCCATCTCAGCCTGCCGGAGTCACTCGCGCTGATCGCCGAGCGGCGTCCGCGTCAGGCGGTCCTGACCAATCTGCATATCGACATGGACTACGCCACGGTGGACGCGACCACGCCGGACAATGTAACGCCGGCGTTCGACGGCATGCGGATCGATATTTCAGCCGGGCAGATTATTGGCCCCCGATAAGGGGTTGTGGCCGCGGGGGAGTCTGCAGGTTTAGCTCAAATGCAATCCACTGTGGTCCACCTGCAGCAAGTCCGAGTTGCACGATAGTTCCATAATATATCTTATGCGAATCGTGGATGTGCGCTTCAGCGTTGGCGCGTGAGCCCGGTTCACGCTAGCTTGCCGCTTCCGAATCCCCTTCAGGACAGATCGCCATGACCGCCCTTTCCGACCTTGCGCAGCGGCTCGCCAGTGCGCAGCGCACCGGGCGCCATGATGTCGACCCGGGTCCGTATGCAGCGCTCACTGAGGCCGACGCCTACGGCATCCAGACCAACGTCATGGAGATGCTGGGCGAAACGCCGGGCATGTTGAAGACGGCGATCACGCCGGGCGGTCCTGCGGTTGCGCCAATCTTCAGATCGCGCGTCGGGAATAGCGGCGTGCTGAAGCTCGATGGAAGCAACCTTCTCGGATTCGAGGTCGAGGTCGCGGTGGTCCTGGGCCGCGACGTGCCCACTGCCCTCGATGATGCGGCGATCCTTGCGGCGATAGACCATTACGTCGTCGGCATTGAAATCGTCGGCTCGCGCTTTACCGACCGGAGTGCCGCGGGCCCCTTTGGCGCGATTGCGGACAATATGGCGTCACTCGGCTACGCCATCGATCCGACACCGAGGGCGCTGCGCGACAATATCGAAGGCATCGATGTCGCCCTCGAATATGGCGGCGTGGAGATCTACAGAGCGCCTGCGAAACACGGCTTCGGCACGGTGCTGGCGTCGTTCCTCGCCTACGCCAGGGCGCAGCACCCCACCTATCCGCTGAAGGCAGGCATGATCGTCACCACCGGGTCGATGTGTGGCCTCGTGCCTGCCACCGGCACCGGACGTGTCATGGCGCGGTTCGGGGTGCACGTCGTCGAGATGGAGATCGTCTGATGTCCGCAGAAAAGGCTGTCATGCAGCCGTCGCGCGACCTTTCCCGGCTTGTCGAGATCATGGCGGCGCTGCGCAATCCCGATGGCGGGTGTCCCTGGGACCTCGAGCAGGATTTCGCGACCATCCGCCACTACACGATCGAGGAAGCCTACGAGGTTGCCGACGCCATCGAGCGCGACGACTTCGACGACCTGCGGGACGAACTCGGCGACCTGCTGCTGCAGCCGGTCTATCACGCGCAGATGGCCTCCGAGCGCGGGCTGTTCGACATCGGCGACGTGGTCGCAGGCGATCACCGACCAAGCTGATCCGGCGGCATCCGCATGTGTTCGGCGAAGAGGCGGCGCAGCAATGCCGGAGGCGCCAAGGCCAAGTGGGATGAGGTCAAGGCCGACGAGCGCGCCGACAAGGCCGGCTGGCAGGGACGCGCCAGCCTCCGCTGCTCGATGACGTGCCGCAGGTGCTCCCTGCCCTGATCGCGTGCCGAAAAGCTGACCAAGCGCGCCGCCTCGGTTGGCTTCGACTGGCCGGACTCGGCAGCCGTCGTCGCCAAGGTCAGCGAGGAGCTCGCGGAGGTCGCCGTCGGCCGCACAGACGGACGCCGACAAGGCACGAGGAGATCGGCGACCTGCTGTTCGCGGTCGCCAACCTGGCGCGGCAGCTGGGCGTCGATCCGGAGGCCGCGCTGCGCGACGCCAACCTCAAGTTCACCCGGCGCTTCCACCATGTCGAAGCACGGCGCCGCGAAGACGGCAGTGCCGATGGCGGAAGCCGGGCTCGAGCGGCTCGACGGCTACTGGAACGAAATCCGCGCCAGCGACAAGGCCGGCGTCTAGGCCGCTTCGATCCGGCCCGCGAAGCGCTCGGAGAAGGCCGCGCTTGTGGCGGGGCTCGACGCGGACCTCGTAGGTCTGCCCCGCCTCGTCCGGCTCCTCGCGCCCGATGATCTCGGCATGGCCGTAGAGCCAGCCGACATCGGCACCCGCAGCGTGTGGAGCATGCGAACCCGGTAGGTCGCGGCTGCGTGGCCGCCAGCGCGTTCTCGATCGCTGCCAGCAGTCGGTCGAGCCCCTCGCCCGTCTGCGCCGAGACCGGCACCGTGGCGGCCACCTTGCCGGCGGGCGCGACCGTCGCCAGCGCCTCGCGGCGGCCATCGGCATCGGCCGGCAACGGGTCGATCTTGTTCCAGACCTCGATGATCGGCGCCTTGTCGGCCGAGACGCCGAGTTCGCCGAGCACCTTGAGGACGTCCTGCGGCCTGCGCCGGCATGGTCGGGATTGGCGATGTCGCGGACGTGGAGGATCACGTCGGCCTCGACCACCTCCTCCAGCGTCGCGCGGAAGGCGGCGACGAGAGTCGGTGGGCAGGTCGGCGACGAAGCCGACGGTGTCGGAGAGCATGACCTCGCGGCCGTGCGGCAGTTCGATCTTGCGGACAGTGGTGTCGAGGGTGGCGAACAGCAGGTCCTTCGGCGAACACCCCCGCCCCGGTCAGCGCGTTGAACAGGCTGGATTTGCCGGCGTTGGTGTAGCCGACCAGGGCGACGATCGGGAACGGCACGTCGTCGCGCCTGCCCTTCTGCTGGCCGCGGGTCTGCTTGCACCTTTTCGATGCCGCTCCTCGAGCAGCTTGATGCGGTCCTGAGCTGCCGCCGGTCGCTTTCGATCTGGGTTTCGCCCGGGCCGCCCAGGAAGCCGAAGCCGCCGCGCTGGCGCTCAAGGTGGGTCCAGGAGCGGACCAGCCGGCTCTTCTGGTAGTTGAGATGCGCCAGTTCGACCTGCAGCACGCCTTCGCGCGTCGCGGCGCGCTCGCCGAAGATTTCGAGGATCAGCGCGGTGCGGTCCAGCACCTTGGCGCCGGTCTCCTTTTCGAGATTGCGCTGCTGGATCGGGTGCAGATGGGCGCATCGACCAGCAGCAGTTCGATCTCCTCGGCCTTGACGCGCTTGCCGATATCCTCGACGTGCCCGCCGCCGATGAAGGTCGCCGGCTTGATCTCGCGAACCTTGACGATCTCGGAGAAGACGATCTCGACGTCGATGGCCTCGGCCAGCCCCTCGAACTCGGCCTTGCGCGCCTCGATGCGTGTGGCTGGTCGACAACGCCGCGCACGTCGGGCACGATGAGGCCGACCCTGCGTCGGCGCTGCGCGCTGGTCGATAAACTGGCTGCGGGCCGCCGGAGCGGCCCTCGTCGTCATCGTATTTCGGTCATGGCAGTGCCTCAGTCGTCCGCTGACGTGCTCGGGATCGAACAGCTGGATCGGCGCACCGGGCATGATGGTCGAGATCGCGTGCTTGTAGACCAGCTGCGATTGCGCATCGCGCCGCAGCAGCAGGCAGAAATTGTCGAACCAGGTGATGACGCCCTGCAGCTTGACGCCGTTCACGAGAAATATCGTGACCGGGACCTTCTGCTTGCGGACGTGATTGAGAAAGGCGTCCTGCAGATTTTGTGTTTTTTCGCCGGGCATTTATGGCCTCTTTTCGGGTTAGTATCGCCTAGCGGCGGCAGTCTTGCCGTCCACATTGATCTGACAGGCAGCCGCTCGCCGGCCCCTGCCCTGATTCACTCCGTCATCCCACTCGAATACGACTATGGCACATAGCCGCTTTGGTGCCTACCCGGCGAGCCCATCTACAGCCCCAGCGATTTGATCTTGCGGTGCAGCGCGCTGCGCTCCATGCCGACAAACTCGGCGGTCTTGGAGATGTTGCCGCCGAAGCGCTCGATCTGGGCCAGCAGATACTGCCGCTCGAACACTTCGCGCGCCTCGCGCAGCGGCAGGCTCATCAGGTGCGCCGAGGCATCGGTGTCGCCGACTGTGGGCAGCACCTCGCCGATATCGGAGGGCAGCATGGCGGCGGTGATGATACCGTCCTCGGGCGGCCTGATCCTTCACCAGGATCAGCAGCCGCTCGATCGAATTGCGCAGCTGGCGGGCATTGCCCGGCCAGTCCTGCGCCTGCAGCACGGCCATGGCGTCCTCGCCGATGCTGAGACTGCTGCAGGTTGTGCATGCGGCAGACCTGCTCGATGAAGATATCGACCAGCGGCGGCACGTCCTCGCGGCGCTCCTTCAGCGGGCGTCAGCTGCAGCGGCACGATCGACAGCCGGTGGAACAGGTCGGAGCGGAACTGGCCGCTCTCGATCAGCTGCGCGACGTTCTGCGAGCTCGACGAGATGATCCGCACGTCGATCGGCACCGCCACGGTGCCGCCGACGCGGTTGAACTTGTTCTCGACCAGCGTCCGCAGCAGCGCCGCCTGCGCCGCCGCCGGCAGTGTCGCGACTTCCGACAGATAGAGCGTGCCGCCATGGGCGCGCTCGAGCGCGCCGACCTCGGTGCGCAGCATCCCGGTCTTCTCGCGCGTCTCGCGGCCGAACAGCACGACCTGCACCTCGTCGGGCGAATAGAGCGAGCAGTTGATCTCGACGAACGGCGACTCGGCGCGCGGGCTGCGCTGGTGGATCAGGCGCGCCGCGAGGCCCTTGCCGGACCCTGATGGGCCGGAGATGAAGATGCGCGAATTGGTCGGCGCCGACTTCTCGATCAGGCCCCTCACCTGCTGCAGCGCCGGCGAGCCGCCGACCATGTCGACCGCCTGCGAGTTCGAGCGCTCCTCGCAGGTCGGCGACTTCGTTCTTGCAGCCGCGTCGCTTCCATGGCGCGCTGGGTGATGAGCAGCAGCCGGTCGATCTTGAACGGCTTTTCGATGTAGTCGTAGGCGCCGCGCCGGATGGCGGACACGGCGGTTTCGACATTGCCGTGGCCGGAGATCATCACCACCGGCATGTCGGGATGCTGGCTCTGGAACACGTCGAGCAGTTGCAGCCCGTCGAGCCGCGAGCCCTGCATCCAGATGTCGAGGAACACCAGGCTCGGCCGCCGCCGCGCGATCTCGTTGAGCCCGGAGTCGGCGTCGTGCGCCTGCCGGGTCTCGATAGCCCTCGTCCTCGAGGATGCCGGCGATCAGGTCGCGGATATCGTCCTCGTCGTCGATGATCAGAATATCCAGTGCCATCAGGTGTTCTCCACCGCCTTGACGGGCGGCTCCTCGGGGATGTCGTCACGGGGCGCTGCCTCGCCCGCCTGCGATGGATCGTTGGACGCAGGAGCTCCGGAGAGCTCGGTCACAGCGACCTCATCGGGTTCGTCGTCCGCATCGTCGCGGTGCGTCGGCAGCGTGAAAGTGAAGCAGGCGCCGACCCGGCCGTTGGCGTCCGGCTCGGCGTCGATCAGTTCGACCGTGCCGCCGTGCTGTTCGATGATCTTGGCGACGATGGCAAGGCCCAGCCCGGTGCCCTTCTCCCGCGTGGTCATATAGGGCTCGAGCAGGCGCTGGCGGTTTTCCTTCGGCCAGCCCTTGCCGTTGTCGGAAACGTCGATGCGGACGCGCTCGCCCTTCCAGCCGCGGCGAGACACGATGATCACCGGGTCCTTGATCGCCTCGAGGCCGGCGCCTTCGATCGCCTCGACGGCGTTCTTGATCAGGTTGGTCAGCACCTGCGAGATCAGCCGGTTGTCGAACTAGGCGATGATCGGCGCTTCCGGCAGATCCACGTTGATCGTTGATTTCGGGCAGCCGGACGCTTTCGAGGAACACCGCCTGGCGGATCGTGTCCGACAGATCGCCCTGTTCCAGCGTCGCTTCGGGCATGCGAGCGAACGACGAGAACTCGTCGACCATGCGGCCGATGTCGCCGACCTGGCGGATGATGGTGTTGATGCATTTGTCGAAGACCTCGAAATCGTCCGCGAGCTTGCTGGCATAGCGGCGGCGCAGGCGCTCGGCGGAGAGCTGGATCGGGGTCAGCGGGTTCTTGATCTCGTGGGCGATGCGGCGCGCCACGTCGGCCCAGGCGCCGGTGCGCTGCGCCGAGAGCAGGTCGGTGATGTCGTCGAGCGTGACCACGTAGCCCTTGCTCTCGGTCATCGTGCCTTCGCGGGTCAGCTGCACCTGATAGGTGCGGTAGTCCGGCCCGGAGCCGATCTCGATCTGGTCGCGGATCTGGCCGCGACGCGCCGACTTGGCGCGCTCGATGACCGGCGCCAGCGCCGGAATGACCTCGCTGATACGCTTCGCCGACGAGCAGAGATTTCATCGCGTGCCGAGCATTTCGGCAGGCGCGCGCGTTGACCAGCGTGATGGCGCCGAACGGATCGAGCCCGACGATGCCCGCCGAGACGCCCTCCACCACCGCCTCGGTGAACTGCCGGCGCTTCTCGTTGGTCTCGCTGGCTTCCACCAGCGCCACGCGCTGCGTCTTGAAGTTGCTGCGTCATGGTGTTGAAGCGGCTGGACAGGTCGCGCAGGTCGCCCCTGCCCTCCTGCACCGGCACCTGCACGTCGAGGTCGCCCTCGCTGACCCGGTTCGAGGCGATCATCAGGTTGCGGATCGGATCGACGAAGCGGTTGGCCAGCGCGATGCCGATCCAGAGCGCCGCCAGCAGCAGCACCAGCGCGAGGCCGAGATACATGATGGTGAAGGTGATCTGGAACACCAGCCGGTTGGAGGCGTATTGGCGGTATTCGGTGATGTTGTCGTCGGTCAGCCGCATGAACTCGAGCACTTCGGGGTCCACCGGGCGGGCGACGAACAGATAGGTGTCGTCGTAGCCGCGCAGCTTGACGACCGCGCCGACCAGATTGGTGTCGCCGGGCGAGATCAGCGTCGGGACCCCCTCCTCCACGTCCGGCGTCAGCCGTCCGGCAACTCAGGCGCGACGCCCTGGGCGTTGATCTGCGCCCGCATCAGCGTGTCGCCGTCGCGCGAGACCAGCGAGGTGAAGGGCAGCGAGCGGGTGACCGCCAGCGCGGTGAGGATGCGCTGGATATTTGTCGCGGTCGGTCTCGAAGGTGGCCGCGCGCCTGCTCGAGCTCGGTGGCGACCCAGATGATGTCGTCGCGCAGCACCTGGGCGTGCTCGAGCATGTAGGAGCGCGCCACCAGCCGCGAGCTCTCCACCATGGTCTTGGTGCGCTCGGAGAACCACTGGTCGAGGCCCTGGTTGAGCGAGATCGTCGCGACGACGGCGACGATGGCCGCCGGCACCGCGGCGACGACGGCGAACATCGCCACCATGCGGACCTGCAGGCCTGCGCCCGCCTGCTCGCGCAACGCGCGCTGCAGCAGCAGCATCGGCTTCGGTCACCACCAGCGCGACCACCAGCAGCACGAGGAGGCCGTTGACGATCCAGATGATCGTCCAGACCTCCGGCGTCGGCTCGATGCCGGTGGCGCCGGTCATGATCAGGAACGAGCCGGACGAGACGAGCACCGAGGCGAGAACCACCAGCAGACCGACCAGCCGGAGCGTTTGCTTGCCGCGACCGGCAAAGAACGCCGGCCGACGCCTTGTTGGCGGCTCGCCGCCATCCGACGCAGCCGGCTCTATCCTCGCTGACGAGTGTAGTATCGGTCATGTCGAGCGGATCGCTTTCGGAGGTTCGGGCTGGGCTGAATGTGACCAAGCTGCGCGGACCCTTCAAGACAATTGTTGCCAAAATGTGACAGTTATTTGAGTCAGAAATGCGACGCGCCTCAGCGTAGCAGATGTTGTGGCCAAATAGATACACCACCCCATCAGGCCAAACCATTGAAATTATTGTGCTCTTTGAAAATTGACCAAAACGGGTCGTGTTGCCTGTCGTGGTAAGGCAGCGCCGAGTCTGGAGCGCTCAACTGTGCCGGCGACTCTGCTTGACGATCTCGATGCTGTGGGCCCGGATCTTCTTGCGCAGCGTGTTGCGATTGAGCCCGAGCAGATCGGCCGCCTTGATCTGGTTGCCGCCGCAGGCATTGAGCGCCATGGCGATCAGCGGCGCTTCGACCCGGTCGAGAACCCGCTGGTAGAGCCCGGCTGGCGGCAGATTCGGTTCATGCTCGCGCAGCAGCTGCGCAACATGGGTTTCGACGGCGGTCGAGACGTCCACCGGGCCAGCGGTGGTCGGTATGGGCTGACGGTCGCCGATATTGAGTTCGCTCTGCACGATCTCAAGCGAAATGCTCTCGTCGGCATAGAGCGCCGAGAGCCGGCGGACCAGGTTTTCGAGCTCGCGGACGTTGCCCGGCCACGAATAATTCTGCATCAGCCGGATGGCTTCGGGCGAGATGGTCTTGATCGGCTCGCCCTCCTGCTGTGCCGCCGCGCAGGAAGTGCTTCACCAGGTCGCCGATGTCGTCGGTGCGCTCACGCAGCGGCGGCAGGCGGATCGGCACGACGTTGAGGCGGTAGTACAAATCCTCGCGGAACAGGCCCTGCCGGATCATCTGGCTGAGGTCGCGGTGCGTCGCGGCAACGATGCGGACATTGGACTTGATGGGGGTGCGGCCGCCGACCATCGTGTACTCGCCCTCCTGCAGCACGCGCAGCAGCCGGGTCTGGGCGTCCATCGGCATGTCGCCGATCTCGTCGAGGAACAGCGTGCCACCCTCGGCCTGCTCGAACCGGCCCGAGGAGCGCGCCGTGGCGCCGGTGAAGGCGCCCTTCTCGTGCCCGAACAACTCCGCCTCGATCAGATCGCGCGGAATCGCCGCCATGTTGATGGCGACGAACGGGCCGTTGCGGCGCTTGCCGAAATCGTGCAGGGCCCGCGCCACCAGTTCCTTGCCGGTGCCGCTCTCGCCGGTGATCATCACCGTGAGATCGGTCTGCATCAGCCGCGCCAGCGCCCGGTAGATGTCCTGCATGGCGGCGGAGCGGCCGACCAGCGGCATGGTCTCGCCCGGCTCTTCGGCCTTTTTCTCGGACGTACTGGGCTTCCTGGCGTCGGCGAGCGCCCGTGCGACGACAGAGAGCACCTCGGTAATGTCGAAGGGCTTTGGCAGGTACTCGTAGGCGCCGACCTCGTTGGCGCGGATGGCGGTCATGAAGGTGTTCTGGGCGCTCATCACGACGATCGGCAGGTCCGGACGGAGCTTCTTGATCTTGGGCATGATGTCGAACGCATTGCCGTCCGGCATCGCCACATCGGTGATCAGGAGATCCCCCTCGCCGCGGCTCACCCAGTTCCACATGGTGGAGAGATTGCCGGTCGGGCGCACCTCGTAGCCGGCCCGCGTCAGCGCCTGGTTGAGCACCATCCGGATCGCCGCGTCGTCGTCGGCCAGAAGCACGATATGGCTCATTTGGCCAAGACCTCTGTATCCTCGCCGTCAACAAACGGCCCGATTGCGACGGGGAGCAGAATGCGGAACCGGGTGCGGCCGGGGCGGCTGTCGCTGTCGATCACCCCGCCATGATCGCCGACGATCTTGGCGACAAGCGCGAGACCGAGGCCGGAACCGTTGGCCTTGGTGGTGACGAACGGGTCGAACAGAATCGGCAGCATGTCGGCCGGAACGCCCGGCCCATTGTCCTCGATGGCGATCTCGAGCGGCAGGGAGATGCGCTGGGCGACGCCCTGCACGGCGATGCGAATGCCGGGGCGGAAGGCCGTCGTGAAGCGGATTTCTGGCTTCGCCGTGCGCTCAAGGGCCTCGGCGGCATTCTTCACCAGATTCAGGAACACCTGGATCAACTGGTCCCGGTTGCCGTAGACCGGCGGCAATGAGGGGTCATACTCCTCGGAGAAGCTGATGCCGCGGGCGACACCGTTCTTGGCGAGGAGTTTTACGCGGTCGAGAACGACGTGGATGTTGATCGGCTCGCGCTCGATCGGCCGGTCGTCGCCAAACACCTCGACCCGGTCGATCAGATTGACGATGCGGTCAACCTCCTCGCGTACCAGCCTGGCAAGCGGCACTTCGTCGGGCGTCACGCTCTGCTCGAGCAATTGCGCCGCACCGCGAATGCCCGACAGCGGGTTCTTGATCTCATGCGCCAGCATGGACGCCAGGCCGGTCACCGACCGCGCCGCGCCGCGGCTCACCAACTGCCGGTCGATCTTGTCGGCCATCGTTCGCTCCTGGAACAGCAGCGCCACGCGCCCATCCACGTCGGACAGCGGAGTTGCGAAAACGTCCACCACGCGATCGTCGGAGGCGTCGCCGAAGCGCGAGGAACCGACACGAACGCGATACTCAGTCATCGGCGCGCGCCGCTCGCTGACCGACCTCACCAGCCCGGTGATGGGCGAGCCGAAGGCGATGATGTCGTCCAGCGTCTGACGGCTCAGGACGCTGAGAGAGGCGCCGAAGAACGCTTCGGCAGCATAATTGACGAAGACGACGGTCAGGGTTTCGTCGCAGACGAGCACCGGCTGCGGCAGTGCCTGCAGCACCGAGGTGGACAGCTCGGCGGTCGAATTTGCTGTGGTCATGCCGCGACCCTCAGATCTTCGGCATAGGCGTCACGGATCATGCCACGCACCTCGGCTGGCGCTTCCGAGGCGAGAAGGCGCCGACGCGTCTCCCGATCGAGCGTGATGCCGAGCGCGCCAAGATACCAGTCGAGGTGTTTGCGCGCCGCGCGCACCCCCACTGCAATCCCGTACTCCTCGAGCATGGCCTCGTAGTGTTCGGCGATGAGATCGACCAGAGCATCGCCAGCCGGGGCGGCCCGGACCGCTTCGCCTGCAAGGGCCGCGCCGATCTGCCCGACTTTCCAGGGTTGGCCCTGTGCGCCGCGGCCGATCATCACTGCTGCCGCGCCGGAAAGACGCAGCGCCTCACGCGCAGCGGACAGGTCGATGATGTCGCCGTTGACGACCACCGGAACATCGACGGCCTCGACGACGGCGCGCACCAGGTCCCACCGTGCCGTGGCCTTGTAGAACTGCTGGCGGGTGCGACCGTGGACAGTGATCATGCGGGCGCCAGCGTTCACCGCCTGCCGGGCGATCAGCGGCGCATTGAGGCTGTCGTCGTCCCAGCCGAGGCGCATCTTGACCGTGACCGGAAGGTCGTCGCCGCCGCAACGGCCTCAACCAGCGCCAGCGCTACATCGGGGACGCGCATCAGGGCGGACCCGGCATATCCGTTGGTCACGCGCTTGGACGGGCAGCCAAAGTTGATATCGATGATGTCCGCGCCCGCCTCGGCCGCGATTTCGGCGCCCCGCGCCATCCATTGCGGCCTCGCAGCCGGCGAGCTGCACGACATGCGGCAGGCTACCGGCCTTGCCGAGCTTGCGGACCATCTCGGCGTTGCCGGTGCCAAGCGCCGCGCTGGCGATCATCTCCGATACGACCAGGCCAGCGCCGAAGCGCTCGGCCAACGTTCGCATCGGCTTATCGGTAATCCCCGCCATCGGGGCGAGAAAGGCTCGGTTGGGCAGTGTGTGGCGCCCAATGCTCAAGCCACAGGCAAACTCAGTCACCAAATGCCCCAGAATTGCTCATTTCAGAGAATTGCCCGCACAATAGTCAATTATTGCGGCTGGCGCAACCGCCTAGAGGGCATTTGGCATATGCACGAACGGCTTCCGGTCTTGCCGCTGCGGGAGCGGATCGCTAGACCAACGCTGCAGGCTTCTACCCCGCAAATCGTGACGATGGAAAGACCGTTGGCTGCTCAAAAGATCATCGCCGCCATCGTCGTCGCCGCCGGGACCGGCGCGCGCGCCAGCAGCGGCGGGGAAACCACACCCAAGCAATACCGGGGCTCGCCGGGAAGCCGATCCTGACCCGCACCATCGAGGCGCTGCTGGCATCGGAGGCCGTGACCATCATCGTCTCCCGTCATCCACCCCGACCACGACGCATACTACGCTGCTCTCGGCATCACCGATCCACGCGTCTGCCAGCGGTGGCTGGCGGCGGCCAGCGGCAGGAGTCTGTGCTGGCGGGCCTCGTTGCGCTGGGCCCCAGACGGCCCGATCTGGTGCTGATCCAGGACGCGGCACGTCCGTTCATCGACCGCCCGGTCATCGACGGTGTGATCGCGGCCCTCGCCTCGCACGACGCGGCACTGCCGGTCATGCCGGTCACCGACACCATCAAGCGCTCGACCGATGGCAAGCTGGTCGCCGCAACCGAAGACCGCCACCACGCTGTTCGCCGCGCAGACGCCGCAGGGCTTCAGGTATCCTCAGATCTTTTCAGCGCACATGCGCGCTGCGCGCCTGCCCGGGACGTTTCACCGACGATGCCGCGATCGCCGAATGGGCTGGCATGGAGGTGGCTCTGACGCAGGGTAGCGCGCGCAATATCAAGCTTACGCTCCCGGAAGATTTCGCGGCGGGCAGAGCGGCTGGCTGGGGGGGGCACGCGAATGGAAACGCGCACTCGGGACGGGCTTCGACGTGCATCCGTTCGAACCCGGCGACGGGGTGTGGCTTGGCGGCGTCCTAATCGCACATGAACGGAAGCTCAAGGGGCACTCCGACGCCGACGTGGCGCTGCACGCGCTTACGGATGCGCTCTACGGCGCGCTCGGCGAAGGTGACATCGGCAGTCATTTCCCGCCCAGCGATCCACAATGGAAAGGCGCGGCGTCCTCCATCTTTCTCAGGCACGCCGCATCGCTGGTTGAGGAGCGCGGGGGGCGGATCGTCAATCTCGATCTGACGATCGTCTGCGAGGCTCCACGCATCGGGCCGCATGTCGCGGCCATGAAGGCGTCCATCGGCGCGATCTGCGGCATCGCGCCGGGCCGGGTCGCGGTGAAAGCGACGACCAGCGAGCAGCTCGGCTTCACCGGCCGTGGCGAGGGCATCGTTGCGATTGCGAGCGCCAGCGTAGAACTGCCAAGAGAGGACTGAGCGATGCAGATGCCGGACGATATTGCGAAACTCGCCGCCGACGTGATCGCCGCATTGCTGGCCAACAGGATGACGATCGCGACCGCCGAAAGCTGCACCGGCGGGTTGATCGCCGGTGCCCTCACCTCCGTCTCGGGGTCATCCGAAGCGGTTTATGGCGGCTTTGTCACCTATGCCAACGAGGCCAAGATCGCCATGGTTGGGGTCCCGTACGGCCTGCTGCACGAGTTCGGCGCGGTGTCGAAAGAGGTCGCCGCAGCGATGGCCGAAGGCGCCCTGGGTGCGGCCGGCACCCACATCGGTGTCGCGGTCACCGGAATTGCCGGCCCCCTCGGCGGCAGCAAGGAGAAGCCGGTCGGCCTCGTCCATTTCGCGGTGGCGACGGGCGAGCAGACGCGCCATTTGAAAAAGAGCTTCGATCCCAGCTGGAGCCGGGATGCAATCCGCCGTGCCAGCGTAATCGAAGCCCTGAAGCTGGTGCTGAAGGTGGCGAAAGCCTGAGTTCAGGCGCCGACCAGCACGAAGACATTGGTGTCCGGCGCTTCCATGACCGCGACGTGGCCGGACTCGGTGGCGAACGGCTCGCGTATCCAGCTGATGCCGGGGATCGACTCGAACTGCCGCCGCGTGGCGCGGACGTCATCGACCTGCAACTCGATCTCGGTGAAATCGACGTCCGGATTGTTGCTGAGCACCAGTTCGGAGCTGGTGGCGTCGGGAAACTTCATGCCGATCAGGGTCCACGGCTGTCCCTCGCCGGTGGCGCGGTCGATGCGCCAGGCTTCGGTCAGACCGATCGCAATGTAGAAATCACGAGAGGCCGCCACGTCCTTGGTGGCGATGCAGACGCAGTCGAGTTTCTTGATCATCTGGGGCTTTCGAGCGAATCGGAACAAATGGTGAACTCAGCCACCATAGCGGCGATCTGCCTCATCCGCAAAAGCCTGAATGATCTCGTCCTGCTTGCTCGCGAAGGCCGGCTCGGCCACCGAGGAGATCAGTGGATTGGAAAACTTGAAGTCGATGTCGAAGCGGACGCGGGTTCCCTGCCCTTCCTGCCCGAATGTCCATTTGCTGTCGAGGAAAGCAAAGGGGCCGTCGACGGCCTTGGCGGTAATTGTGAGCGCGGCCGGATCGGCGACGACGCGGCTGGTGTAGGTCTGCGTCAGTGGCCCGAACTTGATCGTCATGGTTGCCAGTTGGGCCCCCGACGGTCCGCCCTCCGGCCGGACCGCCATTGCCTTGCAGTTGGGAATGAACCGCGGGTAGTGCTCGAGATCGGCGACGACGTTGAACATATCCTCGGGCGTGTGGGGAACGTGGCGCTCCAGAAACAGATCCGGCATCAGGCGGTCACGTGTCTGGCAAGGCGGGCGGCCTTGAGCCTGGCGAAGTCCTCACCCGCGTGGTGGGACGAGCGGGTCAGCGGGCTCGAAGACACCAGCGCGAAGCCCTTGGTGGTCGCGATCGTCGCGAACGACTTGAACTCGTCGGGATGGACGAAGCGGATCACCGGGTGGTGCTTGCGGGTCGGCTGCAGGTACTGGCCGATGGTCAGGAAATCGACATCAGCCGAGCGGAGATCATCCATCAGCGCCAGCACCTCGTTCCGCTCCTCGCCGAGGCCAACCATGATGCCCGACTTGGTGAACATGGTGGGATCGAGTTCCTTCACCCGCTGCAGCAGCCGGATGGAGTGGAAGTAGCGCGCGCCGGGGCGAACCTTGAGGTACTTCGAGGGCACGGTCTCAAGGTTGTGGTTGAAGACGTCGGGCCTGGCAGCAACGACGATCTCCAGCGCGCCTTCCTTGCGGAGGAAGTCGGGCGTCAGCACCTCGATGGTGGTCAGGGGGGTGCGGGCGCGGATGGCGCGGATCACCTGGGCGAAATGATTGGCGCCGCCGTCCGGCAGGTCATCGCGATCGACCGAAGTGATGACGACGTGCTCCAGGCCGAGCTTTTCGACCGCGATGGCGACGTTCTCGGGCTCATTCGGATCAAGTGCCGTCGGCAGGCCGGTGCGGACGTTGCAGAAAGCGCAGGCGCGGGTGCAGATTTCGCCCATGATCATCATGGTGGCGTGCTTCTTCGACCAGCATTCCCCGATATTGGGACAGCCGGCCTCTTCGCACACCGTCACCAGCCCGTGCTCGCGCACGATCTGCTGGGTCTCGCGATAGACTGGCGAGCCGGGTGCCTTCACCCGGATCCAGTCCGGCTTGCGCAGCATCTCGGTTTCGGGCCGGTTGACCTTTTCCGGATGCCGCGGACGGCTGTCGATCAGGGTAACCACGAGCAGTCCTTAGTGCGCGATCAGCCGCGCGATGATGACGACGATGATGGCGCCGACGGTCGAGGTGATGATCTGGCTGACCCAGACGTTGTCGATCGGCAGCTTGATCTTCAGGGCCGAGAACAGGTAGCCGCCGACGAACGAGCCGATAACGCCACTGATCAGATAGGTGATCAGGCCGCCGCCGCCGACGATCAGGCTGGCGAGAAAACCGGCCACGAGGCCGATGACGAGAAAGATCAGAATAGAACGAGTATTTGAGTCCACGGTGTATCCCCCTACGGTTTCCAGCTTGTCCGGCACAGTCATGTCGATGCCCTCATTGACGCCCGATGCTGATATTGCGTCAGGATGCCGAGGCTTCAAGTCTATCGCGCCACCAGCCGCGCCACGAGGATGACCACGACGGCGCCGATGGTCGCCGTGATGATCTGGCTCAGCAAGGCATTGCCGATCGGCAGCGATATATTGGCGACCGACAGCAACCAGCCGCCGACGAACGAACCGATGACACCAACGATCAGGTTGCGGATCAGCCCACCGCCCCCGAGCAGCATGCTGGCGAGCCAACCGGCTACCAGGCCGATAACGAGGAAGATGATGATCTCGGTTGTACCGGTCGGCATTGGGATATTCTCCGGCGGGATCGATTGCCGCGTCAGATGTTCAGTGCCCGTCCGTAAGCGTCGAGCACGCTTTCCTTCATCGTCTCGCTGAGCGTGGGATGCGGGAAGATGGTGTGCATCAGTTCTTCCTCGGTGGTCTCGAGGTTCATTGCCACGACGAAGCCCTGGATCAGTTCGGTCACCTCGGCGCCCACCATGTGCGCGCCCAGCAACTCGCCGGTCTTGGCGTCGAAGATGGTCTTGACCAGCCCCTCGGGCTCGCCCAGCGCGATGGCCTTGCCGTTGCCGATGAAGGGGAAGCGGCCCGACCTTGATCTCGCGGCCGGTTTCCTTGGCCTTGGCTTCGGTCAAGCCGACGCTCGCGATCTGCGGCTCGCAATAGGTGCAGCCGGGAACCTTCAGTTTTGTCGAGCCCGTGGACCTTCATGCCGGCGATGGTCTCGACCACGATGACGGCTTCGTGCTCGGCCTTGTGCGCCAGCATCGGCGGGCCGGCAACGTCGCCGATGGCCCAGACGCCGGCCACATTGGTGCGGCCGTGATCGTCGATGACGATGGCGCCGCGGTCGATTTTTACGCCGAGCTTTTCGAGCCCGAGATTCTCGGTGTTGCACTGCACGCCGACCGCCGAGATCAGCCGGTCGCCGGAAATCTGCTGCTTCGAGCCATCCTTGAGTTCGACATGGGCGGTGATGCCGGTCTTCGCTCTTTTCGACCTTGGCCACCTTGGCGTCGGTCAGGATCTTGATGCCGCGCTTTTCGAAGCGCTTGCGCACATGGGCGGCGATCTCGGCATCCTCGACCGGCAGGATCTGCGGCAGCAGTTCGATGACCGTCACCTCGGCGCCCATCGAGCGATAGAACGAGGCGAATTCCATGCCGATGGCGCCCGAGCCCATGACCACCAGCGACTTTGGGCATTTCGGCCGGCACCATCGCCTCGAAATAGGTCCAGATGCGGTCGCCGTCCGGCTCGATGCCGGGCAGCACGCGCGGCCGGGCGCCGGTCGCGATGATGATGTTCTTGGCCTTGTAGGTGCCCTCGCCCGAGCGCATTCTTGGGCGGCGGCACCTGCGGCTGCATCGGCGGGCTTCTTCGTCGGTGCGACCGTGATCTCGCCGGGCGCGGTCAGCACCGCCTCGCCCCAGATGATGTCGACCTTGTTCTTCTTCATCAGGAACTGCACGCCATTGTTCATCTGCGCCGCGATGGCGCGCGAGCGCTTGACGATGGCGGCCAGGTCGAAGCCGAATTTCTCGGCCGTCAGGCCATAGTCCTTGGCGTGCGCCATGTGGCCATAGACTTCGGCCGTGCGCAGCAGCGCCTTGGTGGGGATGCAGCCCCAGTTGGAGCAGATGCCGGCCATGTGCTCGCGCTCGACGATGGCGGTCTTCAGCCCGAGCTGCGCCGCGCGGATGGCGGCGACATAGCCGCCGGGGCCGGCGCCGATGATGATGAGATCGTATGAGTCAGCCATGGGTTCAGTCCTTCACCATCAGGAGCCAGTCGTCTCCGACCGGTCCCCCGCCGGCATATTTCACCATCGGTCGTTTCGAGCGGACGCTGTAGCCGTGCCGCGCATAGAGGCGGCGTGCGCCCTCGTTGCACATCCTCAACGATCAGCGCGAGCCCGCTTTGCCGCAGTCTCGTCGCCGCTTGATGTCGGCGACGTCGAGCAACCGCGTGCCCACGCCCTTGCCGCGCCAGTTGATATGGACGCCGAGCATGCTGATGAACCAGGTTCCAGCCGCCTCGGCCTCGAGTTCGTTGATTGGGCGCATGAAGGCCGGCTCATTGGTTGGGACGGGCGGCGCGACATCCGGCTCCCGGTAGCCGAGCAGCATGCCTGCGACCTCACCATCGGCCTCCGCCACCGTCACGTTGCGCCAGCCGAATGCCGTGTCCTCGCGCAGCATGTCGAGCCGGCCCGACCTCGATCGGATCGTAGGTGCCCTCGGCGCGTTCGTCGGCTGCCCAGCCGCGCGCTATGCCGCCATGCACGGCGATGTTGACCAGCAGCGCGATCTCGCTGGCGTCTGACTTCAGAGCTGGCCGCGTGGTGACGGGCGTGCTCACAGGCCAAGCAGCCCCTTGACCAGCGGCACCAGCGCCGTCGCCGATGGCACGCGTGGTGGTGGCGTCGAGATGCACGCCGTCGGCGGGATCGGGCTGCGCAACCGTCGAGGCATCGAAGAAGGCGACGCCCTCTTCCTCGGCGCGCAGCTTGTAGTACTGCGCCAGCTTCTTCGACTCTGTCGACGGCAATGGTGGTGCCGAAATGCAGCATCATCTCGGGATGCACGTCTCGCACAGATGCGGCGGCGACACGATGATGATCGCGGGGACCGGCTCCCCGACCGCCGCGGCGTGGCCGCGAACGATCTGGATCAGCCGGCGCATGCCGTAGGAGGCTTCCAGCGCGGCGCGGCCGTGGAACGGCTTCAAATCGTTGGTGCCAAGCATGATGATGACCATGTCGAGCGGCCCGTGCGACGACGAGCATCGTCGGCAGCATTCGCGCGCCATTGCGGATCGGCGTCCGCATAGTCGTCGCTGTGCACCGTGGTTCGTCCGCCAAGGCCTTCGGCGATGACGCGCGCGCTGCCACCGAGGCCCGCCTCCAGCACACTCGGCCAGCGATCCTCGAACGCGTGCGCGGCCCGTGCCGTCGGGCTTGGCGCCATAGGTCAGGCTGTCGCCATAGGCGAGAATGGTTTTCATGGCTCGCCCCTACGCCAGCATCATCACGGGGTTTTCGATCAGGCCCTTGAAGGCCGCCAGCAGTTCGGCGCCGAGCGCGCCATCGACGGAGCGGTGGTCGCAGCTCAGCGTGACGGTCATGAAGCTCGCCGGTCTTGACCTGGCCCTTGTCGGCATAGACGCGCTCCTCGCCGACGCCGACCGCGAGGATGGTGCCGTGCGGCGGGTTGATCACCGCGGCGAATTCGCGTGATGCCGAACATGCCCAGATTGGTCACCGCCGACGATGCCGCCCTGATATTCCTGCGGGGCCAGCTTCTTGGAGCGGGCGCGGCCGGCGAGGTCCTTCACCTCCTCCGAGATCTGGCGCAGCGACTTGGTCTCGGCAGCGCGTGACCACGGGGGTGAACAGCCCGCCCGGCACCGCGACGGCAACCGCCACGTCGGAGTGCTTGTGATAGAGGATCGAGTCCACCGCCCAGGTGGCATTGGCGGTCGGCACCTTCTGCAGCGCCGCGGCCCAGGCCTTCATGACGAAGTCGTTGACCGAGAGCTTGTAGGCCGGCTTGCCGTCCTTGAGCGGGGCGCGCCGCGTTGATCGTGCTCGCGGGCCGCGAGCAGCGCGTCGATCTTGCAGTCGAGCGTCAGGTAGAAATGCGGGATGGTCTGCTTGGCTTCGGTGAGCCGCGCCGCGACCACCTTGCGCATGCCGTCGTTCGGGACGACCTCGTAGCTGCCCTCCGGATAGAGCGCCATGACCTGCGCCTTGGTCATGCCGGCAGCAGCGATGGCGCGCCCGGACCGGCGGCAGCGGCGCGGGGCTGCGCTTGCAGCGGCGTCTTGCCGGACTTGGCGGCCTCGACATCGCGACTTCACGACCCGGCCATGCGGGCCGGTGCCGGAGATGGCCGAGACGTCGATGCCGGCTTCCTTGGCGAGCCGCTGGCGAGCGGGGAGGCGAAGACACGGGCGCCGTTCGATTTGGACAAGGCCCGCTCACCCGGCGCGTTTGCGCCGACCTCGCGCCCAGAGGGCAGGGGTGGTGGGTGCCTTGGCCGAAGCGACTGCCGAGCGCGTTTGCCGCAGAAGCAGCGGCTGGCGCGCGCCTCTGCCTTTGGGGGCGAGGCGTGGCGGCGACGGCGCCTTTGGCCTCGCGTGGGGCGACTGGCGGGGCCGGAGTTTCGCTGCGGCGCGGTCTCGCCCTCATGAGCAGCACCGCGATCACCGCGTTGACCTTCACGTTCTCGGTGCCTTCGGGGACCATGATCTTGCCGATCTTGCCCTCGTCGACGGCCTCGACTTCCATCGTGGCCTTGTCGGTCTCGATCTCGGCGATGACGTCACCGGAGGAGACGGTGTCGCCCTCCTTGACGTGCCACTTGGCGAGCTTGCCCTCTTCCATGGTGGGAGAGAGCGCCGGCATGGTGATGTTGATGCTCATCGGCCATCACTCGCCGATGTCTTCGTTCCAGAGATGCGGATTCTTCTCGATGAAGTCCGCCATCATGTGCTCGCAGCGACCATCGTGGTAGTCCTTCACGTCAACCCCGGCGAGCGACAGCACGTCCTGGAAGCCCTTGAAATTCTTACTCTCGGCGACGACGACGCGGCTGAAATGCCGAACTGGATGATCGTTCCAGTGCACATCATGCAGGGCGAGAGCGTCGTGTAGCAGGTGACGTCGCTGATAGGTCTTCTGCCGGCCGGCATTCTGGATCGCGTCCATCTCGCCGTGCAGGATCGGATCGCCCTTCTGGACGCGCCGGTTGTGGCCCCGGCCGATGATCTCGCCATTGCGGACCAGCACCGAGCCGATCGGAATGCCGCCCTCGCGCAGACCCTTCTGCGCTTCCTCGTAGGCGGCATCGAGAAACTTGCGGTCGAGTTCGTCCTGCGTCGTCATCGTCAGCTCCTGTACGTCACGGCATTCACCGCCGCGATGACTTCGTCGACATTGGGCAGCGCCAGCTTTTCGAGGTTGGCGGCGTAGGGCATCGGCACGTCCTTGCCGGTGACGCGGATCACCGGCGCATCGAGATAGTCGAAGGCCTGCTCCATGACGCGGGCCGAGAGCTCGGCGCCGATGCCGCCCTGCGGCCAGCCTTCCTCGACCGTCACCAGGCGGCCGGTCTTCTTGACCGACTCGATGACCGTGTCGCTGTCCAGCGGGCGCAGCGTGCGCAGGTCGATCAGTTCGACATCGACGCCCGCGGCCACCAGCTTCTCGGTCGCCTGGGTGGCGTAGCGCATGCCCATCGAGAACGACGACGATGGTGACATCCTTGCCGGCGCGGGCGATGCGCGCCTTGCCGATCGGCAGCACGTAGTCGTCGAGCTTGGGCACGAGGCCGGTCGAGCCGTAGAGGATTTCGTTTTCGAGGAAGACCACCGGATTGTTGGAGCGGATGGCGGCCTTCAGCAGGCCCTTGGCGTCGGCGGCGCTGATACGGCGCGATGACGTAGAGGCCGGGGACGTGGCTGTACCAGGCCGAATAGTCCTGGCTGTGCTGGGCGCCGACGCGCGCGGCCGCGCCGTTGGGGCCGCGGAAGACGATCGGCGCGTGCACCTGCCCGCCCGACATATAGAGCTGCTTGGCGGCCGAGTTGATGATCTGGTCGATCGCCTGCATGGCGAAGTTGAAGGTCATGAACTCGACGATCGGCCGGAGGCCGGCAAAGGCCGCGCCGACGCCGAGGCCGGCAAAGCCGTGCTCGGTGATCGGCGTATCGACGATGCGCTCGGGGCCGAATTCCTGCAGCAGGCCCTGGGTGATCTTGTAGGCGCCCTGATACTCGGCGACTTCCTCGCCCATGACGAAGACGTCCTTGTCGCGGCGCAGTTCTTCGGCCATCGCCTCGTTGAGCGCCTGGCGGACGGTCATCTCGACCATCTCGACGCCGGCCGGCAGGTCGGGATCGGCCTGCGGCCTCGAATTTCGGCGCGGCGGCGAGCGGCCGGCTCTGGCGCGGCCTTGGCTTCGGCGGGTGCCTCCGCCGGCGTCATGGACTGGCGGCCTTCGGCTCGGCCTTCGGTTCGGCGGCAGTCTTCGCGGCGGGAGCCGGTGTCGCCGGCGCGCTCTCGCCCTCGCCGAGCACCAGGCGATCGGCGTATTGACCTTGACGCCTTCGGTGCCCTCGGCAACCAGCAGCTTCGACGACCTTGCCGCTATCGACGCATTCGACTTCCATCGTCGCCTTGTCGGTCTCGATCTCGGCCAGCACGTCGCCGGGCTTGACGGTGTCGCCTTCCTTGACCAGCCATTTGGTGAGCTTGCCCTCTTCCATGGTCGGCGACAGTGCGGGCATCAGGATATTGGGCATCTCAGGTCTCCAGTGAGAGCGAGAGGACGTGATCGGGCACGTACGGCGCAGGTCGTGCGGCAGGCTCGGAAATACGTACCGCACAGCCGAGCGACGGCGCCGACACACCACGCCGCGACGGCACAGGCGACAGAAGACGAAACCGCGCAACGGTAGCTGCGCGATGGCGGAGCTGCGGCCGTCGATCGCAGCGACCGGCCTCAACCGCGCGGAGCTGCCAGAACTGCCAGCAGCCCAGCAGCATAACTCAAAGCGGCGGCCGGCCGGCGCAAGCCGGAACAGCTGATGGCGCTGACCAGCGCCAAGCGACCGACGACGTCAAGCGCCACCAGCCAGGCAGCAACCAGTGCGACGCCAGCGGCGACATTCACGCTCAGGCCGCGTAGATGTCGGTCCAGAGCTCGGAGGCGTTCGGGCTCCGGCTCAGTGGTGGCGAAATCGGCCGCCTCGGTGACGATGGCGCGGATTTCGGTCTCGATCGCCTTGAGGCTTTCCTCGGTGCCGTAGCGCTTTTCGAGGATGCGGTTCTTGACCTGCTCGATCGGGTCGCGCTCGGCGCGCATAGTGGTGACTTCGTCCTTCGAGCGGTACTTCGCCGGATCGGACATGGAGTGGCCACGATAGCGGTAGGTCATCATTTCGAGGATGTAGGGGCCCTTGCCCGAGCGCGCATGCTCGATGGCGCGCTGCGCCGCGTCGTGCACCAGGCGCACGTCCATGCCGTCGACCTGCTCGCCGGGGATGTCGAAGCCCAGCGCCGCGCTTCGAAAAGTCGGTGCTGCGGCGGAAGCGCGCTCGACCGAGGTGCCCATGGCGTAACGGTTGTTCTCGATGATGTAGACGACCGGCAGATTCCAGAGCTTGGCCATGTTGAAGCTCTCGTAGACCTGGCCCTGATTGGCAGCGCCGTCGCCGAAATAGGTGAGACTGACGGTCTTGTCGCCCCGGTACTTGGCGGCGAAAGCGAGACCGGTGCCGAGCGACACCTGCGCGCCGACGATGCCGTTGCCGCCGTAGAAGCGATGCTCGTTGGAGAACATGTGCATCGAGCCGCCCTTGCCGCCCGAAAGGCCGCTCCGGCGTCCGGTCAGTTCGGCCATCACGCCCTTGGGGTCGAGGCCCATGACCAGCATGTGGCCGTGGTCGCGATAGCCGGTGATCTGGGCGTCGCCCTTCTTGGAGGCCATGGTGATGCCGGTGACCACGGCTTCCTGGCCGATATAGAGGTGGCAGAAGCCGCCGATCAGGCCCATGCCATACATCTGGCCGGCCTTTTCCTCGAAGCGGCGGATCAGCAGCATGTCGCGATAGGCCTTGAGCTCCTCGTCCTTGCTGAACTGGGGAACGTTGGAAAGTGCGCCGGACTGTCCCGACTTTGCCGCCGCTTTACGCGCCATAAGCCTGCTCCGTGAACGAGAGTATGTGTGCCGCAGACGGGGGAGGTACTCACCCCTCACCAGCAAGCCTAGCGCAATGATGCGCGTGATGCCATTGCACAGTTCACGTCAGGAGGCGGCGTTATCAGTCTATGCCGTCTTCGATTTTGTTGTTTAACTCAGTTCCAGGTAACGGACGCGTTAAACCAGAAATTGGTAGATTGGTTGCCGGATCCACCATGACGATGACGTCATCCGCCTGAGCCATCGAAAGCAGCGCCCGCGCCCGCTCGGTCAGGATGTCCGGATCGAGCTTGCCGGGTGCGAACAGACTCGACCCGGTGCCGGTAGGCATCGATCTCGGCCTGCAGGCTGCCCGATTGCGCCTGCAGTTCTTCGATATCGGCATGCATCTGCTTCTGGCTCTCAAAGCCGAACTGACCGCCGATAGCGTTGTAGCCAAGGTAGCCCTGGAACGCGAGCAACACCGCAGTGACGGCGATCTGACGCCAGATGGAGGGTCGTTGCAGGCGGGTGGACATGGGCGCGTAAGACCTGAGATGCGACCGTCCGACTATGCCTTACGGCCGCTTAACGAGGCGTTGCCAAGGCGATCACAACCTAGCTGCGCAGCGCCGCGAACGCATTCCTCCCGGCGTAGCTGGCAGCGCTGCCGAGCATTTCCTCGATCCGGATCAACTGGTTGTACTTGGCGAGCCGGTCCGAGCGGCTGAGCGAGCCGGTCTTGATCTGTCCGCAGTTGCAGGCGACTGCAAGGTCGGAGATGGTCGAATCCTCTGTTTCGCCCGACCGGTGCGACATGACGGAGGTGTAGGCGGCGCGGTGGGCGGTGTCGACCGCGTCCAGCGTCTCGGACAACGTGCCGATCTGGTTCACCTTCACGAGGATGGAGTTGGCAACGCCCATCTTGATGCCCGACTTCAACCGTTCGGTGTTGGTGACAAACAGATCGTCGCCGACGAGCTGGATCTTCTTGCCGAGGCTCTCGGTCAGGGCCTTCCAACCTTCCCAGTCGTCTTCGGCCATGCCGTCCTCGATGGTGATGATCGGGAACTTGGCCACCAGCCCGGCGAGGAACTTGACGTTGTCGTCCGAGGTCAGGGACTTGCCCTCGCCTTCCATCTCGTACTTGCCGCCCTTGAAGTATTCGGTGGCGGCGCAGTCGAGGCCAAGGAAGACGTCCTTGCCCGGCTCATAGCCTGCTTTCTCGATCGAGGCGACGATGTAGTCGAGTGCCGCCTCGGCCGATTTGAGGTTGGGAGCGAAGCCGCCCTCGTCGCCAACCGCGGTGTTGTGGCCGTCGGCGTGCAGTGCCTTTTTGAGCGTGTGGAAGATTTCCGAGCCGATCTGGACCGCGTGCGCCATGGATTTCAGCACCGACCGGCAGGATCATGAATTCCTGCATGTCGATCGGGTTGTCGGCGTGCATGCCGCCATTGATGATGTTCATCATTGGCACCGGCAGCACATGGGCGTGCGGGCCACCGACATAGCGGTAGAGCGGCAATTCGCTCGATTCGGCGGCGGCCTTGGCCACCGCAAGCGAAACGCCGAGAATGGCATTGGCGCCGAGGCGGCTCTTATTGGGAGTGCCGTCGAGTTCGATCATGGCGCGATCCACCGAGATCTGATCGAGCGCGTCGAGTCCCTCGATTTCGGAGTAAATCTCGGTGTTTACGAAGTCCACCGCTTTGGTCACGCCCTTGCCAAGGAAGGGCTTGCCGCCATCGCGCAGCTCAACCGCCTCATGCGCGCCGGTGGAGGCGCCCGAGGGGACCGCGGCGCGACCGAAGCTGCCGTCATCGAGCACCACATCCACTTCGACCGTGGGGTTGCCGCGGCTGTCGAAAATCTGCCGTCCGGTGACATCGATAATGGAAGACATGCACTGCCCTTTCGCTTCGGAATCGTGGATTTCGGCCTTCTGTAGGCTCTGCGTATGACAAGTGAAAGAGGCGGGTCGAATATTCTTGGCGCTGGCACGCAACCAAAAACGCCGACCTGCGTTGGGACCATCGGGAACTACGATGAGGGGCTTGGGACTTGCGTCTGGATAACGGCACGGCTCGACTGGACCCAAGCAAGTTTTCCTTGCCGGGAGCCAGCACTCATGCCGCTTCTTCCATGGAGCACGCGTTCGAGATCGCGGCGGAAGCTGCCGGACTTGGTGTCTGGCAGTGGGATCTGCTGAACAACAGCTTCATCTATTCCGCCCGCGCCAAGCAGATTTACGGCTTTTCACCAGACGGCGAGGTTACCTTCGAGGAGGTCGCCGCCGCGACCCACCCGGACGATGCGGCGCGCACCCACGAACTTGCATTGAAAAGCTTCGATCCAGACGTACGGGCCCAGGAAACCTACCGGTACCGCATCCTGCGTCGCGACACCGGGGAGATGCGCTGGGTAACCGCGCATGGCGTCGCGAGCTTCGCTGAGGTCGAAGGCAAGTGCCGCGCGGTCAGCTACATTGGAACCCTGCAGGACATCACCGAGCAGAAGAAGGCCGAGGATGCGCTCGTTCAGAGCGAGGCCCGGCTCCGGGTTGCCGTGGAAGCCGGCAAACTTGCGATCTGGGAGCTCGATCCCGCCACACAGGAGATCTCGCATTCGGAGGCCCTGAACGAGCTCTACGGATTGCCGCCGAACGCTCGCCCCAGCATAGCCGACTTGCAGGCCCGCTACGCGCCCGGTGAGCGCGATCGGGTCACGCGCGAGAGTGCCGCAATCGCGGCGCGGGGTGGCACAGAGATCGAAACCGAGTTCCGCGCGGTCATGCCGGACGGCTCGGAAAAGTGGCTGCTGCTGCGTGCGCAGCTGGCGCCGGCCGTCGTGGGTCAACCGCCCAAGGTCATCGGTGTGATGCAGGACGTTTCAGGATCGCACCGTGCCGTCGATGCTCTGCGACAGAGCGAAGAGCGGCTGCGGCTGTCGCAGGAGGCCGCCGGCATCGGGTCGCTGGAACTGGACATTCCGACCGGCGACGTTTTCGGCTCAGACGAGTTCTTCCGGCTCTGGGGGCTGCCAGCGATGGAAAAGGTCCACATCAGCGTCCTTGAGAAGATCGTTCTGCCTGAAGATGCCGTGGTGCGCTCCAACGAGGAAACGCGAAGGGAAGGATCAGCCGCCAGCAATGTCGAATATCGCATCAGGCGGCCGGACAACGGCGAGGTCCGTTGGCTGCAGCGCCAGATCGAATTCAAGCACGACGCCGCTGGCAAGCCGGCCAAGATGTTCGGGGTGGTGCGTGACATCACCGCACGAAAGGAAAGCGATGCACGGCAGCGCTTGCTGACGCACGAGCTGGAGCATCGAATCAAGAACATCCTTGCGATGGTGAGTGCAATAGCGTCCCAGACGCTCCGTACCGATGATATCGATGTCGCGCGCGACGCTTTTCTTGCGCGCATGCGGGCCCTAGCCAAGGCACACGATCTGCTAACTGAGACCCGCTGGACCGACTCAAGCCTGAGGGCGGTGGTCGAAGCGGCGCTCGCTCCGCACGTCGAGGACACCAATCGGGTCAGCATCAGCGGACCCGAACTGAAACTCACCCCGAAGATGGCCCTCTCACTTGCGCTGGCGGTGAACGAACTGGCGACCAATGCGGCCAAATACGGCGCGCTTTCGAACGTGGACGGGCGGGTCAGCATCGACTGGACCGTCGATCAGCCGGGTGATGGCGAGGCCGACACCGTCACCTGGAGGTGGCAGGAGAGCGGCGGTCCGCCAGTCACGCCACCACGCCGCCGGGGCTTCGGTACCGTGCTGATCACCCGGGTGCTGGCCTCGGACTTTGGCGGCGACGTCAGCATCGATTATGCCGAGGTCGGCGTTGTGTGCGTACTGACGGCGCCGCGCGCCAATCTGCCGGACTAGAAGTTGCGAAAGACCTGAACGTGAGCCTGAAATGAACCCCCGTGTCTGATTCCCCTGCCCCACCTGTTGTCCTCGTCGTCGAAGACGAAGCGTTGATCCGCTTCAGCACTGCCGACGACCTGCGCGACGCCGGCTTCAGCGTGCTGGAGGCCGCCAATGCCGACGAAGCCATTCGGCTGCTCGAGCAACGCCCGGAGATCCGCATCCTCTTCACCGACATCGACATGCCCGGTTCAATGGACGGCCTGAAACTGTCGGAGGCGGTACGGAAACGATGGCCGCCGGTGAAGATCGTCGTCACGTCCGGGCACGTCAAGGTGCGGGACGAGCAGTTGCCGAGCGGTAGCCGCTTCTTCGCCAAGCCGTACGACACGGCGTTGCTGATCCGCACTTTGCACGAATTCACCGCCTGAACGTCGGAGGCCTAAATCTGCCCCGCGGCGATCAGCCAGCTCACAGATTCCTGCACCGCCTCGATTGAGCCATAGCGCGGCGCGTAGCCCAGGAGCCGTTGCCCCTTCTCGATCGAGCAACTGGGGCTGCGGTAAATGTGTTCCCAGGTCGCTTCGGCGTCACCCGCCTGCTGTTTCGCCTGCCACTCGGACCAGGGCAGAAATTCCAGCCGGGGTTCATGTCCGAACCAACGGTACATCGCCTCGGCATAGCCGCGCAGGCTGATCGCGGCGGGCGATACTGCATGGAATGCCTCGCCGACCGAGCCGCTCCAGTTGCCGATGGCGCGCATGAACATCTGTGCAACGTCGTCAGCATGGACGTGATGCACCGTCTCCTGCCCGAAATGCGGGAGCGCGAGTGTCTCGCCCCGTGCGATAGTGGCGAATGCTGCATTGTTGAAGTGACCGGCGGGGTTGAGCGGCGCCCAGCCGGGACCGACGATGTGGCCGGGGTGGATCAGCGTTGCTGGAAACCGTTCTCTGCGCGCCTGCTCAAGCAGCCAGGCTTCGATCGCGGCCTTCTGGGTGCCGTACTCGCCTATCGGCGCGCGCCGCGCGGTCTCGGGCGTCGGGACCGCCGTCGACGGGCCATGCACCCAGATCGTGCCGCAATGGAGGAAATGCTGCACATGGCCGTTCAGGTTTCCCGCAAGCTGCTGTGCGCTGTCGAGCGTGAAGCAGATCAGGTCGATCACGACATCCGGGTTAAGATCGCGGATACGCCTTCCGAAGCTCCCAGCCTGCTCCTCGGCATCGCGGTCGATCGTGACGGTGCGGACTGCCTCCCACGCCCGGTGCGGCTGGTAGGCAGCACGTTGGCCGCGGGAGACGTTGATCACCTCGAAGCCCGCCTCCACCAGCCGCGGCACGAGATATGTGCCGATATGCCCGCTGCCGCCGATGACTGCTACCCTTGTCATGTCTGTCCTCCGTCTTGTGGCATCAGTCTATCCGCTCGCCGGACTGGTGAGCGCGATTTTGTATTGCGTGTACATCTCGGCGATCCTTTGTGTGAGCGCGTTCTCGGGACCGTGAGGCATGCCTGATTGGAGAGAGCGCGGAAAGCGCCTGTTTTCCTGCCATGTGATTATCTGAACGTCGGCTCGTATCACGAGTTTTGCGATTTCCTTCACAAGCGCTCCAACCCGGCTAGCATTGGCTGGGTGCCGCACGACATAAATGGGCAACATTGGACGCACAGGTCGTCCTGACATCGGGAGCAGATGATGAACGCAGTGAACACCAGGACGAGTTGGGGCAAGCGCCTCAGGATTGCCGCGTTGGCCGTACTGATCCCGGCTGCCGGGTTCGGCCTTTGGCAGGCGACGGCGGGCGCCGCCGAGGAAGCAGTGGTCATCCCCGCACCGATGAGCGATCTCGCTGCCACCGATGGTGCGCAAACCGCCGTGTTTGCGGGCGGCTGCTTCTGGGGCGTGCAGGGCGTGTTCCAGCACGTGAAAGGCGTCAAGTCGGCCGTCTCGGGATATGCGGGCGGCGCTGCCGACACCGCACACTACGAGGTCGTTGGAAGCGGCACGACCGGGCACGCGGAATTGGTCGAGGTCACCTACGATCCGAAACTGGTGACTTACGGCGAGCTGCTGCAGGTGTACTTCTCGGTCGCGCACAACCCGACAGAACTGAACTATCAGGGCCCCGACTACGGCACCCAGTATCGTTCGACCATCTTCGTCCAGAATGACGATCAGAAGAACGTCGCGGCGGCGTATATTGCGCAGCTTGACGCGGCGAAGGCCTATCCGGAGCCGATCGTCACCACCATCGAGCCGCTGAAGGGCTTCTATCCTGCCGAGGGCTACCATCAGGACTTTCTGACGCTGAACCCGACGTATCCGTACATCGCGATCAACGACATTCCGAAGGTCGAGAATCTCGCCAAGCTGTTTCCCAAGCTCTACAGCGACACACCTGTGCTGGTCGGCTCGCTGAACTAGGCTGATCGCCACGTAGCAAAGGGCGCCTCCCAAGGGGGCGCCCTTTCGTTTGGGCTACATCCCCTCAACGAAACCAATGATGTTTCCTTCGGAATCCTTGGCCCAGGCGTTCTTGACCGGGCCAAACGTTGCGACGCCCTTATCGGTCTTGAAACCGGGCAGGTCGTAGTCCTCGAACGTCACCCCCCTCGCCCGCAACTGCTTCATGTCGGCCGCGAGGTCCTCTGAGGCAAACGAGAACAGCGTATGCTGGGCCGTGCCGGCGAACTGCGTCGGATAAAGAAACGCGCGCATGCCTCCGGCGAGCAGGTAAAGAGCACCGAAATCGTCGCTGTGCGCCGGCTCGATGCCGAGCTTTTCCGCGTACCAGCGCTTGGCGCGCTCCACGTCGGTGGCGGGTATCTGCATCGTGGCTTGCCGGTCTGCGAACATGTTCGGGTCCTCCTTGAGCGTCCGGTGGCTGGCCGGTCGTTCCAATCATAGACCGGCGAATGGAAACGTCACCTTCAGACTTTGGGCGTGTGCTGCTTACCGATCGGCCGCCGGGCGGTTCTGGCGGAACCGCTGCGCCAGCGGGGCGTTTAGACCTCGACATCTCGAGGAGCGTCCAAATGGCATTTACCACCAGGGAATTCACGCGGCAGCTGCGGTCGCTCGGGCAGCGGGAAGAAGATCACGTCTCGCACCAGATTTCCGACCTGCGACGTGAGGTTTCCAGCCTATCAAACGCGCTGCGCCGGGTTGGCGGCCGTGCGGCCCACGATATCGGCCACGAGGCTTCCGATCTTACCGACGAGTTGGTCCACGCCGGTGCTGCAGCGGCGCGGATGCTCGGCCGTCAGGCAGGCAAGGCGGGCGCCGTTGTGCGTGCCGATCCAGTGCCTGCCGTCGTCGCCGTGATCGGGTTCGCGCTGTTCCTCAATCTCATCCTGGGGCGGAAGTAGCCCGCCGCCTGCGCCACACGGTCCACCAGCGCTCGAGGCGCACGCCGAGGGCGCTGATCGGGCCTCGTAGCGGTGCAAGATCAATCGCCAGCAACAGCAAGCCGAGCGGCAACATCCAGATTCCGAGCACCGGCAGGAAGCTGAACACGCCGCCGAGGATCAGCAGCAGCGCCAGCGGAATGCGGATCAGCATTGCCGAGGGACGACGCACCCAGCCAATAAATCCGGCTGAAAATGGAATCTTGCGCTGCAGCCGGTCGAGTTGCCGGTCAAGCCGCGCTCTGCTCTTTCGATGTGCATTGCCGGTCATCTCCGGCATATGGTCCCAGCAACAGCATCATCAAGCCCGGGGCGAGCGATTTCCCGGCCTAGACGACGGTGTGCGTCGCCTCCAGCTGCAGGAGGGCCGCAGAAACGGTGGTTTCCTTGTACGTGCCGTCCTTCTGCCGAAGCGCGCCGGGGCCATGATACTTCTGGTCGTGGCCGATGAAGGAGCCCTTAACGTGGTACTTGCCGTCTTTGCCGATGAACGACCCTGGCAGGTGGTATTGCCTGTCCTGGCCGTAGAATGACCCGCCGACGTGATATTTGCCGTCCTTGCCGTAGAAGGCACCCTTTGGGTGATACTGGCCGTCATTGCCGATGAAGGCGCCCTTCTGATGCATCTTGCCGTCATTGCCGCGGAAATAGGTCACGACATCGGCAAGCTGGGCCTGCATATTCTGCAGTCCGATCAGGTTGCTGGCCATGAAGTCGGTGCCGTCGATCATCCATCTTCCTTCTGTGTCGTACAAACGCTAGACAGGTGCCGTTAACGATTTCCTAAGCCCGGGCACTTGAAGCCGAAAAGCCCTCCGTCGGGGCGACATTTTCTTCACCCGCTCACGCCGGCCGGTGCTATGGCTTGCCGCCCTCCATGCCTTGAGCAGCCAATGCTTTTTCGCCCTCTGATAGCCATCCCCGTCCTATTGCTGTTGGCAGCTGCGGCCCACGCGTCCGACGTGATGGAATTGGTGTTTCAGGTGAGCTTCAAGCATGGCGGGCAGGACTTCGTGCTCGACGGCAGCACGGTGCCGTATCTGCCGGGAAATGCCTGCTACTCATGGTATGTTCGGCTCGACGCGCCGCCTGCGTCTGTTACCTTCGACGAGCGCTTCATCTTGCCCGAGCCGTTGGCCGACTGGGGTGGCGTCGAGAACGATTCCGGGCGCACCGTGCATATCGAAGATGGCGGCAAGGTCGCCATTTCGACGATCACACTCAGTCCGGATGATGGCTGGATCAGCAACGCCTGGTGCGTTGCGTCCGGTGATCCTATGGGGCGGCATGGCTTCGAGATCAGCATGGTCGGCGCGTCGCTGGCCAGCTTCAGCTTTGATGTGGTGCCGCCAGAGACCTATAACTTCCCCATTGCTGCGGTCACCGGTCCCCGGGACCGCAGCGTCAACAACAGTTGGTAAGGTACGACGAATATGACGATTTCAATGTATTCCATCTCGGTACAGGTTTACGCCCGCATGCTCACCAACCTGCTTGGGATGCTTGAGAAAGCCGAGCAATACGCCGCTGAGCGCAAGTTCAAACCCGATGTGCTTGTCGGCATGCGGCTGTTCCCCGATATGGCGCCGCTGTCATTCCAGATCCAGAACGCCACCGACCACGCAAAGGGCGCGGCTGCCCGGCTCGCAGGGCGCGAACTGCCATCGTGGCCTGACAATGAAGTGACCTTCGAAGACCTCAAAGCGCGCGTCAGGAAGGCGCTCGACTACCTGGCGACAGTGAAGCCAGCTGACGTCGAAGGGGCGGAAGACCGCGCAGTGACCCTCAAGGTGCGCGGCGAGGACACGCAGGTTCCCTCGCTCGACTACATCCTTGGCCGGGCCACGCAGAACATCTATTTCCACGTCACCACGGCCTACAACATCCTCCGCCACAACGGCGTGCCGCTCGGCAAGTCCGACTTCACCCGCTAGCGTCCGCCGCCATCCACCACGCTCGCTCCGGCTTCGGGGCGAGCACCGCCGTCTCAGGAATAGCGTTCTTCCAGCCAGGGATCGGCGTGGTTGTGGTAGCCCCGCACTTCCCAGAAGCCGGGATGGTCGCGCGTCGCGAATTCGATCTTCCGAATCCATTTGGCGCTCTTCCAGAAATACAGATGCGGCACCACCAGCCGGACCGGGCCGCCATGGTCGAGCGTCAGCGGCTGGCCTTCCCAGCTGTGCGCCAGCAGCGCTTCGGGGCTTGAGAAATCGCTGAGCGGCAAATTGGTGGTGTAGCCATCGTTGCTGGTCAGCAGCACATGCGTCGCCTCGGCCCTCGGCTTGACCGACTCCATCAGGTCGTGGGTCGTGACGCCGTCCCAGTGATTGTCGTAGCGCGACCAGCTGGTGACGCAATGGATGTCGGACTGCTTGGCTGTCTGCGGCTGCGCCATGAAGTTCTGCCACGACCAGCTGGCCGGATCTTCAACGGCGCCGGTAATATCGAGACGCCAGACCTCCCTGGCGATGTTGGGGGTCTGCCCCAAATCGAGGACGGGCCAGTTCTTCACCAGGTGCTGGCCGGGCGGCAACCGCGAATCCTCCGGCCGGGACGTCATGCCGGTCAGGAATTTGCCGAGTTCCGCCCAGCGCGATTTGGTCTTGGTGAGCTTGCTGTCAGGGACGTCGTCAGTCATCGGTGGCCTCTCGCTGCTCTCCCACTGCATCTCCAAAAGGGCACGACGGTCAAGAGCCTGCCCGTGATGCATGTTACGAAGATGGTCTTGCACGCCGGCGGGACGGCGGCTTGAACAAATCGGTCGAGGCGGCATGCCCTGGTCGGCAGCGACTGTCATCGCCCTGTAAAGATGACGGAATCAAAAAGGGCCACAGTTCCGTTTCCGGAACTGTGGCCCTTGAGAAGTTCCCGCCGCACTGTTGAGGGCTTGGGGGCAGCGGCAGGTCCCTCTCGGGCGTTCACCGGTGCATGGGTCGTTTGCAGTAATCCAGCGAACTGCCTCTGTAGATGGAGGCCCAATGCGGCAATTAAAGTCCCTTCACTCAAAGGTGATAGAATTCGGGGCTGCGATTGCCGAAGCCGGTCAAAGCTCCTATGGAGTGCCCGCAAACAGCCGCTCCCCGGAACCGGCATTGCCAAGAGATGACGATGGACACGATTACCCCCAATACCGCGCCGCAAAAGGCCTTCACCGATCCGGAAGCGGCGTGGGACTATCTGTCGGAGATTTACCACCGCAACACCGATTTCATCAGGAAACACCTGATCGGCCTCACCAAGGGCGTGGTGCCCAATGGACGGGTGCGGGCCTTTTATCCGGAGGTGCAAGTCACCTCGCGCAGCTATGGGAAGACCGACTCTACCCTCCCCTATGGCTATCTGCACACCCCGGGCGTCTACCGCACCACCATCACCGCCCCGGATCTCTTCAGGAACTACCTCCTGGAGCAGTTCAGGGTCATCCTCGAAAACCACGGCGGCGCCATCGAGGTTGGCGAATCCACCACCCGCATGCCGCTGCATTTCGCACTGCCTGCCAATGAGCGTATCGACGGCGAAGCCATCAACGCGCTGCCGATTCCGCTGCGCGACCTGTTCGATGTGCCGGACCTGCAGGACACGGACGACGAAATCGCCAACGGCACGTTCGTGCCCCCCGTGGGCGGCCCCTACCCGCTGGCACATTTCACGGCGCCGCGCGTCGACTATTCGCTGTATCGTCTCAGCCACTATACCGGCACCGATGCCGATCACTTCCAGAACTTCGTGATCTTCACCAACTACGCCTTCTACATCGATGAATTCTGCCGCATCGCGCTTGAGCACATGGCCAACGGCCATCCGGATTATGACGCATTTGTTGAGCCCGGCGGTCATGTGACCACCAACGTCCGGCTCGGTGGCGGCACGACCGGAACGCGCGCGACCCGCACGCCACAGATGCCGGCCTATCACCTGAAGATGGCGCGTGGCCGCGGTATCACCTTCGTCAACATCGGCGTCGGCCCCTCCAACGCCAAGACCATCACCGACCACATCGCGGTCCTGCGCCCACATGCCTGGATCATGCTCGGGCACTGCGCCGGCCTGCGCAATTCGCAGGAGTTGGGTGACTACGTGCTGGCCCATGCGTATCTGCGTGAAGACCATGTGCTCGACGCCGACCTGCCCGTAACCGTGCCCATCCCTGCGCTCGCCGAAGTGCAGGTGGCCCTCGAACAGGCAGTGGCTGAAATCACCCACATGGAGGGTATCGAGACGAAGCGGATCATGCGCACCGGGACGGTCGCCACCTTCGACAACCGCAACTGGGAACTGCTCGACCAGAACAAGATCATCCAGCAGCTCAGCCAGTCGCGCGCTGTGGCTCTCGACATGGAATCGGCGACGATCGCCGCCAACGGCTTCCGCTTCCGCGTTCCCTACGGCACGCTGCTCTGTGTGTCCGACAAACCACTGCATGGCGAACTGAAGCTGCCGGGCATGGCGTCGGACTTCTACCGCACGCAGGTCAGCCGGCATCTGCTGATCGGGCTTCGCGCCATGGAGATCCTGCGCGACCAGCCGCCGGAGAAACTGCACTCGCGCAAGCTGCGATCATTCGCGGAAACCGCCTTCCAGTGAGGTAATGGCGGGCCTCCTGCTTGTTTAGCTGAATAAAGCTAAAATGCAGTGTTTCTCCGGATGTTTTCGCCCGTTTTCCTGCACATTTTACGTCGTGGATCACACATTTCTTCAACACGTCAATTACACTGACCCATTGGGCTCTCGACATTTATCCGGCAACAAATAGATTGGCATTTCCACTCTATACGGAGAAATGTCGATGCGCGCGCATTTGATTTATTCTTTGTCTATTTTCCTTCTTACTATCGGCACGGTAGTTGCTGATGATGAGGAATTCTCACGGCAAGAGCTGTTTACCGCGGTGCGGCTCAGTACGCCGGGCGAGAGCCTGACGTCGCTGCCGGCGAAGTTCTCCTTTCCAGAGCATGCCCGGGAGAGCTCTGTTTTCGGCATCGACGTCTCCCATCACAACGTCGACGGCTGCAACTGCAAGCTCGACTGGGCCGACATCGCCAGCCACAAGGTGCAGTTCGTCTACGTAAAGGCAACGCAGGGCACGAGCTATGCCGATCCGACGTTTGTGGGGACAGCGACTGCGGCACGTGAAGACGGCAAGCTGGCCGTCGGCGCTTACCACTTCCTCACCACCGAGGATGCCGGCAAGCAGGCCGCCAACTTCCTGAAGCAGACGGGCAAAGCTGGAACGCTGGCGCTATTGCCAAGCCTCGACCTCGAGTGGGATCTCGGACCGATGACGGCCAATTGTCCCGGCGACGCGGTCATCACCATCAAGAACGGCCAGAAGGTCATCCAGCGCTGCGACAAGTGGTCGACGCTGTCTTCCGCAGACATCCTCGCCAAGGCAGGAGCCTGGATCAAGGCCATCGCTGAGGCGACCGGGAGCCCGGTGAGCCTCTACACCAATGCTGCCTGGTGGAATGCCCGCGTCGGCACCAAAGTGCTGCCCTCGGCGCTTGGCGCGGCGGTCGTCTGGATCGCCGATTATTCGAAGAACGGACTCGCCACCGAAGTGCCGCGGACTCCCGGCAAGGCGCCTTGGGCGGCGTGGCAATTCACCGACAGCGCCAAGGTCTATTCAGGCAAAAAGCAGTTGTCGCTCGATGCCTCGATCATGGCCGGCCCGCTGTCCGCACTCATGGCCGCGCACTAGCGCGCCGTCATGTTGCGTCTGCTGGCAGTTCTCGCCACGCTCGTCCTCCCCTCCCTTGGCAGCACCATTGCGGGAGAGTTGAGCGGCGCGCAGATCAGCGCCGAAGCACAGAAGTCCGTCGTCTACATCGCGATCAAGTACTACGACGAGAACATCCAGGAGATGAAGGATGGCGAGGTCGGCACCGGCTTCATCGTCTCGCCCGATGGCTACTTCGTCACCGACTACCATGTCATTCGTGAATGGTTGGCACAGGACGCCGAGCATCAGCAGCAAAGTCCGATCGTCGCCCGGCTCGGCAGCAAGTTCGGCCCGGTGCTCGACGTGCTGGTCGCGGCGCGGGACGAGCCTGACGATCTGGCGCTGCTGAAGATACGGAACAGCGGCACGTACCAGCCGGCGAACCTCTGCTTTGCCGGCGGACTTCAGGCGGGCGAGGCCGTATACGCGTTCGGCTTCGCCAATGGCCAGGAATTCACGGCCACCCCCGCAGGATCGTTCAGCAATGCCAACTCCGACGACGGACGCTGGGAGGCCTCGTTCAACAACGCACATGGGATGAGCGGCGGCCCCCTCTACGATCGCTTTGGCAGCGTCGTCGGAGTGATCCGCAGCACCATCGAGATGCAGAACGCCACCAACTTCGTGACACCGCTGCTTTGGGCGCGCCAGATGATCGCCAGCCGCACGAGTGTGACGGAGCGTTGCGGGCGCGATGGCGGCGCCAAAGTCGACGATGGGGCGCCGGACACGACCGGGACCGGCATCTGGCGCAACGCCAATGCCTGCGTGAGCCTCGATGAGGCCTTCAGCGCCGCCGACAACCTGGATACGCTACACTACGCCGGCGATGGGGCGCCGGTTTCAAACGCCGACCTGCGCGACGCGACCCCGATCAGGGAAGTCCTGCTGCTGAAGGGGTCGGCCTCTCACCAACCGCAATGCGGGGTCAACGCCGAAGCGCCGGGCATCTATTGCTCGACCGATGTGTCGCGCTCGCTAGAGACCTTTCAGGCCGCCTTCGACCAGGCGGGCGACGAACTTGCAGCCTGCTTCAAGAAACTCGACTGGAGGCCCGGTGTGCCGGTCACCGACTGCACTCCGGACGCAGGCGATGTCGTCAGGTGCGACTACAGCTGGTCCAGGGGCGACCGCACCGTAGAACTCTACAGCTTCACCAGCGAAAGCCCGCCAGTCTTTGGATTTGGCGTGCTCATCGGCCTGCAGAACTGAGGCTGCGCCGCATGCCGCAATCGGGCAGGCTATCTGGCGCGCTTTGCGACGTAGTCCATCAGCCAATCCGGCCAGTTGATGGTCATGCCGTTGCACCCGATTTCGGCGGCCGCGGTCATCAGTTCGCGTGTCGCAATGCCCGAACTGCGCGCTTCAAGCCCTAGAGCGTGCGCCTGCTCGACCAGGGCTCTAGACTGGTTCGACGCATTCAGCGTCACCATCTGAAACCCGTTGGCATGGCAGGCGTCGATGGCACGCTCCGGCGCCGAGCGCAGCAAGCCTTCAGGCGCCCATGCAACTCTGATGTCTGGTGCCAGGCGCTTGACCTCCCGCAGTTCGGCTTCCTGCTCCACAGCGAAAATGAACGTTCTTCGGCCCAGTCCGCGACTGGTGATTGCTTCGACGACAGCGGGGACCAGACCGCGCATCGGCTTCTTCAGCTCAACATGGTAGGTGAGCGTCGCACCAAAGCGATCGAGAAGCTCATCGAGAGTGATCAGCCTTTCGCCGCGATAGTCACGGTCCCAGTCGAGACGCGGATCGGACCACGACCCCGCGTCCAATTGCTTCAACTCATCAAGCGTGTAGGCCTCGGGCTGACCTGTCCCGTTCGTTGTGCGGTCCAGCGTGTCGTCATGCAGGAGCAGCAAGTGCCCATCGCGGGTAAGGCATACATCGGTTTCGACCTCGATAGCGCCCATTGCGACGGCGCGCTCGAACGCCGCCATGGTGTTCTCGGGCGCATAGCCGCTCGCTCCCCGATGCGCGATGATCCTGAACGGTTCCGCCAGTGCGCTCACGCCGCCGCTCCCTGCTCGGCCTAGAGCTTTTCGTAGTCGATCTCGAGGAACCTCTCGACCTCGGTGGTCCAGCGGTCACGGACGAAGGCGACGTGCCTGGGATGATCGTTGTAGGCCGCATAGGCAGAGGCGTTGGCGAACTCCATCGAAAAGCCGAAGCGATAGTCATTCTTGGGGCTCACCTGGCGCAGCTGCTCGAACTTCTTGACCCCCGGAATGTCGGCAAGCGCGATGTTGGCGTCGCGGAGGAAGTTCTTTTCCTTGAGCGAGCCGACGGCGTGCTTCAGCGTGAAGATGACGGTGTGCCGAATCATGACTGTCCTTCTGCTTCGAAAGCTACGGCCTCGCTGGCGGCAATCGCCGCCATGTTGACGATGCCACGGCTGGTGGTGGATGGCGCGAGGATATGGGCGGGCGAACTCGGGCCCATCAGGATGGGGCCGACGGCCAGCGCGTTGTTCATTTCCTTGAGCAGGGTCAGCGACAGGTTCGCCGATTCAAGATTTGGGAAGATCAGCAGATTGGCTTCCCCCTGCAGCACCGAATCCGGAATGTAGCGCTCGCGCAGTTCCTGGTTGAGGGCCAGATCGCCCTGCATCTCGCCCTCGACAATCAGGTCCGGCGCCACCGATTTCAGACGGCGGTAAACCTCGCGCATCTTGAAGGCGCTGTCGCCGTCGCGCGAACCGAAGTTTGAGTAGCTCAGCAGCGCCGCCCGCGCCTGTATGTTGAAGCGCTTGAGGTGATTGCGGGCCTGCAATGCGATGGCGACGATCTCTTCGGCGGTCGGGTCGATGTTGACGTAGGTATCGGTGAGAAAGAAGGCGCCACGCGGCATGATCAGCATGCTCAGCGCCGACACGTCCTTGACCCCGGGCTGCACGCCGATCACCGAGCGAATGTCGCGGACGTGCTTGATGTAGCGGCCCTGCAGGCCGCACAGCATGGCGTCTGCGTCACCGCGCTTCACTGCCAGCGCGGCAATCGTCGTGGTGTTGGTGCGGACGATGGTCCTGGCGGTGTCCGGAGTGACGCCGCTGCGCCCCACCAGCGAATGAAACAGCGCCACGTAGTCGCGGTAGCGCGGATCGTCCTCGGGGTTCACGGTCTCGAAATCGCGCTTTGGATCCAGTGTCAGGCCGAAACGCTCGATGCGGGCCTCGATGACCGAGGGGCGGCCGATGAGGATCGGCCGCGCGATGCGCTCTTCGATCAGCACCTGCGCGGCGCGGAGGACGCGCTCGTCCTCTCCATCGGCAAAGACGATGCGCTTGCCCTGCCCCTGGGCGCGGTCGATGATGGGCTTCATCACCAGACCGGAGCGGAACACGAAGCGGTTGAGGCTGTCGTGATAGGCCTCGAAGTCCTTGATCGGCCGCTTGGCAACGCCGCTGTCCATCGCTGCCTTGGCAACCGCCGGGGCAATGCGAAGGATCAGCCGCTGATCGAACGGATTGGGGATGATGTGGTCCGGCCCATATACGGCAGGCGCGCCGGAGGGCGAGACTTCCAACCCCGGATCGTGGGCCAGCTTGGCGATGGCGTGGGCTGCCGCGAGCTTCATTTCCTCGTTGATTGTGGTGGCACCCACGTCGAGCGCACCGCGGAAGATGAATGGGAAGCAGAGGACATTGTTGACCTGATTGGAGTAGTCGGAGCGGCCGGTGCAGACCATGGCGTCCGGGCGTACCGCCCTGGCCTCCTCGGGCATGATCTCGGGGTTGGGGTTGGCCAGCGCCAACACCAGCGGGCTGCTGCCCATCTTCTGCAGCATTTCCGGCGTCAGTGCCCCCTTGGCGGACAGCCCGAGGAAGATGTCGGCCCCGTCGATCACCTCGGCCAGTGTCGTCGCGTTGGTCTTGCGGCAGAACTTGCCCCGCCATTTGTCGTTCACATCGTTGCGTTTGTCGGTCAGCAGACCGTCCTTGTCGGCAACCCAGATGTTCTCAAGCCTGGCGCCCAGCAGCAGCAGGATGTTGAGGCAGGCGATGGCCGCGGCACCGGCGCCGGAGGTGCAGATTTTGACATCGGCGATCTTCTTGTGGGTCAGTTCCAGGCCGTTGAGCACCGCGGCGCCGACGATGATGGCCGTCCCATGCTGGTCGTCGTGGAACACCGGGATCTTCATTCGCGACCGCAGGGCTTCCTCGATCTCGAAACAGTCGGGGGCGCGAATGTCCTCAAGATTGATACCGCCGAAAGTCGGCTCCAGCGGCGCCACGATCTCGATGAACTTTTTCGGGTCACGCTCCTCGATCTCGATGTCGAACACATCGATGCCGGCGAATTTCTTGAAGAGGACGGCCTTGCCCTCCATCACCGGCTTGGAGGCCAGCGCGCCGATCGCCCCGAGGCCCAGCACCGCCGTGCCATTCGAGATAACCCCCACCAGATTGCCTCGCGAGGTGTAGCGGGACACGGTCTCGGGGTCGGCCGCGATCTCTTCGCAAGGCGCTGCCACGCCGGGCGAATAGGCCAGCGCCAGGTCGCGCTGGTTGCCCAGCGGCTTGGTCGGCTGGATTTCCAGCTTGCCGGGCTTGGGGTACTCGTGAAAATGCAGCGCGGCCTCGCGGCGCGCCTTCTGCTGATCGCTGATGTCCGACGACATGAGCCCCCCTCCGCCTACTCAAGAAACCAAGCGTGTCCTGCCACTAATCGGGCGCGAAGGGAAGCTGGCGGGCGCCGATAGGAGCGAGCGTCTTGACGGGTCAGGCGGCGGCCGGAACTGGCAGTTCCAGCGGCTTGGGGTGGCCGTTGAGGGCGCGCGCGAGATCCTTGAACGGGGCAACCTTGATGGCCGGGGCGAACAGGAACCCCTGCGCCATCACAACGCCGCGGGCCCTGAGGTAGAGGGCCTGCGCCTCCGTCTCGACGCCCTCAGCGATGATTTCAGTACCAAGGTCGCGGGCCATCGAGATGAGGCCATCGAGCACCGGCACCTGCTGCGTCCCGGGCTTGATCATGTCGACAAAGACGCGGTCGATCTTGATCACGTCGACGCCCAGCGTCTGCATGTAGGCGAGATTTGAGTGGCCGGTGCCAGCATCATCCATGGCGAGACGCGCACCCAGCGCATGCAGGCCGGAAATGACGCTGTTGGCCTGCATCGAATTGTCGAGCGGCCGCCGTTCGGTGATTTCGAACACCAGTTGCCGGAACGAAATGTCGGAGTCGCCGAAGATGGCCTGCACGTCCTCGACAATGGTGCCGTCGCGGAAATGCCCCTCGAACAGGTTGATGGAGACCTTGATCTCGGGCATTTCGCGGCACAACTCGCCCAGATCCGCCTTAACCTGCTGCATGAGGCTCAAAGTCATCGGTATGGCGAGGCCGGTGACCTCGGCGTATTCGATGAAGGCGCCGGGCGGTACCACCTCGCCGGTTTTCTTTTCCCAGCGGCACAGAACCTCGCAGCCCGCCAGCGCGCCGGTCTTGAGGTTGATGACAGGCTGGTAGTAAGGCTTGAGTTCTCCCGCCGCGATGGCCCGCTCGAGGTCGAAAGCTGGCAGCTGCGAGCGGCGCACATATTGCAGCGCCAGCGTCAGGAAGGCGCCGCTCATCAGACACGCAATCAAGGTAAAGCTGACGTCGAGGTCGGCGTAGTCCGCCCGCACGATCGCAAACGGCACCGCCGCCTCGACCCGCAGCGGCAGTTCGCCAACGTAGCCGTCAGCGGCAACGAACTCGGTATCGCCACGATGATCGTAGGCGGTTGAATCGCCCGCGCTGAGTACCGGAATGCCGTTGGTCAGCGAGGTTCGCACCATGGCGGTCGGCTTGATGCCGCTGAGAAGCGTCTCGGCGGCACTCGGGTACAACGGCACGAAGGCTGACACCTTTCGGGTCGTCCCGAAGGTCTGGGTGATCTTTAGGACCGGCATGTCCAGATCGCCCAGTTTCACAACCGACAGCGTCTCGGTGTGACCAGGGATCGCCAGGCTGGGGGAAATGGTGGAATACTTCACTGCGGCGCCAAACGCATCGCAGTACTGCACGCCATCGGCGTTCTCAACCAGCACCTGCTTGAGGTAAAGGCTGCCTTCCATCTGCTTGTGAACATTGGCAACAAAGGTCGGCGTGCAGAGCGAGGGACTCTGCATCAGCACCTGCCGCAGAGAGTCTATCGCGCCGTAGGCCGCGGCCTGGATCGTGTCGGTGATGCCGTTAACCGACGCTTGCAGCTGCGCCCGCTCGCGTACCCGCACGTAGTTGTCGAGCAGATAGTCGACGCCCATGACCGGCACGAATGCCAGGATCGCGGCGACCAGCGTCACAACGTGCGAGTACCGCGATTTTACCGCGCCCGATTCCAAGCCCCGAATCCAACCCCTTGCGAACTGCTCAAGCGGTAGCAGCGAGCGTTTAAAGGATTGTTAACGGTCCTTAAGGACTAGCAAAAACGCGCGACGCCACAGTCATTTGTCGGCGACGTTGAGGCGGATGCTGAGTTCGCGGAGTTGGCGCGCCGATACAGTAGACGGCGCCCCCATCAATAGGTCTTCGGCCTGCTGATTCATCGGGAACAGCGTCACTTCACGCAGGTTCTGCACACCGCAGAGCAGCATCACGATGCGATCGACACCAGCCGCCATGCCGCCATGTGGCGGTGCGCCGTACTGGAACGCACGGTAGAGCCCGCCGAAGCGCTCCTCGACGTCGTCTCGCGACAGCCCAACCAGCTCGAACGCCTTGACCATGGTCTCCGGCAGCTGGTTACGGATGCTGCCCGAGGCGATTTCGAAGCCGTTGCAAACGGCGTCGTACTGGAATGCCTTGATCTTGAGGGGCTCGGGCCCGTTCAGCGCCTCGATGCCACCCTGCGGCATGGAGAACGGGTTGTGCGCAAAATCGAGCTTCTTTTCCTCTTCGCTCCACTCATAGAACGGGAAATCGACGATCCAGCACAGCTCGAACCGCTCGGTATCAGTGAGCTTCAGTTCGGTGCCGAGCCGCGTCCGCGCCTCCCCGGCGAAGCGGTAGAACTTGTCGGGATCGCCGGCGACGAAGAAGGCCGCGTCGCCCTCGCCGAGCCCGAGCTGGGCGCGGATGGCATCGGTACGGTCGGGACCGATGTTCTTGGCAACCGGGCCCGCACCCTCGAGCTTACCATTTTCCGTGCGCCAGAAAATGTAGGCGAGGCCGGGCTGTCCTTCGCCCTGGGCCCAGGCGTTCATGCGATCGCAGAAGGCGCGCGAGCCGCCGGACTTGGCAGGAATGCCCCAGACCTCGGTCTTGTCGTCGGTCTCGATCATGCGCGCGAAGACCTTGAAGTCAGAGCCGGCGAAATGTCGCGTGACTTCCTCGATTTCGATCGGGTTGCGCAGGTCCGGCTTGTCCGAGCCGTAGGTGCGGATCGCCCGCTGATAGGGAATCCTGCGGAACTTCTGGGTGACCGGCTTGCCCTCGCCGAACTCCTCGAAGATGCCGCGTAGCACGGGCTCCATGGTGTCCCAGATCTCTTCCTGGGTGACGAAGCTCATTTCGAGGTCGAGCTGGTAGAATTCGCCCGGCAGGCGGTCGGCACGCGGGTCCTCGTCACGGAAGCACGGCGCGATCTGGAAATAGCGGTCGAAGCCGGCCACCATCAGCAGTTGCTTGTACTGCTGCGGCGCCTGCGGCAGAGCGAAGAACTTGCCGGGATGGATGCGGCTCGGCACCAGGAAGTCACGGGCGCCTTCCGGGCTGGAGGCGGTGAGGATCGGGGTCGAATACTCGGCGAAGCCGATCTCATCCATGCGCCGGCGCATCGAGGAAATCACCCTGGTGCGCTTGACGATATTGGCGTGCAGGGTCTCGCGGCGGAGATCGAGGAAGCGGTAGCGCAGCCGGATGTCCTCGGGGTAGTCGGGCTCGGCGAACACCGGCAGCGGCAGTTCCTTGGCCGCCGACAGGATTTCGATCTCCCGGATGAACACTTCGACGGTGCCGGTCGGCTGCTTGGCGTTGATGGTGTCGGGGGTGCGCGCCTTGACCTCGCCGTCCACACGGATGACCCACTCCGAGCGCACCGTTTCGGCCGCCTTGAACGCCGGCGAATCCGGATCGATGACGCACTGGGTCAGTCCGTAATGGTCGCGCAGGTCGATAAACAACAGGCCGCCATGGTCGCGGACGCGATGCACCCAACCGCTCAGGCGGACATTATTGCCCACGTCCGCGGTCGTCAGGGCGGCACAGGTGTGGGAGCGGTAGGGGTGCATGATTTTCAACTCTTGGCTGCTGCGCCGGGGGCGCAATTCGGGCCGGAAAAGCGCATGGGAGCGGCCACTTGTCAAGGTTTCCGGCGCTCTCCAGATGTTGCCCGCCATGCCCTTGGCGGAGCCTCGGAATTCGGTTCTGGAGTGTAGCGGCCACCCCTGTTAAGAGCGGTGCCAACCCTATTTCAAGAAGCAGGTCGATGGAGCCAATCATTTCGACAGCCGTGCTGGCGGACTTCTGCAAGCGTGCCGCCGGCTATGAGTTCGTAACAGTCGATACGGAATTTCTTCGGGAAACCACCTACTGGCCCAAGCTCTGCCTGCTGCAGATCGCAACCAGTGACGAGGCGGTGCTGGTCGATCCGCTTGCCGATGGGCTGAGCCTTGCGCCATTCGTCGAGCTGCTGGCCAACGACAAGGTGGTCAAGGTCTTTCATGCCGCCCGGCAGGACATCGAAATCTTTGTCAAACTGACCGGTAAGGTCCCCGTCAACATCTTCGATACGCAGATCGCCGCCAGCGTCTGTGGCTTCGGCGACAGCGTCTCCTACGATAATCTGGTGCGCTCGATCACCGGGGTCGAGCTCGACAAATCCTCGCGCTTCACCGACTGGTCTCACCGGCCGCTTACCGAAAAGCAGCTGACCTACGCGCTGGCAGACGTCACCCACCTGCGCGACATCTACCTCAAGCTGCTGCAGCAGGTCGGGGAAACCAGGCGCTGGGACTGGGTCGAGGATGAACTCGAAACCCTCCGCTCCATCGACACCTATGTGGTGCAGCCGGAAAACGCCTGGCAGAGGCTGAAGGCCAAGCTCAACCGGCCGCGCGACCTGGCCGCATTGAAAGTCCTCGCGGCATGGCGCGAGAAGCGCGCGCAGGACAGCGACCAGCCGCGCAGCCGGGTGCTGAAAGACGATGCGCTGGCCGAAGTGGCGCTGCAGCGGCCGACGACCGCGGAAGCCTTCGACAAGCTGCGGGCCGTGCAGCGCGGTTACGGCCGGTCGTCCGCGGCCGCCGAAATCATCGCCCTGATGAAGGACGTCGAGGCCTTGCCCAAGGCCGAGTTGCCGCAGATGCCCGAGCGCTATCGCGGTCCCTCGCCCAAGGGTGCCGTCGGCGACCTAGTGCGGGTCCTGTTGAAGGCCGTTTCCGAGCAGCACGGCGTCGCCGCCCGCATTCTCGCCACTTCGGAAGAGATCGACGCGCTGGTGCTGGACGACGACGCCGACGTGCCTGCTCTCAAGGGGTGGCGGCGGAAGCTCTTCGGCGAGAAGGCGCTTGCCATCAAGCACGGCCGCATCGGGCTGGCGGCGACGCGTTCGGGCGTGGTCGAGATCGCGATCCCGGCGGCGCAGGAATGAGCAGCAGGCAATGATTGCTGCGTTGCCGGGCCCTGATACCGGCGTCTAGCCCGCCACGACTTCCGTGGATTTGATGCCGAGGACGCCGCCGAGTTGATCGAGCCGGCCGCGAAGGTGCTCGCCATCCAGAAAGGCAAGGTCAGCCGCCAGCCTCAGGGTCAGGCGGCCGTTCTCCAGCACAAAGCTGGTGCGCGGCAGGACTCCGGGCATGGCGGCGGACATCGGATAGGCGACGCGGAAGGCGGCGCCGATCAAGCGCGCCTTCATGTTGGCGGCGGGACCGGCCAGGTTGAGCAGCGGCTGGCTGATGCTCTTGTGCTTGAGCCCCATATAGCGGACGGCCAGGACCTCGGCGAGGAAGGCCCGGCCCGGATGGTCAACACCGGTCAGAGCACTGTAGGCGACGAGATCGACGCTCTGCTCGCCGCGGTAATCGGGATGCCCGCGCCAGCCGATGTCCGCCAGGTAGCACGCGACCTTGCGAAGACGCAGTTCGGCTGGAGTTTCCTTGACCGCAATGGCGTCGAGGAAGGCGCCCGTGAACCCGATGAGATCAATCGCATGGGCGGGAGAACGCGAGCGCAGCACGGACATTTCCTCAGCCGCCTGCAGCAATGGATCAAGAGTCCGCTCCTCGTCATCGAGCAAGCCGTAGAGATACCCCTCGCGTACACCGAGCGCCGAGAAGACCACGTCATCGAATTTCCCGATACGAAGCACTTCTCCCAGCACGGCCGCCCCGTATGGCACCAGTTCACGGCGGGACGAACTGACGTGCTCAGCCCCGGGCATAGGCTTTCCCGCGGCGATGGCGTCGACAATATCGTCGCAAAGTTTTTCCAGGTCCGCTGCTTTGGCGACGTAGTGCTGGACCATGTGCAGGGGATAGCCGCGCAGGATTTGATGAAGCTTGGCCAGCGATCGCCAGGTGCCGCCAATGGCGCTGAAGGAGCCCCCCTCCTGGCTCTTGGCAAGGCTCGATGTCTTCAGGCGGGCGCGTGCCAGCGACTGCGCCTTGGCCGGCGACCCGCCGCTGTCGTCCTGCAGCCGGATGACGCCAAGTTCGTGGGTCTCACCGATGGATTCGGTGCCAGATCGCATCGCCGAGAGTTCGAGACTGCCGCCCCCGAGGTCGCCCACAACGCCGACAAAATCAGGAATCCCGGCGAGCACGCCAAGCGCCGCGAAATGCGCCTCCTCCTCGCCCGAGAGCACCCGCACCCTGGCGCCCATCATCTCCTCGACGGCATCCACGAACGCTTTGGAATTGCTGGCGTCGCGCACCGCGGACGTGGCGAGGATGTGCACGGTCCCGACCCGCATGAGCTTGGCCACAAGGGCAAAGCGCTGGATGGCGGTCAGCGCCCGGTCGATGTTCTCATAGGCCAGGCGCCCGGTCTGGGCGAGGCCCCGGCCGAGCGCGCAGGAGGATTTCTCGTTGTAGAGCGGGGTAAGCGCCCTTGCGTGCCGCTCGTAGACCACAAGGCGCACCGAATTCGAGCCGATGTCGAGCACCGCCACCGGGCGGGCGCCTTTGATGCGCCCCTGCGCCGTCGGATCGGCGTCGACACCCCAGAACTGATTCAATCATCACTCTCATCGGTTTCGCGCGAACTGGCGCTACCGCGACCGGACAGGCTGGCGTTGGTCATGAAGTAGTTGTGGGCGCTATAGGGTTCCTCGCCCTCTTTCAAGCGCACACGATGGGAACTGCCATCAGGCAGCACTTCCCAGCTCTGCGTGTTGTCCTTGAGATAGGCCACCAGCATCCGGTCGAGAATCTGCTTGTGCACCGTCCGGTTGACGATCGGCACCATGACCTCAACCCGCCAATCGAGGTTGCGCTGCATCAAATCGGCCGATGAAATGTAGACCTTGGCTTTGCGCGATGGCATCTCGGCGCCCTGCCCGAAGCAGAAGATGCGCGAGTGTTCGAGGAACCGCCCAACCACCGATTTTACCCGGATATTGTCGGAGAAGCCGGGAATTCCGGGCCTCAGGCAACAGATGCCGCGGACGATCAGCTCAATCTTCACGCCCTGCTGGCTGGCGTCATAAAGCGCGTCGATGATCTCGGGGTCGACCAGCGCATTCATTTTCAGCCAGATGTTTGCGGGTTCGCCCCGCTCGGCGTGACGGACCTCGCGGGAAATGCATTCGAGCAGCGTCGAGCGGAGGTTAACGGGCGAGGCAGCGATGGCCTCGAGTTCAGTCGGTCGCGCGTAGCCGGTAATGAAGTTGAACACCCGTGCCACATCCCGGGTGATCGACTGGTCGATCGTGAAGTAGCTGAGGTCGGTGTAAATCTTGGCGGTGATGGGGTGATAGTTGCCGGTGCCGAGGTGGCAGTAGGAGACGAGTTTCCCTTCCTCGCGGCGCACCACCTGGCTCATCTTGGCGTGCGTTTTCAACTCGATAAAGCCAAACACCACCTGCGCGCCGGCGCGTTCGAGATCGCGGGCCCAGCGGATGTTCGCCTCCTCGTCGAAGCGCGCCTTGAGTTCGACCAGCGCGGTCACCGACTTGCCGGATTCGGCCGCCAGCACCAGCGCCTTGACGATCGGGCTGTCGCGTGAGGTACGGTAGAGTGTCTGCTTGATGGCCACCACATCGGGATCGCGCGCCGCCTGCATCAGAAACTGCGCTACCACATCGAAGCTTTCGAACGGGTGATGCACCAGCAGGTCCTTGGCGCGGATCGCGGCAAACAGGTCACCGTTGAAATCGCGCACCCGCTCTGGGAAACGCGGCATATAGGGCTGGAACTTCAGATCGGGCCGGTCGATGTCACAGATCTTGCTGGCATCGGCGAGGCCGAGAAAGCCCTCGACCTCAAAGGTGTCGCCCGGGCTGGCGCCCAGCCGGTCCGAGATTTGGCGCCTGAGGGCGCGCGGCATCTTCTTTTCAATCTCCAGACGGATCACCTGTCCGCGGCGGCGCTGCCGAAGTGCCGACTCGTACTCGATCACCAGGTCCAGCGCTTCGTCGTCGATTTCTATTTCGCTGTCGCGGATGACCCGGAAAGCGCCTGAACCGGCAACCTCATAGCCGGGGAACATCTTGTGAAAGAAGAAGTTGATCAGCGTGTCGATGGTCACCACTTCAATTCGCCCACCGGCGGTCAGCGCCACCGGCAGCCGGATGAAACGGTCGAGGTTGGACGGCACGCGGACGAGTGCCGTGAGCGTCTGCGAGGTGCCGGGCCGGGTGAGCTCAAACGCGAGCGAGAAGCCGAGATTGGGGATGAACGGGAACGGGTGCGCGGGATCGACCGCGATCGGCGTCAGCACCGGGAAGATCTCTTCACGGAACAGCTTTTGCAGGTATTTCACCTGGTCTGGCGTCAGGTCGTCGGCCTCGTGGATCACCACGTCCTTGGCGAACAATTCTTCACGCAGGGTCTGCCAGTGGTCCTGCTGCTCGAGATGCAGGTGCTGAGCGAGCGTGGCGATCTCCTCAAGCTGCTCGGTCGGCGTCAGCCCGTCGGCGCTCTGCTTGACCATTCCGGCCCTCACCTGCCCCTTGAGGCCGGCCACCCGGACCATGAAGAATTCATCGAGGTTGTTGGCGGAAATGGAGACAAAGCGCAGCCGCTCCAGCAGCGGGTGATTGATGTTACCCGCCTCCTCCAGCACGCGCATGTTGAACTGCAGCCAGGAGACCTCGCGATTGACGAAGCGGGCCGGGCTTTGTTTCAGCGCCTCCACATCGGGCGCCACGCTTTCGACGCCGGTGATTTCACCCAGCTCATTCATCGTCGTTGCCTTCCAGATCCAGCTCCATCTGCGCGACGCCGCGCATCGCCAGTGCTTCGGCGGCAATGCGGCGGGTAATTGCCGTACCTTTTGCCAGTGCGGCACGATCCATCAGGTCCGCCAGGACAACCGCCTCCTGGGGCGAGCGTTCCATGCGGGCGACCAGATAGCCGATGATTTTCGGATCGACCGTCACCTGACGGTCTCCGAACAGCTTCACGAACATCTGCGACAATTGAATGTCATCGCTCAACGCGAGGGTGAACAGGGCCGCGAGTTCCGCCCGCGACTTGAGATCATCGGTCTGAAAGGGCCAGTTGGCAACGGCTTCGCGTGCGGTCATCAGCAGCGGGCGGCGATCCCGCATGGCCTGGTTAATGAGGTGGAACAGCGTCGCCTCGGCATAACCAGCCCGATCAATGTCCTCAAGCACCAGCGGGTTCGTGCCATCGTCCTGCACCAGCGCCTCGATATCCCACGGATCTGGGGTCGCTGCACCCGCCCGCTCGGCAAAGATGCGCGCCAGATGCGACTTGCCGGAGCTGGCGGGACCGACGATCAGCGTCAGCGGACCCGCCCACGCGGGAAAGGCACGGATATGCGCAAGGGCCAACCGGTTTCCCTCGCCCAACGATGAAATCATCCTCGGCGTGCGAAGGCACGTGCCCGTACTCGAAGGGCAATTGGCCCGGCGAGGCCGGCCGCACGGGACCTGTGGTCATTTCCTGACAGCCGCCTTGCGGGCGGGCGCCTTCCTCGTTGTCGCCGCAGGGACCGGCGCGGGTGGCGGCGCATCGGCGTGCACTGCGCGGTTGTGGCCCTGATAGAGCGAACTCTGCTGATAGCGCCTTATCGCATAGCGGACCAATACGGCGGTAATAGCCGACAGCGGTACCGCGAGGAGCAGTCCGACAAAGCCGAAAATGAAGGCGAACGTGAACAGGGCGAACATCAGCCAAACCGGGTTGATGTTGATGCTCTGTCCGACCAGCTTGGGGTAGAGCACGTTACCTTCCATGAACTGCCCCACGGCAAACACCAGGAAGACGATCAGCACGAAAATCCAGTTGGGCCAGAACTGCACCAGCGCGATACCCATCGAGAGGGTGAAACCGGTCAGAAAACCGACAAACGGGATGAAACTGAGGAGGCCCGTCATCAACCCGATCACCAACCCGAAATTCAGCCCGACAACGCTCAGCGCGGTGGCGTAGTAGATGCAGAGCACCAGGAGGACACTGCCCTGGCCGCGGATGACGCCTGCCATGGAACGGTCGATCTGGTCCAGGACGACGCGGATTTCCCGCCGGTGTTCACGCGGCAGCAGGTCGTCGATGCCTTTGACCATGCCCTCCCAGTCAAGCAGCAGGTAGAACGCCACCACTGGCGTGATGATCAGGATTGCGATGGTGTTGAGGACGGTCAGCCCGCCCTGCGCGATCTGCGCCGTGATTGTGCCAACCAGTTCGACACCTGTGCCCAGCATCTGCGTCAGGCTGGACTGGAGCTGGGCCGAACGCTCTGGGCCGAGCCATTCGCTGAACTGCGGCGCGAGGTCGCGCACCAGCACCTGCAGGTCCCCCACGTAGCCGGGGAGCCTGAGGATCAGCCCGCCGATCTGCTGAATCACCAGCGGCATGACCATCAGGAATATACCGACGACCAGTCCCAGCGCGGTGAGCAGCACGATCGCCGTGGCCCATACGCGGTTGATGCGGGCGCGCTGCACAATCTGGACCAGCGGATTGAGCAGGTAGGCCAGGGCCGCCCCCACCACGAAGGGCAGCAGGATGGGCCGGATGACCCAGATCGCGAGGATGGTGACTATGGCAAAGCCGACCCAGATAAGGACCTGATTTCTGAGTGTCATGGTCCGACCAACCCTTGCGCCTCCCAAATGGAGCAGCTATCAGCGCTTGGAAACTTGTGCCCCTCCCCCGACCGGCAGCAGGCCCCATGTCCGACCCCCAAGACCTGCCATCAAACGGGCTCTCATACAAGCACGCCGGTGTGGATATCGATGCCGGTAACGCCTTGGTGGAGGCTATCAAACCGGCGGTGCGTTCGACACGGCGGCCGGGCGCGGACGCCGAGATCGGCGGATTCGGGGGGCTGTTCGACCTCAAGGCGGCCGGCTTCTCTGATCCGGTGCTGGTGGCGGCCAATGACGGGGTCGGCACCAAGCTCAAGATCGCCATCGATACCGGGATTCACGGCAGCATCGGCATCGATCTTGTTGCCATGTGCGTCAATGACATCGTCGTGCAAGGGGCCGAGCCGCTGTTCTTCCTCGACTATTTCGCCACCGGGCAGCTCGACGTCGCGACCGGTACGGCGATTGTCGAGGGCATCGCCGAGGGCTGCCGGATTGCCGGATGCGCGCTGATCGGCGGCGAGACGGCGGAAATGCCGGGGATGTATCACGGCAAGGACTTCGACCTCGCGGGGTTCGCCGTCGGCGCCGCGGAGCGCGGTACCCTGCTGCCGCGCGGCGACCTCGCCGCGGGTGATGTGCTGGTCGCCATCGCCTCGTCGGGTGTCCACTCCAACGGTTTCTCGCTGGTGCGAAGGATCGTCGAGGTTTCAGGCATCGACTGGTACCTGCCCGCCCCGTTCGACGAAAAGCTGACGCTGTCCGAAGCGCTGCTGACTCCGACACGTATCTATGTGAAGCCGATCCTCTCCGCGCTGAAGGCCGGCATCGGCATCAAGGCGCTTGCGCACATCACCGGCGGCGGCTTCATCGACAATATTCCGCGCGTCCTGCCGGACGAACTCAGCGCACACGTCGATCTCGGAAAGGTGAGCGTTCCCAGGGTGTTCGGCTGGCTGGCCCGTGTCGGCGGTCTGTCAGAACGGGAGATGCTGCGAACCTTCAACTGCGGCATCGGCATGCTCTGCGCCGTTGCCCCGAGCGAGGCCGAAGCGCTGGTCGCACATCTCAACGCCGCCGGAGAAGCGGCTACGGTCGTGGGCGCCCTCGCAGCGAGAACCGGCGATCCGGTGACCTTTTCGGGCAGCCTCGCGCTGTGACTGCCCGGAAACGCGTCGTCATCCTGATTTCCGGTCGCGGCTCCAACATGTCTGCCCTGATCGAAGCGGCCAGGGCGCCGGACTATCCAGCGCAAATCGTGGGGGTGTTTTCCAACAAGGCGGACGCCGCAGGACTGCCGATCGCCAGCGCCGACGGCATTCCTACCGCGGTGCGCTCGCACAGGGATTTTGCGAGCCGGGAGGAATTCGACGCGGAAATCCAGTCGGTGCTCCAAGGCTGGGACACCGAACTCGTCTGCCTTGCCGGCTTCATGCGGATTTTTTCGGTGCCGTTCGCGCGGCTCTGGACCGGACGGATGCTCAACATCCACCCTTCGCTCCTGCCACTGCACAAGGGCCTGAAGCCCCAGCAGCAGGCGCTCGACGCCGGCGACACGGAAAGCGGCTGCACCGTCCATTGGGTCGTGCCCGAACTCGACGACGGCCCGACGATCCTACAGCGGCGCGTTCCGATCGTTCCCGGCGACACCGCCGAGAGCCTCGCGGCGCGCATACTCGCCGAGGAGCACAAAGCCTATCCGGCCGCCCTCGCGATGGTGGCGCGGGGGCAAGTCGCGTTCCCGCGATAGTCCATCACCGGATTTGATGGGCTCCATCGTCAAAATCGGTTCGACCGCCCTCCGCGGCAGGCCTAGAACGGCGCCGCAGGAGAAACCGCATGCCGCTTCGCTACTGGGCTCTCATCGTATTTCTCGGCGCGCTGTGGGGCTGCTCGTTCCTGTTCAACGCCATCCTGATCCGCGAGTTGGGACCGCTGTGGGTATCGGCGGGGCGTGTCAGCATCGGTGCCTTGGGGTGCTGGGCATTCTTTGTGGCGACGCGCCGCAAGCTGCCCACCAGCCCCCGCATATATGCGCAACTGCTCGTCCTGGGGGTGCTGAACTATGCCATCCCGTTCGCCCTGTTTCCCTTTGCGGAGCAAAGCCTTGCCAGCGGACTCGTGGGAGTCATCAACGGCATGACTCCGATGACCACCGTTCTGGTGTCGCAGCTCTGGCCAGGCGGTGAAAAGGCCAGCTTGAACAAAGTGTTTGGCGTATTGTCGGCTTTGCGGGCGCGGCGATCCTCGCCTCGCCATCGCTGGGTGGCGGCAGCACGGAAATCTGGGCCATCGCAGCCTGCCTCACGGCAACGCTCTGCTACGCCTTCACGCTGAACTACGCCCGGCGCTTTGCAAAGATCGACTCGGTGGCGGTTGCGGCCACCTCGCTCAGCGGGGCGGCCATAGTGACGGTGCCGCTGGCGCTGCTGTTCGAGGGGCTGCCAGTGATCGTCCATGCCGAGACCTGGGGGGCGCTGCTGGCGATCGGTCTCATGTCATCGAGCTTTGCGTTCCTGCTGCTGTACTGGTTGTTGCCGCGGGTCGGCGCGACGAACATCTCGCTCAACACGTTCATCACACCGATCTCGGCGATTATCCTCGGCGTGGTGGTGCTGCACGAGCGGTTCGAATTCGTCCACGTGCTTGGCGCCATCGTGATCTTCATCGGCCTGCTGCTGATCGACGGCCGCGTTCTCAAGCTCGGCCGCCGTGCAGCGGCCTGACTCAGGCGACGGCGCGCCGGTCCAGCAGCGCCCTTATCTGCGGCTCGATATCGGCTGGCTCGGTGATGGATGCGATGCGGTCCATGACCTCTCCGTCCGGGCTGATCAGGAACTTGGTGAAATTCCATTTGACGTCGTTGAGGCCAAGCATGCCGGGCGCAGCGGCTTTGAGGTATTTGTAGATCGGATGAGTCCCAGCGCCGTTCACCTCGATCTTGCTGAAGATCGGAAAGGTCACGTCGTAGTTGGCTTCGCAGAAGCTGGCGATTTCGGCGGCGCTCCCCGGCTCCTGGCTGCCGAACTGGTTGCAGGGGAAGCCAAGGATCACGAAGCCCTTGTCTCCGTAAGCGCGCCACAGCTTCTCCAGCCCGGCATACTGCCCGGTGAAACCGCAATGGCTGGCGACGTTGACCACCAGTACGACCTTACCGCGGTACGCGGCCATGTCCTGCCGGGTCCCGTCCAGCAGCAGTGCTGAAAAGTCATAGAAACTGGTCATCGGCGTATCCTGAACGGGGCGGCAGCGGCTGAGATGCAGCCGGAACGGCTATTTGTCGCGTTTGTGAGCGTCCACCAGGTTGCCGGCAAGCGTCCGTGTTGCCGCATCGAGCGCCTTTTGAGCCTTGCTGCGGCCGAACTTGGCGCGGTTTTCGTCCGCCCTGGCCTCTTTCTCCGATCGCGCTTTGGCCTTGCGGGCTTTCGATAGCGAGAGAATGTCGGCCATTTCGCAGCCTCCTGTTCGCATCCACCCTAGCGCGATGCGTGGGTGCCGCCAACACTGGCCGAAGTGGAAAGGATGCCAGACGGCTCGGGTGTCGGTAAGCCCGCTAAACCAGCCGGCTTTGGTCCATAGCGGCGGCGATGAAGCTGGCGAACAGCGGGTGCGGTTCGAACGGCTTGGACTTCAGTTCGGGATGGAATTGCACGCCGATGAACCAGGGGTGGTCGGTGCGCTCGACGATCTCGGGCAGCTTGCCGTCAGGCGATACGCCGGAGAACAGCATGCCGTTGGCTTCCAGGACCTTCCGGTAGTTCATGTTCACTTCGAAACGGTGGCGGTGCCGCTCGCTGATACGAGTCGTGCCATAGATGTCGGACACGCGGCTGCCGCGGGTAAGCTGCGCTGGGTAAGCGCCGAGCCGCATGGTGCCGCCCAGATCGGCCTCGGTGCTGCGCTCGACCTTCTCGTTGCCCTTGGTCCATTCGGTCATGAGGCCGACGATGGGTTCCTTGGTGGGACCGAATTCCGTGGAATTGGCCGCCTTGATGCCAGCCGTGTTGCGGGCCGCCTCGATGCAGGCCATCTGCATGCCGAAGCAGATGCCGAAATACGGCACACTCTTCAGCCGGGCAAACTGCGCCGCCTTGATCTTGCCGCCCGAGCCACGCTCGCCGAAGCCGCCGGGCACCAGGATGCCGTGAATATGCTCAAGGTAGGGCGCCGGGTCCTCGCGCTCGAAGATTTCACTGTCGATCCAGTGGAGGTTCACCTTGGCGCGATTTGCGATGCCGCCATGGGTCAGCGCTTCGCTCAGCGATTTATAGGCATCCTTGAGGCCGGTATACTTGCCAACCACGGCGATGTTGACCTCACCCTCCGGGTTGTGGAGGCGCGACGACACGTCCTCCCAGGCAGACAGATCCGGCTCCTTGGCGTCGGTAATGCCGAAGGCGGCGAGGACTTCGCGGTCGAGGCCCTCATGGTGATAGGCGAGCGGCACGTCGTAGATCGAGGCGACATCGAGGCCCTGGATCACGGCGCTCTCGCGAACGTTGCAGAAAAGGGAGAGTTTCCGTTTCTCGCCTATGGGAATGGGGCGGTCGCAGCGCACGAGCAGAATATCCGGCGCGATGCCGATGGAGCGAAGCTCTTTCACCGAATGCTGGGTCGGCTTGGTTTTCAGTTCCCCGGCGCTCGGGATGTAGGGCATCAGCGTCAGGTGGACATAGACCGCATGGTGCCGCGGCAGGTCGTTGCCGAGTTGACGGATGGCCTCGAAGAACGGCAGGCCCTCGATGTCGCCGACGGTGCCGCCGATTTCGACCAGCACGAAATCGAAGTCCTCATTGCCCTCGAGCACGAACTCCTTGATGGCGTCGGTGACGTGCGGGATCACCTGCACGGTGGCGCCCAGATAGTCGCCCTTGCGCTCCTTGGCGATGATGTCGGAATAGATGCGTCCGGTAGTGATATTGTCGCGCTTGTTGGCGTGCCGGCCGGTGAAGCGCTCGTAGTGCCCCAGGTCGAGGTCGGTCTCCGCCCCGTCATCGGTCACGAACACCTCGCCATGCTGGGTAGGCGACATCGTGCCGGGATCGACATTGAGGTAGGGGTCGAGTTTCCTCAGCCGGACCTTGTAACCGCGCGCCTGCAAAACAGCGCCGAGCGCTGCGGACGCGAGACCCTTGCCCAATGAGGAAACCACGCCACCGGTGATGAAAACGTACCGAGCCATGGGCCTTCACCTTATGGGTTCAACATTCTGATTCGGAAGGTCCGCGCGGACCCATACAAAAAAGAAGAAGGGGATGTTTCCATCCCCTTCCCCGGTCTCGCCATCGGGCGTTTCAGTTGCTCGGCGCCGCCGGTGTGTCGGTGGCTGGCGGCGGGGTTGTCGTTCCCGCTGCCGGTGCCGGCTCTGTGGTGGTTGGCAGTGCGAGGCCAGGGTCGGTCGCCGGCACGGCGGGCGCCGTCGTGGTATCGGTGGTGGCGGGGGTCGTGGCCGGGACGGACAGGCCGGAATTGTCGTTCTGCAGCTTGTTCAGCGCGTCGAGGACAGAGGTGGCGGCGGGCGTGCCGTCCGGATTGGTGGTCGCGCCGGCGCCGGTGGCCTGCTCCAGGATGCCGCTCGAACCGCGGTCGATTTCAGACAGCACGGTCAGGCCGATCGCCGTGGCGAAGAACAGAGCCGCCAGAATCGCCGTGGTGCGGGTCAGCAGGTTGGCCGAGCCGCGTACGGTCATCAGCCCGCCGGCATTGCCGCCCATGCCCAGCCCGCCGCCTTCCGAGCGCTGCAGCAGGATCACTGCAATCATCGCCAGGACGATCAGCAAATAGGCAACAATCAGCACATTGGCCATTTAGGTCAGTCTTTCGGTGTTCGGATTTGGCGGCGTTCTACACGCCCCAATTGTGAAATGCCAGCCGGATACGCCGATTTTTGGGCGGCTCCGCGGCCCTACAGCGCTGATATGATGGCGAAGAAGTCCTTCGCCAAGAGGCTCGCCCCGCCGACCAGCCCGCCATTGACGTTGCTGACCGCCAGAATGTCCCTTGCATTGGCGGGTTTCAGCGATCCGCCGTAGAGCAGCCGGATCGTCTCCCCGCGCGCCCCGAAGCGCGCCACCAGCTGGGCCCGCAGCCTGTCGTGCATTTGGGTGATGTCGGCCAGCGTCGGCGTCAGGCCGGTGCCGATGGCCCACACCGGCTCGTAGGCAATGACAAAATCGGCCTCAGTTTCAGGAACTGAGGCCGTCACCTGTCCTGAAACCACCGCGTCCGCCTCGCCGCCCCGCCGCTGCGCCTCGGTTTCGCCGACGCAGATGATGGGCGTCAAACCAGCCCGCAACGCTGCTTCTGCCTTACGCCGCACCAGATCGTCGGTCTCGCCATGATCGGCGCGACGCTCGGAGTGTCCGACGATTACCAGCGATGCACCGGCGTCGGCCAGCATGGCGGCACTGAGGTCGCCGGTATGGGCGCCACCGGCGTCGGGATGACAATCCTGCCCTCCGGTGACGATCCCGGCCGGGCCGGCGATGGCTTTCGCGGTGGCCAGCAGGGTCGCCGGCGGACAGATCGCGATGGTCGCCCGAGGCCGCGGACCCGCTGTCAGCAGGGCGCCAAGCGCCCGCAATTCACCAAGCGCTGAGGCCAGCCCGTTCATTTTCCAGTTTCCGGCGATCAGCGGGGTAATTTTGGCGGCCACGGGGCGTCATCCTTCCGGTTATCGCGCACTTGCGCGCAATCACAGTTTGCCATAACCCGTCTTGGCCGTAACTCCTCTCGGAATGACAAGAATATGCTGAATGCCCTGCGCAAAATCGCCTCGACCTGGTTCGGCAAGATCCTCGGGGCGCTGCTCATCGTGGGGCTTGCCGGCTTCGGCATTTCCAACGTCATTCTCGATCTCGGCACCAATACACTCGCGAAGGTGGGCGACGAGGAGATCACGGTGCGCGAGTTCCAGCGCGCCTACAACACGCAGCTGAACGCAGTGGCGCAGCAACTCGGCTCCATCCCAACGGCGCAGCAGGCGCTGTCGCTGGGCATTCCGAGCGCTGTGATCAATCGGCTCGCATCCGACGCCGCGGTCAACCGGGTGGCGCTCAATCTCGGTCTTGGCGTTTCGGAGGCGCGGCTCGCCAAGATGCTGCGCGAGGACCCCTCCTTCGGCGACATGCTGGGCAGTTTCGATCGCAGCAACTTCCTGCGCGTCCTGCAGCAGAACGGCTACACCGAGGCCGAGTACTTCGATCTGCAGACCAAAGCGGCACGGCGCCAGCAGATAGCATTGGGACTGTTTGCAGGCACCACCGTGCCGGTCGCGGCGCAGACGCTGGTCAGCCGCTATGCCGGCGATACCCGGACGCTTGAGTACTTCACCCTCAACGGCCAGAGCATCCCGCCGGTCGCCGACCCTACCGATGACGAGCTCAAGGCGTACCTCACCGCCCATCAGGCCGAATACCGCACCAAGGAGGCCCGCACGGTTGACCTGCTGGCGCTTTCCCCGGATGTGCTCGCCGCAGGCAAGACCTTCACGGACGATGAGATCGCCGCCGAATACGAGAAGACCAAGGCGAATCTGGTGAAGATCGAGAAGCGCACCATCGAGCAGGTGGCGCTCCCCAGCGAAGGCACCGCCAAGTGGTTCCAGCTGCAGAAGGATGCGGGAGTCAAATTCGCGGATGCGGTGAAGACGGCCGGGCTGAAGATCACCGAACTGGGCACGCTCTCCAAGGCCGAAATCAACGATGCGGCGCTGGCCGAGGCGGCGTTCGGGCTCAACGAAGGCGACTTCGCCATCATCCCCGGGATCGGCGGGCAGCGTGCCGTCGGCGTCACCAGGATCGAGCCAGGCGGCCAGATTTCGCTGGAGGACGCCAAGGCCGACATCGCCAAGCGGATGGCCTTCGAGGCAGGGCGGGCGGAGTTCGCCGACATGCTCGATCAGGTCGAGACGCTGCGTGCGGCCTTCAAGCCGCTCAAGGACATTGCCGACCGCTTCAAGCTGCCGCTGGCGCACGTGACGCTCACCGCAGACGGCGCGGAACTCGCCGCTGTCGCCAGCATTACGGAGGCCAATCGCGCCACCGTCGCCAAGGCCATTTTTGCGGCCGACCAGGAGAAGCTGCCGCCGACCATCTCGCTGGGCGGCAACTCAAATGTGTGGTTCGACCTGCAGGGCGTCGAAGTGGCGCGCGACCAGACCCTCGATGAGGTTCACGACGCGGTTGCCACCGCCTGGAACAACGAAAAGACCGACGAGGCGCTGAAGGAAGAGATCAAGAAGATCATGGCCGAACTCGATGGCGGCACGTCATTTGCAGACGTCGCCGCCGAACGCAGCCAGTTCGCCAGCGTGTCGCAGCCGATCACGCGCGGCGGCGACAAGACCCCTGTGCTGAACCAGACCGTGGCCGCGGCGGCGTTTGCGGGTGGGCCGGACTCGCATGGCTCCGCGCTCGATGCTGACGGCGACTATGTGGTTTTCCATATCACCGAGATCACACCGGCCAGCGACGAAGGCATCGCGCAGGCAAAGACTTTCCTCGAGGAAAAGGTCCGGGACTTCGCTCTATGCCGATTTCATCGGCGGACTGCGCGACGAGGCGGGCATCAAACTCAACCAGCAGGCGCTGAGCCAGGTGCTGCAGCTCGATCCCAACGGGCAGTGATGCGATGGCCGACGCAAGCTTTGAGCGGTTCGCGAAGGCCTACGACGCCGGCCGCTCCCAGATCGTCTTCCGGCGTGTCGTCGCCGACCTCGAAACCCCGATCGGCGCCTATCTGAAGCTGGCTGAGGGCCGGGAGAACACGTTCCTGCTCGAATCCGTGCAGGACGGCGCGACCCGCGGCCGCTACTCGATGATCGGCCTGCTTCCCGACATCATCCTCAAGGTCGAAAAAGGCAAGGCCAGCATCAACCGCAATGCAGGTCTGGCGCCCGACGCCTTTGCCGCAGTTTCGGAACCGCCGCTCCAGGTGCTGCGGGCGCTGGTGGCCGAGAGCCAGATCGACGTACCGGAAGGCCTTCCCTCCACCGCGGCCGGAATTTACGGCTATCTCGGCTATGAGATGGTACGGCTCATGGAGGAGTTGCCCGACAACAACCCCGACGCGCTCGGCCTCCCCGACGCCATCCTCATGCGCCCCTCCGTGCTGGCCATTTTCGATACCCTCAAGGATGAACTTTATCTCACCGCGCCGGTCTATCTGCGCGAGGGCGTAAGCGCGCGCCAGGCGCATGAGAGCGCCCTCTCCCGCATCGACGACGCGACGCAGCGCCTGTCCCGGACGCTGCCCTATTCGGCGGACTTCAACGACGTCGAGGGCATCGAGGTCACCAGCAACACCTCGGTCGCCGAGTATGCCGGGATGGTGGCGCAGGCAAAGGAATACATCAAAGCCGGCGACATCTTTCAGGTGGTGCTGAGCCAGCGCTTCGAAGCGGATTTCAAGCTGCCGCCCACCGCACTTTACCGCGCGCTCCGTCGCACAAACCCTTCGCCCTACATGTATTTCCTCGATTTCGGCAGCTTCGCCGTTGCCGGCTCCAGCCCGGAAATCCTGGTGAAGGTGGAAAAGGGGCAGGTCACCATCCGCCCCATCGCCGGCACCAGGAAGCGCGGGGCGACGCCGACGCGGGACAAGGAACTCGCCGACGAACTGATGAGCGATCCCAAGGAGTTGGCCGAGCACCTGATGCTGCTCGATCTTGGCCGCAACGACGTTGGCCGGGTGGCGAAGATCGGCACCGTAAAGGTCACCGACAAGTTCTTCCTCGAGTACTATTCGCACGTCATGCACATCGTCTCGAATGTGGTGGGCGAACTTGATCCGAAGCATGACTTCGTCGATGCGCTGAGCGCCGGCTTCCCTGCCGGAACCGTCTCGGGAGCGCCGAAGGTCAGGGCGATGGAGATCATCGACGAACTGGAGAACTCGCGACGTGGCATCTATGGCGGCTGCGTCGGTTATTTCGGTGCCGACGGCACCATGGACACCTGCATAATTCTGCGCACCGCGATTGTCACCAAGGGCAAGATCTATGTGCAGGCGGGGGCCGGAATCGTCGCGGATTCCAAGCCTGAACTCGAGCAGCTCGAATGCGAAAACAAGGCACGCGCCCTTTTCAGCGCCGCCGAAGAAGCGCTACGCTACGCCGGTGAGGCACGGGTCGGGCAATGAAACTCCTTGTCATCGATAATTACGACAGCTTTACCTACAACCTCGTCCACTTCCTCGGCGAACTGGGCGCCGATCCGGTCGTCCATCGCAACGACAAGATCACGCTCGGCCAAATCGCCGCGCTGGCGCCCGAGGCCATCGTGTTGTCGCCGGGCCCCTGCACGCCGAACGAGGCTGGTATCTGTCTCAGCCTGATCGAGCGGTTCAGCGCCAACACGCCAATCCTCGGGGTCTGCCTTGGCCATCAGGCGATCGGCCAGGCGATGGGCGGCCACGTCATCCGTGCGCCACAGCTCATGCACGGCAAGACCTCGCGCATCAATCACAAGGGCAAGGGCCTGTTCCGCGGGCTCAATTCGGGCTTCGAGGCGACCCGCTACCACTCGCTGATCGTGAAGCCGGAAACGCTGCCGCCGACGCTGGAGGTCACTGCCACAACCGATGACGGTCTCATCATGGGCCTGCAGCACAGATCGCTGCCGGTGCATGGTGTGCAGTTCCACCCCGAAAGCATCGCCTCCGAGAACGGACATGCGCTGCTGCAGAATTTCCTGAACCTCGCGCGCGACTTCAATCTGGGGAAAGCCGCCTGATGGATCTGAAGGGGGCACTGAACCGGCTGGGCAATCGTGGCGACCTCACCGGCGAAGAGATGCGCGCCGTCATGAACATCATCATGAATGGGGAAGCCACGCCGTCGCAGATCGGCGCCTTCCTGATGGGCATGCGGATAAAGGGGGAAACGGTCGGTGAAATCGCCGCCGCGGTGTCGATCCTGCGCGAGAAGATGGTCAAGGTCGACGCGCCGGGCGACCTCATCGACATTGTCGGCACCGGCGGCGACGGCGTCGGCACGCTCAACATCTCGACCGCAACGGCGCTTGTCGTCGCCGCTGCCGGCGTGCCTGTAGCCAAGCACGGCAACCGTGCCCTCTCATCCAAATCCGGCTCCGCCGAAGTGCTGCAGGCGCTCGGCATCAAACTGGACCTGACGCCCGAGCAGATCGCCCGCTGCATCAGGGAAGCGGGGATCGGCTTCATGTTTGCGCCGGCGCATCACCCGGCGATGAAGCACGTGGGACCCACTCGCGTTGAACTGGGAACGCGCACCATGTTCAACCTGCTCGGTCCGCAATCCAATCCAGCCGGCGCACGGCGCTACATGCTGGGCGTGTTCGCCCGCGAGTGGGTTGAGCCGGTGGCGGCGGCGCTGCTGGCCAACCGCACCATTTCCGCCTGGGTCGTGCACGGCTCCGACGGGCTCGACGAAGTCACCACCACCGGCCCGAGCTTCGTGGCGTCGATCCGTGACGGCAGCCTCACCAGCTTCGAAGTCACGCCGGAGCAGGCCGGCCTGCCGCGCGCCAGGATCGAAGATTTGCTAGGGGGCGACCCACAGCACAACGCGGCCCGTTTGCGCGGGCTCCTCGACGGCGAGAAAACGCCGTACCGCGACATCGTGCTGCTGAATGCGGCCGCCTCCTTTATCGTTGCCGACCGGGTTGAGACGCTGCCCGAAGGCGTCGCCCTCGCGGCAGCCGAGATCGAGAGTGGGCGCGCCAAGGCGACGCTGGACCGGCTCGTTGCCGTCAGTAACTCTTGAAGACGGCGCCGCGCCGTCTGATTTGAACTTTTGCGCTAGGACTGGGCATGTCGGATATTCTGCAACGCATCGAAACCTATAAGCGCGAGGAGATCGCGGCCGCCAAGGCGCTGCGTCCATGGGATGAAGTCGTCGCCGCAGCGCATGACGCACCGCCCGTCCGGCGCTTCCTCTCGGCGCTGCGCAAGAAGCGCGAGGCGGGCGACTATGCGCTGATCGCCGAAGTGAAGAAGGCCAGTCCCTCCAAGGGCATGATCCGCGAGGAGTTCAATCCGTCCGAAATCGCACGCGCCTACGAACTGGGCGGCGCTGCGTGCCTCTCGGTGCTGACCGACCGGCCGAGCTTTCAGGGATCTTCGAGCTATCTGGTCGAAGCGCGCGGCGCGACGGGTTTGCCGGTGCTGCGCAAGGATTTCCTGTTCGAAACCTATCAGGTCGTGGAAAGCCGTGCCCTCGGCGCAGACTGCATTCTGATCATCCTCGCGGCGGTCGGCGACGACACGGCGCGCTACCTGCTCGATGCCGCGGCAGAGTGGCGCATGGACGCGCTGGTCGAGGTGCACGACCAGATCGAGCTCGACCGCGCGGTGGGTCTGGGGGCCGAGTTCATCGGCATCAACAATCGCAACCTGAGGACCTTCGAGACAACGCTGCAGACCTCGGTCGACCTCGCCATCGGCGTGCCGCAGGGGACGCATCTGGTGTCTGAGAGCGGCATCAACTCGCACGAAGATGTGACACGGCTCGACTCCGAGGCGGGGATCGGCACGTTCCTTGTCGGCGAGGCGCTGATGCGGCAGGACGACGTCACGCGCGCTACCCAGTTGCTGCTCTGGGGCAACAAGGGCAGGCCGTGACCGCCAGCCTCACCCATCTCAACGAAAAGGGCGAAGCCCGTATCGTCGATATCGGCGGCAAAGCCGCCACGCATCGCCGCGCTGTCGCCCGGGCCCGGCTCGAAGCACAGCCTGAAACGATTGCCGCAATCCTCGGTGGCAGCCTGAAGAAGGGCGACGCCATCGCGGTGGCGCGCATCGCCGGGATCATGGCGGCGAAGAAGACCTCCGAGTTGATCCCGCTGTGCCATCCGATCGCGCTCACCAGCGTCACCGTTGATATCGTCGAAGATCACGGCGCACTGCTGGTGACCGCGACGGCCGAGACGACCGATCGCACCGGCGTTGAGATGGAGGCGCTGACCGCCGCCAGCGTGGCCGCCCTCACCCTCTACGACATGGCGAAATCGATCGATCGCGGCATGCGGGTCGCGGGGATCGAACTGCTCGAAAAGTCTGGCGGCAAGTCCGGCGATTACCGGCGGGCCGAATGAGATGATTTCGGTCGATGAAGCGCTCGATCGCATCTTCGCGAAAATCCCGACGCCCGATACGGAGCGCGTGCCGCTCAACCGAGCGCATCGCCGGGTACTCGCCGCCCCGCTGACCGCGCAGCACAGCCAGCCGCCGTTCGACGCCAGCGCCATGGACGGTTACGCCGTGCGCGCGGCCGAGGTCCGTCTCGGCGTGCCGCTGAAACTCGCCGGCACCTCGCAGGCGGGTCAGCGCTTTGTCGGCATGATGGAGCATGGCCAGTGCGTGCGCATCTTCACCGGGGCGCCGATGCCGATCGGCGCCGATGCGGTGATCATGCAGGAGCAGGCCATCGCCGACGGCAACCAGATCACCTTCGAAAAGGAGCCGGTGGCCGGCCAGTCGATCCGTCGCCGCGGCATGGATTTCATCGAGGGGCAGAAACTGTTGCCGGACGGCATCGGGTTGACGCCCGCAATGCTGAGCCTCGCCGCCGCGGCCAACCAGCCGGCGCTCAGCGTCTGCAAGCGGCCGCGCATCGCCATTCTCGCGACAGGCGACGAACTGGTAGCGCCGGGTGAGGCCCTGGGGCCCGACCAGATCGTCGCCTCCAACACGGTCGGGCTGATGCCGCTGTTTGCGCCCTATGCCGACAAGATGATCGACCTTGGGATCGTTGCTGACGACAGGAAGAAGCTCGAGGCGGCGCTGATGGCGGCGTTCGACTATGGCGTCGAGGTACTGGTCACCTCCGGCGGCGCCAGTGTTGGCGATCGCGACTATGTGCAGGAGGCGCTGCGCAATCTCGGGGTCGAGCTCGACTTCTGGAAAATCGCCATGCGCCCCGGCAAGCCGCTGATGTTCGGCACGCGCGGCAAGACGCTGGTGTTCGGCCTGCCGGGCAATCCCGTTTCGGCGCTGGTCACGGCGACTGTCCTCGTTCGTCCGGCGCTGCGGATGATGAGCGGGCACGCCGATCCGTTCTGGCCGTTCATGGGCGTGCCGCTCGCCGCGGACCTGCCCGCCAACGGTGAGCGGCGGCACTTCATCCGTGGCACGCTCAACCGCAACGAGATCGGCTTTCTCGAAGTGCTGCCGATCAAGGAAACCGACAGCGGCCATGTCTCCTCACTTGCGGCCGCGGATGCCCTCATCATCCAGCCGGAGAACGACCCCGGCACGGCCGCCGGCGAGATCGTCGAGATCATTCCGCTGGCACTGCTGAGCTGAGATGGGAACCGAAGTGGCATCCGTCTCGCTGATTGATCGCGCAAAGACATGGGCCGGCGCCCTCAGGGTGCACCATTGGTCCAAGAACGTCCTGATGTTCGTGCCGCTGCTGCTGGCGCACCAATGGTGGGACCAGGCGGCGGTCGGGCGAACGCTGACCGGCTTTATCCTGCTGCTTATCGTCACCTCCGCCAGCTACCTCATCAACGACATTCGCGACCTCGCGGCCGACCGCCAGCATCCCGTCAAGCGGCTGCGTGCGGTGGCAAGCGGGGCAATCCCGGTCCGGCTGGCAGCCACCGTCGCGGGGCTCGCCCTGCCACTGGCGCTGGCCCTGGCACTGCTCGTTGACGGCAGCTTTGCCGCCACGCTCGCCGCCTACCTGGCCATGACGCTCGCCTACTCTTTCGGCCTCAAGCGCATTCCGCTGCTCGATGCGCTGGTTATCGCGGCTCTGTTCACCAGCCGGATGGTGATGGGCACTGCAGTGCTGGACGCGCCGCTGCCAATCTGGCTGGCGATCTTTTCGATGTTTCTGTTCTTCTCCCTCGCCCTTGCCAAGCGTCAGGCCGAACTGTTGCGTCCAGATTCACAGGCAAGCATCGCCTGGCGCGGCTACCGTGCGGCGGACGCACCGCTCGTTCTGGCAATCGGCATCGCGTCGGCGGCCGGTTCGGTCATCATCTTTGCGCTCTATCTGATCGAGGAAGTGTTCCGGAAAGTGCCCTACGCGCGTCCCGAGTTGCTCTGGGTTGCCGCCTTCTGCGTCGCGATCGTCGTCGGCCGCATCTGGCTTCTCACCAATCGCGGCGAGATGAACGACGACCCGGTGAGTTTCGCTCTGCGTGACCGGGCCTGCCTGCTGGCCGGGCTGGCGCTGCTGCTCGCCTTTGCCGCAGCCCTGTGACTGACTTTCACCCAAGCTCACAGGTGGTTTCATGGGGCCGTGTGCTCCGTGCCGGGCATTGGGTCGCGCGTCCCGCTTTCGCCGACGAACTGCCCGGTCTGATGGTGGCCGCGCGGACTGCCGCAGACAATGTGCTGCCGATCGGGCTCGGGCGCTCCTACGGGGTGAGCGGGCTCAACGCGGAAGGCGCGCTGATTGATATGTCGGGGCTCGACCGTTTCATCGGCTTCGATCCCAACACGGGCCTGCTCCGCGCCGAGGCCGGGGTGAGCATCGGAGATATGCTCGAGGTGATCGTGCCCCACGGGTTCTTCCTCCCAGTTACGCCGGGCACGCGCCTGGTCACGCTCGGCGGCGCCATCGCCAATGACGTGCATGGCAAGAACCACCACGAGACTGGAACATTCGGGCGCTGGGTGCGGGAAATCCGGCTGCTGCGCTCGGACGGATCGCTGCAGACGCTCACGCGCGACGATCCGAGCGGCTTGTTTGCCGCGACAATCGGTGGCCTGGGGCTGACTGGTCTGATCACCGAAGCCACGCTCCAGGCCATGCCCGTCAAGAGTGCCGATATCATCGCCGAAGACGTCCGCTTCGGCGGCCTGGACGAATTCTTCGCCCTTGCTGACGCTAGTGCTGCCACGCACAGCTACACGGTCGCCTGGATCGATTGCGTCCGCGACGGGCTGCGCGGGATTTTTTCGCGTGGTAGCCACGCGGCCGAGGGGCAGCCGCAAACGCCCGCCAGGCAGCGGCGCGTGGCGGTCCCCTTCGATGCACCAGGCTCCCTGCTCAACCGCTTTTCCATCGGCGCCTACAACGCTTTTCGGTACGGCACGGCGCCGCCTCGGCGTACGGGGCGCGTTCCCTATGGCAGGTTCTTCTACCCCTTGGATGGCATCGGGCACTGGAACCGGCTCTATGGCAGGCGTGGCTTCTACCAGTACCAGAGCGTCGTTCCCGCGGCCGTCGCGCGCGACGCCACTGGGGAAATGCTGCTGCAGATTTCGCGGTCCGGCCAGGCGTCCTTCCTTGCGGTGCTGAAGACGTTCGGAAGTCTCAGGTCGCCGGGCCTGCTGTCATTCCCGATGGAGGGAACCACCCTCGCGCTCGACTTCCCAAACCGCGGCGACAGCACGCTTGCCCTGCTGTCGCGGCTGGACAGCATCGTTCGCGACGCCGGCGGGCGGCTCTATCCGGCCAAGGACGGCCGCATGAGTGCAGGCATGTTCCGGGCCGGCTATGGTGATCTCGATGCCTTTACGGAGCATGTCGATCCGGCCTTTTCATCCTCGTTCTGGCGGAGTGTTGCCTAGCCATGCGGAAACCGGCGCGAATTGTCATCATCGGTGCAACATCGGGAATCGCGGAGGCAACGGCTCGCATCTTCGCTACGGAAAAGGCCGCTCTCGTCCTCGTCGGGCGCAACGGGGTCCGGCTCGAGGAACTGGCGGCTGATCTGCGGGTGCGCGGTGGTGACGTCAGCGTTGCGGCGCTCGACCCCGTCACGGCCGATCCTGCTGCCGCACTCGCGGGCTTCGCGATCGGCGGCATCGATGTGATTCTGCTCGCCTACGGGACGATGCCCGACCAGGCAGGTCTGGAACGTGAGCCGGCCGCCGCGGCCGCCGTCATAAGCGTCAACTACGTTTCGGCCGCCGGCTGGGCACTGGCGGCGGCGAACCTGCTTGAGCGCCAGGGCTTCGGCACGCTGATCGTTCTCGGCTCGCCCGCCGGCGATCGTGGACGCCGGAAGAACTACATCTACGGCTCTACCAAGGCCGGTATCGCAACCCTGGTGCAGGGCATCTCGCATCGCTTTGCCGGCCGTGGGCCCCGCGCCATCCTGCTCAAGCCTGGCCCGACTGCCACGGCGATGACTGCCGACCTGACGGCTGCGGGCGCGAGGCTGGCATCGCCCCACACAATTGCCAGGGACATCCGGCGTGCGGTGGAGCATGGCGGGCCAATCCAATATAGTCCGCGCCGCTGGGCGCTCATCATGGCCGTTGTCCGTGCCATTCCCTCAAAGATATTCGACCGGCTGAACTTCTAGCGGCCCGCCACGGACGGCGGTCCCGCAACGATCACTTGGAGAAACCTCATGAAATATCGTTATCTCGGCCGTTCGGGCCTGCTGGTGTCGCGGCTCTGCCTTGGCACCATGACCTTCGGCAACGCCCAATGGGGATGCGATCAGGAAACGTCCAGCGACATCGTCCGCACCTTCGTCGAAGGCGGCGGCAATTTCATCGACACGGCGGACGCCTACAGCGGCGGCGAGTCCGAAAAGATGCTCGGCATCGCCCTCAAGGAGCATACGCGGGACAATCTGGTGATCGCCACCAAGTGCTGGTTCCCCAGCAACAGTGCGGTCACCTCGCGCGGGCTCTCCCGCAAACACATCATCGACTCCTGCGACCGCAGCCTCGCGCGGATGGGGCTCGACTATATCGACCTCTACCAGTTTCACGGCCCCGACCCTTACACTCCGATCGAGGAGAGCCTTCGCGCCGCTGATGACCTGATCCGCGCCGGCAAGATCCGCTACCTCGGCTGCTCGAATTTCTATGCCTGGCAGATTGCCAAGACGAACGGCGTGGCAGCCCTCAAGAACTATGAGCCGCTGGTTTCGGCGCAGCACCTCTACAATCTCGTCCGCCGTGACATCGAGCGCGAGATCCTGCCGGCCTGCGACGATCAGGGGCTCGCCATGATCTGCTGGAGCCCGCTCGCGGCCGGCATGCTGTCGGGCAAATACCGCGACCAGGAGAAGCCCGATGCGCAGTCGCGCATTGGCCTGCAGGCGGCGATCACCCTCCCCCGCTACTGGTTCGAGGATTCGCTGAAGCTCATCGACCTCCTGGTCGAGACGGCTGCGACGCCTCGGCCACACGCCCAGTCAGGTGGCGCTGAGCTGGCTGCTCGGTGATCGTCGTGTCACCTCCGCCATCATCGGCGCCCGTCGCGTCGATCAGGTCGTGGAGAACCTGGCTGCCGGCGATTTCGACCTGCCAGTCGACGAGCGCCAACAGCTGACCGACGCCATGCCGCTGAAACTCGGCTATCCGTATGAGTGGATGGCGACCAGCCTGCCGAATACCTTTGGCAAGGCCGAGGCTGATCCCATGCACACGAGCCGCCTCCCCCAGTAGTCGGTCAGATCGCGGTGGGCTAACCGAATATTTACCTGGCTGTTGCAGAACATAACTGGAACATCTATAGATTGTTCAGTCTTTGTTCCGATTCTCCGGTAGGGGGGACGTCTATGCTGACCCGCAAGCAACACGAACTGCTCATGTTCATCCACGAACGTATGAAGGAGAGCGGTATTCCACCCTCCTTCGACGAGATGAAGGACGCGCTGGACCTCAAGTCGAAGTCGGGCATCCACCGGCTGATCACGGCGCTGGAAGAGCGGGGCTTCATCCGCCGCCTCCCCAACCGCGCGCGGGCGCTGGAGGTGATCAAGCTCCCCGAACTCGATGAACCCCTCGCTGGGCGGCCGGAAGTCGCGCTTCGAGCCCAGCGTCATCGACGGCAATCTCGGGCGCATCGCGACCCCGCCGGCGCGCACCGCGCCGCAGATGCCGGGAACGTCCGAGGCCGGCCGGCCGGTTTCCATTCCGGTCATGGGGCGGATCGCCGCCGGCACGCCGATCGAGGCCATCCAGCACCACAGCCACACCATCATGGTGCCCCCCGAAATGCTCGGCGCGGGCGAACACTATGCACTGGAGGTGCGCGGGGACTCGATGATTGAGGCCGGCATCTTCGACGGCGACACCGTCCTGATCAAGAAGCAGGACACGGCGGGCACCGGTGAGATCATCGTGGCGCTGGTCGACGATGAGGAGGCGACGCTCAAGCGCCTCCGCCGACGCAACAATTCCATCGCCCTCGAGGCCGCCAACCCGGCCTACGAAACCCGCATATTCGGACCCGACCGGGTCAAGATTCAGGGCCGACTGGTGGGTTTGCTCCGCAAATACTGACTGGCCATGCGGGCACGGGTTCCAGAAGGCCGGCGTGCAACCTCCGGCCTTCGTCTTTTTGGGGGCAGGCTGGTCTGAAACGCTTGGCCTTCTTGGCAATTTTTTGCCCAATCAGGCCCGACGCCCCTAGTCGGTCCCGGCCTTAAGGCGTTAGGGTCGCGCCGCGAATTGGGACGGGGTACGGGGCGGCGTGGGTCAGCAGACGGAATGGGTTGCGGTCGATTGGGGCACCTCGAACCTCAGGGCCTGGGGTGTTGACGCCAGCGGCGCAACGACGTTTTCGCATGCCTCGGACCAGGGCATGGGAAAGCTCACACGCGATCTCTATCCAGATGTGCTGACGTCGCTGCTTGGCGGTGAGTTCCCCGATGGCGGGCCGGCCGTCGACGTGTTGGTCTGCGGCATGGCCGGTGCCCGGCAGGGCTGGCTCGAGGCGCCCTACGTTGAAGCTCCCGCTGACCTTGGGCACCTGCTCGGGCGGGCCGTGGCGCCCGAGGTGCCACAATCGCCCTTTACCGTCCGCATCCTGCCGGGGGTCTGCCAGCGGCAGGCAGGACGTGAGGACGTCATGAGAGGCGAGGAGACACAGTTGCTCGGCCTGTCCGCGTTGTTCCCCGACTTCTCCGGCGTCGTGGTGATGCCCGGCACGCATTCGAAATGGGTCGAACTCGATGGCCGCAGCATTTCACGATTTCAGACGGCGATGACGGGCGAGCTGTTCGAGCTGCTGAGCAGCCATTCGGTTCTCCGCCACTCGCTTGCGGGTCTGCCAGACGAAGCGGAGCGTGATGCCGGGTTCGACGCGGGCGTGACAGCTGGTCTCTCGCACCCGGAGAAACTCACCGGAACATTGTTCAAGGTGCGTGCCGCATCGCTCCTCAGCGGCAGGTCCGCGTCCTGGTGCGGCGGCCTCCTGTCCGGCTTGCTGATCGGCACCGAGATCGGCGGCCAGCATGACTGGCCGACCGAACGGGAAATCCCGCTGGTGGGCGGGGTGGCACTTTGCTCGCTCTATGCGAGAGCTTTTGCGCTGCGAGGGGCGAGGACACGCATCGTTGACGCCACCGATGCAACCCTGGCCGGCCTCAAACTTGCACGGAGCGCAGCATGACCGAACAGCGCCACATCATTGCGATCCTGCGCGGCATCACGCCGCCCGAGACGATCGCCGCCTGCGAGGTGCTGGTCGCAGCAGGGATCACGATGATCGAAGTGCCGCTCAACTCGCCTGATGCGCTGCGGTCAATCTCCGACGCCGCCGCCGCCTTCGCGGGCCGCGCAGACATCGGCGCCGGCACGGTGCTCACCGAGGCTGAGGCGGATGCAGGTCGCTGATGCCGGAGGTGTGTTCGTCGTCTCACCCGACACCAACCCCGCGGTCATTGCACGGACACTCAAGCGCGGCATGAAGTCATATCCCGGCGTGTTCAGCCCGTCGGATGCGTTCCGCGCCTTTGCAGGCCGGCGCGACGGGGCTCAAATTCTTCCCGGCGGAGGTGCTCGGCCCCAAGGGCATTCAAGGCCATGAAGGCCGTGCTGCCGCCGTCGGTGCCGCTTTACGCGGTGGGCGGCGCCAATCCTGACAATTTCGTTGAGTACTTTGCCGCAGGCTGCGCCGGCTTCGGGCTGGGCACCTATATTTACAAACCTGGCATGGGTCCCGACCAGATCGCATCCCGTGCCCGCGCTGCTGTTGCGGCCTATGACGAGGGAAAGCGCAGATGAACAATACCGCCGAGCTCTTTATCGACAGCCGGTGCCAGCTTGGCGAGGGCCCGTTCTGGCACCCCTGCCTGCAACGACTGTTCTGGTTCGATATCCTCAACCAGACGCTGTTCTGCGGCCGATGCGCATGGCATCATGATCGACCGCTTCATTTTCGAGGACGCCGGTCAGCGCGGCGGCAGTCATCGACGACGACAACACTCGCGGTGGCGGCGGCCGGCGGGCTCTATCAACTGCAGCTTTCGACCGACACACGCACGCTGCTGCGCCGAAATCGAGCCGGACAAGCCCGGCAACCGGCCCAATGACAGCCGGGTCAATCCCGCCGGCGGCTTCTGGATCGGCACCATGGACCGCAAGGAGGCGCAGGCCGTCAGGCGCGGTGTACCAGTATCGCGGCGGCAAGCTCGACACCATCCTGACCGATGTCCGGATCCCGAATTCGACCTGCTTTTCTCCCGACGGCCGCATCGCCTATTTTGCCGATACCCCGAGCAAGAAGATCCGCAAATGCGCAATCGATCCGGCGACCGGGCTGCCGATTGGCGAGTGGACCGACTTTGTCGACACCAGCGACCACCGCGGCGCGCCGGACGGCTCGGTGGTCGACTCCGAAGGCTATCTGTGGAATGCGCGCTATCACGGCTCATGCGTCGTGCGTCATGCGCCGGACGGCTCGATCGACCGTGTCGTCGAGCTGCCGGTCAGCCAGGTCACCTGCCCGGCATTTGGCGGGCCTGATCTCAAGACGCTTTACATCACCAGCGCCAGCCAGAACATGACGCCTGAGCAACTGGCCAGCGGAGGAGCTTGCCGGCAGCATCTTCTCGATCCGCGTCGATGTGCCCGGCCTGCCCGAAACCGCCCTGAAGCTCTGAGGCATCGACCAATGACCACCCCCGCGCTGGGCGTCTGCTACTACCCCGAACATTGGCCGAGCGGACACAATGGGACGACGATGCCCGCCGCATGGCCGAGATCGGTATCACTCTACGTCCGCATTGGGGAGTTCGCCTGGTCGCGGCTCGAGCCGAAGCCGGGGCAGCTCGATTTCGACTGGATGATCGAGGCCATGGACGTGCTCGGAGCCGCCGGTCTCAAGGTCATCGTCGGCACCCCCACCGCGACGCCGCCGCGCTGGATCTCGACAAGCATCCCGACATGCTCGCCATCGACGACGATGGGCAGCCCGCGCGAATTCGGCTCGCGCCGGCACTATTGTTTTTCACACCAGGGCTACCGCGAAGAGAGCCGCCGGATCACCACCCTCATCGCCGAAAAGGTCGGGCAACCACCCCGCGCTGGGCGGCTGGCAGACCGACAACGAGTATGGCTGCCACGCCACGACCTATTCCTACTCGAAGGCGGCAGAAGCCGGTTTTCGCGTCTGGCTCAAGGCGCGCTACGGCACGATCGACGCGCTCAATACGGCCTGGGGCAACGTGTTCTGGTCGATGGAACTACAGCGATTTCGCCGACGCGAACTGCCCAATCTGGCGGTGACGGAGACCAACCCCGCGGCACGCATGGATTTCCGCCGCTACTCCTCAGACCAGGTGGCGGCCTTCAACAAGATACAGTTCGACGTGCTGAAGGCGGCGCGGCCGGACCTGCCGGTGATCCACAACTTCATGGGCCGCTTCACCGAGTTCGACCATTTCGACGTGGCAAAGTCGCTCGACGTCGCAGCCTGGGATTCCTACCCGCTCGGCCATCTGAGCGTCAGCGACGAGACGGCCGAGGTCAAGGCGCAGTACATGCGCACAGGGCGAGCCCGATGCGCAGGGTCTGCAGCACGATATCTATCGGGCCGTGGGCCGCGGCCGCTGGTGGGTGATGGAGCAGCAGCCGGGGCCGGTGAACTGGGCACAGTACAATCCCGACCCCCTCCCCGGCATGGCGCGGCTTTGGGCCTGGGAGGCGTTCGCGCATGGCGCCGAGGTGGTGTCCTATTTCCGCTGGCGGCAGCACCATTCGGCGCAGGAGCAGATGCATGCCGGGCTGCTCCGGCCCGACAGTGAGCCCGCGCCGGCCTACCATGAGGCGAAGCAGGTTGCCGAAGAGCTCAAGGCCATCGGCATCGGCGGCGAAGTGGGCAGGGCGCGCGTCGCCATCGTCTACGACTATCAGAGCGAATGGGCCTGGCAGATCCAGCCGCAGGCCAAGGGTTTCTCGCATCATGCGCATGTGCAGGCGGTCTACGCGCCATTCCGCAAGCACGGCTTCGATGTCGATATCCTGCCGCGTAACCTGCAGCGACTTCAGTGGCTACGACATCGTCGTCGTCCCCGCATTGTTTGCCTGGAGCGATGCGTTGCGGACCGCTATTGCGAGCTTCGAGGGGCACCTCTTGATCGGGCCGCGCTCGGGCGCCAAGACCGGCGACTTCACCATTCCGAAATCGCTGCCCCCCGGTCTGCCGCAGAACCTGCTTGATGTGAAAGTGATCCGCGTCGACAGCACCGACCCCGTCGCGGAAGTCGCGGTAAAAGGCGGCGGCGCGGTTCGGCTGTGGCGCGAGCGGCTCGAAACGCGCGCTGAGGTGCTGATCGAAGATGAGGAAGATTTCCCCGTACTGGTGGCACAGGGAAAGACTTACTACCTCGCGGCCAGTGGCGACCGCGCGCTGATGCAGCGGATCGTTGACCGGTTGATCGATGAGGCCAATCTCACCCCGCTGGCCTTGCCCGCCGGTGTCCGCTGCCGGGTCCGCGGTGGTTTCCGCATCTATGTCAACTACGGGGATGGCGGTGCAACGCTGTCGCCGGCAGCTGACGAAGCAGGCTATGTGGTGGGCAGCGCTGCAATCCCGGCCGCCGGGGTCAGCGTTGCGAAACTCGCCACGGCCGGTTGAGATCGCCGATCGCCTGCCGCACCTCGAAGCGCTTTCGGCCCGCGTCCCACCGCAGCCAATGAACGCCGTGCGCCGCCAGTTCGGCGGCATCGATGACCGTCGGCGCGGCACAGCTGGACGGCGCGTCGATGCGGCTGATGACGAGGTCGGCACTGGCGCAGTCCTCGTCGAAGGCTGCCGGGTCGCTCACCACGGAGACGCGGAAGCCTTTCCGACTGTCGGCGATGCACGCGATGGAGTCGCAATGGACGACCTCCGGCGGCGCCGCGGCGATCGGTTCCGCATAGGTGTCGCGCCAGACGCTCGACGGCAAAGCTGTTTGGCTTGCCGTCGATCAGTTCCAGCCCGGCATCCGCCCGCAGGGCGACAGCTCTGGTGGTATCCGAAATCAGCACGTCGGGCGGCCGGTCCATGGCGAACAGCAGCACCGCGGGCAATAGCAGGGCCGGACCGATCAGCCGATAGCGGTCGGGGAAGAAGGCGAACCAGCCAAGCGCCGCGGCCCCGAGCAGCAGCGCCAGCGGGGTCAGCAACGGGCTGGCGCTGATGCCGCTGCTCCATGCGGCGACGACACCGGCGAGATCGAGCATGCGATCGATCGACCAGCCCATGGCGTTCAGCAACGGGCCCTCGATGCCGAATGGCATGGCCAGCACCGCAAGCAGGGCGGCCGGCATCATGACGAAGCCGACGAGCGGTAGCGTCAGCAGATTGCCCAGCACGCCAAGCGGCGATGTCTGCTGGAAGTGATAGACCGAGAACACCAGCGTCGCCGCGCCAGCGACGAGGCTGGTGATGACAATGCCTCGGAAATAGCCGAGCAGCCTCGCGATCAGCCCCTCTTCTCCGCCGCTGCCGCGCAGCATCTCGTAGGCCCCGACCAGTGCCGCCACCGCTGCAAACGACAGTTGGAAACTTGGACGGAACACGCTCGCGGGATCGAATGCGATGACCAGCAGCGCTGCGATCGCGACGTTGCGCATGGTGATCGCCCGCCGTCCGAACACCACTGCGCCGAACACCAGCACGATCATGATCGTGGAGCGCAACGCCGCGACGTTGCCGCCCGAGATCGAGTAATAGAGCACCGCCGAGACTATGCCGCCGATGGCGGCGAACCGCTTGACCGATATCCGCCGCGCCAGCCCGTCGGACACCGAGAGCAGCATGCGCAGCGCCACGAACACGCCTCCCGCGACGATCGTCAGATGCAACCCGGATACCGAGAGCACGTGTGCAATACCGGCCGTCGCCATCGTGTCGCGGGCGGCGTCGGTGACGGCACTCTGGTCGCCGATGATGATCGCTCGCGCGATCCCCGCCGCCGGCTGCACGAGTCCCTGGTCGATGCGCGCCGCTATGCCCCGGCGGATGGTGTCGATGAACCGGTCGGGTGCTGTGCCTGACCCGGCCGCGATGACGGTGGGAGCGCCGGTCGAATTGCCATAGGCGCCGATGCCGTCGAAATACGCATGGAATTGCGTATCGAAGCCGCCGGGGATCACCGGGCCGGGCACCGGATAGAAACGCACCGGCAGCCTGATGCGGTCGCCGGGTGCCAGTTCCGGCCCCTGTTTGATGACGATCCGGGCCCTCCGCACCGGAAGCCCGCGCGCCGTCCCGACCGGCGTGATGTCGGACAGCACCACCCGCCGCCCGCTTTCCATCTCGGAGATGATCTCGATCGACCCGCGCCTGGTAGGTGCCGTAGGCAGGGCGGCTCAGCATCTCGGTTCCGAACAGCGCGCCATGGATGCTCAGCAGCGCGAAGCCAGCCCAGAAGGCGGCGAACAGCACCACGGTCCGGAGCAGGCGGATGGCCCGCCACGCCAGCGGAATGACCGCCGCACAGGCGACGCCCACGACAGCCAATGCCCAGGGCTCGGGCCCGGCGGAGGTCGACAGCGAGGCGACGAGCCCGGCGATCACCGCGAAGGGCAACAACACGAAGAAGCGGCGTTCGTCGAAGGCACGGCCGAGGCTCGCCGCAAATCCCACAAACGGGCCGCCTCGCCCCGCGGGTGCAAGCTGAACATCCCGTCTGGCGATGGATTGCGCCCGCCGGAGATTGCTCTCTCCGGCATTGACGCGATCGGCCCCCACCGTGTCGCTCATCAGGCCGCCCCGCCCTTGCGCTCGCCGCGCGCCATGCTACACACGGCCCTCGCAAAACGCCAACCGCCCGGGTTTTATGTCAAAGCCAGTCGTCACCCGCTTCGCCCCCTCGCCGACGGGCTACCTGCACATCGGCAGCGCCCGGACAGCGTTGTTCAGCTGGGCCTATGCGCGGCACAATGGCGGCAAGATGCTGCTGCGCATCGAGGACACCGACCGCGAGCGCTCAACCGAACCGGCAGTGCAGGCGATCCTTGATGGCCTGACCTGGCTGGGGCTGGGCTGGGACGACGCACCGATCATGCAGTTTGGCCGGGCCTCCCGCCACGCCGAAGTCGCCGCCGAACTCCTGGCGCGGGGGCAGGCCTATCACTGCTACTGCTCGCAGGAGGAACTGGCGCAGATGCGCGAGGCGGCCCGTGCCGCCGGCAAGCCGCCCCGCTACAACGGCATGTGGCGCGACCGCGACCCGTCGGAGGCACCCAAAGGCGTGGCGCCCGTCATCCGCATCAAGGCACCGCAGACCGGCGAGATCGTGGTGAACGACCACGTCCAGGGCAAGGTCGTGTTCAAGGCCGAAAACCTCGACGATTTCATTATCCTCCGCTCCGACGGCACGCCCACCTACATGCTGGCGGTAGTGGTTGACGATCACGACATGGCGGTCACCCACATCATCCGCGGCGACGACCACCTCACCAATGCGGCGCGGCAGATCGTCATCTACAACGGTATGGGCTGGGATGTGCCGGAGATGGCGCATATTCCGCTGATCCACGGACCGGACGGCGCCAAGCTCAGCAAGCGGCACGGGGCGCTCGGAGTCAGCGCGTACCGGCAGATGGGCTATCTGCCGCACGCCATGCTGAACTACCTGGCCCGCCTCGGCTGGTCGCATGGCGACGACGAGATCTTTTCGACGCAGCAGATGGTCGACTGGTTCAGTCTCGAAGACCTGAACAAAGGTGCCGCGCGCTTCGACTTCGTAAAGCTCGAGAACATCAACGGCCACTACATCCGCGAAGCGGCACCCGACTATCTCTATGGGGTGATGGTGGACACCGCCAGGGAGACCGGTCGCGAGGTTGATCACACCGGGCTGACCGCTAACATGGCGACCGTGTTGGCCGCCCTGCCCGAGTTGCAGCCGCGCGCCAAGACGGTGCTCGAGCTGATCGATCTGGCGCAGTTCATTTATGCAGTCCGGCCGCTTCCCATCGACGCCGCCGCTGCGCAGCACCTCTCCGGAGACGGCCGGACCACCATCGCCGCGTTCGCTGCGGTTCTAAGTGAACTCAGCGACTGGACCGTAGAAGCCATCGATGCGGCGGCGCGCGCTTTTGCGGAGGAGAAGGGCCTGAAGCTCGGCAAGGTTGCACAGCCTTTGCGGGCGGCGCTCACCGGGCGCACCGTCTCGCCGGGCATCTTCGAAGTGATGGTGCTGATCGGGCGCGACGAGACCATGGCGCGGCTCGCGGATCAGTCCTAAGTCACTGTTTCTGATAGGTCAGCGTTGTTCACCCATGTGTTGCAGACATGGGGTAAATACGGTACGCCAGTTGCAGGTTGTGAACTCCTTTGGACGCTGCGGCTTCTGATCGAGCGGAGACCTCAGCCCCTGACGTCATTCTGGCCAGCCCACCCTCCGCACCGGGCACAAGGCCGCCAAGGAGAGCTCTATGACCGATACCATTGCCAAACTGACCATCGGCGACCAGGTCTACGAGTTTCCGGTTCTGTCGGGGTCGGTGGGGCCACACGTCATCGATATCCGAACGCTCTACGCCAAGACCGGAATGTTCACCTACGATCCGGGCTTCACCTCGACCGCCGCGACGCGACAGCACCATCACCTATATCGATGGCGACGTCGGTGAACTCATGTACCGGGGCTACCCGATCGAGCAACTGGCGGAGAAGTCGAACTATCTCGAAGTCTGCTATCTGCTGCTCTACGGCGAGTTGCCGAACCAGGCGCAGATGGACGACTTCCAGCACCGCGTGACAAACCACACGATGCTGCATGAGCAGATGCATTTTCTCTATCGTGGCTTCCGCCGCGATGCGCATCCGATGGCGGTGGTCTGCGGCGTGGTTGGCGCCATGGCGGCGTTCTACCACGACTCCACCGACATCAACGATCCGATGCAGCGCGAGATCGCCTCGATCCGGCTCATCGCCAAGATTCCGACCATCGTCGCGATGTCTTATAAATACTCGATCGGCCAGCCCTTCGTGTATCCGCGCAACGATCTCGATTACGCGTCGAACTTCCTCAACATGTGCTTCTCGGTCCCGGCGGAGAGCTACAATGTGAACCCGGTCATCGCGCGCGCCATGGACCTGATCTTCACGCTGCATGCCGATCACGAACAGAACGCCTCGACCTCAACGGTGCGGCTTGCCGGCTCGTCCGACGCCAACCCGTTTGCCTGCATCGCGGCGGGCGTCGCCTGCCTCTGGGGACCGGCGCATGGCGGCGCCAACGAGGCGGCGCTCAACATGCTCAAGGAGATCGGCACGCCGGATCGCATCCCGGAGTTCATCGCCCGGGTGAAGGACAAATCCAGCGGCGTCCGCCTGATGGGCTTCGGGCACCGCGTCTACAAGAATTACGACCCGCGCGCCAAGGTGATGCAGGAGACGGCCAAGGAGGTATTGGGGCTGCTCAATGTCGCCGACAATCCGCTGCTGCAGGTGGCGCAGCAGCTGGAGCATATCGCGCTGACCGACGAATACTTCATCTCGCGCAAGCTCTATCCGAACGTCGATTTCTATTCGGGGATCATCCTCGAGGCGATCGGCTTTCCGACCTCGATGTTCACGGCCATCTTCGCGCTCAGCCGCACCGTCGGGCTGGATTGCTCAGTGGAAGGAAATGATCGCCGATCCGCAGAAGAAGATCGGGCGTCCGCGTCAGCTCTACCACGGCTCGCCGGCCCGCGATTACGCCCCGATCGCCAAGCGCTAGGACGCCCTGCGCGCCAGGTGTGCCAGGACCCGGTCGACCGGGTCCTCCCTCGGCGCACCCGGATCTCCCGTCGCCAGCAGGTCTCGCAGCCTGAGGAACGCTGCAGACTGAGCCGCCCGGGCTGCAGGATCGCCCAGAAGGCGCTGCGCTGCGGCGACCAGCCGCTCGGGGTCGGCGTTCGTCTGCAGGATTTCGGGGACAACGTCCTCGTTCAACACAATGTTGGGCAGCGCCACGCGCTGCTCCGGGTGCAATTCGTGCAGGCGGCGCAACCGCCCCTCCATCACGTAAGTGAGGATTACCGGCACGCCGGCGAGTGCCAGTTCGAGCACGGCCGTACCGGCTCCGGCGACGGCGAGCAGCGTCTGCGCGTAGAGCCCCGGCCGCTCGGCTCGCTCCGTGACGAGCCGGACTGGCATGGGCCAGTGTTTCAGCTCTTCGCTCAGCAACGGCACGAGATGTGGCAGGGTGGGCAGATAGAACCCCGTGACCTGCGGTTGGCCCGCCAATTGCTCCGCCGTGCTTCGGAACAGTGGCAGATGCCGGCGCAATTCGCCCGGGCGGCTGCCCGGTAGTAGCGCGATCAGGCCGCTGTCGCTCGGTCCGGCCGTGAAAGGTTCCCCGGAGGCTGCCGGATGCCCGACATAGTGGGTGGGCGGCCCGCCGAGGCGCGCCATCGCGGCGGGCTCGAATGGCAGGATGGCCATCACTTCGTCGAACACCCGCTTGAGCCGCGGCGCGCGTTCGGGCTTCCAGGCCCACACCGTAGGTGAGACGTAAAGCAGCATCGGCAGCGTGGCTCCGGCCCTGCGGACCGCCCTGGCGACACTGTGGTTGAACTCCTGATAGTCGATCAACACGACGATATCGGGCGCCTGCCGGATGATCGCCCGCGAGGTCTGGCGCAGCCGCCAGAGCAGCAGCGGCAGACGCCTGAACACGTCGGCATAGCCCATGACCGACAGGTCGCTCATCGGATACAGCGGATCGAGGCCGTGTTGCTGCAACTCGTGCCCGCCTACGCCTGCAATGTCGACCAGAACGCGCTCACGCAACCGCCGCACCAGTTCAGCACCGAGCCGGTCGCCGGAGGGCTCGCCAGCGACGATGAACAGCCGGACTGGCGCGGTCACCGCCTTACAGCCCGATAATGGTGATGGCGGCGCTGTCCGCAGCGTCGCGGAGCGCCGGACGTTCGATCAGCACGGTTCGGCGCGCTTCGACCACAATCACCGTAACCCCTGCCCGCTCGGCATTGGCGACCGTGAGAGGTCCCACGGCAGGCAGGTCGACGAACAGCGGCTGCTTCGGCTTGGCGGCCTTGGCGAGGATGAGTGGAGCGGCGCGGGAGCCTGCAACGAAGCCGCGGTCCCGATAGTCGGCTATGCGGCTGAGCAGTGCATCGGTGCCTGCGATGTCCTCGACACTGACGACCCGCTCCCCGGTCACGACAACTGCTTGCCCGACATCGAGGGCACCGACACTGCGCGCCGTCTTCATGGCAAAGCGAGCAGCCTTGGTCAGTTCCTTGTCCAGTGGCGGTCCGGCGAAGAGCCCCGCCGGAGCGAGAATCTGCGGCGCGATGTCCTGCGTCGCGACGAGTTTTGCACCAGTGCGCGACTTGATGACGGCCGACAGCATGGAGAGCGCGATGTCGCCCATTGGCCGGCCGCCATCGCCGCCAGCGAACTGGCCGTATTTCATCCGGACTTCGTCGGAGATGCGCACCGCCCCGGCGAGCGTCACCAGCGACGTCCGGAACGATTTGATCGCGTCCTCGACGCGTTGCAGGTCGAGCAGATCATAGGGCACCGTGCCGGCGAGCCCGAGATCGTCGCGCTGAACGAAGTGCACAATCTGCACGTCATGGCCGCTTGCCCGCGCAGCTTCCACCACCTCCGGCACCAGCCCGCCCGCGCCGGCCAGCACCGTCAGGCGTCCCATCAGGTGTCGCTCGTACCGTCGCCCGCGCCGTTGCCGTTGTTTGGCAGGCAGAGCGCCCGGTCGCCGCCCTCGATGATGAAGTCCAGCACCTCGTGCACCAGCGGCGCGGTGGAAAACAGTGTCTGCGCGTCGTCGACGCGCTCGCGCAGCGCACCTTCGCGGGCGAAGATCATGCGGTAAGCCGCACGCAACTGGTGGATTGCCTCGCGATCGAAATTGCGGCGCTTCAGCCCAATCAGGTTCAGTCCAGTCAGCTTGGCGCGATTGCCCACGGCCATACCGTAGGGAATGATGTCACCCACCACCGCGCTATGACCGCCGACAAAGGCGTGCGCGCCGATGCGGGTGTTCTGATGCAATCCAGTCAGACCGCCGAGGATAGCGTACTCGCCGATCGTGCAATGCCCGGCGAGGCAGACGCAGTTGGCCAGAATGACATGATCGGCGACCACGCAGTCATGCGCCACATGCGAATTGGCCATGAAGAGGCAGTCATCGCCGACACGCGTTTCCATGGCGCCGCCGGCAGTGCCGGGATTCATTGTCACGCACTCGCGAATGACGTTGCGCGCGCCAATGACAAGGCGGCTGGGTTCGCCCGAATATTTGAGATCCTGCGGTGGGTGGCCGATCGAAGCGAAGGGAAAGATCCGCGTCTTCTCGCCAATGCTGGTGCGCCCCGCGACAGCCACATGTGACACCAGCTCGACGTGATTGCCAAGGACGACATCGGGGCCGACCATGCAGAACGGCCCGATGCGCACCCCTTCCCCCAGTTCGGCCTTTGGATCAACGACCGCCGTAGGGTGCACGAATATGTCGCTCATTTTATGCATCGACGATCATCGCGCCCACTTCGGCCTCCGCAACCACCACACCATCAACGATTGCCCTCGCCTCATAACGTCCGACGGTACGGCGGCGTTGCACCTTCTTGATGTGATATTCGATGCGGTCCCCGGGCTGCGTCGGCTTACGAAACTTGGCCTTGTCGATGGTGATCAGCAGCACAACCTTGCGCTCATTTCCTTCTGCGCCGATCTCGCGGCCAGCGCTCCAGGCATCATAGGCAATGACGATCGCGCCGGCCGTCTGTGCCATGCCTTCGATGATCAGCACCCCTGGGAAGATCGGATGCCCGGGAAAATGCCCGAGGAAAATCGGCTCGTTCACCGAGATGTTCTTGATCCCTACCGCTGAACTCGTCACCGTCGATGTCAACGATGCGGTCGATCATCAGAAACGGATAGCGGTGCGGCAGGCACTTCAGGATGGTGTCGATGTCCATCTTGTTGAGCTGCCGGCCCTCGGTTTTGCTTGCGACTGCATCCATCAGTGATGGTCCTCATGCCCCGTGTGTTCGCGGTTGAGGCGGCGGAGATTGGCAATCTCGCGCCGCCAGGCCTTTATATCCTGTGCCGGAAAGCCGGCAACCACCGATCCGGGCGGAATGGATTTGGTGACGCCGCCCCAGGCACTTACGATTGATCCCCGACCGATGGTCAGGTGGCCTTTGGTCGCTGCGCCACCGCCCATCAGGACACCGTCCTCGATAATGGTGGAGCCGCTGATACCGGACAAGGCGGCGATGAGACAATTCCTGCCAATGCGGACATTGTGGCCAATCTGCACCAGATTGTCGATCTTGGTCCCCTCGCCGATAACCGTGTCGCCGAGCGCGCCCCGGTCAATGGTCGAGTTGGCGCCAATCTCGACGCGATCCTGCACGATGACGCGGCCGAGCTGCGGGATCTTGCGATTGGACCGCCCGTGATCCAGCCAACCGAAGCCTTCGGAGCCGATGCGGACGCCGGCGTGCAGCACGACATTGTTGCCCAGATAGGCGCATTCGACGGTGCAGTTCGACGCGATAGTACAATTGCGCCCGATGGCGACGCCCACGCCAATAACCGTGTTCGGTCCGATCACCGTGCCGCGGCCAATTTCGGTGCCCGGTCCAAGCACCACATTGGCGCCCAGCTGCACGTCGGCCTCGACGATGGGTGCCGCGGCGTGCGGCCCGTGGATGGCCGCGATCACGCCCCTGGTATCGCCAGGATAGAGGCGCTCCAGCAGTTGCACGAAGGTCTCGTGCGGCCGGTCGACGATTATGGCAATGGCCGTCGCGGGTACCGCATCGCGAAGCGCGCTGGTCACCACAACGGCGCCGGCGGCCGTGGCGCGCAGGGCATCGCCATACTTGCCGTCAGCGGCCAGTGCCAATTGATCGGGCATGGCCGTTTCCAGTTCGTCGGCACCAGCGATCAGCAGGGTTGCAGTGCGGCGGTCAGCGGCCAGGTCTGGCACACCGATCGCCGACAGCAGGGCGCTCAGCGGCACCGGGCCTGTGGAAAGATGGAAGCGGGTGTCGACCATGGATCATTCAGTTAGGAAGGTCGCGAACGATTGAGGGGCCGCGGCGCGCTTGGCGCCCGCGGCCCCTCAAACTGTTTCACGCACCTGCGGCTAGAGCAAGTTCTCGATCGAGAACTGGAACACTGGGCAGTACGGCGACCCGCAAAGCGACGATACAGTGTCGTTCGTTGACTTGGTCAGGACATAGCCCAGATCGCCGCGCAACGGACCGAATGGCGAATCCCAGATGATGGACGCGCCCACCGAGCTCTTGAACGGCTGGTTGATGCTCGCCGCCTGAATGCCAACGCTACCGCCGGCGCCACCGATGAGTGCAGCGTCCGCCCAGATCGCGCCGGTGAGGCCATAGGTCTCAGGCAGCATCGGGATCGGGAAGCTCACCTGAGCCTCGCCGCCGACGTACATGGTCGAGCCAAGCAGCTGGCCGTTGGTGCTGTAACGCGGTCCCATCTGAGAGAAGCCACGCACCAGGTTTGACGCGAGGTCGAACGATTCGAGCGGGCTCACGCCACCAGCACTGAAGTTGTTGATGACGCCGGCCTGCCCCTTAACACTGCCGATCAGCCCGAGATCGTCGTTGAGCGGCATGAAATAGCGCGCCTTGAGCTCGGTCTTGATGAAGTTGTGGTTCCACCCGGCGTAGCGCTGGTCGAGGGTGGCATAGAGGCCTTCGGTCGGATGCTTGATGTCGTCCAGACCGTTGTAGGTCAGGGTATAGCCGATCCACGCCTTGGTGGAGACAAACCCGTCGGCGTTGGCGCCGCCGAAGATATCGGTCATCGGCGCAACCTTGTCGGTCAGCGTCTTCTGCTCGACGCCGGCAAACAGCAGGGCCGACAGATCGCGCGTCACCGGCAGCCCGAAGCGCAGCTGGCCGCCCGTCTCGGTCACACCGTAGTAGTTGGTTAGCGTCTCGTTGCTGATGTGGTGGTACGCATCAAGGCCCGCCGAAACCTTGAGCCCCATGAAGCGCGGCTCGGTGAACGAGAAGTCGAAGGTTTGCCCGTTCAGGCCAGCGCCCAGCGCGGCGCGAAGATACTGGCCACGGCCAAGGAAGTTGCTCTCGGTCAGCGAAATCTCGCCGAGGATGCCCTGCTTGGTGTCGTAGCCGGCCGTAAGGCCATAGTCGCCGGTCGACTTTTCCACCACGGCGATGTTGATGATCACCTTGTCTGGGGCGGAGCCCGGCTCGATCGTGACATCGACGGAGTCGAAGAAGCCGAGGCTCTCGATCGCAGTCTTGCCGCGCGAGACGATGGAGCGGTTGAAGGGGTCGCCTTCGGCGAAATCCAGCTCGCGACGGATCACGAAGTCACGGGTCTTGTCATTGCCGGTGATGTTGATGCGCTCGACATAGATGCGCGGCCCCTCGTCCACCAGATAGGTGACATTGAGAAGGCCGGTCGTCGGGTCGCGGTCGATGCGCGGGCGCACGTCGGCGAACGGATAGCCCTGCGCCGTCGCGTCAAACGCCATGTCCTGGGTCGTCCGCAACAGTGCGCCCGTCGAATAGCGGTCGCCCTGCTGCGTGCGGATCGTGCCGGTCAGTGCATCGGCGTTGAGTCCGGCGATGCTGGTTTCGACGCCGATCTTGCCGAAGGCGTAGCGGTCGCCCTCGATGATGGTGAAGTTGATGAAGTAGCCATTGCGGCTGGCGTCGTACTCGGCGACCGCCGAGGTCACCTGCGCATCCGGAAAGCCGTGATTGGCATAGTAGAGGCGGATGAGTTCGCGGTCGCTGGTCGAGCTGCGCCTGGGTGTAGTTGTCGTCACGCAGCAGCCAGCTCAGGAAGCTGGTCTCGTGCGTCCTGAGCACGCTCTTCAGCGACCAGGCATTGATCGAGTTGTTGCCGGTGAAGTTGATCGCCGCGATACCGGCGCGCACGCCTTCGTTGACCACGAACGTCACGCGGCTGCGGCCATCGGCAACGGTCTCGACACGCGGCGTCACCGTCACGGCGCTGTAGCCGGCGTTCTTGTAGGCAATGGGATGCTGTCGACGTCGGTCTGCAGACGCGCGTCGGAGTAGCTGCCCTGCGCTGCAATGCCGACCATCGCCAGCAGCTGGGCATCGGAGAATCGCTGGTTGCCCTCGAACAGCACGGCGGCGACGATGCCGTTCTCGCTCACCTTCACCACCAGCACCGAGCCCTGCATGCCGACGCTGACCGTCTTGAACAGGCCTGTGCTGACCAGAGCCTCGATCGACGAGTTGATCTTGCTGCTGGTCGAAACATCGCCAACGCGCAGCGACAGGTAGTTGATCACGGTCGAAATCATCGACCCTGGAATTGCCCATCACTTCGATGCGTTTGATCGTCTGTGCCTGAGCCGCCTCAACCCCGAAAAGCGGCCCGCCAATCCCGGCTAGTGGGGCTGCAAACAGGAGCGCAAGCGCCAGAAATACGCCGCGCATCAGCTTGGTGGGATCGGTCATGTTACAGCTGCCTCTGCGACTAAGGCTGGGGGAATCGCCATGCACAGCTGCCCCCAGCTAACTCCATGCAAAGCTTTTACTGTTTTTTTAACCAAGGGCAAGCTGCAAGCCCCCCTTCAGTTAGCGAAACATTGGGCCTTGTGTATTCGTGCAACACCCTGAAAACCTAGGTTAACAAAGGGTTTACGAGAAATGGCGGATGGCCTCGAGGATGGTGTCGTTGAACAGTGTGAAAACCATCAGCGTGCACACGATTGCGAAGCCGAAGCGGAAGCCGATTTCCTGCACCCGCTGGCTCAGGGCTTTGCCGCGGATGGCCTCGACCAGGTAGTACAGCAGATGGCCGCCATCGAGCACCGGGATCGGCAGAAGGTTGAAAATTCCGATATTGAGCGAAAGCAGCGCCATGAGATTGATGAGCGCGACGATGCCGAGCGTCGCCACCTCGCCCGAGACCTTGGCCACCTTGACCGGCCCGCCCAGCTGCTCGACGTCGCCGCGGCCGACGAAGAAGTCGCCAAGGAAGGCGGCCGTGCGGTCGATGATGAAGCGAATTTCCTCGAACGTCATGCCAACCGCCTCGACCGGGCCCGGCCGATAGAGCGTGACGTCCGACTGCTCGACATTGCGCGAAACGCCGATGCGCCCAACCCGCTGGTCATTGCCGAAACGGTCGGCGACCGTCGCCGCTTCGGGGGTCAGATGAAAGGTTTCGGTGCGCCCCTGGCGCTCGATGGTCAGTGTCACCGGCCGCTCAGGCGCCGTGGCGATGAAGCGCTGAAAATCCTCAAAGCCATGAACCACATAGCCGTCGACTGAGACCACCGTGTCGCCGGCCAGCAGACCGGCTTCGGCGGCAACACCACCGGGCAGGACTTCGCCGATCACCGGCGGAATCGTGTAGCGGCCATAACCCAACAGCAGCGCGTAGAGGACGAGGAAGGTGAACAGCACATTGGCGGCCGGCCCGGCAAAGACCACGGCAATGCGCTGCCAGACGTTCTTGTTGACGAACAGGCGGTCGTGCAGTTCCGGCCCCGCCTTGGCGATCAGCTCTTCATCCGGCATGCTCGCCGCATTCATGTCGCCGACGAAGCGGACATAGCCGCCGAGCGGAATCGCCGAAAGCCGCCAGCGCGTCCCGTGCCGGTCGTTGAAGCCGAATAGCTCGGGCCCGAAACCGATCGAGAAGGTCTGAATGGCCATGCCGTTCCAACGCGCCACGAGGTAGTGCCCCATTTCGTGCACGAAGACGATGACGGTCAGCACGGACCAGGAAAGCGGGGACGGCGTAGATCACGGGCAGGCTGAGAAAAGACAGTTCGGGCACTCCCCGTTGGACCGATCCTGATTAAGGGCCGATTGCGTTAAGATTGCGATAGTTGGACGCTGGCCGCAGGCCGGTCCTTTGGTCACCAGATGAGGAATCCTGCCGCCACAGCGTTGACGCCGCCGTGCAGCAGGCCGACGGCAAAAATCAGGATCACCGCGAATGTAGGCTGTCGAGCCGGTCCATCAACCCGCCATGGCCGGGAATGATGTCGCCGCTGTCCTTGACCCGGAACAGCCGCTTGACGGCGCTTTCGGTGAGGTCGCCGACCTGCCCGAGGATGCTGATGGAGGCCGACAGGATAAGCCCGATCCACCACGGCGAGTGGGTGAAGGCCAGCCAGACCACCAGCCCCGCCAGCGTCCCCAGGGACAGCCCGCCCAGGGCGCCGGACCAGGTCTTGGACGGGGAAATGTCGGGCGCGAGCTTCTCGCCACCGATCTGCCGGCCGGTGAAAAAGGCGCCGGTGTCGGTGAGCCAGACGACCGAGCCGAGATACCACATCGCCACAATGCCGGTCGATGTCTCGCCATGGGTCTGCAGCAGCGCCACGATCGACGAGCCCGACGAATGCCAGGCCGCCAATGCGCCAGCCCACGCCCACGCCTCCGCCGAACAGCAGCGCGACAACCGCCGCCACGGCGATGACGGCGGCGATCCCGGCGATGCCAAACATGGGAAAACCATTGCCGCCAACAGCGGTAAGTCCGATCAGCGCCATCCCCGGAACGGTCAGCGGCTGCAGCGTGACCATGCGCTCCCATTCGCGATAGACTCCGGCGAACACCGCGCCGACGACCGCCGCGAAGATATAGCCGCCGAAGTGCACGGCGAAGATCGTGATGACCAGCAGTACTGCGGCTGAAGCGAAGCGCGGACCGAGGTCGGCCCAGGATCGCGCGGTTGCCGGCGGAGCAGGTTGTCGATGACGGCGGCTCGTTCAGGCTCACCGCGCCCGCGCCTCGACGCCACCGAAGCGGCGCTCGCGAGCGGTGTAGTCCTCGAGCACGCGCAGGAACGTCGCTTCGTCGAAGTCCGGCCAGTTTTCCTCGACAAAGACAAGTTCGGCATAGGCGCTCTGCCAGAGCAGGAAATTCGAGAAGCGCTGCTCGCCGCTGGTGCGGATGATGACGTCCGGATCGGGGATGCCGGCCGTGATAGAGCGCCCCGTCGATGGTTGCTTCGGTGATGGCGTCGGGCGCCAGTTCGCCGGCTGCGACGGCACGCGCGATGCGCTCACGTGCCTCGGTGATCTCGGCCTTGCCGCCGTAGTTGAACGCGACCATGCAGCTTCAGTCCGGTATTGCCGCGGTCTTCAGCTTCGACATCGTCGATCAGTCGCCGCAGCGACTCATCGAGCCCCTCGCGCATGCCGATGATGCGGACCCGCACATTGTTGCGGATCAGGCGTCTCAAGATCGGATGCAACGAAGCGGCGCAACAGCCCGAAAATGAAATTGATTTCGTCTTTCGGCCGGCTCCAGTTCTCGGACGAGAAGCTGAACACCGTCAGGTGCCCGACGCCATAGTTGATGCACAGCTCGACGAGCCGCGCAGCGCCTTGACGCCCTCGATGTGGCCTTCGGTGCGCGGCTTGCCGCGCGCCTTCGCCCAGCGGCCATTGCCATCCATGATGACGCCGATATGCCCCGGAATGCGCAAGGCCGGCCGTTGGCCAGTCTGCTGCTTCAATGGCGGGGTCGCTGGACATTGGTGCCCTCCAGGAGCCCTCGTGGACAGGTCTAGACCTGCATGATTTCCTGTTCCTTGACGGCCAGGACCGCGTCGATGTCGGCGACCGCGGCGTCGGTCGCCTTCTGCACCTGTTCGGCCTTGGCCCGGCCGTCGTCCTGGCCCATATCGCCGTCCTTCTCCAGCTTTTTGAGAAGGTCCATGCCGTCGCGGCGGATATGCCGCACGGCGACGCGCGCCTGCTCGGCATAGTTGTGCGCAACCTTGGTCAGTTCGCGGCGGCGCTCTTCGTTGAGTTCGGGCAGCGGCACGCGGATGACCGCGCCCTCGGCTGCCGGATTGAGCCCCAGCCCGCTGTTGCGGATGGCCTTTTCGACTGCCGGCGCCATCGAGCGGTCCCAGACCTGAACGCTGAGCATGCGCGCTTCGGGCACCGTTACCGTCGCCACCTGGTTGAGCGGCATCTTGGTGCCATAGGCCTCGACCATCACCGGCTCGAGCAGGCTGGCGCTGGCGCGTCCTGTTCGCAGGCCTGCCAGTTCGTCCTTGCAGCGAAGCGATGGACTTCTGCATCCGTGCCTTTCAGTTCATCGAGCGAGAATGATTGCGCCATTGTACAGTTCCTGCAGCTTCTCGGCGCTAGCCGACGCGGGTGGACCGGGTCTTGCCGGTCAGGACGCCCATCAGGCCTTCCTTGTCGTCGAGTGCGTAAACGAATTATCGGCAAGCCGTTGTCGCGGGCAAGGGCGAAGGCCGCCGTGTCCATGACCCTGAGATTGCGGGAGATCACCTCTTCGTAGCTGATCTGGTCGTAGCGCTGCGCCATCGGGTTCTTCTTGGGATCTTCGGAATAGACCCCATCGACCTTGGTGCCCTTGAGCAGCACGTCGCAGTCGCAGTTCGATGGCCTTGAGCGCCGCCGCGGTGTCGGTGGTGAAGAACGGATTGCCGGTGCCGCCGGCGCAGACCACGACGAAGCCGTCGTCGAGCGCTGCCTTGGCGGCGCGGGCGGTGAAGGTGTCGGCGACGGTCGGCATGGGGACGCTGAGAATACCTTGGACTTTCGCCGCCGGCCCGCGTCGATGGCGTCGCCACAGCGCCAGCGAGTTGATGACGGTGCCGAGCATGCCCATGAGTCGCCGGTCACCCGGTCGGCGCCCTTGGCGGCGACGGCCATGCCGCGGAAGATGTTGCCGGCGCCGATGACGATGGCGATCTGCACGCCGGTCTTGGCGGCCGCGGCGATCTGTCCTGGCCATGGCGTGGAGAAATTCCGGCTCGATGCCGAACGACTGGTCGCCGGCCAGCACCTCGCCGGAGACCTTCAGCAGGATCCGTTTGTAGGCGGACTTGGCCATTGGCCGAGCCCCTCGACGCTGGTCGCGCAGGCCGAATCCTGCGGCGCCGGCGCGAGGTTAGTAGCATTCGTGGCCGGGCTGGATACCAGCCCGCGCCGAAGTCAGAACGTTACTTGGCAGGCGCCGGCTGCTGGGCGACGCCGGCGGTCGCGGCCACTTCGGCCGCAAAGTCGGTCTCTTCCTTCGTCGATGCCCTCGCCGAGCGCGTAGCGCACGAAACTGGTCACCTTGATCGGCGCGCCGACATCCTTTTCGGCCTCCTTGATCGACGTCGGCGACCTTGGTCTCGCCGTCGATGACGAAGGTCTGCGCCAGGAGCGTGACTTCCTCGTAGAACTTGCGCACCCGGCCCTCGACCATCTTGTCGACGATCTCGGCCGGCTTGCCGGATTCCCTGGCCTGCTCGGCGAAGATCGCGCGCTCGCGGGCCACCACTGTCCGGATCGATGTCGTCGGGCGACACCGACAGCGGATTGGTGTTGGCGATGTGCATCGCGAGCTGCTTGCCGAGCGCGGCCAGCACATCCTTGTCGCCGGTCGATTCGAGGCCGACGATGATGCCGAGCTTGCCCATGCCGGGCTTGCACGGCGTTGTGGACATAGCTGCCGACGACGCCGTCGTTGACCTCGATGGTGGCCGCGCGGCGCAGGTTCATGTTCTCGCCGATCTTGGCGATGGCGTCGGTCAGTTCGGCCGAAACCGAACGGCCCGAGCCGGGATAGGGCATTTCGGACAGCATCGTGGACGTCGCCGCCGGCCTCGAGGGCGAGCTTGGCGACGTTGCCGACGATCGACTGGAACTGCTCGTTGCGGGCGACGAAATCGGTCTCGGAATTGACCTCGACGATGGCGCCCTTGGTGCCCTCGACGGCGACGCCGACCAGGCCTTCGGCGGCGACGCGGCCGGCCTTCTTGGCGGCCTTGGCGAGACCGCGGGTGCGCAGCCAGTCGACGGCGGCTTCCATGTCGCCGTTGGTCTCGGCCAGCGCCTTCTTGCAGTCCATCATGCCGACGCCGGTCGCGTCGCGGAGTTCCTTGACCTGCTGAGCCGTGATCATGCCATTTGGATCACCTCCTGTTGCGGCCCCGACACCGGAGCCGCACATTGCAATGAAATTGGGTAGTCCGGCAGTGCCGGACTTAGTTCGCCGGCGAGCGGCAGCGCCTTCGGCAGCGGCCGGAGCGGCCAGTACCGGCTCTTCCGGCGCCTCTTCCGCAGCGCCGAGATCGGCGCCGCGAGCCGGTCGACGAGCGGGCGATGCCGTCGATGGCGGCACGCGAGACCAGCGAGCAGTAGAGCTCGAGGGCGCGCGAGGCGTCGTCATTGCCCGGGATCGGGAAATCGACGGCGTCGGGATCGGAATTGGTGTCGATGATGGCGATCACCGGGATGCCGAGGCGGCGGGCTTCCTTGATGGCGTTGGCTTCCTTGTTGGTGTCGATCACGAACAGCAGGTTGGGCAGGTTGCCCATGTCCTTGATGCCGCCGAGGTCGCGCTCGAGCCGCTCCTTCTCGCGGTCGAGCAGCAGGCGCTCCTTCTTGGTCAGGCCGCGGATCGCCCTCGGCTTCCTGCGCCTCGAGCTCGCGCAGGCGCGCGATCGAGTTCGAAATGGTCTGCCAGTTGGTCAGCGTGCCGCCGAGCCAGCGCGAATTGACGAAGTACTGGGCGCGACTGGCGGGCCGCCTCGGCAACGACCGGCGCGGCCTGGCGCTTGGTGCCGACGAACAGCACGCGGCCGCCGTCGGCCACGGTGTCGGAGACGAGCTGCAGCGCGCGGCTCAGCATCGGCACGGTCTGGCTGAGGTCGAGAATGTGGATGTCGTTGCGGACGCCGAAGATGAAGCGCTCCATCTTCGGGTTCCAGCGGTGCTTCTGGTGGCCGAAGTGGACGCCGGCTTCGAGCAGCTGGCGCATGGAAAAATCGGGCATTGCCATGGAATGCTCCTTTACCGGTTGATGCCTCCGCGAAGGCTTTGCGGCGGTTTCCCGCCACCGGATGGAGCACCTGACCTGATGTCCGGCGGCCGCCCTGCGTGTGAATTACGCCGGGTCATCCCGGCGCGCCGCGGATATAGGGGATTTGCGGGCAGGATGGCAAGGCAGACGCGTCGAGCGGGTCGCTCAGGCGACGTCGCATCCCAGTTCGCTGTGCAGCAGCCTCGAGCTTCCAGCCCTCGGGATCAAAGACGAATGCCGCGTAGTAGTCCGGCCCGTAGTGCAGGCCGCAGCCCCGGTGCGCCGTCGTCGGTGCCGCCATTAGCCAGAGCGCGGCGGCGTGGAAGGCATCCACGGCAGCGTCGTTCGGGGCATTGAAGCAGAGATGAAAGCCCGCGCCCGGGCGGATGCGCCTCCGGACGTGAGGAACACCGCCAGCTTGTCGTTGCCGCCCGGCGGGCCGTAGCCGAGCCATCACGTCTCGGTCCAGACGCGGACCCAGCCGATCGGACGCCAGCACCGCGTCGTAAAAGCGCCCTGCCCGGTCGAGATCGCGTACGCCGATGGAAAGGTGCCCGAGCATCAGCTCAGCCTGCACGTCCACCACGCCATCGAGCGACTTGATGCCGCCGGCCAGTTCCGGGGACAGGCGGAAGCCGCCCGGGCAGCTCGATCTCGTATTCCTTGGCGCCGCTGCTCGCGGGAGACGATGAAGGTCACCTGCCCCTCGCCGCCCGGCTTGAGCTGCGACCGGATCGGGCCGAGGCACTTGTCGCGTGCCGGCAAAGATCGGTGAGCCGGCGTGCCGATCTTTTCGGCCGCCTCCTCGATCGGCTCGGCGCTGATCAGCCGCAGGCTCGACGCCGTCCGGGCGCTCGTCGGCCTCGACGGTGAGGATCACCGATCTGCCGACGGTCAGCATCTCGCCATACTGCGAGATCTGCTCGGAGAAGGCGATGCACTTCGTAGCTGCCGGTGGGATCGGACAGCGTCAGCGATCGCCATGGGCGTGCCCTTGCGGGTGCGCCGGTCGCTGCGGGCGGCGATGGTGCCGGCGAGCCGCCCGGCGCCGCGCCGCCCTCCTTCACCGCGCGCTCGAAGTCGAGCCAGCGGCTGCACCCGCAGCCGCTCGAACAGCTCGGCGTAGTGCGTCGAGCGGATGCGCCGAGAGGTGGAAGCCGATGGCGCCGATACTCGCGCTCGAGCCGCTCGGCCAGGGTCCAGGTCGGCGACATTCTGCGGCAGCGACGATCGGCTCGGGCGTGTCGGAGGCGAACATGTCCATGATGCCGTCGCTGCTGCGTTGGCATTGGTCCGCTGCGCCGTGCCGACGACCGCGTCGATCGCGGCGAAGGCCTGCTCGCGGCGCGGCACCAGCTGGTCGAAGGCGCCGGCATTGACCAGCGTTTCCAGCGTCCGCCGGTTGATGATGCGCGGATCGACCCGGGTGGCGAAATCGGCGAGGTCGGCGAACGGCCGGTCGCCGCGCGCCGCGACGATGTGCTCGGCGACCGCCTGCCCGACGCCCTTGATCGGCGCCGATGGCGTAGTAGATCTTGCCGTCGCGGGCCGTGAACACCGCGTCCGAGCGGTTGACGCAGGGCGGCACGATCTCGATGCCGTGCTTGTTCGCGTCGTCGCGGAATTCGTTGAGCTTGTCGGTATTGCCCATGTCGAGGGTCATCGAGGCGGCGATGAATTCCTGCGGGAAATGCGCCTTCAGGTAGGCCGTCTGGTAGGTGATGTAGGCGTAGGGCGCCGAGTGCGACTTGTTGAAGCCGTACTCGGCGAACTTGGCGCAGGCGTCGAAGATGGTGGAGGCGAGCGCCCTGGCCGATGCCCTTCTCGGCGGCGCCTTCGAGGAAGCGCCCGCGCTGGGCGTCCATCTCGGCCTTGATCTTCTTGCCCATGGCGCGGCGCAGCAGATCGGCCTCGGCGAGCGTGTAGCCGGCGAGGTCGCGTGCCGATCTGCTGCACCTGCTCCTGATAGGTGATGACGCCGTAGGTCGGCGCGAGGATCGGCTCCAGCATCGGGTGCAGGTACTCGACCTCCTCGCGGCCGGCCTTGCGGGCGCAATAGGTCGGGATGTTGGCCATCGGGCCGGGGCGGTAGAGCGCCACCAGCGCGATCAGGTCCTCGAAGCGGTCGGGCCGCATGTCGACCAGCGCCCGCCGCATGCCGCCGGACTTTCCACCTGGAACACGCCGACCACGTCGCCGCTGGTCAGCATCTCGAAGGTCTGGCGCGTCGTCGATCGGGATGTCGGTCGAGGGCGAACGGCGTGCCGTTGCGGTTGATCATCTTGACGGCGTTGTCGAGCACCGTCAGCGTCTTGAGGCCGAGGAAGTCGAACTTCACCAGCCCGGCCGGCTCCACCCATTTGAGGCTGTACTGGGTCACCGGCATGTCCGAGCGCGGGTCGCGGTACATCGGCACCAGTTCGGTCAGCGGCCGCTCGCCGATGACGATGCCGGCGGCGTGGGTCGAGGCGTGGCGGTAGAGCCCCTCGAGCTTCTGGGCGATGGTCGAGCAGTTCGGCGACGGTCTCGTCGCTGTCGCGCATCGCCTTGAGCTGCGGCTCGATCTCGAGCGCCTGCGCCAGCGTCACCGGATTGGCCGGGTTGGCCGGCACGAGCTTGCGAGATGCGGTCGACCTGCCCGTAGGGCATCTGCAGCACGCGGCCGACGTCGCGCAGCACGGCGCGGGCCTGCAGCGTTCCGAAGGTGATGATCTGGGCGACCTGGTTCTCGCCCGTACTTCTGCTGCACGTAGTCGATGACCTCGCCGCGCCGGTCCTGGCAGAAATCGATGTCGAAGTCCGGCATCGAGACGCGGTCGGGATTGAGGAAGCGCTCGAACAGCAGGTCGTAGCGCAGCGGATCGAGGTCGGTGATGGTCAGCGCATAGGCGACCAGCGAGCCGGCGCCCGAGCCGCGGCCCGGCCCGACCGGGATGCCCTGCGCCTTGGCCCACTGGATGAAGTCGGCGACGATCAGGAAGTAGCCCGGATACTTCATCTTGATGATGACGCCGAGCTCGAACTCCAGCCGCTCCTCGTAATCGGCTCGACGGTGAAGCCCTCGACCATGCCGAAGTGCTCGAGCCGGCGCTTCAGGCCCTCGCGCGCCGCGACGCGCAGCGCCTCGGCCTCGGCGGCCATGCCCTCTTCCTCGGTCTGGTCCGGGCGCGGCGGCGAAGCGCGGCAGGATGGGGCCGCGCGTCTGCGGCCGGTAGCTGACGCGGCGGGCGATCTCGACGGTGTTGTCGAGCGCCTCGGGCAGATCCGCGAACAGCTCCTGCATCTCGTCGCGCGACTTGAAATAGTGCTCGGCGGTGAGCTTGCGCCGCTCGGTCTGCGCCAGCACCGTGCCGCGCGGCGATGGCGAGCAGCGCGTCGTGCGCCTCGTAGTCGCCGCGGCGTCGGGAAGAACGGCTCGTTGGTCGCGACCAGCGGCACGCCGCGGCCGGTAGGCGTAGTCGATCAGCTGCGGCTTCGTTCGGCGGCCTCCTGCGGCCGGCCGTGGCGCTGCAGTTCGACATAGAAGCGGTCGCCGAACAGCTCGCGCAGCGCGTCGAGCCGCTGCTAGGCCATGCGCGTCCATGCCCGTTGGCAAAGTACGGATCGATGGCCCCTTCCGGGCCGCCCGAGAGGCAGATGATGCCGTCGATGCTGCCGCGGTCGAGCCAGCCGATCTGTGCCGCGGCCTTGCCGCTGTCGCCCTCGAGATAGGCGCGGCTCACGAGCCGCGAGAGATTGCCGAAGCCGGTCTCGTTCGCCGGCGATGAGCACCACGCCGCCCTTGCCGAAATGTGCCGCGTCGTTGCGGCCGCGCCCGGCTCGGCATCGGCCGAAATCGATGCGCCAGTTCGCAGCCGAGCAGCGGCTGGATGCCCTTGCCCGCCGCCTTCTCGGAGAATTCCAGCGCGCCGAACAGATTGTTGGTGTCGGCGATGCCGAGCGCCGGCTGCTTGTCGGCCTTGGCCAGATCCAGCAGCTTGCCGAGCGGCAGCGCGCCTTCGAGCAGCGAATAGGCGGAATGGACGTGCAGGTGGATGAAGCCGGGGCCGGCCATGGGATTCTGTCGCTTAGGCACCCGCCGGGCGCGAGGCCAACGAACGGGTGAGTCAATCCACAGGTCACACGAGTCGGGCGGCGATATCCATCCAGGTGAGCGAAGCCGACCGAGAAGCCGCCGAGGGCGACGAAAGCGAGCAGGTCCTTGAGGAAAGCGAGCATGAGAACCTCCTGTGTTGCTGTTGTGTTCTTATATGTTCGTTGTTTGTTCTCGTCCAGCAACATCGGTGTAACCGTGAATCAGAGGTTAACAGACCGCCTGTCGGCCAACGGAGCGATCAGGCATGAACCAGCACGAAAAGGCGCATCAGCTCAAGGCAGCTGCATGAGCGCAAGCGGCATCTTCGTCATCCCCAATCCTGGGATGCCGGCAGCGCCAAGCTGCTGGCCGCATGGGCTTCGAAGCGCTGACGACGACCAGTGCCGGCCTCGCCTGCGTCCTCGGCAAGCCGGACGGCGGGATGACAGCGCGCAGGAGATCGCTGGCGAATGCCGCGCTGATCGTCGAAGCGTCGACCTGCCGGTCGCCGCCGATCTCGAGAACGGCTTCGGCGACCGCCCCGAGGACGCGGCGCTGACCATCCGCGCAGGCCGCCGAGGTCGGGTCTGGTCGGCGGTTCGATCGAGGATGCGACGGGCGATCCGGCACGACCCGATCTACGACTTCGACCTCGCGGTCGAGCGCGTCGCGGCGGCGGCCGAGGCGGCGCACGCGCTCGCCTTCCCGTTCACCTTCGTCGGCCGTGCCGAGAACTTCCTGCATGGGCGTCGCCGATCTCGACGACACGATCAGGCGGCTGCAGGCCTTCGAGAAGGCCGGCGCCGACGTGCTGTTCGCGCCGGGGCTGCCGACCTCGAGGCGATCCGGCAGGTCTGCGCCGTCGGTCACGCAAGCCGGTGAATGTCGTCGATGGCCGGCGCCGTGGCCGTTCCGCTCGCCGAGCTCGAGGCGGCGGGCGTGCGGCGCGTCAGCACCGGCGGATCGTTGGCCCGCGCCGCGCTGACGCAGTCTGCGCACGCCGGCGCGAGGAACTGCTCGGGCCGGGCACCTTCGGCTATTCGACGGGCGACCATGACGCACGGCGAGATCTAACGCCGTGATGACCGCGGCGACGCGCTAAAGCGTCAGCGGCTCGATCAGCCCGTCCCGGATGGTGACGATGCGGTCGGCGCGCCGCGCCAGGTCGTGGTTGTGCGTGGCGATCAGGGCCGCGGCGCCCTCGTCGCGGATCAGCGTCGTCAGCGCCTCGAACACCAGGTCGCTGGTCGCCGGATCGAGATTGCCGGTCGGCTCGTCGGCGAGGATCACCCGCGGATGATTGGCGGCGGCGCGGGCGATGGCGACGCGCTGCTGCTCGCCGCCGGAGAGTTCGGCCGGACGGTGGGTGGCCGCGTTGGCCGATGCCGAGCAGGTCCAGCAGCTCGCAGCGAGCGCGCGTCGGCCTCCTTCTGGCTCGTGCCGGCGATCAGCTGCGGCATCGATGACGTTCTCGAGCGCCGTGAACTCGGGCAGCAGGTGGTGGAACTGGTAGACGTAGCCGATGGTGGTGCGGCGCAGCAGCGTGCGGCCGCGTTCGCTGAGCGCTGCTGGTCGTGCGTGCCGGTGATCTCGACCTCGCCCGCCTGCGGCCGTTCGAGCAGGCCGCAGATGTGCAGCAGCGTCGACTTGCCGGCGCCCGAGGGCGCGACGATGCGCGACCAGCTCGCCGCCGTTGACGGTCGAGGTCGGCCGCTTCGAGCACGCGCACCATCGTCGTCGCCCTCGCCGAAGTGCCGGTGGACGCCTGTCGAGGCGCAGATGCGGCTCACTCATAGCGCAGCGCCTCGACCGGGTCGTACTGCGCGGCGCGCCAGGCGGGATAGAGCGTCGCGAGGAAGCTGAGAGCCCGAGCGCCAGGCAGACGACGATCGATCACCTCGGCGGCGTCGATCTTGGACGGCAGCGTCGACAGGAAGAACACCTCGGGCGGGAAGATGCGTGACGCCGATGCAGGTTCGGAGACGAAGGCCCGCAGCGGTCTCGGCATTGGCGGCGATCGAGCAGCCCGAGCACCAGCCCGACGCAGCGTGCCGACGACGCCGATGGCCGTGCCGGTCATCGAGAAGATGCGCATGATCGAGCCGCGCGTCGCGCCCATGGTGCGCAGCACGGCGATGTCGGCGCCCTTGTCCTTCACCAGCATGACGAGGCTCGAAATGATGTTGAAGGCGGCGACGAGGATGATCATCGAGAGGATGACGAACATCACCACGCGCTCGACCTGCAGCGCCGAGAAGAACGTCTCGTTGCGCTGCTGCCAGTCGGTGAGGATCAGCGGGCGGTCGACCGCCGGCCTGGATGCTGGTCGCGCATGCGTGCCGACGTCGTCGGGGTCGTCGATGAAGATCTCGACCGCCGTCGCCTGCGGTACTGCGCTCATAGGCGGCGTCGATCTCCTCGTCGGTCGCCATCAGGTCCGGGCGGCGCCACGCCGGGCTTCAGCACGTCCTCGTACATCTTGAAGTAGGTCTGGGCCGCCTGCATCGGCATGTAGATGTAGAAGCTGTCGAACTCGACCATGCCGAGGTCGAAGATCACGTTGACCGGGTAGGAGCGGATCTGCGGGGTCGTGCCGAACGGCGTGATGGTGCCGTTCGGGGTTGACGATGGTGACCGGATCGCCGATGGTCACGCCGAGCTTGTCTGCGCCAGGCGCTGGCCGATGGCGACGCCCTGGCTCTCGTCCCAGCCGTCCCAGCCGCCCAGCACGGCGCCGCTCGTAGAGCAGCGTCAGCTTCTTGATCGACGCCGAGGTCGATGCCGCGCACCGAGACGCCGGTCGACTCCGATCTGCCCCGAGGCCAGCGCCTGGCCCTCGACGATAGGCCACGGCGAACAGCACGCCGTCGACCGCTTCGATCTTCGACGCGGTCTGGTCGTAGTCGGTGAACTTGCTGCTCGATCGGATAGGCCGTGAAGTGGCCGTTGAGCCCGAGGATCTTGGTCAGCAGTTCGTCGCGGAAGCCGTTCATCACCGACATGACGACGATCAGGGTCGCGACGCCGATGGCGACGCCGGTCAGCGTCAGCGCGGCGATCACCGAGATGAAGGCGTCCTTGCGCCGGGCGCGCAGATAGCGGCCCGGCGACCAGGAACTCGAAGCGCGAGAACGGGCCGGGCCCTGCCGGTGCCGGACGTGCGCCGGCGTTGCGGCTCGCGGTCAAACGCTGGTCCCGCCGCTGCGGTTCGATCAGCGCCTTGAGGCGCGCCGACGGCATCGCCGATGCGGCAGCGTCTCGCGCTCGCCGGTCTTGCGGTGCTTGATCTCGGCCTTGCCCTCCTTGAGGCCGCGCGGGCCGATGATGAGCTGGTAGGGAATGCCGATCAGGTCGGCGGTGGCGAACTTGCCGCCGGCGCCCTGGTCGCGGTCGTCGTAGAGCATGTCGATGCCGGCGGCCTGGAGCTCGGCGTAGAGCGTTTCGCAGGCCGCGTCGGTGCTCGGCATCGCCGGCCTTGAGGTTGATCAGCACCGCCTCGAACGGCGCGACGCTCACCGGCCAGATGATGCCGGCATCGTCGTGGCTGGCCTCGATGATCGCCGGCACGAGCCGGGTCGGGCCGATGCCGTAGGAGCCCATATGCGACGGCGACTTCCTTGCCGTCGGGGCCGGTGACCGTGCGCCTTCATCGGGCTCGGAGTACTTGGTGCCGAAGTAGAAGATCTGGCCGACCTCGATGCCGCGCGCCGAAACGCTGCTTGTCGGCGGGCACCGCGGCCTCGAACTCGGCCTCGTCGACCATTTCGTCGGTCGCGGCATAGAGCGAGGTCCAGTCGTCGAAGATCGGCGTCAGGTCGCCGCGGAAGTCGGTGTCGACGGGCGGGATCGGCTTGTTCGAGCAGGTCGGCATGGCAGAACACGCGCGCTCTCGCCGGTGTCGGCGAGCACGATGAACTCGTAGCTGAGGTCGCCGCCGATCGGCCCGGTGTCGGCGCGCATCGGGATGCCGGTCAGGCCCATGCGGTAGAAGGTGCGCAGATAGGCGACGAACATGCGGTAGTAGGCCTCGACGGCGCCTGCCTTGTCGAGGTCGAACGAATAGGCGTCCTTCATCAGGAATTCGCGGCTGCGCATGGTGCCGAAGCGCGGCCGCACCTCGTCGCGGAACTTCCACTGGATGTGGTAGAGGTTGAGCGGCAGGTCCTTGTAGGACTTGCACGTAGGTCCGGAAGATGTCGGTGATCATCTCCTCGTTGGTCGGGCCGTAGAGCATGTCGCGCTCGTGCCGGTCCTTGATGCGCAGCATCTCCTTGCCATAGGCGTCGTAGCGGCCGCTCTCGCGCCACAGGTCGGCCGACTGCAGCGTCGGCATCAGCAGTTCGATGGCGCCGGAGCGGTCCTGCTCCTCCTCGATGATGCTTGATGACCTTCTGCAGCACCTTGTAGCCGAGCGGCAGCCAGGAATAGCTGCCGGCGGCCTGCTGCTTGATCATGCCGGCGCGCAGCATCAGCTGGTGCGAGACGATCTCGGCTTCCTTGGGGTCTCCTTGCAGCACCGGCAGGAAGTAGCGGGACAGACGCATGGGAACTCCCGTGAAACGGCGTCGACTCTGCGGCAGTTCTCGGCGCCACAGTCAAACCGCAGCAGCGCGAGGCGTTGCAAGCCTTGCGAATCGTCGCAGAATTTAGGTGACAGGCCTGCGTGACCGTTGTTAGGGTCCAGCCACAATAAAACTACAGGCAGCGCCAAGCTGCCGGACGCCGACAACGTCAAGGGAGGAGCGCTGGCCGCCACTCATGTGTGCATAAGACCGGCGTATTGTCGCGAAACTATTCAGGCAGGGCCTCGTGCCCTGCTTTTTCTTTTCTGGGTAGCAATCCGAGGAGCGTCCGTGGCTAGCGCGGATGATGTAAAACGGCTGGCCATGGCGCTCGAAGGCACCTCTGCCTCTCCGCACTTCGACCGCATCGGTTCAGGGTCCGGCGCATCTACGCGACCCTTGGCGGCGGCACGCTGAACCTCAAATTCACGCCCGACGAGCAGGAATTCAAAGTGATGATGGCGCCGGACCTGTTCGCGCCGATCCCGAGCGGGTGGGGACGGCAGGGCTGGACGGTCCTGGATGTCGCCAGTGCCAACAGCGAGGAACTGGACGCCGCGCTGCGGATGGCGTGGGAGCACGGTCGCGCCAGGCGCTGATCAGCGCCAGTATTCCTGCAGCACCGGGCTGCTCAGCAGCCAGAACAGCAAGGCGCAGACCGCCACCGAGAGCAGCGACGCCGCAAGCAGCTTGCGCCACAGGCGGAGCACCACCGGCGCACCCGGATCAGTCCCGGCGATAACCTCGCCCGCGTCGACCTGGTTGCGCACCCCGAACGGCAGCACCAGGAACAGGCAGAGCCACCAGACGACGAAATAGATGGCGATGTATGCTGAACCAGCTGCATGGCGCATCAGACCCTGTGCACGAACACCGTGACGTTGGGCTTTTTGCCCCAGTAGGCGTTGACCTCGCCGCGCACGGACGCGCTGCAGCGCGGTCGTCGACCATTTCGGTATCGCTGCGGCGCTTGGGCGGAATGCTCTTGCAGCGTGCCGGTCAATCGTGCCTTGCGGACGAGCGTCGGCCAGCGAGTCCTCATCGTCCTCGACCTCGGGCAGGCCCTCGATCACCAGTTCGGGGCCGGAGACGATCTGGCCGCTGCTGTCGATGCAGAGGCTGACCACGATCATGGCCGCCGAACGACAGCCGGCGCCGGCCTTTGACGCCGCTTTCGTCGGGCGTGCAGAGCACGTTGCCGTCGAGATAGAGCTCGCCGTCCGCACCTCGCCGGGAAAGGCCAGCGGTTCGGGGAACAGCCGGACCATGTCGCCGTTGCGGGCGCGCACGACGTTCGGGATGCCGTGCGCCTTGCCCGAGCTTGGCGTGCGCCTCGAGGTGCGCGGCCTCGCCATGCACCGGCACCAGCACGTCCGGCTTCAGCCAGTCGTAGAGCCGCCTCAGTTCCTCGCGGCGCGGATGGCCGGTGGCGTGGACCAGCCCGTCGCGCTGGTGATGACCTCGATGCCGCGGTCGATCAGCAGGTTCTGGATGTCGATGACTTCGCGCTCGTTGCCCGGGAATGGCCCAGGACGAAAAGATCACCCGGTCGCCGGCATTGAGGTCGATCGCCGGATGCTCCTCGCGGGCGATGCGCGCGATGGCGGCACGCGGCTCGCCCTGGCTGCCGGTGCAGAGCAGGCACGATCTTGTTGCGCGGCAGCGTCTTGAACGCGTCCTGGTCGAGGAAGGGCGGCATGCCCTCGAGCATGCCCAGTTCGCGGGCGATGCCGAAGATGCGGTGCAGGCCCGGCCCGACATGACCACCTGCCGCCCGGCCTTCTCGCGCGGCGCGGGCGATCGAAATGACGCGGCCGACGTTGGAGGCGAAGGTGGTGAGCGCCACGCGGTGCGGCGCATCGGCGATCAGCGCGGCCAGCGTTGCGGCGACCTCGTCCTCGCTCGGGCTCTCGCCGTCCTTGAGGGCGTTGGTGGAGTCGCAGATCAGCGCCAGCGGTGCCGCTCGGCGTCGCCGATCGCCTGCGAAGCGCTCGACATCGGTCGGCGGGCCGACCGCTGGATGCGGATCAAGCTTCCAGTCGCCGGTGTGGACGACGCGGCCGATCGGCGTGGTGATCAGCAGCGCGTTGCTCTCCGGAATCGAGTGGGCGACGTTGATCGGCCTCGATGGTGAAGGGGCCGAGCGTGAAGGGCTTGCCGCACCTGCATCGAGCGTGACCGCGACGTTGTCGACGATGTCGTCCGAGGCGCGCTTGGCGGCCAGCATGGCGGCGGTGAAGGCGGTGCAGTAGACCGGCTTTTCGAAGCTCGGCCACAGGTCGAGCACGGCGCCGTAGTGGTCCTCGTGGCTGTGGGTGAGGACCAGCGCCAGCACGTCGTCGGCGTTCTCCTCGAGGAAGGTCGGATCGGCCATGATCAGCTCGATCCCCGGCTGGTGCGGTCCGGCAAAGGTGACGCCGCAATCGACGACGATCCACTTGCGGCGCCGCGTCCGGGCCGAAGCCGTAGGCGGCCATGTTCATGCCGATCTCGCCGACGCCGCCGAGCGGGCACGAAGACCAGTTCGTCGTGTTGCGATCTAGCCTGTGCAGACTTGGCCATGGGCCCTTTCAGGTCCTGACGCTGGCGGTGGCGCCGAAATGGACGTCGCCGGCGCGTAATGGCGATGCGTCGATTGTCGTTGGCGCGGACGATCAGCCGTCCGGTGTCGTCGATGCTTTCGAAGATGCCGCGCACGATGTCGCCGTCGCGGTTGACCGCGACCTCGCGCGCCGATGCCGGCGGCGGCGCCGCGCCACAGCGTCAGAATTTCGGCGATGCCGCGCCGCAGTCCCAGAGCTTCGAGCGCGTCGACCCAGGCATCGCTGAGCGCGGCGAAAACGGCCTCGGCCGATCGAGGTCGAAGCCCAGCTGCGGCAAGCGAGGTCGCCGGGATATGGCAGCCCGTCGGGCGCCGCGACGATGTTGACGCCGAAGCCGATGACGATGGCCATGCGGCCGTCCGGACGCGTCTGCGCTTCAAGCAGGATGCCGGCGAGCTTGGCGCCGTCGGCCAGCACATCGTTGGGCCATTTGAGCGCGATGCGGGCGCGCCCGTTCCATCGGCGCCGTCGATGCCGACCCTGACGATGCGCCTCGGGCACGATCGTCCGAAGCGCCCGGTTGAGGGCGACGCCGGCGACAAAGCCGAGCGTTGCGGCGATGGCGGGATCGGCGTCCGGCACGATCAGCAGGCTGGCCGCGAGATTGCCGTGGGCGGTTTCCCACTGGCGGCCGCGGCGGCCCCTGCCCGCGGTCTGCTGCAGCGCGGCGAACCAGATGTCGCCCGCATCGCCGGCCGTGGCCGCTCGAGCGCCTCGGTCGTTGGTCGAGCCGATGCTGTCGAAGCCGTCGAGGCGATAGCCCCGCGCGGCTGCCTTCGGCCCGAGCCAGAAATCCGCGCACCTAGAACAGGCTTCCGGCGGCGCTGTGGGCGCAGCCGTGCCAGCGGCGAGCCGACGGTGACGAAATAGGTGACGACGAGGAAGCCCGACGACCGCCATGACGACTGTCGAGCTCGCCCGGCACGGCCGCGAACTGCTGCACCGGCTCGTCGAAGTACATCACCTTGACGATGCGCAGGTAATAGAAGGCGCTCACCGCGCTCGCCAGCACGCCGATCACCGCCAGGACGAACAGGTTGCGCCTCGATGGCGGCGAGGAAGACGTGCCACTTGGCGAAGAACCCGGCGAGCGGCGGCAGGCCGATCAGCGAGAACATCAGGATGGCCATGATCGCGGCGACGAACGGCCGGCGCTGGGCGAGCCCGGCAAGTTCGGCGATGTTCTCGACCATAGCCGTCCTCGGTGCTGCAGCGACAGGATGCAGGCGAAGATGCCGACCGTCATGGTGACGTAGATCGCCATGTAGATGGCGACGCCCTCGACGCCGACCTGCGGTGCCCGACGACAGGCCGACCAGCGCGAAGCCGACATGGCCGATCGAGGAATAGGCGAGCAGGCGCTTGAGGTTGCTTCTGGCCGATGGCGGCGAAGGCGGCGAGCACCATCGAGGCGATCGAGAGGAAGATGACGATCTGCTGCCAGTCGTGCGTCGACCGGCTCGAAGCTGACCGTGACGACGCGGATGAACAGCGCCATGGCCGCGACCTTGGGCGCGGTGGCGAAGAAGGCCGGTGACCGGCGTCGGCGCGCCCTCGTAGACGTCGGGCGTCCACATGTGGAACGGCACGGCGGAAATCTTGAAGGCGATGCCGGCGAGCAGGAACACCATGCCGAAGATCAGCCCGATCGAGCGGTCGCTCGAGGGCGATCACGCCGACGATCTTGTCGAGCTGGGTGTGGCCGGTGAAGCCGTAGACCAGCGAGGCGCCGTAGAGCAGCATGCCCGACGACAGGGCGCCGAGGACGAAATACTTGAGGCCCGCTTCGGTCGCCCTGGCGTCGTCGCGCTTCATGGCGGCGACGACGTAGAGCGCCAGCGACTGCAGTTCGAGGCCGACATAGAGGCGTCATCAGGTCGTTGGCCGAGACCATGATCATCATGCCGAGCGTCGCCAGCAGGACGAGCACCGAATACTCGAACTTGTCGAGGCCGTTCTCCTCGGCACTCGACATGCGAGAGCACCAGCGCGAAGGCCGAGCCGCCGAGCACCAGCACCTTCATGTAGCGGGAGAAACCGTCGGCGATGAAGCCGCCGTTGAACAGCACGCCCTCGGCCGGGCATGAGGATCACCATCAGGCCGACGACGCGCCAGCAGCAGGATGGCGAGGCTGGCGATGCAGCCGAGCGCTCGCCCTTGGCAGGAACACGCCGACCAGCAGCAGCACGACCGCGCCGACCGCAAGCAGCGATCTCGCGGATAGGCCGGCGCGAGGGCGGCGAAGCTCGATAGATCGGAATTCATCGTGCCGCCTCCTAATGCGCCGCAGCCGAGCATCGGCGGCGACAGCGCCGACGGCATCTGGCAAAGGTTTGCGCGACCAGGATTGACCGACGCGGCGGTCGCATCGAGGATGGGCGCGGGATAGAAGCCGAAAGAAGATGGTGAGGACGACCAGCGGCACCAGCACAGCGATCTCCTCGCGCGGTCGAGATCGAGGATGCCCTTGAGCGTATCCTTGGTCGAGCGCGCCGAAGATCACCCGGCGGTAGAGCCAGAGCGCGTAGCCGGCCGAGAGGATCACGCCGAAGGCGGCGAAGAACGCCACCCAGGTGTTGACCTGGAAAACGCCGATCATGGTCAGGAACTCGCCGACGAAGCCGGAGGTGCCGGGCAGCCCGACATTGGCCATGGTGAAGACCATGAAGGCGAAGGCGTAGCGCGGCATGCGGCGATACCAGCCCGCCATAGGCCGCGATCTCACGGGTGTGCATGCGGTCGTAGACCACGCCGACGCAGAGGAAGAGCGCGCCCGAGACGATGCCGTGCGACAGCATCTGGAACATGGCGCCCTGCACGCCCATGACCGTGCCCGAGAAGATGCCCATGGTCACGAAACCCATATGCGCCACCGACGAATAGGCGATCAGCTTCTTGATGTCGGTCTGCACCAGCGCGACCAGCGAGGTGATGATGATGGCGGCGACCGACAGCACGAAGACGAAAGTGCGCGAACTGCAGCGAGGCGTCGGGGAACATGGCGAGCGAGAAGCGGATGAAGCCGTAGCCGCCGAGCTTCAGCAGGATCGCGGCCAGGATCACCGAGCCGGCCGTCGGCGCTTCGACGTGCGCCTCCGGCAGCCAGCGGTGGAACGGCCACATCGGCATCTTCACCGCGAAGCTGGCGAAGAACGCCAGCCACAGCCAGGTCTGCACGTCCGGGGCGAACTTGAACGTCAGCAGCTTGACGATGTCGAGCGTGCCGGCCTGCCAGTACATCGCCATGATGGCGAGCAGCATCAGCACCGAGCCGGTGAAGGTGTAGAAGAAGAACTTGTAGGCCGCCTGGATGCGCCGCTTGCCGCCCCAGATGCCGATGATCAGGAACATCGGGATCAGGCTGCCCTCGAAGAAGACGTAGAACATGGCCAGATCGAGCGTCGCGAAGACGCCGATGCATCAGCGTCTCGAGGATCAGGAAGACGATCATGTATTCGCTTGCACGCGGACCGTGATCGAGCTCCCAGCTGGCGAGCACGCAGACCGGCAGCAGCAGCGCGGTCAGCACCACGAACAGCACCGAGATGCCGTCGACGCCCATGCGGTAGCCGATGCTGTCGCCGATCCAGGCGTAGTTCTCGACGAACTGGAAGCCGGTGTCCGTGGCGATCGAAGCTGGCCCACAGCAGCAGTGTCAGCACGAACGTCGACCAGGGTCACCACCAGCGCGATCCAGCGCACGATGTTGTCGGCCGTCTCGTCCCTGCCCGGCACGAACAGCAGGATGATCGCGCCGATGGTCGGCAGGAAGGTGATGAGGCTGAGAAGGTGCTCGGCGAGGTTCATCTGCTGAGCCCCCCGCCGCAATGGCCCAGGTGAGCAGGGCCGCGATGCCGATCAGCATGGCGAAGGCATAGTGGTAGAGATAGCCGGACTGCAGCCTGACCACGCGCGCGGTGACGTCCTTCACCCGATCGCCGAGGCCCTCGACGATGGTCTTGTCGACCAGCCAGTCGTCAAACCCTGCCACAGCGCGTTGCCCGAGCCAGAAGCGCCGGCCGCACGAAGATCAGGTCGTAGAGCTCGTCGAAATACCACTTGTTCAGCAGGAACTTGTAGAGCCCCGGATTGGTCGCGGCGAGGCGCGCCGGTGCGGTCTTGTCGACCATGTACATGTACCAGGCGATGCCGAAGCCGAGCAGCATGGCGATGGTCGCCGACCACTTGACCCAGAGCGGCACGCCGTGCGCGGCCTCGATCACCGCCTCGGACACGGCAATCGAGCCGGCGAAGAAGTGCTCGATCTGGTCGGCATGGCCGAAGAAAATTTCGTGGAACACCACGCCGGCCAGCACCGCGCCCGCCGCCAGCACATAGAGCGGGATCAGCATGACGTTGGGGCTCTCATGGGCATGATCGTAGGCGCTGCCGTGGCCGTGGTCGTCGTGCGCATGATCACCATGGGCCGCCGGCGCGTCGTGGCGCGGCTCGCCGTGGAAGGTCAGGTGGATCAGGCGCCAGGAGTAGAAGCTGGTGAAGCAGGCAGCGATGACCAGCGACCAGAAACCGAAGGTGCCGAGATTGCCGCCGACGGCATAGGCCGCCTCGATGATGCCGTCCTTGGAGAAGAAGCCGGCGAAGCCGAGCGGGGTGCCCGGAATGCCGACGCCGGTCAGCGCCAGCGTGCCGATCAGCATCATCCAGTAGGTGACGGGAATCTTCTTTGCGAGCCCGCCCATGTTCCGCATGTCCTGCTCGTGATGCATGGCGTGGATCACCGAGCCGGCGCCGAGGAACAGCAGCGCCTTGAAGAAGGCGTGGGTGAACAGGTGGAAGATGCCCGCCGAGAAGGCGCCCGAACCGAGCGCCACGAACATGTAGCCGAGCTGCGAACAGGTCGAATAGGCGATGACGCGCTTGATGTCGTTCTGGACGAGTCCGACCGTGGCGGCAAAGAATGCGGTGATCGCGCCGATGGTGAAGACCACCGACATCGCCACCGGCGACACCTCGAACAGCGGCGACAGCCGCGCCACCATGAACACGCCGGCCGTCACCATGGTCGCGGCATGGATCAGCGCCGACACCGGGGTCGGGCCTTCCATCGCGTCCGGCAGCCAGGTGTGGAGCAGGAACTGCGCCGACTTGCCCATGGCGCCCATGAACAGCAGCAGGCACACCACCGTCATGGCGTTGAAGTCCCACGACAGGAAGTGGAAATTGGCGTCCTTGGCTCCGTCCACGGCGTGGAACGCGCCATCGAAATCGAGGTGCCCAAGCACCACGAAGGCCGCGAAGATGCCGAGCGCGAAGCCGAAATCGCCGACCCGGTTGACGACGAACGCCTTGATCGCCGCCGCGTTGGCGGAAGGCCGCGTGTACCAGAAGCCGATCAGCAGATAGGAGGCGAGGCCGACGCCCTCCCAGCCGAAGAACATCTGGAGGAAATTGTCCGCCGTCACCAGCATCAGCATGGCGAAGGTGAACAGCGAGAGATAGGCAAAGAACCGAGCGCGGTGCGGGTCTTCGGCCATGTAGCCGATGGAATAGACGTGAACGAGGCTCGAGACCGTCGTCACCACCACCAGCATCACCGCCGTCAGTGTATCGACGCGGAGGATCCAGCGCAGGTCCAGCGATCCGGACTGAATCCAGCGCAGAACCTCGACCTTCAGCGGTTCGGCGTGCGCTGCGCCTTCAGCCGCCTCTGGCGCGAACCAGAAGCCGATGAAGACGATCCAGCTCAAGAGCGCCGCGACGAGCAGCAGCCCGGTCGTGACATACTCACTGTTCCGGTGCCCGATCAGCGGACCCAGCAGTCCCGCGATCAGCGCGCCGATCAGCGGAAAGAAGACGATGGCCTGGATCACGGCGTCAGCCCTTCATCATGTTGACGTCGTCAACCGCGATGGAACCGCGATTGCGATAGAAGATCACGAGAATGGCGAGACCGATGGCCGCTTCCGCCGCGGCGACCGTCAGGATGAGCAGCGCGAACACCTGCCCGCTGAGATCGCCAAGCTGCGCCGAGAAGGCGACGAAGTTGAGGTTCACCGCGAGCAGGATCAGTTCCACCGACATCAGGATGATGATGATGTTCTTGCGGTTGAGGAATATCCCGAACACGCCGAGCGTGAACAGGATCGCCGCGACGGTGAGATAGTGGCCGAGGCCAATGCCTGCTGCTTCCAACATGACTACAGCCCCTGCCCCGATTTGACCTTGACCAGTTCGGTGCCGTCCGCGCGCTTGCGGTTGGCCTGCCTGAACGGATCCTGCCGCTTGACGCCGGTCTTGTGCCGAAGCGTCAGCACGATGGCGCCGATCATGGCGACCAGCAGCACGCCGCCCGCCGCCTGGAAGACGAAGACGTAGCGCGTGTAGATGACCTGCCCTAGCGCCCGGGTGTTGTCGATGGCCTGATCGATCGGTACCACCGAGCTTGCCGTCACCTGCGGCGCGATCACAAAACTGCCGGCGACGAGGAACAGCTCGACCAGGAGGATCAGCCCGATGATCACGCCGATCGGCGCATATTGCAGCATGCCCTGCCGCATCGAGGCAAAGTCGACGTCGAGCATCATGGTGACGAAGAGGAACAGGACTGCGACGGCGCCGACATAAACGACGATCAGGATCAGCGCCAGGAACTCGGCGCCCGCCAGCATGAACAGCCCCGCGGCGTTGACGAAGCAGAGGATCAGGAACAGCACCGAGTGCACCGGATTGCGCGACGAGATCACCATCAGCGCCGAGGCGACTGCAATGATCGCGAACACGTAGAAGAAAAACAGCGGCAAGGTCATTCGAGGCGACCTCCAATATCCCCTCGCCCCTCAGGGGAGAAGGTGGCGCGAAGCGCCGGATGAGGGGTGAAGCGTCGAACGGGTGCGCGCTCGTGCCGTGCACCCCTCACCCGCCCTTCGGGCGACCTCTCCCCCGAGGGGAGAGGCAAGTGGCGGCAAATCGATGGGCGGAGGGTCATTGCGCGCATCATCTGTACGGAGCATCCAGCTGCTGGCTGAGCGCCAGTTCGCGCTCCCAGCGGTCACCATTGGCGAGCAGTTTCTCCTTGGAGAAATACAGCTCCTCGCGCGTCTCGGTGGCGAATTCGAAGTTCGGACCTTCGACGATGGCATCCACCGGGCAGGCTTCCTGGCAGAAGCCGCAATAGATGCATTTCACCATGTCGATGTCGTAGCGGATTGTCCGGCGGGTGCCGTCGTTCTGCCGCGGCCCGGCCTCGATGGTGATGGCCTGCGCCGGACAGATTGCCTCGCAGAGCTTGCACGCAATGCAGCGTTCCTGGCCGTTGGGGTAGCGACGCAGCGCGTGCTCGCCGCGGAAACGCGGCGAATAGGGCATCTTCTCGAACGGGTAGTTGATGGTCTTCTTGGGTGCGAAGAAGTAGCGCATGGCGAGGAAGAAGGCGCCCACGAACTCCCTGAGCAGCATCGCATTGAGGAACTGAAAGAAGCGCATTACATGGCCCCCCCGTGCCAGCCCCAGCCCGTGTACTGCAGGACGCCCGCCACAATGACGACCATCACCAGCGAAATCGGCAGGAAGACTTTCCAGCCGATCCGCATCAGCTGGTCGTAGCGGTAGCGCGGCACGAACGCCTTCACCATCGCGAAGCCGAAGAACACGAAGCAGACCTTGAGGATGAACCAGATGGCGCCGGGGATCCAGGTGAAGGGCGGCAGGTCGATGGGCGAGGCCCAGCCGCCGAGGAACAGGATCGCCGTCATGGCGCACATCAGCTGGATCGAGATGTATTCGGCCAGCTGGAACAGCAGGTACGGTGCCGACGAATACTCAACCATGAAGCCGGCGACCAGTTCGGACTCCGCTTCCGGCAGGTCGAAGGGCGGCCGGTTCGTCTCGGCCAGCGCCGAGATGAAGAACACGATGAACATCGGGAACAGCGGCAGCCAGAACCAGTTGAGGAAGCTGAGCCACGGCACGCCAAGCATGTAGGCAAGCCCCATCTGGCTCTGCGCCACCACCACATCGGTAATGTTCAGCGAGCCGACGCAGAGCAGTACCGTAATGATGACGAAGCCGATCGAGACCTCATAGCTCACCATTTGCGCGGCTGAACGCAGCGCGCCGAGGAAGGCGTATTTGGAGTTGGACGCCCAGCCGCCCATGATGATGCCGTACACGCCGAGCGACGAAATGGCGAAGATGTAGAGAACGCCCACATTGATGTTGGCGAGCGCCCAGCCGGCATCGAGCGGGATCACCACCCAGGCCGAGAGCGCCAGCAGCGCAGTCACCAGCGGGGCGATGATGAACACCACCTTGTCGGCGCCGGCCGGAATCATCGGCTCCTTGAACAGGAATTTCAGCAGGTCCGCGAAACTCTGCAGCAGGCCGAAGGGACCGACGACGTTGGGACCGCGGCGCACCTGCACGGCAGCCCAGATCTTGCGGTCGGCGAGCAGGATGTACGCGGTGAAAATCAGCAGCGCGACGAGGAACAGCAGCGCCTTGTAAACAAACCCGACCTGGACACCCCAGCCGAAGATCGGGATGCCGAGCAGGTAGTCCAGCGCTGAAACGACGAAATCCATATCCTACTCCGCCGCCTGCTTGAGACCGGATGCAAGTTGAGAGCATTCCGCCATCACCGCCGACGCCCGCGCGATGGGGTTGGTCAGGTAGTAATCGGCGATCGGCGAGGTGAAGCGCGCGCTCGTCGTCTTGATCGGCTTCGCGGCTAGCTCCGTGATGCCGGAGGCCGGGCCGGCCGCGATCTGGTCGATCCGGGCGAGATGCGGATACTCCGCATAGAGTTTCGCCCTCAGCTGCGCCAGCGAGTTGAACGGCAACGGCGTGCCGGTTGCAGCGCTCAGCGCCCTGAAGATCGCCCAGTCCTCCTTGGCTTCTCCCGGCGCGAACACCGCACGCTCGGCCAGCTGCACCCTGCCCTCGGTATTGACGTAGGTGCCTGATTTCTCGGTGTACGCAGCCGCCGGCAGGATGACGTCGGCGCGATGCGCGCCTGCGTCGCCGTGGGTGCCCACGTAGACAACGAAAGCCTCGCCCATGGCGGAGGTATCGTATTCGTCGGCGCCCAGGAGGAACAGCACGTCGAGTTCGCCCTTGCCGGCCAGCCCAACCTGATCGGCGGAGCAGACGCCGCCCTCATGCGGCACGAAGCCGATATCGAGCCCACCGACGCGGCTTGCCGCACTGTGCAGCAGCGCAAAGCCGTTCCAGCCCTCGGCAATATCGACGCTCAGCGTCGCTGCCTTGGCAGCCAGGGCCAGCACGTCGCGGCCGATCTGTTTGGAGTGCGCGGCGCCGTGCGACACCGCCGCCTCGCCGACGATCACCAGCGGCCGCTTGGCGGCCTTCAGCTTTTCGCCGAATCCCCTCCCGGCAGCGACATCGACAAGCGCATCGAAGCCGTCGCCGAGATGCTCATATTTATAGGTCAGGTCCACCGCCTCGCCGATCAGCGCAATCGGCGTACCCTTGGCGCGCCAGTTCTTGCGAATGCGGGCGTTCAGCACCGACGCCTCGCGACGCGGATTGGAGCCGATGATGAGGATGGCATCGGCGTCGTCGATGCCGGCAATGGTGGGGTTGAAGATATAGGCCGAGCGCGGCAGGTTCGGATCGATCCCCGACATCGCCGGACGCACATCGGTCATACCCGAGCCGAGCGACGTCATCAGCGCCTTCAGCGCATACATGTCTTCGACGGACGCCAGATCGCCGGCGATGGCGCCGACCTTGTTGCCCGCTCCGGACGCCTTGATTGCCTTGGCGATGGCGGCGAAAGCCTCGTCCCAGCTGGCCGGCTGCAGCTTCTTGTTCCTGCGCACGTAAGGCCGGTCGAGGCGCTGCGCCTTGAGGCCGTCCCAGACGTAGCGGGTCTTGTCGGAAATCCACTCTTCGTTGATCGCGTCGTTCTCGCGCGGCAGGATGCGCATCACTTCGCGGCCACGGCTGTCGACGCGGATGTTGGAGCCCAGCGCATCCATCACGTCGATCGATTCCGTCTTCACCAGTTCCCACGGACGCGCCGCAAAGGCGTAGGGGCGCGAGGTCAGCGCCCCAACCGGGCAGAGGTCGACGACGTTGCCCTGCAGTTCGCTCGACAGCGCCTTTTCGAGGTAGGTGGTGATTTCGGCGTCCTCGCCGCGGCCGATCAGCCCCATCTCCGACACGCCCGCCACTTCCGTGGTGAAGCGGACGCAGCGCGTGCAGTGGATGCAGCGGTTCATCGAGGTCTTGACCAGCGGGCCGATATACTTGTCCTCGACGGCGCGCTTGTTCTCCGCGTAGCGCGAGGTGTCGACGCCATAGGCCATCGCCTGGTCCTGCAGATCGCACTCGCCGCCCTGGTCGCAGATCGGACAATCGAGCGGATGATTGATGAGCAGGAACTCCATCACCCCCTCGCGGGCCTTCTTGACCATCGGGGTGTTGGTGAACATTTCCGGCGGTTCGCCATTCGGGCCGGGCCGCAGATCCTTGACCGACATGGCGCAGCTGGCCTGAGGCTTCGGCGGCCCGCCCTTCACCTCGACAAGGCACATTCGGCAATTGCCGGCGACCGACAGGCGCTCATGATAGCAGAAGCGCGGGATTTCAGCGCCAGCCGCTTCCGCCGCCTGCATCAGCGTGAAGTAGTCCGGAACTTCGACGAGCTTGCCGTCAACCTTGATGTTGGCCATCGCTGTTACCCGCACCTCTGGGATTGCCAGAGCTTGATGTGTTCCAGATGCGACCAGTCGAACGCCTGGTCGGAATTGCCGTTGGCATCCAGGTAATCCAGCCGGTCCTTGGCTTCCTGGATGCTCGGAATGTGCCCCTCGGGCACGAACCACATCACGAAATGATGCGACTTCATCAGCCCGAACCATTCCTGCTTCTTCGCATAGAAGCGCTTGTGAACCGTGTTCCAGACGAACTGCTCGAGATGTTCGACCGTCTCCCAGACGCTCATATTCACTGCCATATCCGGGTCCGGATAGGGCCTCAGATCAAGTGCGCCGTCATTGCTGCCGTCTCCCACCAGCCGCCAGACAAAGCCCGGCATGCGCTCCGCCATGGCATTGACGCGACCCAGATTGTCGACGAATTCCGCAATGCGCGGATCGCCTACTGGATAGAGCAGCCGGCCGATGTTGAGCTCAGCGAGGTGCATCGTTACTCCGCCGCGATCGAGGGCACAGCGCCCTCGGAGGTCGAGTTGTAGGAATACTGGTCGATGCGTTCTTCGATGACGTGACGGAAGTTGCGGATCAGGCCCTGCACCGGCCAGGCCGCGCCATCACCAAAGGCGCAGATTGTGTGGCCCTCGATCTGCTTGGTGACTTCAAAGAGCATATCGATTTCGCGCTTCTGGGCGCGGCCCTCGACCATGCGCTCCATGACGCGCATCATCCAGCCGGTGCCCTCGCGGCACGGCGTGCACTGGCCGCAGCTCTCGTGCTTGTAGAAGGCCGCCAGCCGCCAGATCGCCTTGATGATGTCGGTGGACTTGTCCATCACGATGACCGCTGCGGTGCCGAGAGAGGAGCCGACCTCCTTGGTGCCGTCAAAGTCCATCCGCACATGGCGCATCTTGTCGCCGGGCACGCACGGGGTCGACGAGCCACCGGGGATCACGGCGAGCAGATTGTCCCAGCCGCCGCGTATGCCACCGCAATGCTTTTCGATCATCTCTTCGAAGTCGATGCCCATGGCCTCTTCGAACGTCGCGGGCTGGTTGACGTGGCCGGACACGTTGAACAGCTTGGTGCCGGTATTGTTCGGCCGGCCAATACCGGCAAACCAGGCGCCGCCGCGGCGCAGGATTTCCGGAACGACCGCAATGGACTCGACATTGTTGATGGTGGTCGGATTGCCATAGACGCCCATGGCCGCGGGGAATGGCGGCTTCAGCCGCGGCTGGCCCTTCTTGCCCTCGAGCGATTCCATCATGGCGGTCTCTTCGCCGCAGACATAGGCGCCTGCGCCGTGGTGGACGACGATGTCGAAGTCCCAGCCATGGACATTGTTCTTGCCGATCAGCCGGGCGTCATAGGCCTGCCGGACAGCCGCCTCAAAGCGCTCGCGCTCACGGATGAATTCGCCGCGGATATAGACGTAGGCGATGTGCGCATCCATGGCGCGACCAGCCAGCAGGCAGCCTTCGACCAGATGGTGCGGATCGTGCCGCAGGATTTCACGGTCCTTGCACGTGCCCGGCTCGGATTTATCGGCGTTGACCAGCAGCTGGTGCGGCCGGCCATCATTGACCTTGGGCATGAAGGTCCATTTGAGCGCGGTGGGGAACCCTGCCCCGCCACGGCCCCGAAGTCCCGAGCCCTTGACCTCGTTGGTGATCCAGTCGCGGCCGCGTTCGATGAACGTCGCCGTATCCTGCCAGCCGCCACGCGCCTTGGCGCCATCGAGGCCCCAGTCGTGCTGGCCATACAGATTGGTGAAAATGCGATCCTGATCCGTTAGCATCAGCGCGGGTCCTTCCCGAACACTTTGCGATATTCCTCGACACCGCCGCGCGCCAGCACTTCGGCCTGCTGCAGCCAGTTGTCGCGCGCCACGCGGCCGCGGAAATTCAGTTCACCCTCGACCGCAGCGATCTGCTCGGGAGTCAGCGCCGCAACCTGCGCCCAGGTAGTGACGCCGAGCGCGTTGAGCGTCCGCTCCAGCACCGGGCCGACGCCGGTAATCAGCTTGAGATCGTCCGCCGGACCAGCCGGCGCATCGAAGAGCTTCCGCGGCTGTTTCTTCACCGCTTTGCCGCCATCGGTCTTGCCGGCGGGAGACTCCGCCCCTGTGGCGCCTTCGCGCATCGCCTGATTGGGCGTTCCGTCGGCCTTGGCTTCCGCGTTCGCCGCGGCGCGCTCGCCGTCGGCCTGCGCGGGTGAAAGCTTGGCGGCTCCGGCGGGCTCCTTGAGGGACGGCGCCGATTCCTCGCTGACCTCGTTCTTCTTGCCAGGCGTTGTGGGGGACGCAACTGAAGGCGCTGCTGCAGGGGCGGCAGGCGCGCCCGGCGGCTACAGGCTGCGGCGGAAATGCAGCGTAGGTGCGCTTGGCGGTCGGCGAGGTGGTGAGCGTCGTCTGCCCACCGATGGCGGCCGAAAACTGACGGGCGACCTGTGGTCCGGGCTTGACCGGGCGGCCGGCCTCGAAATCGTCGATCATCGTATCGAGCATTTCGGCGGTCAGGTCCTCGTAGGTATCGCTGAAGACGGCAATCATCGGTGCATTGACGCAGGCGCCCATGCACTCGACCTCTTCCCAGCTCAAGGTGCCGGAAGCGTTGGTGGCCAGCGGGTCATGGTGGATCTTGTGCCTGCAGACCTCGATCAGCTCTTCGGCGCCGCGCAGCATGCAGGGCGTCGTCCCGCAAACCTGGATGTGTGCCTTGGTGCCCACCGGCTTGAGCTGGAACATGGTGTAGAACGTCGCGACTTCGAGCACGCGGATGTAGGCCATGCCCAGCATGTCGGCGACCGCCTCTATCGCCGCGCGGGTGACCCAGCCTTCCTGCTCCTGGGCGCGCCACAGGATTGGAATGACTGCCGACTGCTGCCGGCCGGCGGGATATTCGGCGATCTTGGCTTCGGCCCAGCGCAGGTTGTCGCTGGTGAAGGCGAACGCGGCGGGCTGCACGGCCTCATCTGCAAGACGACGGACGGACATTAGCGGTCGACCTCACCAAACACGATATCGAGCGAGCCGAGAATGGCGGCGACGTCCGCCAGCATATGGCCGCGGCAGAGGAAATCCATGGCGCTCAGATGCGCGAAACCAGGCGCCTTGATCTTGCAGCGGTACGGCTTGTTGGTGCCGTCCGAGATCAGATAGACGCCGAACTCGCCCTTCGGCGCCTCGACCGCCGCATAGACCTCGCCGGCCGGCACCTTGTAGCCTTCGGTATAGAGCTTGAAGTGATGGATCAGCGCTTCCATCGACTGCTTCATCTCGCCACGCCTGGGCGGCACGACCTTGCCGTCGCTGGACGACACCGGGCCCTTGCCTTCCGGCGAATTCAGCAGCGCAATCACCTGCTTCATGATGCGGATCGACTGGCGCATCTCATCCATGCGGACCAGATAGCGGTCGTAGCAGTCGCCGTTCTTGCCGATCGGAATATCGAAATCGAGCCGGTCGTAGCACTCGTAGGGCTGCGCCTTGCGCAGATCCCAGGCGGCGCCCGAGCCGCGCACCATGACGCCGGAAAAGCCCCACTTCCACGCATCCTCGAGCGACACCACGCCAATGTCGGCGTTGCGCTGCATGTAGATGCGGTTGCCGGTCATCAGGCCCTCGAGATCGTCGAGCACCTTGAGGAACGGGTCGCAGAACGCTTCGATGTCATCCACCAGCGCCTGCGGCAGATCCTGGTGGACACCGCCCGGCCGGAAGTACGCCGCATGCATGCGGCTGCCCGAAGCGCGCTCGTAGAACACCATCAGCTTTTCGCGCTCGTCGAAGCCCCAGAGCGGAGGCGTCAGCGCGCCAACGTCGAGGGCCTGGGTGGTGGTGTTGAGGATATGGCTGAGGAGCCGCCCGATCTCTGAATACAGCACCCGGATCAGCTGGCCGCGGAACGGCACTTCCAGCCCGAGCAGCTTCTCCACCGCGAGCGCGAAGGCATGCTCCTGATTCATCGGCGCGACATAGTCGAGGCGGTCGAAATACGGCACCGCCTGCAGGTAGGTCTTGCTCTCGATCAGCTTCTCGGTGCCCCGATGCAGCAGTCCGATGTGCGGATCGACGCGCTCCACAACCTCGCCGTCGAGCTCCAGCACCAGACGCAGCACGCCGTGCGCAGCCGGATGCTGCGGGCCGAAATTGATGGTGAAATTGCGAACTTCGGCTTCGCTCATCAGGTCTTCGCCTTCTCGTCGCCAGGCAGTACGTAGTCGGTGCCCTCCCAGGGCGACAGATAATCGAAATTGCGCGAATTCCTGCGCCAGCTTCACCGGCTCGTAAACGACGCGCTTGCGCTCTTCGTCGTAGCGCACCTCGACGAAACCGGTGGTGGGGAAATCCTTGCGCAGCGGATGCCCGTCGAAGCCGTAGTCGGTAAGGATGCGCCGCAGATCCGGGTGCCCGGAAAACAGGATGCCATAGAGATCATAGGCCTCGCGCTCGAACCAGTCGGCGCCGGGGAAGATCGAGGTGATCGAGGGCACCGGCGTCGCCTCGTCGGTCGCGAGTTTCACGCGGATACGGAGGTTCTTCGTCGGGCTCAGCAGGTGGTAGACCACATCGAAGCGCTCATGGCGCTCCGGATAATCCACGCCCGCGATGTCGGTGAAGCTGATGAAGCGGCACTGCGCATCGTCATGCAGGAACTGCACGACCTCGACGATGGCGTCACGCCGCACATGCACGCCGAGTTCGCCGATAGGCGATGGCCGTAGCCGTGACGCGGTCGCCGAGTGCAGGCCGTCAGATGCGTCCGCCAGGGCTTCCAGCGCACGCAGTCTTTGCGCCGTTGTCCATGGCCCGGTCCTAACGTTCGATCGTGCCGGTGCGGCGGATTTTCTTCTGCAGCATCAACAGGCCATAGAGCAGCGCCTCGGCGGTCGGCGGGCAGCCCGGCACGTAGATATCGACCGGCACGACGCGGTCGCAGCCGCGCACCACCGAGTAGCGAATAGTGGTAATAGCCACCGCCATTGGCGCAGCTGCCCATCGAGACCACGTAGCGCGGCTCGGGCATCTGGTCGTAGACCTTGCGCAGCGCGGGGGCCATCTTGTTGGTCAGCGTGCCGGCGACGATCATCACGTCGGACTGGCGCGGGCTGGCGCGTGGCGCGAGGCCGAAGCGCTCGACGTCATAGCGCGGCATCGACATCTGGATCATCTCGACGGCGCAGCAGGCGAGACCGAACGTCATCCACATCAGCGAGCCGGTGCGGGCCCAGTTGATCAGCTCGTCGGTAGAGGTGACGAGAAAGCCCTTGTCGGCGAGCTCGTTGTTGATCTCGAGGAAATACGGATCGTCCGCGCCGATCGGCTGGTTGGTGCGACGGATCGATGGCGCCCACCGGGCGCGGCGCGATCAGCGTACCGCTTGCAGGGGTCAATCCCATTCCAGCGCACCCTTTCGCCACTCGTAGATGAAGCCGACGGTCAGCACGCCGAGGAAGATCATCATCGACCAGAAGCCGAACCAGCCCGACGTCCTTGAACGCCACCGCCCAGGGAAACAGGAACGCCACTTCGAGGTCGAAGATGATGAAGAGAATCGACACCAGGTAGAATCGCACATCGAACTTCATGCGCGCATCGTCGAAGGCCTCGAATCCGCACTCATAGGCGGAGACCTTCTCGGGGTCGGGGTGTTTGACGGCAATGATGAAGGGGGCAACCAGCAGAGCGAGGCCGATGACCCCTGCAATGCCGATGAAAATGACAATCGGCAGGTAATTGCTGAGCAAATCGGTCATGCGGCAGCCTGTCTTTCGGACCGGCCGGAGGCGGCCGGAATGCGCGGGAGAGCGGGCAATGTTGGGCGCGCAAACCGACGCAAATCGTATGGAATGGGCTTAGCTCACGCCTAGTGGTGATTCAAGGAAAACAAAACCTGATTTCCCTAATCACGTTATCCGCGCGGAATCGTTGCGCCGATGCCGGGTTCCGGCGCCAGGCCGGAGCGCCCGCTGGGCCGCGAGCCCGACGTTGCAATGCAAAAGGGCCCCGCAGTGCGGGGCCCTCCTGAATGACTGATCTGGAGTGATCAGTTGAAGTGGTAGAACAGGCCAACCGTGGTGCGCACGCCAAACGGCGGGGCGCCGAAGCCGCCCTCTGCCTGCACGTCGCCGCGAATGGTGAAGTTGTCCATGGCCGCAAACTCGATACCGCCGCCGAACGCATAGACCGGGCCGCCGAACATGCCGACACCGGCATCCGCGTAGAGCAGCACGTTGTCCGCGACCATCACGCCGAGACGGCCAAGGGCGAGGACTTCAAACCCGGCACCGAGGTAGCCATTGGCCTGGAATTCAACGCCGGCCAGCACACCGTCGGTCACGGTGAAATTCGCACCCACAACACCACCCAGCGACGGGAATACCGTACCGGCCCAGAGCGCACCGCCCTGCACGCCAATGTACAGTCCGTCCCAGCTGGTGGCAGCGCTGGTCGGCATCATCGGGGTCTCAGGAATCATAAGGTCTGCGGCCTGTGCGCCGCCGATCATGAGGGCCGAAGTGGCCAGACCCAAAAGCGCGATCTTCGAAATGCCCATCTGAAAACTCCTGTAGAATGGTTGAGCCGACATTGCCCTCGATTGCCGGGTCTTGGCAAGAAGCGTGCCGCAACTTTGCCCCCGTGTTCCCGGTTTTACGCCGCATTATCCGAAAGCTGTTGCCGGGAGGCAACAATTTTGCCCAGCAAACCCGACATTCCTGTGATCTTTCAATGACTTGCGGATTCGTGCCAAATTCACCGACGGGGACTAAAATGGGGCTAAAAAAAGGCAAACGGCGAACCGGAAAGCCGGTCCGCCGCGCCTGATTCCGTCGAGATGGGCGCGGGTTCGACCCCCGCGCCTGGGCCTCAGTTCAGGTGAAAAATCAAGCCGGCCGTGGCCTTGCCGACGCTCGGCAGAGCGCCAAATCCGCCGATGCCCTGCAGTTCGCCACGGATGCTGATGTTGTCGGTCATGGCCATTTCAAGGCCACCGCCAAACGCATAGACGGGCGCGCCATTGAGGAGACCAGCGCCGACCTCGCCATAGGCCAGCACGTTGTCCGACATGTATCCGCCGAGACGGCCCAGCGCCAACGCATCGTAGGCAGCGAAGGTGCCGTTGAAGTAGAGGTCGCCCTGGAATTCGATACCGCCGATGACGCCATCGGTCAGTGCGAAGTTGGAACCGGCCACGACGCCCACCGTGCCAAACAGGCCGCCAGTCACAGCGCCGCCACCCGTGGCGCCAACGTAGAAGCCCTCAAAGTTGAACAACGGGCTGGAATAGATCGGATCGGCAGGCCGCAGGAGGTCGGCGGCCTGAGCGCCGGACATCATCAGGCCCGCCGCGGCGAGGCCCAGAATCAGCGTGCGAGTGAATGTCATTTTGCAATCCTTGGGAGGTCGAACTTACTGCACAGCACCTTGCGCCCCGCGCCTGAAACGAACAATTAGCGTCAAATCTTAATTGCCGAACGCGGCTAAGAAAGCGTTTGGATTCGGGCCGTTAGGGCCACGCATGCACGCCGATTCGTGCCAAATTGGCACAAGTCGGAAGCACTCCCCGGAAACAAAAAGGCCCCGCCGAAGCGGGGCCTTGCAAGTCCACAAGTCCAGCCGGCTAGAAGTGCCAGTTGAGACCGACCTTGACCACGTGCGAACTCTGCGCCGCGGTGCTGAGGTCGAAGTTGTACTGGTATTCGGCCTTCAGCGACAGGTTGTCGGCAACTGCCGCCTCGAGGCCCACACCCACCGGCACGAATGCGCCGTTGGCGGAATGCGCACCAAAGCCGGCGAGGCCGTAGATCGCGATTTCGGGCGCGGCCAGCACGCCGAGCTTGCCGTTGACCTGTCCGGTCCAGCTGCCATTGCCGAGCCAGGCGGCTGACACTTCGGCGCCGAACAGGATGTTGTCCTGCAGGGCGTTGACGCCGAAATCGGCGCCGAGGCCGAAGGCGGCCGGCACGTTCTGACCGGTTCCATAGATGCCGAGATAGGCACCGTTCCAGTTGAAGCTGTTGTCCACATATTGCTGCGGGGCCGACGGCGCCTCGATCAGCAGATCGGCGGCGAACGCCGCTGGGGACGCCGCAAGCAGCGCGGCAGCAGCGAGAGTGGCAGTCTTGATCAGGCGCATAGGAGTTATCCTTCTTAGGTGTAGTCGGGCGGCATCCGGATTAGGCACCGTGAATACCGCGATGCACCTACAACGGGTCAAAAGTGTCTCCGATGCGTCGCAATTGTGAAAAGGTTGGAACGTGGCATTTGCGCCACAGAGACAATCTGTAAGCCCCTGTAAACAATGGATAACTCTCCGCGCATGAAATGCGTGGATGGCACGTCGGACTGGCCGGAACGTTGTTCTAGAAGTGGAAGTTGACGCCGGCCGTGACCTGGTCCTTCGGGTTGCCGCCGGTGAGCGGGAAGCCGTGCAGATATTGCGTGCGCAGCGTTACATTGTCGGTCACGGCGAATTCGACGCCGCCGCCGAGCAGCAGATCGGTCTCCGCCGCCGGGCCGAGGCTCAGACCGTAGCCGGCGGTTGCATAGAGCAGCACGTCGTCGCCCGGCAGCACGCCAACTTTGCCCAGCGCCTCGATATAGGTGCCGCTGGCGCCGCCCGTCAGCCCGTGGAAGGCCACTTCGCCACCGACCAGCACATAGTCAAACTGTGCGTTGACGCCCAGATCAAGGCCGGCACCCAGTTGCGGACCGCCAAGCGGGCTGAGTTGCCCGACGCCATAGATGCCCGCGTAAAAGCCGTTCCAGTCGAAACCGTCAGAGACAGGGACGGAGGCCGCCGTGGAAACCGGCACGGTCAGCAAATCGGCAGCGTTGGCCGCGGCGGGCACAAATGCACCCACGGCGGCTGCGACCACAAATGCTCTGAACAGACGCATGCTGTTCTCCTTGCCAAACAAACGCCACACCACCGCGTGCCGTTCCATTGCCCAGAAATGGTGCTCCCGGCGCGCCGCTACAAGGTCGTGGCGATACCCACGTCAAGGCTGCAGCCTGATCCACTTTTGTGAACGCATCGCGTTGCCGAAAGGGCAAAAGCAAGGCATCTGGTAAAGCATTGCAGGCCGCGTCGCAGCGCTTTGCCGGGCGGCCAGACGGTGCGGCGCGCCCGCCCAGACCGTAGAATTCTGCGGACACGGAAACGGACTGGAAAGGCCAACGGCCTCAGGGACTTTCGCCAGCGCACGCAAAGTGGTTGAGTGCTTCGCGTAGAGCGCGAGGACCGCCTGTGAAATATGCTGGCCTCATCATATTCCTGGTTGGAATAGCCCTGATCTTCTATCCCGCCCTGCCGGTGGCGTTCCGCCGCGTCGACGTGCCGATCAACTACCTGCGCGCTGGGGGTGCCATGTGCGTGTTCGTCGGGGGCTTCGTGGCCTGGGCATTCCGGGACAGCTGAGGCGTGGCGCGGTGACGACCGCTCCGCACATGCGCGGGGAATGCCTGAGCACCTGCCCGAGCATAGCAACGACATGACTTCCATGAGGGAAAGTGGCGCGAGAGACGGGACTCGAACCCGCGACCTCCGGCGTGACAGGCCGGCGCTCTAACCAACTGAGCTACTCCCGCAGCGGCGGTTCTCACCGCGCAACGTGGCGTCCGTTTAGAGGGCGGGTTGCGGCAAGTCAAGCGCGCCGCAGGCGAAATCTCGCGGGGGATAGCAGGGTGTCCCCTCACCGCCAGGAGAGGGCCCTGAACCCCAGCCAAACGGCAGCCTCCGCCAGTCATCTGCGCCACGGGCCGCGGCTTGACGCGCCGGAGGCAACCCCCTAGTTAGGGCGCCTGTCGCAGCGGCGTTTTCGCGCCGGCGCCGGGCGGTTAGCTCAGTTGGTAGAGCATCTCGTTTACACCGAGAGGGTCGGCGGTTCGAGACCGTCACCGCCCACCATTTCCCATCCGCTCAGACATCATATCCGGCGTCCCAAAAACAAATGGCCCCGGCGCAACGCGCCCAGGGCCAAATGTAAACCACAGTCTGTGGCTCGTATTAGTTGATCGAGTCTTTCAAACCCTTGCCGGGCTTGAACTTGGCCTGGTTGGACGCCGGGATCTTGATCTCTGCGCCAGTGGCCGGGTTGCGGCCGGTGCTGGCCTTGCGGCGCGACACCGAGAAGGTGCCGAAACCGACGAGACGAACTTCCTCGCCACCCTTCAGCGATCCGGTGATCGCGTCGAACACTGCATCTACGGCGTCTCCCGCCTGCGCCTTGGTCAAGCCGGCCTTGTCGGCAACAATACCGATCAGATCGTTTTTGTTAGACATTAGGTTTCCTCACTGTGGAATGCCCGCCCTCGCTGGCGAACCAAAACGCGGCAATCCTTTTGACGATTCTGTCATAAAGGCAAGGAATTCCGGGCGTTTTGCCCACCCCCAAGCCGCAATCTTGTTAATGAACCCTGAATCTTGTTCCAACTGCGGCACGGCAGGCGGAAAAACCCGGAATTGCTACGGTTTTCCGCCTTTCTGAGCGCATGAAGTCGACATACGGGGCGGCCAGCGTCACGGGACCGCCGCGGCTACTTTGCCGCCACGCCGCCACATGCCAACCAGCACCGGCACTCAACGATGGGGCGAGCGCCGCGTGATCCGGGAGCGCGGGGCTACGGCGGCGGCGGTCAACTGCCGCTACACCGTCAGCGGCTTCCCCGTCCGCACGGCAAGGAACAGCGGCGTTGCCAGCAGATAGAGCGCTGCACCGACCACCCAGACCGTGCCCAGCCAGACATCGCGGGTGGAGAAATACAGCGCCGTGCACAGCACCGGGCCCGCCACCGACGCAAGGCTTTGCAGACTCGTCAGCACGCCCGCCAGCTGCCCCTGCTTGTCCTGGCCGACCTTGCTGGTGAACAGCGATTGCAGGGCCGGCTGCGCGATGCCGCCTAGTGCGAACAGCGGCGTGAGGGCGAAGCCCATCCAGCCCTGATCGGCAAAGCCCATCAGCAGATAGGCCAGCGCGTCGAATGCCACCCCCAGCATGATCGTCCCGAGGTCTCCCAGGTGCCTGGAGAAGAAACCCGTAAGCAAGGCCTGCGAGGCTGCCATCACCACGCCGAACAGCGACAGCGACAGGCCGATGGCAGCGGCGTCCCAGCCGAAACGGTCGGCCGTATAGAGCACCCAGATGGTGCCGGGAACTGCTGCGATCAGTCCGAACGCCACATACACCACCACCAGCGGCAGCAGCGCCTTGAACTCCCACAGCCAGAGCAGCGGCGCGAGCGGATTGAGCGCCTTCCAGCTCAGCGGCTCGCCGCTGCCCTTGCGCGATTCGGGAAGGATAAAGAACGCCACCAGCAGGTTGAGGCCGTTGAGCAGCGCTGCGGCGGCGAACGGCAGCCGCAGCCACCAGGTTCCGAGCAGGCCACCCAGCACCGGGCCGATGATGAAACCGACGCCCATCATGGCGCCCATCAGGCCGAACCGCTGCGCCCGCTGCGTCTCCGGTGTGATATCGGTGATATAGGCCGTGCCGACCGCCATATTGGCGCTGGTGATCCCGGCGATGGTGCGCCCGACCACCAGCACCCAGCCCCAGCGGCGTGAGCGCCATCAGCAGATAGTCGAGCATCACCCCGGCCATCGACAGCAGCAGCACCGGCCGCCGGCCGTAGCGGTCGCTCAGGGCGCCCAGCACCGGCGAAAAGATGAACTGCATGGCGGCATAGACGGCCAGCAGCACACCGTAGAGAATCGAAATGTCGCCGTCGGGCGACACCTGCTTGAGAAGCTCGGGAAGAATAGGGAAGATCAGCCCGCCGCCGACCGCGTCGAGGATAACCGTTGCCAGAATGACCAGAAGCGCCTTGTTCACCGCTTACCTCGCGTTCACTTATCACTGATAAAGTTGCTTATCGGCGATAAAGTCCCTTATCGTTGATAAGTCAAGAGGGAAAAATGGCCATCGCCAGAAAGCAGATTGTCGCCGCTGCCATCGCCCTGCTGGACGAGGTGGGGATCGATCAGTTCACCACCCGCAAGCTTGCCGAGCGGCTGGGCGTGGCGCAGCCGGCGTTGTACTGGCATTTCAAGAACAAGCGCGCGCTGTTCGATGCGGTGAACGAGGCCATCATGATCGATGGCCACATCAGCCGCGTGCCCAGGCCGGGGCAGAGCTGGCAGGATTTCCTCAAGGCCAATGCCCGCAGTTTCCGCGCCCTGCTGCTCGCGCATCGCGACGGTGCACGCATCCACGCCGGCACCCGTCCGGGGCCGTCCGACCTCGCCGGCGTCGATGCGCAGTTGAAGCTCTATGCTGACACCGGCTTCGATGATGCGACTTCGGCTTATGCGGGAATTGCGATCAGCCGCTACGTGCTCGGGTCGGTGCTCGAAGAGCAGGCCGAGCACGAGCGCGGTCCCGAATGGGACCTGCCGGCCGATTTCGACGCCTACCCGGAGGTCAAGCGGCTTGTCGTCACCTACATTCTCGATGAGCACGCCGAGGAGCGCACCTTCGAACTCGGGCTGGAGCTGATCGTCGACGGGCTGGCGGCGCGCCTCGAACGGCTCCGCTCCTCACCGAAGCGCCGGTCACGAACATCCAAATGACGACGCCCAGGCGACTGAGGGGATCGCGTCCCCCTGACTGAAAACGAAAACGGCGCCCGAGGGCGCCGTTTCCAGTTCTTGCTGTGCGTGCCGCCTAATGCGGCATGCCGGGCGCCGATCGTCGAGCGCCGGATCCAGCCCCGGAGCGGGTGTCGTTGCCGACGGCTCCGGATAGGTCCACTCGATCGGCTCGGGCTGGCGGACCAGCGCGTGCCTCAGCACCTCATCCATCCGGCTGACCGGGATGATCTCCATGCCCTTGGTGACGATCTCCGGAATCTCCTTGAGATCGCGCACGTTCTCCTCGGGGATCAGCACCGTCTTGATGCCGCAGCGGAGGGCCGCAAGCAGCTTCTCCTTGAGCCCGCCGATCGGCAGCACCCTGCCCCGCAGCGTCACCTCGCCGGTCATCGCGACGTCGTGGCGCACCGGAATGCCGGTCATCACCGAGACGATGGCGGTGGCCATGCCGATGCCCGCCGACGGGCCGTCCTTGGGCGTCGCCCCTTCCGGCACGTGCACGTGGATGTCGCGGGTGTCGAACAGCGGCGGCTTGATGCCGAAATCGACGGCGCGGGAGCGGACATAGCCGTTCGCCGCCGGTGATCGATTCCTTCATCACCTCCTTGAGGTTGCCGGTCACGGTCATGCGGCCCTTGCCGTGCGTCATCACGCCTTCGATGGTGAGCGATCTCACCGCCCACCGAGGTCCAGGCCAGACCCGTCACCAGGCCAACCTGCGGCTCGGCATCGATCTTGTCGTTGCGGTAGATACGGCGCACCGAGATAGTCCTCGAGCAGGGCGTCGTCGATGACGACCTTCTTGATCTTGTTCGTGATGATCTCGCGCACCGCCTTGCGCATCAGCTTGGAGATCTCGCGCTTGAGATTGCGGACGCCCGCCTCCCGCGTGTAGTTGCGGATGACCGTCATCAGCGTCTTCGTCGTCGAGCACGAACTCCTTCGCCTGCAGCCCGTTCTCCTTGAGCGTCTCGGGGATCAGGTGACGGCGTGGCGATCTCGAACTTCTCCTCTTCGGTGTAGCCGGAGAGGCGAATGATCTCCATGCGGTCCATCAGCGGGCCGGGATGTTGAGCGTGTTCGACGTGGTCACGAACATCACGTCCGAAAGGTCATAGTCGACCTCGAGGTAGTGGTCGGCGAACGTGTTGTTCTGCTCCGGATCGAGCACTTCGAGCAGCGCCGAAGACGGATCGCCGCGGAAGTCCTGGCCCATCTTGTCGATCTCGTCGAGCAGGAAGAGCGGATTGGACTTGCCGGCCTTCTTCAGCGACTGGATGACCTTGCCGGGCATGGAGCCGATATAGGTCCGGCGGTGGCCGCGGATTTCGGCCTCGTCGCGCACGCCGCCCAGCGACATGCGGATGAACTCGCGGCCGGTGGCCTTGGCGATCGACTTGCCGAGCGAGGTCTTGCCGACGCCCGGAGGGCCGACGAGGCAGAGGATCGGGCCCTTGAGCTTGCCGGTCCGGCGACTGCACGGCCAGATACTCGACGATCCGCTCCTTGACCTTTTCGAGGCCGTAGTGATCGGCGTCCAGCACCTTCCTGGGCGTAGTTCAGGTCGCGCTTGACCTTGCTCTTCTTGCCCCAGGGCAATGACGAGCAGCCAGTCGAGATAGTTGCGCACGACCGTCGCTTCGGCCGACATCGGGCTCATCGGCTTGAGCTTTTTCAGCTCGCCTTCGGCCTTGGTGCGGGCTTCCTTGGAGAACTTGGTCTTCTCGATGCGCTCCTCGAGCTCGGTGAGCTCGTTGGTGCCTTCCTCGCCGTCGCCCAGTTCGCGCTGGATCGCCTTCATCTGCTCGTTGAGGTAGTACTCGCGCTGCGTCTTCTCCATCTGCCGCTTGACGCGGGAGCGGATGCGCTTTTCCACCTGCAGCACGCCGATCTCGCCTTCCATGAGGCCGAGAATCTTCTGCAGCCGCTCGGCCACCGAAACGGTCGAGAGCAGGTCTTCCTTCTCGTCGATCTTGATCACGAGATGGCTGGCGATGGTGTCGGCGAGCTTGCGAGTAGTTCTCGATCTGGCCGACGGCCGCTGACCACCTCGGCCGAAATCTTCTTGTTGAGCTTCACGTAGTTCTCGAACTCGGTCTGCGCCGAACGCGCCAGCGCCTCGATCTCGGTCGGCATCGCCGTCGGGCTCCTGAGCACCGTGGCCTCAGCCTCGAAATAGTCGTCGGTCTGCAGATAGCGGTCGATGGTCGCGCGGTGCAGGCCCTCGACCAGCACCTTCACGGTGCCGTCGGGCAGCTTCAGCAGCTGCAGCACGGAGGCGATGGTGCCGGTGCGATAGATCTGGTCCGGCGCCGGATCGTCGTCCTGGGCGTTCTTCTGGGTCACGACGAGAATGTGCTTGTCGTCGCGCATGACCTCTTCGAGCGCCTTGACCGATTTCTCGCGGCCAACGAACAGCGGCACGATCATGCCGGGAAAGACCACGATGTCACGCAGCGGAAGGACCGGATAGACCCGGTCCCGATCGTATTCGGCGCCTTGAGTGGGGACGTCCGACATGTCTTTTCCTTTCCGGGGCGCGTGAAGGGAGGGAGGAGGAACGCGCCCAAATAGCAATCAGGAGACCCTCAGCATGAGCAGCATTCCTGATTCTGCTTATTAAATAGGTTGGACCGTCCGAACGGCAAGTCAACCTTCGTCAAATTCATTGGGGCGTTGCGCGACCGGTGCCCGCTGTGCCCCCGCTGCATCAGCAGAGGCCATCCTGGGGCCGGTTTTGGCCGGTTTCCGGGCCAAACTGCAAAAATTGTTTCCAAAGGCCCGCTCACGCCGCCTCGGGCGGCGGCCCGGTGTAGCGCGCCCGCGGCCGGATCAGCTGACCGGAGGCCGCCTGTTCCAGCCCGTGCGCCAGCCAGCCGACGCAACGGGCCATGGTAAACAGGATGAGCGGCGCATCCGTCGGGAGATCGTGGCTGGCGGTCATGGCAACCAGCGCGAAATCGATGTTTGGCGCATCGCCGATCAGATGCTCCACCGCCCCTCGCAACTGCTCATAGACCGGCGGAACCTCGACAAGTCGCAGCAGAGCCGTGGCCCGAGGATCGCCCTCGGGGTAGAGCCGATGCCCAAACGCCCGCACCGGCCAACCCTGGCTCAGCCGGTCCCGGATCGCCTGCTCAGCGCCCCGCTCCGCCGCATCGCCTGCCAGCGCCTGCAATGCCGCCGAGGCCCCGCCATGCAATGGCCCACTGAGGGTACAGAGCCCGGCAAGCGCGCCAGCTGCCAGCGAAGCGCCGGTCGAGACCGCAACCCGGGCCGCGAAGGTCGAGGCGTTAAGTTCATGGTCGGCCAGCAGCACCAGCGCCCGGCGGATGGCGTCGGCCGCCGCGGGCCGGTTCCATGCCTTGGCAATGCGATCGTGCACCAGGCCCCCGGTCTGCGTTCCGATCAGCGCTGCAACCGTGGCCGCAAGCACGCCAGCGGCCTCCCGGCGCAGGGCGGGCTGCCCCGGCCGAAGCTCGGTGCATCCGCTGCCGCGCGCGTCGCCAGCGCAGCGAAAGCGGCGGCGACCGTCCCGGTTGCACCCGAGTGCGCGAGGATCGGCATCGTGACGGGTCCGTCCCAGAGCAGCGCCGCGATGTCCTCGAGCGTCGCCTCTTCCGACAAGACCACGGCATCTTTGCCGCGATAGTACAGTTTGCCGTGCTCGATCATGGAGATCGCCGACGGCAGCACCGGTTCGCCCCAGCGAATGGTTTCGGCCGCCACCGCCTCCGCCTTGCGGCGCCCGATCTGACGCCCGGCCAGCCGGTTTACATCCTCTTCGCTGTAGAGGCTCCTGCGGCTGTCGGCGGGGTCGGGGCGCTTGCGGATACGTCCGCGGCTCACATTGGCGTAGAGCGTCTGCGGCTTGGTGCCGAGCCGCGCCAGCGCATCGTCGGTGGTCAGCCACATGGCCTTCACATTGATCCATTGCATCAAGATTGACGTCAATCATAGCGGTCCTATCTTCAGGCGCAATCGCTCATGCTGGAGACAGAAAATGAAAACTGGCCTCGAAGACGTCGTCGCCGCAGAAACCGTCCTGTCCGATGTGGACGGCCTCGCTGGCAGGCTGGTGATACGCGGTATGTCGTTGGACGATCTGGCCGGCCACTGGACCTATGAGGAGGTGCTCGGCCTGCTTCTCGACGGCTTCTTCGACGCCCTTCCTGAGCCGGCGGCACTCCGGAAGGCGCTTGGCCGGGCCCGTGTCGCGGTCGCCGCCGAACTCGCCAGCATCGACGCCGGCCTGCTTGCCCTCTCACCATTCGACGCGATGCGCGCGCTGGCGGCGAGACTGCCGGATGGCCACGCGCTCGAAACGGCGCTCCGCCTTGTCGCCGCGCCGGCGGTGTTCCTGCCCGCCCTCGTCCGACTGAAGGCGGGCCGCGCGCCCGTCGCCCCGACGCGGGCAACACCCACGCCGCCGATATTCTCAACATGCTGCACGGCAAGGCGCCCAGCGACGTGCAGGTGGCCGCGCTCGACACTTATCTCGTCACCATCGCCGATCACGGTCTCAACGCGTCAACGTTTGCGGCGCGCGTCGTGGCCTCGACGCAGGCGGGGCTCAGCTCTTCGGTGCTGGCTGCCCTCGGTGCGCTGAAGGGGCCGCTGCACGGCGGCGCGCCCGGCCCGGTGCTCGACATGCTCGACGCCATCGGCGCACCTGATCGCGCCGTGCCGTGGGTCGAGTCCGAGCTTGATCGCGGCGAGCGGCTGATGGGTTTCGGACATCGCATCTACCGCGTCCGCGACCCGCGCGCCGACGCGCTCAGCCGGGCCATCGGCACGCTGCAGGCTACAGGCGAAGTGGACGCGGCGCGGATGGCGCTGGCGGACGCCGTCGAGACGGCCGCCCTCGCCGCCCTCAGGCGGCACAAGCCGGACCGGCCGCTCGAAACAAATGTGGAGTTCTACACCGCGCTGCTGCTCGAAGCGCTGGGCTTTCCGCGCGACACCTTCACGCCGGTGTTTGCCATGGGCCGCACCGGTGGCTGGATCGCGCACGCCCGCGAGCAGTCGGCGACCGGGAGACTGATCCGCCCCCGGTCGATCTATGTCGGGCCACAGCCGCGGCGCGCCGCCTGAACCTCAGGCGGCCTTGGGCGGCATCTGCTGGCCGGGCGTCGACATCGAGATCTTCATCTCCTCCTCGGTCATGTCGACCGGGATGTCGGCGAACAGCGGGGTCGAGAGATAGCGCTCGCCGGTGTCGGGCAGCATGGCGAGGATGGTCGAGCCTGCCGGGGCCTTTTCGGCCACCTTCAGCGCCGCGGCGAAGGTCGCCCCCGAGCGTGATGCCGACGAAGATGCCTTCCTTCTGCGCCAGCTGCTGGCTCATCTTCATGGCCTCGGGACCGCTGACCACCATCACCTCGTCGATGAGCTTCTCGCCACCGCATCGCCGGTGATCTTGGGCACGAAGTCGGGGCTCCAGCCCTGGATCGGATGCGGCTTCCATGCGGCATTGCGCGCGGCGGGCGAGCCATCCGGGTTGCGCGCCTGCTCGGTGTGCCGAGGTGAGCATCGGCGCGGCCTCCGGCTCGACGACGATGACCTTGGTGTCCGGGCCGTTCCTTGCGCAGCACGCCGGCGACGCCCTTCAGCGTGCCGCCGGTGCCGAAGCCGGTGACCCAGTAGTCGAGCTTTCGCCTCGAAATCCTTGAGAATTTCCTGAGCCGTGGTTTTGGCGTGATAGGCCGGATTGGCGTCGTTCTCGAACTGCCGGCGTCATGAACCAGCCATTGGCCGCGGCCAGCTCCTTGGTCTTTTCGATCATGCCCGGTCGCCCCGACCGGCGCCGGCGTCAGCACCACCTTGGCGCCGAGGAAGCGCATCAGCTTGCGCCGTTCGACCGAAAAGCTCTCCGCCATGGTGACGACCAGCGGATAGCCCTTGGCGGCGCACACCATGGCAAGACCGATACCGGTATTGCCGCTGGTCGCCTCGATCACCGTCTGCCCCGGCTTCAGGTCGCCGGATTTCTCCGCCGCTTCGATGACGCCCAGCGCCAGCCGGTCCTTCACCGAACCAAGCGGATTGAATGCCTCGACCTTGACGTAGAGATTGACCCCCTTGGGGCCGAGCTTGTTGATCCGAACCGACCGGCGTGTTGCCGACCGTCCCGAGGATGCTGTCATATTTCATGACGAAGTCTCCATTCCCACTGAAGGGGCGGAGACTACCCCGGCCTTCGGCGCCGCCACAAGTGAACCCATGGTACGGAAATGCGCCGGCCAACGTTCGGAGAGAATTCATCACGCGCGGGCCGCTTGCAGGGGAATACCCTGACGAAAACGCCGGGGACCAGCCCCGGCGTTTTGAAATTCTGTCTGGTCGATCGGGCTCAGGCGCTGGTCGAGAGCGGCTCTTCCTTCTTGCGCTCGGAGTAGATGTAGAGCGGACGCGCGTCCTTGCCGTTCACCACTTCCTCGCGAGATCACCACTTCCTCGACGCCTTCGAGCGAGGGCAGGTCGTACATGGTGTCGAGCAGGATGCCTTCCATGATCGAGCGGAGGCCGCGGGCGCCGGTCTTGCGCTCGATGGCGTGCTTGGCGATCGCCTTGCAGCGCGTCCTCGTGGAAGGTCAGTTCGACCTCTTCCATCGGAACAGCCGCTGGTACTGGCGCACCAGCGCGTTCTTGGGCGCGGTCAGGATTTCGATCAGCGCGGCCTCGTCGAGATCCTCGAGCGTCGCGATCACCGGCAGACGGCCGATGAATTCGGGGATCAGGCCGAACTTCACCAGATCCTCCGGCGCCACGTCCTTGAGCACGTCGCCGACGCGGCGATCGTGCGGATCCTTGACCACGGCCGAGAAGCCGATGCCCGAGCCTTCGACCGCGCGCGGCGATGATCTTTTCGAGGCCCGCGAACGCGCCGCCGCAGATGAACAGGATGTTGGTCGTATCCACCTGCAGGAATTCCTGCTGCGGATGCTTGCGGCCGCCCTGCGGCGGCACGGAGGCAACGGTGCCTTCCATGATCTTGAGCAGCGCCTGCTGCACGCCCTCGCCCGACACGTCGCGGGTGATCGAGGGATTGTCGGACTTGCGCGAAATCTTGTCGACTTCGTCGATATAGACGATGCCGCGCTGGGCCTTTTCGACATTGTAGTCGGCGGCCTGCAGCAGCTTGAGGATGATGTTCTCGACGTCCTCGCCGACATAGCCGGCTTCGGTCAGGGTCGTCGCGTCCGCCATGGTGAAGGGCACATCGAGGATGCGCGCCAGCGTCTGCGCCAGCAGCGTCTTGCCGGTACCGGTCGGGCCGATCAGCAGGATGTTGGACTTCGACAGCTCGACGTCCTGGTTCTTGGTCGCGTGGTGCAGGCGCTTGTAGTGGTTGTGCACCGCCACCGAGAGCACGCGCTTGGCGCGGTACTGGCCGATGACGTAGTCGTCGAGCACCTTGCAGATCTCGGCCGGCGTCGGAACGCCGTCGGTGGACTTCACCATCGAGGTCTTGTTTTCCTCGCGGATGATGTCCATGCACAGTTCGACGCATTCATCGCAGATGAACACGGTCGGGCCGGCGATCAGCTTGCGAACCTCGTGCTGGGACTTCCCGCAGAACGAGCAGTACAGCGTGTTCTTGGAGGTTTCGCCGGTGGAGTTGTCCTTGGACATCCTGTCACTCCCGGGGAGCTGAGCGCTCCCAAACCGCGCTTGCAACGACGCTAACGCATGACACCTAAACAAAATGTAAGCCGGACCGACCTTAACGGCCGATCCGGACCCGCGCAATTACGCGGGTGTCACACTCCCGTGCGCATTCGAGATTCGGCTTAACGCCGTCAAGTGTCACGGCTGGCGTACTCCGGCACGGCGCGCTTCTCGAAGACGCTGTCGATCAGGCCGAAATCCTTGGCCTCCTCGGGCGATCAGGAAGTCGATCGCGCTCGAGCGCGTTCTCGATTGCCTCGTAGTCCTGGCCGGTGTGCTTGACGTAGATTTCGTTGAGCCGGCGCTTCAGCCTCTCGATGTCCTTGGCGTGGATCAGGATGTCGGTCGCCTGGCCCTGGTAGCCGCCGGAGGGCTGGTGGACCATGATCGAGGCGTTGGGCAGCGCGCCGCGCATGCCCTTTTCGCCGGCCGCCAGCAGCAGCGAGCCCATCGAGGCCGCCTGGCCCATGCACAGCGTCGCGACCGGCCGGACGGATGAACTGCATGGTGTCGTAGATCGCCAGGCCCGACGTCACCACGCCGCCCGGGCGAGTTGATGTAGAGCGTGATTTCCTTCTTCGGGTTCTCCGATTCGAGGAACAGCAGCTGCGCCACGATCAGCGAGGCCATGTTGTCCTCGACCACGCCGGTCACGAAGATGATGCGCTCCTTGAGCAGGCGCGAATAGATGTCGAAGGCGCGTTCGCCGCGGTTGGTCTGCTCGACCACCATGGGCACGAGGTAGTTGTAGTAGGTATCGACCGGATCTCTCATTCCGATGCCCCTGGATTTCAAACCGAATCAGCGCGAATGGCCGATTGCAGACTGTGCCGCCTTAAGGCGCGGTAAAGGCAGAGATAGGCGCGCAGTGTGGCGCGCCGACAAGTGAGGCAACACCGGTGTGGCTAACGGGCAAGATCGGGCTTAGGCGCGGCCCGCGGCACTTCCCAATCGGCAGGGGCCGGTGGCCCTACGACAGTCCGGCCAGCACCATGCGCGCCACTGCCTGTCGGACGGGTCCGCGCCCCCAGCTTGGCACCGGGCCTGATCGACATGCGTCTTCACCGTTGTGGACGAGACGCCGAGGATCGCCGCGATCTCCCAGTCGGTCTTGCCGGAGGCCACCCAGCGGAGGCATTCGCAGTTCGCGGTGGGTGAGTGTCGCCCGCGGTGGTTCCACCAGCGACAGCGCCGCGCAGCGCCGCGGCACCGCTCATGCGTCAGGAACGACAGAACCGTGCAGTTCGCTGCGCAGCGATTGCGGCATGGGAATCGCCGGCCCGACCCATGGTGACGAGGGCGAAATATCCGCCTGGCCCATGGATCGGGACCGAGAGGTCCGTCCGTCCAGCCCCACGCGTTGACGGCGTCCCAGATGTCCTGCTCGGCGCGCGACAGCGTGCGCTCCGCCCTCGCCTCCAGCCAGGTGAACGGCGCGACGCGGCGGCGCGCTTCCGCGCACGCTGAAATCAGCTGCCACGACAGTTGCGGCGCGTGTAGAGTTCGATCCAGTCCGCCGGCCAGTTCTGGAAGAAGAAATGCCGCTCCGGCCCGTTGTCGGTGGGGACGAACGCGCCGCAGGCACACACAGTGTAGCCATGCGCCGAGATGGCGCCGAAAAACAACGAACTGACCTCATCCAGCGTGGCGCACGCGTCCAGCTTTGTGGCAAACGCCTGAGCCAGATCGTTATGCCGGCAGAGTGCAGGCGCGCTATTCCGCGAACCGCACCGTGACGCCGCTTCTGGCGGAAATAGGCCTGCATGAGCTTGCGGCCCGGCGGTTGTTCTGGGCCAGCTTGGCCGGATCGAACACGGCTTCCTTGAGCCCCTCGCGGGCCATGGCGGCCTTGAGCGCGGCGATGTGCGGGTCGAGTTCGGCATTGTCGGCCTTGAGCGAGGCGTAGATGTTCTCGATGGCCGCGGAAAGGGTGAGGTCGCTCACGTGCGGCCTCCGGTTGGTGCGTTGGCCCTGCACTAGCCGAGTTTTGCCATGCCAGCGCGCAACCCGCCATTCGCACTTGCCGCGCGATCTGCTATCGCGTCCGCGCGGCCTCTTCAGCGCGATGCCCGGATTGCATGGCCGCCACGGCCCAGCTCCACCCTGACTCTCGATCGCCGACCGGCGCGCCAGCGCCGGCCCCGCGACGCCGCATTCTACCAGGACCCCTACGCCTTCTATGACGCCGTGCACGCGACAGCCCGGCTTTCTTCTGGGAGGACTATGGTCACTGGTGCTTTGCCGGATTTCGCGAGGTCAACGCGCTGCTGCGCGACAAGCGCTTTGGCCGCCAGATTCTGCATGTCGCGACGCGCGAGGAACTCGGCATGCCGCCCCCAAGCCGCACGCCGCCGCTTTCGACCAGACCGAGAAATACTCGCTGCTCGACGCTCGAGCCGCCGGCTCACACGCGGCTGCGGACGCTGGTCAACCGCGCCTTCGTCTCGCGCAATGTCGAGCGGTTGCGCGGCCGCATCGAGGCACTGGCCAATGAACTGATCGACGGCTTCGAGCCGGACGGCGGGGTGGAACTGCTCAAGGCATTCGCCGCGCCGATCCCCGCCATCGTCATCGCCGAAATGATCGGGCTGCCGGCCGAGATGGCGCCGCAGCTGCTCAACTGGTCCAACCGCATGGTCGCCATGTACATGTTCGGCGTCACCCGACGAGACCGAACACGACGCCAACCAGGCCGCCGCTCGAGTTCATGGACTACCTCCGCAGCGTCATCGCCGAACGCCGCAAGGCGCCGCAGCGAGGACCTCCTGACCCACATGCTCACCGCCGATCCCGTCGATGGGCAGAAGCTCAGCGAGGACGAGGTGATCTCCACCGCCATCCTGCTGCTCAACGCGGGCCACGAGGCGACTGTCCACACGACCGGCAACGGCGTCAAGACCATCCTCGCCAGCGGCCTCGACCCGCAGGCGCTGTTTGCAAGTGAAGCGCAGACCGAGGCCACGGTCGAGGAATGCATCCGCTACGATGCGCCGCTCCACATGTTCACCCGCTATGCGCTCACGGACGTGGACTATGAGGGCATCGTGCTCAAGAAGGGCGACGTCATCGGCCTGATGCTCGGCGCCGCCAACCGCGATCCGCTGCGCTTCGCCGACGCCAACCGCTTCGATCCGTTCCGCACCGACGGCGCCAACGTCAGCTTCGGCGCCGGCATCCATTTCTGCATCGGCGCGCCGCTGGCGCGGATCGAACTGCAGGTGGCAATGCAGACCCTCTTCACCCGCCTCCCCGGCCTCCGCCTTGCCACCGAGCCGCGCTACAACAACGTCTACCATTTCCACGGCCTGGAGCGGCTGGAGGTGACGTGGTGACCTAGCGAAGCGCTGAACACCTACCGGAATGTACGGCGGGCGAGTCAGCCTCCTGGATTTCGTCCCAACGGCGTCGCCCGCCAGTTGAAGTCGAAGCAGCGCTGCTGCTCGGCCAGGAAATCTTCTGGAGTTCGAAGGCCGTATTGCTCGTAGCTCCGAGCCGCGGCCGACGGCAAGGCAGTCTTCTTGTCCACGACCAACACTGGAAGGAGCGGTACACCGCTAGCGGCGCAGCGCTTTGTGATCTCGTCGAGGATGGCGCCCCAGGCTCTGGCGATGATGCCGAACCTGCTCTGGAGATCACCATAGGTGACAGTTCGCCGTTCCGACGCAATTCCCGCAAGGTGTTGGGCAACATCGTCCCGATAGGTGCTCAATCTTGCCTCCGCACCCGCAAGCGCCTCAGGCAGCAAGTCGGGCAAATCCTCAGCGGTAAGCCCCGGCCCGCCGAATGCATTCGCCGCTTCGCCGTGCAGCCAGACCGCGGCCGCGGCGGCCTCGAACCCCGTCATCCCCTGCGCCAGCAGCCCGGTCACGATGCCGGCGAGCACGTCGCCCGATCCTGCCGTGCCCAGCGTGGGCGGCGCGTTGGTGTTGATGGCGGCACGGCCGCCCGGCGCGGCGATGACGGTGTCCGCCCCTTTGAGGATAACCACCGCCCCCGACCGCTCCGCCGCCGTCCGAGCCCGCTCCAGCTTCGATCCGGCAAGCTCGCCGAACAACCGTGACGAACTCGCCCTCATGCGGGGTCAGCACCACCGTCCGCGCCATCGCCTTGATCGCCGCGAACAGCGCATCGGGATCATCCCTGAAGCTGCTGAGCGCATCGGCATCGAGCACCGCAGCAGCGCCGCTGCCGAGAATCGCCAGCACGTTGGCGATGGTTCCCGGGCCGCGCCCGGCCGCCGGCCCGATCAGCACGGCATTGAACCGCCGGTCCGCCAGAAGGCCGGAGATTGCCTTCGCGTCTGCTGCCTCCCTGAGCATGATGCGCCGTCACCTGGGTCGCCTGCACCATCAGGGCATCCCGCTCGCCCGCCAGCGTCACCAGCCCTGCTCCGCCCGCAACGCGGCGCGGGCGCGAGAGCCGCGCCGCCCCGCCCTGCAGCGCGCCGCCGGAGATCACAAGCGCGTGCCCGCGGCTATACTTGTGGCCCTCGGCGCTCGGCACAGGCACGCTCCAGAGAGCCGGACCATTCTCGAACGCCTCAGCGCCGATCTGCGGCAGCACGGCATCCGGAATGCCGATGTCCGCGACCACCAGCTCCCCGCAGAGCTGGCGCCCCGGCAGCAGCAGGTGCCCCGGCTTCTTCCGAAAAAACGTCACCGACAGATCGGCCCGGACCGCCGTGCCGCGTGCCTGCCCGGTTGCCCCATCGAGACCGCTCGGCACGTCGACGCCGACAATGGGCATGCCGGTGCCGTTCACAGCGTCTATCAGCTCTGCGAGCCGGCCCTCCACGTCCCGGTCGAGTCCAGCTCCCAGCAGTGCATCGACGATCAGCTCAGCGCCGTCCAGCCCCTCTGGCGCCGCCATCTCGACCTCACGGCTCCAACGCGCGGCATTCACCGCCGCGTCGCCTTTCAGCCGGCTACGCTCGCCGAACAGCGCCAGCCGCACCGGCCAGCCGCGATCCCGGAGCAGCCGCGCAATCACGAACCCGTCGCCGCCATTGTTGCCGGGCCCGCACAGCACCAGCACAGGCCGCTTGGCGAGAGCGCCCGACAATTTCGGCGACCACCGCCCGCCCGGCATTTTCCATCAGCGCCAGCGATGGCACACCCGCCGCCACCGCCAGCGCATCGGCGCGTGACATCTCGGCCGGAGTGAGGAGGACGCTTCTGTTTTCGTCGGGCATGGGCGACTCCGGATGGCCTTCTCCCGCAAGTGGGAGAAGTTCATCCCTGCACAGGACGATCCTGACCCTAACCGGCGGCGGCATAAACAAAAAGGCCGCCCGTTGCCGGACGGCCTTTCAAAACTCCGGATCGAACCGGCCTCAGTGGTGGTGCTCTTCGGGCACTTCGTCGCTCGTCGGCCTGGATGATCTGTCGCCAGCTCGGCGCGGGTCATCTTCTTTTCGGTCTGGTTCGCCAGCTCGGTGACGAAGTCGACCACCTTGTTCTCGAACACCGGGGCGCGCAGCCCGGCCAGCGCCTGCGGGTTCTTGCGGTAGTAGTCGTAGACCTGCTGTTCCTGGCCCTGGAAGCGGCGGACCTCGGCGATCAGCGCCTGCTGATGCTCTTCCTCGGTCACCTCGATCTTGTTGAGATTGCCGATCTCGGCGACCACCAGGCCGAGCCGCACGCGGCGCTCGGCGATCTTGCGGTATTCGCCTTGGCCTCTTCCTCGGTCGTGCCCTCGTCCTCGAAGGAGCGGCCGTGGTGCTCGACCTCGTGCTTGACGCGGTCCCAGATGGTGTTGAACTCGGCTTCGACCAGCTGCCCGGGCACGTCGAACTTGTGCCCTTCGTCGAGCGCGTCCAGCACCTGGCGCTTCATCGCCTGGCGGCTCATGGAGGCGAGACCATCGACCATCTGCGCCTTCACCGCATCGCGCAGCGCAGCGAACGTCGTCGAGGCCCAGCGTCTTGGCGAAATCATCGTTCAGTTCACCGGCCTTGGGGCCGTCGACGTGCAGGATATTGACTTCAAACGTCGCCTTCTTGCCGCGCAGATCTTCCTTGGCATAGTCCTTGGGGAAGGTGACCTCGATTTCTTTGGTGTCGCCCTTCTTCATGCCGACCAGCTGCTCCTCGAAGCCGGGGATGAACTCGCCGCGCGCCCACGGTCAGATGCGCGTGGTCGGCGCTGCCGCCCTCGAACGGCTTGCCCTCGATCTTGCCCTTGAAGCTGAGGCCGATGTGGTCGCCGTCGGCAACGACCCCCTCGGGACCCTTGTCTTCGTAGCCGCGCTGCTGGCGGAACACGCGCTGCATTTCGGCATCGACGTCTTCCTCGGTCGATCTCGACCACCGGCTTGTCGAGCTTGATCGACTTGAAGTCCATCGACCGTGACCGGCGGGCAGCACCTCATAGCTGACGTCGAACGCCAGGTCGGCTTCGCCGTCGAGCACCTTGTTCAACGCGCCCTGATCTTCAGGCAGATCGACCTTGGGCTGCGCCGCGGCGCGCTCCGAGCGACTCGGTCAAGTGCCTCGCCGACGGTGGCGTTGATGGCGTCCTGCATCACCTCGGCCATGGCCGATTTGCCGTAGACCTTCTTCAGGTGCGAGGCCGGCACCTTGCCGGGGCGGAAGCCCTTGATGTTGGCCTTGTCCTTGAGCTCGTCGAGGCGGACGTCGAGCCTTGACACCAGGTCCGTGGCCGGAATGACCACGGCCAGTTTGCGCTTCAGGCCCTCATTGAGGGTTTCAGTGACCTGCATTGGAAATCCCGTCTTCGCTTGGTAAATCTCTGGTGGCCAGGGGGAGAATGCCTCGTCGGCGTTCCTGCTGCTGCGGTCCTGGTGCGGGTGAGAGGACTCGAACCTCCACGCCTTGCGGCGCTGGAACCTAAATCCAGTGCGTCTACCAGTTCCGCCACACCCGCAGAAACTGCCCCTTTGGCCGGGCTGGCGTGCATCTATCGCAAGTTGGCAGACCAGTCAAAGCCTGTTTTCGCGCCTACCCCGCCGCACCGCGTCGCGCCATTTGCGCAGCGCGCCGTGCCCGGTTCTGCAGCAGCGCCCGTGCGGCCGCCTATCCGCTTGCTTATTGACGCGCCAAGCTGCCTAATGTTTGTGCATGACGTGCCAGCGCAATCTGCATCCATATCTGGTGCGATCATGCACAAGCGCCTGAGCGCCAACGATTATCTGCGGTTTGGAACCGGTGGCATGGGGTGTGCATACTTGCTGGGCGGAACCCGTAAGGGACCAGTGGAGGCCTGAATGAAAAAGATCGAGGCTATCGTAAAGCCTTTCAAGCTCGACGAAGTAAAGGAGGCACTGCAGGAAGTCGGCCTGCAGGGCATCACCGTTACCGAGGCCAAGGGCTTCGGCCGCCAGAAGGGCCACACCGAACTCTATCGCGGCGCCGAATATGTCGTCGACTTCCTTCCCAAGGTGAAGGTCGAGGTGGTTTGCCCCGACGATCTCGCCGAGAAGGCCATCGAGGCGATCCGCGCCGCCGCGCAAACGGGTCGCATCGGCGATGGCAAGATCTTCGTCTATTCGATCGAGCAGGCTATCCGCATCCGTACCGGCGAATTCGGTGACGACGCGCTCTAGGGCCGCTCCCGTCACGCTCTCAACCTCACGAAAATCAGGACTCAACGGGGAACTCACATGACCACAGGCAACGACATCCTCAAGCGGATCAAGGACGAGAACATCAAGTACGTTGACCTGCGCTTTACCGACATGCGCGGCAAGCTGCAGCACGTTACCTTCGATCAGACCATGATCGACGAGGACATCTTCGAAGAAGGCACGATGTTCGACGGCTCCTCGATCGCCGGCTGGAAGGCGATCAACGAGTCCGACATGGTGCTGATGCCTGATCCGGATTCGGCCTATATGGACCCGTTCTTCAGCGCCTCGACCCTTGCCATCAACTGCGACATTCTCGAGCCCCTGACCTATCAGCCGTACAGCCGCGATCCGCGCACCACGGCCAAGAAGGCCGAGGCGTACGTGAAGACGCTCGGCATCGGCGACAGCGTGTATTTCGGACCAGAGCCGGAATTCTTCATCTTTGACGACGTGAAGTACTCCAACACCACCTACAAGGTTGGCTTCTCGGTCGACTCGACGGAACTGCCGTCGAACAACGACACCTCCTACGATGGCGGCAATAACGGCCACCACATCGCGCTCAAGAAGGGCTATTTCCCGGTGCCGCCGCTCGATACCGCGCAGGACATGCGCGGCGAGATGCTGGCTGCGATGGGCGCCATGGGCGTGCCGATCGAAAAGCACCACCACGAAGTGGCCTCGGCGCAGCATGAGCTGGGCATCAAGTTCTGCCCGATCATCAAAGCCGCCGACAGCGTGCAGATCTACAAGTACGTCATCCAGCAGGTGGCGCAGGCCTACGGCAAGACCGTGACCTTCATGCCCAAGCCGGTCTATGGCGACAATGGCTCGGGCATGCACTGCCACCAGTCGATCTGGAAGGATGGCAAGCCCCTGTTCGCCGGCGACCAGTATGCCGGCCTCTCGATGGACGCCCTCTACTACATCGGCGGCATCATCAAGCATGCCAAGTCGATCAACGCCTTCACCAACCCGACGACCAACTCGCTACAAGCGCCTGGTGCCCGGCTTCGAAGCTCCGGTGCTGCTCGCCTATTCGGCGCGCAACCGCTCGGCGTCCTGCCGTATCCCGTTCGGCCAGTCGCCCAAGGCCAAGCGCGTCGAAGTGCGCTTCCCCGATCCGCTGGCAAACCCCTATCTCGGCTTTGCGGCGATGCTGATGGCCGGCCTCGACGGCATCAAGAACAAGCTCCACCCGGGCGAGCCGATGGACAAGGACCTGTACGACCTGCCGCCGGAAGAGCTGAAGGCGATCCCGACGGTCTGCGGTTCGCTCCGCGAAGCCCTCGAAAGCCTCGACAAGGACCGCGAGTATCTGGTGGCGGGCGGCGTCTTCGACAACGACCAGATCGACAGCTACATCGAGCTGAAGATGACGGAAGTGATCAAGTTCGAGCACACCCCGCATCCGGTCGAATACGAGATGTACTACTCGGCCTGATCGGCCGCGCCGCACGTCGAAACGGAAGGGCCCCACGGGGCCCTTCTGCTTTTGGGCTAGTCCTTCGCGGCTGCCGGATCCCAAAGCGGCGGCGTGTAGGTCTGCACGCCAGGCTCGTATCCCGTCAGCATGCCCTCCAGCCCTTCGGCCTCCTGTGGTGCGTCGAACTGCACCGCAAAACCGACATCGAGCGGCCGGATCACGTGGCAGGCGAGCGTGCCGATGACGACCGGCGCGCCTACCGGCGGCGCGTATTCCGCGGACACTGCCGCGCCGCTGCGCGAGATGTTGATCACGAAGCAGCGCAGCATGCGGCCGTCTTCCAGCGACAGCGTCGAGCGGGGGTCGCGCGGCTGGAAACGCCGGTAGCCGCGCTTGTCCTCGCGCACCCGGATGCTTCTTTGCATCAGGGCTTCGATCTTCGAAGCGAGTTTGAGCTGTTGGGTGGCGCTGCCGACGATTCCGAATGCAAAGCCGTCGCTCAGGTGACGTATGATGCTGCCGCGGACGATGCCCAGGCCGTCGAAACGCGCCGTGAGCCATTCTCCGATGCCGCCGATCGCCGGCGCGATCACCGAGGCGGCGCTCGCTGAAATGCTCTGCGACCGGCAGGCGAACACCTCCACGCCAGTTCCCTGAGCGCCGTTGCGCTCTGACAGCGTGTAGGAACCGTTGAGCGGGCCGACATAGCGCGCATCGAGACGCCGGTCCGCAATCGGGACAGGGACCGCGACGATTGTCTTACGCAGCATTGACTACCCACCGCGTCTATTACGGGACACTGAGTTGTGACGTTGCAAACTGAACATCCGGTTACGCTTGACAGCAAAATGGCGCGGTTCGTTTGATAAAAGTGAATTGTTATTTGATGCCACGGCGCTCAGCAGTGGTGTGATCAGGGCGACGCCACGGGATCTGCCATCTCCGCAAAGAACGGCTCCGGGCTGTCGACCTCCCTGAGCCGCCTCCCCTCGATCTGCAGGAACCGGGTACCGATATGGCGCACGAAACTGCGGTCATGTGACACCAGCAGGGCGGTTGCGCCATGCGCCAGGATTTCGTCCTCGAGCCGCTCCTGACCGTCGATGTCGATGTGATTGGTGGGCTCGTCCATCAGGTAGAAATTCGGTTCTGCCAGACGCAGCGCCAGAAGCCCCAGACGGGCACGCTGCCCGAACGACAGCTGCGCGACCGGGCGATCCTGCTTTTCGATGGGAAATCCCGCGCCGGCCAGCAGCGCCCTGGTGCGCTGGTCGCCCAGCCGGAATTCTCCGATGAAGTCGAGCAGCGAGCCGCGCAGCGGCAACTGCGACATGTCCTGGTCCGTATAGCCGACCGTCACCGATGGGCTGACCCGGATGCCGGGCACGCTGTCGGGCCCGGCCAGTGCCCGGCGGAGCAGCTTGACGCATTGCGACTTGCCCGCCCCATTGCCACCCAGCAGCACGATGCGGTCGCCGGCGAAGATGTGGAGCTTGGCGATGCCGAACAGGGGCTGCCCGGCCGGAGTGGCGACCGTAACGTCCTCGATGGCAATCAGCACCTTGGCATGGGTGCCGCTGTTGCCCAGCCGAATGTCGCCCGAGACCTCCTTGTGCAGCGGCTTCGCGGCCGCCTCGATCTTCTGCGCCCGGTCCTTGAGATACTTGGCCTTCACCGTCAGCAGGTCACTGCCCGAGTTGATGCCGATATTGGTCAGTTTGGCGGCATTGCGCCGCAGCTGACGCGCCTCCTTGAGATCGCGCTCCTGCTGCCGTTCCGCTGACGCGTCCGCCTCCGCCAGCGCAGCGCGCGCCGCCGCAAAGGGCAGTGCGAAGTAGCGCGAACTCCGCCGGCCTCAGGAACAGCGTTCGGTTGGTGGTGGCGTCAAGAAAGTCGCGGTCGTGGCTGGCGATCACCACCGGCACCTGCCGCGCCGTATTGTTGATCCAGGCCTCGAGCTGGAACAGCTTCTTGAGGTCGAGGTGATTGGTCGGTTCGTCCAGCAGCAGCGCATCGGGCGCCGTCACCCAGATGCGGGCGATGAGAGCCAGCCGCTGCCAGCCACCGCTCAGGGCGCGCACGGGGCGGGATCGCAGTTCATCCGGCGTCTCGAATTCATCGAGCACCACGTCGACGCGCCAGCCCTCTGCCTCGCGCTCGGCAGGCGGCAATGAGCGGCGGATCGCTTCGTGCAGCGTCAGGTCGAGCAGTGCCTCCGGGACGTCCTGTTCGACGTAGCCGACGCGCAGCCCGCGCGAGCGGACGACCTCGCCGCTGCCTGGCTCGGCGAGCCCGGCGAGGCAACGAAGCAGCGTGGTCTTGCCCCGGCCATTGCCGGCCACCAGGCCGACGCGGTCTCCGTCGGCGATGACGAGGTTGAGGTTGGAAAAGAGCGGTTCATTGGCTGTGACGCCAAGGGATTTGAGGCTGATGGAGCCCATTGTTCATCTCGCTGGTCTGGCCCGGATGGGCACTTTTGCCTTGGACTGGCTGCGACGGGCGCAGCCGCTAAGGGCGGACCAGAACTGGATGGAGACGAAGTGCGTCAGGACCCGGTGCGGTCAGCCCTGCAACGAAAGCTGCAGGGCATACCAGGGCCCATACTGACGATGTCCGAGATGTGCGTTCACGTTTAGGCCCTCCCCGCTCGGGGTCAGCGGCCTGATAGCGCGAGATCGGTGAAATTGCAATCAGACGAGCAGGAAGACCACGGCGGCGGCGCAGGTGGCCGCGGCGCGCGGCAGGGTCAGATGGGCAAGCCGGTACGCAAAACTTGAAAATCCGGCCTGCAGCCACCTTGAACTCTGGTACTGCGCGACAGCCCTGATTGTGGACACAAGGACCACGCGCATACGGCAACTCCATACAAAAACCGTATGTGACTTTTGTAGCAGCGCAGGCTTAAGGAAGTGCTTCCGAGAAGCGAACGGAACGTTAAGCGCGCGTGCCAAAACGGCCTGAGCAAGGGCCCGGATACAACAAATCCCGGCGCGAGACTGGCTCGCACCGGGACTTTGAATGGCTCGAACTCGCGCCTGGGAGGCGGCTTAGTTGAGGTTCAGGTAGAGGCTGAAATTGTTGTTCTTCGGCTTCTTCAGCTTCTGCACCTTGTCGACCTTGCCGGTGCAGCGATTGACGCGCATCTTGTACCAGACGTCGTCCCAGCTCGCGACCACGATAACGCGCAGATCGTCATAGTCGTCACCGACCTTCACGTCGTCCCAGCCCTTGCTGTAGAGGGCCTTTCTGACCTGCTTGTCGTTCATGCAGTAATCTTCGTCGAAGTAGCTGTAGTCGTACTTCTTCTTGTTGTAGTTGTTACCGTTGTTCAGCTGGATGCCGAAGCCGCCGCCGCCGAGCTGGATGGAGAAGTTCGGGCCGGCCGCCTGCGCCGGCATCGCCGTCAGCGCAACGCCACCAAGGGCAAGCGCCACGACCGCCGCGCGGCTGGTGCTTTTCAGAACGGTGAGAAACTGAGTCATCGAAGAGGTCTCCTGAGAGAGTTGCGCCGCCGGGAACTAGAAGCGTTAGTCTTGACGCTATTGTAGCAGCCTTGAACGCTTTTGGAACTAGCCGTTCATTTTCGGTTCATAATTGCAACGCCAACGGCCGCTTTGCGCGGCTTCCTCGGTGGTTTATGGCGCCGCTATGCCGCCGCTCCCCTGAATTTGTTCAGAATCCCGTGTTCAGGACCGGTTCACGCGCTTGTGAAGCATGCCTGCCGGAGGCCCTGCGTTTGCACCCGCTTTTGCGGATTGTGGTAGACAGAAGCCAGCATCGATTCGTGATGCGCCGCCGGAGTTTTCATGCCGCCTCGTCCCGATCTTTTTGCCGCCGATGTTGCCCCGGAAACCGCAAGGCCGCGCCGCGCCAGCGAGCCGAAGGCCGCTGCGGTGGCGCATTCCTACTCGGCCGCCGACATTGAGGTTCTCGAGGGCCTCGAGCCGGTCCGGCGCCGTCCGGGCATGTATATCGGCGGCACGGACTCCAATGCACTGCACCACCTGTTCGCCGAGGTGATCGACAACTGCATGGACGAGGCAATCGGTGGCCATGCAAACCGCATCGAGGTGCATTTCGGCGCCGACGGCTATCTGACCGTTACCGACAACGGCCGCGGCATCCCGGTGGAGAACCACCCAAAATTCCCCGGGCGTTCAACCCTCGAAATCGTCATGACCACGCTGCATGCCGGCGGCAAGTTCGACTCCAAGGCGTACGAGACCTCGGGGGGGCTGCACGGCGTCGGTGTTTCGGTGGTGAATGCGCTGAGCGACGACTTGATGGTCGAGGTGGCGCGCGACCAGATGCTCTACCGGCAGAGCTTTTCGCGCGGCAAGCCGGTGGGCAGGATGGAGACCGTCGGCAAGGCGCAGAACCGCCGGGGCACCACCACCCGCTTCCACCCCGATCCGGAGATTTTCGGCGGCAAGGCCGAATTCTCGGCACTCCGGCTGTTCAAGATGACGCGCGCCAAGGCCTACCTGTTCGGTGGCGTGGAACTGCGCTGGTCGTGCGACGAGGAACTCGCGACGGCCGAGGTCCCGGCCAAGGCAAGCTTCCATTTCCCCGGCGGCCTCAAGGATTTCCTCGCTGCGCGCATCGAGGGCGAGCCGCGCGTCGTCGACGAAATCTTCTCCGGCAATGTCGGCAAGCCTGGCACGCATGGCGCAACTGAATGGGCCATCGCCTGGTGCCTCGGCGACGGCTTCGTTTCGTCCTACTGCAACACCATTCCAACGGCCGAGGGCGGCACGCACGAGCAGGGCCTGCGCAGCGCCCTGCTTCGCGGGCTCAGGAACTATGCCGACCTCACCGGTAACAAGCGTGCCGCGGCGGTGACCGCGGAAGACATCTTCGCCCATTGCAGCGCCATGCTGTCGGTATTCGTGCGCGAACCGGAATTTGTCGGGCAGACCAAGGACAAGCTGAGTTCGCCGGAAGCGACGCGCATCGTCGACACGGCGCTGCGCGATGCCTTCGACCACTGGCTGGCCGCCTCCCCCAATCAGGCCTCCAAACTTCTCGACTGGGCCATCGACCGGGCAGAGGAGCGCCTCCGCCGCCGCAAGGAGAAGGAGATCGATCGCGCCAGCGCGACGCGAAAACTTCGCCTCCCCGGCAAGCTTGCCGACTGCACGCAGTCCGCCGCCCAGGGTGCGGAACTGTTCATCGTCGAAGGCGACAGCGCCGGAGGCAGCGCCAAGCAGGCGCGCGCGCGTGCCAGCCAGGCGGTGCTGCCGCTGCGTGGCAAGGTGCTGAACGTCGCCGGCGCCAGCCGCGACAAGCTCGCCGCCAACCAGCAGATCTCCGATCTGATCCAGGCGCTCGGCTGCGGCACACGCGATCGCTACCGCGAGGACGATCTGCGCTACGACAAGATCATCCTGATGACCGACGCTGACGTCGACGGCGCCCACATCGCCTCGCTGCTCATCACCTTCTTCTTTCAGGAGATGCCGCGGCTGATCAACGACGGCCACCTCTACCTGGCGTTGCCGCCGCTCTTCCGCATCACCCAGGGCACCAAGACGCTTTATGCCATGGACGAGGCGGACAAGGACGCCATGCTCGCCAGGGAGTTTTCCGGCAAGGGCAAGATCGATATCACCCGCTTCAAGGGGCTCGGCGAAATGCCGTACGTACACCTGCGCGAAACGACGATGGACCCGAGGTCGCGGACCCTGTTGCAGGTCAAGGTGCTGCAGGACCTTGAAGACACCAAATCCTCGGTAGAGCGGCTGATGGGCAACCGGCCGGAAGCCCGCTTCGAATTTATTCAGGAAAATGCCGCCTTCGTGACCGCTCTCGACATCTGAGCGGCATACGGCGGTGTTAAGCAAACCCCAGTGAATCCCGTTGACTCACGAGTCGTTTCCTCTATGTTCCGCCCCCGTCAGGGACCACTCCGCCGGCCTGCAGCAGCTCAAGATCTGCCCGCCGCCTTTCCCCAACCCTTGAGTGGACTAAGAATTTGCCAAACGACTTTTCCGGGCTCGGACTGAGCGCCAAGGTAACCGCAGCGGTTGTCGACGCAGGTTACACCAAGCCGACCGACATCCAGGCCCAGGCCATTCCCCATGTCCTTGAAAAAAAGGACATTATCGGCATTGCGCAGACTGGCACCGGCAAGACCGCCTCGTTCGTCCTGCCCATGCTCACGCTGCTCGAAAACGGCCGGGCACGCGCCCGCATGCCGCGCACGCTCATCCTTGAGCCGACGCGCGAACTGGCCGCGCAGGTGCATGAGAACTTCGAGAAGTACGGCAAGAACCATCGCCTCTCGGTGGCGCTCATCATCGGCGGCGTGTCGTTCGAGGACCAGAACAAGAAGCTGGATCGCGGCGTCGATGTGCTGATCGCCACACCGGGACGGCTGCTCGACCAGTTCGAACGTGGACGGATCCTGCTCAACGGCGTCGAAATTCTGGTGATCGACGAGGCCGACCGCATGCTCGACATGGGTTTCATCCCGGAGATCGAGAAGATCTGCGCCAAGCTGCCGCCGCGCCGGCAGACGCTGTTCTTCACCGCCACCATGCCGCCCGACATCCAGCGGCTGACCAGCCGGTTCCTGCGCGATCCGGTCAAGATCGAGGTGGCGCGGCAGAACTCCACGGCCGAGACCATCGACCAGAAAGCCGTTCGCGTCTCCAGCACGCCGGAAGAAAAGCGCGCCGCGCTGCGCCAGTTGATCCGCAGCGAAGAGGTCGCCAACGCCATCATCTTCTGCAACCGCAAGCGCGAAGTGGCGACCCTCGCCCGCTCGCTGCAGCGGCATGGCTTCGATGCAGCGGGCCTGCATGGCGACATGGATCAGAAGAGCCGCACCGAAACGCTCGACAAGTTCCGCGCCAATAACCTCAAGCTGCTCATTGCCAGCGACGTAGCGGCCCGCGGGCTCGACATTCCGGCCGTGAGCCACGTCTTCAACTTCGACGTGCCGACCCATGCAGAGGATTACATCCACCGCATCGGCCGCACCGGCCGGGCCGGCCGCTCGGGTGTGTCGATCACTCTGGTCACGCCATCGGACGGCAAGTATCTCGACGCCATCGTCAAGCTGATCCAGCGCGACATTCCGACGATGTCGCTCGACAAATCCGCCGTGGCCGACATCGAGGCCGACACATCGACGGTCCGCCCGTCGCGCCATAGCGAGGCGAGCCGCCCGGAGCGCGGCCGCCGGGCCCGCACGCCGCGCCGGGAACCCAGGTCTGCGCCGCCGGAGGCCAAGTCTACGCCGCCGGAGGCCAGGGCTGAGCAGCCGCAGACGCGCCGTGAAGACCGGCCGGCAAAGCCCGCGCCGCGTCCCGTGGATGCCGCGCCCCGTGCGCCAGAGCCGCGCCAGCCGCGTCCGGCGAAGCCGGCCCGGGAGAAGTCCGGCGCTGCTGACTCGCCCTTCGGGTCCGATGGTCCGGTGCCGGCGTTTCTGCTGCGCTCCGGTCCCGCGCGCTAGGCCCCTTGCACCCGGCGTGTAAGTACGAATTAGTACCGTCACAGAGCAGAGATTCGGCCCTTTTGCCGATCCTTTTACTCGACCTTAATCGAGTTGACCGGATTATGCCGGTCATCTTGTGGGCGGACATGAATCGGGCGGGTGGCGAGTGTCGGAGCAGGAATTCAAGCGAGCTCTCGGATACGCCAACTCGGCGATTGATCTGCTGAAGCGCGGATCGATCCCGCCATATCCGCAGTTCTACGAGCTGCTCTACACCTACGCCACCGGCGTCAATCCGGTGCTCAACCAGCGGATCAACGCGATCTTTCGCGAAGGTGATCCGACGGTCGACCTCGCCGAGCGGCTCTACAACGAGTTCCTCAAGGCACAGGATACCAATGAGCGCATCTCATCGGTGTCGGAACGCATGGCGTCGCGCATTGAAGCCGTTCACGATGCTATCGATACCGCGATGGCGACGGCGAACGCCTATTCCGGCTCGCTGCAGTCGGCCAGCGGCGACCTCGACGGGGATATCGATCCCGAACTCATGCGCACCATGGCAAAGCGTCTGCTCGGCGAGACCCGCCGCATGCAGGACGCCAACCATCAGCTTGAGTTGAAGCTTGAAGCGTCGCGCGACGATATTTCGGCGTTGCAGCGTGATCTCGACGAGGTGCGGCGCGAGTCGATGCTCGATCCGCTGACCAAGATCTTCAACCGCAAGTACTTCGATGAGGGCATGCTGAAGGCATTCTCGGACGCCTCCGGCGGTGAGCCGCTCTGCCTGCTGCTGCTCGATATCGACCACTTCAAGCGCTTCAACGACACCTGGGGCCATCAGACCGGCGACCAGGTGCTGCGGCTCGTGGCCATGACGCTGAAGTCCAACATCAAGGGCCAGGACGTGGCAGCGCGTTACGGCGGCGAGGAATTCGCGGCCATTCTGCCGGCCACTGATCTCGAAGGCGCGGTGATCGTCGCGGATAATGTCCGCAAGGCGGTGCAGGCCAAGGAATTGCTGAAGCGCTCGACCAACGAAAAACTCGGGCGGATCACCGCCTCGTTTGGCGTCGCGGCGTTCCGTCCGGGGGACACCCCGTCGACGCTGATCGAGCGCGCCGACCGGTGCCTGTATGCCGCCAAGCATGCTGGCCGTAATCGCGTCATCAGCGAGAACGACCTCAAGGACGAAAAGATCGCTGCCGCCTGAGTGTCAGCTGACCGTCTCGACGCCCACCGATCGCAGCGCGTCCCAGTACCCCGGATAGGTCTTGCCGACGCAGTCGGGGTCGAGGATCGTCAGACCGCCGATCTTCAATCCGGCGAGCGCCAGGCTCATCGCGATGCGATGATCGGCATAGGTCTCGAGTTCCGCCCGGATCGTCCGGCCGGCCAGCGCCGGATCGGCGGCGACAACCAGATCATCGCCATCCTCGCGGCCGAGGCCCGGAACGATGCGCGACAGTTCCGTTGCCAGCGCGGCAACGCGATCGCATTCCTTGACCCTGAGATTGGCAATGCCGGTGAAGCGCACCGGGGTCTGGTTGAATACCGCCAGCACGGCCAGCGTCGGCACGGCGTCCTGCATCTGCGAGCCATCGATCACCGCCGGCATGTGCGGAAATTGGCTGATCACCGGTGCTGCCGCGGCATCCGGCTGCGTGAACGCTGCCATCGGTACGCCGAGATCGATGTCGCCGCCGGTGAGCGCCGCCGCCGCCCAGAGATAGGTCGCGGCGGAGGCGTCCGGCTCTACCGCAAAATCTGTGGCGCGGTAGCCGGTCGGCTGCACGCGCCAGACGCGCTCGTCGAGCCGCTCGACCTCGGCGCCAAAGCTGCGCATGGCGGCAACGGTCAGGTCGACATAGCCCTTGGCGCCGATCTCCGCACCGGTCAGCGCCACATCGATGGCCGAGGTGCCGAAGGGCGCGGCCATCAGAAGGGCCGAAACGTACTGGCTCGAGAGCCCAGCATCGATGTTCACCCGGCCGGCGCCGAAATTGCCCTTGCCCCGGACCGTCACCGGCGGGCACCCCGTAGGCGCCTCGGCGTCGATCCCGAGCGCGCGCAGTGCGTTGACCAGCGGGCCGATGGGGCGCAGCCGCATATGGTCGTCCCCGTCAACGACGACGGTCCCGTCAACCAGCGCCACGGCCGCAGTGAGAAAGCGCACGGCGGTCCCGGCGTTGCCGAGGCTCAGCGGCGCAGGCGGCACGGACAGCGTCCCGGTTGAGGTGACCAGGAAACTGGTGTCGTCAGGCTCCTCCACCGTCACTCCCATCTGCCGCAGCGCCGCAGCCATGAGCTTGGTGTCCTTGCTCTTCAGCGCGCCGCTCAGCCGGCTGCTGCCCCGCGCCAGCGCCGCCAGCAGCAGGGCGCGATTGGTGATCGATTTGGAACCCGGCGGCACCACGCGGCCGCGCAACCGCCCGGTCGGCGGGATGAGAGTGATGGATCTGGCTGATGTGGACATGATGCCGGTCTGCTCGCATGACCGGCCGGCGATGGCAAGTCCCGCTACTCGACGGTTACCGATTTGGCGAGGTTGCGCGGCTGGTCCACGTCGGTGCCCATGAATACCGCCGTGTGATAGGCGAGCAATTGCACCGGGATCATCGCAAGGATCGGCGCGACGAAGCTCGCGACCTTGGGAATGACGATCATCTCAGCGACGCCCTGGCCGATGTGCCGCGCGCCCTCCTCGTCGGTGATGAGGATGATCTGGCCGCCGCGCGCCGCGACCTCCTGCATGTTCGACAGCGTCTTTTCCATCAGCTCGTCCGAGGGCGCCACGACGATCACCGGCATCGCCTCGTCGACCAGCGCGATAGGGCCGTGCTTCAGTTCGCCCGCCGCATAACCCTCGGCGTGGATGTAGCTGATCTCCTTGAGCTTCAGCGCGCCTTCCATGGCCACCGGGAACATCTGGCCACGGCCAAGATAGAGCACGTCCTTGGCCTTGCTCAGCCGTTTGGCGATGCTTTCGATATGGCTCTCGGTGGCAAGCGCCTGAGACACGGCGCTTGGCAGTTCGATCAGCCCGCGTACCAGTTCGGCCTCCCTGGCGCGGTCGATCACGCCGCGCGCCACGCCGGCTGCGATGACGAGGCTCGCCAGCGCGGTCAGTTGCGCAGTCAGCGCTTTGGTCGAAGCCACCCCGATCTCGGGACCGCAAAGCGTCGGGAACACCACATGGCTCTCCCGCGCCATGGTCAATTCGGGCGAATTCAGCAGCGAAGCGATATGCTGGCCTTGGGCGGCGCAGTAGCGCAGCGCCGCCAGCGTGTCAGCGGTTTCGCCGGACTGCGAGATGAACAGCGACAGGCCGTTCTTCTCCAGCGGCGGTTCGCGGTAGCGGAACTCGGAGGCGACATCGACATCGACCGGCAGCCGGGCGTAACGCTCGAACCAGTATTTGGCGATCATGCCGGCGAAGCTCGCCGTGCCGCAGGCCGAGATGGTGAGGCGGGTCAGGCTGGCAAAGTCGAACGGCAGCGTCTCCCGTAGCGCCACCCGCTCGCTGCCCATGTCCACGTAGTGGCTCAGGGTGTGCGAGATGGTCTCGGGCTGCTCGTAGATTTCCTTGGCCATGAAGTGGCGGTGATTGCCCTTGTCGACCATAGTCGCCGACGTCGAGGAGATCAGCGTTTCGCGCTGCACGATCGCGTCGGAGCCATCCCGAATGGTGACGCCCTTGGGCGTGATCACCGCCCAGTCGCCGTCCAGCAGGTAGCTCAGTTTCGAGGTGAACGGTGCCAGCGCCATGGCGTCCGAGCCCAGATACATCTCCGTCGCACCATAACCGATGGCGAGCGGCGCACCGCGGCGGGCGGCGATCAGTAGGTTCTCGTGTCCCTTGAACATCAGGGCCAGCGCAAAGGCACCGCGCAGCAGCTTGAGGGTCCGCGCCACCGCCATTTCCGGGTCGAGGCCGCGGTCAAGCTCGCGCGTCACCCACAGGGCAACGGATTCGGTGTCGGTCTGCGTCTTGGGCAGGTAGCCGTCTTTGGCGAGGTCTTCGAGCAGTTCGCGGAAGTTCTCGATGATGCCGTTGTGCACGATGGCGACCCGCTCGGTGGCGTGCGGATGGGCGTTCCCCTCGGTCGGCGCGCCGTGCGTTGCCCAGCGGGTGTGGCCGATGCCGATCCTGCCGCCCAGCGGCTCGAAGGCCAGCTTTTGCGCCAGATTGCCCAGTTTGCCTTCGGCCCGGCGGCGGCCGATGGCCCCGCCGTCGAGCGTTGCGACACCGGCGCTGTCATAGCCGCGATATTCGAGCCGCTTCAGCGCATCGACCATGCGGCCTGCGACCGGCTCAACCCCGATGATACCGACAATGCCGCACATCAGGTCTTTCCCTTCGCTGTCTTTTTGGCCAGCGCGGCGTCGCGCAGTTTCTGCGCATATCCGGGCTTGGTCACCTGCCGGGCCCGGCCGAAAGCCAGCGCATCAGGCGGCACATCGTCTGTGATGACGCTGCCGGAGGCAATATAGGCTTTGTCGCCAAGCTTAACGGGCGCCACCAGCGACGAATTGGTGCCCACGAACACGTCGCTGCCGATCGTCGTTTTCGACTTGTTGGCGCCGTCATAATTGGCCGTGATCGTGCCACCGCCGATATTGCTGCCCGGTCCGATATCTGCATCGCCGATATAGCTCAGGTGCGGCACTTTCGAGCCGCGGCCGAGTTTGGCGTTCTTCATCTCGACGAAGCTGCCGGCCTTCGAGTCCGCCGCCATTTCCGCCTCGCCGCGCAGCCGCGCGAAGGGGCCGACTTCCGCCCCGGCGCCGATGCTGGCGTGCTCGATGTGGCTGAAGGCGTGGATCACCGCACCCTCGGCGATCTTGACCCCGGGCCCGAAGAAGACGCTTGGCTCGATCACCACGTCGCGGGCGATTTCGGTGTCGTAGGAGAAGTGCACCGTCGCGGGATCGTGCAGCGTCACACCGGCTGCCATGAAGTCGTCGCGGCGTACCTGCTGGAACTGCGCCTCGGCTCGCGCCAGCTGCGCCCGGTCGTTGACGCCCATCACGTCGGCCTCGGGGGCCACGGCGTAGCCGACCTTGTAGCCCGCCTCATTGGCGAGGCTTACGAGATCGGTGACGTAGTACTCGCCCTGTGCATTGTCGGTGCTCACCTGGTCGATGAGGCTGCGGAACACTTCGGCCCGGAACGCCAGGATGCAGGCGTTGCAGAGCCCGATCCTGCGTTCGTCCTCGCTTGCGTCCCTGTGCTCGCGGATCGCCAGCAGCCGCTCGCCATCGGTGATGAAGCGGCCATACCCGGTGGGGTCGGCCGGCACGAAGCCGAGAATGGCCGCGTCCATGCCCGCATCGAGCCGGTCGGTCACCAGTTTGAAATTGCTGTCGCGCAGCAGCGGATGATCGCCATAAACCACGGCGACATAGCCATCGGCATCGGTCCACAGATCGCGCGCCATGGTGGCGGCGTGCGCTGTGCCGCGCCGTTCCGTCTGCTCGAAGAACTGTACCTGCGGAGCCAGTGCGCTGATGGCGATGCGGACGGAATCGTGTCCCGGCCCGGTGACCAGCGCAACCCGGGTGGAGCCGCCGCTGATGGCGGCACGAACGACATGGCTGATGATGGGGAGGCCGCCCACTTCATGCAGGATCTTTGGCGTTGCCGATCGCATGCGGGTGCCCTCGCCCGCCGCCAGAATGATCGACAATAGCTCGGTCATGCCCTGCCCTTCCGCTGGGGATCAGTCGCCGAATTTTATGGCAGCAAGTTGTTGGGAAACCGATAACACCGCCGCAATGATAATCTCCAATAAACCAGCCTGATTCGACAGGCTGCGGCGGGGTTCACGTTTGGCGAAGGCGACGGATCAGGTACGTCCATCGGACGTGACGATATGGGGCGTTGTGGCGCTCGTCATCTGGGGCGTCGCCATGCTCAGCGCCACCGTATCGGCGCTGGTGCCCGACAGCTTTTTCGCCGGCCTCCACACCTCGCGGCTGCAGGGTGCCAACGTCAACCAGTTGCGCACGCAGGTCGCCGCGCTGGCGGAGGAGGCGCAGCGCATGAAGCGCGAGAACGCCCTGCTGGTGCAGCGCTTCAGCCTCAGTGAAGAAAACACCGGAGCGGTGACGCGGCGCGTCGGGGCGCTCGAACTGACCATTCCGCGCATGCTCGAGGCGATCCCGGCGGACACCACCATCGATCGCTCGTCGATCACCTCATCGATCGGCGCCGCACCCACGGTCAGCTTCGACGCGGATGGCGGCTCGGTCAGCGTGACGCAGAAGCCGCTGGCGATGCCCTCCAGCCCGGTCGCACAACTGCCGCAGGACATGCCCTCGATGCCGGTCGTCGAGCCTGATCCGAGCGCCTTCGGCATTGCGCTGGGCCCGCCACTCGATGCGGATGAGGCAGAAGCGCAGTGGCAATCGCTGACCGCCAGGGTCGGCACACTGCTGATCGGGCTCGGCCCGGTGCTCGCCGATCTCGAGGGCACGACCGGCAAGCGCCTTGTTGCCGGGCCGCTCGTCGACCGGGCAACTGCGACGGCGCTCTGCGGGCGGATGAGCAAGGTCGGCATTTCCTGCGCCGCCGTGCCGTTCATCGGCATGCCGATGCCGCTGCTGAACTAGCGCCGGCCGTCGCTCCGGTTACGCCACAGCCGAGATCACATGCGCCTGGATCTTGGCCGCCACCGCGCCGCTTCCGTGCCTTTTGGCAATCACGGATTCCGCATGATCGGTCGCCGCGCCCAGCCGGCTCGCATCTCTGGCCTCGATTTCGGTGCGCAGCAGCGTGCCCTGGCAATAGGCCAGCGCGGGAATGCGTGGCGAGGTGGCGCGGCTCTGCTCCGCCCGTGTCTCGATCACCACATCAGAAAAGCCTGCCGCCTGCAGCTCGGCGCGGATCAGCGACGTGTCGTGGTAACCGTGCGGCGTGCGCGCCATGAAACGCGGCGGATCGTGGGGAAAGATCTCCGCGAGCGCGTTCGTCACATCATTGGCGAAGTGGTTCTCCTCGATGCGATCCCAGACGTTGAACAGGAAATGCCCGCCGGGCCTGAGGACGCGCCTTGCCTCACGGTAACCGGCGACGCGGTCGGGAAAGAACATCGCGCCGAACTGACAGCACACCAGATCAAAGCTCGCGTCCTCGAACGGCACTGCCAGCGCATCCGCCTGACGCCAGGTGATCCGCAAATCCGCGGGCTGTTGCGACGCGGCATAGTCCAGCATCGGCCGGTTGAGGTCAGTCACACTGTAGCGCGCGTCCGCGGCCAATCTCGGCGCCAGGGCGCGCGTCACAACCCCGCTGCCGGCCGCGGTTTCGAGAACTGTCCCCGGCGACAGCGCCGCTGCCCGCCGCGCGAGATCGGCCGCGTAGGGCGCGAAGATCAGCGGCACCATGAAGCGGTCGTAGTTTTCGGGAATTGAGCCGGCGAACAGCTTGTCGGTTTCCAGCATCGCTCTTGCTGCGCCCATGTTGATGGCACGCAAGACTAGCACAAAATCGCTCCGGGTTGCGTCATTTGGCGGCGAACCCGCCTGCGCGCACTTCGGCCCGACCCTGCCGTTCCCTGCCCCCGGGCCCCCGGATTGCGGTTGACTCCGAGGGTTCAGCCACTATGTTCCGCCGCGACGCGCTACCCGATTTGGCAAGCGAGGTCATGTGCCGGTAGCTCAGGGGTAGAGCATCCGACTTTTAATCGGATGGTCGAGGGTTCGAATCCCTCCCGGCATACCATTCCCACCCGCCGAGCCCTGCCGTAAGGCGGCTTTCCCAAATCTCCCGGCCTTGTCGGGCCGGGAACTGATGGCGTTACCGCACTGGATCTCAGGCGGCGAGATGGGGGTGGAGGGTAATGCCCCAGCGGGCTGCGATCAGCCCGGTCTTTTCGAAGTCGATGTAGCCCGGCCCGATGAACTCGCGCGCATAGGGTTTGATTGGCGTTCCGATCTCGCGGAAAAATCCGGCCTTGGCGCCTGCCGGGTAGGACTGACTCAGCAGCTTCGCCGGCAACTGCAGCGCGTTGCGGAAGGCGTAGACCGATTTCGGCGGCACGCGCACGAAGTCGCCCGGCTTCACATAGCTGCTGACGCCGCCCACCATGAACTCGAACAGGCCCTCCTGGATGAAGAACACCTCTTCCTCGCGCGTATTCACCTGCGCCGGCATCTGGCCGCCTACCGCGAGGTAGTGCTCGAAGGCATCGAATTTGCCGCCCGTGGTTTCCCCGGTGGCGATGAAGGTGACGTTGGCGCCCAACACGAAATAGGCTTCTGCGGTCATGGTCGTACCCCTTGCATGTGCAGCATCGCACGCCATCGCCTGCGACGCACAGAAAGGCCCCGGCCAGCATGCGCGGGGTCCCATGTCCCCGGGCGTTGGTTCTCGTCGGGCGTCCTGCTACGGGCGCGGGGGTAGCAGTGGGGAACTGAACGGCGTTTGAATGCCCGGGTCGGCCGCCATTCAGCCCTTGAGCTTATGGTAGTACGCCAGCAGCCCGCGCGTCGAGGCATCGTGGGTCTTCGATGACACGGCCTCCTCGACCTTGGGCAACAGCGCCTTGGCCAGCTGCTTGCCGAGCTCGACCCCCCACTGATCGTACGAGTTGATGCCCCAGATGGTGCCCTGCACGAACACCTTGTGCTCGTAGAGCGCGACGATGCTGCCCAGCGTCTCCGGCGTCAGCATGGAATACATGATGGTGTTGGATGGCCGGTTGCCCGGAAACATCTTGTGCGGGGTCAGCGCCTTGATCGCCGCCTTGTCGAGCCCCTGCGCCTTCAGCTCCGCCACCACCTCTTCCTCCGATTTGCCGAGCATCAGCGCCTCGGACTGCGCCAGCACGTTGGCGACCAGTTTGGCGTGGTGCGGCGGCAGCGATTCATGCGGATTGGCAGCGATCAGGAAATCGGCCGGGATGACGTCGGTGCCCTGGTGGATAAGCTGGTAGAAGGCGTGCTGTCCGTTGGTCCCCGGCTCGCCCCAGATGATCGGGCCTGTGGGATAGTCGACGCCCTTGCCGGCCAGCGTGACGCTCTTGCCATTCGACTCCATGTCGAGTTGCTGCAGATAGGCCGGCAGCCGGCTGAGGCGCTGGTCGTAAGGCAGCACGGCGTGCGTCGAAAACCCCCAGGCGTTGCGATACCAGACGCCGAGCAGGCCCATGATGACCGGCAGATTGTTCTCGAGCCTGGTCTTGAGGAAATGCTGGTCCATCGCCGCCGCGCCCTTCAGGAACGCCGCGAAATTGTCGTAGCCGATGGCCAGCGCCACCGGCAGGCCGATCGCTGACCACACCGAATAGCGGCCGCCCACCCAGTCCCAGAACCCGAAGATGCGGTCGGCCCTTATGCCGAACGCGTCGCACGCCTTGAGGTTGGTCGACACCGCGGCGAAATGGTCGTTGACCGCCTGCTCGCCGAGCGCCGAGGCCAGCCAGGCGCGCGCCGAGGCCGCGTTGGTCATGGTCTCGTCGGTGGTGAAAGTCTTCGACGCAATGATGAACATCGTCTTCGCCGGATCGAGCCCCTGCAACGTGTCGTGCATATGCGCGCCGTCGACGTTGGAGACGTAGTGGCTGCGCAGATCCTGCCGCGTGTAGGGTTCGAGCGCCAGCGTCACCATCACCGGCCCGAGGTCGGAGCCGCCGATGCCGATATTGACCACATCGGTGAACCGCTCGCCGGTGAAGCCGCGGATGCCGCCATCGCGCACCTGGTTGGTGAACACCTTGATGGCGCTCAGCACATCACGCACCTGCGGCATCACGTCGACGCCGTCGACTTTCACCGGCTTGTCGCCCTGGTAGCGCAGCGCCATGTGCATGACGGCGCGGTTTTCGGTCGTATTGATGTGCTCGCCGGCCCACATGGCCTTGCGCCGCTCCTCCACCCCGGCAGCCCGCGCCAGCTTGAACAGCGCCGCCATCGCATCCTCGTCGATGCGGTTCTTGGAGTAGTCGAGCAGGATGTCGCCGAAGCTCGCCGAGTAGCGCTTGAAGCGGTTGGGATCGAGCGCAAACTGCACCCGCATGGGCTGCTCCGCGAGGCGCTTCCGGTGCTTCATCAACGGGTTGAGAAGGGTCTTTCGCGAGGTGGCCATGTGTGGAGATTCCTTAGTTTGGCGGCAGGTCGCCCGCTGCCCATGCGTCACGCGTTTGTGCCGCAAAATCGCTGAAGGCGCCAGCTTCGATCGCCGCACGGGCGCCCTGCACCAGCTCCTGATAATAGGCCAGGTTGACCTGGCTCAAAATCATCGCGCCGAGCATTTCTTCGGTGCGGATCAGGTGGTGCAGATAGGCGCGTGAGAAGCGGCGGCAATTGGGATTGGGCGAGGTCTCGTCGAGCGGACGGGGATCATCCTTATGCCGGGCGTTCTTCAGATTGATGACGCCCATGCGCGTATAGGCGTGGCCATGCCGGCCGGCGCGCGTGGGGTGCACACAATCGAACATGTCGATGCCGCGTCCGATGCCGCCCAGGATATCGTCGGGCTTGCCGACGCCCATCAGGTAGCGCGGCTTGTCCGCCGGCAGGTCGGGCGTCAGATCGGCGATGACGCGGAACATCACCTCCTGCGGTTCGCCCACCGCGAGGCCGCCGACCGAATAGCCGTCGAAGCCGATGGCCTTGAGGCCCTCAGCCGAGCGGGCGCGGAGCGCCGTATCATCACCGCCCTGCACGATGCCGAACAGCATGCGCTGCGGATCATCGCCAAAGGCCGCCTTGGAGCGCGCCGCCCAGCGCTGCGACAGCTCCATGGCTCGCTGCATTTCGGGCAGTTCGGAGGGTAGCGGAATGCACTCGTCGAGCTGCATGATGATGTCGCTGTCGAGCAGCTTCTGGATGGCGATCGAGCGCTCCGGGGTCAACTCGTGCGCCGAGCCGTCGATGTGCGAACGGAAGGTCACGCCCTGCTCGGTCAGCTTTCTGAGCTTGGCCAGCGACATCACCTGGAACCCGCCGCTGTCGGTGAGGATAGGCCTTTGCCAGTCCATGAAGGTATGGAGCCCGCCCAACGCCGCCACCTGCTCGGCGCCGGGCCGCAGCATCAAATGGTAGGTGTTGCCGAGCAGGATGTCCGCGCCGGTCTCACGCACCTGCTCGGGATACATGGCTTTCACCGTCCCGACCGTCCCCACGGGCATGAAGGCAGGTGTCTCGACCTCGCCGCGATGCGTGTCGATCCGCCCGCGCCGGGCCATGCCGTCGGTGGCAATGAGGGTGAAAGAGGCCTTGGTCATGGCGCGCGTCTTAGCGGGCGCGGCCATGTCTGTCGACATGGCTTTCGCGGCATGCGGTCGCCGACTTATCCCCGCCGCTTGGCAGCGCGCTAGACTTTCGGGCTCCCACGACCAACCCCGCGTACCCATGCATGCCGCCCCTCACCCGTCGCCAGCGCTACCGTCTCACCGCCGTCGCCGGCCGGCTGTCGGCCCTGCTCATTGATCTCGACGGCGTCGACCGGCAAGCGCCACTGGCATCGTCCGTCCTTGGCCCGGCACGCCGAACGCTGTCAGAGCTCAGCCATCTCGTTCCCGGCATCGTCGTGCCGGCCAGAGGACGCCCGTCCGGCCGATCTCTTCAGCGCCGCCTTTATCGCGCTGCTGGCGCTAAAGCCGATGCTGACGCAGGCCGCAAGGCGCGGGAGCGCCTCGCAAATGCCGACTTATCCCCGTCCCACGCCACGGCCCTAGAATGCCCTCACCCCTGCGCATTCGGGCGGAGTCGAGACGAACGGTTCGTGTAAGGGGGATCGGGTGCCGTGGAGGTCGCTCCACGGCAGGATGTCGCTTCGGAGTTCCCGTGGACCAGACAACCTGGGTCCAGGGTCCGGTGCCGCCGGGGGATCGTGGTCGATCCTTCGGACGCGCGGCTGGGTGCGGACCAACGCACCCGCCGGGAACGCACGGCACCGCGCGCCGCGGTCAAGGTGGCCGGGCTCCGTAGCGAATCGTCCCCAAATCCCGGTCGCGTTGGCGAGGCTCCGGCCTCATTCAATGCGGACTACCCGCTCCGGGACCGGAGCCTCGCCACGCCGCTCAACCGCGGCGGCACGGGTTTGATGTGAAAATCCGGGCGCAAACAGCGCGCCGGAGGCTTTGGCGCGCCTTCCACTACGGCGTCAGCCGCGCGGGAGGCTCAGGATGAGGCCTTCGAAGTCTCGGTAGCCCTCATGGTGAGCCTGTCGAACCACGAGGGCGGAGTGCTCCGAATCAAGCGAGCCGCCCCCGCCTATTCCTCGTCCTCATCATCCACCGGCGCCCGATGGAGCAGCGACGCGTCGCCATACGAATAGAACCGGTACTTGAAGCGGATCGCGTGGGCGTAGGCGGCATGCATCGCATCGAACCCGGCAAAGGCGCTGACCAGCATGAACAGCGTCGAGCGGGGCAGATGAAAATTCGTCATCAGCAGGTCGACCACCCGGAAGCGGAAGCCCGGCGTGATGAAGATATCGGTGTCGCCCATGAAGGGACGCAGTTCCCCCGTCGCCCGCGCCGCGCTTTCCAGCAGCCGCAGGCTGGTGGTGCCGACCGCGACGATGCGGCCGCCCTTCGCCTTGGCCGCCAGCAGCCGGTGCACCACAGCGTCGGGGATTTCGCCCCACTCGGCATGCATCAAATGATCGTCGGTATCATCGACCTTCACCGGCAGAAACGTCCCGGCTCCCACATGCAGCGTCACCCGCTCGATGCTGACACCCAGATCGGCCAGCTTCTGCAGCAGGGTCTCGGTGAAATGCAGGCCCGCGGTGGGTGCCGCCACGGCGCCGTCCACGGCGGCATAGACCGTCTGGTAGTCGGACCGATCGCGTTCCTCGACGCCGCGCTTCAGCCCGATATATGGCGGCAGCGGCATGGCGCCGTGCGCCTTGATCGCCTCATCCAGTTCGGCGCCCCCGAGATCGAATTCGAGCGTCACCTCCCCCGTCTCGCCCTTCCCCGCAACTGTTGCGGCGAGCGTTCCGGCGGGACCGGAGCCGAGTTCCAGCCGGTCCAGCAGGTGCAGCCGCTTGGCCGGCCGCGCGAACGCCCGCCAGGTCCTGACATCGACCCGTTTGTGGAGGTTGAACGACACCGAGGCGTGCGCCTCACCCCGGATGCGGGTGCCGCTCAGCTCTGCGGGGAGGACCCGCGTGTCGTTGACGACCAGCACGTCGCCCGCCCGCAGCAGGCGCAGCAGGTCAGTGACGTGGCCATCGTAAAGCGGCTTCCCCGGGTCGACGACCAGCATGCGCGCCGCATCGCGGGGCTCAATCGGGTGCAGCGCGATGCGGTCCGCCGGCAGCTCGAAGTCGAAAGCGTCGACCTTCATTCGGGCGCATCGCAGGTGACGACCCAGAGACCGCCGCCGCTCACGCCAAGCACCCCGGCGGTCGCCTCATGCAGCTGATCCGACAACGTGCCGAGGCGAAGCTGCAGCGCCGGCAGGCCTTCGCCCGAAACGCGCAGGTTCACGCTCACCAGCCCACCGGCGACCGATTGCTCGGCGATGTCCTCGCCGTCGTAGTCCTCATGCTGCGGATCGGTCGAGATGCCGAAGTCATCGGTGATCTGCATCTGCACGCGGGTGACGGCGTGCTTGTTCGTGGCAGCGTCGTAAGAGACGTCGTACTCCACCGCCACCTCGCCGTCGGCGTCGGCACAATGCACCGTCTCCGCCAACGCAGGCGCGGTCGCAGCCATGAGGGCGCCAGCGATCAGGTGCCGGAGCATGACACCGCCCAGACGCCGTATCCGGGGAGCCGGAGCGTGCCGGCATACACCGGCTCCGCGTCCCCTTCGGCAGCCTTGAACAGGCGGAGTTCTGCCACCTTGGCCGAAACGTCGCCGTTCATCGCGTCGATGAGGATCTGATGCTCGTCCTCGAACGCCTGCCCGACCGTCACCGGGTCGCCCGGCCCGTAGATCAGATCGCTGGCCCAGACCTTGTCGCCCACCGATACGGTGAGACCGGAGATGGAGAGGACGTCCAGCGTGCCCGCGAGAAAGCTGAACGAGGCGGCGTTGTCCGCGTCGGCGCAATTTACCCATTCGGTGGCCAGCGAGGGCGATGCCGCAGTCAGTGCCGTGGCGAAAACAAGGGCGCGCAGCATGGCGGGAATCTCCTAGAGCAGCCGGATCATCAGCGCCCCGGCGACCAGCACCAGTGCGCCGGCAATGCGGCCGATGGTGAGTTCGCGGACCGCAAGGCCCAGCATGCCAAAGCGATCGAGGACGATGCCGGCGATCAACTGGCCGGTGATGACCAGCCCCATCAGTGCCGCCGCCCCGATGCGGGGCGCGAGGATAACCGCCGAGGCGACGTACACCGTGCCGAGGCATCCGCCAACAATGTAGAGGTAGGGTGCCGGCTCGCTCCAGCGGATCGGCGTGCCGGTTACCCGCGTGTATATGAGGGTCGCGACGGCGAGCAGAATGCCGCCGGACACGAACGAGGACGTGGCGGCCGCCAGCGGCACGCCAAGCCCTTGCGCGAGTTGGGCGTTGAACGGCGCCTGGATGGCAACGAATGCGCCACCCACGACCGCCAGCAGCGACCAGAGAATCGTCTCTATCATCGCTCGCCCGCCCTCTTCGCTTCGCTGAGACCGGCGCCCTCGTCAGGCGACGTCGGCTGCAACCTTCACCGAGAGCATCTTGTCAGGATCGCGCACCGGCTCGCCGCGCTTGATCTTGTCGACGTTGTCCATGCCTTCGATGACCTTGCCCCACACCGTATATTGCTTGTCGAGGAAGCGGGCATCGTCAAACACGATGAAGAACTGCGAATTGGCGCTGTCCGGGTTCTGCGAACGGGCCATCGAGGTGATGCCGCGCACATGCGGCTCGGCGTTGAATTCCTGCTTCAGGTTCGGATATTTCGACGAGCCAGTGCCCGTGCCGGTCGGATCGCCGGTCTGCGCCATGAAGCCGTCGATGACGCGGTGAAAGACGATGCCGTCGTAGAAGCCTTCACGCGCCAGCTTCTTGATGTGCTCGACATGCTTGGGGGCGAGATCAGGACGCATCTCGACAACCACCGGTCCCTTGGTGGTTTCGATCAGCAGCGTATTTTCGGGATCTTTATAGGCCATGCCTGTGGCTCCTTACTTGTATTCGATTTTGGCGGAAATGATTTTGTCCGGGTCGGCCATCGAGCCGCTCTGCGGGTCGCCCTTCTTGATGTTGTTCACGAACTCCATGCCCGACACGACCTTGCCGAACACCGTGTACTGGCCATTGAGGAACGATGCATCGCCGAAGGTGATGAAGAATTGCGAGTTGAAGGTATTGGGATCGTTGGTGCGCGCGGCGCCGACGGTACCTGCCACATACGGCGTGTTGGTGAACTCGGCCTCAACGTCAGGAAGGTCCGAGCCGCCGGCACCGGTGCCGGTCGGATCGCCGGTCTGCGCCATGAAGCCGTCGATGACGCGATGGAAGAGCAGCCCGTCGTAGAACCCCTTCTCGGTGAGCGTCACGATGCGCTCGACATGCTTGGGCGCAATGTCGGGCAGCAGTTCGATATCGACCACGCCATCCTTGAGCGTGAGCATCAGGTGCGGGACACCCTCGGCTGCCATGGAGGCGGAGGGGGCGACGACCGTGGCGCCAAAAACCAGCGCGGCCAGCAGGGTGAGGGCGCCGAGGATGAAACCGGCGCGCTTGAGGGGAGCGTTCATGCTTTTTTGAGTGCCTTGAGGACGATGGTGGGAACGAAGGCGGAGATGTCGCCGCCCATCTCGGCGATCTGGCGCACAAGTGTGGCGGAGATGTGCCGCACATGAGGGCTGGACGGCAGAAAGACGGTCTGCAGGTCGGGCGCCATCTGGGCATTCATGCCGACCATCTGCATTTCAAAATTGTAGTCCGTGGTGTCGCGGAGCCCGCGGATGATGAGCTTGGCGCCGTTGGCGCGCGCCGCGGTGACCATCAGGCCGTCGAAGTCCACCACCTTGAACTCCGTGTTGGTGCGCTTGCCGATCGGCTCCAGCACCTGGCGGAGCAGTTCCAGCCGGTCTTCGTGCGAAAACAGCGGCTTTTTGGAGTGATGCGTGCCAACGGCGACAATCAGGGTGTCGACGAGCTTACAGGCGCGTTCGATCACGTCGAGGTGGCCATTGGTAATCGGATCGAAGGAGCCCGGGTAGAAGCCCACGAGTCTGGTCATTGTGGCCTCCTGTCTGACCGCGGAAAAGGCGTGCGCGTTTTGTCACGGCTCACACGCGATGGCAAGGTGAAGCGCCCGCCGTCCACGTCGCGCCCGATTGCGCCCTCATCCCTGATGTTGGAGGGCCAGCCAGACGGCGGCGGCGATGAGAATGGCACCGGCAATCCGGTTAAGCCACTGAACGCCGCCCCCGGTCAGCGACGAGCGGGCGAACGCCGCGATGAAGACGTATCCACTGTCGGTGATCAGCGCCGCCGCCATTTCGATCAGGCCGAGGAGCAGCACCTGCGGCCAGGTCGTGTAAAGCGGGTTGACGAACTGCGGCAGGAACGCGCCGAAGAAGATCAGCGCCTTTGGGTTCCCCCACAGCACAAGAAAGCCGGAAATCACGTGCTGCAACGGCGTGTGCGCCAGCGGGTCGCGATTGACGGAGATCGAGGCGCGCTGCGTCAGGTAACCGAACCCCAGCCAGACGAGATACGCGGCGCCGGCATACTTGATCCAGTCGAATGCCACCGAGACGAGGCCGGTTACAGCCTCGAGCGCGACCGCCACAACAATGATCATGCTGGCCCGGGCGAACTGCGCCCCGAGTTCCTGCCAGAGACCCGCGACCGGACCGCGTGCGAGCGTTGTGCTGACCAAGGCGGAAACCATCAAACCAGGCACAAGCACAACGACGAAGGCAGCGACGACGAACGGCACCAGCGTCGCAGGATCGAGCAGAAAGGCGATGGCAGTCCCCTGTGCGAGGCGTGTTCAGGCCTTGCGGACCAGCGCCAGCCAGATCCCGCCCGCCATCAGGATGGCTCCCGAAATCCGGCTGACCAGCTTGATGCGCGAAGTGGACAGCAAGCCCCGTGCCCGTCCGCCGAGTACGGCATAGAGGGCATCGGTACATCCTGCAATCAGCATGAAGAAGAAGCCGAGCAGCATCACCTGCGGGAAGGTCGCAGCCTCCGCGCTAACGAACTGCGGCAGGAAGGCACCCAGGAAGATCAACGCTTTGGGATTGGACCAGATGACGAGGAAGCCATCCAATATCAGCCGGCTGTAGGACTTGGCCGGGCCGGCCGCGGCCTGCCCGAGGTCGCCCTTCGAGCGCAGCATGTTGTAGCCGAGCCAGACCAGGTAGGCGGCGCCCGCGAGCTTGATCCAGTCGAACGCAAAGCCCATGAACCCGACGACCGCCTGCAGCCCCAGCGCGACCACTGCGATCATCGTGACGAGCCCGATCTGCGTGCCCGCGATGATCGACAGGCCAGCCAGAGTGCCGCTGCGCAGCGAATTGGCGAGGATCACCGTGACAGTAGGTCCAGGAACGATGGCCAGCAGGAAACAGGCGCCGAGATAGGGGATGAGAGTGGAGAGGGCGAAAAACATGGCGAGCTCCGGATTCGGCACCATACGCCTAGCACGGCCAGAACCGGTAAAACAGCGGCAACCTTGCAAGATTTCCGCTCCATGCACGGCCTTACTCGTCTGCACCGCCCTCCAGGGCTTCGCCGTCGTCGTTCTCCGGCTCGCTGATGCGTTCAACCGACACAACCTTTTCGCCCGCAGCCGTCTTGAACACCCTCACGCCTTTGGAGGCACGGCTGGTGAAGCGGATGCCGGCGACCGGGACGCGGATCAGTTGCGCCCCGTCCGAGATCAGCATGATCTGGTCGGCTTCCTCGACCGGGAAGGCGGCGACGAGGTTGCCGATCTCCTGGGTCTTTCGCTGGTCGGTCGCCTTGATGCCTTTGCCGCCTCGGTTGGAGATGCGGAACTCATAGGACGACGAGCGCTTGCCATAGCCCAGGTCCGTAAGAGTCAGGACGAACTGCTCGGCGGCGCCCATCTCGATGTAGCGCTGTTCAGAGAGGCTGACGGCGCCTTCGATGGCCTCCACTTCCTCTGTTGTTTCCTCACTGTCAGAATCGCTCTCGGCATCTTCGCCGGTAGCAGCACGCCGAATGGCGCTCGACTGCTTGAGGTAGGCCTCGCGCTCGGCAGGCGTGGCGTCGACGTGGTGCAGGATCGACATCGAGATCACACGGTCGGCGTCGGACAGCGAGATACCCCGGTTGCCGGTGGACGTGCCGGTCGATCCGTTGCCGCCGAATACGCGGATATCGGCCGACCCGGAAACGCACACACTGGCCGCGCGATGTAGTCAGCAGCACGTCGTCGGCCTCGGTGGCCAGTTCAACCCCGATGATGGTCTGCTTGTCGTCGTCGAACTCCATGACGCGCTTGCCAAGCGTCGTGCGCGGCACGCAATCGCTAAGCTTGTTGCGCCGGATACTGCCGGTCGACGTGGCGAACATGACGTCGAGCGCGTCCCACTCGGCCTCATCCTGCGGCAGCGGCACGATGGACGTGATGCGCTCGCCGGGATCGAGTGGGAGCAGGTTTACCAGGGCCTTGCCGCGGCCCTGCGGTTCGGCCAGCGGCAGACGCCAGACCTTGAACTTGTACACTTGACCAAGCGAGGAAAAGAAGAGGATCGGCGTGTGCGTGTTGGCGACGAACAGCCGGGTGACGAAGTCCTCGTCACGCGTCGCCATGCCGGATCGACCTTTTCCGCCTCTGCGCTGGGCGCGATAGGCGGAGAGCGGCACGCGCTTGATGTAGCCGCCGTGGGTAACGGTGACGACCATGTCTTCGCGGGCAATGAGATCCTCGTCTTCGAAATCGCCGGCGCTTTCGTCGATGCTGGTGAGGCGAGGTGTCGAGAATTGATCCCGGATCGCGATCAGTTCTTCGCGGATGATGCCACGCACCCGTTCGCGGGAGCGCAGGATACCGAGATATTCCTCGATGTCCTTGCCGAGGCCGTTGAGCTCGTTGCCGATTTCGTCGCGGCCAAGCGCCGTGAGGCGCGAGAGGGTCAGCGCCAAGATGGCGCGCGCCTGCTCGTCGGAAAGCTTGAACGTGCCATCGGCATTGATCTTGTGACGTGGGTCATCAATGAGCGCGATGAGCGGCGCCACATCCTGGGCCGGCCAGTCGCGCTCCATCAGCCGTTCGCGGGCGGTGGCCGGGTCGGGCGACGTGCGGATCAGCGCAATGACCTCATCGACATTTGCCACGGCAACCGCGAGACCGACGAGGATGTGGGCGCGGTCGCGTGCCTTGTTAAGCAGGAAGCGGGCGCGACGGGTGACGACTTCCTCGCGGAAGTCGATGAAGGCCCGCAGCATCTGCGGCAGATTCATCAGTTCCGGCTTGCCGCCGTTCAGCGCCACGAAGTTGCAGCCGAACGAGGATTGCAGCGGCGTGAAGCGGTAGATCTGGTTGAGCACCACATCGGGCACCGCATCGCGCTTCAGCTCGATCACCACACGCATGCCGTTGCGGTCGGACTCGTCGCGGATGTCGGAGATGCCTTCGATACGCTTCTCGCGCACCAGATCGGCAATCTTTTCGATCATCACTGCCTTGTTCACCTGGTAAGGAATCTCGGTGATGATCAAGGCTTCCTTGTCCTTGCGGATCTCCTCGCTGGCGACCCTGCCACGCATGAGAATCGAGCCCCTGCCGGTCTCGTAGGCCGAGCGGATGCCAGCGCGACCGAGAATGATCCCGGCAGTGGGGAAGTCCGGACCGGGCATGATCTGCATCAGGTTTTCTACGCTGATGAACTCGTCGTCCATCATCGCGAGCACCGCGTCGATCACCTCACCCAGGTTATGGCTCGGTATATTCGTGGCCATACCGACCGCAATGCCGCCGGCGCCGTTGACGAGCAGATTCGGAAACCGCGCCGGCAGGACGACCGGCTCGCGCTCAGAAGCGTCGTAATTGTCCTTGAAGTTGACCGTATCCTTGTCGAGGTCTTCCAGCATCGAGCCGGTGACGCGCTCCATGCGCACCTCGGTGTAGCGCATCGCCGCGGGCATATCGCCGTCGACGGAGCCGAAATTGCCCTGGCCATCGATGAGGGTGACACGCAGGGAAAATTCCTGCGCCATGCGAACGAGGGAGAAGTAAACCGCGTCATTGCTGTGCGGATGGTATTTACCGATGACGTCGCCGACGACGCGGGCGGATTTGCGATACGGCTTGTTCCACTCGTAGCCCTGCTCGTGCATCGAATACAGAATGCGGCGATGCACCGGCTTAAGCCCGTCGCGAACATCCGGCAGCGCCCTGCTGACGATCACGCTCATTGCGTAATCGAGGTAGGATTTCCGCATTTCGTCGGTAATGGAGATCGGCACAATGTCGGACGGCGGTGGGGCGCTCGCCCCGTTTTCTGGGATGTCTGTCACGAAGCAGTTTTCGGGTTGACTGTGATGGTCTGCGGTCTATGCGATTCCGCGGTGAAAGGCCAATTGCGATCAGGGATGCGGTGCCAATCGCGGACATTCATCCACTGCTATCGGATGTGGCATCGAATCACGCCGCATTTGCGGCGGGACGCCAGGGCCGAGCACTGCGGGCCGGGCGATGCAGGCCCAGACTCCGCGCCCAGAGAGGCAATCCGGCAACAGCTGCGCGATCATTATGCGGGGCACTGGACGGAATGGTTAACGGACACTAGGAGTTTCGCGCCAAAGCGAGGCGGGCACGGTGCCAAACAGTCTTGCACGGCCCCTTTTTTATGATACCCCTCGAAGATGCTTGTCCCGCGATATGCTGGCGGGCTGATCGCCGGGGGGCGATTCTTCGCGCTGGGAGGCGTCAAAAAATGAAATTGTTCGGACCCTTGTTCCGGGCCGTCGCGCTCGCTGGATTGCTGCTTGGCGGCGCCACTGCAACGTCGACAATGGCCGCACCTGCCGACGTGGCGCTCTTGAAGCAATATGTCGCTGTGTGGAAAGGCAATGGCACGCTGAGCGGTGCCTATACGGACAGTGTCAACTGCAAGATGTCGGTTGTGGGCGGTAAGGGCGAGAAGGTGAACTATGCTGGTCGCTGTTCGGTGGCCGGGGCATCGCTCTCGGTCAACGGCACCATCGCCTATGTCGACGCCCAGAAGCGCTACGAGGCAGCAATGACCTCCAATGTCGGCTTCAGCGGCGTCGCGATCGGTCAGAAGCAGGGTGACGGCATCGTGTTCAACCTGCGTGAGACCAACAAGGACACGTCCGGCAACGATGTTACCGTCAACGCCTCGATCACGCTCTCGGGCGGCAAGATCGTGGTGAACTTCGGCGCGGTGAACAACAAGACCTCGGAGAAGACCAACGCGGTCATCCCGTTCACCAAGAGCTAATCTGGACTGCAGCAGAACAGCCAAACGGGCGGCTTTTGGGCCGCCCGTTTGGCTAATCACCCAAGCGATTTTGCATCAGAAGGGGATGTCGTCGTCCATGCCGCCAGACTCGAAGGCGGGCGCGCTCGGCGCGGGCCGGCGACCTTCGCTGCGGCTGCTGCCCTCGCGGGGGCTCGAGAAACCACTGGGAGCGCCCTCCCCGTCGCCGCGGCCGTCAAGCATAGTCAAATTCGAATTGAAGCCCTGGAGGACGATTTCCGTCGAGTACTTGTCCTGGCCGGACTGGTCCTGCCACTTGCGCGTTTGCAACTGGCCCTCAATGTAAACCTTGGCGCCCTTCTTCAGGTACTGCTCGGCCACGCGGGTCAGACCCTCCGAAAAAATCACCACGCGGTGCCACTCGGTCTTCTCTTTTCGCTCGCCGGTATTCTTGTCCCGCCAGCTATCGGACGTCGCAATGCTCAGATTAACCACCTTGCCGCCGCTGGGCAGACTGCGAACCTCCGGATCGGCACCAAGATTGCCGACCAAAATCACCTTGTTCACGCTGCCTGCCATTGTCGAGTTCCTCTTTTACGCGCCGCGCACAGCCCGCGCGGCTGGTCCGGGCGACATCATAGATCGGCGCTTCCGGGGTGGGCGTTCTAATCTTGCGATACGCACAGGGCAATCCGTTCCCCTATTGTTCTCGTTTGTTGCTCAAAGTCAATCCTGATATGGACATTTTGTCCGATCAGGGTTGCGTGAAAGTGAGTAGCGCGGACGCTCGCGGTAGATTATTGCGATAGGTGGGGCGACGGCCGCACCAGACGTGTCTGTACGATTTTCAAGAGAGCTCATGGCCGAAACCACCAACACTCCCGATCGAAGCGCGCGCGGCAATATCATGGCAACTCGCGCCATGAACACGCTGCGCTACTCGTTGATGAACATCTTCATCCTGATTGGCACGGCGGCGACAGCTGTTGGTGGGCCTTTCACCTGGACGGGAATGCTCTTCTCTTTCGTGCTGTTCGGGTTTGTAGATGAGTTGTTCGGCGACGCCGGCAACAAGGAAGACATGCCGCCGGTGTGGTATATGCAGCTGCAGCTCTACCTCACGCTTCCCCTGCTTCTTTTCATCACCATCATCACCTTCAATGTGACCTCGGAAACCGGGTTCGCCTGGATAGATGCTTTCGTGCGATTGGTCGGCATCGACCCCGCAGCCGCCCGGGCGAACACATTCTCCTTCGTCCTGTGGCATCAGGGCGCGTATATCAGCCTAGGGATGTTCTACGGTGCTGCGGGGGTGAATGTCGCCCATGAGCTGGTGCACCGGACGGACAAGGAATTCGACAAACTGATCGGACGTTGGCTTCTGGCGCTGACCTGGGACACCGGTTTCGCCATCGAACATGTCCACGGTCATCATCGCAATGTCGGCACGGAACTCGACCCAGCCACCGCGAGACGCGGCGAGTATATCGCCGGTTTCGTGATCCGCTCGACCATCGGGCAGTGGCTGTCGGCGAAGCGCTTCGAAGATGAGCGGCTGAAGCGCAAAGGCATCGCCAATCTCCCCTGGACCAACAAGTTCTGGCGCGGACAGTTCATGACGCTTGCGGTGGCAGCGCTCTATTTTGCCTTCATGGGACCGTTTGGGATCCTGCTGTTCGTTTTCACCGGTTTGATCGGCAAGGCGTATCTCGAGGTGGTGAACTATATCGAGCACTACGGTCTCGTCCGAATTCCCGGCACGCGAGTCGAGGCCCGGCATTCCTGGGACAGCTACCATCGCGTCTCATCGGGCATGTTCTACAACCTGATGCTGCACGCCAATCACCACAAGATCGCTACCCGGCGATACTGGGAGCTGGAGCAATCGATCGATGAGGCGGTGGTGCTGCCTTACGGCTACATGGCGATGATCTTCTTTGCGTTCTTCGGGGCGCCATTCTTCAAGTTCATGGACAAGCGACTGGCGGAATGGGACCGCGAATACGCGAGCCCCGAAGAGCGCGAGTATCTCAAGTCGAAGGGGCTGTTGCTCGGCTGATGACGGTGGCGACTGGCACGTCGCCGCTTGACCGAATCTGCTTTGTTCCTATTATGTTCCTAGACGATCCGGATTTGATTGTCTGGGGTGGTGACACTTCCCGCCGGAGCATGGTTAGCTTGTGCTGGTGGCTTCTCATCCCCATTTGACCGAAGCCGAACCGAAAGTCTTGCACCGCCAGATATTGCAGCCACAGGTCGCACGCCGACCATGTGTTCGCCGCCGATGGAAATTTGATGCCCAAGCCCACAACCAATCCGAACCGTGAAATCGTCATCCGAGGCGCCAAAGAGCACAACCTCAAGAACATCGACCTGACGGCTGCCGCGCGACAAGCTGATCGTGATGACCGGGCTTTCTGGCTCGGGCAAGTCGTCGCTGGCGTTCGACACCATCTATGCCGAAGGGCAGCGCCGCTACGTCGAATGCCTGAGCGCCTATGCCCGCCAGTTCCTCGAGATGATGCAGAAGCCCGACGTCGAGCAGATCGACGGGCTGTCGCCGGCGATTTCGATCGAGCAGAAGACGACGAGCCGCAATCCGCGCTCGACGGTGGGCACGGTCACCGAGATCTACGACTATCTGCGCCTGCTGTTCGCGCGCGTCGGCATCCCCTATTCGCCGGCGACCGGCCTGCCGATCGAGAGCCAGACGGTGTCGCCAGATGGTCGACAAGGTGATGGCGCTGCCCGAGGGCACGCGGCTGTTCCTGCTGGCGCCGATCGCGCGCGGCCGCAAGGGCGAGTACAAGCGCGAGCTCAACGAGCTGATGCGCAAGGGCTTCCAGCGCGTCAAGATCGACGGCGAGTTCCACGACATCGAGGACGCGCCAAGCCTCGACAAGAAGATCAAGCACGATATCGAGGTGGTGGTTGACCGCATTGTCGTCGGGCCCGAGATCGCGGGCCGCGCTGGCCGAGAGCTTCGAGACGGCGCTGAAGCTCGCCGACGGCATTGCGCTTGGTCGAGTTCGCCGACGAGAAGGCCGAAGACGGCACGCCGCGCCGCCTGACCTTCTCGGAGAAATTCGCCTGCCCGGTTTCCGGCTTCACCATTGCCGAGATCGAGCCGCGGCTGTTCTCGTTCAACAACCCGTTCGGCGCCTGCCCGGTCTGCGACGGGCTCGGCACCGAGCAAAGATCGATCCGAACCTCATCGTCTCGGACGTGACGCTGTCGCTGCGCGATGGCGCCATCGTGCCGTGGAGCAAGACCTCCGCGCCCTACTACCTGCAGACGCTGCAGGCGGTGACCAAGCATTACGGCGCGTCGACCGGCACGGCCTGGGAAGACCTCAGCGAGGAGGTGCAGAACGCCGTGCTCTACGGCACCGGCAAGACGCCGATCAACTTCGTCTATGACGATGGCCTGCGCACCTACAAGACCACCAAGCCATTCGAAGGCGTGATCGGCAATCTCGAGCGCCGCTACAAGGAGACCGAGAGCGCCGGCATGCGCGAGGAAATCGAGAAATACATGTCCTCGGCGCCCTGCGTTGCCTGCAACGGCTACCGGCTGAAGCCGGAAGCGCTGGCGGTGAAGATCGACGGGCTGCATATCGGCCAGGTCTCCGAGAAGTCGATCCGGCGGCCGCGGCAGATGGTTCGAGGACCTGCCGGCGAAGCTCACCGATCAGCAGCGGCAGATCGGCGAGCGCATCTTCAAGGAGATCCGCGAGCGGCTCGGCTTCCTCAACGATGTCGGGCTCGACTATCTGACGCTGGCGCGCAACTCCGGCTCGCTGTCGGGCGGCGAGAGCCAGCGCATCCGGCTGGCCAGCCAGATCGGCTCGGGGCTGACGGGCGTGCTCTATGTGCTCGACGAGCCCTCGATCGGCCTGCATCAGCGCGACAATGCGCGGCTGCTCGAGACGCTGCGGCGGCTGCGCGACATCGGCAACACGGTGATCGTGGTCGAGCACGACGAGGACGCGATCCTGACCGCCGACTATGTGGTCGATATCGGCCCGGGCGCCGGCGTGCATGGCGGCCACATCGTCGCCGAGGGCACGCCCGAGGACATCCTCAAGGCAATCCCGACAGCATCACCGGCGCATACCTCAGCGGGCGCATGGGGATCGCCGATGCCGGCGGAGCGGCGCAAGCCATCGAAGACACGGAAGCTCCACCTCGACGGCGCGACCGGCAACAATCTCAAGGATGTCTCGGTCGACGTGCCGCTCGGGCTGTTCGTCGCCATTACCGGCGTATCGGGCGGCGGCAAGTCGACGCTGATGATCGACACGCTCTATCAGGCCATCGCGCGGCGGCTGAACGGCGCCCGCGTCAATCCCGCGCCGCACAACCACCTGACCGGCCTCGAATTCCTCGACAAGGTCATCGATATCGACCAGTCGCCGATCGGACGCACGCCGCGCTCGAATCCGGCGACCTATACCGGCGCCTTCACGCCGATGCGCGAGTGGTTCGCCGGGCTGCCGGAGGCCAAGTCGCGCGGCTATGGCCCGGGCCGGTTCTCGTTCAACGTCAAGGGCGGGCGCTGCGAGAAGTGCGAGGGCGACGGCGTCATCAAGATCGAGATGCACTTCCTGCCCGACGTCTATGTCACCTGCGAGGTGTGCAAGGGCAACGCTACAACCGCGAGACGCTCGAAGTGCAGTTCAAGGGCAAGTCGATTGCCGACGTGCTCGACATGACCATCGACGAGGCGGTGGAGTATCTTCGCCGCCGTGCCGGCTCGATCCGCGAGAAATTCGCGACCCTGCAGCGGGTCGGGCTCGGCTACGTCAAGGTCGGCCAACCGGCGACGACGCTCTCGGGCGGCGAGGCGCAGCGGGTCAAGCTCAGTCGCGAGCTTTCGAAGCGCGCCACCGGCCGGACGCTCTACATGCTGGATGAGCCGACGACGGGCCTGCACTTCCACGATATCGCCAAGCTGCTGGAGGTGCTGCACGAGCTGGTCGACAACGGCAACACCGTGGTGGTCATCGAGCACAATCTCGAGGTCATCAAGACCGCCGACTGGGTCATCGATCTGGGCCCAGAGGGCGGCGACGGCGGCGGCGAGATCGTCGGGATCGGCACGCCCGAGGATATCGCCGACAATCCGCGCTCGCATACCGGCCGATTCCTCAAGGAAGTGATGCGCCGCCGGCCGGGAAAGCAGGCGGCGCCAAGCTGCCGAGTAAAGCCGTCCATCGCGGCGATTGTGACAGCATTGCGAAAACTTCCGTCAAAAACTGCATAGCTCGCTTGCCGGATACGGCATGGTGGGCGTGGGCAAATCACACCATGTTGCCGGTTGTCGTGAACCGTAAAGGGGACAACGCATATGTTTGTACGTGCCGTCTGGCGCATCAAGCGGCTGGTCGACATCAAGCAGACGTTGCGGGAAATGGAAGTTCCAACCATCCGTGACGCCGACATTCTCGGCGTTTCGGTGCAAGACTTCTCAAAGATGACCCGTGGTCTGTTCGACCGCTAGCCTAGCAGCGCAACATCCGAGCGCAGATTGAAACGCCGAAGCGCGTCTTGTTTCTGGTTTGTTAACTTAGAATGAACGAAGACAAAAAGTGCCATGCGCAAAACGCATAGCACGGTCTGACCAAAGAGGCTCTGCTCCTCTGAAACGAACAGCACTAGATATGTCCTCGTAAACGAAAGGAGACTACCAAATGGGTATTCGTCAGACGATCAAGAAGTGGGCCGCTTATCAGCAGACCGTCCGTGAGCTTGCTGCTCTCGACAACCGCCAGCTGAGCGACCTGGGCATTTCGCGCACCGACATCCAGCGCATTGCTCGTGATCATGTCAGCGCTCTGTAAGGGCAAGCTGACCGCTCACCGCGCCGCAAGGCTTTGAACGCCCGCTCACCTTCGAGCGGGCGTTTCGCGTTTCCGGGGCTAGAATGCAAGTCGCCCCACCAATTCGTCGTACGACACACAGATGGCCTTCCGGAAGGCTGGACGTTCCCTAAGTCGCTGGTACCATGCGTCAATCTCTGATGCCTTGACGCGAGCGACGGGCATGGTCATCCAGCGGTAGAGCGATGCTCCCGCAACGATGTCCGCATAGGTGGGCTGGCCGCCGCCCAAATAGGCTGAGTGTCCCAGTCGCGTGGCCAGCATTGTGAAAAACCGATTGCTTTCGCCGACTGCCGCCGCAACGCGGGCCGGGTCCTGCTGCTCGGGCGGTGTGCGAACGAGTTGCCAGAACACCGATATCCAGGCGGGCTGGAACGTCGTTGCAGTCCAATCGGTCCATTGATCGGTGATGGCACGGGTTGCAGGGTCGACAGGCCAGAGCGACCCAGCGCCATAGCTGGCCGCCAGATAGCGCACGATTGCATGGCTCTCCCAGACCACGAGATCGCCGTCACGGAGCGTCGGAACAAGACCGTTGGGGTTCATAGTGAGGTATTCGGCCGTATCGTTGCCCTTGTGGTCGCCGCCAAGCGGAACGTGCTCAAACGCAAGACCGAGTTCCCCCAGCGCCCACAAGACCTTCTGAACATTGATGGAACTCGCGCGGCCCCATAGCGTGATCGTCACGTCGCTCTCCTCGATTGCGCCGCAAGCCGGCTCTTGCTATCTGCCGCCAATGAAAAATCAGGTCAACGAACCCATCCATATAATCGGCGGCGGTCTCGCTGGGTCGGAGGCGGCCTGGCAGGCGGCCGAAGCCGGTGCGCGGGTGATTCTGCACGAAATGCGCCCCGTGCGTCAGACGGAAGCTCACCTCACCGAAGGGCTGGCGGAACTGGTCTGCTCCAACAGCTTCCGCTCGGACGATCATCTGCACAACGCCGTCGGGTTGCTGCACGAAGAGATGCGGCGATGCGGCTCGCTGATCATGCGGACAGCGGACCAGCACAAGCTGCCGGCAGGGGGCGCACTGGCGGTCGATCGCGTGGCCTTTTCCGATGCGGTGACCCTCGCAATCGAGAACCACCCAGGCATCGAGATCGTGCGCGAAGAGGTGGCAGGGTTGCCGTCGGAGGACTGGAGCAACGTCATCATCGCGAGCGGTCCCCTCACCTCGCCGGCGCTTGCCGAGGCGATTCGGGAACTGACGGGAGAAGATGAGCTGGCGTTCTTCGACGCCATCGCGCCGATCGTCCACGCCGAGAGCATCGATCGCTCGATCGTCTGGGCGCAATCGCGCTACGACAAGCCGGGACCCGCGGGCACCGGCGCGGACTATCTCAACTGCCCGATGACCGAGGACGAATACAACCACTTCGTGGATGCGCTGCTGGCAGGCGAGAAGCACGTGTTCCATGAGTGGGAGAATGTCCCCTATTTCGACGGCTGCCTGCCGGTCGAAGTGATGGCCGAACGCGGCAGGGAGACGCTGCGCTTCGGGCCGCTGAAGCCGGTGGGGCTGACCAATCCGCGCAACCCGGACGTCAAGCCCTATGCGATCGTACAACTCCGGCAGGACAACGCGCTGGGCACGCTGTGGAACATGGTGGGGTTTCAGACCAAGCTCAAATACGGCAAGCAGGCCGAGATCTTCCGGCTGATACCGGGGCTGCAGAACGCGCAGTTTGCCCGGCTGGGTGGCTTGCACCACAACACGTTCCTCAATTCGCCAAAGGTGCTCGGGCGCGACCTGAGGTTGAAAGCCGATCCAAGGCTGCGCTTTGCCGGACAGATCACCGGTGTCGAAGGCTATGTCGAAAGCGCCGCGATCGGATTGATGGCGGGTCGCATGGCCGCCGCCGACGCACGCGGCGAAGCGGTTGCCGCACCACCTGCCACGACGGCGATGGGGGCGCTTATCGAGCACATCACCGGCGGACACCTGGCGGCCGAGGGTGAACCTGGGCCGCGCTAGTTCCAGCCGATGAACGTCAATTTCGGGCTGTTTCCGCCGGTGGCGATCAGCAAGCCCGAGGGTGTGAAGCGCTGGCGAGCGGCGGAGAAGACGCTGGCCAAGCGGGAAGCACTGAGTCACAGGGCGCTGACCGAGATCGCCGCCTGGGCCTAGACCGACATACCTCGCTGGCCGGCAAGGTTACGGACGAACTGGATGGCGACGCGGCCGGAGCGGGCGCCGCGGGTGGCCGCCCACTCGATGGCGCCGGCAACCAGTTCCTCATCGGCGACCTCGATGCCGTAGGCGCTGCAATAGCCGCGGATCATCTCGAGATAGGTCGGCTGATCGCAGTTGTGGAAGCCGAGCCAGAGGCCGAAGCGGTCCGAAAGCGAAACCTTCTCGTCCACCGCCTCGCCCGGCGTGATCGCCGTGGAACGCTCGTTCTCGACCATTTCGCGCGGCATCAGGTGACGGCGGTTCGATGTGGCGTAGAACAGCACGTTGTCCGGCCGGCCTTCCAGTCCGCCGTCCAGAATGGTCTTCAGCGATTTGTAGCTGGTCTCGTCCTTGTCGAAGCTGAGATCGTCGCAAAACACGATGAAGCGACCGTCCTCGCCGGCAATGATGCGCATCAGGGCGGGCAGGCTTTCGATGTCCTCGCGAGCGATCTCGATGAGGACGAGGCGCTTGCCCGGTCGCTATCGCCCGACATGGGCGTGGAGCGCCTTCACCAGCGAGCTTTTGCCCATGCCGCGGGCGCCCCAGAGAAGCGCGTTGTTCGCCGCAAAACCCCTGGCGAACTGCAGGGTGTTTTGCAGCAGGATGTCGCGGACATCGTCGATGCCCTTCAGCATCTCGTAGGGAACGCGCGCGACCTTCGGTACAGCGACAAGGCGCCCATTGGAGGCATCCCAGTGATAGGCATCTGCACTCTCCAGGGCGGGGACAGAAGGGGGATGGGTAGCATGCATCGCCTCAAGGCTATTGGCGATGCGCTGCAGTGAAGCGGCGATCTGCGCGAGGGTATCGTCGGTCATCTGAGTGCGTTTTCCTGCGTCGAATTGGCCGGTGCAGAGCCGGGCCGTTAGGCTTTGCAATCCAATGGGTGCAAATGTATAGTCCGCGCGATTTTGTGCCGGGTGGGACTGCCCATCGCCGGATGCGCGCCCTATATGGGCTAACCAGCGGCGTTTTGACAAGCCGACAGCCAAACCGACACCAAGGAGTTCTATATGTTCGTTACCCCCGCCTTCGCACAGGCCGCAGGCGCCGCTCCCTCCATGGGCGCCACCGATCTGCTCGTGCAGTTCGCGCCGATCCTGCTGTTGGTGGTGATCTTCTGGCTCCTGATCTTCCGTCCGCAGCAGAAGCGTGCCAAGGCACAGCAGGCGATGCTGGCGGCAATGACCCGCGGAGATACCGTCGTGACCACCGGCGGCATCGTCGGCAAGGTCACCAAGGCGGTCGATGGCGAAGACCTCGAGGTCGAAATCGCACAGGGCACCAAGGTCAAGATTGTGCGGTCGATGATCGCCGACGTGCGCTCGAAGTCGCAGCCGGTCAACGACAACAAGGCCTAATTCACGCCGCGGTCTGGCCGGAATGAACCGGACCAGGCCCGATTGCACGATCTGACAAAGCGCGGGCGGAGCTTGGCCAGGCCCCGGTTTGCGCTGTAGAAATGCCGCTCTTCCGGCCAATTTCGGGACAATACTCACCCCATGCTGCAATTTTCGCCGCTCCGCACCGCGATCATCCTCGTCGTTGCCGTGCTGGCCATCCTCTTCGCGATCCCGAACTTCCTGCCCAAGGACACGCTGGCCGCGTGGCCCGGCTGCCTGCCGCAAGCAGGGCATGACGCTGGGCCTCGACCTGCAGGGCGGCTCGCACCTGCTGCTGCAGGTCAACCGCGAGATCGATCATCGGCGGAGCGCATCAAGGAACTGCGCCGCGACGCGCGTTCGTTGCTCGCCAACCAGAACGGCATCGGCAACATCATCACCACGCAGGACTGATGGCATCACGGTCGAGCTGACCGATCCGACGCAGAAGGATGCGGCCAGCACGGCGCTGCAGACGCTGCAGAACAATGTGTCGAGCACGCGTTCTCGGCATCGGCGGCACGCCCGAACTGGAGTTCTCCGAGACGCCCGATGGCAAGCTCGTCATCACGCTGACAGCGCCGAGGGCATCAACGAACGCATGTCGGCGCTGGTGGCGCAGTCGATCGAAGTCATCCGCAAGCGCATCGACGAACTGGGCACCACCGAGCCGACGATCCAGCGGCAGGGTCAGGACCGCGTGCTCGTGCAGGTGCCGGGATTTGAGGATTCGGCGCGGCTCAAGGACATCATCTCCCGCACCGCGCGCCTGACGTTCCACCTTGTCCATCCGAGCATGACCGCGGCGCAGGCCGAGGCGCAGGGCATTCCCGCCGGCTACATGATCCTGCCGAGCAACGACGGCGGCAAGGAACTGCTCAACGAAAACGTGGCGCTCGGCGGCGAGTCGCTGACCAACGCACAGCCGGGCTTCGACCAGCAGACCGGCCGGTCGGTCGTCAGTTTCAGTTTCGACACCCGCGGCGCCATCACCTTCGGCGAGATCACCTCGAAGAATGTCGGCAAGCGCTTCGCCATCGTGCTCGACAACAAGGTGATCACCGCGCCCGTCATCCAGCAGCCGATCACCGGCGGCTCGGGCCAGATCAGCGGCAATTTCACCGCCGCAGAGCGCCAACGACCTTGCCGTGCTGCTGCGCGCCGGCGCCCTGCCCGCGACCCTCGACATCGTCGAGGAACGCTCGGTCGGCCCCAGCCTTGGCGCCGACTCGATCAAGGCCGGCGTCACCGCTGGTATCGTCGCGGGCATCGCTGGTCGTCACCTTCATGGTCGTCGCCTATGGCCTGTTCGGCGTCTTCGCCAACATCTCGCTGGTGCTCAACGTCATCCTGATCCTCGGCGGCGCTGTCGCTGCTGGGCGCGACGCTGACGCTGCCCGGCATCGCCGGCATCGTGCTGACCATCGGCATGGCGGTGGACGCCAACGTGCTGATCTACGAGCGCATCCGCGAGGAGCTGACGGACCGGCAAATCGATCCTTGCCTCGATCCAGGCCGGCTTCCAGCGCGCCTGGGGCACCATCATCGACTCGCACCTGACGCAGCTGATCGCGGCCATCGTGCTCTACTTCCTCGGCTCCGGTCCGGTGCAGGGCTTTGCCGTGACGCTGGCGCCTCGGCATCCTGACGTCGCTGTTCACGGCCTACACCGTGACGCTGCTCATCGTCGGACTCTGGTACAAGTGCGCGCCGCCCGAAGACGCTCAAGATCCAGCATGTTCCGCTTCATCCCGGACGGCACCAAGATCCCGTTCATGAAGATCTCGCGCTACGTGATCATCCTGTCGCTCGATCCTGACTGCGGTCTCGCATCGGTTCGCGCGGTGTTCAAGGGCTTCAACCTCGGCATCGACTTCAAGGGCGGCTCGGCAATCGAAATCCAGCACGACAGCGGGCCAGCCGATCCGGCGCGCATCCGCGAAGTTCTCGACGGGCTCGAGCTCGGCGAAGTGCAGGTGCAGGGCTTTGGCACGCCGGAGGACGTGCTGGTGCGCATCGAGCCGCAGCCCGGCGGCGATGCCGCGCAGCAGGTCGCTGTCACCAAGGTCACGCGACGCGCTCGCGACGGAAGGCTATACGAGTACGCCGCACCGAAGCCGTGAGCGGCACAGTGTCGGGCGAACTGGCGTTCAACGGGCACTCATCGCGGTGCTTGTCGCGCTGGTGGCAATCCTGATCTACGTCTGGTTCCGCTTCGAATGGCAGTTCGCTCTGGCGGCCATCACGACCACCGCTCACGACGTCATCATGACCATCGGGCTGTTCTCGATTACCGGACTTGAGTTCAACCTCGACTTCGATCGCGGCCGTTCTGACGCTCGTCGGTCTGTCGCTCAACGAAACCGTGGTGATCTCGGATCGAATTCGCGAAAATCTCCGAAAATACAAGAAGATGCCGCTGCCGGAGCTGATCAACCTGTCGATCAACCAGACCATCGTGCGCACGTCGCTGACGGCGTTCACGATCTTCCTTGCGCTGTTCCCGCTGGTGCTTCTTCGGTGGCGAGGTGATCCGCAGCTTCACCATCGCGATGACCTTCGGCGTGTTCGTCGGCACCTACTCGTCGATCATCGTCGGCGGCCCGATCCTGATCTTCTTCGGGCTGAAGTCGCGGGCCGACATGCCGGCCGACAAGGTGGTGGCGAAGCGCGCCGACGGCGCGGCCGTCTAGCCGGTGGCCGAGCCGGGCGAAGGCTTCTATCCCTACCAGGCGCCGATCGACGCCTATGGCAATGGCGGCTTCCGCTTCGCCGAGATGTCGCACCGCGGCTCGCTGCTCTGCCTGCCGACGGGCATGCACGCCTGGGAGGTGACGACGGCGGCGGACATCACGCTGCAGTCGCTGGCGCCGGTGCTTGCCGCAGCCGACGCGGTCGACGTGCTGCTGATCGGCCTGGGGCACGACATTGCGCGCGATCGATCCGGCAATCCGGGCCGCCTTGCGCGAGCGCAAGGTGATCGTCGAGGCGCATCGGCACCGGCGGCGCGGTGCGCACCTACAATGTGCTGCTGGGCGAGCAGCGCGCGGTCGGGGCGGCGCTGATTGCCGTCGAGAACGCGCGATGAGCGCGGAGAGCGCCCAGCACGCAGCCGACTATCTGAGACGGAACGACCGGGACCGCTATTTCGCCACACTGCTGCTGCCCGAAAAGGCGCGCGTGGCGGTGCAGGCACTGCTGGCCTTCAACGCCGATGTGGCGACCATGCGGGAGCGCGCCGGGAACCCGCGCCGGGCGAAATCCGGCTGCAATGGTGGCTGGATGCGCTCACCGGCGGCGGCCATGGCGCAGTGCGCCAGAACCCCCTTGCCGATGCGCTGCTCGACGCCGTTGCCGCCTTCGATCTGCCGACTGGCTCGCTGCAGCGGCTGATCGCGGCGCGGCGCTTCGACCTCTACGACGACCCGATGCCGGACGTGGCGAGCTTTGAGGGCTATGCCGGCGAAACGGTGTCGGTGCTCTACCAGCTCGCCGCGATGATCCTCAATGGCGGCCGGCCGGTCGAGACCGGCGACGCGGCGGGCCATCTCGGCGTCGCGCAGGCGCTTATCGGGCACCTCAAGGCCTTTGGCTTCAATGCGTCGCGCGGACGGCTGTTTCTGCCGTGGTCGGTGTTCGCCGCCAACGGGGTGGCCGAAAGGGAGATCTTCTCCGGTACCGTAAGTGAGGGTCTGCTGGCTGCTCATGGCCAGCTTTATGACATGGCCCGGAGCCACGGGGATAAGTCGGCAGCTGCGATTGCCGCCCTGCCCCGTGCGCTACGCTCCGGTTTCGCCCCGATCGCGCTGATCAGAAGCGACCTGAGCCGGCTGGAAGCGGCGAATGAAACGCCGTTCTCGCCGCCGGCCGAGCGGCCCGACTGGCTGAAGATCGCCGCGCTGAGCTGGTGGAGCTGGCGAAACGCATAAGGCCCGGAGCGATCCGGGCCTTGGTTGCGCGGCGACAGGAAATCAGCTGGCGAGCAGCGGGATCGGGTCCACGGGGGTGGCGCCCTTGCGAAGCTCGAAGTGGAGCTGCGGGCTGGATGACCGAGCCGGTCATCCCGGCGGTGCCGATGCTGTCGCCGCGGTTGACGTTGGTCGCCCTTGGTTACGGTCATGTTGCCGAGGTGGGCGTAGGCGGAGACGTAGCCGTTGGGGTGGCGGATCAGGATCAGGTTGCCGTAGCCTTCGACGCCGGAGCCGACATAGATGACCTGACCATTCTCGGCGGCGCGGATGGCGGAGCCTTCGGGCGCCTCGATGTTGATGCCGGTGCCCTTAGAGGCGATGAAATCGGTGATGACCTTGCCCGACACGGGCCAGCGGAACTTTTCCGCGCCCGACATCACCGGCTCGGTCTTGGCGACGACCGGAGCGACGACTGCGGGGGCGGTGACCGGGGTCATGCGGACTTCGAGCACCTTGGGATCGGTGATGGCGCCCTTCGGCGGCTCGATCGATGCGGTGACGACGGGCGGACTTCGTCGCTGCCGGGGAGCCATGGGCGTCCTTGGCGGCGAGCAGGTCGCTGCGCCCCGGGATGATGACCTTCTGGCCGACATAGATCTTGTCGGGCGAGGACGATACCGTTGGCCTGCACGATGGCCTGCGCGGTCACATCGTAGTGGCGGGCGATGGTGTAGAGGAACTCACCGCTTTCGATGACGTGGACGTAGGCATTTGCAGGGACGACAGCGAGATTGTGTTCGGGCTGCGCGAGCTTGGCGGTAGTGGAACCCAGCGGGGCGGTCTTGGTACCGACCGTGACCGGGGCAAGAGAGGGCTGGGCTGACATGGTACTGGAACTTCCCTTTGAGGTGAGAGCGGGCAGAGCTTCGGTCGATACGGAACCCATGGGCATGCTGGATGTGGCAAAGTCATCGCCGCCACCGCCGCTGCCGATGTCATTGGGGGGTACATAGGGGCCGCTGGCGACGCGCTGGACTTTGCCCAGCGCCGGCGGCATGGCTTGATTGGTACTGCCCAACCGGTTCTGATCGATCGAGCCGGTGGTGTCGCCGAAGGCGGCACTGCCAAGCGTCGAACATCCCGAGAGCGAAACTGCGCCAGCCAAAAGGCCTGCGAACGCAACTAACTTCAGCGCTTGACCGGTAACCCGCATACTCATCAGTCCACTCGTACGCATGTACTCAACGAGTGTGAGATTAGGGGTTTTAGGTAAAGACGAGTTTAAAGCAAATGCGATTTGCACCTAATGGGTTGCCGGTAATTCATCGGCCGTTAGGGTTACCAGCGCGGCGCTGGAACCGGCTTAGCCCGGGCCGATGCCAAGCCGTCCATCCATGCGCGCGGCGGTCTCGAAGTCGGTCTGCTGCAGCGACACGGGCGTCACGGTGATGGTCCTTTGCGTGCATGCAGCAGATGGAAGTCGTTGCCGGGATCGAGCGGCTTGGGCGTCTCCGGGATGGCGATGAAGAACTTGCCTCGATTGTCGCTCGGATAATAGCGCATGGCCGAGCGCGAGAAGCGCTGGTGCGGCACGACGCGAATTCCGGCAACCTCGGCGGGCGCGCAGAACGGCAAGTTGACGTTGTACCAGCAGTTGCGGCCTTCGGCCTCGCGCAGGATGCCGCGCACGATTTCGGCGCCGTAACGGCGGGCGTTGGACCAGTCGACCTCGCGGCCGTGCTCGTAGTCGACGCCCTGGCTCATGGCGATGCCGAGCGCGCCCTGCAGCGTGCCCTCGCGCGCGCCGGCGGCCGTCCCCGAGCAGTTGACGATGTCGCCGAGATTCTGCCCGTTGTTGACACCAGAGAGGACGAGATCGGGCAGACGGTCCTGCAGCACGATGGTGCACGCCGGCGACCACACAATCGGCGGGCGAGCCGCCCGGCACGGCAAAAACGCGCGGTGTCGCGCTCAAGCAGTTCGAGTTCGAGCGCCGAAGGTGAAGCGGTGCCCTGCGCCGGACTGGTTACCGGCGGGCGCGACGATCCACACATCATCGCGAGAGTTCCGCGGCGATGGCCTGCATCACCGCGATGCCGGGCGCATCGACGCCGTCATCGTTGGTGATGAGGATGCGGAGCGGAGTAGAACTCAATTCTGGCTCATCTCAGGATTTGTTGCCGATCGATTTGAGGCCACCCATGTAGGGCTGCAGCACGTCGGGCACGGCGATGGAGCCATCCTCCTGCTGGTAGTTCTCCATGACGGCGATCAGGGCGCGGCCGACAGCGAGGGCGGAACCGTTGAGGGTATGGACGTAGGGCAGCGCGCCCTTCCCCTTCTCGGCGCCCCGGGGGCGGTATTGCGCGTCCATGCGGCGGGCCTGGAAATCGCCGCACACCGAGCAGGAGGAAATCTCGCGGTAGGCGTCCTGCCCCGGCAGCCAGACCTCGAGGTCGTAGGTCTTCTGCGCGCCGAAGCCCATGTCGCCGGTCGAGAGGTTCATGACGCGATAGTGCAGGCCGAGCTTCTGCAGCACGGCCTCGGCACAGGTCAGCATGCGCTCGTGCTCGTCGGTCGAGAGCTTTCGGGCGTCGTGATCGAAACCAGCTCGACCTTGTTGAACTGATGCTGGCGCAGCATGCCGCGCGTGTCGCGCCCGGCCGAACCGGCTTCGGAGCGAAAGCAGGCGGTAAGCGCGGTGAAGCGGAGCGGCAGTTCTTCTTCGGCGGTGATGGATTCGCGGACGAGATTTGTGAGGGGAACCTCGGCAGTGGGGATGAGGGCGAGACGTCCGTCGCCGTGCGGGACGAAGAACAGATCCTCCTCAAACTTCGGCAGTTGGTTGGTGCCGTATAGGGCATCGTCCTTGACCAGCAATGGCGGCTGCACCTCGAGATAGCCGTGCTCGGTTGTGTGCAGGTCGAGCATGAACTGGCCGAGGGCGCGCTCCATGCGGGCGAGATGGCCCTTCAACACGACGAAGCGGCTGCCGCTGAGCTTGGCGGCGGCGTCGAAATCCATTTCACCCATGGCTTCGCCGGTTTCGAAATGCTCCTTTGGCGTGAAGCTGAAAACGGGCTTCGGCGCACGCGCCCTGGCGGCGGTGTCCGCCGTGCCGTTGCGGCCGAAATATTCGACATTGTCGTGCTCGTCGACGCCGTCGGGCGCCTCCTCGGACGGCATGTTGGGGATGCCGAGGAGGATGTTGCGCAGTTCGGCTTCGGCGGCGCGCTCATCGGCTTCGCCGCTCTGGATGATGTCCTTGAGGCTGGCGACCTCCGCCATCAGGGCGGCAGCCTTCGCCTCGTCCTTCTGTGCCTTGGCCTGGCCGATCTGCTTCGACAGCGCGTTGCGCTTTTCCTGCGCCTCATTGAGCGCAACGATGATGGCGCGGCGCTTCTCGTCGATGGCGGTCAGCTCGGCAGCGGAGGGATAGCTGCCCTTGCGGCGCCCGATGGCGCGGTCATAGGCCGCGGGATTGGCTCTGATCCACTTGATGTCGAACATGGTGTGAAGTCCGGAGTGAAGGCCGCCCCTTTTCGGGGAAGCGGGGTTGGTAATCAAGTGGTTTGGGGCGGGTTTGATGCGGGTGGCGTTGTTCGGAACGGGATGTGCGGTGGAAGGCCCCCTCACCCTTCGCTCTGCTCGGACCTCTCCCCTCAAAGGGAGAGGTGGGGTTTGCGGCATGATAGGGGCGAGCCGAAGCACCGGACTGCCAGCGGCATCCGGGTTCGCAGCAGTGAAGCGGTCCCGGCGAGGCGTTCAGCCGAGCGGGTAGTCCGCAATAATGAGGCTTCCGCCTCGCCGGAACGACTGGAGTTGGTGACTGTGGCACAGGGCTCGCTCCTCGGCTGCTCGTCTCCATCCGGGTAGGATGGACCGGCAGCCCGCCAGGTGACATCTGTGCCGCCAGCCCGAACCGGGGCGACCCCCGATCCACCAGCCTCCCTCACCCCAACCACTCGTCATGATCTCGCTTCGGGGTGCGGATGCGGGGGATCATACGCGCTGCGGATGGGAGGGGGATAAGTTGGGGAATGGTGAGGTGGGGGAGGGGGTTGGAGGTGATGGGACTGCAGTTGTCTCCCTCCCCCTGGTGCGGAGGGTAGCGCAGCTTCAGACCCTGAGGTCCCGTTAGCGGAGCTGGGGTGAGGAGGAACGGGACCCGGAGCGCGTTGCTCCTCCCACCCTTGATCCCTCCCCTTGTGGGAGCAGCCTAGGCCTGACTGGCGGCTTCGGCGGCTTCTTTGGCGGCGCGTTGCTTTTCGATCCAGCGGACGGAGAGGATAGAGAGTTCGTAGAGGGCGTACATGGGGAGGCTGAGGCCGATCTGGGAGATGGGATCGGGGGGCGTCAGCAGGGCGGCGACGGCGAGGATGCCGACGATGGCATATTTGCGGCCCTTGGCGAGCTGGGCGGTGTTGACCAGTTCGATGCGCGCCAGCAGCGTCAGCACGACGGGGAGCTGGAAGCAGATGCCGAAGGCGATGATCAGGGTCATGATGAAGCCCAGATACTCGCTGACGCGGGTCTGCATCTCGATCTGGACGTCGCCGGGCGTCGTCTCCTGCATGCCGAGGAAGAAGTGCAGCGCCATCGGGGTGACGACGAAATAGACCAGCAGCGAGCCGAGGACGAAGAACACCGGGGTGGCGACGAGGTATGGCAGGAAGGCCCGACGCTCCTTCTTGTATAGGCCGGGCGCCACGAAAGCGTAGATCTGCGTGGCGATGATCGGGAACGACAGGAACAGCGCACCGAACAGGGCGACGTTCATATAGGTGAAGAACAGCTCCTGCGGGGCGGTGAAGATCAGACGCACAGCCTCCTGACCGGCCGCCCACTGATAGGGGACGAGCAGGATGTCGTAGATCTGCTTGGAAAAGGCGAAGCAGAGGACAAACAGCACGGCCAGGGCGATGACGGAATAGATCAGGCGCTTGCGCAGTTCGATCAGGTGATCGAGCAGCGGCGCTTCGCTGCCGGCGAGTTCGTCGGCGTCGGCGGGCGCTTCGAGCTTGGGCTGGTCCACCACGGCCTAAACCTTGGCTTCCGGAGCGTCGGGCTTCGGCCTGGAGGAGCGGGTGCGCGGTTTGGCCGTCGCGGTGGCAGCGGCTGCGGGTGAGGCCTCACTGACGGTGGCCTTCTTGGCAGCGGATTTCTTGGCAGCGGATTTCTTCGCGGCGGGCTTACTGGCGGCAGCCGCAGCGGGCGCGATGGCCTCCACCGGAGCTGGACTTTCGACCTTGCGGGTGCGTGGCCTTTTCGGCTTGGTCGCAACGTCAGACTTGACCGCAGCGGCAGGTTCCGGCCTGGGCTGCGCGGTCATTACCGGCGCGGCGGGCGAAGCGGGTGCGATGCCGGTAGCAGCCTGAATTTCCGCGACCACGCTCTCGGCCTTGGGGTCTGCGGGCTTGATGGCGCCGGAGGGGGCCACGCCGGTCGGGGTGATCTTGTTGAACTCGCGGGTGATTTCCGCCGTGGTCTTCTTCAGCGGCTCGGTGATGGAGCGCCGGAGATCGGTGATCTGGTCAAGACCGGTGGTCTTGTTGAGCTCACGCTGGAAATCGGCTCCCATACGGCGAATCGAGCCGATGGCCTTGCCCAGCCGCTGCATGAGCATGGGCAAATCCTTTGGCCCGATGACGATCAACGCCACGACGCCAATCACCAGCATCTCAGTCCAGCCGACACCGAGCATGGATATTCTGTCCTAGGTCAGACGTTGCGAGCCGATCAGCTCAGACGTCTTTCTTCTCGCTCTCGCGGGCCTGCATGGGGGCACTCGTATCGATGCGCTCCGCCGGCTTGTCGTCGTCCTTGAGACCCTTCTGGAAGGCTTTGATGCCGGAGGCCATTTCGCCCATCATGCCGGAAATCTTGCCGCGTCCGAACAGCAGCACGACAACCACCGCCACAATGATGATGCCCCAAAGTCCTGGACCGTGCATTCGTTCGCTCCTTCGATAGTCACACGCAACTGATGTCCCGAGAAATAGGTTCAATCGGCTCCAAACACAAGGACGTGTTGGGGATTGAGCGTCAAGAACACGTCATTGCCGGGCGCAAAATGCGCATCGGAGCGCTGCCGCAATTCCGACCGGACGGTCGAGGCCGGTCGACCTGCACCTCGCACAGATCAATGCCGATGGCATCGCGCTTGGAGACGATGCGGCCGGGCACACCCTCGCCGTCCTTGGCCATTTCGAGCACGCCGACGGGGCGGATGGCAACGACAACGCGGTCGCCTGCGGCGCGGCCGGGCGCGGCGACGCGGCCGAACGGAGTGTCGGCGTAGCCGTCCTTAACCACTGCGGCAATCTCGCTCAGCGGCGAGAAGAAGCGCGCGGCGCTGAGGTCGATGGGGTCGCGATAGATGGCGGCGGCGGTGTCGATCTGGGCAATGCTGCCCTTGCGCAGCAGCGCGATACGGTCGCCGAGCAGCATCGCCTCCTCGGGATCGTGGGTAACGATGATGGTGGTGGCGTTGGTCTCGCGGAGGATGGCGAGGGTTTCGCCGCGCACCGTCTCACGCAGGCGGGCGTCGAGGCTGGAGAACGGCTCGTCGAGCATCAGGATGCCGGGACGCGGGGCGATGGTGCGGGCCAGCGCCAATCGCTGCTGCTGGCCGCCTGAGAGCATATGCGGGTAGTCAGCCTCGCGCTCGTCGAGCCCGACGCGCTTCAGCGCGGCGCGGGCCTGCGCCAGCGCGGCGGTGCGGCCGAGGCGCCTGAGGCCGAAGGTGACGTTGTGCAGCAGGCTCAGATGCGGGAACAGTGCGAAATCCTGAAACATCAGGCCGATGCCACGCTTGTCGGGGGGGCGCCGGATGCTGGCGCTGGAAACGATCTCGCCATTGATCCGCACCGTGCCGCCATCGATGGGCTGGATGCCGGCGGCGACGCGGAGGATGGTGGACTTGCCGGAGCCGGATTCACCCAGCAGGCAGACGATCTCGCCGGGGCTGAGGGCAAGCGAGAACTCGTTGAGCACAGGGCGGCCGCCGAGGCTGACGCGCACGGCCTCGAAGTTGAGCGCGGCGGCGAAGCTGACACCGGCGGTGCCGCGTGGGCCCCAGGCGGGAAATTCGGATTCGGCACTCATGCGTCTTCTTCGTTCAGCCCGTCGATGTCGTCGGGATCGAGCGGGTCTTCGTCCTCGCGCAGGGGACCATCGAAGGGCAGCGGGATCTGCATGCGAGGGCGGCAGACGGGAGGAGAGCAGGCCGGCGCCCTTGAGCTCCTCCAGCCCGGGCAGATCGCCGAGGCTTTCGAGGCCGAAATGATCGAGGAAGGCCTCGGTGGTGCCGTAGGTGACCGGCCGGCCAGGGGTGCGGCGGCGGCCGCGCATACGGACCCAGCCGGCCTCCATGAGCAGATCGAGCGTGCCCTTGCCGGTCTCGACGCCGCGCACCTCCTCGACTTCGGCGCGGGTGGCCGGCTGATGATAGGCGATGATGGAGAGGGTTTCGAGCGCGGCGCGGCTGAGCTGGCGGTCTCGAGTTTCCTCGCGGCGGAGCAGGAAGCCAAGGTCTTCGGCGGTGCGGAAGGCCCATTTACCGCCGCGCTGCACGAGGTTGACGCCGCGCCCGGCGTAGCGGGCGGCGAGGAGGTTCGAGCAGACCTGCAGCGTCGGCGCCTTCGCCAAGATGGGGGGCGACATCGGCGGCCGACAGCGGCTCGCTGGAGGCAAACAGCAGCGCCTCGAGGATGCGCAGATTGGCGCTCGGCATTATCGCTCTCGCCGGCCGTGTGCTGCCGCTCGACTTCATCGATTTCGTCCGGCATCGGCTATTCCTTGCTGCCGCCATCAGTGGCGCGGCGGCGCACGAAGAGCGGCCCGAAGGCGAGGCTCTGGCGCAGTTCGACATGGCCCTGGCGCACCAGTTCAAGGCTCGACGCAAAGGTCGAGGCCATGGCCGTGACGCGCTGTTCGGGCGTACTCAGATATTGTGCCAGATAGGCATCCATCGGCACCCAGTCCATAGATGTCGCCGATCAGCCGCTGCAGGATGTCGCGCGCTTCCTGCAGCGACCAGACGGTGCGGCTGGCCAGTTCGTAGTCGTTGGGAATGTCGCGCTCGCGCTGGGTGGCATAGGCCTTGAGCAGGTCGAAGAGGCTGGCCTCCCAGAGATTGCGGCGCTTGATGGTGATCGGCTCGGGCAGGCCGCGGGCATAGACGGCGATGCCGAGACGCGGGCGGTGCATCAATTGCACCGCGGCGTGGCGCATGGCCTCGAGCCGCTTCAGCCGGAACTGCAGGAGCGCCGCCATCATCTCGCCGGTCGGCTCGTCGTCGCTGGGCGCCTGCGGCACCATCAGGCGGCTCTTGAGATAGGCGAGCCAGGCGGCCATCACGAGATAGTCGGCGGCAATCTCGATGCGCTTCTCGCGGACGGTTTCGATGAAGCCGAGATATTGCTCGGCCAGCGCCAGGATGGAGATATGGGCGAGGTCCACCTTCTGGCGGCGCGCCAGGTCGAGCAGCAGGTCGAGCGGGCCCTCGTAGCCGGCGACGTCGACATACATGACTTCGTCGTCCAGCGGCGGGGCCGCCGGGGCTGCGAACCAGTCGGTCTGCGGGTCGGCCATGGAAGACGTCCTCGACGCTCCCCGGGAGGAGGAAAAGCACCAAACAGCTAGCTTTTACACGAAGTCATTCGGGCGAAAGCCGAAAATCTCGGTGCGTGGACGAGCACATCACAGGAAAAGGGCGATTTCACGCACCCTCCTCCGATATCGAGCGCGGCAGAAAAGACTGCGGAGCTAGCCGTTGGTGGCGAAGCAGTCGCCGCCGTTTGCCTTGATGGAGGCACAGATGCGGGTCGCTTCCTGCAGCGACGAGGCCGGCAGGCGAACACGCCAGCGGATGCCCTTCTGGCCGAGGTCTGCCCGCTGGACCACCAGTTTCTCGCCGTTGAACAGGCTGCCCCAGCGATCGGTTCCGACGCGAATTTGTTCTGCGCCTCGGCCTGGCTGCCCTCGGAGTAGATCTGGACATACGCCGCGGCGGTGGCGCCGCCGGCATCGGTGCTGGTGGTTTTGGCCTTGACGGGCGCCGGCGGGACCGGATCCAGCTTGACGTCTGCGAGCAGGTCGATCTGGCCGTCCGGGGTCAAGGCACCGCCAGCATCGTCAACGATCGCCGTTACCGGTTTCGGCTTGGCGGGAACGGCAAAGGCCAATGCGTCGCGGTCAGTGGGACGCGGCATCGGAATCGGCGCAACGAGCGTCGTGTCGATGACCGGGCTGATCTCGGCCGTCATCTCAACCGCGGTTGGAGCGGCTGGGGTGGTCATCGTCGCGGGGTCAGACGCCGAAATCGTCGCGGCCAACGGATCAACTGCATCCTGCGACGCGTCTGCGGTCATCAACTCACTGTCGTCGGTTGTGCCACCCGGAACGTCGGGAACATTCGGGCGGTCGATCGGCAGTTCCTCAGCACCGGCGACGGCCTCGTCACCGCTGACGATGGTGCCGTCGGGACGGACGGTCACGGTTCTCACCTTGCGGTTGGCAAGGCCGGTTTCGCTGTCGGCCGCAGGCTCGGTGTTGACCACACGGGCCACGTCGGCGCTCGCCTGATCGGTCGAAACAAGCTGCTCGGCGCCGTCAGCGGCTTTGACGCCGTCGATCTGGTCGAGCACTGGCGAACGCACGACGTCAGTCGTGGGCGCTACAGCTGCAGGCGCTTCCTTGACCGGCGTGGCGTCGGCGGTCAGTACGGGAGCGGCGGTGTCGTTGCCGCTCCGCCCCATGCCGAGAACCCAGTAGAGGCCGAATCCAGCGGCGAGCAGCAATGTGCCGGCAACGGCCATGCCAACATACTGGCGCATGCCGCCAGACATGCCGCTCCTCGGGGCCTTTACCTTGATCCGCTTATAGACGCGCTCGTCGGCCATCGTGCCGTCAATGCGGCCGACTTCGGCCCCAGTCGCCGCGGCGGCCGCGAGGATGGCGTCTTCCGCCGAACTCTGAGCGTGGTCGTCCTTGAGGCCGGAACGGCGGGGAGCGAAATTCGCCGCCAGAGGCGGAACGACCGGCGAAACCTGCACAGGCGGCTGCATCTGCGCCTGAGGCACCGGCTGCGGCGCGACGGAAACCTTGCCGGGACCGGACAATTCGACGCGGACGGCCTCTCCGATGAGATTTTCAATCTCGCTCATCGGATCGTCCAGCGCGTCGAGCATGACTGGCTCTTCGGCTTCGCGAGCCGGCGGCGTGGGTAGCGGAGTTGCAGGCGACGGACGCCCGTTGAGCCCGACACCGGGAGAAATGGCAAAGCGGTCTGTTTCAGGCGCCGGCCGCGGTGTGACACTCACCGGCTTCAGCGGGATTGGGGCGTTCGGAGCCGGACGGGTGGCAGGGCCGGCATTCATGGCGGTCATCACCGGCTTTGCCGCCGGGGCCGGCTGCATGCTGGAAACGTTACGCACCATCGGCGTCACCGGCGCCATGGTCACCGGACGCGGCGTTTCCGCGGGCCCCAGGCTGCGCGGCGCAGCCGGCGTGACGTTGACAGGCTCCGGCGACGGCGCGGCATCATTTGCAGGGCGCGCATCGACGCCGTCGAGTTCAGAGTTGATGAGATCGGCGATGGGATCACGCGGCGGCGCTACACTGGGGGTCGCGCCAGTCCTGGGGGCATTGTCGGCCGCAGTCGAGGCCGGACGGGCCTCGGAGAAGCCGAAATCGAATTCGAAACCGCTCGGCGTCGCCTCGGGGTTGGCGATCCTCGCGGCGGCCGGCTCTACGGCTGGGGCCGAGGTAGTCCGCGGCCCGGCAGTCGGATCGGCCGCAATGCTGGGTGAGGAGGTGGTCACAGCGGGCGCCGGTTCCGGCCTGTACTGGCTTGCGGGCTCGACCCTAGGCTCGGACACACGCGTTTCCGCCGGCTTCAGCGGCGGCACGCGTTCCTGCAGCGATGCCAATGGCTCCTGTACGACCGGCGCCACGGTGGGCGGCTTGCCGAAGTCGATCTTGGACATCGGGGCAGTCGAGGCGACTGGGGCGGGCTGATCCATTCCGGGGATTCGAATGGTGCCCATGGAAGGAGCGCGCGGCGGCTGCGCTGCCGGAGTTGGAGCCGCGGACGGGACAACGGGGGCGTCCATGCCGGGGATCCGGATGGGGGCGGGCGACGGGGTGCTGGGGGTCTGAGACAGCGGCGCCGGCCGGATAACCGGCTTCACGGTCGCTTCGTTGCCTTGCGCTCCACTCGCCATCAGCTTGGCCAGTTCGGCGATCAGGTCGTCGGATTTTTCCTGGCTGGTCAGCCATCTGCTGCGGTTTCGCTGTCGACATAAGCAGCGCCCCTTATCTCACTGGTCACGATCGCTTAACCCCCGCCGAGCCTGCGCCAGTCATCACACCAATGCGCCCGAATTATGAAAGCTCATCTGGCGCGGACACTCCCAAAATTGTGAGGCCATTGACCAAAACCTGCCGGACAGCGCCGACGAGTGCGAGTCGGGCCAATGTCAGTTTCGGGTCCTCAGGGTTAACAAAGCGTAAGTTTTGCATCCTCATTGCCCTTGGCCCAGAAGCCATGGAAGGCGGCCGCGAGCTCATAAAGGTAGAATGCGATACGATGCGGCTCGTGCGCAAGCGCCGCGGCGGCCACGGTCCGCGGCCATTGCGCCAGCGACCCGGATCAGCTCGAGTTCGGCTCGGCCGTCGACAGCCGCTCGATGTCAGCCGCCCGCCAGCGCCGCGTCCGAGGCGTCGAGCGCCGGCAGGTCGCGGGCCGCCGTACGGAACACCGAGCAGGCCCGGGCATGGGCGTACTGCACGTAGAACACCGGGTTGTCCCGCGTCTGCTCCTTGACCAGGGCGAAGTCGAAATCCATCGCGGCGTCGTTGCGGCGGAACAGCAGCATGAAGCGGGTGGCATCGGCGCCGACCTCCTCGACGACGTCGGCGACGGTGACCAGGTCGCCCGAGCGCTTGCTCATCTTGAACGGCTCGCCGTTCTTCATCAGCCGGACGAGCTGGCAGATCTTGCACGTCGATCTCGGCCTCGCCATGCGAAACCGCCTTCACGGCGGCCTGCAGGCGCTTGACGTAGCCGGAATGGTCGGCGCCCAGCACGTTGACCATGTGCTTGAAGCCGCGCAGGTATTTGTTGCGGTGATAGGCGATGTCGGCGGCGAAATAGGTGTAGGAGCCGTCCGACTTGATCAGCGCCCGGTCGATATCGTCGCCATAATCGGTGGCGCGGAACAGCGTCTGCTCGCGATCCTCCCAGTCTTCGGGCGTCTTGCCCTTGGGCGGATCGAGGCGGCCCTGATAGACCATGCCCTGCTCGCGCAGCCAGGCGAGCGTGGTGTCGATGTCGCCGCCCTGCCCGTGCAGCGTGCCGCTCGGAGAAGAACACGTCGTGGTGGATGCCGAGCTTGGCGAGATCGGCCTTGATCAGCTCCATCATGGCCGCGAGCGACGCGCTCGCTTGACGATCGGCAGCCACTCCGCTTCGGGCATGCCAGCGCAGCGTGCCGGCGAACTCGTGCGACAAGCGCCTGCGCCGACCGGGACCAGATAGTCGCCGGGATAAAGGCCGCGCGGAATCTCGATGGTCTCGCCCAGCGCCTCGCGGTAGCGCAGGAAGGCGGACTGGGCCAGCACGTCGATCTGGCCGCCGGCGTCGTTGATGTAGTATTCGCGCGTCACGTCGTAGCCGGAATAGGCCATCAGCGACGCCAGCGCGTCGCCGAACACCGCGCCGCGCGTGTGGCCCGACATGCATCGGCCCGGTCGGATTGGCCGAGACGTATTCGACGTTGACCGCCTCGCCCTTGCCCACATTGGAGCGGCCGAAGTCGGCGCCCTGCTCGCGCGACGGCGCGCAGCACCTCGTGCCAGACCGGTGTCGGCGAGGCGGAAATTGAGGAAGCCCGGCCCGGCGACCTCGACCGGCTGCCACATCCGGCATCGGCCTTGAAGTGCTGCGGCCAGCGCAGCGGCGACCTCGCGCGGGTTCTTGCCCAGCGGCTTGGCGACGACCATGGCGGCGTTGGTGGAGAGATCGCCATGCGCGGGATCGCGCGGCGGCTCGACCACGATGCGCGCCAGCATGTCCGTCGGTGACCTCGGGATAGAGCGTCGTGAGCGCCGCGGCGACGCGGGTCTGGAGCAGAGCGAAGACGTCCATTTGCTTCGAATTCACACGGGTCATTTCCGGCAGTGGGCTCCGGCCATTGAGGCACGCGGCCGACCGCCGGATTCCGCCTGCACGGAATGCATCGTGGCAATTGAAGTTGTAGTGCCGTCTAAAGCAAAGCCCAGCGGGTCAAACAGCCGCGCATGCTCGCCTCGGCATAGGGGTCGGTCATGCCGGCGATGAAGTCGGCAGACGATGCGGGCCCGCGGGCCGGGTCGCTCGTGCGCGCGTGCAGCGGCTCGCCCCAGCGGCCGGGCATGTCGCGCGCTCGCCATGTAGCGGTCGAACAGTTCGGCAACCATCGCTTCGCTGGCGCGCACCGGCGCCATCACCGCCTCGTTGCGATAGACGCTGCTCGAACAGGAAACGCTTGAGACCCTGCTCCGCCTCGGCGATGCCGGTGGAAAAGCCGATCAGCGTGCGGCCGGCCGCACGGACATCGTCGGCGGCTGCGCGGCGCCGGCAGCGGCGATTGCGGCCGAGCTGGTGGCGATGACATCCTCGATGGACGCGGGTGATCAGCCGGCGCTGCACTTCGTGCGCCTGGCGGCTGCGGCTCGATGTCGGGCCAACGGTCGAGCACCTCGCGCACGATGGGACCGACGAGCGGCACATCGCGCAAGGTCGGCGAAGCGAGATCAGCCCGGCCCGCAGCGCATCGTCGATGTCGTGGGCGTTGTAGGCGATGTCGTCGGCAATCGCGGCGGTCTGCGCCTCGAGGCTGGCGTAGGTGGCGAGCTGCAGGTCGGCGCTGGCGGGAATGTCGTCGAGCCCGAAGGGCAGGCCCTCGCGAACGTAGCGGCCCACCGGGCGTGCCGTCGGCATCGAGTCAGCGGGCCGTTGTGCTTGAGAATGCCCTCCAGCGTCTCCCAGGTGAGGTTGAGCCCGTCATGCTCGGCGTAGCGGTTCTCCAGCCGGGTGACGACGCGGATCGCCTGCATGTTGTGGTCGAAGCCGCCCCAGGCCGGCCATCTTGTCGTCGAGCACGCGCTCGCCGGCATGGCCGAACGGCGTGTGGCCGAGATCGTGGGCCAGCGCCATGGCCTCGGCCAGATCCTCGTTGAGCTGCAGCGCCCGCGCCATGCGAGCGGGCCATCTGGCTGACCTCGAGCGTATGGGTCAGCCGGGTGCGGAAATGCTGGCCCTCGTGGTGCAGGAACACCTGCGTCTTGTACTGCAGGCGCCGGAAGGCGGTGGAATGGATGATGCGGTCGCGATCGCGCTGGAATTCCGAGCGGGTCGGGCTGGGGCCGGTGCCGAAGACGCGGCCGCGGCTCCTGCGCTGGATCGGAGGCGTAGGGTGCCAGCGTCGCTCATATCGTGACACTAGGCCCTTTTCATCGTCGGCTGACGATATTACATTAGCACACAGAGGTGCCCAAGCGGCACCGCTCGGAAAGGCCCCGAATGACCGATACTGCTCTAGCATCAAATGATGTCGTTTTGACAGACCGCGCCGCCAAGCGCATCGGCGCGCATCCTGCAGCAAGGAGCCGGCCGGCACGGTGCTGCGCATCGCGGTGGCCGGCGGCGGCTGCTCGGGCTTTCAGTACGAATACAAGCTCGTGCAGGAACGCGCCCGACCAGCGACGATCTGGTGCTGGCCAAGGACGACGGCCACGGTGCTGATCGATTCGCTCAGCCTCGAATTCATGGGCGGGGCGGAGATCGACTATGTCGACGACCTGATCGGCCAGAGCTTCCAGATCAGCAATCCCAACGCTGTCGCCTCGCTGCGGCTGCGGCACCAGTTTCGCGGTCGCCTGACCGCAGCCCGGCAACGTCCGGGCCTTTAGCCGGGGGGACTCAAGTGAGCATGAAGCAACGGCTTGACGCAGCGATTTCGGCTGCGCTGGGGAGCCGTATTGTCGGCTGCGTGGTGCTGGTCGGCGCAGGACGGCAAGCTGGTCTATGCGCGGCGGCCGGCTTCGCCGACCGCGAAGCCGGACGTGCAGATGCGCGAGGATGCGATCTTCCGGCTGGCCTCGGTGACCAAGCCGATGGTTGCGACGGCGGCGCTGGCGATGGTGGAGCGCGGGCTGCTCGGTCTCGACGATCCGGTGACCGACTACCTGCCCTATTTCACCCCGCAAGCTGGCGGATGGACTCGACGCCGGTTATCACCATCCGGCACCTGCTCAGCCATTCGTCCGGGCTCACCTACGAACGATGCCGCCGACGATTGCGCGCGGGCTTTCCGGGCCACTCATTCCGCTCGAAGAGAACCTGAAGCGGCTGGCCGGCGTTGCCGCTTGGCCTTCGCGCCGGGCACCGGCTGGGAATATGGCATGAGCCTCGACGTCGCTCGGCGCGGTGATCGCGGCGATCAACCAGTCGACGGTGGGCGATGCGGTGGCGCGCTACGTCACCGGACCGCTCGGCATGACGGACGCGATGTTCGGGGTCACCGATCAATCGCGGCTGGCGGTACCCTATGCCGACGGCGCGCCGCCCAAGCGCATGGGCGAGTCCGGAGGTGGTGCAGGAGCTGGACGGCGGGTCGACGATCTTCTATGCCCGGACGTATCTTCGAACACGACAGCCCCGCAGTCGGGCGGGGCCGGCATGGCCGGGACGGCGGGCGACGTGCTGAAGCTGCTGGAGGCGTATCAGCCGGCGATCGGCGCTGCTCAAGCCAGCGACGATCGTCGAGGCGTTCACGAACCAGATCGGCGAGGCTGCCGCGGCGCGCGCGCGATGGCGGCAAGCGCTTCGGGCTGATCGGCGCGCTGGTCGACGATCCCGCGGCGGCGAAGACCCCCTGCCCGCATCGGCACGGTCGGACTGGGGCGGCGCCTGGGGCCACAACTGGATCATCGACCGCAGCAACCGGCTGAGCGTGGTGACCTGCACCAATACGGCGTTCGAAGGCTGCAACGGCCCTTTCCGCGAAGAGATCCGCGACGCCGTCTATGGCTGATCGGGCTGCATAACGGCAAAAGCGGCTTTCGCTGGATGGGCGTGGCGGCTAGGCTCGCGGCGCTTGGCAACAGGATCGGTCGGATGCGCATCGCCACCTGGAACATCAACGGCATCAAGGCCCGGCAGGACCTGCTGCTGAACTGGCTCGAGACAGAGTCAGCCCGACATCGTGTGCCTGCAGGAGATCAAGTCGGTCGACGAGGCCTTCCCCCGCATGGAGATCGAGGCGCTTGGCTACAATGTCGAGACCTTTGGCCAGAAGAGCTGGAACGGCGTCGCCATCCTCTCGAAGCTCAAGCTTCGACGAGGTGCACCGCGGGCTGCCCGGCGACGATGCGCGACGAGCAGTCGCGGCTGATCGAGGGCGTGTTTTCGGTCGAGGGCGGCGTCGTCCGGGTGTGCTGCATCTACCTGCCCAACGGCAATCCGGTGAAGAGCGAGAAATTCCCCTACAAGCTGGGCTGGATGGACCGGCTGGCACGTCTTCGTCGAAGGACGGCTGGCGCTGGAGGAGCCGTTCATCCTGCTCGGCGACTTCAACATCATCCCGGCCGCGATCGATGCGACGTTCCCCGAAAAATGGGTGGGCGATGCGCTGTTCCGGCCGGAAAGCCGCGAGCGCTGGCGGGCGCTGCTCAATCTGGGGCTGACCGATGCGCTGCGGGCGGTCACCGATGAGCCGAACTACACGTTCTGGGACTTCAAGACCTTCGGCTGGGAGCGCAAGGACGGCATCCGCATCGACCATCTGCTGCTGTCGCCGCAGGCCGCCGACCGGCTGGAAGACGTGGTGACGCACCAGCAGGTGCGCGGCAGGGACAAGCCGTCCGACCATGTGCCGGTCGAGGGCGTGTTTGCGATCTAGGTAGAGACCTAGAGTCCGCCGAACTTGGTGCCGAGGGAGTCTGCCATGGTGACGGCGTCGGCGCGCTGTTCCGGTGTCGCGAGGGACATATCGGCGTTCAGCAGGTCGAGAATCCAGACCTCATCGGGGGTGCCGGCGGAGCGGCGGCTGGCGACCGTCAGCCACATCAGGCCTTCGACCGGATTGGGGTCGATGCCGGTCGCCGTTGAACAGCAGATCGCCGAGCCGGGCCTGCGCACCGGCGTGGCCCTTGCGTGCCGCCAGCGAGAGCCAGCGGGCACTTTGCAGGGGGTTGTCGCCGAGCTCGTCGGCATCGAGGTACATCTCGCCGACCTCGTACTGGGCGTCGGCGTCGCCGAAATAGCTGGCCGCATGCAGGATCAGCCGGCTGGAGTAGTCCTCGTCCTTGGTGATGCCGGCTTCCGGCAGGCCCTCGCGATAGTACTTGCCCATCTTGACGAAGGATTGCGCGACCATGTCGGCTTCGATGCCACGCGGCGCCGCATCGGCGTGCTCATCGGCGATCTTGGAGAAGTAGCCAAAGGCCTTGGCCTTGTCCTGAGCGACGCCCTCGCCGCTCTCATACATCAGGCCGAGCTGCCACAGCGCCATCGTGTCGCCGGCGGCCGCAGCGGTCTGCAGAGCGGTGATCTGCTCCTGGCTGGAGATACCGCCGCCCGCGCCGTCGAGCATGTTCGCCAGGCCCTGCGCGGCCTCCACGGCGGTCTGGGCGCGGGCCGGCGGCTGCAGCGCTCGCAAAGGCGAGCGCCGCGCCGAAGGCAACGGCGATCAGGGCAGAGACCCTAGATGTCCGCATACTGCTCCTTTTCGCCCTTGGCGCCGGGGTTGGTCAGCGCGCCATAGCGCGCCGATCCCACGAGCTGGGCATATTTCCAGATGGCGCCGGAGCCGTACTCGGTCTCGCGCGGCTGCCACGAGGTCTTGCGGCGGGCGAACTCTTCGTCCGACACGTCGACCGAAATCTCACCGGTTACGGCATCGAGGGTGATGATGTCGCCATCCCTGATGAGCGCGATGGGACCACCGACGGCCGCTTCGGGGCCAACATGGCCAATGCAGAAGCCGCGCGTGGCCCCGGAAAAGCGGCCATCGGTGATGAGTGCAACCTTGTCGCCCATGCCCTGGCCGTAGAGCGCGGCGGTGGTCGACAGCATTTCGCGCATGCCGGGGCCGCCCTTGGGGCCCTCGTAGCGGATGACGAGCACTTCGCCTTCCTTGTATCCGCGGCTGTTGACGACTTCGAAGCAGGCTTCCTCGTTGTCGAAGACGCGTGCCGGGCCGACAAAGCGCTGGTTCTTGAGACCGGCGACTTTGACGATCGCCCCGTCGGGCGCGAGGTTGCCGCGCAGCGAGACGACGCCGCCGGTCGCGGTGATCGGGTTGGACGTGGTGCGGACAACGTCCTGCTGGTCGTTCCATTTCACGTTGGCGAGGTTCTCGGCGATGGTCTTGCCGGTGACCGTCATGCAGTCGCCGTGGAGATACCCGCCCTCGAGCAGCGCCTTCATCACCAGCGGAATGCCGCCGGCCTCGAACAGGTCCTTGGCGACGTATTTTCCGCCCGGCTTCAGGTCGGCGATGTAGGGGGTGCGCTTGAAGATCTCGCCCACGTCGAAGAGGTCGAAGTCGATGCCCGCCTCGTGCGCCATGGCCGGCAGGTGCAAGGCGGCGTTGGTCGAGCCGCCGGTGGCGGCGACCGTCATCGCGGCGTTCTCGAACGCCTTGCGGGTTACGATCTGGCGCGGGCGAAGCTGCGTCTTCAGCAGTTCCATCACCTGCTCGCCGGACGCGGAGCAGAAGGCATCGCGGATTTCGTAGGGCGCCGGGGCGCCGCAGCTATAGGGCAGCGCCAGGCCGATCGCCTCGGCGACCATGGCCATGGTGTTTGCGGTGTACTGGCCGCCGCAGGAGCCGGCGGAGGGGCATGCGACGCGCTCGAGTTCGTCAAGCGTCTCGTCGTCCATCTTGCCGACCGAGTGGAGGCCCACGGCCTCGAACAGGTCCTGCACGACGACATCGCGGCCGCGGAACTTACCCGGCAGGATGGAACCGCCATAGATGAAGATCGACGGCACGTTGAGGCGGATCATCGCCATCATCATGCCCGGCAGGCTCTTGTCGCAACCGGCCATGGCGACGAGCGCATCGTAGCTGTGGCCGCGCATGGTCAGTTCGACCGAGTCGGCGATCACGTCGCGGGAGGCGAGCGAGGACTTCATGCCGGCATGGCCCATGGCGATGCCGTCGGTAACGGTGATGGTGGTGAATTCGCGCGGCGTGCCGTGGTTGGCGGCAACGCCCTTCTTGACCGCCTGAGCCTGGCGCTGCAGCGAGATATTGCACGGCGCGGCCTCGTTCCAGGCGGTCGCCACGCCGACCAGCGGCTGGTGAATCTGCTGGCTGGTGAGGCCCATGGCATAGAGGTAGGAGCGATGCGGCGCCCGCTCCGGTCCCTCTGTCACATGCCGGCTCGGCAGCCGCGATTTGTCGACGTAGTTACTATCCATCTTCCCATTCCCCTTGTCCGGTCCACCGACCCGCAGCGCTGAAAGGCTGCTTTTATGGTCGGCGCCCAACCAAGGTACAAGGTCGGAACAGCGAAGATCGGTACGCTGCGAACCCTAGGGGTTCGCCCGGTTTCCTGCTGTACCCGCCCGTCCCTGTCCTTTGCTTCCTTTGGGGTCACATTGTGGCGGGGAGAGTCAGCAAAGGGTTGATGGCAGAGCGATGTGAAGGGATTCGAAATCCCTGTTGCACAATTGTTACAGTTGTTCAGACTGCGTTCACCTTGCTGGCGGCGTCATCACTTTCGCGACCTGTCCGTGTGGTCCAGCAGATCGGCGTGCGCTGTTCGCGCGAGGGTTGGGGCGATTTGGCAGACGCGTATTCCTTCGAGGTGACGGACGAGCCTCCGGCGGGTGACCTCGACCTGCTTGAGGAGCGGCTCAATGCGTTCAACTTCGCGCGAACGGGCATATATGATGGCCGATTCCTGACCATCCTGCTGCGCTCGGAAACCGGCGAACTTGATGCTGGACTGCACGGGCACACCTGGGGCGCGACGTGCGAGATCAAGACCATCTGGGTTGCGGAGGCGCGGCGGCGGCAAGGCATCGCTTCGCAGTTGTTGCAGGCTGCGGAGAGCGAGGCGCTGCGCCGCGGATGTCTGCAGATCCTCCTCAGCACGCACAGCTTCCAGGCACCTGAATTCTACGAGCGGCGCGGATTTCGACGAATCGCGTCGGTGGAAGACTACCCCCGAGGCTACGCTCACATCCTGATGGTGAAGCGGATCGGCGGCTGAGCCGCTAGAGCCACTTGCGCCTGCGCATCCAGAAGAACAGCACCGCGCCAAGGATTGCCAGCAGAACGGTGACGATCCAGAACGAATGCGGGTTGTCCTGGAATGGGATGCCGGCGAGGTTCATGCCGAAGATGCCGCTGATCACGGTCAGCGGCATAAGGACGACAGTGACCGCGGCCAGCACCAGCATGGTCTGGTTCATCTGCTCGGCGCGGGTATCGAGAATCTGTTCGTGCACCAGCACGGCGCGCTCGGACAGTGCCTGCAGTTCGTCGCCAAGACGGGCGGTGCGGGAGGATGCCTCGCGGAGCCGGACGCGGTCGCGGGGAGTGAAAAACGACAGATCTTCGATCTCAAGCGTGTTGAGCACGTCGCGCTGCGGCCAGAGCAGGCGGCGGAAGCTGATGAGCGTGCGGCGCAGGCGCGCCAGCCTGCCCCGCACTTCAGATTGCCGGTCGACCATCAGCGCTTCCTCGACGCTGTCCAGTTGATCGCCCATGCGCTCGATGAGCGGCTCCAGGCGGTCGGCGGCGCGCAGGCCAAGGCGGGCCACCAGATCGGCAGGCGAGACCGGCGCATGATGGCTCTGCGCCCATTGCGCGATGCCGAGGAAATCCGGAATGTTGAGCTCGGAGGCGATGATCACCCTGCCCTTTTCGAGCCACAGGCTGAGCAACTGGCGACCGATGTCATCGGGTTCGGCACCGGGCCGGGCGACGCGAAGCACAATCATCGCCCTGTCGTCGAACACGGTGCAGCGGCTGCGGGTGCTCGGCACGGTGAGCATGTCGGCGTTGAACGCGCCCAGTTCCTGCTTCAGCCAGACCTGGAACTCGGGCGCGCGGGAATTGCCGGAAACGACGAGGAAGCCCTTTGGCGGGACGCTTACCGGTTGCGTCTCCTCGTCATCGCTGAGGCGGCGGACACCGCCGCGGCCATCGAACAGGATCATCGCCAGCCAATCCTTGACCGGCGACCGCTCGTGATGGCGTCGTCACCACCATCAGTTCAGCCGCGCGAGGGCGGCGGCAAGGAACAGCCGGCGATCCATGGCATCGGCACGGCGCTGCTTCTGTTCCTCGATCACCTCTTCGGGGGCCTTGGAGACGAACTGCTCGTTGCCGAGCTTGCTGTCGATCTTGGCGATGTCCTCGACCAGCCGCATGTCCTCTTTTTCCAGTCTGGCACGTTCTCGCCGAAATATCGATGACACCGGCAAGCGGCAGCACGTAAGTGGCCTCGCCCAGAACGATCTGCGCCGAGCTCTTGGGGACGTCGGAGCCATAATCGACGCTGTCGAGCCGGGCGAGGCGCGTGAGGGTGGCCAGCTGGCTCTCGATGCGGGTGCCGGTTTCGACCCCGGCGCCGATAATCAGCAGCGGGATCTTTGCGCCGGCCGGAACGTTCATTTCGGTGCGGACCGAGCGGATGGCGGAGACAACGATCGATCAGCCAGCCGAGTTCGGCGTCGGCTTCGGCGTCTTCGCGGCGCATCGCTGAATCGGCCAGCGCGACAGGATCAGCAGGCGGGCGCGCGCTGGGCCGACCTTGCCGGTCTCGGCCCACAGCTCTTCGGTGACGAAGGGCATGAACGGATGGAGGAGCTTCAGGATCTGGTCGAGCGCGCAGGCGGCGGTGGCCTGGGTTTCGGCCTTGGCGGCCTCGTCCTCGCCGGTGAGCACGGGCTTGGCGAGCTCGACGTACCAGTCGCAGAAGGTGCCCCAGACGAAGTCGTAGGCGGCATTGGCGGCTTCGTTGAACTTGAAGTCCTCGATGCCCTTGGTCACCTGTGCCACGGCGCGTCGCGGTCGCGCCGACGATCCAGCGGTTGAGGGCGAGCATGGTTGTCGGCCTGGGATCGATAGCCGGCGACGCGGCGGCACTCGTTCATCTCGAGGAAGCGCGCGGCGTTCCAGAGCTTGGTGACGAAGTTGCGATAGCCCTCGACGCGGCTCATGGCGAGCCGCAGATCGCGGCCCTGCGCGGCCATGGCGGCGAGGGTGAAGCGGGTGGCGTCGGCGCCATAGCCGTCGATCGAGCTCGAGCGGGTCGATGACGTTGCCCTTGGTCTTGCTCATCTTCTGGCCCTGCTCGTCGCGGACCAGGGCGTGCATGTAGACGGTGTGGAACGGCTCCTCGTCCATGAATTCGAGGCCCATCATCATCATGCGGGCGACCCAGAAGAAGATGATGTCGAAGCCGGTGACCAGCACGTCGGTGGGGTAGTAGTTGCGCAGTTCCGGCGTGTCGTCGGGCCAGCCCAGCGTCGAAAACGGCCACAGCGCCGACGAGAACCAGGTGTCGAGCACGTCCTCGTCGCGGTGCAGCGGCACCTTGGAGTCGGCGAGCTCGGCGAACGGATCGCGCGGCCTTGCGGGCTGCCCAGACCTGCAGCGTTCATGCGGTCGCGCTGCGTAGTTTCGAAGTCGCAGCAATGCCTTCTGGAAGGATGCGGAGGCAAGGCCGGAGGTGTGGAGTTCCGGCACGCGTGCCGTAGTAGGCCTGCGCCTGCTTCAGCGCCTCGGCTTCGGTGCCGGCGACGAAGACCTTGGGGCCGGCGGCGGAGTTGCCGAAATCCGGATCGGAGCTGATGCGCGGGCCGTACCAGGCCGGGATCTGGTGGCCCCACCAGAGCTGGCGCGAAATGCACCAGGGCTTGATGTTCTCCAGCCAGGCGAAATAGGTGTTCTCGTAGCTCTGCGGCACGAACTTGGTGCGGCCCTCGCGCACCGACGGCCATGGCCGGCTGCGCCAGCACCTCGGCATTCACGAACCACTGGTCGGTCAGGTAGGGCTCGATGACGACCTGCTTGGTCTTTTCGTCGTAGGGCACCATGATCTTCTTGTCCTCGACCCACGAGCACGCGCGCCGATCGGCCTCGCAGATCGGCCGAGCACCTTGTCGCGCGCCTCGAAGCGGTCGAGGCCGCGATATTCCTTCGGGGCGTAGCCGTTGATCTTCGCCTGCGTGGTGAAGATGTTGATCGGCTCGAGGCTGTGGCGCACGCCGACCTCGAAGTCGTTGAAATCATGGGCCGGGGTGATCTTGACGGCGCCCGAGCCGAGTTCGGGATCGGCGTATTCGTCGGCGACGATCGGGATGCGGCGGCCGACCAGCGGCAGCATCACATGCTTGCCGATCAGGCCGCTTATAGCGCTCGTCGTCGGGATGCACGGCGACGCGCGACGTCACCCAGCATGGTTTCGGGGCGGGTGGTGGCGACGATGATGTAGTCGCTGGAGCCCTCGATGGGGTATTTGAGGTGCCACATCTTGCCGTCGGTCTCGATGTTCTCGACCTCGAGGTCGGAGATCGCGGTTTCGAGGCCGGGATGCCAGTTCACCAGCCGCTTGGCGCGATAGATCAGGCCCTTGCTGATGCAGCTCGACGAACACCTTGCGGACGGCCTCGGCTGAGCCCCTCGTCCATGGTGAAGCGTTCGCGCGACCAGTCGGCCGAGGCGCCCAGGCGCTTGAGCTGGTTCATGATGGTGCCGCCGCTTTCGGCCTTCCACTCCCAGACGCGCTCGAGGAATTCCTCGCGGCCCATCTCGCGGCGCGACGGGCTGCTGCCGCTCCATCAGCTGGCGCTCGACGATCATCTGGGTGGCGATGCCGGCATGGTCGGTGCCGGGCTGCCACAGCACGTCCTTGCCGCGCATGCGCTCGAAGCGGATCAGGATGTCCTGGATGGTGTTGTTGAGCGCGTGCCCGATGTGCAGCGAGCCGGTCACGTTGGGCGGCGGAATGACGATCGAAAAGGTCTCGGCGCCGGGCGCGGCCCCTGCCCCGGCCGCAAAGGCGTTGGCCTCGAGCCAGCTCTGCATAGATGCGGCCTTCGACGGCGGCGGGTTCGTAGGTCTTTTCGATCATCGACGGGTTCCAACAGCAACGACCCGCCATGCCCCCTCATGAGGGGCCGGGGCGGGGCGGATATTCAGTGCCATGGTCTATAAGAGCGGCGGGACAAAGTCAACAGTGGCCTCGCGGCGTCGCTGCCTGCCAAGTCCTTATTCGCCGCGGGAAATGCGGGCGATCTCCTTCTCCACCATGCGCTCGACAACCGACGGCAGGTTCTCGTCGAGCCATTTCTTCAGCATGGGACGCAGCATCTCGCGCATCATGGCCTCGATGGTCTGGCCGGACGATACCGTGGCAAAGCCGCTCAGCTTGGTGAAGGTGTGCTTGACCGCCGCGTTGGTGGCGGGCTCCAGCAACTCGTCGGCAATGTCGTCACTGAGCGTTGGGTCAGGCATCGGAGCGGCCTGCGCCACGGTGGTGGGACGCGGCGCCGGCCGGGGCGGCGGCGGGGCCGGCCGTTCGACCCGCGGCGCGACAACGACCGGTTCAGGCTCGGGCTCGGGCTCCGGTTCCGGTTCGTCCAGTTCGGGATCGTCCGGTTCGAACGCGATGTCCTCGGGATCGACGAATTCGGGGTCGCCAGCGAAAGCCTCTACCATTTCCTCGTCGGAGGAGGCATCGCTGAGGGCACCAAAATCCATCGGGACGCGCGAGGGTACGGCCGGTTCGGGTACGACCTGCGCCATCGACAGGGTCAGCGGCTCGGGCTCGGGCTCGGGTTCGGGCTCCGGGGGCGGCACGACAACGCGCGGCGCTGGCGCGGCCTGTCGCGCTGGGGCGGCTGCTGCGGGCGGCGGTGACTTCCGCGGCGCGGCGGCAGCATCGTCATCGGCAATGATCTGCCGAATGGACGAGAGGATCTCGTCCATCGATGGCTCTTTGGGCGCCGGCTTGTTCATCGTGGCCTCAATTCACACTGGCGAGACGCATCAAACATGACCTGAGAACGGTGTTACGCCTGATTCGTCAACGAACACTCTAAACGGCAATGACACTCGAAGCGAAGGGCGCCGCGCCGGCGACACCCCTCTTCCACTGGTCTTTCAGGCTCTTGCGGGCCCCGCGGACGGTCGCAGCGGCTCAGTCGGTGCTTAGCGCCCGCCTGTTGGTGAACACCGTCCAGGCGAAAATCGCCATGCCGAGGATCACGAGAAGGCTCGAAATCTGGATGAGGATTTCACCCTTCTGCATGATCGCCATGGCAACGCCGGGGCCGAAGGTCAGAGCGCCGATCAGTGCGACCCAGAAGTGGACGAGCGCAAGCCGGGTGTTCGCCGCCGACGGAACAGCTTTGTAGTAGAGCCCGTAGAGCGCCATCGTTACCCATCCGAGCAGGTTGTTGTGGGCGTGGGCCGGGGCCAGTTCGAAGTTCTGGACAGCCGACATCCAAATTCCGAAAGCCATGCCGACCAGCGCGAATAATGTGCCCAGGCCGATGAACCAATAAGGCAGAGATTTCATGCAGTCCCCCTCTTGAGAAAAGCCCGCCGACAACTCAGCGACGGCGGGCAGAGGGAAAATTAGGATCGGGCCGATGGGCTGTCCATCGACATAACTGGCCTATTCGAGTGCGCGGAGCTCGGCCCAGACGTCCTCAACCTTGGCCTGATATTCGGTGCCCGACTTTATGGTGACATCGAGCCCGAGATCGGCGGCATTGAGGTGCCCCGTTGCGGCGATCAGCGCGAAGGTTGCAATGATGCGGCTGGAGGTGGCGCTGATCTGCTGCAATTTGGTGGAGGTCAGGTCCGCCTGCGCGTCCAGCACGTCGAGCGTGGTGGCCTGCCCGACGTCGCGCTGCTGGATCATGCCTTCGAGGACCAACTGACCGGAGTCGACGGCCGACTGGGCCGATTCGATCTGCGCGGTGGCGGTCTGCAGCGTGCTCCAGGCCGAAATCACCGATTCACGAACCTGGTCACGGGCTGACAGGGCGTCGACCTCGCTCTTGACCTGCTGCAGATTGGCCTGCCGCACTGTGGCGCCAAGCCGCCCGCCGCTGTAGATCGGGATCGAGAGCGACATGCGGACCGAACCGCTCACGCCCTGCTTGCTCAGGTCCGAAGCAAAGCACTGCAAGGCGCAAATCGAACCGATGAGATCAAGCGTGGGACCGAAGGCGGCTTCGGCCGCATCGGTGTTGGCCTGGGCGGCGCGGATGGCGGCCTTGGAGCTCTTGATCGCCGGGTGGGAGACCTCGGCCTCGTTCATCGCCTGCTCAACACTCTTTGGCACCAGCTTGCCGAACTTATAGGTACCCGACAGGTTCTGCGGCTTGTGCCCGACCCAGCGCAGGTACGCCGCCTGGCTCGTCTGAAGATTGCCGATCGAAGTCTTGTAGGCGGCCGTGCTCTGGGCGAGGCGCGTCTCGGCCTGCGAGACGTCGATCTTGGTGCCCTCGCCAATGCGCAGGCGGTCGTTCGAGGAGTCGACCTGGGCCTGGAAGAATTTGAGGTTGTCGGCGTTGAGCTTGACGAGCTGCGTGTCGCGAATGACGCCCATGTAGGCGGTGGCGACCGACAACAGGACGTTCTGCTCGGCATTCTGGAACGCGTACGTCGCGACCTCGGTCATGGCGCGAGCCTGTTCGATGCCGGCCTCGGTCTTGAAATTATCGAACAGCCGCTGACTGTAGGTGAGGCCCAAAGTGAAGGCGCCGGCGGCGGGTGTGGGAGCCTGCGTCGAGGCGCTGACCGACGTGCCGGCAGAGGCGGCAATGGTCGGCAGCTTGCCCGATTTTGCCAGAGCAATGTTCTCGGCAGAGGCCTTCACGCTGAGCAGCGCGGACATGATGTTGGGGTTGTTCATATAGGCACTCGCCAGCGCCTGATTGAGGGACTCGGCATGCACAACATTTGGCACTGCCGACAGCGCGATCGCCATCGCGCCCATTCGCAATCTACGGATAAGCAACATAACTACGGCCTCCAAGCCACGCACCCTATGCCGCGCACTTGGGGTTCACAACCGCATCCGGCAAGGCACACAATTGTTTAACTGAAGATTAACGACGGGCGTGCCTGCACTGCAACACTGCCCAGTTCCCGGTCAGTAACGGGCATCCTAGAACACAAATTCCTCGGCCGGTCGCGGCGTCGCGAGACGCGGCAGGTTGGCATTGAATTCGGCGCGGCCGGCGACCTCTCCACCCGATTTGACGAAGAGATGCGCGACCCCATTGGTGCCGTTCGAAATGACCGCGACGAGGCGTCCGCCGTCGCGCAGGGCGGCAAAATGATGCTGCGGAACATCGGCGACGGCGCCCTCAACGACGATGACGTCGAAGGGGCCCGAGCCGCGCGGCGCGGCGTCGGGCGCACCCTCGACAATGGTGGCGTTATTGATGCCCATCGCCGCGAGGGTGTCACGCGCGGCGGCAGCCAGCGCAGGGTCGTTCTCGACGCCGGTAACATGCGCCGACAGGTAGGCGAGGACGGCCGTCGAATAGCCGGCGCCGCAGCCCAGATCGAGCACGCGGTCGGCGTGATCGATGCCGACCAGCTGCAAGAGTTTGGCGAAGGGGGCAGGCGCCGAGAGGAAGCGCTGTCCGCTCGAGGACGCGAGCGGCAGGTCTTCGTCGATGTAGGCCAGCGCCTGCAGGGGCGCGGGCAGGAAGCGTTCGCGCGGCACCTGCCCCATGGCGGCGAGCACGCGCCGGTCGGTGACGTTGCTGGTGCGCAGCTGGTTGTCGACCATCAGTCTGCGGGCGAATTCGAAGTCGATCATGGTGCCATTCCGATGCCGGGCCAGATGGGTCGGTCTCGTCAATAGCCGCCGCTGGCGAGCTGTTCAAGGGCAGGCTGCTGCGGCGTATCGGCAACCTGGAGGGTCCAGCGCATGGTCACCGCGCGCCGACCCGCGGTGGCATTAAGGGTCGCGGCCCGGCAAGGTTGCAAAGCCGGTCAGGTGATCGGCGACTTCGGGGCAGTTCGGTACATCGAGTTCGGTCGGAAAGCGCCGTCGCGATGGCGAGAAGTTGCGGCCGTCGCGGCGCAGGTAGGTGACCTCGAGGACGGGCGACACGGGATGCCGCCGACGATGGCGGTGCCGGCGCAGTTGTTTGGGTGGATGTGAACAGGCGCGAACTTTGCGTTCAGTCTGGCCAGCGCCCGCTGCATGGTGGCAAGGCGGTAAGCTCATCGACGCCTGTCGATGCCGTGCAGTTCAACGGCAATCTGGGCAAAGCTGCCCAGCGTCAGCTCGTCGAATTTGCCAAGACCTCCCACTCAGCGCCTTCGACGTCCATCTTCAGGATCAGGTCGCGGCGATCCTCGTGGCCATTGTCGTGTAGCATGGCGGACAGGGTGGCCAGCGGGCGACCTTCGAAATGCCGCCAGGCAATCCCGGTGCGCTGCCAGTGAAAGCGGGGATGCTGCGCGGGCAGCGCCGCGATGGTGTGGTCGTACATGAATACGCCCTTACTATCGAAGACCGCCTCGAGCCATGGCGAGGTCCGCAGCTGACGTCGGTGCTGATGCCGTATCGGGTATTGGGACGACGAGCCGATCCGTGGAGTTTGCCGAGGTCGGCCATGACATATCCGCCGTCGCCGTCGCCTCCGATGCGAACGAAGGTGCAGCGCTTCGAGCGCGTCCGGGGCCTCAACAGTTGCGAGCGACCCCTCGCCGTGGTGCCGCCCAGGCCTCGCGGAGACCGAGGTGCGGCGGCATAGCGCGGAAGTAGCGGCGACGTCGGCGGGCAAGGGACGTTCCGCACGATCTCGTGGGCCAAAATAGCAGCCCCAGTTTGCGTGCATGCGCACGGACTTGAGGAGTGAAACCCGGAACCACTTGGTCGAATGCCGCCGCAGCGTCGCAACCCGCGCGGACATGCACGGGGCCAGGCCCAGTTGGCCATATGATCAACCAGTGGCGTCTGAAGGCAGGGTTGGAGGCCACGTCCGGAATTGAACCGGAATACACGGATTTGCAATCCGCTGCGTAACCACTCCGCCACGTGGCCTCGACAACCGAACGCGGTGCTATACGAAAGGCCTTAACATGGCAAGAATGCCCGACGTGACGGGCCGCTGGCGCGGAGACGTGCGGCAGGCAGGCTGGGCAAAAAGTCAACGGCGGGGGCACAGCGATTTGACGACGAACGACGCGACAGAGCGCGGCGCCTGGTGGGTGCAGCCCGTGGTGGCCGGGGTGCTGGCGGCGCTGGTGGGATATGCCAGCACGTTCACGCTGCTGCTGACCGGTTACGCCAAGGTCGGGGCGACGCCGGAGCAGGCCGGATCCGGGCTGTTTGCGGTTTGCCTGGCGCTCGGTGTGCTGAACGTCGTGGTCTCCTGGCGGCTGAAAGTGCCGCTCAGCTTCGCCTGGTCGACGCCCGGCGCGGCGTTCCTGTTGACGCTGGATGCGCCGGCCGGCGGCTACCCCGTGGTGACCGGCGCGTTCCTCATGACGGCCGCGCTGATCGGGCTGGCGGGGCTGTGGCGGCCGTTCGCCCGCGCCATCTCGGCGATCCCGGCACCGATCGCGAACGCCATGCTGGCGGGGGTGCTGCTCAATCTTTGCCTGGCGCCGCTGCGGGCGGTCGAACAGGTGCCGTGGCTGGCGCTGCCGATCATCCTCGCCTGGGTGGTGGGCCTCAGATTTGCCCGCCGCTACGCGGTGCCGCTGGCGGTGCTGGTGACGATCGTTGTGCTGGCGATGACCTCACACCCGGCGGATGGGGCACTGAATGTCGCGTGGCCGGCGCTGACGCTGGTGGTGCCGGTGTTCACGCTCGATGGGTTTGTGCGCATTGCGCTGCCGCTGTTCATCATCACCATGGCGTCACAGAACCTGCCGGGTCTCGCGGTGATGCGCGCCAATGGCTATGAGGTTGCGGCGGCACCGCAGTTTGTCGGCACTGGCATCGCCAGTGCCGTGGCGGCGGTGTTCGGCGGACACACGGTCAATCTCAGCGCCATCGTCGCGGCGATCGCGGCGGGACCGGAATCGCACCCTGACCCGACGCGACGCTGGGTGGCGCCGGTTGCGTCGGGGTTCAGCTACTTCGCACTGGCGCTCTGCGCCAACCTCGCGGCGGCGTTCATCGCGGTGTCTCCTCCGATCCTGATCGAGGCGGTGGCGGGGCTGGCGCTGCTCAGCAGCCTTGCGGCGGCGTTGGCGGCGGCGCTCGACAGGGAAACAGGTCGGCTGCCGGCTATCCTCACCTTCGTCACCACTGCGTCCGGCATTACGCTGTTCGGCATCGGGGCGGCATTCTGGGGTTTGCTGGTGGGTATTGCGCTGACCGTGGTGCTCAATGGAGGGGCGCGGCGCGATGGCTGAGCGGATCGCCGCTGTGATCCTCGCGGGCGGCAAGGGCGAGCGACTGGGCGGCGTGGTCAAGGCGACGCTGACAGTTGGCGGAAGGCGGCTGCTGGACCGGGTGACCGAGGCCGTGGCGGGGACCGCGCCAATATATGTGGCGCACGGCGCGATTGCGCCGGAGCGGCTCGGACTCAATAGCGTGCATGTGCCGGTGGCGGACCTCGCGACGGACTATGCCGGGCCGCTGGCAGGCCTGGTGGCAGCGGTCGCCGCACTGACGGAAGTGCCCGATGCACCGGAGCTGCTGCTGTCGGTGGCCGTGGATACACCATTCCTTCCTCCAGGGTTCCCAGACATTTTGCGCTCGGCGCTGGGCGATGGTGACGCGGTCATCGCGCGCTACGGAGGACAGGACTATCCGACGAACGCCCTGTGGCGGGTCAGTGCGCTGCGCGATCTGCCCCGGCGCACCATGGTGGGGGCGGCGCCGCACAGCCTCAGGCGGCTCGCCAGGGAGCTCGGCGCCCAGATGCTGGACTGGCCGCTTTCGGAGGACGGCGACCCGTTCGCCAATGCCAACACCTATGCCGAGCTCGAGGCGCTGGAACGCCGCGCGGGGCGGGAATTCAGTGTGCCGAAGCGGTAACGCTGAGCGGAAGTTTCGGCTTGGCAAAGGAAATCAAACCCGCTAAACGGACCCAGCCTTTGAACAGGCCACCAGTGTTCCGCGATAGCTCAGTTGGTAGAGCAGTCGGCTGTTAACCGACTTGTCGTAGGTTCGAGTCCTACTCGCGGAGCCATTTTCTCCGGAAATTCCGAGCGTCAAGCCTTACACGGCCGTCCGCTTTCGTGCATGGGTTTGGCCATGCATCTGTTGTGCGCGTGGCTCAGGGCCATGTTGACACTCTCCGGACCGCTCCCTAACACTGCCGCGAAATTCATAGATATAGATGGCAATGGAATTTTCAGCGACAAACGCGGCTGCAGCCGAAACCAAGTCTGGCCGGCAAAGTTATGGATGGCGAGCTCGTCGTGATAAACCTGGCAGTTCAGGCCTCTACTACTCATCGACCGGTATCGGCCCCGTCATCTGGCAATTGATGGAGGCCGGCAAGTCAGATCGGGGAGATTTCCGCGACGATTGCCAGCAAACTGGGTGTGGCCGAAGATCGCGTTGAGTCCGACACGAAGGCGTTTCTTGAGCGTTTGATCGCGGAGGAACTGGTCGAGGTCGCAGGCGAGGATCGCGCGGGACGGCAAACGATCCTGAGATCGTATATGCGGGAGTGTATGAGGCTCCTTCGCTGACCAGTTTCAATGACATGGAGCAGGCGTTCGCGCTGGACCCTCCGCTTGCGGGCATGACGATGGAATTTGCGGGGATCTGACAGTGAACAGCAGCTCTCCCGTCGTCTCCTGTATCGTCCCTGTCCACAATGGCGCGAGCTTCATTGCCGAGGCCATCGAGAGCATTCGGAGCCAGGCCGGCGCAACACTCGATATCATCGTGGTGGATGACGGCTCAACCGACGGCTCGGCGCAAATCGCGGCCGGTTTCGACGGCGTCAGGGTTCACCGCCAGGCACAGGCTGGAGTCGCCGCTGCACGCAACACCGGCCTCTCGCTCGCTGTTGGCGACTATGTCGCGTTTCTCGACGCCGACGACCTGTGGCTGCCGGGAAAGCTGACGGCTCAACTGGCCGCGCTCGAAGCCAACCCGGACGCAGGATACTGCCTGTCGCTAGTGCGGCACGTCACGACAGGTCCCGATGGCAAGACAGATGGGCGGGTTCCTGCGGGCGAAGAGGAAGCGCCCGTGGTCGGCAAGCTCATGCAATGTCTGTTGAGCCATCGCGAGACTTTCGCGACGGTTGGTCAGTTCGATACCGGGACCAAGACCCGCGCCGATCAGGACTGGTTCCTGCGCGCCGAGGAAAAGGGCATCAAGTGCGTGATGGTCGATGAGGTGCTGACGATCCGACGTATTCACGGCGGCAACCACAGCCTTCGCAACGCCGATCATGTGCTCGACGACTTTCTCAGCATCGCCAAGCGCAATCTCGACCGCAAGCGCCAGAACGGCGTGGACTTGAAACCGGTGAAGCACTGGACGGCATGAGCGGCGCGCATCTGTCTGCCTTTGGAGAAGCGGCCCTGATCTGTCCGCCCGCTGAGCTGTGGGTGGAAATTGGCCCGCGGTCCGTCCTGATCCGGATCGCCGGGTCGCAATTGGCCGAACGCCTGTTTGCGCCGATGCTGCACATACGGATGGATGAGCCGCCCTCCAAGGACCCCGACATCACCGTGCTGGCCTGGTCGGCGGCAGAAACCGGCGTTGCGCTGCCGCGCGGGCTGCCGCTTGAGTGGCTCGATCCGGAGCAGGCGGTCCTGGTGTCAGGTTTCCCCGGAGCAGAGAAGCTGGATCGCGCTGTCTATCGCCCGGCCATTCCAGCGTGCGTTGGTGTCTAATGCTGGCTGAGCTGGGTTTGCCGTCGATGCACGGCGGCTTGATCGCGCCGCCGGGAGGCGGCCCCGGCCTGCTGCTGATCGGTCCCAATGGCAGCGGCAAGTCAACGTCCTGCCTCAGTGCAGTGCAGGCCGGGTTCCGGATCGTCGGTGAGGATTGTCTCGCGATCGAGCGGGCCGCAGACGGCTTTGTGGGGCACTCGATGTATTGCAGTTGCAACCTGACGCAGCAGTCGCAGAAGATGTTCACCGCACTGCCCGGCCCGTTGCTCCTGCCCTACGGCGCGGCCCCCGATGCGAAGGCGGTGATGCTGCTGCCGGCATCCGGGCCGGAGAGCCCGATGGACCGGTCCGAGCCCATCGGTGCGGTGGTGTTCCCGGAGATCACAGGGCGGGATGGCGATAGTGCTGTCGTTCCGATCTCGCGGGCCGAGGCATACCGAAGGTTGATGCCGGGGCTGCGGCTGATGCGCTACTTTGAGGGCGAAAAGCGGCAGCAGCATCATGATGAACTCGCGAAGCTGGTGGCCGAACTGCCGTGCTACCGTCTCGAGCTGGGAACCAGCCTGCCCGATATTCCGGTGCGGTTGCAGCAGCTTGCGGGGAGCCTGCAATGAGCGACGCGCGGCAGTTTGACGATTTTGGCCAGAAGCTGGATGCACCGGTGGTGGACCTGCTTCGCGCACTGGCAAACGGCACAGAGCTCGGCCCGGACGCGCTGGCGCTGCTTGCGCAGGCCGCGCGGGGGAAGGCCGACCGCGGTATCGTCCGGCTGCTGCCGATGGCGCATGACCATCCGGGTACGGCGGCGCTGCCGGCTCCCGTGTTGAACGCCATTCAACTGCAATACATCAAGATGCGGGCCCGCTATGTCGTACTGGAGGCGAAGGCGCTCTCCATAGCGGAAGCCATGCATGCCGAGGGTATTCCCCTGCTCTTCCTCAAGGGCTTCGCGCTGGCCAGCACCGCCTACGCCAATCCCGTCCACCGGCCGATGAGCGACCTCGACCTCGCGGCGCCGAAAGAGCGCTATGGCGACGCCTACCGGGTGCTGGAGGGCATCGGCTTCCCATGGGTGGCGCAACGGGGTCGGGGCAACGCGATCGCCGGGGTCAGCACGCATGCGCTGAGCTTCCGCAACCCGGAGTCGCGGGTATTGCTCGACCTGCACTACAACATCCTCAGCAGTTCGCTGTGGCCAAGCGCCGATGACGGCTTCTGGCGCGAGAAGCAGCCGTTTGCAGTGGGTGGCTTTGGTGGGGCCTGGACGCTGGCGCCCGAGCATCATGTGCTGCATGCCTGCATTCACGGCTACAGGCGCAGTTCGCTGCTTTCGATCCGCTGGATGATGGATTCGCATCTGCTGATCGTGAAGGCCGGGGAACGCTTCCGCTGGGAGTTGCTGGAGGAAGAGACGGCCCGGCACCGCTGTGGCCCACTGATGGCAGGGGCTCTCACATACCTCGCCAGCAACCTCGGCACGCCAGCGCCGCGCGAGCACATCGAACGGCTTGCAGCGCAGCCGATGCCGGACTTCGACCGCGCGTATTTCCGCGAGGATGCAGCGCCGCAGGACAACGCCGGGCTATGGCGCCGGGCATCGATTGCCTGGAATTCCTGCCAGCGGCAGGTCGGCCGCCGCTTCTGGACTCCGCTGCCGTTCGCCCGGCAAATGGCCCGGCGCTGGGGCGTCAATTCGCCGCTCAATATGCTCAGAGTCGCGCTGCCTCACGCCAGCGCGCCACGGGCGACAAGCGGCAGGTGGCGGGATGGTCCCTCCGGCGCCGGTGAGAAACGGCGCTGAGGATGCAGCGCCCTTCCCTTTCGGCAGCGGACCTTGCCATGGTGCGGGTCTGCACCTGCGCGACGAACGAACTGCCAGCGGCGTGGGCAGACTGGATCAGTCACCTCCCCCCGAACGCGGCCGAAAACGAGGCCGCCTACCCGGCCAACTGGCGTGACCTGCTGCCGCTTGTTGCCCTGCTGCAGCGGACGCATAATCTGGCTGGGCCGGACTGGCTGCTGAGCCGGCTCAGAACCGCAGCGGTGCTGGAGGAGCGACGACTGGCGTCGGTGCGGAGCACGACGGCGGAGATCCTTGCGATCCCGGAGATTGCCGCCGCCGAGCCGCTGGTCATCGGGGGGCTGGGCATTGGCGAGACGGTCTATCCCGATCCTGCCAGCCGGCATACGGGCATACTGTCGATCATGCTGGCCGCCGGCACGAACCTCCATGTGCTGGCGCGGCAGCTTGCGGTCAACGGCTTCCGCATCCGCCAGGCCGGCAAGCGCTCGCGGCACTGGCCTTTCCTGCCGTGGGCACGCGCGTGGCTGTGGCACAAATCCGGGTTTCAGGTGTACCTGATCAGCGCGCCGTTCTGGCGCGCTGGCCATCGGCTGGGTCACAAGCGATTGATGCGGGGTGCCATGCAGGTGGACTGTCCGGGCGGCCTCAGCTTCCGGACGCCGCGGTTCGCGGACGCGATGGCGCTGATCGCCGTGGGCATCGGCCGCGAGCACAGCCTGCAGAGCCTCCTGCCCGCCGTCGATACGGCACTGCTGCAACGCCACCATCTCGGACAAGGCGAGCAACGCACAGGCGACGGCGGCTGCGCGACGCCAGAGCCGTCGGCGCACGCCGGGTTGCCGCTCGCTGCACCACCGTTCCTGTCGCGGCTGCGCCGATGGTTGCGGGACCGCGTCAATGTCGAACGGCGGGCGGAGCGCAGACTGCTCCGGGAGAGCCCACACCGGTTGTTCCAGATCGGCGGACGCACCGCCCCCGATCGCTACCCGCACCTTTTCGCGGCCCTCCGCGACAGCCTGAGTGATATCCCGTCGCCGGAAATCCTGTCCTTCGGCTGTTCGACCGGCGAGGAGATCGTCTCGCTCAGGACCTACATCCCTGCAGGACGGTTTGCCGGAATTGACATCAATGGCGCCCGGATCGGCCAGGCCCGAGCGAAGCTGGGCAACGTGAGCGTTCGACTCTGGGCGGCGGCGAGCATCGAGGAGAGCGGCGCCGGTACCTTCGATGCGATCAGTTGCCTCAGCGTGCTGCAGCACAACGTCCTGGTGAAGGACTGGCCAGAGGACTGCACGCCCTACATGACGTTCGGCAAGTTCGAGACTGCGGTGATAGACCTCGACCGCCACCTCAAGGTTGGCGGCATGCTGCTGCTCTATCACACCTCGTTCCGCTTCGCCGATACGCGGGTGGCCGACAGATATACGCCGCTGCTGGTGACCGACCTGCTCGTGCCAGGATCCAACAAGCGCTATGACCGCAATAATCGCCGCACACTCGAGCCCCCGCACGAGCGCTTCGCGCTCTGGCGCAAGGAGCGATGAATTAGGAGTCCTTGATGTCCGACCCAGTGAACCGCCTGCAGATCGTGCTTTGGAAGTGGTCGAATCCCAACCGGCTGCACATTCTGTTCGACTATTCGGCGGATGCGGTGAACCGACTTCGGCAGCAGTTGGCTGAACATCTGAGCATCCCGCATGATGTGATCTGCATCACCGACAACCCAGCGGGCATCGACAGTGGCATCCGCATCGTGCCGCTCTGGCAGGACGCGGCGCACCTGGGCGGATGCTGGCGGCGGCTGCGCGCTTTTGCGCCGGACATGCGCGAGCTCATCGGGCCGCGCTTCGCCTGGATCGACCTCGACAGCGTCATCGTGGGGTCCATGGACGAGATCCTCGGGCGGCCCGACGACATCGTGCTCTACCGGTCCAACTCGGTCGAGAACACGCCCTACAACGGCTCGATGCTGTTGATGAATGCCGGCGCCCGGGCAAAGGTGTGGGACAGCTTCGACGAGCAACGTTCGCCTGCCATAACGGCGGAGGCGAGCCTCACGGGCACCGACCAGGCGTGGATCGCTCACGTGCTCGGGCCAAACGAGGCGGTCTGGACGAAAAAGGACGGGGTGATGCACTTCATGCGCGATTGCGTGCCGGACCTGCCCGATCACTCGCGGATCGTGTTCTTCCCGGGGGTGCAGAAGATGCACATGCCGAACGCCCGCCGCCACGCCCCATGGATCGACGAACTGTTCTTCAAGCCGGGCCAGACCGGGGCCTGAGCGCCTAGTGCCCCAGCGCTTGTCGGCCGCCCGTGAAGATGGTCTATCCACAACCCTGATAGCCCGGTGGATGCGAGATTCCGATGCAAGCTAATCGCGCAGGCAGCTGGTTGATTTCCGGGCTGCTGGTCGCAGGCGTGTCCGCGATGGCCTGGCAGTATGGCGGCTATATCGGGGACGACCGAAATACGCTGGAGCCGGTGGCAAGGCATTCTCTCGCCCTCGCGCTGCAGCAGCTGCTGCGACCGCTCGAGTACGGCATCGTGCAGGCCGCCAATCTCGTCAATCTGCAATTGTGGCTTGTGGCGTCGCTGGCGATGGCCGTGGCGGCCGCAGCGCTGCAGGTCAAGACCGTCGAGTTCGTCATCGGCAAGGCGTTTCCGCGTGCCGTCTGGATCGCTGCCGTGGCGGGCAGTCCGCTGTGGTTTCAGTTGATCTCGCAGGTGGACACGGTCAGCCAGTGCCTCTGCAATCTGGTCTTTGCGGGCGCGGTGTACGTGCTGCTTGCCGGCGTGCTACCCGCGGCGAGCCCGAACGTATCCCTCAGGGCGGCGGCCGTGAACCTGCTCTGCTGCGTTCTGCTGTTCACCAAGGAACTGGCTCTGGCTGCCGCCGTCGTGATTCCGTGCGTGGCCGCCGTCATTGTGTGGCGGCGGCGGGCGGTGGATCGAATTTATGTACTGTCGGCCATCCTGCTGGCTGCCTCGCTGGCGCTCTGGGCCTACCTCAAGCTTTCCTTCGGGTCGCTGCTGCCGGGTGCTGAGGGGCACTACAGCATCTCGCTGTCTGTCTCCAAGACCTTCACCGATATCGCCGCGCTGGCTGGTTTTCCGCTGACGCCACTGCCAACAAGCTTGCTGTCGTTTGAGGCAGCGCGGGTGATCTGGAGCGGCGCGGCGCTGGTCATGATCGTCGTGTTTGTAACTGCGGTCGGTCGCCATGCATTACGGGCTCCGGCGGACAGCAGGATGCGGCTGGGACTGCTGGGCGTCGTGCTGATCGGGGGCAGTCTTCCGATCATCGCAGTACACTCGTCGGAGCTCTACGCCACGATGATCGGCGGCTATCTGGTTGCATTGCTGATCGGCACCGGCACTACAAATTCTCTCGTCCGCACAGGCTATGCCGCTGCGCTTCTTGCATGCAGCTACATCAACGCCGGGGTCTACCATCGGGCCGAATTGCTTCCGGCATGGACGGGCGAGCGCGTCGAGTACAGCCTCTATGAGGGCAAGGACGGCCGCTTCTCTCGCGGCGTCGTCAAACCGCCGATCTGCACGATTTCGGGCACGTACTCAGTCTCGTGGGTCGATGATCGGGTGCAGTGCAACCGATAACCCGTCACGCGGCCGGTGCGGAGTTCACGTAGGATTTCAGCGGCGTCCATGACAGCGCGTCCCGTGTCGCTCAGCAGCCCGTGCTGGCGGACAACGGAGAGGCCGGAATGGAACTGTGCGAGGCGATCGCCAACGGTCGCTTCGAGCGCGGATCGCTCGCCGGGCGTGAGCCGATCGGAGCGCAGCAGGGCCACTGCCGCGTGGTGAAGCCGGGCGGTAACGAAGGTTGCGTGGAATATGCCGTCCATGGGGCGCGGATCGCGGCGCAGCGGCGAACTGAAGAGGTCCGCATCGTCATTCAGCACGAGCGGCTCGTCGATGGATTGACCGAACAGCAAGGTGTGCGCCGTCTCATGCAGGAGGCTCATGACGGCTGACACCTCGTCGTCGAGGACGGCGGAGTTGATGAGAACGGCGCCCCACAGCATGTAGCTGGAGCCGCTCTCGAACTGATAATCGGACCCCGCCTCGCCCTGGGCAAAAACGACTTCGTTGACCATGGCACGCAGTTCGCCGAATCCCTCGGCGAGCGCTGGCTCGAAGCGGGCAATGGCACGGCTGAGCATGCCGCGGGCGCGCTCCAGTTCGGGATCGGGCGGCTGAAGGAAGCGGAACTCGGTGTTGGGATCGGTATCGAGCTTGGCGCGGTAGAGAGCGGCGCGTGCGCCGTCGGCGCCGTCCTCGATGCCCCGCAGCAGCAAGCCGGGAGGGACAGGAGCAGCCGTTACGATGTCGCACAGCAGGGTACCGGCCCGGTCGAAATCATCACCCTCGAGGGCCGGAACGAGATCATAGTAGCTGGCGAAGGTGGCTGCAGAAACGCGCTGTGTGCGGATGCGATCAAGAGCCGCCGCGACATCCGTTTCGGGGAGGCCCGCGGTCGCCGGCAGGTCAGGGACAGCAGCAAGCAGATGACCGATGCTATCGGCCAGAACGCCGTGCATCCGCCGATCGGCAATCATGCCGGCCGCGGGATCGGGCGCAAAGGCGAAGCTGGACGCGGCGTCTACCAAAACTCAAACTCGCATAAGGCCGCCAGGCGCGGCCGACTATTGCTTGGGATCAAGGGCGAGTTTGGCGCCAATCCCGGCCGACTTCGACGTGGCTCCGAGTTTGCGAGGCTGCTTCGTGTCCGTACCACCCAGTTTGGCGCCGGTGGCCTGAGTAGAGGTCGCGATCCTAAACCCGAGAAGTTTCGTGTGGTCCAACTGCATCGTCATGCTCCAGCAAATTTGCGCGGCAAGGCGCCAATATCGGGCCGTCAGCGCTTCGGGTCAGGTTCGGGGATACGCTTGATATCGGCCAGCTTGGCGCCCGTGCGCGTCCCCTTGGGATCGGGCTGAGTGCCGAGCTTGGCGCCTGTCGCCTGGGCGGATGAGGCAATCCTGAATCCAAGAAGTTTCGTGCGATCAAGCTGCATGTTCATTCCTATGTGTTTAGCGCCACGGAGGCCAATCGAAGCGTAGACGACTAAGTGCTCAGGGTCGAGTCCGACTGACCGGCCGTGCCGGAAGCCCGGTCGCGTGATTTCGTATCGACGAAACCCAGCTTTGCGCCGAGCGTTTGTGTGGTGCCAGCCTTCGGGTCGGGAATACTCACCTTGGCCCCGGTCTGCTGTCCGCGGGCGCCAAGCCTGAATCCGAGCAATTTGGCACGATCCAACTGCATTCCAGTCTCCATCGGCTACAGCACCGATGGCGCCTGCCAAAATGCGGCACGCCACCAGTAAGCTTTTGCCAGCGACACTCCTACGAGGTCGTCAATCGCGCTTGGGATCGATCGGGTTGCGACGTTTGATATCGGCAAGCTTGGCGCCCATCGTGTACGTGCCAACGCCGTTCTTGGGATCCTGCCCGCGCATCTTCGAATCGCCCAGCTTTGCGCCGACGCCCTTCGCCGATGAGGAAATCTTGAAACCAAGGAGTTTTGTGTGATCCAGTTGCATTCCCAAGTCCTTCTGCCCAAAACAGCCAAGACGCTATCAGCGCCAGAATTCATTTTCAATCCAATGGAATATTGATCCCTTGATAAATCTGGTCACAGTCCGCCATGCGGCCCGGACCCACCGTGTCGTTGAGCAGCGGCTGGGGCGAGCAACTTTTCGCCGCGTGCACTACGAGACCCTGCTGCGGGCGCGGTCGGCGCCAGCCGGAGTTCTGGATCTTCACCGATTTCGATCGGCTGCGGCCGGTCGAACTGAGGGCCGCCGCGCGGGTTTTCCGGCAATTGCGGGATGCCGGGTGCGTGGTGCTCAACGACCCCGCCAAGGTGCTGCAGCGGACGGCGCTGCTGCGGGCGCTGGAGCGCAAGGGTATCAACAGTTTCCGCACCTGGCGGGTGGAGGACGAGGAATTCCCCGACAGGTTTCCGGTGTTCATTCGCGGCCAGTCCGAGCATTTCGGGCCGCTGACGGAGCTGCTGAACACGGCCGATGAGGTGCGGACAGCGCTCGATGATCTGGTGGCCGGCGGGGCTTCATTGCACGACCTGATCATCGTCGAGTTCCGGGCCGAGACAATGGATGGAGAGCGATTTCGCAAGATGACGGCCTTTCGCATCGGCGAGGCGATCATCCCCGGCATGATCATCATCAACCGGCACTGGCGCGCCAAAGAGGGCACGCACCGCATCGCGACCGACGCCGACTATGCATACGAGCTGGCGCTGGCAAACGACTACCCATGGCGTGACCCGGTCCGCTCCGTGTTCGAGATTGCCAACATCGAGTATGGCCGGGTGGATTTCGGCATCGTGGCAGGACGGCCGGAGATCTACGAGATCAATACCAACCCAAGCATCGCAGCAATGGCGACGCACTGGAACGCGGATAAGGTGGTCAGCTACAAACTGATGGTCGAGCGCTACAATGCGGCGCTGCTGAAGCTTGCCGAAGAGCTCCAGACGCCGCGCGGGCGCGTGGCGCTGACGCCGACCGAAATGCCGGGGATGGTCAAGCTGGCGCGGGAGGGCGTGGTCAGGCGGATCGTGGCGGAATGGAAGAAGCGGACAGGAAAGGCGCCCCGTTGACAAGGCGTCCTGTTAGGCGACCCGGCTTTCCCGCCTGCGCCTGGTGCGGGGCGCGCTGAAGCGCCGCGCGCCAAAGCACCGCAACGCGTGGTGTCGCATCGCGGCGCGAAGCCGCCTATGTTCCGGTGAGGCGCAACCGGAGTCGCGCGATGTCCTTTGGCCTGACCGCAGAGTTGCTGGCGCGATTTCAGTTCGCGTTCACGGTGTCGTTCCATTTCATCTTTCCGGCGTTCTCGATCGGGCTCGCGAGCTATCTGGCCGTGCTCAATGCGCTATGGCTGTGGCGGCGCGATGCGGCGTATCTGAAGCTCTTTGACTACTGGAAGACGGTGTTCGCGATCACCTTCGGCATGGGGGTCGTGTCGGGCATTGTGATGAGCTACCAGTTCGGCACCAACTGGGCGCTGTTCTCGGACAAGGCGGGACCGGTGATCGGGCCGTTGCTCGGCTATGAGGTGCTGACGGCGTTCTTCCTCGAGGCCGGGTTTCTCGGCATCGCACTGTTCGGGCGGAAGCGGGTCGGCGACGGGCTGCACATGTTCGCGGTTGCCATGGTGGCAGTGGGCACGCTGATCTCGGCGACATGGATTCTCGCAGCCAACAGCTGGATGCAGACGCCGGCAGGATACGGCATCAACGAAGCCGGCCAGTACATCCCGCTGGACTGGGTGAAGATCATCTTCAACCCGTCATTTCCCTATCGCCTCGTGCATACGGTGCTCGCGGCGTACCTCACAACAGCCTTCGCGGTTGGCGCGGTGGGCGCCTTCCACCTCTTGCGGGACAAGAACAACCGGCAGGCGCGGGTGATGTTCTCGATGGCGATGTGGATGGCGGCGCTGGTGACGCCGATCCAGATCTTTGCCGGCGATCAGCATGGCCTCAACACGCTCGAATACCAGCCAGCCAAGATCGCGGCGATGGAGGGCCACTACGAGACGCATACGGGCGCGCCGCTGGTGCTGTTCGGAATTCCGGACGACGAGGCGGAGGAGACGCGTTTTGCCATCGAGATTCCAAAGCTCGGCTCGCTCATCCTGGCCCACGATCCGGATGCGACGGTGAAGGGGCTGAAAGCCTGGCCCAAGGAGGACCGGCCGAAAGCGCTGATCCCGTTCTTCACCTTCCGCATCATGGTGGGGCTGGGGCTGCTGATGCTGGCGGTCGGGCTCTGGTCGCTGTGGGCGCGCTACCGCAGGACGCTGTATTACGGCAAATGGCTACACCGCGCTGCGGTGCTGATGGGGCCCTCCGGATTCATCGCGGTGCTGGCGGGTTGGTACACCACCGAGGTGGGGCGGCAGCCCTATACGATCTACGGGCTGCTCCGAACCTCCGACAGCCTTTCCAATATCGACGCATCGGCAGTAGGGGCGTCGCTGGTGGCGTTCATCCTCGTCTACTTCGTGGTGTTCGGCGCTGGCGTCTTCTACATTCTTCGGACGGTATCGAAGACCCCGGAAGGCGACGACGGGGAACTGGAGCAGGCGCCAACGCGTGCCGCCGGCATCACGCCGGCCGGGCAGCTGGGCGCGACGGGAGGCGACCATGCCGTTTGACCTGCTCGCCTTCATCTGGGCCGGGCTGATTGCCTTTGCGGTGCTCGCCTATGTGGTTCTGGACGGCTTCGATCTCGGTGTCGGCATCCTCTTCCCGCTGTTTCCGGACGAGCGCGACCGCGACGTCATGACCAATTCGATTGCGCCGGTGTGGGACGGCAACGAGACCTGGCTGGTGCTGGGCGGCGGCGGCTTGCTGGCCGTGTTCCCCCTCGCCTATGCCACGGTGTTGCCGGCGCTCTACGTGCCGATCATCCTGATGCTGCTGGGACTGATCTTTCGCGGCGTGGCGTTCGAGTTCCGCTTCCGCACCGTGCGCTGGCGGCGGGTGTGGGACTGGGGTTTTGCTGTCGGCTCGTTGGTTGCGAGCGTCATGCAGGGCATTGCGCTTGGGGCGCTGGTGCAGGGCATCCGAATAGAGAACCGGCAATATGCCGGCGGCTGGTGGGACTGGCTGACGCCGTTCTCATTGTTGACGGGCCTCGCAGTGGTGATCGGCTACGCGTTGCTCGGGGCCACGTGGCTCAACCTCAAGACCGGCGGCGAACTGCAGAAGCGGTCGCGACGGCTGGCGATACTGGCCGGAGCAGGGACGCTGGGGCTCATCGGCGTCGTGAGCATCTGGACGCCGTTCCTCGACGCGGTCTACTTCCAGCGCTGGTTCAGCTTCCCGACGGCACTGTTCTCGGGGCTGGTGCCGCTGTTGCTGCTGATCACCGCGTGGGCACTGTGGCAGGGGCTGACGGCGGACAAGCACCTGCAGCCGTTCCTCGCGGCTCTCGGCATCTTCGTGCTCTGTTTCGCCGGCATCGGCATCAGCTTTTATCCTTATATCGTGCCGGGATCGCTGACCATCTGGGAGGCAGCGGCGCCGGATGATTCACTGGGCTTCCTGCTGGTCGGGGCGGCTGTGCTGGTGCCGATCATTCTTGCCTACACCGGCTATGCGTACTGGGTGTTCCGCGGCAAGATCGACCCTGAGGAAGGCTATCACTGATGCAAAGGACGGCGTCCCGGCTGCTGTGGTTCGTCGGCCTGTGGGCAGCAGGCGTTCTGGCGGTCGCACTCGTCGGCTATGCAATCAAGCTGATGTTAAAGGCGTGAACCGATGATGGACGGCAAGGTCTGCGTAGTGACCGGCGCCACCAGCGGCGTCGGGCTGGAGGCAGCGCGGGCGCTGGCGTCAATGGGCGCCACCGTGGCGTTGATCGGGCGCAACCCGGACAAGGGGAAGTCGGTCCAGCAAAGCATCGGAGCGACCGCGCGCTACCCGGACCGGGTGAGCTTCATGCGCACGGATCTCTCAAGCCTGGGCGAGGTGCGCGCGTTGGGCCGCATGCTGCACGAGCGGTTCGATCGCATCGACGTGCTGCTCAATAATGCCGGGGTCATCAACACGCGCCGGCAGCTGACCGTCGATGGCTATGAGGAGACGTTCGCGGTCAACCATCTGGCGCATTTCCTGCTCACCGGGCTGGTGCTCGACCTGTTGCGCGCCGCGCCGCAGGGGCGGATCATCAATGTCTCGTCGAACGCGCATGTCACCGGCGTCATCAAACTCGACAATTTGATGCGCGCGCGGGGTTACACCAGCTTTGGCGCCTATTCACAGTCGAAACTGGCCAATTTGCACTTCACCTTTGAGCTGGCGCGACGGCTGGACGGCACGGCGGTGACGGTCAATGCGCTGCATCCGGGCGCGGTTGCCTCGGGATTTGCGACTAACAACGGCTGGACCGGAAAGCTGGCGATGCGCCTGGTACGGCCGTTCTTTCTTACCCCGCAGCAGGGGGCGGAAACCGCGATCTATCTTGCGGTGGCGCCGGAACTGGCGACAGTCACCGGCCGGTACTTCTATCGCAAGCTGCAGCATGCGACGGCAGGCCGGGCACAGGACCGGGATGTTGCCCGCGCGCTGTGGGGTGCGAGCGAGGCGCTGGTGGGGTTCGTTTACCCGGCCTAGGCGAAGTCCGACGAAGTGGGCCTGCGGGCGGCCCTAGATCGAGTAGCCCACTTCCCAGCCGAAGAGACGATCGTGGAGGTCCTCGGCAAGCGCCTGCGGCTCGAAGTCGGCGCCGTGGAGCACGATGTCGGGGTGCTCTGGAGCTTCGAATGGGCTGTCGATGCCGGTGAAATTCTTGATCTCACCTTTGCGCGCCCGAGCGTAAAGACCCTTGGGGTCGCGGGCCTCGCAAACCTCCAGCGGCGTGTCGACATAAACCTCGGTAAAGCGCACGTCGCCCGCGATCTCGCGCGCCAGCCGCCGCTCGTTGCGGAAGGGTGAGATGAAGGAGACAATGACGATCAGGCCGGCCTCGGCCATCAGCCGGGCGACTTCGGCGACCCGGCGGATATTCTCGACGCGGGCCTCGTCGGTGAAGCCGAGGTCCTTGTTGAGACCGTGACGGACGTTGTCGCCGTCGAGGATGTAGGCGTGCCGGCCCTCGGCCGCGAGACGCTTCTCGATCAGATTGGCGATGCTGGATTTGCCGGAGCCCGAAAGCCCGGTGAACCAGATGATCTGCGCCTCCTGCCCCTTCATCTCGGCACGGACCTGGCGATTTACGTCGAAACTCTGCCAGCTCAGATTCTGGGCGCGGCGGAGGCCGAACTCGATGACGCCTGCGCCAAGCGTGGCGTTGCTGATGCGGTCGATCAGGATGAACGCCCCGGTCTGGCCGTGACTGGCATAGGAATCGAACGCGATTGGCTTGTCGGTGGCGATGGTGAGCGTGCCGACTTCGTTCAGTTCCAGGGTCTTGGCGATCCCCTGCTCCAGCGTGTTGACGTTGGTGCGGAACTTGATGCCGGTGATGGAGGCCGGAACGAGCTGCGCGCCGATCTTGAGGAGATAGGAGCGGCCAGGAAGCGCCGCCGCTTCGGCCATCCAGACCATGCGGGCCTGGAACTGGTTGGAATAATCAGGCGTCTCGCCCGGGTGAGTCAGCACATCACCGCGCGAAATATCGACTTCGCGGTCAAGCACGATGGTCACGGCCTCGCCGGCGATAGCCTCGTTGAGATCGCCGTCCATGGTGGTGATGCGGGCAATCTTCGCGGGTTTGCGCGAGGCAGCGACGAGGACGTCGTCGCCAACCTTCACGATGCCGGACGCGACGGTACCGGAGAAGCCGCGAAAATCGAGGTTCGGACGGTTCACCCACTGCACTGGGAAGCGCATCGGCTTGTCGGTGCGGTCGGTCGCAACCTCGATGCTCTCGAGGTAGGGCACGAGTTGGGGACCGGTGTACCAGGGGGTCTGCGGGCTCTTGGCGAGGATGTTGTCGCCTTTGAGGGCGGAGACCGGAATGGCGGCAAGCGTCTCGAAACCAAGCGTCGCGGCAAAGGCGCGATAATCGGTCTCGATCTGGTTGAAAATTTCGGCGCTGTAGCCGACGAGGTCGATCTTGTTGATCACCAGAACGACGTGCTTCACGCCGATCAGGCTCAGGATGAAGCTGTGACGGCGGGTCTGGGTGAGCAGGCCCTTGCGCGCGTCGACCAGAACCAGCGCCAGGTCGGCGTTGGAGGCGCCGGTCGCCATGTTGCGCGTGTACTGCTCGTGTCCGGGCGTATCGGCGACGATGAACTTGCGCTTGTCGGTCGAAAAGAAGCGGTAGGCGACATCGATGGTGATGCCCTGTTCGCGTTCGGCAGCGAGGCCATCGACGAGCAGCGAGAAGTCGATGCCCTCGTCTCCGGTCGTGCGGTTGCGGCTTTCGTTACGCAGCGACGCCAACTGGTCATCGAGGATGAGCTGGCTGTCGTAGAGCAACCGGCCGATGAGGGTGGACTTACCGTCATCGACGCTGCCGCAGGTCAGGAAGCGGAGCAGCCCCTTCCCCGTCTGCTGGGCGAGCCAGAGGTCGAGATCGGTGTCCGGGGTGGCAAGAGCGGTGGCTGTCGACATCAGAAATAGCCCTCCTGCTTCTTCTTTTCCATCGAGCCGGCCTGGTCGGAATCGATCAGTCGGCCTTCGCGCTCGGAGGTGCGCGAGGCCTGCATCTCCATGATGATTGACGGCAGATCGGCGGCGTCGGAGCGGATGCCGCCGGTCAGCGGATAGTCGCCAAGCGTGCGGAAACGGACGGTCTCGGTGCGCGGCTTTTCGCCGGGCTCGAAGCGAAAGCGATCATCGTCGATCATGATCAGCGTGCCGAGCCGGTCAACCACCGGCCGCGGCTTGGCGAAGTAGAGCGGCGGAATCTCGATCTTCTCGGAATAGATGTAGGTCCAGATGTCGAGTTCGGTCCAGTTGCTGATGGGGAACACGCGCATGCTCTCGCCCGGTGCGAGGCGGGTGTTGAAGATCCGCCAGAGCTCGGGACGCTGGTTCTTGGGGTCCCAGGCGTGGTGGGCGTTGCGATGCGAGAAGACACGCTCCTTGGCGCGGCTCTTCTCTTCGTCGCGGCGGGCGCCACCGATGGCGGCGTCATAGCGCCCGGCGTCGAGGGCCTGGCGCAGCGCCTGGGTCTTCATGATGTCGGTGAAGCGGGCGGAGCCCTGATCGAACGGGTTGATCCCCGCGGCGAGGCCCTCGGGATTGGTGTGGACCAGCAATTGGAAGCCGTGCTCGCGCGCCATGCGATCGCGGAAGGCGATCATCTCGCGGAATTTCCACGTCGTATCGATGTGGAGCAACGGAAACGGGATGCGGCTTGGGGCGAAGGCCTTGCGGGCCAGATGCAGCAGGACCGAAGAGTCCTTGCCGATCGAATACATCATCACCGGCCGCTCAAAGCTGGCAGCGACCTCGCGGAAAATTTCGATGCTCTCGGATTCGAGCGCCTTGAGGTGCGACAGGGACTTGGCGGGCATCGATGAGCATTTTCCCGGGGTGAGCGCCTGCAAATACGACGTCAGGCGGGTCGCCACAAGAGCGATAGCCCGACGAAAAACTGAACCGGAACACGGCTTTGCGCGTACGAGCCAGTAGAACCGTTCGGCGTGTTGCGGAGCGGGCGGCGTCAGGATCGGCTGCACTGCAACAGCGGAATTATGGGAAAAACATTTCATGGTCGAAACCTCGATTCTCTGGCTGCGGAACGACCTGAGGGTGGCCGACAATCCGGCGCTGAGCGCGGCGCTGGGGCGGGGCGGGCCGGTGGTGGCGCTCTATGTGCATGAAACCGAAGCGGCGCTCCGGCAGATCGGCGGGGCGGCGCGGTGGTGGCTGAACCGGAGCCTTGAGGCGCATGGCAAGGCATTGGCGAAGCTTGGGATTCCGCTTGAGGTCGTGGTAGGCGACAGCCAGACCATGGTGCTTGAGGCGATGTCGCGGCACAGCGCCGATGCGGTGTTCTGGAACCGGCGCTATGGACAACGGGAACGCGACGTCGACGCGGAAATCGCCGCGAAAGCGGTGTTGACCGGCGCCAGAAAGGCGTCGTTCGGCGCTCATCTGCTGATCGAGCCGTTCGACATATTGACGGGTCAGGGGAAGCCCTATGCCGTGTTCACCCCATTCTGGAACGCGCTGCGGCAGCGCGATATCCAGGCCCCGCTGCCGCTACCGCAGTCGAGGCTGAAACCGATAGGTGCCGCCCACCGCTTCGATGCCGGGTATCGCGAGCCCGCCTGGGCGGCAAAGCTTGCGGCACACTGGACCGTCGGCGAGACCACGGCGCGGGAGGCGCTGGGGGCGTTTCTGGACGACGGCCTGGCGGGCTACCCGGAGGCGCGCGATGTTCCTGCGCTGGACCTCACCTCAAGGCTGTCGCCGCACCTGCGGTTCGGGGAAATTTCGGCGCGGCAAATCTGGCATGCGGCACGGGCACTGGCGGAGCGGTCGCCGCAACATGCTGGCGCGGTTGAGAAGTTTCTCAGCGAACTGGGGTGGCGGGAGTTCTCGTACAATCTCCTGTTCCACCGCGAGGACATCGCTGGTGTGCCGATGCAGGAGCGTTTCAGCGGACTGCAATGGCGCGACGACGCGGAGGCGCTGGAGGCGTGGAAGAAAGGGCAAACCGGATTTCCGATCATTGACGCCGGGATGCGGCAGCTATGGGCGACCGGCTGGATGCATAACCGGGTGCGGATGCTGGTGGCGTCGCTGCTGGCGAAGAACCTGTTGATCGACTGGCGGCTTGGCGAGCAATGGTTCTGGGACTGCCTCGTCGACGCGGACAGCGCCAGCAATCCGGCAAGCTGGCAGTGGGTGGCGGGCTGTGGCGCCGATGCCGCCCCCTATTTCCGTATTTTCAACCCGGTGACGCAGGGTGTGCGGTTCGACGCCGACGGCGCCTATGTGCGGCGATGGGTACCCGAGCTCGCCGCGTTGCCGGATGCGTTCATACACGATCCGGCGTCAGCGCCCGCCGCTGTGCGGGAGGCAGCCGGGGTGATGCTGGGCGAAACCTACCCATTGCCAATCGTCGATCTCAAGCTCAGCCGCGAGCGTGCCCTCGCGGCGTTCGGAGCCCTGTGAGCCAGGCTCTGCCAGGCTAGTCAAACTTTTCGTCAATGTGCTCGACCTTGGCGGAAATGACATTGTCGATGACCACATGCGATAGAAGTTCGGGCCCGACCGCCCATAGCGCCCGCATCAGGTCGGTGTCCTCGTGCCGCCGATGCGCTTCCTCGCTGGTAAACGCCTCCGCAAGCAGGATCTTGTCGGGATGCTCCGGCATGGGGACCAACTCGATGTAGAGACAATCCGGGTCGCGACGGCTGTGTTCCAGGTGGGCGCGCGCGGCAGCCAGATAGGTGTCCCGCTTGCCGGGCCTGGTGAAGAAAAAGCCGACGATCAGCTTCATGGCGTCCTCCGTGACGGGCGAGACAAACATTGCCTGCCCGAGCCCGCAAGCGTTTCGCGCTCACCACGTTCCGCCAAACTCTCCGCCGCTAGCTATCCGTTCCTCTGCGCTCGCTGCGCCGGAAACACCTTACCATTCCGTGCCTTCGCGCTTGGCTTCGGGTTAGCCCAGCCTTAGTTTCCGGTTGAATCGAGACCCCGCCGCTCCATGACAAAATTCCCCAATGTCGCCGCCGCCATCGGCAATACGCCACTTATCCGGCTGAACCGCGTTTCGGACGCCACCGGATGCGAGATCTGGGGCAAGGCGGAGTTTCTTAACCCGGGTCAGTCGGTCAAGGACCGGGCGGCGCTCTTTATCGTCCGCGACGCGGTACAGAAGGGCTTGCTGAGGCCTGGCGGAACAATCGTCGAGGGCACCGCAGGCAATACCGGCATCGGGCTGGCAGTGGTCGGCAACGCACTCGGATTCAAGACGGTTATCGTGATCCCGGAAACCCAGAGCGAGGAGAAGAAGGACGCGCTGCGTCTCTACGGCGCGGAACTGATCGAAGTGCCAGCCAAACCCTACAGGAGCCCCAACAACTACGTGAAGGTCAGCGGCAGGCTGGCGGAGAAGCTGGCGACGGAACTGCCGAACGGGGCGATCTGGGCCAACCAGTTTGACAATGTCGCCAACCGGCAGGCGCATCTGGAGGGGACCGGGCCGGAGATCTGGGAGCAGACCGGCGGCAAGGTCGACGGCTTCATCTGTTCTGTCGGCTCGGGCGGAACGCTGGGCGGCGTGTCGATGGCGCTGAAAGCGAGGAACCGCGATATCCAGATCGGACTTGCCGACCCGGAGGGGGCGGCGCTCTATAATTTCTACGAGCGCGGCGAGCTCAAATCCTCGGGCAACTCAATCACCGAAGGGATCGGACAGGGCCGCATCACCGCCAATCTCGAGGGGGTCGAGGTGGACCGCGCCTATCAGATACCGGACAGCGAGGCCCTGCCCTATGTGTTTGACATGCTGGAGCATGAGGGGCTGTGCCTTGGCGGCTCTTCTGGCATCAACATTGCCGGCGCAGTGCGGCTGGCGCGCGATCTCGGCCCGGGGAAAACCATCGTGACGGTGCTCTGCGACTACGGCAACCGCTACCAGAGCAAGCTGTTCAATCCGGCGTTCCTGAGGTCGAAGGGCTTGCCGGTCCCTGCGTGGCTGGATGCGGCCCCCGGGGTCGACTGGGCGGCGGTCGTCGAGCCCGAAACCGTCTGACATGCTGCCGATCTGGGAATGGCTGGCCAGCATCTTCCCTGACCGGCTGTTGTTCAGTCTGCTGATCGGTGCAAACTCACTGCTGGCGATCTATCTGCTGTTCCGCGAGGTGATGCGGTCGCGCACTTCGCAGGGCTCGATCGCCTGGCTGCTGTCGCTGCTCATGCTGCCGTTCCCGACGACGCTGCTCTACCTGATCTTCGGGCTCAAGCTGTTCGACAAATACGTCGCCATTCAAACCCACAGCGGACGCAGTGGACGCATATCGCGCGCCGGCACCATGGCATTCGCCGACCAGAGCGCGACCGCAAAATGGCGAGTGTTGTCGGAGGTGGCGCAGATGCCGTTTCTTGGCGGCAACAAGGTTGAGGTCCTGATCGATGGAGACGCGACCTTCAAATCGATCTTCGAGGGGATCACGCGCGCCCAGCATACCATCCTCGCGCAGTTTTACATCATCCGGGACGACGGACTCGGCAGGCGCTTTGCCGATGCGCTGATCGAACGGGCCAGGGCGGGCGTGGCGATTTACCTGCTCTACGACGATGTCGGCAGCTTCGGTCTTCCCCGCCAGTACCGGCAACGGTTGCGCGACGCCGGGATCAGGGTCGCGGGTTTCAACCAGCGGCACGGGCTGCTGCGCATTTACGGGCCGACGCGGGTCAACTACCGCAACCACCGCAAGAACGTCATTGTGGATGGGCGCGAGGCGTGGGTGGGCGGGCAGAATATCGGGGACGAGTATCTGGGATTGAGCAAACGCTTCGGGCGCTGGCGGGATACCCAGGTCCACTACAGCGGGCCAGCCGCAGCGGCTGCCACGCTGGCGTTCCATGAGGACTGGGAATGGGCTACCGGAACGGCCCTGCCCCACTCGATAACGCCAACTCTGCCGGTTGAGGCGGCGGGCGCGCAACCAATCCTGGTGATGCCAACCGGTCCCGCCGACCAGTTCGAAGACGTGCCCGTGGCGTTCATGGAGGCGATCTCGCGGGCAAAGGTGCGCCTGTGGATCGTCAGCCCCTATTTCGTGCCGGACGTGGACATGCAGACGGCAATCTACGCGGCAGTGCTCAGGGGGGTCGATGTGCGGCTGATGATCCCGGCGAAAGCCGATCACCTGCTGGTCTGGCTGGCGAGCCGGGCGCACGCCGCGGAGATGGTGCAGCACGGCGTCGCCGTTTACCTCTGGACTGACGGCTTTGTGCACCAGAAGGTGATCCTGGTCGACGACGAACTCGCCGGGGTTGGCACGGTGAATTTCGACAACCGGTCGTTCCGCATCAACTTCGAAGTGACGCTGTGGTTTCCCGACCAAGAGGTGATCGGGACGGTGTCGCGCATGCTTGAGAGCGACTTTGCCGCATCGCAGCGCTACACCGAGGCCGAGCGCCACCTGACCGGATTGCCGTTCCGGCTGCTGACCCATATCGCGCGATTGTTTTCACCGATCCTCTAGGCGATAACGCGGCATGACCGAGTTCCTGTTCCGCGCCGACAGCTATCTCAGATCCTCGCCGGCGACAGTTGTGGCGATGACACCGGAGGGCGGGATCGTCCTCGACCGGACGAATTTCTATGCAAGTTCAGGCGGACAGCCGGGCGACACCGGAGAGATCGCACGGGCGGATGGCGTTCGGGTTGCCGTTGCCGCGACCGTTCATCCGGATGGTGACAAGACGGCAATCGTGCATGTGCCGGCCGAAGGCCAGCCCGCGCTGGCGGCAGGCGATAAGGTGACGGCGCTGATCGACTGGGAGCGGCGGTACAGGCTGATGCGCATGCACACGGCGCTGCATCTATTGTCCGTGGTGTTTCCGTTTCCGGTCACCGGTGGGCAGGTGGCCGAGGAAAAGGGCCGGCTCGACTTCGACATGCCGGAGGTGCCGGATAATCTCGCAGAGCTGGAAGCGCGACTGAATGCGATGGTTTCGGGCAATCACGCGGTGACCACCGAGTGGATCACCGACGATGAGATGGCCGCCAATCCGGGGCTGATCAAGACGATGAAGGTGAAGCCGCCGATGGGCCAGGGCCGGGTCCGGCTGGTCCGCATCGGCGATGTGGACCTGCAGCCATGCGGCGGCACGCATGTCGCCAACACTTCGGAGATCGGGCCGCTGCGGTTGGGGAAGATCGAGAAGAAGGGCGCGATGAACCGGCGGGTGGCGCTGCTGTTCGGATAGGCGCCTACTCGATGGGCGGGGCGTAGAGCAGCCCGCCATTGTTCCACAGCGAGTTCTGGCCGCGCAGCACGGCGGCGCCGGTGCCGGGGCCGAAATTGCGTTCGAATATCTGGCCGTAATTGCCCACCGCGGCGACGATTTTCTTCATGAAATCCGGGGCCAGCCCGAGTGGCGAGCCGAAATCGCCGTCGAGGCCGAGGAGACGCCGGATCGACAAACTCTTGGCGGCCGCGAGCGAGTCGATGTTGAGCGATGTGATGCCCGCTTCCTCGGCATCGATCAGGGCGTAGAGCGTCCACTTGACGATACTGAACCATTGATCGTCACCCTCGCGCACAACCGGGCCGAAGACCGCCTTGGAGATGCGCTCGGGGAGGATGCGGTGCATCGCTGGGTCCGGCAGCGACCGGCGGATGGCATTTAGCCAGCTGGCGGAAGCAGAGACCGCGTTACAGAGGCCGGACTGGTAGGCGACGGAGAGGTCCTCGCGGTCCTCGTACAGCACCTCGGTGTAGGTCACCTGGTTCTGGAAGAAGAACTCCCGCAGGTTCACCAGTTCGTCACCCTCATCGAGGACGCAGACCTTGACGTTGTCGAGCTGATAGGCGGAGACGACGCCGAGCGCGGCGGGCACCATGAACGCCTGACCGTCGAAGAAGGACGGGGCGACGTAGCTGGCCGAATAGCCGGTGTCGCGCCGCATGGTCCAATTCGCATTGCGCGAGAGCAGATCGACTTCGCCGGTCTGCAACTGGGCGAAGCGGCTGTCACCGCCGAGTGCCTTGAACTCCATTTTCGATGCATCGCCGAAGACGGCGACGGCCACGGCCCGGCAGAAGTCGACGTCAAAGCCGGTCCACAGGCCGCCCGTACCCAGTTGCGCAAAGCCGGGCAGCGGGTCGGACGTGGCACAGATCAGGTGACCGCGGGCCCGGATGGTGGAAAGCGTGGGGCCGTCCGCGGCGGGCGCCTGCGCTGCAGCCGCAGAGGCGGCGAGAACAGCGAGCGCCAGCGCGGCAATCATACGCAACAGTCCCACAGGCGGCTCCTTCCCCCGTTCGCATTGTCACGGTGGAGGACGCCCGGTCAAGCGGCGTGGCGACGCGGGGGTGTTGTGGCGGGGCACTCCCCTCCCCGCACCTTCAGCGGCTGGTGAATCAGTGCAGGATCTGGCTGAGGAAGAGCTTGGTACGCTCGTGCTGCGGGTTGGAGAAGAACTCCTCAGGCTCGTTCTGCTCGATGATCTGGCCCTGATCCATGAAGATCACGCGGTTGGCGACCTGGCGGGCGAAGCCCATCTCGTGGGTGACGCAGATCATGGTCATGCCGCTCTCGGCGAGCGAGATCATCACCTCGAGCACTTCCTTGACCATTTCGGGATCGAGGGCCGATGTCGGCTCGTCGAACAGCATGATCCTGGGCTGCATGCAGAGCGAGCGGGCAATGGCGACGCGCTGCTGCTGGCCGCCGGAGAGCTGGCCGGGGAACTTATTGGCCTGCTCTGGAATTTTGACGCGCTCGAGGTAGTGCATCGCCGTGGCCTCGGCCTCGGCCTTGGGGGTGCCACGCACCCAGATGGGAGCGAGCGTCAGGTTCTGCAGAATGGTGAGATGCGGAAACAGGTTGAAGTGCTGGAACACCATGCCGACCTCGCGGCGCACCTCGTCGATGCGCTTGAGGTCGTTGGTGAGTTCGGTGCCATTGACGATGATCTGGCCCTTCTGATGCTCTTCCAGCCGGTTGATGCAACGGATCAGTGTCGATTTGCCGGAGCCCGAGGGGCCGGCGATGACGATGCGCTCGCCGGTCATGACGCGAAGGTTGATGTCGCGCAGCACGTGGAAATCGCCGTACCATTTGTGCATGCCGATAACGTCGATGGCGACGTCCGTCTGCGAGACCATCATCTTGGGTGCGGCGGCCTCGGCAACCGGGGCGTTGGTCATGCTCATGTCGATTACCTTTTGTGTCCGGTATTGAGACGGCGTTCCATGTATTGCGAGTAGCGCGACATCGAAAAGCAGAAGACCCAGAAGATGAAGGCGGCGGTCAGGTAGCCGGTCTGGGTGGTGGTGGGCGAGCGCCAGTCGATGCCGTTGGTGGTGTTCTGCACCGCGTTGAGCAGGTCGAAGATGCCGACGATGGCAACCAGCGAGGTGTCCTTGAACAGCGAGATGAAGTTGCCGACGATGCCAGGAATGACGTGCTTGAGAGCCTGCGGCAGAATGATGAAGCCCATCTTCCGCCAATAGCCGAGACCGAGGGAATCGGCGGCCTCGTACTGGCCGCGGGGCAGCGCCTGCAGACCGCCGCGCACCACTTCGGCGAGATAGGCGGCCTCAAACAGGGTGACACCAACCAGCGCGCGGAGCAGTTTGTCGACGGTGGTGCCCTGCGGCATGAACAGCGGCAGCATGACCGAGGCCATGAACAAGACCGTGATCAGCGGCACGGCGCGCCAAAGTTCGATGTAGAGAATACTTACGGTGCGGATGACCGGAAGTTTCGACTGGCGGCCGAGCGCGAGCAGGATGCCGAGCGGGATCGACAGCGTGATGCCGACGATCGAGATGATCAGCGTGACCATCAGGCCACCCCACTTCTCGGTCGGGATGAATTCGAGGCCGAACGAGCCGCCCCGGATCAGGATGTAGCTGACCACCGGCAGAACGATCAGGAACGCCGCAATGTTCAGCGCCTTGAACGGCACTCCGGGCCACAACATCGGGATGATAATGATCGCGGCGAGCGCGAAGCAGATGTTGACCCGCCAATATTCGGACGCCGGGTAGAAGGCGTAGATGAAGAAATCGAAGCGATCGTAGACGAAGATCCAGCACGCACCGAGATCGGGCAGACGGCATGCCTCCACCCCGACGCCGGCTGGATCGCTGAATACGGCCTTGCCGATCACGAAATTGTAGAGGTCAGGGATGAGCCAGGCCAGGAATGCCACGGCAAGCAGCGTGAGTACCGTGTCGCCAGGCGTCGAGAACAGGTTGCGCTGGGCCCAGGCAACCGGACCGAAGACGCGCATCGGCGGGGCCTCGGCGGGGACGATTTCCTTGCGGACGTAGGCTATTTGAGCGGAAGCAGCCAACTCATCTCTCCGTCAGCGCAACGCGCGCATTGTACCAATTCATGAAGGCGGAGGTGCTCAGCGAGAAGGTCAGGTAGACCAGCATGGTGAGCGAGATCACCTCGATGGCGCGGCCGGTCTGATTGAGCGTGGTTCCAGCGAACACGTTCACCAGTTCGGGGAAGGCGATGAAGGCGCCGAGCGAGGAGTTCTTGGTGAGGTTGAGGTATTGGCTGGTGAGCGGCGGGATGATGACGCGCAGAGCCTGTGGCAGGACCACGAGGCGCAGCCGGTCGCCCTCACGCAGTCCGAGCGACTGCGCGGCTTCGCTCTGGCCGTGGCTGACCGACAGGATGCCAGCGCGCACGATTTCGGCAATGAAGGTCGAGGTGTAGATGGTGAGGCCGAAAACCAGTGCCACCAGTTCGGGCGGCAGCGCTATTCCACCCTGATAGTTGAAGCCCTTGAGCTCGGGCATTTCAAAGGTCATCACCGTGCCGCTCAGGACCCAGGTGATCAGCGGCAGACCGATCAACAGGGCGAGGACTGCCCAAACCGTGTGGAAGCGCTTGCCTGTCTGCTCAAGCCGCCTGATTGCCCAGCCGCGAACGACGAACGACGCAACAATCGCCAGGAACAGCGCGGCAACGACGTAGATGAAGCGATCGTCTCCTATCGGGCGGGGCGTGATAGAGGCCGCGCTGGTTGATGATCAGGCCACCGAAGAACACGAAACTCTCGCGCACGGCCGGCATCGCCTTGAGCACGGCGAAGTACCAGAAGAACAATTGCAGCAGCAGCGGGATGTTGCGGATGAGCTCGATGTAGACCGTTGCGATGCGCGCGATGATCCAGTTCGAGGAGAGGCGCGCGATGCCGACGGTGAACCCAAGAAGCGTTGAAAAGAAGATACCGATCGAGGCGACCAGCAGCGTGTTGGTCAGGCCGACCAGGAAGGCCTGCCAATAGAAGGACGAGCGTGAGTAGGGAAACAGGCTGAAGCCAATGTCGAAGCCGGCGGTCAGGAAGAGGAAGTCGAAGCCGGTGGTCTTCTTCTGAGCGATCAGGTTCTGCATCGCGTTAAAGATGATCCAGGCAAAGAAGGCGATCAGAACGATTGCGACTATGGCCTGATACAATTGACCCCGGAACTTGGGATCATTCAACAGGGGCACGCGAGCTGGCGCGGCTCCCCCGATCGTCTCGACAGCCATTAGATTTGCCCCTGTCCTGATCGTTGCGGTCGAAAAGCGCCGGATGCAGCCGACGGGGTTCCCCGGCGCCTAGGCACCGGGGAACGGAATGCGATTAGCGGATCGGCGGGGAGTACTGCAGGCCGCCATCCTTCCACAGGGCGTTCAGGCCGCGGGCCAGACCCAGCGGGCTGTTCGGGCCGACGTTGCGCTCGAAGATTTCCGAGTAATTGCCGACCAAGCTTGATGATCTGGTAGGCCCAGTCCTTGGTCACGCCCATCGGGGTACCGAAGTCGCCTTCGACGCCAAGCAGGCGCTTGATCGAGGGGTTGTCGGACCCAAGCATCTCGTCGACGTTGGTCGAGGAGACGCCGAGTTCTTCGGCCTCGAGCAAAGCGAAGTAGGTCCAGCGAGCGAGATTGAACCAGTTGTCGTCGCCCTGACGAACCACGACAGCCAGCGGCTCCTTGGAAATGATCTCGGGCAGAATGATGTGCTCGGACGGATCAGCAAGCCCTGAGCGCTCGCCGGCGAGCGCCGAGGAGTCGGTGGTGAACACGTCGCAACGGCCATCGACATAGGCCTTCACGGTCTCGTCTTCGGCTTCGAACACCACGGGATTGAACTGCAGGTTGTGAGCCGCGAAGTAGTCGGCAGCGTTGAGCTCGGTCGTGGTGCCCTTCTCGATGCAGACGGAGGCGCCGCCGAGATCCTTGACCGAATTCACGCCGAGCGACTTGTGGACCATGAAGCCCTGGCCGTCATAGTACATGGTGCCCACGAACTTGATGCCCAGCTGGGTGTCGCGGCTCATGGTCCAGGTCGTGGTACGGGACAGCAGATCGACTTCACCGGCGGACAGCGCGGTGAACCGCTCGGTGGAGGTCAGCGGTGTGTAGCGAACTTTCGAGGTGTCGTTGAAGATGGCGGCGGCGAGTGACTTGCAATAGTCGACGTCGAGGCCCGCCCAGTTGTTGCTGGAATCCGCAGCTGCGAACCCGGGGGTGCTCGGTGCAACGCCGCACTGGATGAAGCCCTTGGCCTTCACATCGGCGAGTGTATCGGCGTAAGACGCCGTGGCCGTCAGGGCCAATCCGAGCGCGGCCACGACCGCCAGAGACATAACTTTGTTTGACATTGATTTTAGCCCTTTGTTTCCTGACCCTGTGGTCCCGGGACCTTCGGCTTTGTGCGCCACCTGTCCCGGCTGCAACTCCGCCCGAGGCGCGAGTAATGCTGGTTGCATCGAAGCGGCTATTGACGGATACGTCAAGCACTATGGCAGGTTTGCGACAGCATTCCTGACTAGTTTTTGTTCAGCGGCATCAGGTGGGCGAATTTTGTGCAGAGAGTCCGGCAATGACCAATCCCCCCGCAGATGACGCCGGCAAGGTCTCCGTCGACACCATCCTGACGCACAGCGGACGGAAGGTCGAAGAGCAATTCGGCTTCGTCAACACCCCGGTTTACCGCGGTTCGACGGTGCTGTTCAAAACGCTCGATGAGATCGAGGTTCCGCATCCGAGATACGAATATGGGCGGATGGGGAACCCCTCGTCCGATGCGGTCGAGGCGGTGATGACCGAACTGGAGGGCGCTGCAGGGACGGTCTTGGCACCTTCGGGCCTCTCGGCGATCAGCCTGGCGCTGCTGTCGGTGCTGGAAAGCGGCGACGAGGTGCTGGTCACCGACAGCGCCTACTATCCGACGCGGCGCTTCGGAGATGGCGTGCTGCAGCGGCTTGGAGTCGGCGTCCGCTACTACGATCCGAGATGTGGCTCTGACATCGCGGCGCTGATGACGGAAAAGACCCGGGCAATCTACGTGGAGAGCCCGGGGTCGCTGACCTTTGAGGTGCAGGACCTGCCCGGCATCGTGGCCGCGGCCAAGACCCGCGACGCCTATGTGATCGTGGACAATTCCTGGGCGACGCCGCTGTTCCACCAGCCGCTGGCTCTGGGTGCGGACATCGTCATCCACGCCGGTACGAAGATGATCATCGGACACTCGGACGCCATGTTCGGCACGGCGTCGGCGACGGAGCGCTGTATCGAACAGTTGCGCAAGACGCACCTGCAACTGGGCCTCTGCGCCTCACCCGACGACTGCTTTCTCGCCGCCCGCGGACTCAGGACGCTGGCACTGCGGATGCGGCAGCATTCAAAGCACAGCGCGGAAATCGCGAGCTGGCTGGAGGGACAGCCGGGGGTGGCGGCGGTGTACCATCCGGCGCTGCCCAGCCACCCCGACCACGCCATCCATGCCCGCGATTTTTCGGGCTCGGGCAGCATATTCGGGGTGCTGCTGACCCCCGCCCCGCGCGAGTCATATGCAGCGATGCTCGATGGGCTCAAGCTGTTCGGCCTGGGCTACTCGTGGGGCGGCTATGAGAGTCTTTGCCTGCCGGTCTATCCCGGGCGCGTCCGCACCGCGGTCAAGTGGGAGGCCGAAGGGCACATGATCCGGCTCCATATCGGGCTCGAGGGGATAGACGACCTCAAAGCTGACCTGGCTGCAGCGCTCGGCCGGTACAATCAGAGCTGACGTGTTCGGCGGAGCCGGCCGATGCGGCGCAGGGCCGTAAGATCGCGGACGTGGATGAGGCCGTTGCGAAACTCGAACATCCAGTTGCGGCGGGCGAAGACATAGCGCACGAAATAGGCGCCCAGGACGCCGAGGATCGCCCCTGCAACCACGTCCGAGGGGTAGTGTGCGCCGATAGCGACGCGCGACAGTGCGATTGCCACCCCGTAAACCAGGCCGGCCGGAAACCAGCGCGGCGCGAGGAACCCGACGATCATGGCGAACGCGAACGCGGTGGTGGTGTGGCCCGATGGAAAGCTCTGGTAGGTCCAGTCATTGAAGAAGTTCTGAAAGCCAAAAAGTCCGGCCTGATCGAAAACGCCGGGACGGCCGCGGCCAATGACACGCTTCAAGATGTTGGCCAGGAGTCCGGGCAAGCCCACGCCGACGAAAATGAAGCCAAAGATCTGGGCGAACTGCATCGCCGCCAGTTTGCGCAACCGTCCGGGAATGATCACGAAAATGAGGCCGGCCAACAGGCAGAGGCTGCCGGATGGGATCAATATCCAGTCGGAGAGGCCGTAATCGGTGATCGAGGCGAAGAACGCGACCACCGATGCCGGCCAGGCACGTGCCCATGGCGAGGCGATCCCGTCAAAGGCGGCTATGGCGGCGATGATTGCCAGCGCCGCAAGCGCGTAGAGCCACCAGTTGCTGCGGCTGAGGCGGAGTGGCCAGGGGCGTGAGAGATCGATCATCGGGCCTCTGTTAAGCCTTTTGCGAGCCGGGTCAATCGGGACGAGAAGCCTTGCCCTTTGAGGAGAGACTCGGTAACGGATGGGAACGAAGTTCGGGGTATAGCTCAGCCTGGTAGAGCACCGGTTTTGGGAACCGGGGGTCGAGTGTTCGAATCACTCTGCCCCGACCATCGTGGGCTCCTCTCAGGCTCTCTCAGGGACGTTTGGAATGACGGCACGCATCTTCCGCCCTTCGCCCAACGCAATGCAGTCGGGGCGCGGCAACTCCAAGCACTGGGTGCTGGTGCACGAACCGTCGTCACCGAGGGAAATCGAGCCGCTGATGGGCTATACGGCGAGCAGCGATACCAAGGCGCAGGTGCGGCTGTCGTTCGACACGCTGGAACTGGCCGAGGCCTACGCGCAGGCCAATGGCATCCCCTATGTGGTGCAACCGGCGCACGACAGCGTGCCAAAACGCTCCAGTTATCCGGACAATTTCCGGTTCGACCGCAAGACGCCCTGGACGCACTGAGCGGCTAGATCGGGCGAACGACCTCGGACCGCGCTCCAGGCTCCGGATCATTGCGATACACGGCGTCGAGGCGGCGCGCGTCGACAAGAATGGCTTCAGCCGCTTCGACCCGGGCGCGACCGACACGAACTGACACCAATGAGCCACCGGCCTTGACGCCTTCGTTGTAGGTGTGCGCGGCATCGTGCGGCGCGCCCTCGTGAATGAGGGCCCCGACCAGAGCGCCGGTGGCCAGGCCAAGAGCGCCGCCGGTCGCCAGTCCGAGAGTCGAAGCGATCAGCCAGCCGGCCCCTACAACAGGGCCAATCCCGGGGATGGTCACGAGACCCAGGCCGGCCAGCAATCCTGCAGTTCCGCCGGCAATGCCGCCCAGGTCCGCGCCGAGTTCAGCGCCTTCAGCGGCTGGCTTATCGTCGCTATGAACCGTATCGGAACGGTTGGCGATGAGCGAAATGTCGTCGGCGGCGACGCCAAGCGCCTTGAGTGCACGCACAGCGTTGGCGGCGGGAATGTAGCTGTCGAACAGAGCGTGAAGCACGGGCATGGCGTTCTCCTGTTTCAAAGAGAACGGCCGGGCCGCAAGCCGGTTCCGGGGCTAGACTGAACTCATCTTGGTCCACTTGCCGTCGCTCTTTGACGACTGGATCGAGGCGGTGATGAACTGCACGCCCTCGACTCCGTCCTCGAGGCTCGGGAGCAGACCGGCGTAGGGTTTGGCGTTGCCGCGGATGATTTCGGCAAACTGCGCGTAGAGGGTGGCGAACGCCTCAAGGTAGCCTTCGGGGTGCCCGCCGGGGATGCGGATGTTCATGGCGGGGGCAACGTTTCCCGAGATCGAGCCGCCTCGTGTATAGCAGCTGCCTGGGCTTGCCGAACTCGGCGAACCACATCTGGTTGGGGTTTTCCTGGGCCCACTCGATGCTGGCCTTTTCGCCATAGACGCGCAGCTTCAGTGAATTCTCGTGGCCCACGGCGACCTGGCTGGCCCACAGCATGCCGCGGGCACCGCCCCGGAAGCGGAGCAGGATCTGCACGTTGTCGTCAACCTTGCGGCCCTTGACGAAGCTTTGCAGGTCGGCACTGACGGCGTCGGTTTTCAGCCCGGTGACGAAGCGCAGCAAATTGTAGGCGTGGGTGCCGATATCGCCGATGGCGCCGCCGGCGCCTGAGCGCTTCGGATCGGTGCGCCAGTCGGCCTGCTTGTTGGAGACCGGGTTGGTCAGCCAATCCTGCGGCGTATTCGGCCTGAACGACGCGGATTTTGCCGAGCGCGCCCGACTTGACCAGTTCGCGCGCCTGCCGGACCAGCGGATAGCCGGTGTAGTTGTGGGTGAGGAGGAACTTTGCGCCCTTCTTCGGCTTGATGGCGAGGAGCGCGCGGGCGTCTTCGAGCGTCGAGGTCAGTGGCTTGTCGCAAATGACGTGGATGCCGGCTTCGAGGAACGCCTTGGCAGGGCCGTAGTGGACGTGGTTGGGCGTCACGATGGAGACGGCCTGAATGCCATCCGGGCGCTCGCTCTCGCGGACCGCCATTTCCTCGTAGGAGGTGTAGATGCGGTCATCCGCGAGACCGAGATTGCGGCCCGAGGCCTTTGCCGTCCTTGGATTGGAGGACAGTGCCCCGGCGACCAGTTCGTAGTCGCCGTCTAGCCGTGAGGCGATGCGGTGGACGTAGCCGATGAAGGCTCCGGTGCCGCCGCCGACCATGCCCAGACGAATGCGCGTCGCGCCGTTCTCAGCCATTTGCAGTCTCCCTCAGTCGCGTCAGCTCAGGCCGAGCATCTTGCGGTTGGCCGCCTTGTCGGTACCGGACGCGGCGAAGTCGTCGAACGCCCGTTCGGTGACGCGGATGATGTGCGATGCGATGAACGGCGCGCCCTCGGCTGCGCCGTCCTCCGGATGCTTGATGGCGCATTCCCATTCGAGCACGGCCCAGCCGGCGAAATCATATGCGGTGAGCTTGGAGAAGATGGAGGCGAAATCGACCTGACCATCGCCGAGCGAGCGGAAGCGCGCGGCACGGTTGACCCAGCTCTGGTAGCCCGAATAGACGCCCTGCTTGCCGGTGGGGTTGAACTCGGCGTCCTTGACGTGGAACATCTTGATGCGTTCGTGGTAAAAGTCGATGTAATCCAGATAGTTGAGCTGCTGCAGCACGAAGTGGCTGGGGTCGTAGAGAAGGTTGGCCCGGGCGTGGTTGTTGACGCGCTCGAGGAACATCTCGTAGGTCGCGCCGTCGTAGAGGTCCTCGCCGGGATGGATCTCGTAGCAGACGTCGACGCCGTGGCGGTCGAACTCATCGAGGATCGGCAGCCAGCGCTTCGCCAGTTCGTCGAAGGCTTCCTCGACAAGGCCTGCGGGGCGCTGCGGCCACGGATAGACGAATGGCCATGCCAGCGCGCCCGAGAAGGTGCCGTGGGCGTTGATGCCCATGTTCTTCGAGGCGGCGGCGCACCATTTGAGATGCTGCACGGCCCACTCCTGGCGCGCCTTGGGATTGCCCCGCACAGCGGGAATGGCGAAACCGTCAAACGCGGTGTCATAGGCAGGATGAACCGCCACCAGCTGGCCGATGATGTGACTGGAAAGCTCGGTGACGACGATGCCGTGGCTCCTGGCGACGCCGTTGATTTCATCGGCGTAGGTCTTCGAGGTCGCCGCTTTCTCGACATCGATCAGGTTGCTGGCCCAGGTTGGAATCTGGACGCCCTTGTAGCCGAGGCCTGCGGCCCAGCGACACATGTTGTCGAGCGTGTCGAAGGGCGGCTTGTCGCCGGCAAACTGGGCGAGAAAGATCGCCGGACCCTTGATGGTGCGCATGAAACAGCCCTCCTCTGCAATCGGACCCGGCTTCAGGCGCCGGTCCTTGTGTACGTGCCTCAGCGGACACTAACATGTCAGGCAACCCTTGACCGACATGCCCCAACTGTCAAGGCTTAGAACGCCATTCTGGCTGGACAGAGCGCCGTGGCGCCTGCCCCCGCCAATTCGTCATGGCTGCCGAAGCAGTTCGCGGGCTTCGTCAGGACCGAGTGGCGCGGGGCGCTTGCAGGTGGTCGAGAGTGTCAGCACCTCGCCTGTTTCTCCGGCCTTGAGCAACGACGTCATCACGTCCACCGCGTGCACGGCGAGATCGGCGCTGAGACGCGCCGGGCGGCCCTCGTGGATCGAGCGCACCAGATCGGCCAGGCCGGCGGTGCGGTAGTTGGCGCGCGGTATGGCGCTGTCGAGAGCGAAGTTCGGCCGGCCAAACGGATGATCCCAGAGCTCGACTTTGGTGCGCTTGCCCGACGCGTCGGTGGTGAAGATATCGCCGCCGAAGTAGTTGGGGTCAGGCACGAAAATGGAGCCGTCGGTGCCATAGAGCTCGATGTTGTGGTGTCCGTGGCTGTGGACGTCCCAACTGGCTCCGATGGTGACGATGGCACCGGAGTGGAACTCGAGCACGCCATGGATGGTGGTGGGCGTGCCGACCTTGATCACCGTTCCCTTGTAGGGTCCCTCAGCGGTCACCGGGCGTTCAGTGCGCGCCATGCCGGTGAAGGCAGTGACACGGCGCACCGGGCCGAGCAACTGGATCAAGGCGTTGACGTAATAGGGGCCGACGTCGAGGACCGGGCCGCCGCCGATCTGGAAGAAGAAGTCCGGATTGGGGTGCCAGTGCTCCATGCCGCGGCTCATGACGTGCGTGGTGCCCGAGGTGATGCGACCAAGCTGGCCGGAGTCGACGATCTTCCTCACCTGCTGGTGGCCGCCACCAAGGAAGGTGTCGGGGGCGCTGCCGACGCGGAGGCCGCGGGCATCGGCTTCTTTCTTGAGGGTCTTTGCCTGGTCCAGTGCGATGGCGAGCGGCTTTTCGGAATAGGCGTGCTTACCAGCGCTGAGCGCGTCCATGGAAACCGAATAGTGCACCGCAGGCGGGGTGAGATTGACGATGAGGTCGATCTCGGAATTCTTCAGCAGTTCGGCTGGCGTTTGTGCGGGCACGCCGAATTCCTCGGACCTGCGCTTCGAGGCTTCCGGGAGGATGTCGGCGATGGCGCGGACTTCAAAGCCCCTGAACAGGGGCGCGAGCGCCAGATAGGTGCCGGAAATCACTCCGTTGCCCATGATGCCGACGCCGAGGGTGTTGCTCATTTGAGGCTCCGTAGGGGTGCGAGGCTGGTCGGCCCGCTTACTTCCAGGCGCGCACGGCGGCGATGGAGCGGCGCGCGAAACGATCGACGTCGGAGGGGTTGTCGTGCTCCATGACGTAGTACTCGACCCGGGCATTTGCCTTGAGCGCGTCGTAGAGCGCCTGCCAATCGAGAGTGCCGTGTCCGACGTCGGCCCAGCCGTCCTCGGCAAGCGCCTCGCCCTTGGGTGCGATGTCCTTGACGTGGATGGCGGTGATCTGGCGGCCATAAGCCCTGAACCAGTCGAGTGGATCGAGACCCGCCTTGACCAGCCACGCGACATCGACCTCCCAGACATTTTCCGGAGCGGCATCGAGAATGATGTTCATCGGCAGCTTGCCGCTGGCGGTGGGAACAAACTCGAAGGCGTGGTTGTGCCAACCGAAGCCGAAGCCCGCCTTGCGGTAGGTATCGCCAAGCGCCGCGAGCGTGTCGGCGAGCGCCACCCACCTGCCCTCGTCCTGGCCGCGCTCAGCCTGGGGTACAGACGGGCAGAACAGGGTTTTGACGCCGAGCGCTTCAGCAAGCGTGATGGTCGCGGAAACGTCCTTCAACTGCTCCAACTGGACGTGCGCGGTGGTCATGGCGAGACCGTTGGCCTTTAGGCTCGCCGCGAAGCCCACGGGGTCGGCGTAGACGCCGCCAAAACCCTCAACCTGGGTGTAGCCGAGACTGGCGAGACGGCCGAGCAAGGGCTCGATCGGGCCGGCATTGCGGCCGCTGTAAAGCTGAAAAGAAACGTCCATGTCGGGCCTCATGAATATCAGGACGCGCGGACGCGATCCCGTATTAACGTTGTACTTTTGAGATTGCCGAGAGACCCGCTCCGGCCGGGAGCGGGCCTCTGCCGGCGAGACTAAACGCGGAGGCCGCTGGCCGAGTTGAACACGGAGGCGCGACCGGGATCGAAGCCGATACGAACCTTCTGGCCGGGCACCAGGTGGATATCGGAGGAGCAACGGAAGGTGACCGACTGGCCCGCGATCTTGGTCCATGCAACGGTGTCGGAGCCCATCGGCTCGACAATTTCGATCTCGCTGTCGAGACTGTAGGGCATCTTGTCGGCTTCCTCACCGACGACGATGTGCTCCGGGCGGACACCCAGCACGCCTTCGACCTTGTCGCCAGTCTGGGTCTCGAACTTGTAAGTGTCGAGCGGAACGACGGCGTCTGCGAGAACGAAATTGGCCTTGCCGGACTGGTTGATCTCGCCGGTCAGAAAATTCATCGAGGGCGAGCCAATGAAGCCGGCGACAAACAGGTTGACCGGGTGATTGTAGACCGAATGGGGATCGCCGAGCTGCTGGATGACACCGTTCTTCATGATCGCGATGCGATCCGCCAGGGTCATCGCCTCGATCTGGTCGTGCGTGACGTAGATCATGGTGTTCTTCAGGCGCTGGTGCAGGCGCTTGATTTCGACGCGCAGATCGGAACGGAGCTTGGCGTCGAGGTTGCTGAGCGGCTCGTCGAACAGGAACACATCGACGTCGCGCACCAGCGCACGGCCAATGGCGACGCGCTGGCGCTGGCCGCCGGACAACTCCATCGGCTTGCGCTTCAGCAGCGGCTCGATCTGGAGAATTTCGGAGGCGCGTGCGACGCGCTTGTCGATGTCTTCCTTGCGCATTCCCGCAACGCGCAGGCCAAAGCTCAGATTGCGCTCGACGGTCATCTGCGGATAGAGCGCATAGGACTGGAACACCATGCCGATGCCGCGATCCTTGGGCTCCTCCCAGGTGACGTTCTTGCCCTCAATGAAGATCTGGCCGGTGGAGACTTCGAGAAGCCCGGCGATGCAGTTGAGCAAGGTCGACTTGCCGCAGCCGGACGGCCCGAGCAGGACGATAAATTCGCCGCTGCCGATGTCGAGGTTGAGAGACTTCAGGACTTTCACGGCGCCGTAGCTGACCGAAAGGTCCTTGATCGAAACACTGATATCCATGCGGATTAGCCCTTTACTGCGCCGGCGGCGATGCCGCGGACGAACAATTTCCCCGACACGAAGTAGATGAAAAGCGGCACGGCGCCGGTGAGAATGGTGGCAGCCATGTCGACGTTGTATTCCTTCACGCCCTGCAGGGAATTGACGATGTTGTTGAGCTGCACGGTGATGGGGAAGTTGGTGGTGCCGGCGAAGATCACGCCGAACAGGAAATCGTTCCAGATACCGGTCACCTGCAGGATCAGAGCCACCACGAAGATCGGCAGCGACATCGGCATCAGCACCTGGAAGTAGATGCGCCAGAACCCTGCCCCGTCGACGCGCGACGCCTTGAACAGTTCAGGCGGTATGGAGATGAAGTAGTTGCGGAAGAGCAGCACCAGGATCGGCATGCCGAAGATGGTGTGGATCATGATGACGGCCCACAGCGTCGAGAAGATGTGCAGCCACGCGGTGATCAGAACCAGCGGGTAGAGCATCACCTGGTAGGGGATGAAGGAGCCGACGAGCAGCACGGTGAAGAAGAAATTGGAGCCCCGGTATGGCCACATGGCGAGGGCGTAGCCGGTGACGGAGGCGACCGCGATGGAGACGATGACGCTGGGCACGGTAATCTGCACCGAGTTCCAGAAGCCCACCTTGATGCCGTTGCAGTAGAGCCCGGTGCAGGCAGTGTCCCAGGCCTTGAACCAGGCGTCGAGGTTTGGATGTGCCGGAGGCACGAAGAGGTTGCCGGTGCGGATGCCCTCGAGGTCCTTCAGCGACGTGATGACCATGATGTAGAGCGGAAACAGGTAGAATATGGCGGCCAGGATCAGCACGCTGTAGATCAGGATGCGCGCGGGATCGATGATCCGTTTGGGCTTGATCCCCTGCGGTCCCTCAAGCACGCGGGAGATCGCGTCTGCTTCAGACATGTCGCCGGCCATCTGCATTGTCATCGTGCTGCCCCTACTGCCGACGCTTGCCGCCGAATTCGACGATCGCCCATGGAATAAGAATGATGCCCACCGTGACCAGCATCACCGAAGACGCGGCAAGACCCTGGCCAAGAGCGCCCTGGAACATGTTGTCGTAGACGTATTTGGCGGGCATTTCCGAGAACAGTCCCGGGCCGCCCTGCGTGAGCGCCACCACCAGATCGTAGACGCGCACGATGCCTGAAGCGGAAATCACCAGCGTGGTGATCAGCACCGGCCGCATCATGGGCAGGACGATGGAGATGTAGGTGCGCCATTTCGGAATGCCGTCGACGCGGGCGGCGCGCCAGATTTCGTCGTCGATGCCCCGCAGGCCGGAGAGCATCAGCGCCATGATGAGGCCAGTGCCCTGCCAGAGGCCAGCGATGACCAGCGTATAGACGACCATGTCGCGGTTGCCGAGCCAGTCGAAGGTGAACGCCGTCCAGCCGAGATCGCGTATCGCCTTCTGCAATCCGAAGGTCGGGTTCATGATCCACGCCCAGACGTGGCCGGTTACGATGAAGCTGAGGGCGAAGGGGTAGAGATAGATGGTGCGAAAAGCGCTCTCGAAGCGAATCTTCTGATCGAGGAAGACCGCGAGAAGGAAGCCGACCACAAATGACAGGCTGAGCGAGAACACGCCGTAGACGGCGAGGTTCTTCACCGAGATCGACCAGCGTACCGTCTTGAACAGACGCTCGTACTGGGCAAAGCCGATGAAATCATTGGTCGGCAGAGAGGCCGAACGGGTGAACGAATAAACGATGGTCCAGATGGTGCCGCCAATGAACACGCCGAGCACTGTGAGGAACATCGGCGCCGAGGCGATCTTGGCGGCGGAAAAGCGCGTCAGCCAATCGGGCCGGATGATTTCGCCATTATGCACCATCGTGGCGCCAATCCGGTCGCCCGCAGCAACGATGCTGTAGAGGGCCGTGGCGGCGGCCGCAGCCGCAAGGACCACGCCGGCCGTAAGGGAAAGTTGCAGTCCCGATGCGACGGTCAGTGCCAGAAGCAGACCACCGATGGCGGCCAGCCCGGTCAGGGTCGCGCCAGTACGCGGATATTTTCGCATCAGGACGGTGCCGACCAGTGTGAACAGAGGCAAGGCCCACATCAGCGTCGCGGTCTGCGATTCCCAGTTTCGCGCGGGGGTATCGATGATGCCCCACAGGGCAAATGCCAGGGCACCGATTGTCGCCAGAGCCCCAAGCGCGATAGCGATAAGCCTGAAGGAGGTCCCCCTTGCCGGATCGCGCCTTGGCGTCGTGCCAGATGCCGAATCTGTCGCCGCCGTGGTCGTCATCGCAGCTTCCCCCGAGAAATGGAAAAAGATGGGCCGACCCAGCTCACGCTGAGCCGGCCCATCGTATTCAAGTGCGTCCAGTCGATCCCGTCAACTCAGAGCGGGGGAGCGTTCTTCACGACGTCTGCGAACTGCGCCTGAGCTTCGTCCACGGTCACATTCTGATCCGCGAAGAAGTTGTTGTAGATGTCGCGGATCTGATTGAGCGAGTCACGATCCATCATCTGCGAGTTCGACGGGAAGTTGGCGCCGGACTGGAGAATGGCGATGCCCTTCTTCATGCAGTCATTGGCCTTGGACAGGTCAACGTCCTGACGAATGGGAAGCGAGCCCTTCTTCAGATTGAAGGCCACCTGAGTGTCCTTGGTCAGCAGCGTCGAGGCCAGCACGAGCTGGGCCTTGGTCACTTCCGGGTCGGCGTTCTTGGGGAAGTAGAACACGTCGCCGCCGGTATCGAGAACCGGCGTCACACCGAGGCCAGGCAGGCAGTCATAGTCGACACCGGCCTTCATGTTCGCAACGGCGAACTCACCCTGGGCCCAGTCGCCCATCACGTTGGCAGCGGCCTTGCCCTGGACGACCAGCGACACGGCATCGTTCCACTGCGGAACCATGGTTGCCGGATCGACCAGCTTGCGGGCAGCATCCATGGCCTCGAACACCTTGCGGTACTCCGGACCGGAAGCGAGGGCTACGTCACGGCCCTTATAGACCTTGATGTAGTCATCGACGCCAGCGACGGCGACTTCGATGTCGGCAAGCAGCGTCTGCACCGGCCAGCCATTGGCGACCGACAGCGGCACGATGCCCTTGGCAGCCACATCGGGAGCCGACTTCACGAACTCGAACCAGTCCTTCGGCACCGGGATGCCAGCAGTCTCGTAGACGTGGCGGTTCAGCCAGATCCACTGAGCGGAGTGCAGGTTGACCGGCACGCAATAGACGTGACCGTCATAAGTGCAAGACGCCAGCTGCGACGGCGGATTGATGATCTTGTCCCAGCCTTCGCTGTTGGCCAGATCGGTCAGGTCGAGCATCAGGCCGGCCTTGACGAGGTCGTCAGCGTCCTTGCCGGGGTTCAGCTGGGTGGCACCCATGGGGTTACCGCCGAGAATACGGCTGATGATGATCGGACGGGCGGTGTCGCCCGAGCCCGCGATAGCGCCGTCAACCCAGTGGTTGCCCGTCGCGTCGAAGGCCTTGGCGAATTCGGCAACCGCAGCGGCTTCGCCGCCAGACGTCCACCAGTGCGTCACTTCGACGTCAGCCGAAAAGGCCGAAGTCGACAGCATAAGAGCGGCCGCCAAACCGGCGACTACCGTAAACTTCTTCATAATGTCGTCCTCCCAACGTTCACTTGGAGCGGATGCTCCTGCGAAATGCCGCCAGCCGCAGGGGGGCCTTCTGATGAAGCCGCCCGAGCCGACCGCGTGTAATCGATTACAGAAAACCTCCTCAAAGATCAATGCAATCGATTGCATGAGTTTCAGACACTTCTTGCGCACCTGTCAAGATCGATTTAGACAGTTTGAGTTACCGAGCGCGGAGGGGCGCTGCGCGACGATGGTACCTCCTATAAAAACGCCGACGATTCAAGATGTTGCGCGTCACGCAAATGTGTCGGCCGCGACCGTCAGTCGCGTGCTGAGCATGCCCGAAAGGGTCACTGAAGAGACGCGCAACCGCGTTCTCGATGCAGTGCGCGACACGGGCTATACGATCAATCAGGCGGCGCGTTCGCTGCGCATGCGCGCGGCCAAAACGATTCTCGCGGCGATGCCCGGCGTAGGCAATCCGTTCTATTCGACGATCCTTGAAGCGGTGGTCACGGAAGCCGCTTCCCAGGGGTATGCGCGTGCTGGTGACGAACCGGCTCGGCGAGGACCCGTCGCGCTGGCTGAATGACTATTTTCTCTCCAATCGCGCCGACGGGCTGCTGTTGTTCGACGGTTCGCTGGACACGCGCCGGCTGCACGCGATCCCGGGCCAGGGCGGAACGCTGCCCCTGGTTGCCGCCTATGACGAGTTGCCCGATCCGGCGATCAATTCGGTGATCACGGACAATCTGCAGGCGGCCGAGCGCGCGGTGCAGCATCTGGTCACACTGGGACACCGCAACATCGGCCACATCAGCGGGCCGTCGCGCAACAACTTCCCGAATGAGCGGCTGGTCGGCTTCCGAAAAGCGATGTTCGAGTCCGGCCTCGATATTCGGCCGGAATGGATCATCCCGGGAAGCTATGAGATGACGACAGGCAGGGCAGCGGGAGATGCATTCGCGGGGCTGTCCGACCGGCCCACCGCGATCTTCAGTGCCAATGACGAGATGGCGATCGGGTTCATCGCGGCGATCCGCCGGCATGGCCTCGACTGTCCGCGCGACGTGTCGGTCATCGGCTTCGACGACATCATCGTTTCCGAGAACTATCTGCCTGCGCTGACCACGATGCGGCAGCCGCGCGAGCAGATCGGGCGCATGGCAACGCTGGCGCTCATCGAAATCCTGGAGGGCCGAACGGCGGGGCGCGATCCGGTGCACGTGGTGTTGCGATCGGAGCTGGTTGTGAGGGACAGCACGGCGCAGGCGGGAACGTAGGCGCCCGCCCCAGCACTGTGGTTCAGTCGACCGTAGTAACTATTTCCGTCGCATTCAATTAACGGTGCTTGTTTACTGCAACGGCAATAGTCTTTTTACATCGCCTATTTCAGGTGCTACCCGGACAGTCAACATTATGACAGTTGACGACGGAGTATGGCGATGAAGCGCCAGTCGCGTGCAAAGAAACCCGCCGGAGCCGACCTGGAGCCGGTTCTCGAATTCGTCGACAGCGAGATGGCCAAGATCGTCTCTGGCATCGAGGCCGAACATCGCAAGCGGCCCGCCGAAAAGAAGCCGCGCCGTACACAGCGGGCGGTTGCCAAAGGCGACCACGCTCACGCCGCTTAAGCCGATGATGTTGCAGCAGATACTGGATGTCTGCGACATCCTGCTGGTCGCGCTGGGGCCTGTGGCCGCCCTGTCCTGGACCGCCGCTGCGATGCTGCGGGCAAAGAAAAGGCAGATGCCCGTAACGCGGCACCACAACCCCTGAAATCGGTGCGTGCGGCGCGAGTGGTGACCCCGCCAGGAATCGAACCTGGGACCAACAGCTTAGAAGGCTGCTGCTCTATCCGCTGAGCTACGGGGCCGTGAGGGTCGTTTAGCGCAAAGATGCTGGCTTGTCAGGCGTTTTGGGGTGCCGGAAGGTGCGTACGGACGGCGGCGACGGCGGCGTCGATGCTGTCGGAGAACGCAGTGCCGGGCGCATCGACGCCATGCAGGTGCAGTTCGCGGCGAACTGCGGGTGTGGCGCCGGAAATATAGAACAGTATGCCGCGCCGGGCGGTGTTGCGGGCGACCCCGGCCATCGAGTTGGCGGCGGTGGAATCGAGAAATCCGACAGCCGAGAGGTCGACGATCAAGGCGCGATGGTGGTCACCGATGCGGTCAAGCACCGAACTGACCGACGCCGCTGCGCCGAAGAAGAAGGCGCCGGCGATGCGATAGACCAAGAGGTCCGGATCGGAGGCGAGCGTGGCGTCGTAGGCGCCACGGCTGTCCTCGCTGTCGGCAATATCGGCAAGAGGAGAAGCCCTCCCCGTCTGCACCTCGGTGCTCCGCGCCATGCGGCCGATGAACAGCAGCGACGCCAGCGCGAATCCAACCACGATCCCGGTTGTGAGGTCGCGGAAGATGGTGAGCAGGAACGTGGCGAGCAGCACGACCGCATCACCGCGCGAGCGCAGCAGGATCGCCACGGCGTGCTTTTCGGCCATGTTCCAGGCCACGACCGCCAGGACGCCGGCGAGCGCGGCGAGCGGGATGTACCCCGCAAGCGGCGCGGCGATCAGCATGAAGAGCAGCAGGAACCCGGCGTGCAGCATGCCCGACACCGGCCCGCGTGCTCCGGCGCGCACATTGGTCGCGGTGCGGGCGATTGTGCCCGTCACACAGATTCCTCCGAACATTGCGGAGGCGATGTTGGCGATGCCCTGCGCGACGAGTTCGAGATTGGAGCGGTGACGGCGGCCGGTCATGCCGTCGGCAACGACGGCCGATAGAAGTGACTCGATGGCGCCAAGCAGCGCGAACGACAGCGCATATGGTAGCGCTGCCTGAACCTTCTCGATGGAAAGGGACGGCAAGCTCGGCAGCGGCAGGGTGCGCGGGATGCCGCCGAACTTGCTGGCGATGGTCTCGACCGGAAGGTGCAGCAGGACCGCGAGCAGCGACGTCGCCACCACCGCGATCAGCATGCCCGGCCAGCCCGGCCGGTATTTCCTGAGACCGGCGATGATGGCGATGGAGGCGGCAGCAAGCGCAACAGCGGCGATGTTCACTGTCGGCAGCGCGCCTGCCAGCGCTTCGAGTTTGGGCAGCAGGTCGCCCGGTTCATGGTCCAGCGTGAGGCCGAACAAATCCTTGATCTGGCTGGCGAAGATGATGACAGCGATGCCGGCGGTGAAGCCGACCGTAACCGGATAGGGGATGAACTTGATGTAGGTGCCCAGGCGCAGGAGCCCCGCGGCGACGAGGATGCCGCCGGCAATCATGGTGGCAAGAATGAGGCCATCGATACCGATCTGACCCACGGCGGCGGCGACCAGCACGATGAACGCGCCGGCCGGTCCACCGATCTGGAATCGGCTGCCGCCGAGCAACGAAATCAGGAAGCCACCGACGATCGCGGTGTAGAGCCCCCGGTCGGGTGTCGTGCCGGAAGCGATGGCGATGGCCATGGAGAGCGGCAGTGCGACGATTGCGACGGTCAGTCCGGCGACGATGTCGGCACGGAGGTCGCCGAGCCCGTAGCCTTCGCGGAGCACAGTGATCAGCTTTGGGGTGAAGAGTTCGGCGAAGCCGGATGCCGGAGGCGGAGCCGCCCTGACCGATGGTGCGTCCATTGCTACTTCACGATCCCGGGCTTGCGTCTGGATGTGTCCGGCTCAGCGCGCGCCACCATGCGACTGACGGCTGCCTCCTTGAGGCGTACACCGCGCCCCACTGCATTGCTCTGGCTGTTCTCCCCGATGAGTTCGATCCCGGCGAGATCCAGCGCATCGACCACCTTGGTCAGGGTGTCGACGATGCCACGGACGTTGCCGGTACTGGCTTCCATGCGCTGGATGGTCGGCAGCGAAACGCCCGACATTTCGGCCAGTGCCTTCTGGTCGATGCCAAGCAGGGCACGGGCGGCGCGCATTTGGGCGGCGGTGATCAAGATAAGGCTCCGGGCTGATGCTGGTTAAGTATGGACTCGCTGAGTTGATGCGTCAAACATCAATTGTGGTGCGTGAGGGGTTAGAGTAGCGAGCGCGCCATCCCTCCGCCGTTCACGACTGCATCACCGGGCGCGACCAGGCTGGCATCCGCGCGTTTACGCTAATGAGTGATCGTCCCAACATTAGGCCGTATTCGCGCGGTTCGTGTGCGAGGATGCAGACGGAGGAACGGCTCGTGCGCAACGAGAAACTGGCAGTTGGAGTGCGGACCTGGTGGCATAAGGCACGGCCTTACAGCCTCGCCGAACTCGTGGCTGACGGCATCGTGCACGGGGTCGGGCTTGCCGTGGCCATCGCAGCTGGTACGGCACTGCTGGTCCTGGCGGCAGTGCAGACGGCGCCCGAGCAGGTCCCCGCAATCGCCGTCTATGTCGGCTCGCTGGTGGCGGTGCTGAGCGTCTCGCTGGCCTTCAACCTCGCGCCGGTGTCGCGCATCAAGATGATCCTGGCGCGGCTCGACCAGGCGGCGATCTTCCTCCTCATCGCCGGAACCTACACGCCCTTCCTCGCCATCATGGGCAAAACACCGGTTGCGATGTGGATGGGGACCGGCATCTGGAGCGCGGCGCTGGTCGGCATCGCGCTGAAGCTGATCGTGCCGCACCGCTTCGGCAGACTGGCCATCCTGCTCTATCTCGGCATTGGCTGGAGCGGCATTCTGGTGTTCCAGCGACTGGCCGCCACCCTCCCCCCGACGACACTCTGGCTGATCCTTGCAGGCGGCATCACCTATTCGGCCGGCATCATCTTCCACCTGTGGGAGCGGCTGAAGTTCCAGAACGTGGTCTGGCACGCATTCGTGGTGGTTGGCGCGTCGCTGCACCTGTGGGCCATCCTCGACTGCATGGTGTTCAGCCGCTGGCACTGATGGCGCTGCTTCTCATCCCGCGTTCAGCGCGACATAGCCGACGAGCAGGGTGAGGATGAGGGCGAGCGGGAACATCACCCGGCGCTCCCTGGCGCTCTGCGAACGGAAGTTGGCGGAGGTGTTGATGACCAGAAACAGGAACACCACCCATATGGCGATGCTGAGCTCGCCGCTCCAGTCGGGATAGATCACGCGGGCGCGGACCAGCACCATGGCGCCCAGCGCGACCAGCAGCGGCGCCGACAGCGCGCTTCCCATGCGAAGCCGATCAGGCAACACCCCTTCATGCGCGCCGCCCCAGGCGTAGGCAGCCAGCGGCGCGCCGAGCGCCAGCGCGGCCTGAAAAATTGCGAGCCCGGCGAAGAGGATGGCGGCGATCTCGGCAGCCAGCGCGACGCTGATCACGGCGCTGCCTTGACCCGTGGATGCTCCATATGGTCACCCGGCTTGAGGCCGATTTCGACGGAGCGGCCGCCGGCGATTTCGAGCACGAACTGCACCGGCACCTCGGACGGAATGCCGGTGGTGTCCATCGGCCGCGCGTTGACGTGGATGGTCTTCACGGTGCCGTCGGCGGCAATGAAAATCATGTCGAGGGGAATGAAGGTGTTCTGCATCCAGAACGCGGTCTGCTGCTCCGAGTGATAGTCGAACAGCATTCCGGCGTCGGGCGCGAGCGACTGGCGGAACATCAGGCCCTTCTCACGCGCCGCCTCGGTGTCTGCGATCTCTACGGTGAAGGGGAAGTCGCCCTTGGCCGTGTGGAGCACGGCGCGACTGTCGTCGGCCCCGCACGCGGCGAGCACCGATAGGAAGAATGCCGCGAGCGACGAGCCTTATGACCGCGGCGAGGCGGCGCGAGTCGACGGCGCGCAAGGACACGCTGAAGCTAATGCGAAGATGGGGCTTCGCCCCAGCCATCGGGACGGATCTCGGCGACCATCAGGCCCTTGGGGCCGTTGCCGTAGCGCACCAGCACATATTGCCCGGGGCGCAGTTCGGTGATGCCGAAGCGGCGGAGCGTTTCCATGTGCACGAAGATATCGGGTGCCCCCTCGCCCGCCGACAGGAAACCGAAACCGCGGATGCGGTTGAACCACTTCACCTCGAGCCGCTCGAGCTTGCTTGTCGGCTCCACCGTCACATGGGTGCGCGGCGCCGGCATCTGGGCCGGATGCCGAGCGGTCGATTCGTCCATCGACAGGATGCGGAAAGCCTGCAGGCCACCGGGCCGATTGAGCGCCTCGCAGACAACGCGCGCGCCTTCGTAGGCCGTCTGGAAGCCGTCGCGGCGCAGGCAGGTCACATGCAGCAGGACATCGGGACGTCCATCGTCTGGAACGATGAAGCCAAAACCTTTGGCGACGTCGAACCACTTGATCGCGCCGACAACTTCAATGACATCCAGATTGCCGTCTGCGCCAGCCTCGGCGGACAACCCTGCAGTTCCGTCAAGCGGACGGACCTCGGGCTTGTCCCCGTCGGCTGTGTATTTGGCCGCCATGCCCCCAACGCCTCTTCGTACTCTGCCCCGCCGCAAGCGAGGTACTCGAACGTGACCATCACCTTGGCCGATTCAGTTCTGAAAGTTAAGAACTGGTTTCAAAATTCGCGGTCCATTCACACCCAATTCACCGCAGTGTTGCAGCGATGGCGCAGGGGGGCGTCGCCTGCTAGGATTTGCGGAACGAAAAACCACTCCCGGAAACGAGGCCGATGAAGTATCTCCACACCATGGTGCGCGTCACCGACGTTGAAGCCAGCCTTAAATTCTATTGCGACGGACTGGGATTGCGCGAAGTCCGCCGCAGCGAAAACGAGAAGGGACGCTACACGCTGATCTTCCTCGCCGCGCCCGGCGACGACGACGCGCAAGTAGAACTGACCTACAACTGGGACCCCGAGGTCTATACCGGCGGCCGCAATTTCGGCCACCTCGCCTATCTGGTCAAAGACATCTACGGCCTCTGCCAGCACCTGAGCGACATGGGCGTCACCATCAACCGGCCGCCGCGCGACGGGCACATGGCGTTCGTGCGCTCGCCCGACGACATCTCGGTCGAACTGATCCAGGACGGCACGCTGCCGCCGCAGGAACCGTGGCTGTCGATGCCCAACACCGGCAACTGGTAACGTCCGGCTAACCAGTCGGCTTAGCCTCCGGTTAGCCTCGTCACGCTAGCTTTTCTCCGCACCACGGACGGGCAGTCGTCCGTGGTCTCCTGGCTATGTCCGGCGGACGGGGAATTGACGATGCGACTGATGGCCCTGGCGCTCGCCCTGACCGCCCTGCTCGGCGGCTGCTGCCGTCGCAATGGCGGCAACCGGCCTATCGCCGGCTACTCACAGAGCTTCGGCACCTATGTCGCGAATGCCGGGGTCAACACGTTCTGCCTGTCGCCCAAGCTGCGGCTCGCCATCTGGAGCTTCGAATGGCACTTCGGACGCAAGATCGTCGTGAGTTCGGGCTATCGCGACCCGTCGCACAACGCGCGGGTGGGCGGCGCAGGACAACAGCTACCATATGAAGTGCATGGCGGCCGACTTCTTCATCCCCGGCGTCGACAAGAGCCGCCTCATCGCCTTCGCCATGCGCGAACAATCTGGTGGGCGGGCTCGGCTGCTATCCGGGCCGCGGACTTCATCCATATCGACGTGCGCGACCGGCCGCGGGCTGGCGGAAGCCGGTGACCTTCTCGGGCTGCTGAGGCGCCTGAAAGGCATTCCGCCCGTGGCGAAACGCACTTGCCTTGGCGGGCGGCAGCCCCTATACGACGCCTGCGCTAGCGCCCTTCGTCTATCGGTTAGGACGGCACCCTTTCACGGTGCAGAGAGGGGTTCGACTCCCCTAGGGCGCGCCAGCTTCCCCTCGCGGGCGAGTTGACGCACACGGACGTTACATCGATACTGAGCTTGATCCGCGCCCATCGTCTAGCGGTCAGGACACCGCCCTCTCACGGCGGGAACAGGGGTTCGATTCCCCCTGGGCGCGCCAGTTCTTCTCCGAAATAGCGCAATGACCTGCATGCCCACCGCGGGCGGTGCGTCCGCTGGCAAGCTGGACGGCATCAGCCCGGCGCTGGTCGGTTGATGCGGAGGCCGGAGGCATCGAAGACATGCACCGGGGCGCTGCCGACGGCGAAACTGACGGTATCGCCCGGCTGCACCCGGCGCTGCCCCGGCAGCACCGCCAGCAGGCTCCGTTCGCCGACGGTCGCATGCACGACGGTTTCCGCGCCGAGCTGTTCCACGAGCATGACCTTGGCCGCGACACTTCCCGGCCCCTCGCCCGGCACCAGTTGCTGGGGCCGGACGCCGATGCTTACCGGGTCGCCGACGCCCACCGGCACCTCGTTGCATTCGAAGGCGACAACGCCCGATCCCTCGACCGATGCGGTGGCCTGCCCATCAGCGACCGCGGTGACCTTGCCATCGAGGAAGCTCATGCGGGGCGAACCGATGAAGCCCGCCACGAACAGGTTGGCAGGCGCGTTATAGAGTTCCAGGGGCGTTCCGACCTGCTCCACCTTCCCGGCGCGCAGCACCACGATGCGATCGGCCAGAGTCATTGCCTCCGTCTGGTCGTGGGTCACATAAATCATCGTCGACCTGAGGCGGGCGTGGAGCGCCGCGATCTCGGCGCGAGTCGAGACCCGCAGCTCGGCGTCGAGATTGGAGAGCGGTTCATCGAGCAGGAAAGCGATCGGGCGGCGCACGATGGCGCGCCCGATGGCGACGCGCTGACGCTGTCCGCCCGAGAGTTGTCCCGGCCGCCGATCGAGATAGGGCTCGATCTCGAGCATCCTTGCTGCGGCGAGGATGCGTTCGTCGATCTCGGCGCGCGGGGTGCGGGAGTTCTCGAGGCCGAAGGCGAGATTCTGCCTGACACTCATGTGCGGGTAAAGCGCATAGGACTGGAACACCATAGCCAGACCGCGGTCCGCGGCCGGGACCTTGTTGACAACCCTGCCATCGATGGCCAGTTCGCCGGCGGTCGGCTGGTCGAGGCCGGCAATCAAGCGGAGCAGGGTCGACTTGCCGCAGCCCGAAGGACCGACGAAAACTACCAGTTCGCCGTCCGCGATCTCGAGGCTTACCTGGCGAATGATGTGGACGTTGCCGAAGGACTTGTCGACTTTGTCCAGCGTGATCTTGCTCATGCTGGTTCCCTATTTTAGGCCGGCGCCGGCGATGCCGGTGGTGATGAAGCGCTGCAGGAAGACGAAGACCAGCACAACCGGGATCATGGTGACCACGGTCATGGCGAGGATGAACTGCCACTGGACGTTGAGCTGGCCGGCATAGACATTGAGCCCTACCTGCAGGGTGTAGAGGTCGCTGCGCGACAAAACGATCAGCGGCCAGAGGAAGTCGTTCCAGCGCCAGACGACCGAGAAGATGCCGAGCACCGCAAGCGCCGGCGCCGCCAGCGGCAGCACCACGCGCCAGTAGATGAGCCATTCCGAGGCCTTGTCCATGCGCGCCGCGTCGATCAGTTCGTCGGGGATGGTGAGCATGTACTGGCGCAGCATGAACACCCCGGTTGGAGTGGCGACAGTTGGCAGGATGACGCCCCAGAGGTTGTTGTAGAGGCCGACGGAGGTGATGATCGAATAGAGCGGCACCATGATGACCCCCAGCGGCACCATCAGGGTCGCGAGGATGATGAGCATGATCACCGACTGGCCGCGAAACCTGTACTTGCTGAGCGCGAACGCCGCCATGGAGTTGACCACCAGCGTGATCAGCGTCGCTGTGGTGGTCACGAACACCGAATTCCAGAGGAAGCGCAGGAAGTCGAACTGGATGAAGGGCTCGGTGTAGTTCTCGGTGGCGAACGAGATCGTCTGCACCGCGCTCCGCGACTTGATGTTGACCTTGATGATGTCGCCCGGCGCGGCCGGATCGACCATCTGCGCCACAGTGCCAACCCGCCGCACTTCAGCAAGCCGCTGCCTCGTGCCATCAGCGAGTGTCACATCGAACAAGGGCAGCGGCTTGTCGTAGCCGTCGACGGTCACCTGCTGGGTGACGTAGGGCAGCAGCGAAGGTGGAAACTCCGACAGTGCCGCCGGCGTCTTGAAGGACGAGAACACCAGCCACAGGGCCGGTCCGAAGATGATGATGGTGCCGCCGATGAGCCACACCCAGGTGACGATGTCGGTCCAGTGCCAACCCTTGCCGCCACGGCGCCGGAAGATGAATTCGGTCACCCGTCCCATCAGCGCTCTCCCTTGTCGCGGCTACGGGTGGCGGCAAGCTGGGCCAGCGTCAACACAACCAGCACGAGGCCCATGAGGATTGAGGCCGCCGCGGCGAGGCCGGGATTACGGAGCTGGGAGGCGAAGCCCTTCTCGTAGATGTACTGGATGAGATACATCGTCGACGTCCCGGGTCCGCCACCGGTAAGCACGAACACCTCGTCGAAAATCTGCACCGCGCGGATCAGCGCCAGCACCACGACGACGAGCAGGTTGGGACCGAGGAGCGGCAGCGTGATGCGCCAGAAGGCGCGGGCCGGCCGGGTGCCGTCCATCTGCGCGGCCTCGTACAGGTCCTTGGGGATCGCCTGCAGTCCGGCCAGCAGGATCAGCGCGTAGAAGCCGACATGGGCCCAGATCGAGACCCCGACGGCGGCGCCGAAGGCGAAATTGCGGTCCGAGAGCCACGTGTAGGGCTCACTGCCGAAAACATCGTACATGACGAGATTGAGCAGGCCCTGCCGCTGCAGGATCCAGCGCCAGATGAGGCCGGTCACCACGGGTGAGAGCAGCACCGGGAAGAAGAACACGGCGCGCCAGAAGCTGCGCGCGCGGAGATCGCGGTTAAGCACCAGCGCCGTGACCAGCGCCACGGCAATCATCAGTGTGACCTGTACGACGACAAAACCGGCGGTGTTTCGGACGGCGATCCAGAAGCCGTCCTCGAGGCATGAATTGGGGTCGAGGTAATTGTCGCAGGAAAACAGCTGCTGATACTGCGCGCCGCCGATGAAGCTGCGGTCCTGGAGGAAAATCGCGGTGCCGCCAGTCATCGAGTAGACGATGTTGATGACGAGCGGCAGCAGCACGAAGATCGCAAAGATCGCCATGTTGGGGAAAAGAAAAAACGCCGCCATCCCGGTCAGGCCGGTGCGCTTCTGCAACGCCCGCAGCGGGGCATCGATCAGCCCCATGACGAACCGGACTGGCGTCAGCAGGACGCCCTCGAAACGCCGCCGCCGGTTCGCCTCGCTATCCACAGCCACCGCGCATGCTCCCTCAGGGCGGTAAGGGAGGGCACGATAGCCCTCCCCAGGTTCGTGCCGGCTTACTGGCCGGCTTCCTTGACCTTCTGCGCGATGTCGTCGTCGATGCGCTGGTAGGCTTCGTCGAGGCTGAGTTCACCGGCCATCGCCTGGCTGACGCGGCTGACGAGGGCGCCGTAGTAGGCATCGGACCACTTCCAGCCCGGCAGCTTCAGCGCTTCGGGTGCGGTCGTCGAGGAGGCCTTCACGAAGGCATTGAGGGCGCCCTTGACCAGTTCGCTGTCGCTCTTGAAGTCGAGGCCCGAGGCAATGACTTCCTTGTTGGCCGGCAGGAACAGGGTGCGCTCGGCGAACTCCTTGGCGATCGGGGTCGAGGCGAGATAGTCCATCACCTTGCCGACATCCTCGGGGTTCTTGGTCGAATTGGTGGCCACCAGCCCCGCCCCGCCGGGCATGCCGCTGCACGCCGCTGTCCCGCACGGGCTGCCAGTCGCCACCCAGTCGAAGTTGTTGCCGATCTTGGTGGCGAAGTTCGGGATCTGCCACGACCCGGCGTAGTAGAATGCCACCTGGCTGTTGATGAAGTCGTCGGCACCCGGCCGATAGGTGGTGCCGGCGGCCGAGACCCAGACCTCCTTGTCGCCGGTGCCGTCGCCGATCCAGCCGACAAGCTTGGCGATGTAGTCCTTGGCGCCCTGATCCAGCGGGGCCGGCAGGTTGTCCGCGCCGATGTAGTGGGCGCCGTAGGAAATATTGGGCCCGGAGATGCGATGCCCGGAACGGTCGATGGCGAAGGCGTAGGGAATGCCCTGGCTTTCCTTGACCTTCTGGGCAGCAGCCACCCAATCGTCCCAGGTGGCGTCAGCTGCCGGGAGTTCGACGCCGGCCTGCTCGAACAGCGTCTTGTTGGCAAAGCCGCCGGTGAGCGTGATCTGGGTCATGAAGCCGGGGATGATGTTGGTCCCATCGGGCCGCATCCAGTCGAGCTGGTCGCCATAGTTCTTGCGCCAGCCATCCGGGTCGCTGATGTACGGGGTCAGATCAAGCCAGTACTGGGACTGGGCCTTGAGGTTCGTGACGCGGGCGATGTCCGGCCCATTGCCGGCCGCCAGCTGGATGGGCAGTTGCTCCTGGATGGTCTGGTAGCTGACCTCATCCACCACGACATGGATGTCCGGGTTGGCGGCATTAAAGCGATCGATGAGGTCGTTGAGGACCTGGCCCTCGACGCCATCCGAATACCATTCGATATGCACTTCGCCCGCCAGGGCGACGGTCGCGGTCAGGCAGGTGGCGCTCGTCAGCCCCAGAGCCAGGGCCGCGAGGATCATTCCAGTCTTTTTCATCATTTCCTCCTTGGTATTGTTGAAATCCGTCAGCACGGCCGGTGAACAGGTTCAGCCTGTGGCCCGCCGAGCCTCCGTTCTTGCGCCGCGATCGACGAACCGTTCGAGCGTCCCGGCGATAGTCCATTCGGCCGGATCGAGTATCCGGCCCTCGGCAGCAATCCTGCCGTCAACGCCGAACTCGACCCGGCCATATTCGGGATCGTTGATGACAATCGTACCTGCAGTATCCTTCATCGCTTCGAGGCCGGCAAATCGCGCGGCCACACCGTCGAGATCGCCGACATCACCGGCCCCGGCGAGCCGGAGGATCCAGCGCGTGCTCCGCCCGGCCAACCGCAGCTCGCTGCCGCTGGTGGGGCCGTCGGCGACCAGAATGAAATCAGCACTTCCCTTGATCAGCAACCGTCCCTTGCCCGAACGGGCAAGGGCGAGACGCCCCTCGACGCGCGACTTGTCGAACATGTCGCGCGGAAACCAGGCGTGAGTGAACTCAGGCTGTTCGTCACCCACCTCGAACTCGAGGACCGCGAGGCCCCGATAGTGCTGCACCCGGCCAATTGTGCCACAGCCGCCCCAGTAGGAGGGCCGGCCGAAGCCGAACTGGATGGTCTCGCCGGGATGATTGATCCAGACCGTGGCTTCGGGCCTTGTGCCCAGCCGCAGGTTGAGGAGCGTCTCCTGGTAGCCCCACTGGCCCCACCGATAGTGGGCCGCGCTACCCACGGCATAGTCAGCGGTCTTGTAGTGGTAGAGCGCGGCGAAGCGGTTCTCGCCCTGGGCGAAGCGCCATTCCAGCGCATCGCCACCGTTGAGGCTGGCCAGTCCGGCGAGGGATTGCGGTACCTCAAGCCCGTGATCACGAAGCGCCAGGGCCAACTGCGGCAGGGCGTGAACATGACGTCCATACCAACCGCGGCCCCACACCAGTCGCGCGATGCCTGAGAGTTCCAGCGAACGGCCGGCGTTGAGCGTATGTTCGTACGAGCGTCCCTGTGCCGCTGTGATCATGCCATGGTGCGCCGAATGGGCGACGATCGTCAGCAGCCGAACGACAGCCGCGCCAGCGCGGCGGGCGATGTCAGCGTCGGGAGCAAGACAAGACAGGGTGACGAGGCCGTTCAGGTCGACGGGGAAGTATGGGGCCGAGTTGAACTCCGCCATCTCCCAGCGCTCGAAGTGATCGAGCCAGGCGCGGACCCTCGCCGCGCCGATGCTGGACTGCTCGTCGCCGCGCCGCCCCGAGCGGGTGAAGTGCTCCCCAGGCAGGAAATGCCCCGCCAGGTAGGCGCTGGTGTGGAACAGCAGCGCGTGGTTCTCGGAAAAATACCACTGCACGTCATTGCCGGGCTCATCGAGCCAGTAGCGATAGCCGAGGATGGCGCGATCGATGCGGCCAACGAGGTCGGGATCGATGGCGCCGCCAAGGCGAAAACGGGCCCAGAGCAATGGAACAAGATCGAAATCGGCGCAGTCGTGACAATCCTCGATGGCTCCCAGTCGGGCAGCAAGGATGGCATCCGTCTCGGCCCCGCCACGGCCCGTCGCCAGCCGGGCCAAGGCACGGACCATGGTGGAGTCGGCATGGGCCGCGACCTCGTCGAGGGCTTCGCTGATCCGGTCGCCGAGACCAGGAGGCGCTTCACCCTGCCGACCGGCGTGGACGATTTCGACGCCCAACGCACGCTCGGCGACGAACCCGTTGCAGGTGAGACGGACGGTGAAGTGACGGAAGCCGGCAGGCATCGCATCCGAGGACCCGAGCGGGATGTCCAGCGCCCCCGCTTCGAGTCGCAACGAAACGCTGTTGTGCTCGCCCGCCAACGGCTCGCCTTCGATCTCCACATGCACCTCGGCGGCAACCGGCAGCGGCGCGGTCAGCCGGATGCTGACGTCGCCGCCGAGATAGGCGGTGCGATCGAAATGCGCGCCGGTCAGCGCCGCTTCGAAGGCCGCAGCGATCTCGGCCGCGACAGGCACCGGCAAGGCGACCTGGGCAGCGGGTCCCGCGACATACTCGAGAGCGATGAAGAACCGCGTGTCGCGCTCGGCCAGATCGTCGAAGAACACGAGAATTTCGTTGAGCCCGGCCGAGAGCGTGACGGTGAACTCGGCCTTTTCCTCCAGGTTGCGCATGTAGGGGGCGAGCCAGCCGGCCTCACGCCCGTTGACCCACAGCACAGCGCCCCCGCAGGTGCCGAGCCGCAGCGTTGCCTCCCCAGCGGCCTTCGCGGCAATGAAGGTGCGCGCCCAATTGGCGATGCGGGAGGGGCGAAACCAGAATCCGGAGATATCCAGCCGCGGGGAGCCGAACGGCAGCCACCAGCGTTCGGCCGCGAACGCACCGCGCACCTCCGGCCGTTGGCCACGATGCTCGGACGCGAACTGCTTGCGGCAGGGATATTCGTGCGGAATGAAGTTCTTGTGCCGCGTCAGGAAGAAGAACGGGTCCATCTCGCCCTGCATCGGCTGGTCCGCGACATCGTAGCGGGATACCTGCGTCGCGCCGAACTGCCAGTGCGCCACGGGCTGCCCCGGCGACAGCGGCGTCCTCACGTGGTCATGCGGGGCCATCGTCGCCATCAGCTGCTCTGCCGCTGCACGAGCTTGAAGTGCGTGTCGATGACGCTGCCCTCGCTTGAGCGGTCGCCAGCGAGGCGCGCCACGATCATCCGGGCAGCTTCCGAGCCGATGAGATCGCCCGGCGGCGAGATGGTGGTCAGCGACGGATTGGCAGCCGCACTGAACTGCAGGTCGCCAAAGCCGATAAGGGCGATATCCCCCGGTATGGCGATGCCCCGACGCTGGCACTCGAACAGCACGCCGAGCGCGAGGTGGTCGTTGGAGCAGGCAATGGCATCGAGATCGGGGTACTGCTGCAGGGCCTGCGCCAGCAAGACGCCGCCGATATCGACCTGGGCCGCGGCCGGGTGGTTGAGCGAGGCAGCGAATGTCGCGCCCCCGGCGCTGGCCGCAGCCACGAAACCGCCGGCCCGCTGCGCCGCCCTGCGGTCCTCCTGCATCCGCGCCCCGAGGAAGACCAATCGCTTGCGTCCCCGGGCCAGCAGGTGTTCGGCGGCAGCGGTCCCGACGCTCTCGTGCGAGAAGCCGATAGCCGCGTCGATCGGGGCGCCGCCGAGTTCCCATATCTCGATGACCGGAACCTGCCGCATACGGAGCAATTTCTGTGTCGCAGCGTTGTGCGAGAGTCCGGCAATGACAATGGCCGCGGGGGCCCAGGACAGGGCCGCGCGGACCAGGCTCTCTTCCTCGCGTTCGCTGTACTCACTGTCGCCAACCATCACCTGAAGGCCTTCCTTGCGCAACTCGGCCTGCATCCGCGCCACTGTCTCGGCGAAGAAGGCGTTCCGCACGGACGGGACGATGATGCTGACCATGCGGGACGACGACGCCGCGAGACCGCCGGCGACGAAATTGGGCATGTAGTCCATGGTCTCGATGGCTGCCGCGATGCGCCGGCCGGTGGCTGGCGTTACGGTGTCGGGGCGCCGCAGATAGAGCGATACCGTAGAGGGCGAAACGCCGGCCTCCCTTGCTACCTCGGTCATCGTCACGCGCTGCATACGCCTGCTGGCGCGCAGCGGCGTTGAGCTTTCGGGGGCCAGCAATGCTCGGGTTTCTGGGTGCATTCTCGCAGCGCTACGATTTTTTGAGACGATAGGGGCTATTTCCTCGCCGTGCAATGGCCGCACGGCGAATTCGCACTGCCTCCTCACGCTGCGCAACTCGTGGGGATATGGGCGCGCGGGGGACATGCTGGAATTTGCTTGCAATAATCGTAGCGCTATTGTGACAGTCCGAGCGATCCTGCTAGACCTTGGCCGCCGGAAGGTGCCGCAAGTCGTGGCCGGCCACAAAACGTTGGGAACACCGATGAACGAGGGGAAGCCCCGGGACATAGCCGGACTGCGCAGCCAGCGGTGGTACGCCGCCAGCGATATGCGCGGTTTCGCTCACCGGCAGCGCACCCAGCAGATGGGCCTGCGACGCGAGGAGTTCCTGAACAAGCCGGTCATCGCCATCATCAATACCTGGAGCGACATGAGCCCGTGCCACGCGCATCTGCGAGAGCGTGCGGAGGCGGTCAAGCGCGGCGTGTGGCAGGCCGGTGGCTATCCTGTGGAGTTGCCCGCACTCTCTGTCGGAGAGGTGATGGTGAAGCCCTCGACCATGCTCTATCGCAACTTCCTCGCCATGGAATGCGAGGAGCTGCTGCGCTCGCATCCGATCGACGGGGCGGTGCTGCTGGGGGGGTGCGACAAGTCCACACCGGCCCTCTTGATGGGTGCGCTGTCCGTGGACCTGCCGATCATATTCTGCCCGGCGGGTCCCATGGCGAACGGACAATGGCGCGGCGTCAAGACCGGTGCCGGCACCCACACCAAGACCTACTGGGAGGAACTGCGTGCCGGCAACATCAGCGATGCCGACTGGGTCGACCTCGAAAGCCGGATGACGCGTTCGGCCGGCACCTGCAACACCATGGGCACCGCCTCCACCATGACCTCGATCGTCGATGCCATGGGGCTGACGCTGCCGGGCGCATCTTCGATTCCGGCCATCGATTCCGGTCACGCGCGCATGGCGTCCGAATGCGGTGAGCGCATCGTCGAAATGATCTGGCAGGATCGCCGGCCATCGACGTTCCTGACGCGCGGGAGTTTCGGCAATGGGCTCGTGGCGTTCATGGGCATGGGCGGCTCTACCAACGCGGCGGTGCATATGGTGGCCATGGCGCGGCGGGCCGGGATCCCCCTCACCCTTGACGACATGAGCGCCGTGGCTGCGCGCGTTCCGGTCTGCGCCAACCTGTTTCCCACCGGCACCTATCTGATGGAGGACTTCTACTTTGCCGGCGGCATCCTGGCGCTGCTCGACAAACTCAGGACGCATCTCGATCTCGACTGCCTGACTGTCAACGGCAAGAGCCTCGGCGAGAACCTGCGGGGGACCGCCTGCTATAATGACGATGTCATCCGCGACGAGGCCAATCCGGTGGTGCCGCTCAGCCGCGGCAAGACGCTGGAAGTCCTGCGCGGCAACCTCGCTCCCAATGGGGCGGTGATGAAATCGTCCGCCGCTGCCCCGAAGTTCCGGCGCCATACCGGACCGGCGCTGGTCTTTGATGACAACGCCACCATGATCCGCGTGCTTGACGACCCCGAACTCGATGTGACCGAAGACACCGTACTGGTGCTGCGCAATGCCGGCCCGGTCGGCGCGCCGGGCATGCCGGAATGGGGCAACCTGCCGATCCCCAGAAAACTGCTCAAGCAGGGCGTGCGCGACATGGTCCGCATCTGCGACGGGCGCATGAGCGGAACGCACTACGGCACCTGCATCCTTCATGTCGCACCCGAGGCGGCGGTCGGCGGACCGCTGGCCCTGTTGAGGACCGGCGACATGGTGCGGCTCGATATCCCCGCGGGAACCGTCGACATGCTGGTGGACGACGCCGAACTGGCTGAGCGGCGCCTGGCATGGAAACCGCCCGCCAGGCGCTACGAGCGCTCCTACGCCATGCTGTACCAGCAGCACGTGGGTCAGGCCGACGAAGGGTGCGACTTCGACTTCCTGTCGGGCACCGAGCCGGTGCCCGAACCCAGTATCTTCTGAGGCTGACATGGACATAACGAACCGCTTCAAGGCCAGCCTTTCGAACCGGAGCAAGGCGCCGATTGGGACCTGGCTGATGTCGGCGGCCCCCGCGACGGCGGAGGCGCTCGGCTATGTCGGCTTCGATTTTCTTGTCGTCGATATGGAGCATGTGCCGATCGAGATCTCCGATCTCGCCGGGCTTCTGCGGGCTATCGGCTGCACTCCGGCCGATGCCGTGGTGCGGCTTGCCTGGAACGATCAGGTGCTGGTGAAGCGGGCGCTTGATGCCGGGGCGCAGACCCTGATGCTGCCGTTCGTGCAGACGGCGGAAGAGGCGCGCGCCGCCGTGGCCTATACCCACTATCCGCCGGTCGGCGTGCGCGGTGTCGCGGCCATCCACCGGGGGTCGCGCTTCGGACACGTGCCGGACTATTTCGAGAAGGCGAACCGGGAGGTCTGCACCATCGTGCAACTCGAGACCCCCGATGCGGTATCGCGTCTCGCCGAGATCGCTGCCGTGCCGGGGATCGATGCCCTGTTCGTCGGCCCCGGGGACCTGTCGGCTGCAATGGGCCATATCGGCAACATGGCGCACCCCGAAGTGCAGGCCCTGCTGGAGAGTGCAGCCAAGGCCAGCGCCGCCGCCGGCAAGCCGGTAGGAATTGTCGGCCCCAACCCCGAAATGGTAGGGCGCTTCCTCGACTACGGCTATACCTTTGCCGCGGTGGCTTCCGATATCGCAATGATGACGGGACGCGCAACGGACTGGCTGGGGACGCTGCGGGGGAAAGCTCCCGCCGCCGCCCCAGCCGCCGCTTACTGACGATCGTGCCGGAGCCTTCGATGACGACCACCTACGACACTGTTCGCTATGGCTCGCTCTCGGGCCGGAATGTCCTGATTACCGGCGGCGCGTCGGGAATCGGGCAGGAGATGGTCCGCGCCTTCACCAGCCAGGGGGCTCGTGTCGCCTTCATCGACATCGACGAGACCGGCGGGGCCGCAACGGCGACGGAGACCGGCGCCGCGTTTCATCCTTGCGACGTGACCGACATCGCGCGCCTTCGCGCTGTCATTGCGGAAATCGAAGCAGAACTCTGGCGCGATCGGGGTGCTGGTCAACAACGCCGCACGCGACGACCGCCACGCCATGGCCGGGGTCGAGCCCGACCACTGGCGGCGAACCCTGGCGCTCAATCTCGACCACCAGTTCTTTGCTACCCAGGCGGTGTCGCCACGCATGGCGGACGCCGGCGGGGGCTCGATCATCATGTTCGGCTCCGTCTCCTGGATGCGCAGCCAACCGGGCATGGTCGGCTACACCACCGCCAAGGCCGCCATCAATGGCATGACGCGGACACTGGCGCGCGATCTTGGACCCAGCGGCATCCGGGTGAACTGCATCGTCCCGGGCGCCATCGCCACCGAGCGCCAGATGACTCTGTGGCGGACGCCCGGCACCAACGAGCGCATCCTCGAAAACCAGTCGATCAAGGTGCTGCTGGACGCGACGCATGTCGCCCGCATGGCGCTGTTTCTCGCGTCCGACGAAAGTGCCGGCTGCACCGGCGCTAATTTCGTCGTCGACGCCGGCCTGAGCTAGGGCTGACCGCAATGCTCGGACTCGCCGCCACAAGCCACGGTTTTGTGCTCTCGATGGCGGGGCGGGAAATCCTCCGCCATACCCCGGACGCCCCCTGCCTTTTCGTCGGCACCGGCGAAGCCAGGATGGACATGTACCGAGGCAACTTCGACATCGAGGACTATGTCGTCGAGCGTACTCCGCTGCGGCACGGCGAGATTGCCGGCGATCGCATCGCGTTCTCGATGGCCCCCGGACAAGCGCCGCGGCTCGTGCTGACAATCGCGGGGGACACCATCAGCTTCGAGGCGCCAGATCCCGAGATCAACCGGGTCTGGATTTGCGTCGCTGCCCAACCAGATGAGCATGTCTGGGGAGGCGGCGAGCAGATGTCGTATTTCGACCTGCGGGGCCGGCGGTTTCCGCTCTGGACCTCCGAACCCGGCGTCGGCCGCGACAAGGCCAGCGAGAACACCTTCAGGGCCGACGTCAGCGGCCGGGCGGGCGGGGACTATTACAACACCAACTATCCGCAACCGACCTACCTGTCCTCGGCGCGCTATGCGCTGCACGTCGAAACGACTGCGTACTCGGCCTTCGACTTCCGGCACGACAGCTTCCACGAACTCGAGATCTGGAGCGTGCCCGAGCGGATCGAGCTCTTCGCACAGCCCACTTTTCTCAAGCTGGTGGAAGTGCTTTCGGCCCGCTTCGGCCGCCAGCCGCAACTGCCGGAATGGGTCTATGGTGGCGCCATCATAGGGCTCAAGGACGGCGAGGACTCCTTCGCCCGGCTCGACGCAATCCGCGACGCCGGAACCCGTGTGTCGGCGCTCTGGTGCGAAGACTGGGTGGGCCTCAGGCAGACGTCCTTCGGCGCCCGGCTGTTCTGGGACTGGCAGGCCAGCGACACACGCTACCCCGGGCTCAAGGAGCGCGTTGCAGCGCTTCGGGCGGACGGCATCCGGTTTCTCGGCTACGTGAACCCCTATCTGGCAGTCGACGGACCGTTGTTCGCCGAGGCCGACGGCGCGGGATATTTCGCGACGAACGCCGCAGGCGCGACCGCGCTGGTCGATTTCGGAGAGTTCGATTGCGGGGTCGTCGATTTCACCAATCCCGCCGCAGCCGACTGGTTCGCGGAGCGGATCATCGGCGAGAAGATGCTGGATTTCGGCCTCGCCGGATGGATGGCCGATTTCGGCGAGTACCTGCCTATCGACGTCCGGCTTGCCAACGGCGTCGACGCCCGGCTGATGCACAACGCCTGGCCGGTGTTGTGGGCAGAGGTCAACGCCCGCGCGGTGGCAAGCCGGGGCATGACCGGCGAGGCACTGTTCTTCATGCGGGCCGGATTCACCGGCGTCGGCGCGCATTGCCCACTGCTCTGGGGCGGTGACCAGTCCGTGGACTTTTCGCGCCACGATGGCCTCGTCACCGTGATCTGCGGCGCATTGTCGTCGGGGCTTGTCGGGAACGCCTACCACCACTCCGACATCGGCGGGTACACCAGCCTCTTCGGCAATGTGCGCACGCCCGAGCTGCTCATGCGGTGGGCCGAAATGGCGGCTTTCACCCCGGTGATGCGCACCCATGAGGGCAACCGGCCGAAAGAGAACCTGCAGATCGACGGTGACCCGGAGGTGCTGGCACATTTCGCGCGCATGACGGCCATCTACGTTCACCTTGCACCCTATCTCCGCGCCCTCTCCGTCGAGGCGTCGACGACGGGCGTACCGGTGCAGCGGGCGTTGTTCCTGCATTTCGAGGATGATCTGCGGACCTACGCAATTCAGGATTCCTACCTCTATGGTCCGGACCTGCTGGTGGCACCGATATGGCAGGCCGGCGCGACCGATCGCGCGGTCTATCTGCCCAGCGGATCCGGGTGGGAGCACCTCTGGAGTGGCACGCGCCACGCAGGCGGCGCCGAGGTCACAGTCCCTGCCCCCTTGGGCCAACCGGCACTGTTCATTCGCGCCGGCTCGAGATGGACGGAGCTTCTTGCCGGCCTGCGGGAACTTTCAGTGTGACAATCGCCGGACTCGCCATTCTGGTCCTGTTGGCGGCAGTCGCGGCCTATGTGCAGACCCTGACTGGTTTCGCGCTTGGGCTGGTCATGATGGGGGGCATCGGGCTGTCGGGCCTGATGGCGCTTCCCGATGCGGCCGTACTGGTCAGCGTCCTCACCCTGATCAACGCATCGCTGGTCCTCGCGCGCGGCTGGCGCGACGTGGCCTGGCCGGAGTTCAGATTGCTGATCGGCGCCAGCATTCTGACGCTGTTTGCCGGCTACGCGCTGCTCGAGTTTCTCGCCGGAACGTCTCTCGACTGGGTGCGGCTGGTGTTGGGCCTCGCCATCGTCGCCTCCAGCATCCAGTTGTTGTTTCGTCCGCACCCGTTGCCGCACCGGTCGCCGACTGCGACATTCATTGGGTTCGGCGCCGTCGCCGGCCTGATGGGTGGCCTGTTCTCGACCTCCGGGCCACCGCTCGTCTACCACCTCTACCGCCAGCCGCTGCCGCACGTCAGCGTGCGCGAAACGCTGGTGCTTGTCTTCGCGGTCAACGCCGTGGTGCGGCTCGGTGCCGTTGTGGCAGCCGATCGACTGCCGCCGGTCTCGACATGGTGGACCCTGCTGGCCATCCCCGCCGTGGTGCTCTTCACCGGCCTTGCCCGCCGCTGGCCGCCACCGTTCAGCGTATTGACCTTGCGCCGCCTCGCCTTCGTGCTGTTGCTGGCGAGTGGCCTGGCGCTTGCCATTCCCGCTGTTCTGCAGCTGACTGGAGCGCCGTCATGACCATGCATTCCAGGCTCGTTCCCACCGATCCGACGCTGCCCGGCCACACGGCCCGAGTGGCCGGGAATTGGGTCATTCGTGGAGACTTCGATGCGCATTGAAGATGAGGCCAACTACGACGAAACACTGGTCGAACCGGTGGCGCTCGAACCCCTGCCCACCGAGCCGGCAACGCGCAAGGCGCGCCGACCCGACTGGCTGCGGCGCCTCAGTGCTACCCTCTATGGAGAGATCCCCGCGCCTGCGGACGGCATGAGCTGGTCACGCCATCCGCTGCCCGATCGTAACGCCGAGCGGGTCTCGCTGAGCTTGTCGCATGCCGGCCGCAGCTTCACGGTCGATGCGGCGCTGTGGCTGCCTCCGGGCCGCTCCGGCCCTGTGCCGATCGTCGTTGGGCTCGATTTCGTCGGTCCGGCGGGGACCCTGCTCTCCGATGCCTATCCACTCGATCCGGACGCCGTCGTCGCCTGGGCGCCGTGGCGTGGCGACGGGCCGGGGCCGCTCGATGAAAGCATGCGCGGATCGGCGGCGCAGAACTGGCCGATCGATTTAGTTCTGGACGCCGGTTGGGGTGTGCTGACCAGCTGCTATGGGTCGTGGGCGCCGGACGATGCGGAGGCCTGGCAACAGACGGGCGTCTGGCCCCTGCTGGACCTGGCGGGACGACCCCACACCACTGCGATCAGCCTCTGGGCCTGGGCCCTGCAGCGGTTGGTCGACGTGGCTGTCGCGTTGCCGGAGGTCGACGCGCACCGCATAGCTCTGGTCGGCCACTCGCGGCTCGGCAAGGCTGCGCTCTGGGCCGGCGCCAACGATGAGCGGGTCATGGCAGTCATCAGCAATGATTCCGGCTGCGCCGGAGCCTCGCTCTCGGCGCGGAATTTCGGCGAGACGCTGCCCCTGATGCGGAAGCGCTTTCCCCACTGGCTGCAGCCGGAAACCGAGCTCGGCGGTCTGGATCAGCATCACCTGCTCGCGTCGATTGCCCCACGGGGGCTCTACGTTGCCTCCGCCGCAGGCGACCTCTGGGCCGATCCGCGAGGGGAATATCTGGGCCTGCGGGCGGCGGCAGCGGCCTGGAACAAGATTCTGCCTGAGGCCGATGCGGTCTTCGAGGCCGGCAATCAGCTCACCGACGGGGCGCTGGGGTGGCACCTGCGTGCTGGCGGGCACCATCTGCTTCCCTACGACTGGCGTCGGTTCCTGAGCTACCTGGACCAGTTGCCGGCGTCTGGCGGTTGAAACTGAAGCAAATACTTAACCCGTGACCACGGAAGCCCGACGCTGGATCATGACCACGCCAGGCATGGCGGTGAAGCCGAGCGCGGCAATCGCGGCCACGATTGAGAGCGCCGCGGGGCCCGCCGATGGGGATTGTGAGGCTCGCCTGCCTGATTTTGCCTCATTTACGTCAGGTCCATGTCAGCCAGCTTAACTATTGTTGTCTCAAATAGTCGAAACGCGCCGCGGCGCCGAAGCATTGGAGACCCTGGACATGAGAAAGATCGCGCTCTCACTTGCCGTGATTGCTGCCTCTGGCGGTTATGTCTGGTACGAGGCGGGCAGACCGGACGCGAATGACATGCCGGCGGTGGGTGGCACCGAGCAGAGCCTCGCGCTGCCGCCGACGGTTCCAGATGGCCCTCCCGAGCCGGTTCGGATAGCTCCGGCCGCCGACGTCCAGTCGGGGGTAGTGCAGCCGATTGCGCCGCCTCCGGCGCCCATGCCGATGCCGGATAAAGAGCCGGTCATGCCCGCCATCGTGCAGGTCGCGCCGAAGCCGGAGGTGGTTATTCCGCAGCCGGCAACCGTCATTGTCGCAACAGCGAGTGTGAACAGGGTCGCGCCGGCCGCGGAAGTCACCGCGATGCCGGAAAAACTCGCCCCAATCCCAGCGCCCCGGATCGTCCGCCCTGTCGTGAGTACTGCCCCCGAGGCGCCAGCGAAAGTCACGCTCGCGGCCGCCCAGCAAGGCCAGTACGTCGACGGCACCTACAAGGGCCCGGCGGTCAATGCATTCTACGGGATGGTGCAGGTCCAGGTCACGGTGTCCAGGGGCCAGATGACCAATATCGATGTCCTGCAGTACCCATCGGACCGGCGGACCTCCCGCTACATCAACAGCGTCGCGCTGCCCCTGCTCGAAAGCGAAGCGATCCAGGCGCAGAGCGGCCGTGTCGATGCGGTGTCCGGTGCCACGCTGACCAGCAACGCCTATCGCAAGTCGCTGACTGCGGCTCTGGCCAAAGCCGGGTGACATGCGCGAGACCCGTATCCAGATGGGCATGCCGGTCACAGTCGATGTCCCAGGCGTCACCAGTGCAGCGGCAATCGAGGCCGTGTTCGGCTATTTCGACGCGGTCGACCGCCGCTTCAGCACCTACAGGGCCGACAGCGAGATTTCGGGCATCAACGCCGGTCGGATACGGGCCGACGATTTCAGCATCGAGATGCTCGAGATTTTTGCACTGGCCGAACAGACCCGCCGGGAAACAGAGGGCTATTTCGACATCACCAGGCCGGACGGCACGCTTGATCCTTCCGGCGTGGTGAAGGGATGGGCGATCCGCAATGCGGCGACGCTGCTCGCCGATGCGGGCGTCGAAGGATATTGCGTCGACGCCGGGGGCGACGTGCAGAGCGCCGGCCGGAATGAGACCGGCGCGGAGTGGAGCGTGGGTATCCGCAATCCGTTCAACGACAGTGAAATCGTCAAGATCGTCTATCCGCGCGGCCGCGGCATCGCAACGTCCGGCAGCTATGTGCGGGGCAATCATATCTATAATCCCCGGCATCCGGGGGCATTGGTCGAGGACATTGTCAGCCTGACGGTCATCGGCCCGGACATTCTCGAAGCCGACAGGTTTGCGACGGCGGCGTTCGCCATGGGTGCGGCAGGCATCGACTTCGTCGAGGGTCAGCTCGGGCTCGAAGGCTATTGTATCGACGCCGCGGGAATCGCCACCAAAACCAGCGGCTTCGACCGCTTCACGAGGCCACTATGAAGTTCATCGACGACTGGCTCGACCGGGTCACCATGTACCGGCTGGTGGTCTACTATCTTGGCGCGTTGCTGGCGGCGGCCTTCGTATTCAGCTTCTTCAAGCTGTTGCCGCACGACCCGACGGCGCTGGCGTTTTCGAGTTTCCTCATCCTGGTGGTCTGCTGGGTCAGCAACTGGGCATTTTCGCTGGTTTTCAAGACCCCGGCTAATGTCGAGTTCGTCTATATCACGGCCCTCATCCTCATTCTCATCATCAGCCCGGTGACGGCGGCGGACATGGCGGGAACCGGCGCAATGATCTTTGCGTCGGTGTGGGCCATCGCCTCCAAGTTCGTCCTCGCCATCGGCAAGAAGCACCTGTTCAACCCGGCGGCGCTGGGCGTCGCGCTGACGGCAGTGCTCCTCAACCTGCCGGCCACCTGGTGGGTTGCAGGCAATCTCATGCTAATGCCGCTGGTGGTCGTGGGCGGCCTGCTGATCGTCAGGAAACTGCAGCGTTTCGATCTGGTGCTGAGCTTCATCGCGGCCAACCTCGCCGCGGTGCTGGCGACCACTACACCGGACAGCTACGGCGATGCGCTGATGCAGACCATCACCTACTCGCCGTTGTTCTTCTTCGGGTTCGTGATGCTCACCGAGCCGATGACGGCGCCGCAGGCACGCTGGCCGCGGATCGCTTTCGGCGCGCTGGTGGGCATCCTTTCCGCGCCGAACATTCATCTCGGCGACTACTATCTGACGCCGGAAGTCGCGCTGCTGGTGGGCAATCTGTTCGCCTACGCGGTCAGCCCGAAGGGCAAGTTTGCGCTGACGCTTCTGCGCATCGAGCAGGCCGCGAACGGCGCCTACGACTTTATCTTCAGACCGGACCGCCGGCTGGCGTTCGAGCCGGGGCAGTATCTGGAGTGGACGCTTGGCTTCCCGCACGCCGACAATCGCGGCAACCGGCGGCAGTTCACCATCGCCTCCGCACCCACCGAGGAGGAAGTTCGGCTGGGGGTCAGGTTCTATCCACGGTCGAGCACGTTCAAGCGGGCGCTGGGAGAAATGCGGCCGGGCGACACGATCTTTGCGGCGCAACTCGCAGGCAGTTTCGTGCTGCCGCGCAACGAGAAGACCAAGCTGGCATTCATTGCCGGCGGCATCGGCATCACGCCGTTCCGCTCGATGCTGCAATATCTGATCGACACCGGCCAGACGCGACCCATCGTGATGTTCTATGGCAACCCGACGCCCAGCCACGCCGCCTATTCCGACGTGCTGGCGGCGGCAGGGCGCGAGCTGGGAATCCGAACGGTCTATACGTTCGAGAAGGATGCGCCGGAGGCCCCGCACATCTACACCGGGCTCATCGATGCCGCGCTCATCAAGCACGAGCTGCCGGATTTCATGGAGCGGACGTTCTACATCTCGGGGCCACAGCTGATGGTGGCCAGCGTCGAGCGCAGCCTGCACAAGCTGGGCGTCCCCCGCAGCAGGATCAAGATGGACTTCTTCCCCGGATTCGCTGGAACGCGTCCCTAGGCGGCCGCGCTGCGCATCGGCAGGGTGTTTTTCCTCGGTACGCCCGAGGTCTGGTCGCGGCTGGACCAGATCACCCAGTACTTGCCATGCTCGTCGGGTACGAGAACCTCGCTGGCGCGCTCCATGTGCGCCGCAAACTGCGCCAGCTGACGCGCCTCGAGCGCGGCGGTTTCACGCGTGTCGTAAGGCCCGTGGGCCTTACCCTCGAAATCGACATACCACTTTCCGCGGCTGAGAATCACCACATAGAGTGCCGTTGCCATCTGATAGAAGTCCGCCGCCTGAGCCCGCCGAATCTAGAGCTAGCACCTGAACTGCGTCGTTGCAGGAGGCGGAATGGGTTACGCACAGGACGTTTCGCCTTTGACGAAAAATGCCGCCAATCGCCTTGCGCAAGTGCATGCCCGCGTTCGGATATTGCCAGACGGGACGACTGGCCGCCGGTTGGGGATAACTAGGGCTGACTGGCGTCAGGCGGGCTTGCGGTACTGATAGATGCCCACGTCGATGGTGCCTTCATCGAATCCTGCCTCGCAGTAGCTGAGGTAGTAGACCCATTTGCGGCGGAAGTTTTCGTCGTAGCCCAGCTTGGAGATTTCGGACCAGCGCTCGAGGAAGCGCTCGCGCCAGAGGCGCAGCGTGCGGGCGTAGGAGTGACCGAAATTCTCCACCTTCTCGAGGATCAGGCCGACGCGGTCGCCCTGCTCCTTCATCGCCGTCTTGGTGAGCAGCATGCCACCGGGGAAGATGTAGCGCTGGATGAAGTCGGGACCGGCCTTGTAGCCCTCGAAGTCGGACTCGATGATGGTGATGGCCTGTATGGCGGCGGTGCCGCCCGGCTTCAGGCGGTCATTCACGGTCTGGAAATAGTCCGGCCAATGATCCTCGCCGACGGCCTCGATCATTTCGATCGAACCGATGTGATCGAACTGCCCCTGGGTGTGGCGGTAGTCCTCGAAATGCAGCGTCGCGAGGTTGTCGAGGCCCTGCTTCTGCAGGCGCTCAAGGCCGTAGCGGAGTTGTTCCTTCGACAGGGTAATGCCATACAGCACGGCATTGAAATCGCGCGCTACGGTCTCGGCGAAGCCGCCCCAGCCGCAGCCGATTTCGAGCACGGTTTCGCCGGGTTTGACGCCGGCCAGCTCGGCGACGCGGCGGTATTTCTGGCGCTGCGCCTCTTCGAGCGACTGGTCGGGTGAGGCGAACAGCGCGGACGAATAGGTCATCGAGGGGTCGAGCCACTCGGCGTAGAAATCATTGCCGAGGTCATAGTGCTCGGAGATGTTCTGCTTCGAACCCTCAAGCGTGTTGGGGCGGGACAGGTGATACGCGATATCCTGCGCGGCCCGGCGGAAGACGCCCGGATTGGCGGCGTCGAAAATTTCGCGGTTCTGCAGGAAGAAGCGGAAGACCGCGGTGAGATCCTCGATCTCAATGTCGCCGTTCATATAAGCGGAGGCGAAGCCCACGGTGCCACGTCGCATCGACTCGGTGATGACCTTGAAGTTTTTGAGCTTCATTACGGCGCGTGGGCCGGCCAAGGGGTTGCCGACGGTGCGCGAGCGGCCATTGGGGAAAGTGACGGTCAGCGAGCCGAATTTGGGCCGCCCGAGCGCTCGTACGCCCACCCACTCGGTGATGCGGGACACCAGGCGCGTCCAAAAAGTGGTGCCCTCAAAGGCGCGATCGTCCGCAGCTCTATCCATTTCAACTACCAACCCGACACTGAGGGGCGCGGACAGCTCGTCCCGCAGCTTGCCATGCAAACCTAGTGCGAAAAGGCCCCGCGTCTCGCCAATGTGGACGCACCCTGCCGCCTGCCCCGAGGCACATTAGCCGCCATAAGTGGATATGCAAGCAGGAGTTTCAAGGCATCGAGGCTGCGGCATCGATCACGCCTGGGGGAGTGCGGCGTCGGTCGCCCGAAGCTGAACTTCCGCGCGACCCTGGTAGTGGTCAAGACTCAGGGTGCCGGCGATGTGAATCGGCACGTCGTTACCGGCGCGCAGCAGGGCCTCTCCCAATGCGGTCGTTGCAGCCCGAAACGCGATGGCCTTGAGGCGCGCGCCGTCTTCTGAGGTCAGCGTGAAGCGGACGTGGCCGCCGGCACCAACGATCTCGGCGAATTTGGCGCGATGGGCGGGAAAGACAAACATCGGCGTCGGGTTGCCAGCGCCGAATGGCCCTGCCCTTTCGGTGTCGGTGACGAAATCGGGATTGGCACCGCGCGCGGTGAGCGCAGCATCGATCGGCAAAGCGGTGACGAGACGCGCGGCGTTTACGTCAGTTCGACAGAGTGGCGTGGAGATGTGCGCGGAACGGGCCCAGTTCGCCGGGCCTGACGGTGACACCCGCCGCCATTGCGTGACCACCGCCGCGCGCGATCAGCCCGGCGTCGACGGCGGCAATGACCGCGTGGCCGAGATCGACGCCCGGCATGGAGCGTCCGGAGCCGGTGCCGGTGCCGTCAGGCGCAAGCGCGATGGCGAAGGCGGGACGCTCGAAGCGCTCGCGGAGGCGCGCCGCGACGAGGCCCACCACGCCGGCGTGCCAGTTGGCGGAGGCAAGGACGAGCACGGGCGGACCCTCGCCATTGCCAATCTCGGCCTCAGCGGCCCGCGTCGCCTCCTCCACCGCCTCAATCTCGATGCGCTGCCGCTCGCTGTTCAGTTCGTTGAGCTGCGCGGCGATCACCAGGGCCTGGTGTTCATCGTCAAGGGACAGCAACCGGGCGCCGAGCGCAGCATCGCCAATGCGGCCGCCGGCATTGATGCGCGGCCCGATCATGAAGCCGAGGTGATAGGGACCGAGCGGGCCGTTGATACGCGCTGCGAGAGCGAGCGCGGCGATGCCGCGGTTGTTGCCGCGGCGGGCGACCTCGAGTCCGCGCAGCACGAAGGCGCGATTGAGGCCAACCAGCGGGACGACATCGCAGACTGTGGCCAGCGCCACGAGATCGAGCAGCGCCATCAGGTCGGGCACGCCCGTGTCGCCGCGCTGGCGCAGGGCACGGTTGGCGGCGACCAGCACCATGAAGGTGACCCCGGCAGCGCAGAGATACCCGAGACCCGACACGTCGTCCGGGCGGTTGGGATTGACCAGCGCCGTCGCCTCGGGGAGTTCATGGTCGCTGAGGTGATGGTCGATCACCAGAACGTCCACGCCGCGCTCGCGGGCGTGCGCGATGGGCGCGTCGCTGGTCGTGCCGCAGTCGAGCGTGATCAGCAGCGTCGCGCCGGCGTCAATAAGGCGGTCGATGGCGGGGATGTTCGGACCGTAACCCTCGAAGATGCGGTCCGGGATGTAGACCTGCGGTTCGAGGCCGAAATGCCTCAGATAGCGGGTCATCAGCGCACACGAGCTGGCGCCATCCACGTCGTAGTCGCCAAACAGCGCGATGGACTCGTTGTCGGTGATGGCGCTGGCGAGGCGCGCGGCGAGTGCGTCCATGTCGGTCAGTGAGGACGGATCCGGCATCAGGTCACGAATGGTCGGCGTGAGGAATTTCTCGGCATCGTCGATGGCGACGCCACGGCCGGCAACGATGCGGGCGAGGATTTCGGACAGACCGGTGCGCTGGCTGATGGCCTGGGCGTTGCGGGTCATGGCGGCGTCGAGCCGGTCGACCCAGGCGCGGCCGGTCACCGAGTGCGAAACGTCGAGAAAATTGCGGGGGCTCTCGATCATTGGAGGAGCTAAGCGGTTTCGGCTGTTGAGGTCGAGGCAGAGGCAGCGTTTTGCTGGGGATTCGGGTAATGTCGGGCCATGGCCGACCCAATCCAGATTACAGGCACCATTGCAATCGATCCCGGCCGAACTGGAGGAGACGTTCATTCGTGCCTCGGGTCCGGGCGGGCAGAACGTCAACAAGGTCTCCACGGCCGTGCAGCTCCGGTTCGATCTGATGGCGTCGCGGTCACTGCCGGAAGCGCTGAAGCAGCGCGCCGCAACACTGGCCGGCGCCAAGCTGACCAAGGACGGCGTCATTGTCATCACCGCCAACAGCCACCGCTTCCAGCAGATGAATCGAGACGCAGCGCAGGCACGATTGGTGGAACTGTTGCAGCAGGCGGCGGTGGTGCCGAAGCGGCGGCGGCCGACGCGCCCTACCCTCGCCTCGAAAGAGCGGCGGCTGGCGGGGAAATCTGTCCGCGCTTCGGTGAAGCGCCTCAGGCGCAGCGCGCCCGAGGAGTGAGTGAGAGCAGCGCTATTCGCCGCTGCGCAGATACTGAGCCGGGCGCGTCGACAGCGACTGCCAGGTCGTCGCGGCACCTGTCAGGATGGTCAGGATCACGGCGCCGAAGATGATCTCGAGAATGAGCACAGCATCAACCGAGAATTCGACTTCCATGAAGTTCTTGGTCAGCGTGTAGGCGCCAAGAATGCCGAGCCCCGCTGCGAGCGCGGCGGAAAGGGCGCCGAGGATGCCGTACTCGATCATGAACGCACGGATCACGTTGCCGCGGGTGGCCCCGAGCACCTTCATGACCACCGCATCGGCCTCGCGCTGCTTGCGGCCCGCAGCCATGGTGCCGGCGAGAACGAAGAGGCCGTTCACCACCGCCAGCCCGCCTACGATGCTCACGGCGATCGACAGCTGGGTCAGAATGCCTGCCACCTGAGACAGGGCATCGCCGATGGGAATGAAGTTGAGGTCGGTGAAATCCTTCGACAGCACGCGCTCGATGTTCTTTTCTTCGCCGGGAACGGTCTTGATGGCTGCCATGTAGGTGTAGGGATAATCCTCGACGGCGCCGGGCGAGATCGTCACGGCAAAGTTGAGCAGGCCGTTCTGCCACTGGTAGTCGCGGAAATTGCCGACCTTGGCCGTCATTGTGTCGCCAAAGAAGTCGATGGTGAAGGTATCGCCGACCTTGATCCCAAGCTCGTTCTTGGTGCGCGTGCGGAGTGAGATCAGTGGTTCTCCAGCGTAGTCAGCGGGCCACCACTCGCCGTCGGTGAGCGTAGAGTTGGCGGGCATGTCAGCTGCGAAGGTCATCGGAATTTCCATGCCCTGCAGCAGGAACTGCGCCTCGCCCTGCACCTTCTTGCGCAGTTCTTCGACGGGGACGCCATTCACCGCCGTCACCGTGCCACGCAGCATCGGGGCAGAAGAGAACTTCTCAATGCGCTTGTCGCCGCCAAGGAAGGTCTGCAGATCGCTGACCTCATCGTCGAACAGGTCAGTGCCAACAAAGGTCGGAGCGTCACGGGTGATCTGGCCAGTCAGCTGGGTGCGCACGTTGTAGTCGAGCAGCGACACGATCAGCAGCATCGAAAGGCCGAGGCCCAGCGACATGATCACGGCAGGCGCGGTCGAACCAGGGCGATAGATGCTGACAAAGGCGTTGCGGAGCGGCGCCAGCGGCAGCGGCGGCACCAGCCGCAATATCGCCTGCAGCGCCAGCGAGGCGAAACGCAGCAGCAGGAACGCGACCAGCACGGCCAGCGAATAATAGACCACCAGCTGCCAGCTCTTGGTGGTGATCCAGGCGAGGCCCATGATGGCGAGCACGACCAGCAACAGCGGGATCAGAATGCCGGGCGAGGCAATCTCGGACCAGTGCAGCCTCTCGAAGCTGCCGCCGGTCGACCGGAACAGCATGGCAGGCTTGAGTTTCTGGGCCCGTACGAGCGGCAGGAAGGCAAAGGCGAAGGCAATCAGCATGCCGAAGGCGGTGGCGATCAGCAGCGAGGGAATGTGAATGCTGGCATTGAGGTCGATGGCAAGAATCTTGCCCAGGGCAGGCAAGGCGATGGCGGTTGAGACGGCGCCGATGAGGACGCCGATGCCGACGCCGACCGCAGACAGCATCAAGATCTGCACGAGGAAATGCACCATGATGCGGGCACTGGTGGCGCCGAGGCTGCGCAGCGTCGCGATGGAGCGCTGCCGTTCGGCGATGTAGGCGGTCACCGCGTTGGAGACACCGACGCCACCAACGAGCAGGGCCGACAGGCCGACGATCAAGAGGAAGCTGGTGAACAGGTCGTAGAATTTGGCGAGATCTCCCGCCGCGTCGCGAGGTTCGCGGGTTTCCCATTCCTTGTCGTTGAAATGCGCCTTGATGGCTGCCGCGGCTTCCGGGTAGCTGCTCGGTCCGTCGTTGAGCAGGACCTTGTAGCGGTAGAAGGTCAGAATGCCAGGAAGCGGTGGACGGGCGTCGGGCGTCGCGACGAGCGCGTCAACCGACATGATGGTCGACACGCCAAGGTGGAAACCGCGGGCGGCGCCATCCGGAAGCGAGGTCAAAAGGCCGTTGACGACAAAGTCCGTGGAACCGATCTGGAAGTGGCCGCCGATGCCGATGCCGAGCTTGTCCTCCAGCAGCGGATCGATGATGACGCCCCAGGAGTCACCAGTCTTGGCAAGCAGCCCGGCGGGCGACTCCCCTTCCTTCAGCTGCGGGCTGACGACTGAGCCGACCAGCGGATAGCCCATATCCACCGCATAAATGTCGAGCAGCGCGGTGTTGTCGCCGCTGATGGCCCGGCCGTTGCTGTCGATCGCCTCGGCGAGCTTGCCGAAGGTGCGGAGGTAGGCGATTTCTTCCGGATTGGCGCGCCGGTCGGAGCGGTGCGCTTCGAGGTCACCTCCCATCAGCTTGGTGGCGTCGCTGATGATCGCGCTCTGCAGCACCGCGCCGACGGAACCAACGGCGGCAATTGTACTGGTGCCGAGCGCCAGACAGGCGAGCAGCACGCCAAAGCGGCGCAAATCACCACGCAGATCGACGAGAGCGATCCGAATCCAACCAGAAAGCCAGCTCATTCCGCGGCGCTCTCCGTCTCGCCAACAAGCGTGCCGTGAGTTATCACGAGCTTGCGGTCGGCCAGTTCGGCGAGCGCGGGATCGTGAGTGATGAGCAGGATGGCGGTGCCCTTCTGGCGGGCGAGGTTGAACATCAGCTCGATCACCTTGGCGCCGGTGTCCTCATCGAGGTTGCCCGTCGGCTCGTCCGCCAGCAGCAGACGGGGACTCGCGACCATGGCGCGAGCCAGTCCGACGCGCTGCTGTTCGCCGCCGGACAGGGCGCTCGGCAGGTGAGTCAGGCGGTCGCCAAGTCCGACCTCGACCAAAGCGGCCGTCGCCCGGTCGCGGATCTCTTTGTAGGAGAGACCGCTTTCGGCGATCTCGAGCGCGAGGCTCACATTCTCCAGCGCGGTCATCGAGGGGATCAGGTGGAAGCTCTGGAAGACGATGCCCAGGTTCTTGCGCCGGAAGATGGCGAGGCCGTCTTCGTTGAGGTTGGAAAGGTCGGTGCCGGCAACGGTGATCTTGCCGCTGCTCGCCTTCTCAAGCCCGCCAAGCAGCATGAGGAGGGAGGTCTTGCCGCTGCCCGAGGGCCCGACGATGGCTGCTACCTCGCCCGCGTCAACGCGCAGATTGACGTCTTTCAGGATGTGCAGCGGGGTCTTTCCGGACGTGAGGTGCAGGTTGGTATTCGCCGTTTCAATGACTGGCGTATTCATAAAGTTAGGCTCGCTGCTTGGGGAAACCTGGAGGCGGAGATGGACATAGGTGCGCAGTGTGTTCGGACCGCGGCGCGAATTCGAAGCAAAACACGCACTCCGATACACGCAAAAGCCCCGCTTGGGCCATGCGATTTGTCGCAATAGCGCAGATTTTTGATGCGAAATGGCTAATCGAGGCAGTCAGCGGCGGTGCTGGGCAGTGATCCAGCGGACGGTCTGCGACCAGGACCGCATGACCACCGTCGAGGTGCGGACGCTGTTCTTGCCGAGGCGGACGCCGTCCAGAAGCGATCCATCGGTCACCCCGGTGGCCGCAAACAGCACGTCGCCGGAGGCCAGTTCGTCCACGGCATAGATGCGATCAGGGTCGGTGATACCCATGGCGAGGGCCCGCTCACGCTTTTCCGGCGTGTCGAGGATCAACTTCCCCTGCATCTGGCCGCCAATGCAGCGCAGGGCGGCGGCAGCCAGTACGCCTTCGGGCGCTCCGCCGGAGCCGAGATAGATGTCGATGCCGGTATCCTCGGTATTGGTGGCGTGAATAATGCCGGCAATATCGCCGTCACTGATGAGCTTCATGGCAATACCGTTGGAGCGCAGGTCCTCGATCAGCCCGGCGTGGCGGGGACGATCCAGCACGCAGGCGGTGATTTCGGTCATCGGCACGCCCTTGGCCCTGGCCAGCGAGCGGACGTTCTCGATCGGTGACATGGCAAGATCGACAGTGCCCTGGGCGTAGCCCGCCCCGATGGCGATCTTGGTCATGTACACGTCGGGCGCATTTAGGAGCCCACCGCGCTCCGCCATCGCCAATACGCAGATCGAGTTCGGGCTGATTCTTTGCGCACAGCGTGGTGCCCTCAAGTGGATCGACGGCGATGTCGACTCCGGGGCCGTCCCCTGCCCCAACCTTTTCGCCGATGTACAGCATGGGCGCCTCGTCGCGTTCGCCCTCGCCGATGACAATGCGGCCCTCGATATGGACGAGTTCCAGTTCGGCGCGCATCGCCTCGACGGCGGCATGATCGGCGGCCTTCTCGTCGCCCTTGCCGCGCCAGCTGGCGGCAGCGATTGCGGCATGTTCGGTGACGCGCACCAGTTCCAGCGTCAGACTGCGGTCGATGATGGCCGGAGCCTTGTCGTGATGCTTCTTGCTGAGCTTCATAGGCTTTCCCTGAGGCTCCTCAGGGGAGCAAATGTTACAGCAACTCGATCCGGATCAGTTGCGGCTCGCCGACTATGAAGCCGTCCCCCGCGATCTGGGCAAGTGTTTCCCGCACGGTTGCTTCCATTGTCGAATGGGTCAGCAGCACCACGGTCCGCGTCTTGTTGCCGTCGTCCTGCGGGTCGGTAACACGCAGATCGGGCCGCTGGATGACACTTTCGATCGAAATGCCGGCGGCGCCCATGCGCGAAGCAATAGCAGCAAGGGCGCCCGGAACGTCCTTGGCATTTAGTCGGATATAATAGCCGCCCTCATGCGCTCGCATGGGCGCCTGCCGGTAGGGCGTGAGCTCGTTGCTCGCCACCCCCAATGGCGGTACGCGGGTGCCACGCGCAATGTCGATGATATCGGACAGCACCGACGAAGCGGTGGGCGGCCCGCCCGCGCCGGGGCCGGACAGCATCAGCTCGTGGACATGGTCGGTTTCGAGCACGACGGCGTTGAGGACGCCATCGATGCCGGCGATGGCCGAAGTCTTGGGTACGAGGGTGGGGTGAACGCGCTGCTCGATGCCGTCGGCAGAGCGGCGCGCGAAGCCCAGGAGTTTGATCTTGTAGCCAAGATCGGCGGCGACCTTGATGTCAGCCTGCGTGATCCTGGTGATACCCTCGACGAAGATCTCATCGGGGGCAATCTCGCAGCCGAACGAGAGGCAGGCGAGAATGGCCAGCTTATGAGCGGTGTCGTAGCCCTCGACGTCGAAACCGGGGTCCGCCTCGGCATAGCCGAGCGCCTGCGCGTCCTTGAGGCATTCGGCGAAGCTCAGACCCTCATTGCCCATGCGGGTCAGGATGTAGTTGCAGGTGCCGTTCATGATGCCGTAGAGGCGGGCAATGCGGGCCGAGCCAAGGCCCTCGCGCAAGGTCTTGATAACGGGGATACCGCCGGCGACAGCCGCCTCGAAGCCGAGTTGCGCTCCGGTCTCTTCAGCCAGACGGGCCAGGGCAACGCCGTGGCGGGCAAGCAGCGCCTTGTTGGCGGTCACTACCGGGCGGCCAGCTTCGAGCGCCGCCCGTACCGACGCCAGCGCCGGACCATCCGCGCCACCGATGAGTTCCACGAAGAGGTCGATTTCGGCTGATCGAGCCAGGGCAACCGGATCATCGAACCAGGTGACATCGCCGAGATCGAGGCCGCGGTCGCGGGTGCGGGAGCGGGCGGCAACCGCAGTGACGACAACCGTGCGGCCCAGCTTGCGGTTCAGTTCGCCGCCGTCCTTCTGCAGGATGCGCACGAGCGTTGCTCCGACATTGCCGAGGCCAGCGACGCCAATGCGGAGCGGCGGCGCCGCGGGAATCTCGCCCTCGTCCTGCATGGCCTTGAGGATGCGCGCCCGAGTGTCGCTCCGTGGCTCACGACCCTCGCGCAAATCGAAGACGAACAGCGGGTCGCCAGCGATCTGACGTCCGAACCGCGTCGGTGTCCAACCCCTTGAAGTTATGAAACTTTCTATCGCGTCTCGAAAGGACTGGATATCGCTCATAGGTACTTTCCTATTGCCATCCTACAGAATCCTATCCGGCCTATAGGCAAATAGGATTTCATATAGGGTAATTCCTATTCGTCAATAGGACTTGAGCTTGGGGGCAATCAGAGGAATCGCGCGAGCAGCCAACCGGGATACAGCGGATTGACCCTGGCGCACCGGCAGGCGCGTCAGGACTGGCGATCATCCCCACCGAAGTCCCAACGCCCAGCTGAGCACCCCCGGATCGAAGGGACTGTCTGTGCCGTTGGGGGGCGCCCAGCCGCCCAGTATCCATGTTGACGAGAAGACGACGACGACAGCAAGCGCGGCTATTTGCGCCACTCGGGGCCACTCCGCAAACTTAGCCTTGGGCTCAGTCGCAGCCCAGGCGAACAGAAACAGGTGTGCGGTCAGCAGGTGGATGTAGCGTCCCCAGTCGCGAGCTACGACGAACGGGACGAGTAGCCCGAGCAGCGCGACGAGCGTGATCGCCACCGTTAGCGGGCGCAGCGCGAAGGTAGGCCGCCTCTCGAATGCCAGCACGACCAGCGGCACAAGGGCGAAGGCGAGGCCAATCAGGTAGCCTCGGCGGAGGAAGGGATTGGACCAGATCAGAGGTATGGTCTGTGAGGCCAGCGTGCCGATCTGGTCTTTCATGCAGCAGAGCGCGATGGCTGAGTAATCGGGATAGATCGCCTGCCATGACTTCGCCGCCTGCTGCACATCGACCGACTGGGCAGCAATGTAGAACCCGCCAAGGCATGCGATCGTGTAGACGCCTCCTGCAAGGGTTGCGCCGATACGCCAGCGCGGAGACAGCTCGGGCCGCGTCCAGATGAACAGCGCCACGAGAAACGGGAAGTACCACCAGGCGGTCTCGATAACGAAGCCTGCGACCAGATAGATGGCCATCATGGCAATGAGTGTTTGAACTGGAGGGAGTCTGCGCGAGATCACGAGGACGGCGGCGACCGCAGCCGCGACGATAACGAAGTCCTTGCGGCCGAAGGTGAGGGCGTGAACATCGAACATCATGCCGGAGGCCGCGAACAGGAATAGCAGCCCTGACAGCGATTGCGGCATGCGCAGCTTGAAGATCACCGCATAGGCTGTCAGCAGGTAAGTTGCGAGCACGGCGACAGTGACGAAATAGTGGGCAGGGAACCAGGGATCGAGCTTGAAGGCGATCTCGCCGAAAAGGCCGCGCTTGGTAATGCCGCCCTCATAGTTGATCAGCATCTCCGACCACTGCCAGCTAAAGGGGAACCCTTCGAAGAACTTGAGCGCCGTCCACAAGTAGAAGACGCTGAGAATGATCAACAGGGCGGCGCTGAACCTGACCGGCTCCGAGCCGCCTGACTTCATCATTGTTGGCGCTGGTAAGGCCGGGTCATCAAAATCCTAGGCGGATGCAAGGGCCCGATCTCGATCATCCTGACGACTTCCGTTTCCGCCCTCGGCAGTCCATCGAACTTGTCCTTCGCCACCTCAAGTTCCAGCATTGTGAATTCGTAGCTCTCGATGACAATATTATCCGCTCTATATTTCTCTACCATCCACTTTACCACGACTATCTCCGCTCTCTACTTTCTCATTCTGCGGGGAGCAATCGCACGATCTGCATCAGCGTGCAAGGCGACCTCCTCAATATGAGTGTGCTTCGGTGTTGTGTCTGAGTAATAGAATGTAATTCTTGTGCTCGAAAGGACCTTGCGGATCGCCGCGGTGGTCGGCGGCGCCGGCGATTGCCGTCCCTCCAGGCATCAGGCAAATGGCGCGAGCAGCCACCCTAGCCGCAGTGGATTGCCGCCAGGTTTGATCCAATGTGCGAGCTGCCACGTTCCGCCATAGATGAAAGCGGCCAGCGTCACCAGCGCGAGCATGCGCCCGGGCGATTTGCTGGCCCGGCCGGGGGCGTGGGCGTCGCGCGCGGGCGCGATGACGATGAGGAAAAGGAAGCCGTGTATCACCATGAGATACGTCCAGCGCCCCCAGTCGACTGCAATGGCATAGAGGCCGAACATTGCGAGCACAGAGACTGCCGTTGCAGCAGTCAGCAGACTTCCGCTCCGGTAGCGGGCGAAGCCGACTTCGGCGACGTGCAAGGCCAATGGTACGAGCGCCAACGCAAACCCGATGCCGTAGCCTGCCAGACCGGTGGGGTTCGACATGGTTCGCAGGACCATCGACATGGTCCCCGCCAGGCTTGAACTCATGAAGCGTTCCGGGCCGGGGATGCTGAAGCTCCCGGACAGCACCGCCTTCCATGCGGTCACCATATCGAGGGCCTGCTGTTCGCTGCCGCGGAAGTAAAATGTGAGGGCGAAGCAGGCGACGAAGTACGCGATGGCGGCAAGCAGGATGCGGATCTGTGCAGTCACGTCGGCCTCTACGCGACGCCGAAGCAACAAGACGACCGCCAGCGGATAGAAGAACCAGGCGGTCTCCTGAAGCAGTCCAACGATGGTGTAGATCACTGTCATCAGGACGAACGCAGTCCAGGTCCCTAGCCGGCTTGCGGTCAGCTGGATGGCGAGGACGAACCCCAGAATGACAAACACATCCTTTCGCCCGTAGGCCTGGGCGATCAGGACCGGATAAATAAGGCCGGTCGGTGCAAACAGAAACAGCGGCATCGCCCAGCCAGAAAGCCGGCTGGTCAGCAGGCCGATCGAAATCGTTGTGTAGAGGTAGGCGGCGACGATCAAGATCGACAGCGAATAGACGGGCGGCAAAGGCAGCAAGCGGAAGGCGATCTCGCCGAGCAGGCCGCGCCGGACGAAGCCGCCCTGGTAGCTGAGCAAGAGTTCGCTCCAGGTATAGGTCCTGGGGTATCCGGCCAGAAATCCAACAGCGGCGCCGATCACCAGCAGACAGATGAGACCGGTCAGCAGTGCGGCAAGCAGTTGCGGGGCGCTGAGCGGGAAAGACCGGCGGAGGGCCACTGGCTATATCCGGGAAAAGTATTTGGCTGCATCGACTACGACATGGTCGCACGTTCCGCCAGCCCATAGCGTAGCCGATGCGGTCGCTGCTCTGCCGCTTGGCGCGGCAGAGCATTGGCGCGAGTTGGGTTGGGCCGATTACTTGGCGGCGGCGAGCGGCACGACGTTGCCGTGGCTTGGGGCGGCGGCGAGGAACTTCTTGATGTTGCGGGCGGCCTGCCGGATGCGCTGTTCGTTCTCGACAAGTGCGAGGCGGACGTACTGGTCGCCATATTCGCCGAAGCCGACGCCGGGAGCGACGGCAACGCCGGTCTCCTGAATCAGCAGCTTGGCGAACTCAAGCGAGCCGAGATGGGCGAACTGGTCGGGAATGGGTGCCCAGGCAAACATGGTCGCGGCGGGCGACGGGATGGTCCAGCCGGCGCGCGCGAAGCTCTCCACCATCGCATCACGGCGAATCCGGTAGATCTTGCGAACCTCCTCGATCACCTCATCGGAGCCATTGAGGGCGGCAGCCGCAGCGACCTGGATCGGCGTGAATGCACCGTAGTCGAGGTAGGATTTGACCCGAGTCAGCGCCGAGATCAGGCGTTCATTGCCGACAGCGAAGCCGACGCGCCAGCCGGGCATCGAATAGGTCTTGGACATCGAGGTGAACTCGACGGTGATGTCTATGGCGCCCGGCACCTCGAGCACCGATGGCGGCGGATTGCCGTCGAAGTAGATCTCCGAATAGGCGAGATCGGAGAGAATGAAGATGGAATGCTCGCGGCAGTACCGCACCACCTCCTTGTAGAAGTCGAGGTCGGCCGTATAGGCGGTGGGATTGGCGGGATAGTTGAGGATCAGTGCGATCGGCTTGGGGATCGAATGCCGCACGGCCCGGTCCAGCGTGCGGAGGAAATCCTCGTTCGGCTGAGCGGGCATGGAGCGGACGACGCCGCCCGACATGATGAAGCCGAAGGCGTGGATCGGATAGGTCGGATTCGGGCACAGGGCCACGTCGCCGGGCGCGGTGATGGCCTGCGCCATGTTGGCGAACCCCTCTTTCGAGCCGAGCGTCGCGACAACCTGCGTGTCGGGATTGAGCTTCACGCCGAAGCGGCGGCCGTAGTAGCTCGCCTGCGCCTTTCGCAGCCCGGGGATGCCCTTGGAGGACGAATAGCGATGGGTGCGCGAATCCATCACTGTTTCCTTGAGCTTTTCGACGATGTGCTCGGGGGTCGGCAGGTCTGGATTGCCCATGCCGAGATCAATCACATCGACGCCGGCGGCGCGGGCTTTCGCCTTGATGGGATTGATGTGCTCGAACACATAGGGAGGCAGGCGGCGGATGCGGTGAAATTCTTCGTTCATCTGTTCCTCGGCGGGCCCGGAGACCCTTTGACCCGCGAATGCAAGCCAGCTGCTTCGCCGTAGCGATAGAGAGGCGCGATTATCGCAGAATTGTGGTTTGGACTTGGTTAAGCGGTTCGCTGTCGGCTCTCTCCGGTCGCGCTGCGACCCAGTGGAGAGAGCTAGCGAGCGTTTGCCCGCGCCGCGAATGCGGCAGCCGAGGAAGCGGCGATGGCGTACCGGAACGGCATGTCTGTTGCCCTTGGTGTCCAGCGCTTTTAGTCGGCCGACCGGCCGATGTAAATGCTGCGGCGCCAGTCGCGAGCGATTCACGCGGGACGCCGCGACTGGCGGAAGCTGTAAAGCGTCGCGCCGGCGACCGGCAGGACGTAGGCAGCCAGCACCAGCCCGATCAGCCATCGCGGATCGTGGAACAGGACGCTGCAGATGTTCAGGGCGATGCCGGCAGCGACAAAGGCGCGTCCCGCGAAGCGATGCGTCGCCTGCCAGTTTGCCGGATCGCGGAGCGTCCACGGCAGACGAATTCCGGCGAAGCCGTTGGGTTGCGACTTGGGCAGCGCGTTGCCGATGATGATGAGCAGCAGCGCCATGCCGATCGCGATGATGCGCACCATGTCGACGGAAATGCCTGCGCCAATCGCAACGATGCCGGTTTGTACCGCGAGGAGCAATGCGGTGATGGCGGTGGTCACCCGGCCCAGCACGTGCCGTCCTGCCTCGAACTGCTCGCGGCCCGCAAGGCGCGGCATCCAGAGCACCATCACTGCGAGCAGAGCCGCAATACCCGGTATCATCAGCATCGCTGGTTCGCGTGACATGTAGAGATCAACATCGCCAGTGAAGTTCCAGTGCACAGGAAGCGACGTCCCCGGCGGAATGACGAGAAACCCGATGACGCTCACCGCGGCAATAGCGAGCAGGACAAGCAGATGCGATCCGTCCAGTGTGCGATTCATTGGTCCTGGTCCCTGAATGCAAGGAAGCCCGACAGGGCCTCCTCCAGAATGGTTGCGTTGAGGTGGTAGATGAGGCTGGTGCCCTGCCGCGTTACGGCAATGAGCTCAGCCTGTTTCAGCTTGTTGAAGTGAACCGAAAGCGTTGGCTTGCTGAGATCGAAATGCGCAGCCAGCTCGCCGGCGCTTAGTGGGCCGTGCCTGAGCAGGGACAGCACCTTGCGCCGCACCGGGTGCGACAAAGCCTCAAAAACTGCGTTGATCCCCATCGGCCCGGTGCCCGGTTTGCGATGGCATCTATTTAGTCATTTATCTAATTAGAGTCAACGCTAATGACTCAGGCATGGCTGATTTCGGGCAGATATTGGAGGAACTGGTCGGTGCTGGCGATCCAGGAGAAGCGGGAGGCGTAGGCGCGGCAATCGTCGCGCGGGATGCGCAGGGCCTGCAGCGCTGCCATCTTGAGGTCATCGTCAAGCACGCCGACCGGGGCGTCACCGATGACATCGAGGGGCCCCATCACTGGAAACGCGGCGACCGGCGTGCCGCTGGCGAGCGCCTCCAGCAGAACGAGGCCGAAGGTGTCGGTGCGACTGGGAAACACGAAGCAATCGGCACTGGCAAAGTAGCGCGACAACTCCTCGCCTTCCTTCGGTCCGACGAATTTCACGGCGGGGTAGGCCGCGGCGAGCGAGGACCGGCTCGGCCCCTCGCCAACCACGATCTTCGTGCCGGGCAGGTCAAGCTTTAGAAACGCCTCGACGTTCTTTTCCACGGCGACGCGTCCGACGTTGAGAAAGATGGGACGCGCCCACGGAAACGTCTCGGTGGCGCCGGATTCGCGCAGAGTTGGCGTAAAGCGGTCGGTATCGACGCCTTTCGTCCAGATCACCGCATTGGTCAGCCCATAGCCCTCAAGCGCTCGTTTGAGATGGGGCGTACCGACCAGGCAGTAGGCCGCGGCCCCGTGGAAGCGAACCAGATAGTTGTAGGACCAGCGCACCGGAAACGGCACGCGGGCCCTCAGGTATTCGGGGAATTGCGTGTGATAGGAGGTGGCGAACGGGATGTTGTTCTTGATGCAGTAGCTGCGGGCAAAGAAACCCAGCGGTCCCTCGGTGGCGATGTGAATGGCATCGGCACCGAACTTGCGGATCATGCGATGCACACGGCCGGGAGTGGTCATCGACAGACGAATTTCACTGTAGCCGGGCATCGGCACGGTGAAGAAATCGAGTGGCGTCAGCATATGCACCTTGATGCCGCGGGCCGTGAGTTGCTCGCTGGTGCGCTCGATGGAGCGGACGACGCCGTTGATCTGCGGATGCCATGCATCCGTGACGATGAGAACAGATTTCACGCCGGACCGTCGATCGCCGATTACGCCAAGCATCGCTGATAGGAAAAAGGGCTGGAGTAATCCAGCCCTTTCGCGTCCTTGATGGCTTGCAGCGCTATTAGCGCTTGGAGAACTGGAAGGAGCGGCGGGCCTTGGCCTTGCCGTACTTCTTGCGTTCCACCACGCGGCTGTCGCGGGTCAGGAAGCCGCCCTTCTTGAGCACGGCGCGCAGTGCCGGCTCGAAGTAGGTCAGAGCCTTGGAGATGCCGTGACGCACGGCGCCGGCCTGGCCGGACAGACCGCCGCCGGAAACCGTGGCGACGACGTCGTACTGGTCCTTGCGGGCGGCCGCGATGATCGGCTGCTGCAGGATCATCTGCAGCACCGGCCGGGCGAAGAAGGCGTTGAACTCCTTGCCGTTGACCGTGATCTTGCCGTTGCCCGGCTTGATCCAGACGCGGGCGATGGCGTTCTTGCGCTTGCCGGTCGCATAGGCGCGGCCCTGCGCGTCGAGCTTCTGCACGTGGACGGGCGCGGCAACGACCGCCGGAGCGACCGTGCTGGCGCCGAGCTCTTCGAGGGAATTGATGGTCTCGGCCATGTTACTGAGCCCTCACGTTCTTGGTGTTCATCGAGGCGACGTCGAGAGTCTTCGGGCTGCTGCGCCTCATGCGGATGCTCGGCACCGGCATAGACCCTCAGGTTGCGGAGCTGCTGACGGCCAAGCGGACCGCCCGGGATCATGCGGCGCACGGCGTTCTCGAGGACGCGCTCGGGATGACGCCCCTCGAGCAACTCGCGCTGGGTGCGGTCCTTGATGCCGCCGGGATGGCCGGTGTGCCAGTAGAAGCGGCGCTGATCGAGCTTGTTGCCGGTCAGCTTCACCTTGTCGGCATTGATGACGATGACGTTGTCGCCCATGTCCATATGCGGGGTGAAGGTCGGCAGATGCTTGCCGCGCAGACGCATGGCGATGATCGAGGCCAGGCGACCCACGACCAGATCCGTCGCGTCGATCAAGATCCACTTCTTGTCGATCTCGCTCGGTTTGGCCGAGTAAGTGCTCATTGAGATTTTCCCTTGGAAGGCTTGGCAGAGCGTGAACTCCACCGGCTTGGTGGGCGGGCTTATAGGGGGATTTTGCAGGCGTCAAGCGGCAAGATTTTACCTTTCAATATCAATGACTTACGTTTGCGGTATTATTATACCTTGGCGCCATTTGCTTGATTTTGCTCAGCTACTTACGTGCGCCGCGGCGTCAGGTCGGCCAACCAGGCGGTGACGGCGCCTGCCAGCATGAAGGCCAGCGCCTGGTGGCCGAGGGCCAGCGACAGCGGCACCGAGGTGACGAGGGTCGCGATGCCGAGCGCGACCTGCAGCAGGATGAGGCCGAAGATGCGCGGCAGCCAGCCATTGACGCCCGAATAGCCCAGCCGCGCTGCCGCCAGACCAGAAAGGCGGCAGTAGAGGACGATGAGATAGGCGATCGAGCGGTGGATGAACTGCACGGTCAGAGCGTTCTCGAACAGGTTGCGCCACATCGGCTGCATCGCATCCAGGCCGCGCGGCATCAGCCCGCCATCCATCAGCGGCCAGGTGTTGTAGCCCATGCCGGCATCGAGCCCGGCGACGAAGGCGCCGGCGACGATCTGCAGAAAGACCAGAACGAGGAGCATGACGGCCGGCCAGCGCTGGTTGGTACGGCTCAGTTCGGGAGGTGGGCCGAGCCGGCGCGCCACCCAGATCAGCGCAAGAAAGAGCAGCAGCGCCGCGCCAAGATGCGCCGCGAGGCGGTATTGCGAGACCGACGTGAGGACCGACAGGCCTGACGACACCATCCACCAGCCGAGCGCCCCCTGCAGACCGCCAAGCACGAAAAGTCCCGCAAGCGGCGCCGCCAGACTCGAGGAGAAGCGGCGCTGGAACAGGAACACCAGGAATGGCACGGCAAACGCGACGCCGATGAAGCGGCCGAGGAAGCGGTGCGCCCATTCCCACCAGATAGATCGACTTGAACTCGCCCAGGCTCATCCCGCTGTTGAGGACCTGGTATTGCGGAATCTGCTTGTAGGCTTCGAATTCCGCCTGCCAGTCGGCATCTGACAGCGGCGGAATGGTGCCGGAGATCGGCTTCCATTCGGTGATCGACAGACCGGAATCGGTGAGCCGGGTGATGCCGCCCAGCGCCACCATCAGCAACACCAGCGCGGCCATGGCATAAAGCCAGACGCGGACCGGACGAAGCCGGTCGGGGCTTGCGGCCTCAATGGGCTGCGACGAAACGATGCTTGCCACGGTGCCGTCCGGGGTTAGAGATGCGCGGCGAGTGGTAGTGCGACAGGGCGCGGCTTGGCAATCGCCGCAATGCCGCAGGAGACTTTTGTGATGACACAGAGCACCCGGAAGCTGATCGGCACTGTGCTGACGCTGGTGCTGCTCCTCGTTTACCCGCTGATCGTGATGGAGCTCTATGCACGCTTTCTCGCCGGCTCGGCCTGGTGGGTGGCCATCCTGCTGTTCGCAGTTCTGGGACTGCTGTGGTTCTACCCGGCTTCCTGGGTGATCCGGTGGATGAGCCGGCCGGACTGAGGTAGGCTGGCGTTTCTTCATCACATGGGAAACATGTCATGACCATTTCAGCCCAGAGCGTCGAGCAACTGCGCACCGGTTTTGGTGGTGTAGTGCTCAGCAGTAACGATACCGGCTACGACCCGGCGCGGGTGCTCTTCAACGCCATGATCGACAAGCGGCCGGCGGTGATCGCGCAATGCGCCTCCAACGCCGACGTGCAGGCCGCGGTGCGATACGGGCGCGACAACAATCTTGAGATCGCGGTCCGCGGCGGCGGACATTCGGTGGCGGGCAACGGCCTCGTCGAAGGCGGGCTGGTGATCGACCTGCGCAACATGCACGGCGTTGACGTCGATGCGAGTGCCCGCGTCGCCACCGTCGGTGGTGGCGCGACAATGAGCCACCTCGATCGCGGCACGCAGCCTTACGGTCTGGCAACCACCGGCGGTCGTGTCTCGACCACCGGCGCCGGCGGTTTCACGCTGGGTGGCGGCGGTGGGTGGCTCGACCGCAAGTTCGGCCTCGCCTGCGACAATCTCGTTTCGCTGGATGTCGTCACAGCTGATGGCGAACTTGTCACCGCTTCGGCAACCGAACATCCGGACCTGTTCTGGGCGCTGCATGGCGGCGGCGGCAATTTCGGCGTCGTGACGTCGATGCGCCTCAAACTCTATCCGTTGACCAGTGTGTTCGGCGGACTGCTGATCTGGCCGGCCGATGCGGCACCGAAGGTGTTGCGGACCTATCGCGACTTCATCAATGGAGCGCCGGATGAAGTCGGGGGCGGCGCGGTGTTCGCCACGGGACCGGAGGCCGACTTCATGCCTCCCCCACTGGTCGGCAAACAGGTGTTCATCACCATCGTGTTGTATGCCGGTCCAGAGGATGCCGGGCGCAAGGCGTTCGCGCCGCTCCTCGGGTTGGAACCGGCGGGCCAGATGCTCGCCGAAATGCCCTACGCCGATTTCCAGTGCATGATCGATGATCCGCCGGGTTACCGAAACTACTGGTCGGCGGAGTATCTGGGTTCGTTTCCGGATCCGGCAGTCGAGGCATTCTGTGAGGGCGCCACGACGATGATCGTGCCGTCGCCCTCGCAGCACGTGCTGTTCCCCGGTGGCGGACAAGCGGCGCGAGAGACGGCTGACTGGCCGCTACCCTGGCGCAAGGCGCCGTGGTGTTTCCACCCGTTCGGGCTCTGGTCAGATGCCGCAGACGACGCGCAGGCGTTGGACTGGGTGCGGGGCTCGCGGGCCCGGCTCAAGCCGTGGTCGACTGGCGACGTCTATCTCAACTTTACCGGCGATGAAGGGCACGACCGCACGATCGCGGGGTTCGGTGGGCCTGAAAACTATGCGCGACTCGCACGGATAAAAACGGTCTACGATCCGGACAACGTGTTCCACATCAACCACAACATCCGCCCGGCGTAGCGATCCCGCCGAGCCTCAGCGTCGCAACCGCGAGAAGATGGCGCCCGTCGCGAACACGTCGACATAGCGCCGCGCCTGGAACAGGCCGTTGAGCGAAACGCGTGGCAGTCGCAACAAGCGATTCCTGTCGTTGTGATAAAGGCCGCCGGGCCGCGTCGTAACGGCGGAGCGAAGGCCCAATGACCGCGCGATCTCGAATTCGCGCGGACCGGCCGATGCAGCGCCACCGATCGGGTAAGACAGGTGCAGCGGGGCGGCGCCGAACTGCGCCTTGATGACCTTCAGTGATTGCTCGATCTCGTTGCGCGCCTGCTCCAGCGGCAGCTTGGCCAGTTCGTAGTGATGCACGGTGTGTGCGCCGATGGTGCAAAGCTGCTCGGAGGCGAAGCTCCTGAGCTCCTGCCAGCTCATGATCAGGTCGCGGCAATGGCGTTCGAGATCGAAGTCGTAGTGCCGGGCGATGTCGCGGATCAGCGAGACGCGGTCATCCTCGGGGATCTCACGCAACTTGCGGTAGAGAATGTCGTAGGTCTGCCGCTTTTGCGAGAGGCTTCCGGTCTGGAAGTATTCGGTCTCGTCCCGGTAGGTCACGGCAAGTGCCGGCTGGGCGGCAATGATGTCCTCAAGCGCCTGCCACCACACCTCGCCCACCCCGTCGACAAGTGCGGTCGGAACGTAAAGGGTGAACGGGCACTGGTTGCTGCGCAGCACCGGCAGCGCATATTTGAGGTTGTCTCGGTAGGCGTCGTCAAAGGTGAAGACGACAAAGCGCCGCCCCTCCTCCTCCGCCTCGATGCGACGAATGGCTTCGTCCATGTCGACAATGTCCAGGCCCAGCCTTCGCACGCGACGAATGGCGAAATCCAGAAAGCCGGGTTTGATCTGCAGGATGGCGTTTGGCGAGAAGTCAGCCGGCTCGTCTGGCAGCACGCGATGCAGCGTGAAGATGACGCCGCGCGATTTCGACAGGCGGCGGATGAGGCCAGGCAGCCGAGAGGCCCACAGGGCCTCGAACATAGTCCGTATCGCTGCGTAGCGCAGGGCGGACATGTCCGGTCGCCTCAGGCGACTTCGTACTGGCGCGGAATGGCGACGGTCTGTCCGACGTCGAACCCAAGAGCTGCGGCGTCGGCGGTGGCGGCCTCAACCTGCACTGTCGATGCCGCGCCCACCAATACCAGGCGGCCACTGGTGCCCGAAAAGATCGGCAGGCTTGACGTCATGCCCACCCTGCCCGTGCTGATGATCACCACCTCATAGATATCTGTCAGCGCCTCAATCAGCGTGATCGGACGCATAGAACGGTGTTCCAGTTTTGGCAACTGGCCCCACGGCACTTCGGCGAGCCCTTCACGCGCCTTGTGGACGACGTCGCCGAAGCTCGCCTTGTCGGCACACAGGTCGCTGATGCCGGGATTGCTGGTGGTGTGTCCGCTGCCGGCGTCAACATAGGCCACACTGAGGCCTTTGCGCAGCGCATCGGCGACCAGCGATTCCGCCACTTCGGCAATGTCGCTGGAGTTGGCAAGCGCAGCGAGCAGGACGACGCGAACGCGGCCGATAGCAATGTCCGCGGAAAGGTTGCCGAGCGCCAGTGCGCTAGCCGCCATGGCGTTGTGGCGGGCAGTGGGCGCAGGGGTAGCGGCACGGACGGGCGCCCGGGCAGGCGCTGGCGCCGGTACGACGGGTTCCGGCTCCTCGTCCAGTTCGTCGGCATATTCGTCGTCTTCGTAGTCCTCCTCGTCCTGAGCGATCTCAGGTTCGTCCTCTTCCTCCGGCTCGAACTCCTCCTCGGGCAGATATTCGTCGGTATCCTCAAGGTCATCTTCGACCTCGGCTTCCGCGACGAGCGGAGGCAGCACGGCTTTTTCACGTTTTGGCCCCGGCTTGGCCGGTGCTGGCTTCTTGCCCTCCGCAACGGGGCCCGGAGCAGCCTCGACCTGCGGCTCGACCGCGTGGGCGGTGCGGGCTGCCGGAGCATTTCGATCGGATATGGCGCGGCCAGAGAGCAGTTCGCCGAACAGGATGGCGCCGATCTGCAGCGCCAGCGACACGAAGCCGACGGCGCCCAGGATCAGCGCCGTCTTGGGCGAGGCAGGAATGGCGGATGGCGCGGCAAGCGTCACGACGCGCACATCGGGGAGCGCGGAGCCGGTATCGGTACGAGAAGCGGCGTCGCGGTAGCGCAGCAGATAGCTCTCGAGCAGATCGCGCTGCGCCTTGGCTTCGCGCTGCAGGCCGTCGAGCGTGACGGTGTCCTTGGTCTGCAGTCGACGACGAGACCTTGGCCCGCGTCAGATCTTCCTGCAGCGACTGAGCCAGGCCTTCTCGATCTGGACCTGCGCTTCGAGTCCGGAGGCGATGCGCTTGCCCTCGGCGATGATCTGCGCGTCGATTTCCTTGATCTGCGCCACCAGTGCCTTGATCGTCGGGTGGCTCGGCAGCAGCGTTGCGGAGCGCTGGGCCAGTTCGCCCTGCAGTGTGGCCTTGGACTGGGTCAGCTGCTGGATGTCACGGAGTTGCGCACGTCGGCCACGCCGTCGATCGGCTGGCCGGCCTTGAGCAGCCCGCGGATCAGCGCGGCGCGCGGCTGCGCGGTGTTCTTGCGCTCCTGCGCGGCGGTGATCTGCGTGGCGATGTCGGACAGCTGCTGATCGAGGAGGCTGGTGTTGTTGGTGCCGGCGAAGAGGTCGTTGTCGACCTTGAAGTTGGCGACCTTGGTCTCGGCCTCCTGACCTTGACGCGGAGCTTGTCGATCTGCTGCTCCAGCCAGCCCGAGGCCTCGGCGGTGTCGGACAGCGACAGGTCGGCGCGGCGCTTGACATGCTCGTCGGCGATGGCATTGGCGATGTCGGCGGCGAGCTGCGGGATCGCTGGAGCGCACGAAGATCGAGATCACCGCGGAATCGCGCTCGCGAATGACCGTCAGGCGGTCATTGAGGTTTTGCAGCACGGTCTCGTCGAGGCTCTTGGGCTCGGCCGAGCGACCGATGAGGTGCATGAGGGCAGCCAACGGCGATTCGGGCCTGTGCCATTGAATTCGGGTACGGAGCGCAGGTTTTCGCTGATCGATGACGGCCAGCAGCGTGTCGCGCGACTTGATCAGTTCGATCTGGCTCGACATCAGCGCGTCGATCGGTGATGCCCGACGAGGTGGACGGCCACGTCGGTCGCGGCGCGGGTGTAGGCGTTGGTGCGGTCCTCGACCAGAATGCTCGCCGAGGACTCGTACAGTCTTGGGCACGAACAGCAGCACCGCATAGGTGACGCCAAGCAGCACCAGCGTGACCAGCACGATGCGCAGCGCGCGCGACCACACGGCGCCGAGGAGCGCGCCATATCCATCCGCAGGTCTTCTGCGCGCGGTGACTCAGTACGTCATCAACTTGCCTCTCTGCCGACGCCCGCAGTTATCGGCCGCAGACGTGGTAAGCAATTCGGTTAAGCCATTTGCAAGCTGCGATTTCATGGCGGCCTGATAAGGAGATTGTTAACCATAGCCGCGCGACACTGACGCGCAGTTCGAATGCGGTGAGATTGCCATGCGCTGGTTGCGTCTAGTTCTTCTGCTGTTGCTGGTGCCGCTTGCCGGCTGCGCGCTCGAGCGGCGCCCATCGACCTATCTGGTCGACACCAAGGGGCCTTATGTGCTCGACACCGGCGACGTGGTGCGCGTCACGGTCTATGGCGACGACCGACTGACCAAGACCTACAAGGTCGACGATGGCGGCGCCGATCGCGTTCCCGCTGGTCGGCCCGGTGCAGGTGCGCGGCAAGACCACCAGATGGCCGCCGCCGCGCATCGCCGCAGCTCTCGCCAACGGCTATATGCGCAACCCCGACGTCGCCGTCGAAATCGAGACTTACCGGCCCTTCTTCATCCAGGGCGCGGTCAAGAACGGCGGACAGTTCCCCTATGTCTACGGCATGACGGTACGCGCCGCGATCAGCACCGCCGGCGGCTTCACCGACACGGCCGACCGCAGCCGGGTGATCATCTACCGGCAGCAGGGCAAGGAGATGGTCAAGGGCGCGGTCGACCTCGATTTCCCGATCTATCCCGGGAGACACGATCGTCGTCTCGGAGCGCTGGCTCTAGTCCCGCGGAGCTGCCCGATGGCCGAGGCGCCGCTGCGCATCCTGCAGATCCTGCGGGCGCCGGTGGGCGGACTGTTCCGCCACGTCACGACCTGACGCGCGAGCTGGCGGCGCGCGGCCATCGCGTCGGCATCGTCGTCGACAGCCTGACGTGCCGACGCGCTGACCGAGGAGCGGCTCGACAGCGCTGCGCCCGCTGATGCGCGCTCGGCATCCACAGCTTGCCGATGCCGCGCCTGCTCGGAACGGCGGATCTCACCACGCCGTTGCAAGGTGCGCCGGCTCGCCGATCAGGCTGGACATCGATGTGCTGCACGGCCACGGCGCCAAGGGCGGCCTCAACGCGCGGCTGGCCCGCATCGGGCCGCAACAGGCGCGTCGCGCTCTACACCCCGCATGGCGGCGTGCTGAACTACAAGCCGCGGCTCGCTGGCGGGCATGCTGTTCCAGCAGATCGAGCGGCATGCTGCTGCCGCAGACCGACGCGCATCGTCTTCGAGAGCGCCTTCGCCCAGCGACGCCTTCGACCGGCTGATCGGCGACCCCACCTGCCCCGACCCGGTGATCCACAACGGCGCTGACGCCGCCGAGTTCGAGCCGATCGACGCCCGACGCCGACGCCGCCGATTTCGTCTTCATCGGCGAGTTCCGCGAGGTCAAGGGCATCGACTTCCTGCTCGACGCGCTGGCCGAGCGTGCACGCGCCTGACGGCCGGCCGGCAACGCTGGTGATGGCCGGCGGACGGCCCCGACCTGCGCAGCGGTCAAGGCGCAGATCGCGGCGCTGGGACTCGGCGAACGGGTCACGCTGCTCGGCGTGCAGCCGGCGCGCCCGACGCTGCGCGCTGGGCCGGTGCGCGTGGTGCCGTCGCTGGCGGAGTCCCTGCCCTATGTCATTCTCGAGGCCGCAGCGGCGGGACGGCCGGTGATCGCGACCGATGTCGGCGGCATTGCCGGAGATCTTCGGCCCGACCGCGGCAAGCCTGCTGCCCGCCGGCGACGTCGCGCGCCCTGCGCGCGCGCCATGCAGGCGATTCCTGGACGATCCGGCCGCAGCAGGCGTCGAAGCCGCAGACGCGGCTGGACTACATCCGCGACGCGCTTTTCGGTCGCCCACATGACCGACGCAGATCGAGGCGCTCTACCGGCAGGTGCTGACGCTGCGGCACGGTTAACCGCGTTGAGCAAGTTGCCAGGTTAATCAACCAGGCTTTTCACCGAGTTTTCACCCATTCAGGCCTACATACGGTCGTCACAGTATCGCGACCGGCCAGTAGCCATGTTCCGTCTCGATCCCAAGCAAGCCGTTCTCGACCACGTCGCGCGCCAGAGCGCCGGCGCGCAGCGGCCGGCCGCGCTGTCGCGAGGCCGCCGAGCGCATCGCCGCAGCGCCGGTCGAGCCCACCTATTCCGGCGCCGTGATCGTCGGCGTCGCGCAGGCCATCGAGGCGCTGCTGCTCGCCACGCTCGGCTTCGCGATCTATCGCCGCCTATGTCGAGCCGCGATCAGGCGGCGTTCTACATCCCGGTCATCATGGGCGTCGGTGCTCGTCGCCAACGTCCTGTTCAACGCCGCGCGCACGCACCGCATCGCCGCCTACCGCACGCTGATCGAGCAGATCGGGCCGCGTGCTGGCGGCCTGGTCGCTGGTGTTCACGCTGCTGGCGCGTGGGCGTCTTCCTGTTCAAGGCGTCGGACCTGGTGTCGCGCGTCTGGCTGGTGAGCTGGTACGTCGGCGGCGCGCGTCGCTGCTCGTGCGTCTTCCGGCTGTCGCTGCGCGCGCTGGTGCTGGCAGTGGACCGCGGAGGGCCGGCTCAAGCGCCGCACGGTCATCGTCGGCGGCGGCACGGATGCCGAAGCGCTGATCGACGCCATCCGCAAGGGCGCCGGCAACGACATCAAGCTGTTCGGCCTGTTCGACGACCGCGATCGACGACCGCTCGCCGGAATCGGTCGCGGGCCTGCCCAAGCTGGGCAAGGTCGCCGACCTCATCGAATTCGCGCGCCGCACCCGCGTCGATCTGGTCATCGTCTCGATGCCGCTGTCGGCGGAAAAGCGCGTGCTCGAAATGCTCAAGCAGCTCTGGGTGCTGCCGGTCGACATCCGGCTGTCGGCGCATATGAGCAAGCTGCGCTTCACCTCGAAGGCCTATTCCTATGTCGGCGACGTGCCGGTGTTCGACATGGCCGACCGGCCGATCTCGGACTGGAACCTCGTGTTCAAGTGGGTGTTCGACAAGATCGTGGCGCTGGTCGCGCTGATCCTGCTGTCGCCGGTGATGATCGCGACCGCCATCGCCATCAAGCTCGAGAGCAAGGGGCCGGTGTTCTTCAGGCAGAAGCGGCACGGCTTCAACAACGAGCTGATCGAGATCTACAAGTTCCGCTCGATGTACACCGACATGGTCGGATGCCAGCGCGGCCAAGCTGGTGACCAAGGACGATCCGCGCGTCACCCGCGTCGGCCGCTTCATCCGCAAGACCTCGATCGACGAGCTGCCGCAGTTCTTCAACGTGCTGAAGGGCGAGCTGTCGATCGTCGGCCCGCGGCCGCACGCGCTGCAGGCCAAGGCCGACAACAAGCTCTACTACGAGGCCGTCGAGGGCTATTTCGCCCGCCACAAGGTCAAGCCGGGCATCACCGGCTGGGCCCAGATCAACGGCTGGCGCGGCGAGACCGACACGATCGACAAGATCATGCAGCGGGTCAACCACGACCTCTACTACATCGAGAACTGGTCGATCCTGCTCGACCTCTACATCGTGCTGATGACCCCGTTCTCGCTGCTGTCGCAAGCAACGAGAACGCCTACTGAGCCGATGGCGCATGGCCACCGCGACGCGCGGCCGATCGGCCGCCGACTGCCGCGGCGGCAGCGCCTATCGTCAAGGCGCGCGCCGGCCGGCTGCTCGACTGGCTGGTGGCGCTCTGGATCTTCTCCGGCGGCGTTCGTGATCACCGAGCCCTCGCCCTACGAACTGATCTTCCTGCTGGTGCTGGCCGTCGCGCTGTTCGCGGGCTTGGGCTCTGCATCGCTCGACGCTCGGGCTGCTGGCGCTGTTCGTCGTGCTTCGTGCCGTTCGCGCTGATCGCGGCGTTCCAGGTCCGACGTTCATCGACGATCACGGACGCGCTGATCTTCCTGGCGGTCACGATCTTCCTGTTGTTCACCGCGTACTTCGTCGCCAACTATGTGGCCGAGGCGCCGCAGCAGCGCATGCGGCTGATCATCGGCGCCTACATCGCCAGCGGCGGTGATCTGCGGCGCTCGCTCGGCACCCTGGGCTATCTGCGGCTGATCCCCGGCGCACGACCTGTTCACGCGCTACGGCCGCGCCAAGGCGCTCTTCAACGACCCCAACGTCTTCGGCCCGTTCCTGATCCTGCCGGCCATGTATGCGCTGCAGCGCGTGCTGCTGGGCACAGGCGGCCGCGCGTTCTGGGGCGGCGTCGTCTTCATGATCCTGATGATCGGGGTGTTCGCCAGCTTCTCGCGCGCGGCCTGGGGCGCATCTCGCGGCCTCGGCTCGCGGTCTATTCTGCTGGTCTTCTTCCTCGAGGCGCATGCGCGCGAAAAGGTCCGCATGCTGCTGATGGCGCTGGTCGGCGCGCTGATGATCGTCGGTGGCGATCGGCGGGCTGCTGAGCATCCCGTCGGTGCAGCGGCTGTTCGAGGTGCGCGCCACGCGCGCAGAACTATGACGAGGGCGAGACCGGCCGCTTCGGCCGGCAGGGCTATGCGTTCGAGCTGGCGCTTGCCAATCCGCTCGGGCATCGGGCCGCTGGAGTTCCGCAATCTGCGCGTCAAGGAAGAGCCGCACGACACCTATGTCAACGTGCTGCACGTCTATGGCTGGGGCGGCGGGCTCGCTGTTCATCCTGCTGATCGGCACGACGCATCTGGCGCGGCGTCGGCTTCCTGGCCGCGCCCTCGCCCAACCGGCTGCTGCTGATCCCGCTGGTCGCGACGTTCATCCCGCTCGCGCGTCGAGGCCGCCATCATCGACCTCGACCACTGGCGGCATTTCTTCCTGATCGTCGGGCTGATCTGGGGCGTGACCGCGGCCTACGGGACAGTGCACCCGAGCGAAGACAAACGACACTCGGCGCTGCTCTGAGCTAGAGCTTGTAGCCCTGCAGGGTGACCAGCGCCGCTGCCGCCGACGGGCAGGCTTCGTGTATGTCAGGTCGACACGCCGGATATGCCGCGCCGCGCCGGGCAGATCGATCGAGCGGCTGCCAGGTGCCGGGCAGGAACATGAAGCGGACCGGCACGTCCACGGAACTGCCGTTCGAGAAGGTGACGTGAAGGTCGCTGATGAACACTGCGTTGCCGGTGACCTTCAGGCGGATGTTGGTGTAGAGGCCGGCCGCCGCGCCGACACGTATGGTGTCGTGATCATAGATCAGATTGACCGAGCGCGAGCCGAGCGTGACCCAGCTGGCGGCAAACGCCTGGGCCGGCACCATCAGTGCGAGGCCCGCGGCGAGGGCGGTGGCAATCATACTGCGACGAGAGAGCATTCCATCCTCCTGGCAATGTGGGAGCAGGAATCTACGCCCGGGAACCGCACCGGGCAATCTCAGGTTGGGGAGAGAATGGTCGGAGTGGCCGGATTTGAACCGACGACCCTTTGTCCCCCAGACAAATGCGCTACCAGGCTGCGCTACACCCCGACACCGGCGAACCCCTACAGAACGCGGCTTTTTCTTGCAAGCGGCGATTTCAAGGCCAGACCGATGAATACGGGGAGAAGCAACCTCGTGCCGCCTTCGGCGACTGGAAAAGTGCGCCACTAGTCAGTAAACCGTTGCGAAACGCAATTTCGAGGGTCGGGCCGTGCGTGCTTCAACAATTTTTCTCGCATTCATCATACTCGCTGCGACATTGACGTCCTCGATTGCCCAGGAGCTATTTACCCCAGTCAGCGTCTATTCGGGGACGGCTGACCTGTCCGGCGTGGACTTCATCCCCGGGACCGGCGAACTCGCCGTCATCGAGCAGCGCACCGGGCATGTCCTTGCGGTTGACCCCGCGACCGGCACGGCGCGTGTCCTTATCGACATTTCAAAGGTCTTGAAGAGTTCGACGCCTTCCGAGCAGGGTCTCGCCGGCATAGCCGTGTCGCCGGACTACCAGCAGACCGGCATCATTTATCTGGTCTACACCGACATCTATAACCGGTGGACGCTGAGCCGGTTCACGAACGGCATCCAGGAAATCCTGATCCGGGCCGATCGCTATGCCGCCTACCATGCCTGCGGCGCGATGCAGTTCGGTCCGCTGGATCACTATCTCTATGTTTGCATGGGGGACTCCGACTTTCAGGGAGACCCAAACAGAAACGCCATGAATCTCGAGGTTCTCCCCGGGAAGGTGCTGCGCCTCGACGTTCTTGGCCGGGCGACCGGCTATGGCATTCCGCGCGATAACCCCTATCCATCTACTCAAAGCGTCCGGCCCGAGATCTGGATCAGCGGGCTCCGCAATCCCTGGATGTTCGCGTTCGACGTTGAAACCGGGGACGCCTACGTTCCTGACGTCGGGTTCAACGGTGCCGAAGAAATCAACTATGTGCCGCACGGTGAAGGCTTCGGGGCGAGCTACGGCTGGCCGCTGTTCGAGGGCACCGCCAAATTGGCGACGCCGCTCCCCTGCGAGAGCGCAAAATGCTCGGATGGCGAACAGGTTGCGCCGCTCTACTGGTATGCGCACGATGGCGATTCCTGCGCGATCATCGGCGGCGCGGTCGTACGGACGGCGGGGTCGCCGGTGAACGGCGATTTCTTGTTCGGCGATCTCTGCTCAACGCAGATCAGGGCATTGAGGCGAACCAGCGACGGTGTCGAACTCGCGGTCGTAGCCGAGTTGGAGGCGCCGCCCACCGCCATCCGAAGGGCGCCGGATGGGACAGTCTATGTCGCAGACGTCACCGGCGCCGTCAGCAAGTTGACTGCCAGCGCCGACGCAGCGAGCGTGCGGTGGGACAAAGTGCCGGTGAACTTCGCTACGGACAACCAGAAGGCGCTGATCGGTATACTCCGGAGCAGCACGGGCAAGACCATCGTCCTCAGCGTAAAGGACGAGGCAACGGCGCACCTCAGTGCTGAAACCCGTGATCAAATGGCCAAGCTTGGACTCACCAAGATTGCAGAACTCGCCTCCCGCGACTCCTACGCGGCGGTGCTTCGCGACGGCAAAGTGCTTGCCGAGGAGGTCAGCCATGAAGGCCCGGTGGAACTCAATCCCTGAACTGGCGGCGCTTGGAATTGACGACGTCACAAGCGCCGGCTTCAACTTCGGCAACGCCTCAAGCGTGGTGGTAAACGGACAAGAGGTGTCCCCGAACACGCGAGGCTTCAATATCGTGGTGATCTCGCCGAACGGCATCGCCGTGTCGTCGATCGATACGTATGTGGAGGACTGACCAGCGGATCGGCGGCGCTCCGACGGCGCGCGGACGGCTGGTTTTACGCTTGTCATCGCTCTGCTATTGACTGGTTATGTACGCGTCCCTCTCGGGACAGGGACCATCATGGCAGAGCTCAACTTCCGGGCGCCGGCGCCCCAGCCACATGCCAGGCCGCTCAACGCGCTGCAATTCGTGCTGACCATCGCCAGAAATCCGCTGGAAATCTGGGGTGTGGGCGCCTATCGCGAGCCGGTCATCGTGGCTGAGTGGCTCGGGACCCCCACTGTGGTCGTCAACGACCCGGCGGCAATCCGGCATGTGATGGTCGACAATGCCCGCAACTATGTGATGCAGCCGCTGCGGCAGCGTGTGCTGCGACCGATCCTTCGCGATGGATTGCTGACTGCGGAGGGGGAGCTCTGGCGGCGCACACGCCGTTCACTGGCGCCGATCTTCGCGCCGCGCAATATCAGTGGACTTGCGCCCGCGATGCTGCGGACTTCGACGGCGTTCGCCGAGGCGCTGGCGACACGGGATGGTAACGAAACCGACGTGGCGGTCGAAATGACGTTGCTCACGTTCAACATCCTGCAGGCGACGCTGTTCACCGGCGATATCGCCGGGGAGGCTTCAGAGTTTGCGTCAGCGGTCGACAGGCTGCTGCGCACCATGGGCCGGGTCGATCCGCTCGACGTGCTCGACGCGCCGGCGTTTCTGCCGCGTGTCACGCGCCTTCTGGGGGCCCGTTCGCTGAATTACTTTCGCGGCCTCATCACGGGCACTATCGACCGGCGGAGGGCGCTGCTCTCGAACAAGCCCGGCACCGCGCCGCGCGACCTGCTGACGCTTTTGCTCGAAGCGGACGGCCTGTCACGGGCCGAGATCGAAGACAACATCATCACCTTCATCGGGGCCGGACATGAGACCACGGCGCGAGCGCTTGGGTGGGCGCTCTATCTGCTCAGCCAGGCGCCAGCAGAGCGTGCCAGGGTCGAGGCGGAACTTGACGCATTCGACTTCGAGGGCACCGACCCTGTCAGCTGGACCGACAAACTGCCGCAGACGCGTGCCGTGCTCGAGGAGACGATGCGGCTCTATCCCCCTGCCCCATCGCTGAACCGCGCGGCGGTCGACGAGGATCGCATAGGCGACGTGGTGATCCCCAAGGACGCCTCTGTGCTGGTCATGCCCTGGCTGGTGCACCGGCATCAAAGTCTCTGGGCCTCGCCCGCGGATTTCATTCCCTCGCGCTTTCTCCCCGGGGCCCGGGAGCAGATCGACCGCTATCAATATCTGCCGTTCGGGATCGGGCCGCGAGTGTGCATCGGGCAGTTCTTTGCCATGCAGGAGGGCATCATCGCGCTCGCCGCGCTGCTGAGAAACCTGCGTTTCGACTACACCGGCAGCGCACCGCCCCGCCCGGTGCAGAAGATAACGGTGCAGCCGGAGGGTGGACTGCCGATGCGTATAAGCCGCAGGCATTAGCTCCTAGTCGGCGATGCTGATCCAGACCGGAGCATGGTCGCTGGCATTGGGTTCGCCACGCACCTCGCGGTCGACACCGCCACCCCGAACGCGGACTTTCTTGCTGACGAGAAAATGGTCGAGGCGAAGGCCCGCGTTGCGCGGCCAGCGATTCCGCATGTAGTCCCAGAACGTGTAGATGGTTTCGTCCGGGTAGAGCGTGCGCAGAGCATCGGTCCAGCCCTGGCGCAGCAGCGCCTGGAAGTCGGCGCGGCTTTGTGGCTGCAGCAAAGCGTTCTTGTCGTAAGACTTTGTTGCGTAGATATCGCGCGGCTCTGGCACGATGTTGTAGTCGCCAGCGAGCACGATGGGCAGCTTGCTCGCCAGCAGGTCCGCCGCATGGGCGATGAGACGCTGGTTCCACTCGAGCTTGTAGTCGAACTTGGGCCCGGGCTGCGGATTGCCATTGGGGGCGTAGAGCGAGGCAATGACGACGCCGTTCACGGCAGCCTCGATATAGCGCGCCTGCGCGTCGGCGGGATCGCCGGGCAGTTCGGTCTGGGTCATGATCGGATCGGCGCCGCGCGCGAGAATAGCGACCCCGTTCCAGGCGGACTGGCCGCGCCACGCGGCGCCATACCCGGCATTGGCGAAGGCGGTGCGCGGGAACTGCGTGTCGGCAGCCTTCAGCTCCTGCAGACAGACGACATCGGGCTTCGCGACGCTGATCCAGGCAAGCAGATTGTCGAGCCGCCGGTTGACGTTGTTGATGTTGAAGCTGGCGATCTTCATCGATCAGGGCGCAATGCGCCCGGTCCACTCGCGCACGGTCGCGGCAATGGTGTTGAGATGATCGGCGGTGGAAAAGCCGGAGATGGTCTTGCGCGGCTTCAGATCGTGATCGCCGTCCGCGAGCCAGAGCAATTCGATGGCGGGAGAGAGCTGGTAGGCCGCCGACCTCCTCAGGCACGCCGAACTCATCACGCGTGCCCTGGCAGATGAGTGCCGGCATCTTCAGGCCACCGAGATGCTTGGTCCGCAGTTGTGTGGGCCGGCCCGGCGGATGGAAGGGATAGCCGAGGCAGAGCAAGCCGGCGATGCGGCCCGCGTCGAACAACTCATCCGCCACCATGCTGGCGACACGGCCACCCATGGACTTGCCGCCGATGATCAACGGACCGTTGGTGGGGCCGAGATCATCCACCGCGGCGATGATATTCGGGCATGACGCTTTCGGCGCGTGGCGGCGGCCTGCGTCCGGCCGCGGTGCGGCGGCTCGCCATGTAGCCGAACTCGAAGCGGGCGACGCGAAAGCCGGCTGCGGCGAGCACCTTTGTGGTGGCCGCCATCGAAGGCGAGTCCATCGGAGCTCCAGCGCCATGGGCGAGCAGCAGCGTGACGCGCGCGTCCTCCGGGCCGTCGAAGAGGAAATCCGTGGGCATGTCAGGACGCAGACTTGCGCAGGTGCAGCTCAGCATAGGCGATGCCGCGAGTGGCGGTCTTGGCCCAGTCGGAGGTCTGGTCGAGTTCGAGATAGCGGGTCCACAGGCGGCGCGCCTCGGCGAGATTGCCGGCGTCGTATTCGAGCGTCGCCAGATTGTAGATCGCGTCGGCGTAATCCGGGTCGATCGCGATGGCCCGTCTGAGATGCTGGCGCGCCGCGTCGATCTTGCCTTCGTCGCGCAACAGCGCCGCATAGTTGAACCACGCTTCGACGAAGCCGGGGTCCTTCTTGATCGCCAGGACATAGGCATGCCCGGCTTCGGCGTTCTCGCCGAGGGCGCGGAAGCAGTTGGCGCGGTTGAAGGCGGCGACGGAGTCGGCGGGATCGATGGCAAGGCAATGGGCGTAGAGCACCGTCGCCTCGGCGAAAAGACTGGCGGCCTCGGCGGCCTCGGCGAGCGCGAAATATTCCTCGGTATCGTCTTCAGGCGGGTCGAGTTGCAGGAGGCGCTGGCCATCGAGCTCGGTGCGCGAATTGCCCTCGACGGCGTAAATCCGCTGCGCCCCGTCAGGGTGCAGCGAGCGTGCGGTCAGCGATGCGATCGGGCCGGAGCGGTGCACGGAGCGCGCCACCGCCGCCCACGTCGCGCCGCCGGCCAGCAGTCCCGCATATTTCTTTGAGAGGATGAGGTCGCGGAACGAGAACGGTTCCGCATCGTGCTCGAAGGCATCGAACAGGGCGAGCAGGTCGAAGCTGCGCGCATCGAGTTTCGACTGATCGAGCAGCGATTGACGCGCCATCTCGGATTTTTCAGGGCCCGCAAGCAGGCCAAGCGAGCGGAGGAAGCCGTTCTCGCTGACGAGTTTCGCGCCGCTGTCCTTCAGCGCGTCGATGCGCGCCTCGATCTCGGACTCGCCGAGCTTGTCGAGGAGGGTGCGGCCAAGGACGATCGTTGCGGTGCGGCGGGTGATGCCGCGGCGCAGTTGACCACCCCTCGCCGCCACAGCGCGCGCCGCGAGCCGTCGCGGGAAGGCGCTGAGCGCCCCCACGATGCCGAAGATCGCGCCGGGTTTTGACATCTAGCCGGTCAGGCCTTCTTCTTGGCTGCGGGCTTTGCGGCCGCCGCTTTCGACGCCGCGACGGCGGCTTTGAGCGAGGGCTTGGCAGCCGGCTTCTTCTCGGCTGGATCGGCCTTGCTCTTCGACGGCGCGGCCGGCTTGGACTGACCGAGGCTGGCCTTCAGCGCGTCCATGAGGTTGATGACATTGCCGCGCTCCGGGGCCGCTGCGATGATCGGCTTGTGGCCCTTGAGCTTCTCACGGATCATTTCCATCAAAGCCGACCTCATAGCGGTCCTCGTACATCTTGGGATCGAACTTGTGACCTTCTGCTCGATCAGCTTTTCGGCAAGTTGCAGCATTTCCGGATCGGGCTTGGTCGCCGGAATATTGTCGAAATATTCAGCCGTGATCGCACTTCGCTGGGGTTGCGCAGCGTGCAGACGAACATGCCATTCTCACGCGCCCCGATGGTGACGACGCGCTCGCGGCTGGTCATCACCAGCCGCGCGATGGCGAGCTTGCCGGCCTTGCGCATTGCTTCGCGCAGGACGACGAACGTCTCTTCCGCCATCGCTCCGTCAGGCGCCAGATAGTAGGGCGCGTCCTGATAGATGACATCCACCTCGTCCTCATCGACAAAGGCCTCGATGTTGATCGTGTGGTTGGACTCGATCCGCACCGCTTCGAGGTCGGACTCATCGATGATGATGTACTGCTTGTCCTCGTACTCGTAGCCCTTACCAGGTCGGAGCGCTCGACGAGGCCAAGTTCGGGATCCACCGGCTTCATGTTGATCCGGTTGTGGGTGTCCTTGTGGAGTTGGTTGAAGGTGATGCGCTCGCTGGCGCTGGTCGCCGGATAGAGCCGCACCGGGCAGCTCACGAGGCTCAGTTTGATGTAACCCTTCCAGCTGGCTCTTGGTGCCATGGTCAACTCCTACGCGTACCTGAGCTGACTTGAGGACGGCGGCAAATCAGCCGCGTCTTCATCCATCGCCGCCCACGGATCGCCTGAAACGTTCAAAATTCCCGGCAAAGTAGAATAATTCAAATCTTCCGGAGCGTCGATGGATCGTAAATCACTCCAGTTAACAGGTGTTGACGCCGGCAGATTGGCGCGCGCCCGCAGACTGTAGGGCGAAACGGCCGTTGCGCCGCGATAGTTGCGGTGAAAATCGATGAAGATCCGCCGGGTCCGCTTGTCCTTGGCCATGTTGACGACGAACGTTTCGGGCGCGGCCCTGGCGATGCGGGCGGCAATGTCTCCGGTGCCGGCGTGAGTCTTCTTCCAGTCGAGCTTGGGCTTGAGCGGCACCACGACGTGCAGCCCCTTGCCCCCCGATGTCTTCACATAGGGCGTGAGCCCCAGCCCTTCGAGGAATTCCTTCACGAACACCGCGGCGTCGACGATCTGCCTGAACTTGATCCCCTCACCCGGGTCGAGGTCGAAGATGATGCGGTCGGGCTTTTCGAGCGATTTCTGCCAGTGACAGCCCCAGGCGTGGAACTCGATGACGCCGAACTGCGCCAGCGCCAGATAACCGGCGGGCTCGGCGATGGAGATGTATTTCTTCACCTCGCCCTCCTCGCTGCTCATCGTCTCGAAGCTGTCGATGGTCGGGGGCATGCCGGTGAAGGGGTGGCGCTGGAAAAAGACGTCGTCGAGCCGGCCGCTGGGGCTGCGCACCAGCGACACCGGCCGCCCGAACAGATGCGGCAGCATGAAGTCGCCGACAGCCGCGTAGTAGACCGCAACGTCAAGCTTGGTGGGTCCCGACTTGCCAAACAGCCGTCGCGTCGGGTTGGTCAGCCAGATGTTGGCCAGATCGGCGTCCGAGATGAGCCGCTTGCGCTTCACCGGCTCCACACTCACCGAGATCTCGGGCTCGCGCAGACCCTTGAACACGGCGTGACGGAGGCTGTTGTCGGCGGTCAGGTTGGCGTAGTGGATGTGCGCCGTGATCACCGGCCGGACCGGTATCACGTCTTTGGTCATGCCCTCGAGTTTCTGGCCGCTCAGCCCGCAGCGGCTCGAGCTTGCCAAGGATCGAGACCAGTTCCGCGCCGGTGAAGCCGGTGCCGCATTTGCCGCGATATTCGAGCTCGCCATCGACCCACTGACCGAGCGCGATTGCGCCGATGCCGGCCGCAGCCGGCGACAGGGTGTAGCCGACGATCGGAAAATCACCGACCTGGCGGGACTTGGTCTTGACCCAGGTCTTGCTTCGCGCTTCGACATAGGGGGCGTCGATGCGCTTGCTCAGGATGCCCTCAAGGCCCATTTCGGTGGCGTGGTCGTAGAGCAGGCTCGCATCGCCGGCAATGCCGTCGCTGAACTGGATGGCGGAGCTGGGCGTCACCACTTTCGACAGCAGGCTTTGCAGCAGCGCCTTGCGGTCGATGAGCCTCACCTTGGTGAGGTCGTAGCCATCGAGATACATGAGGTCGAAGCCGTAAAAGGTCAGCCGTTCGCTCGCATGATCACTGAGCGCCTGCTGCAGGTCGGCGAAGTGGCTGACACCGGACTCGTCCACCACCACGATCTCGCCGTCGATGATGGCCTGGCGGGCCGGCAGGTTGGCGAAGGGACGCGCCAAAACGCCATAGCGGTCGGTCCAGTCGATGCCGGTACGGGTCAGCAGCCTCGCCTTGCCGTCAGCGACCATTGCAATGGTGCGATAGCCGTCGAACTTGATCTCGTGCAACCAGCTGCCATCGTCCCGCACCGGCTCGCTGGTCTCGGTCGGCAAGCTGCGGCTTCATCGTCTTCGGCATTGGCGCCTTGACGGCGCCGGCGAGGCGCCTTGGTTCCAGCGGCACCAGCTTCTGCGGCTTCGGCTTTGGCGCGGGAACGAGTTCCTCGATACGGAGCCCGCTTTTGACGCTTTCGGGGCGGTCGGCAAGAATGTCCCGGCCCTTGTCGGCGGAAGTGTCGCGCTCCTTGAAGAACAGCCAGCTGGTCTCGTCCTCGCCGGGCTTTGGCTTCATGCGGACGAGCATCCAGCCGCCCTTCAGTTTTTCCCCCACAGGCCGGAATTTGAAGTCGCCGGTGTCGAGCGCCTCGCCTACGTCCCCCATCGGCGCCCAGGTACCGGTGTCCCAGACGATCATCGGGCCGCCGCCATACTCGCCTTCCGGGATCACGCCCTCGAACTCCAGATATTCGAGCGGATGATCCTCGGTCTCGGCGGCGTAGCGCTTGTCGGCGGGGTTGAGCGATGGCCCTTTTGGAATGGCCCAGCTCTTCAGCACCCCGTCCATTTCGAGACGGAGATCATAGTGATCGGCCGTGGCATGATGCTTGTGCACGACGAAGCGGTTGCCCTCGCCGACCGTGGCCTCGCCCGTCGGCTCCGATGTCCTGGAGAAATCGCGCTTCTGCCGATAACTGGAAAGCTTTGGCGCTGCCATGCGGTTACCCTTGATTCCGCAAAACTATTCGGCAGGCCTGCCCGTGGCAATCTCCGCGGCGCCAGCCGAGGATCAGTACATAGCTTCGCAAACTACTCGCGCGCCCGCTCAAGCAGGCGCTTGCAGTCGAGGAGTTCGCGAAGCACCTCCGCCAGCTTCTGCCGGTCCGAGGCATCGAGCGGTCGGACGGCGGGTACGGCGGAACGGACAGGAACTATCTCGCCCGCAGTGTCTTCGCCTGAGCCGTCATCGACCTCAACATCGTCGCCGGTCTCCTCCTCACTGTCCGTTCCGGTGCCGGGGAGCAGCGCGAGGCTGTCGGTAGAACCGGATTCGCCGATGGCGGCGACGTAGCGGACGCCCTGATCCTTGAGGATGCGCTGCACGCCCTTGATGGTGAAGCCCTGATCGTAGAGCAGGTGCCGGATGCCCTTGAGCAGCAGCACGTCTTCGGGCCGGTAGTAGCGCCGGCCGCCGCCGCGCTTCAGCGGCTTGATGGTGGAAAAGCGGGTCTCCCAGAACCGCAGCACGTGCTGGGGCAGGTCCAGTTCCTCGGCGGCTTCGGAGATGGTGCGGAAGGCGTCGGGCGATTTGTCCACACGCGAATCCCCGACTGGAAACTGCTTATTTTCCAGTGCGAACCATAGATTTGTTGATCTTGGATTTCAACACGTTGCTGGGTTTGAACACCAGAACCTGGCGCGGCAGGATCGGCACTTCCTCGCCGGTCTTGGGATTGCGGCCGATGCGCTGGTTCTTGGAGCGGACCTGGAACGAGCCGAAGGAGGAGAGCTTGACGTTCTCGCCCTTGACCAGGGCGTCGCCGATCATATCGAGAACGCGCTCGACCAGTTCCGCCGATTCGGTTCGCGACAGGCCGACGGCTTCATAAACCGCCTCAGCCAGGTCCGCCCGAGTTACTGTCTTCTGTGCCATGTCGCCATCCCCCGTTCCGCCAACCGGGCCCCAGCCCCGTCCGGCGCCCCCGCCCTGAGGCATGACAAACGATTAGCGCCCTGCTGTCATGGCAGCGCGTGGTCAATCGCAGAAGCTCTACCAGCGGATCAGCGACGCGCCCCAGGTGAAGCCGCCGCCCATGGCCTCGAGCATGACCAGGTCGCCGCGCTTGATGCGGCCGTCGCCGACCGCTTCGGTGAGCGCCAGCGGCACGGAGGCGGCGGAGGTGTTGGCGTGCCGGTCGACGGTGATCACGACCTTTTCGGGCGGAATGCCGAGCTTTTGCGCCGGCGCCGTCGATGATGCGCCGGTTGGCCTGGTGCGGCACGAACCAGTCGAGGTCGTCGACGGTGTAGCCGGTCTGCGTCGAAAACGTTGTCGACGACGTCGGTGATCTTGCCGACGGCGTGGCTTGAAGACCTCGCTTGCCCTCCATGCGGACGTGGCCCGATCGGACTGGGTCGAGGACGGCCCGCCGTCGGTGTAGAGCTTGTCCCAGTAGTGCCCGTCGGAGCGCAGCGACGGAGGCGAGAATGCCGCGGTCGCGATCGTCGTCGGCGTCGCCAGTTCGATGACCACCGCGCCGGCGCCGTCGCCGAACAGCACGCAGGTGGTGCGGTCGGTCCAGTCGAGGATGCGCGAGATGGTTTCGGCGCCGATGACCAGCGCGCGCGTGGCCGAGGCCGTTCTTGAGGTAGCTGTCGGCGGTCGCCGACGGCATAGACGAAGCCCGAGCAGACCGCCTGGATATCGAAGGCGGCGCCGTGGTGCATGCCGAGCTTCTGCTGCACGATGGCGGCGGTCGCCGGAAAGGTCAGGTCCGGCGTGGTGGTGGCGACGATGATGAGGTCGATGTCGGCGATGGTCGAGCCCGGCGTTGTCCATCGCGCCTTGCGGGCGGCATCGACGGCGAGATCGGAGGTGAACTCGCCTTCGGCGGCGATGTGGCGCTGGCGGATGCCGGTGCGCTGCTGAGATCCACTCGTCGGAGGTGTCGACGATCTTGGCCAGATCGTCATTGGTCATGATGCGTTCCGGCAGATAGCCGCCGACGCCGCGGACGATCGACTACGCAATTCGGTCACGCCGGTTTCGCCTCCGGTTCCTGAGTGGCTGGGCGCCGATGCGCTCAGCGTCGGGAAAGCGGCGCATGCCCTCGCCGATCTTGTCGATGAGCCGGCTGCGCGCCATTTCGTAGGCGAGGCCGAGCGCGCTCTTGAAGCCGATCTCGTCGGTGCCGCCATGGCTCTTGATGACGATGCCGTTGAGCCCGAGGAAGACGCCGCCGTTGATGGTGCGCGGGTCGAGCTTGCGGCGCAAGGCGCTGAGCGCCTGGCCGGCGAGCAGCGCGCCGATGCGGCGACAACAGGTCGGCCCTCAGCGCGTTGCGCACGATAGGTGCCGACCTGGCGGGCCGTGCCCTCGGCGGTCTTGAGCGCGATGTTGCCGGTGAAGCCTTCGGTGACCACGACGTCGACGGTGCCCTTGCCGATGTCGTCGCCCTCGACGAAGCCGTGATAGGTGAAGCCGGCGCCGCTGGCCTCGGCCGAGCATGCGCGCAGCGTCCTTGACCTCGTCGAGGCCCTTGATCTCTTCGGTGCCGACGTTGAGCAGGCCGACGGTCGGCGACTCCTGGTCGAACAGGGCGCGGGCCAGAGCCGCGCCGAGAATGGAGAAATCGACCAGTTGCTGGCGCATCGCCGCCGACCGTCGCGCCGACGTCGAGCACGACGATGTCGGTGCGCAGGGTCGGCCAGATGGCGGCGATCGCCGGGCGCGAAATGCCCTCGATCGGGCGGAGGCAGAAGGTCGCCATGGCCATCAGCGCGCCGGTGTTGCCGCCGGAGATGGCGACGTCGGCCTCGCCGTCCTTGACCGACTGCAGCGCCGCCCACATCGAGGAGTTGCCGCGGCCCTTGCGCAGCGCCTGGAGGGCTTCTCGTCCATGGCGATGACGTTGTCGCAGTGGACGATGCTGGAGACCGGCTTGAGCTCGGTGAACTCCTCCAGCAGCGGGCGTCGAGTTCGGCCTCGCGGCCGTGGAAGATGAAGCTGGTGTTGCGGCGCTCGCGCAGCGCCAGGCGGGCGCCGTGAACGACGACGCGTGGGCCCTTGTCGCCGCCCATGGCGTCAACTGAAATTCGAATGGTATCTGCCATTTTCGCCCGCATTCTCGGCCCGCGCGGCAAGCCTGGGCCACCATAACCAATCGCCTCGTCGGTGCAAGCCCGCGCCGGATGGCTCAGGGTTCCGCGCTGCCCTTGGGTCCTTGAGCGCTTTCAGCACGGCAAAGGGCGACTCTTCCTCGGCGTCCAGCGTTGACACCAAGCGCTTCGACGCTCTCGCCTGCGGCGCGCGGATAGGGATCGATGGCAAGCGCCAGGGTTTCGACGATCAGATCGCTGAGATCGGCCTCCGGGCCATCGAAATGGTCGGGGATGTCGTCGCCTTCGAGGTCGACGAAGACCTCGGCGCCGGCAGCGTCCGCATAAGGCTTCTCCGCACCCGGGCAGGAACACGCGGTCGATCGGCTCGTCGATGGTCTGGCTGACCGGCTCGAAGCTGACGACGCTGGGCTGGACGACCTCCGCCTGCAGCCGGCCGGTCACGCGGATGCCGCCGCGAAACGGCACTGCGTGCAGGTCGGACAGCGAGGCTCTCGACGCGACGACAGGCCAAGGGCTCGAAGCAAGCGTCGGCGCGCTCCGCCTCTGCTCGGCGCGAGCACGACATCGCGGCCGGCGGCCGGCATCGAGATCGAGGCGGATGCTGGCATCGGCGAGGCGCAGATGCTCCGTCGCGGCGCTCATGCGGCACTCCCGAGGCCGAAGCGCCGGCGATGATCGTGGCGGCCGGCCGCAGCGCCAGCGCCGCCGACTCGTCGATCAGTAGTGCGGCCAGGGGCTGGCGCACCTCGGACGGCAGGTCGGCGAAGACGTTCCTCGTGAGCACGAGCGCTCGACGGCCGCCGGATCGTTGCGATCGAGCGCCCGGTTCGAGGCTCGCCACCAGCCCGTAGAAAATGTTCGCCCATCTTCTGGATCTTCTTGGGGACGGCCAGGTCGCCGACGCCCATTTCGCGCAGCGAGCGGTCCATGTCCTTGAAGAAAAGATCGAACACCGCCTGGCTGAATTGTTCCGCTGTCACGCCGCCTCTGTGCGCAGCCGCCGGAACAGCAGCGCCAGGTGCAGGCGAGATCATGTCGAAGCGGCCGGTGACCGTGTCCGGGACGCCCCATTCGGCGTAGAAGCCGGGGTTGCCGGGATTGCGCCACAATGGAACGGTAAACGGCATAAACCGCGTCGTTTGCGGCAGATTTACGAAACAGGTTGAAGATCATGATCCGCGCCTTCAGGTGCCCGCATCCGGCGGCACGATGAGGAGCCTGCCGGGCGATGCCAGCTTGCCAGTTGGCGGCATTTGGCAGATAAACAGTCCGTCGACCCGGTCTGCTTCGGGTCACGTTGCCGCGTATTAGTCGAGAGACATCGGGAAAGTCAAATATATGCCTCTTCGCGCCTCAAGGACACCCGTCTCCCGATCATCGCCGCTGTCCTCCTCGCCTCCGCCCTTGCGGGATGCAGCATGGGAAACGGCATGGCACTCTCCAATACGCGGACGCAAGGGTACGACATTTCCGACGACGCCATGGCGCAGATCCGGCCCGGCCAGAGCGCGCGATCTCGTGCTGGTCGTTCTGGGCTCGCCCCAAACCACCAACAACTTCGGCGAAGAGACCGCGTGGTACTATGTCGAGACCAAGGTGGATGCAGACGGCGTTCGGACTGACCACGGTCAAGGAGCGGACCGTGCTGGCCATCTACTTCGACAAGAACAGGAAGGTTTCGGACAAGGCCGTCTACTCGCCTGCAGGACGGCAAGGTCATCCCGATCGAGTCGCGCAAGACCGCCTCGTTCGGCGAGGACCGCACCTTCATCGAATCGATCATGGCCTCGTTCTAGGTCGGGGCCGCTCTTTGAGCGGGAATTGTCGGCGCCCACCGGCGAAGATTTATGCGGCGGGGCTCGCGGCGACCTGCTTGGCGATGGTGTCGAGGACGCCGTTGACGAGGCGCGGGGCGTCGTCCTCGTAGAAGGCCTTGGCGATATCCACATATTCGGTAATCACGACGCTGGGCGGGATGTCCCGGCGGCGCAGCAGTTCGAACGCGGCGGCGCGCAGGATGGCGCGAAGCGTCGCGTCGATGCGGCCCACTGGCCAGTCGCTGGTCAGCGCATTGTCCACGGTGGGGTCGATGTCGAGCTGGCTCCGAATGACGCCGGTGACGATCTGCCGGAAGAAATCGGCGTCGGCGGGCAGATATTGTTCGCCCTCGATCTCGCGGCCGAGGTGGTGGGCGCTGAACTGCGCGAGCGTGTCCTCGAGCGTCTGGCGGCCGACGTCCATCTGGTAGAGCGCCTGCACGGCGGCCAGCCGCGCGGCACCGCGCTGGTTGGCGGGCTTGCCCGGCGTTTCCTTGTTGATCAGTGGGGGCATCTTGGTCCTGCAGGCACTCGAAGGTCGCGCACTTATCCCCGCCGATGTGGCGTGGGTCAATCGCCGACAAGCGGGCCGCGGCCCGATTGCATCACTTAGTCGCTGTCTTCGGGAAGTGTGGGGTCCTCCCCTTCCCCCAACTCACTGAGGAAAGAGCGGAAATCGTCGGCGGCGGAGAAGTTCTTGTAGACCGAGGCGAAACGGACGAAGGCGACGTCGTCGAGCCCCTTGAGTCCTTCCATGACGAATTCGCCGATCTGGTCCGACGTAATCTCGACTTCACCCAGGCTCTCAAGCTGGCGCACCACGCCCGAGATCATCCGCTCGATGCGCTCCGGCTCCACGGCGCGCTTGCGCAGCGCGGTGTTGACCGAGCGCGCCAGCTTGTCGCGATCGAACGGCACCTTGCGGCCGGACTTCTTCACCACCGTGAGTTCGCGCAGCTGCACGCGCTCAAACGTGGTGAAGCGGCCGCCGCAGTCGGAGCAGATGCGGCGGCGCCGGATGGCGCTCGAATCTTCAGTCGGCCGGCTGTCCTTCACCTGCGTGTCGTCATTTCCGCAATAGGGGCAGCGCATGCGGCGGGATCCTAGCTGGCGTAGATCGGGAAGCGGGCGGTGAGCGCCTTGACCTTGTCGCGCACCGCGGCCTCCACCACGGCGTTGCCCTCGTCGGAGTTGGCTTCGCGCAGGCCGTCGAGAACCTCGACGATGAGCTCGGCGATCTGCTGATATTCAGCAGTGCCAAAGCCGCGCGTCGTGCCGGCGGGGGTGCCCAAACGGATGCCCGAGGTGACGAAAGGCTTCTCCGGATCGAAGGGGATGCCATTCTTGTTGCAGGTAATGTAGGCGCGACCCAGCGCCTGCTCGGCCCGCTTGCCGGTGGCATTCTTCTTCCTGAGATCGACCAGCATCAGGTGGTTGTCGGTGCCCCCGGATACGACATCGAGCCCGTGCTGCATCAACGTCGCTGCCATGGTGCGGGCGTTCGTCACGACTTGTTCGGCATAAGCCTTGAACTCGGGCTGCAGCGCCTCCTTGAAGGCCACCGCCTTGGCAGCGATGACATGCATCAGCGGGCCGCCCTGAAGGCCTGGAAACACCGCCGAATTGATCTTCTTGGCGATCTCCTCGTCATTGCAGAGGATCATGCCGCCGCGCGGGCCGCGCAGCGATTTGTGCGTCGTGGTGGTCGTGACATGGGCGTGCGGCACCGGCGAAGGATGGACGCCCCCCGCGACGAGGCCCGCTATGTGGGCCATGTCGACCATCAGGTAAGCGCCGATCTCGTCGGCGATCTCGCGGAAACGGGCCCAGTCCCAGACGCGCGAATAGGCGGTGCCGCCGGCAAGGATCAGCTTGGGTTTGTGTTCGCGGGCAAGCTGGGCGACCCGATCCATGTCGAGCAGATGATCGTCCGGGCGCACGCCGTAGGAAACGACGCGGAACCACTTGCCGCTCATGTTGACGGGCGAGCCGTGCGTGAGGTGGCCGCCGGAATTGAGATCGAGTCCCATGAACGTGTCGCCCGGCTGCAGCAGCGCCAGGAAGACGGCCTGATTCATCTGGCTGCCGGAATTGGGCTGCACATTGGCAAAATTGGCGCCGAACAACTGCTTGGCGCGCTCGATTGCCAGGGTCTCGGCAACGTCAACGAACTGGCAGCCGCCATAGTAGCGCTTGCCGGGATAACCCTCCGCATATTTGTTGGTCAGCACCGAACCCTGGGCCTCCAGCACCGCCCGGGAGACGATGTTTTCCGAGGCGATCAGCTCAATCTCGTGCTGCTGACGGCCGAGTTCATTGCCAATGGCCTCAGCAATCTCCGGGTCGGTCTCGGCGACGCTGGCGGAGAAGAATTTTGGGAAGAGCGGAAGTGACGCGGCGGCGCTCATGGCGTCTCCCGTGATGTGAGGGGCGGACAGGTCCGGTGGAAGCGTTGACTTATCACAGGGGCGCGACCGATTCCAAGCGCGCAACCAATCTGCGTGCCGCAACGTTTGGGCAGGAGGTTTTCGTTTGCGAAGACCCGCTGAAACAACGTTGGAGTTCGACAAATGAACAAGATCGCATCCGGCCTCGCGGCCGCAGCCCTCGCCGGTACAATGATGGTCGCGGCACCAGCTCCCGCCTCCGCCAACCCGTTGATCGGCATCGGAATTACGGTCGGCGTCCTCGGTTTTCTCACCCACGCCGCCATGGCCAACAATGACGGCACCGGTGGCCCGCCGTGGATGCAGCACAAAACAGCCGATTTGGTTGTCGACGTCGATGTCGCGCATCAGGATCGCTGCTCAGCCCACTATCGCTCCTATGTCCTCGATACCGACATGTACATGGGCTACGACGGTGACTGGCATCAGTGCATGCTCTGAACCGATGGCAGGGACCGGTTGAAACGGCGGTCCCACCCCTCTAGTGCGGCTGCACCAGTCGTCGCTTGAGCTTGGCCAGAGCGAGATTCTGCATCTGGATCCGGGTGGCGGCGACCGGCGCAATAACGATCACCTCAATGCCGGTCGCCGCGTCTATCGCGGCGACACGCATCTGGGGACCCATCTGGGTGAATTCGAAGAAAACCTGACCAGAGCGCGGCGGGTTACCGTGGCCTGGCGGGTCGGCCATCAGGCGTTTTCGAAGCTTATCTTGCCTTCCGCATCGAACGCATAGACGTCATCGCGGAAGCTGACGGTGCCCTGCCGGTTGGCCCAGGCTGTCACGTACGTGGTGTGGATCGGGGTCGGCTCCTTGATGTCCACGTCCAGGCGTTCATTGGAGTTGAACACCGCGTTGACAGCGTCGATATCCCAGCCGCCGTTTCCGGCAAGCAGCCATGTTACGAGCTGGTCGACGCCCTCCACCCGCACGCAACCCGACGAATGGAAGCGCGCGTTCTCGGCGAACAGCGACTTTGCCGGGGTGTCGTGCAGGTAAACGTCGTACTGGTTGGGGAAATTGATCTTGCAGTGCCCCATCGAATTCTCGGCGCCCGGCTCCTGCCGGAAGGCGTAGTTGACGGCATCGTCGGTGGTCCAGTCGATGTCGGTCGGCAGCACCTCGTTGCCCTTGCCGTCATAGATGTGGATGCGGAACTTGGTCAGATATTCCGGATCGTCGTTCATGTACTTGATCAGGTCTTTTTCGATCAGGCTCTTGGGAACGTGCCAATACGGATTGAAGTTGATCTGCCGTATTTTGGAATCGAGGATGGGGGTCGCCCGTTCCACCCGTCCCACCACCGCTGTGTGGCGTTGCGCCACGATGCCGCCTTCGACGGCCTCGATCAACGCCGCGGGAATGTTCACCACGACATAGCGGTCGCTGAGGATGGAGGCGAGCTTTTCGACCCGCTGCGAATTGATCTGCAACTGGCTCAGCCGCTTATCGGCCGGAACGGCGAGTGCATAATAGGTGGGCTCGTCCACCTTGCCGCTGACGATAATACCGTGCCGGGCCTGGAACTTGCGGACGCCGGCGTCGAGCTTCTCGTCGAACGTGTTATCGACGCGACTGGCCTCCTCCATGTCGCCGGTCAGCATAAGGCGGCGCTTCAGCGAGGAGACGGCGCGCTTCGAGGTACCGAGCACCAGGCCGAACGTCTGGCGAGTTGGCTCCTCCCAGCCGCCTGCGGCGACGATCTGCTGATATTGCCGGATTGCCAGCTCGATATTGTAGGCGGTGTCGAACGACAGAATCGGCTCGGGCGTATCGATGGCGCTCAGGGCGTCCTGGGTGTTGCCGTTCTTGTCGACACTCTTCAGCGCACGGTTATGGGCGATCTGGTCCCAGACCGATTCCTCTTCGAAATCGTCGGCGCGGGCAAACTGCGGCATCGCAAACGCTGCCCCGGCCAGCGCCGCGGAAGTCAGAAGTCTACGCCGGGAGAGCCGCATCAAACACCTGCCAGAAATAAGTCGTCAAAGGGTAGCCGCCCCCTCTTACCATCGCCAGCGCTGGTGCAACAACGCCAGTCAACCAGCTGTGAAGCCGGACATCAGCGAACGCATTACTCGTCTGGGTTGCGCATCGAGGGGTCGAACCGCGCGAGGTGAATCTGTAGCCGAGTTTGCGGCGCAAATAAGAAACGCCGGCACAAGGCCGGCGTTTGAACCGCGATGTGGCATCGCTGCCACAATTGTGAGACTGGCTGCTAGAGCTTGTAGAGTATCTGGTCGACCCAGAAGCGCTCCAGCCGGCCGAGGGCCTTGTTGAGGCCGTCGAAGGTTTCGTCGCTCAGCCCGCCGACCTTGTCGATGGACTTGAGGTGCCGGTCATAGAGTTCGTCGATGACCTCGGCGACTTCTTCGCCCTTGGGGGTCAGACGGATGCGGACCGAACGGCGATCGGCGCGCGACCGCTCCTGGAAGATGTAGCCGGTTTCGACCAGCTTCTTCAGGTTGTACGAGACGTTCGAGCCCAGATAATAGCCGCGGGAGCGCAGCTCGCCGGCGGTCATTTCGGCGTCGCCGATGTTGAACATCAGCAGTGCCTGGACGGGGTTGATGTCGTCCCAACCCATGCGGTCGAATTCGTCCTTGATGAGGTCGAGCAGCCGGCGGTGCAAACGCTCCACACGGCTGACGGCCTCAAGATAAAGCGGCTTCAGGCCTTCTTCTCTGCCCGGAACCATTGCCTCTGCGGCATTGGATTTGACTGCCATTTGTGCCTCACTGTTTTCACGTCTGAGCGATTGGTTCGCCTCTCATGGGGCCAAACTACGGCGACCCAAATAAGATCGACTTAAGCCGCACGCTTAAAACTATCTTACTGAAAAAGTTCGGGATTTTGGCTTTACGAATGGTTACGCCGGTAGCGAAAATCGTAACCTTACTCAGTCGTGTGCGCGGTCCCTGCCGAAGCGCATTCCAAGCAGCAGAATGAGCACGATGCTGACCAGCAGCACAACCCGCACCGAGAAGCCGAAGGCCGTCATCTGCACGTCCCGGTTGCCGAACAGATAGAGACTGAGTTCGACCCCGGTGGAGCCCACCAGCAGCACCGCACCCCAACTCGAGCGTATCCACAGGCCGACCGCCGCAAACAGGCGGGCCAAGGCAAAGATCGCGAGATAGGTGAAGCCCGTCGCACCGAGAACGGCGAGCGGGCTTTGCTCGCCGCCCGACACGCCAAGCAGACGCGCAGCATCGCTCAGCCCCAGCAACAGCGCGATGATGGCAACGATGCGGATGTAGCGGCCGGCGATTTCGCCCTTGAAGTCCATAACGCGATCCCGTGCGACGCCGATGGGTGTAGCGGCAATGCGATGCTGCGACAAGCGAGGCTTGGCGATGCCGTCCCTGGGCTGGTAGAGAGCGGTGCCGACTGGTGAGGATTGTGATGAGCGAGCGCTGGGCTAAGCACGACATGGAGGTTCTGGGCGGACGCCGGCTGCGGCGGACCCGGGCTCATGGCTGGAGCCGCGCGCTGGTGCAGGAAACGACCCTGTCGCCAGCCGACCTGATCTGGCCGCTGTTCATCATCGAAGGGGAAAACGAAACGACCGCTATCAAGTCCATGCCGGGGGTGGAGCGGCTGAGCATCGACCTCGCGGTCAAGGCCGCCAGGGACGCTGCGGCTGCCGGCATTCCGGCGCTGGCGCTGTTTCCAAACACGCCCGACAATCTGCGCAGCGAGGGGGCCGAGGAGTCCTACAATCCCAATAATCTCATGTGCCGCGCCCTCAGCGCCATCAAGTCTGCGGTACCAGATATCGGGCTGATCGCCGACGTGGCGCTCGACGAGTATTCGAGCGACGGACAGGACGGCCTGGTCGAGGACGGCGTCATCCTCAACGACGAGACGGTGCGGGTCATGGTGCGCTCGGCGCTGGTGCAGGCAAAGGCCGGTGCCGACATCATCGCGCCGTCCGACATGATGGACGGCCGCGTGGCCGCCATCCGCGAAGCCCTCGACGGCGAGGGCTTCGAGGCGACGATGATCATGTCATATGCCGCCAAGTTCGCTTCGGCGTACTACGGGCCGTTCCGGGAGGCGGTGGGCTCGGGCGCCCGGCTGAAGGGCGACAAGCGGACCTACCAGCTCGATTATGCCAATGGCGACGAGGCGATGCGAGAAGTGGCGCAGGATCTGGAGGAGGGCGCCGACATGGTGATGGTGAAGCCCGGAATGCCCTATCTCGACATCGTCCGGCGCGTTCGCGACAGCTTCAACGTCCCGGTGTTCGCCTATCAGGTGAGCGGCGAGTACACGATGATCTCGCTGGCTGCCGAAACCGGCGTGATTGACCGCACGGCGGCGATGCTGGAAAGCCTCTACGCCTTCAAGCGCGCCGGGGCGAAGGGTGTACTGAGCTATTTCGCACTGGAAGCGGCGCGGCTGCTGGGTCGCTAGCGCCGCAATCCTGTCGCATTTTGTGCGGTGTTCCTCTTGTGCGGGGGGCCGGGCGTCCCATGTTTCTGCCATGACGATTTTGCAGGCTGAGGGCATCGATATGCGCGTGGACCTTCCAGACCCGGCCTCAGCGCCGGAACTGTTCGACAATGTGTTGCCGCGGCGCGTCGTCGCCTATTTCGCCGACATCGCGATTATCGCGCTATTGTGCCTGGGTCTCGCGCTCGTCGGCGGCGTCCTCGGTGTGCTGACCTTTGGTCTTGCAATGCCTCTCATTCCGCTGGTCGTCCCTGTGGTGATCGCCGGCTACTACATCCTGACGCTGGGCTCACCGGCACGCGCCACGGTCGGGATGCGGATGATGGACATCGTGCTGACACCGACTCGCGGCGCACCTCTCGATGGCTGGAAGATCCTCATTCACCCGCTGATGTTCTGGATTACGGTGTGGATTGCGTGGCCATTCTCGCTGGCCTTTGCCCTGTTCACCCCGCGCCGGCAGATGGTGCACGACCTCATCACCGGGACGCTGATGGTTCGCCACTCTCCCATGCAGCGGCATTGGGCCGGTATGCGCGGCACGGCTGGAAGCGGCGCCTGAGATTTCCATCACTGCCAATTGCCCTCCCGCAGAGTTGCGTCTAGACTCCGGTTGTGCACATTCAGGTTGGCCGATGACGGACCAGACGCCCGAAAACACCCAGTTGTTTCTGACGGCGCCTATGCCATGCCCATATCTGCCCGGCCGGCAGGAGCGCAAACTTTTCACCCACCTCACAGGCAGGCGCGCCACTTCGCTGCACCACCTGCTCTCCGATAACGGCTTCCGGCGCAGTCAGAACCTCATCTACCGGCCCGCCTGCGACGGCTGCGTCTCCTGCCAGTCGGTGCGCATCCTGGCTCGAGAGTTCGAGCCGTCGAAGCGCTACCGGCGCGTCCTCAAGACCAACGCTGATATCAGCATCGAAGTCTGCGCGCCGCGCGCCACCGCCGAGCAGTTTGGCCTGTTCAAGCGCTATCTCGAGGCTCGTCATGCCGGGGGCGGCATGACGCAGATGTCATTCGTCGACTACGAGTACATGGTCGAGGACACGCCCGTGCAGACGGTGCTGGTGGAATACCGGCTCAATACGCACCCCGACCGTCCGCTGGTGGCACTGGCGCTGACGGATGTGATGCCGGACGGGCTATCGATGGTCTACTCGTTCTACGACCCGGACATGCCGCAGCGCGGGCTGGGCAATCTGCTTATCCTCGATCACATCGAGCAGGTGCGGATGGCGGGCCTCTCATACGTCTATCTCGGCTATTGGGTGAAAGATTTACCAAAGATGGCCTACAAGGGCCGCTTCCGGCCGCTTGAGGTCCAGCGTGGACCGCTCGGGTGGCGCCGCCTCGACTAACTGCCACCCTGTTCCCGGATCGCCCGATGAACCTAGTTGCCGGTGTGTTTCGCTTCATCGTCGGCGCGTTTCGTTTCATCGTAGGCGGCATCGTGCTGGTCGCGTCCTGCGTGGCTGCGATGGCACTCCTCGGCCTGGCCGTGCCGCAACTCGACCTGCTCAACCATCTGCAGCTGCTGCTGTTCTTCAGCACACTGATCGGCCTGGTGCTGATCCTGACGCTGTTCGGCAAGCGCACGTCCCGGACTGCGTTCGCGTTGATCGCAGTTGTGGGCCTCGTCGCTTCCGGCATCAGCTTTGTGCCGGAGTGGGCCGCGAGCTTCGGGCCCCGCGCGCCCCTGCCTACGGACGGGCGACCGGTGCTGAAGCTGATGACCCACAATCTGTTCGGGCTGAACTACGACATGCAAAGGGTGAACGCTGCGATCGAGGCGGAAGACCCCGATATCATTGCGTTCCAGGAGTATTTCGGCGAGCAGGCGGTTGATCTGCACCCTCTGCTCAAGTCCCGCTACCCATATTTCGTTCGCTGCAAGGGCGGCAAACGCGCCAATATCGGGCTCTATTCGAAAATCCCATTCGACCGGGCCATGGGCGAAAGCGATTGCCCCGACAACGCCTATGGGGCGCAGCGCACCGCGCACATTCTTGCCAAGTTCACGCTCAAGGACGGCACCACCTTCTCGGTGCTGACCTCGCACATGGACTGGCCGCTGCCGATTGCACGGCAGCAGGACGAACTGTCAGAACTGGCGAAGGCGATCAACCAGATCGAGGGTCCCCTCATCGTCGTCGGCGACTTCAATTCGACCCCGTGGTCATATGCGTTGCGGCGGTTCGGCGACGAGACGCACCTGATCCGGCACACGCATAATCTGCTGACCTATCCGCTGCTGTTCACGGTGCCCAACCGGCTGTTTTCCGGCGGGCTGGTGCCGCTGTTGCCATTCCTGCCGCTCGACCACGTCTTCACGCGCGGCGACGTCGCCGTCCAAGAGCTGCACCGCGGACCGGCCACCGGCAGCGATCATCTGCCGGTGATCTTCAGCTTTTCGGTCACTCCGGTGGCCAAGCAGCTCGCTGCAACCCCTACTAGCTGAACCGGTTGCTGCGCGGGAAGCCGTTCGGCGCCTGCCTGCCGGCCTGCGCACGATCGCCAATCCAGTCGGCCAGCTCCGCCATCGGCTTGACGAAGTTACGGCCGGACGAGTCGCTCCAGACGAGGCCATCCGCCTTGGCAAAGGTCTTGAGATCGGAGATGCCGCCGTCCTTGTATTTCTGCAGGCGAACGCCCTTGCCGCGAGCCATCTCGGGCAGGTCGGCGAGCGGAAAGATCAGCAGCTTGCGGTTCTCGCCGATCACCGCAATGGTGTCGCCGGCGACCGGCACCAGCAAGCGTGCTTCCTCGGCGCCGGAAACGTTGAGGACCTGCTTGCCCTTGCGGGTATTGGCAATCAGTTCGTCCTCGGCGACGACGAAGCCATTGCCCGCGCTGGATGCCGCCACCCGCCTCGCGCCCGGCGCGTAAACGAACAGGTCGACGATGTCCTGCCCCTCGTCCATGTCGATCATCAGGCGCACCGGCTCGCCCTGACTGCGGCCACCCGGCAGCTTGTCGCCGCCCAGCGTATAGACCTTGCCGCCGGTTGAGAGGAGCAGCAGCTTGTCGGTGGTTTCGGCGTGTACGGCGAGCTTCAGCCGGTCGCCCGTCTTGAAGCTCTTCTCATCGACTTCCGAGGTGTGCCCCTTCAAGGCACGGATCCAGCCCTTTTCGGAGAGGATCACGGTGATGGGCTCGCGCTCGATGAAGGCCGCGGTGGAGATTTCGGCGATGTCCGCGTCGGGGGCATCGGCAAAGGTGGTACGCCGCCTCCCAACCGCCGTTTCGGTGCCGTACGACTTCTTCAGATCATTGATCTGCGTGCTGATCTCGCCCCACTGCTTCTTCTCCGAAGCGAGCAGCGCGTTGAGATGGCCCTGCTCCTCGGTCAGTTGCCTGTGTTCGGTGCGGAGTTCCAGTTCCTCCAGTTTGCGCAAGGAGCGCAGCCGCATGTTGAGGATGGCTTCCGCCTGCACGTCGGTGAGGCCGAATGCCGCCATCAACTCGGCCTTGGCGTCGTCCTCTTCGCGGATGATGCGGATGACTTCGTCGAGGTTCAGATAGGCGACGATGTAGCCGTCGAGCACTTCGAGCCGGTGCCCGATCTGGTCGAGCCGATGCTGGGTCCGCCGCACCAGCACTTCCTTGCGGTGCGCCAGCCAGGCCTTGAGCGCCTCGGCGAGGCTCATCACTTTCGGCGTGGTGCCACGGTCGAGTACGTTGAGGTTGAGCGGGATGCGCTGCTCGAGGTCGGAGAGCCTGAACATCTGCTCCATCAGGATCACCGGATCGACGGTGCCGGCGCGCGGCTCCAGCACCAGCCGGATGTCGTCGGCGCTTTCGTCGCGGATGTCCTTGAGCAGCGGCAGTTTCTTGGCCAGCAGCAGTTCGGCGACCTTTTCCACCAGCTTCGATTTCTGCACGCCGTAAGGGATTTCGGTGACGACGATCTGGTAGACGCCGCGCCCCTTGTCCTCGCGCACCCAGCGGGCCCGCAGCCGGAATGAGCCGCGGCCGGTCTCATAGGCATTGAGGATCGAGGCCTTGCCCTCGACGAGGATGCCGCCGGTCGGAAAATCCGGGCCTGGAATGAAGCGCGTCAGTTCGGTCGAACTGGCGTCCGGATTGACATTGATCAGGTGCAGCGCCGCCTCGCAAAGCTCCGCGACATTGTGTGGCGGCACGGATGTCGCCATGCCGACGGCGATGCCCTGCGAGCCGTTGGCGAGAAGGTTCGGGAAATTCGCCGGCAACACCTCCGGCTCTTCCGAGGAGCCGTCATAGGTCGGCTTGAAGTCGACGGCGTTCTCCGCCATCCCCTCCATCAGCCGCATGGCGACGTCGGTCATGCGGGTTTCGGTGTAGCGCATCGCCGCGGCGCTATCGCCGTCGATGTTGCCGAAATTGCCCTGCCCGTCCGCCAGCGGATAGCGCATGGCGAAATCCTGCGCCAGCCGCACCAGAGCGTCGTAAATCGACTGGTCGCCATGCGGATGGAACGAGCCCATCACGTCGCCGACAACCTTGGCGGATTTCTTGTATGCCCCATCCGGATCGAGCCGCAGCAGCCGCATGCCGTGGAGGATGCGGCGGTGCACAGGCTTCAGCCCGTCACGGGCGTCGGGCAGAGCGCGTTGCGTGATGGTGGACAGGGCGTAGGATAGGTAGCGCTCCTCCAGCGCCTGGCGCAGATCGACGATGCGCTGGTCGTCGGCGGGCGGCGGCGCGGGGGTTTTCACGTCAGGCATCTAGGCTTTCTGGGCGGTCTGGCGAATCATCGGGCGAGTATAGGTTTTGAGGCCGGGGTTCGCAGTGTGTTCTTCTGTGCAGCGGCGCCAATCCACACGGGATATCCGGACGAGGCACTGTCCGATGGCGTCTCGCAGCGGCGCCCCGGGGCTGGTAGATATGCTTCGGGCCTGGGGGGGAAAATGCGAATGAGTGACGTCCTCGACGTGGTGGTCATCGGGGCCGGCTGGGCAGGGCTGGGCATCAGTCACGGTCTCAAACGCGCCGGCATTTCCCATGTCGTCCTCGAACGTGGACGAATAGGCGAAACCTGGCGGACGCAGCGCTGGGACTCCTTTCGCTTCAACCTTCCCCGGGTCCTGACGATGATGCCCGGTGATCGCTATGACGGCAGCGATCCGGAAGGGGCCATGACCCGCGACGAGTTCGTCAGCATGCTTGAGGACTACGTCTCGCGGAACGGCCTGCCAGTGCATCTGGCCGAGGCGGTGACCGAGGTAACGCCCGACGGCGCTGATCGCTACCGCATACAGACCGATGCCCGCACCCTGACGGCACGCAACGTGGTCGCTGCCAGCGGCAGCCTCAACCGGCCAAAGCGTCCCGCGCTGTCGCAGCGGCTCCCGGCGTCCGTCCGTCAAATCGATACGTCGGACTACCGGTCCGCCGACGCCCTCGCTTCAGGGGCCGTGCTGGTGGTTGGCGCCGCACAGTCCGGCGGCCAGATCGCCAAGGATCTTTCCGACGCGGGGCGGAGGGTCTATCTCGCAACCAGCAAGGTCGGCCGCACGCTGCGGCGCTATCGCGGCCGCGACGTCGCCTTGTGGATGGTTGATAGCGGCGTCCTGGACGTCCGCCGGAAGGACTTTGTCCCGCCATCCGGCCAAATCCCCGCCCGCACTCTGCAGGGCGCCACGGAAACCCTCAGCCTGCAGTTGCTCAGTGCGCAGGGCGTGGTGCTTCTCGGCAAGCTGACGAGCGCCGAGGGCGCGGTGCTGCGCTTTACCGATGACGTCGCCGAGAATATCCGCTTCGCCGATGAAGGCTCGGTCGCTTTGCGCCAGCGGATCGACGACCACATCACGCAAAACGGCATCGCGGCGCCGCCGGCGAACGACGATCCGGCCGAGATCGTGGCGCCGCAGATTCCGTCGCCGCCGATCACCTCGCTGGACCTCGAGGCGAGCGGCATCACCACGATTGTCTGGTGTACCGGCTTCGATGGCGATTTCAGCTGGCTCAGGGTTCCTGGTGCCCTCCAGGCGGACGGGCAGCCGTCGCACGTGGACAGCATCGGCACAGCAGCCGGGATCTATTTCGCCGGCCTCGACTTTGCTTCAACTCGCAAGTCGGGAACGATCCTCGCCAGTGTCGATGAATCCCGCGCCATCGTGGCGCACATACTCGGGCGGCTTGGAAAGATGGCGGCGGACGACTGATGCCTCTACCCCTCCGCCAGGATCACGATCAGCGCCGCGCGGGTCGATGGTGGTTCGATCTGGCGGGCGCTCCACACATGCATGTCGAGGAAATGCCCCGTCAGGGCGAAGGCAGCTTCAAGATCGGCCGAGGACGCCGGGCCGCCGTCGATCAGGAAGGCCGGCAGCACCAGCAGGCGCTCCAGATAGGGCGCCGCCGCCTCAAGGCAGACGGCCCGACCCGTGCGGGGCGAGACATGGCTCAGCCCCTCGGTTGTTCCAGTGACTGCGCAGGCCGCGGGAGACGTGCCCACCCGGGTCGTGCGTCACAGCCCTGTTTGCCCGCCCACCCGTCAGATGCTAGGCAGGGTGGGACGGGGGCGCCGGGCAATGGTAATTCGCCGCATCATTTCGATCTTGGTGATCGCGTTGGGTTTTTTTACCTGGGGCGTTGTCACGGGTGTGTATCGCAGCTTCCCCTGGGACAGCGTCTATTCGGCGGGCCAGCAGGTCACCGGAGTGCTTCGCAGTTTCGGGTTGATGGCACCGCGATCCGGAGAACCCCCGCCCTCGCCGGACGCTGAGCGCATCACGACAGTCATCAATACCGGACTGCTCAACTTCGACCTGACGATCCTCAACAAGCCGCTTGACGACGAGGGTGGCGGGACAGCGCTGACGGCGACTGGCGTGCTGATCGCCCGGACGGTGGATGGCAGGGTGCGATATTATGACTTCGCGAAGGATGAGATCTCCGTGCTGGGGTTCCGACTCCCCGAAACGAACGCCAAGAAGCAGCCCGCGCGGACCCCTGCCGGGCGAGACTATTTCAAGACCTATGTTCGCTATCAGGATCTTGAGACCTTCGCGCAGCCCGATGGCCTCCATCTCGCGGTCACGCTCGACCACTACGACATAGAACACGCCTGCTACACGACCCGCCTGGAAGAGGCCAAGCTGCCCGACGGATGGCAGGCTCCGCTGGCGGCGAACACCGAACCGGTGCTGCTGGACTGGAGGATTCTTGTCGAAGGCAAGCCGTGCCAGCCGCTCTCGGAGGCACGCAATGGATTCGCCGGCAATCAGTCCGGCGGGCGAATTGTCGCGGCTCCGGATGGCGGACTGTTCGTCAGTACCGGCGATCTCGAATTTGATGGGATCGACAGCAAGCGCCCTGCTGTTTCGCAGGACCCGGCCAGTACCTACGGGAAGGTGCTGCACGTGGATGTGTCCACCGGTGCGGTGGAGCAGTGGTCGATGGGTCATCGCAATCCCCAGGGCATGACCTTCGACAGCGCCGGACGGCTGTGGACGGTGGAGCATGGCCCGATGGGAGGCGATGAGCTCAACTGGATCCGCAAGGGGATGGACTTCGGGTGGCCCAGCGTTACGCTCGGCGTTTTCTACACAGACTCCGCGAAGGACAGCAAATATTGGCCGCTTAGCCACGAGCAGGGACGGCACGTCGGCTTCGAGCCCCCGGTTTTCGCATGGATACCATCGATCGCCCCAAGCAGCCTGACACTGGTCGAAGGGCTGGATCCGCGATGGGACGGCGACCTGCTGGTAGGCGCCCTCGGTGGCCGCGCCCTGCACAGGTTGCGGATGAACGGCACCAGCGTGACCTACGATGAAGCTATACCGATGGGCCGCCGGGTGCGCGACATCGGAGTGGCGAATGGCCGTATCTACCTGCTCTTCGACGACGGCGCCTTCGGCTATATGGTGCCGCACAAGATGGCGGACGAGACCAGCTGGAATCCGGTGCTTACCAACGCCCTGGTGAACGCCGGCTGTGTGGAATGCCATTCCAATCAAAACCTGCCCCGGCTTTCCGGCGTCATCGGAGCAGACGTCGCTTCGCAGCCGGGCATCCAGTATTCCGAGGCGCTGAAGGCCGTACGGGGCAACTGGACGCGCGAGGCGCTGTCCGCGTTCCTCACCGACCCTGCGGCGTTCGCGCCAGGCACGGTGATGCCGAAGCCGCAACTGACACCGGAGACGCTGCAGCAGGTGCTCGATGAAATGGAAGCGCTCGACCTAGCCCACTAGTGCCGCAATCAACGCATCGCGCATGGAGGGGGAATCCACCTGGCGTGGCTCCCAGACGTGACGATGCAGAAAATAGCCGGTGAGCTCAAAAGCCGCTGCGACATCCGACGCGGTCGGCGTGCCGATGCCGATCAGGAACGGCGGCAGGGCCAAGAGTTTGTCGGCGTAAGGTGCGGCCGCCTCTCGGCTGACGGCACGGCCGGATTTTGGCGACACATGAGTGAGATCGGTGGTCGCTCCCGTCGCCGCGCAGCTGTCGAGATCGAGGCCGAAGCCGAGTTCGTCAAGCAGCGTCAGCTCAAATCGCGCCAGTTCGGCGCCCCGCTCCAGCTTCGATTTGCCGTCGTCCAGGGCATCCACGGTCATGCCAAGCAGCCGATCGTGCGGATCGCGCTCCGGCAGCAGTCGCAAATGATCGCAGAGCAGCTGGCAGGCATAGAGCCGCAGGCGATCGGTGATCAGTTCCGCGGCGCGGGAATCGATGACCTCGATGGCAAAGGTGCCAAGATGCTCTTCGAGCCGCGCCCGCCACGTCAGCTGCACGGTGTTGCCGGCCTGCAGCGTCGCAGCAAGCTTCGATGACCGCCCGCCGCGGATCAGACCGAGATGGCGGCCCCGCCCCTCGACCATGACTTCGGCGATGACGCTGGTTTCTCCATGCCGGCGGACGCCGATAATGAGCCCTTCACCGGACCATTCCATGACTACGCTCCAACAGTCGGAGCTCCCTTCTCGCCTTGCGGGAGAAGGTGGATCGGCCCGTCTGGACCGAGACGGATGAGGGACAACTCCGTGTACAGGAGCATCAGTGCGGGTACTCCAGCCCCATCTCGCGGTAGCGCTCGGGGTCGTCGCCCCATTTCTCGCGTACCTTGACGAAGAGGAACAGGTGTACCTTGGTTTCGAAGATGTCCATCAGCTCTTTGCGGGAGTTGGCGCCGATCGACTTGATGGTCTGGCCACCGGCGCCGAGCACGATCTTCTTGTGCGTATCGCGGGTGACGTAGATGACCTGATCGATGCGGTAGGAGCCGTCGTCCTGGATGGTGAACTTCTCGGTTTCGACGGTGGCGTTGTAGGGAATTTCGTCGTGGATGCGGAGGAACAGCTTCTCCCGCGTCACCTCCGAGGCGGTGATGGCGAGACTGAGGTCAGTGAGCTGATCCTCAGGGAAATGCCACGGCCCCAGCGGCGCGCGCTTCGCCGACCAGTCGAGGAAGTCCTGCACGCCGTCGCCCCTCATGGCGGAGATCATGAAGGTCTGCTCGAAACTGAGCATTGCGTTGAGCTTTTCCGACAGCGCCAGAAGGCTTTCGCGCTTGATGAGGTCGACCTTGTTCAGCACCAGCACCTTGGGGTGGCGGATATTGGTCAGCCCCTCGACCAGCGCTTCAAGTTCGGGCGTGATGCCGCGCTCCGCATCGACGATGAAGGCGACGAAGTCGGCGTCGCCGGCACCGGTCCAGGCGGCGTCGACCATGGCGCGATCGAGACGGCGTTTCGGGGCAAAGATGCCGGGCGTGTCGATGAAGACGATCTGCGCTTCCTCGATCGTGACCACACCACGAATCTGGGCGCGGGTGGTCTGCGCCTTGTGGGTAACGATCGACACCTTGGTGCCGACGAGCGAATTGAGCAGCGTCGATTTTCCCGCATTGGGCGCACCCACCAGCGCAACGAAGCCACAGCGGGTTTCGGCGACAGGGTCGGTCATTGGGCACCCTCCCAGACTTTCTCGCGGATCAGAAACCGCTCTGCCGCCTTGTGCTCGGCGAGCTTCTTGGATGGGCCACTGGCGGCGACCGGGTCGAATTTGCCCAGCTGCACGGCGATGGTGAATTCCGGCGCATGGTCTGGCCCGGTGCGCTCGACCTCGACGTAGACCGGGGGCTCGAGGCCCCTGCCCTGCGCCCATTCCTGCAGCGTGGTCTTGGCGTCGGCGCGGTCAGTCCCGGCCTCGTCAAGATGCTCGCCGAAGAGCCGCTCCACAATCTCGAAGGCGCGGCCAAGCCCCCCATCCATATAGACGGCCCCGATCACGGCTTCGGCTACATCGCCGAGGATGGCTTCCTTCTGCGCCCCGCCGGTGCGGGCTTCGGCCTCGCCGAGATTGAGTTCGGACCCGAGATCGAGTTCGCGGGCAATCGCCGCGCAGGTTTCCTTGCGCACCAGCGCGTTGAGGGAACGGCTCAACTCCCCCTCATTGGCCTTGGGCATCCTGCGATAGAGCATGTCGGCGACCACCAGACCAAGAACGCGGTCACCGAGGAATTCGAGCCGCTGGTAGGACTGGGCGATGCGCTTGGCCGGCGAGATGGCGCTCGAATGGGTAAGTGCCCGATGCAGCAGGTCCGGGTCTGCAAAGCGGTAGCCCAGACGGGCTTCCAGCTTCTGATGGACCCGGCTGCGCAGACTCATGGAGTCTTGGTGTAATTCTGGTAGACGGACTGCATCATGCGGTCCCAGCGAACATTGGCCGGCCACTGCCAGATCTGCCACGGCGCAATATTGTCCTTGATGGAGAAGAAGCGGGCCTCCGCCTTGCCGATCAGGTTGCCGGCAGGAACATACCCCACCTGGTTCAGCACGCGGCTGTCGGCGGAACGGTCGCGATTGTCGCCCATCATGAAATAGTGACCCGCCGGCACGACGTATTCGGCAGTATTGTCGAGCGGGCCGTCGTCGGAGATTTCCTGGATGGTGTGGACGACGCCGTCCGGAAGCGTTTCGTTATAGAGGATCACCGGCACCGTGGTTTCGTAGCTGTCGGTATCGGAGCCGGTACCAACCTGCACGCGCTCCAACATAGTGCCGTTGATATAGAGCCGACCCTCTTTCATCTGGATGCGGTCGCCGGGCATGCCGATGATGCGCTTGATGTAATCTTCCGAGGTGATCTCGTTGCGGAACACGGCGATGTCGCCCTGCTTGGGCTGGCCGAGTTCCAGGAAACGGCCATTGAACGGCAGCGGGAACGGGAACGAGTACTTGCCGAAGCCCCAGGTGAACTTGCTGGCAATGAAATAGTCACCGATCATCAGGGTCGACTGCATCGAGGCGGTCGGGATCGAGAACGGCTGCCAGAGGAAGGTTCGGAACACGACGGCGATCAGCAGCGCCTCGATGATCACGACGATGGTATCGACCATCTCGTTCTTGTGGGCCTTCTTGCCGGCCTTGGTTGTCGTTTCGGTCATGTCCGGTCCTTGGTGGCGGTCAACGCCTGTGGGCGCTGTGGTTACGGCGTCGGCGCCTGTGGGTCAACCACGGGGAGTGCTTCGATGATCACAAAGGCCTGCGCCATGCCGCCATCGTCGGTGATGGTGAGGTGGATATGAGGTGTGTGGCCCTTGGGGACAAGGTGGCCGAGGACCCGTGCTGCGCCGTTGGTCAGCTTCATGGTCGGCTTGCCGGATGGCAGGTTCACTACCCCCATGTCACGCCAATAGACGCCCCAGGACAGGCCGGTTCCCAGGGCTTTCGAGCAGGCCTCCTTGGCGGCGAAGCGCTTGGCATAGGAGGCCGCGCGCTGCGCCCGGCGATCCGATTTCTGCCGCTCGGTTTCGGTGAAACAGCGATGCGTGAAGCGGTCGCCATAGCGATCCAGCACCTCCTGAACGCGCGAGATGTCGCAGAGGTCGTTGCCGATGCCGACGATCATTGCAGGCCCCGCGACCCGGGCTTCACAGCGGGAATCGCGGCCAGCTCCGGGGGCAGTGCATCGGCCGGATAGGCCGGGACCTTGTAGCGGGTGAGCGAGACCAGCGGCACGCCGACATCGGCTTCGCCACCCGAGCGATCGATCAGGCAGGCGGCCGCCACCACGTCGGCCCCCAGGGCGCGCAGGCAGTCGATGCACTCGCGGATGGACAGGCCGGTCGAGACAATGTCCTCGACCACGATGACGCGCTCGCCCCTGGCGATTTCGAAGCCCCGGCGCAGCTGGAACCTGCCATCGACGCGCTCCGTATAGATGGCCGGGAGGCCAAGATGGCGGGCCGTCTCATAGCCCGGGATGATGCCGCCGATGGCCGGCGAGACGATCTGACTGACGTCGTCATAACCGGCGTCCCGGATCTTCGCGGCGAGCGCCTTGCAGAGTTTTTCGGCCTTGTCCGGATGCATGAAGACACGGGCCTTCTGCAGGAAGACCGGCGAGCGCAGACCGGAGGACAGAATGAAGTGGCCCTCCAGCATCGCGCCGCTGTCGCGGAAGATATCGAGCACGTCTTCGGTGTTCACGCCGGCTCCTTGTGTTCGGCAGGTTCGGTCCATTCGATGCCGGCGACACTGCGCGCTTCGCCAACAGTGGCGCGCTGAACGCTCGACAGCCCCGCAGTGAGCTTGAGCGTCGCCAGCACATCGGTCAATTGCGCGAGGTCGCGCACCTCAATTTCGAAGATGAACTTGTGGAAATCGGGCGGCACCATGTGCATCACCAGATTGGCGATATTGGCCTCCGAGCTGGCGATGACCGACGACACCGTGGCCAGGGTGCCGGGGCGATTTACTGCCAGCATGGAGATGACGCATTTGTGCAGCCGGTCGTCGCGACCCCCAAGGTCCCAGCGCACATCGATCCAGGCGACATCGGAATCGTGCAGTTCCACGAGCGCGTCGGAGTGGATTGGATAAACGATGATCGGGGTGTCCGGCCGCATGATGGCGACAAGCCGGTCGCCCGGCACGACCCCTTCAGGCGAAATCGTGACGCCGGTGGAGAAATCGAGCTTGGCCAGCGCGGCGCGGGCGTCGGGGCCGCTGCCCTGCCCGCCCGGAACCCGGAAGCGAAACTGATCCGTGGCGCGCAGCGCGAACCAGCCCTCGGCCTTGTCGGCGGCGGGCATGTCGATCCGCTTGGTGCTGCGGCGCCGCTTCAGCCCCTTCACGGCAGCAAGCTCGGTGGCAAGCCCTTCCGCCGGCACCTTGCCCTCGCCTACTGCGATCAGAAGATCGCGCTTCGTGGCATGACCGAGACGTTCTGCGAGCGCCTTGCCTTCGACCTCGTCCACCGTCACCCCTTCGCGCTCCAGCGCCATCGAGAGCATGTGCTCTCCCAGTGCGTGCGCGCGCTGCTGGGCCGCGCCGCGCACGGCACGACGGATGGCTGAACGGGCTTTGCCGGTGGCCGCGATGGTTTCCCAGTTGGACGGCGGCAGGTGGTTCTGGTCGCGGATGATCTCGACCTCGTCGCCGGAGCGCAACTGCGTCACCAGCGGCATGATGGCGCCGTTGATCTTGGCGCCGACACAGGTGTCGCCAATGTCGGTGTGGAGCGCATAAGCGAAGTCGATCGGCGTCGCGCCGCGCGGCAGCGCAATCAGCCGGCCGCGCGGCGAAAAGCAGAACACCTGATCCTGGAACAGCTCGAGCTTGGTGTATTCGAGGAAATCCTCGGTGGAAGAGCCGGTGGTCAGATGCTGGATGGTCGAGCGCAGCCAGGCAAAGGCGCGGCTCTCGCCCTCGAGCTTGTGCAGGTCGCCCGTGGCGCCCTCCTTGTAGAGCGCATGGGCCGCGATCCCGTACTCGGCAATCCGATGCATCTCCTCGGTGCGGATCTGCAACTCGGCGCGCTGCCGCCCGACGCCGACGATGGTGGTGTGGATCGACTGGTAGTCATTGTGCTTGGGAACGGAGACGTAGTCCTTGAAGCGGCCGGGAACGACTTTCCAGTTGGTATGGACGATCCCAAGCGCGCGATAGCAGTCCGCTACGGCAGGGACGATGATCCGGAAGCCGATCATATCGCTCATCTGCTCCAGGGCGATCGACTTGCGTTCGATCTTGGTGGCGATCGACCAAGGCGATTTCACCCGCGCCGAGACCGTCGCCTCAATCCCCTCTTCCTTGAGCTTGCGTGAAAGTTCGGTGCTGATCGCATCGATGGTCTGGGCGAAGCCCGCCTGCATCTCGGACAGCCGATTGGTAATTGCCCGATAGTGGTCGGGCTGCAGCGTCTTGAATGCCAGCCCCTCCAGCTCGGAGCGCATGTCCTGCATGCCCATGCGGCCGGCGAGCGGCGCGTAGATGTCCATCGTTTCGGCGGCGATACGCTTCTGCTTCTCCTCGGGCATGAAGGACAGCGTCCGCATGTTGTGCAGCCGGTCGGCAAGTTTCACCAGCAGCACGCGCACGTCGGCGGAAATGGCGAGCAGCAGCTTCCGGAGGTTCTCGGCCTGCGCTTCCTCGCGCGTCACCAGCTGCAGCCGCTCGATCTTGGTCAGGCCGTCGACAATCTCGCCAATTTCCGAGCCGAACAGCTGGTCGATCTCGGAGCGCGTGGCGTCGGTGTCCTCGATGGTGTCGTGCAGCAGCGCCACGGCGATGGTGGCGTCGTCAAGCTTCAGATCGGTGAGGATGGCCGCGACTTCGAGCGGATGGGCGAAGTAGGGATCGCCCGATGCACGGATCTGCGTCCCATGCTTCTGCATGGCGTAGACATACGCCTTGTTGAGAAGCTGCTCGTCGGCGTGCGGATTGTACGCCAGCACCCGCTCGACAAGTTCGTATTGACGCATCATCGGGACCGCACTCCCAGCGGCTTCAGATTAACAACATGAAGTGCAAACAAAAAGGCGTCCGCTTGATACGGACGCCTTTGATTTATAGGCCGAATTCGGCGGCGATCAATCGTCGCGGCGTTCCGGCGGCGCAAGGCTCTCGATGCCGCGCAGCAATTCATCTTCGCTCATGGTGTCAAAAGTGTCGCCGTCCTGACCGGCGTTGGCATCGAGAAGCGGCGCCGAGTGCCTCTCGGGCTCGTCGACCTCGACGTATTTCTGCAGCGAATGGATGAGGTCCTCGCGGAGGTCCTCAGGCGAGATCGCACCGTCGCCGATTTCGCGCAGCGAAACGACGGGGTTCTTGTCATTGTCGCGGTCGATGGTAATCGCCGCGCCGGCAGAAATCATGCGGGCGCGATGCGCGGCCATCAGCACGAGATCGAAGCGGTTGTCGATCTTCTGAATGCAGTCCTCAACGGTGACGCGGGCCACGACCGTCTCCAGGGTTTAGGGAAGGAAGGCGGTTCCTTACACGAGGGGGTCGAAAGGTTCAAGGATTCCTTTGTCAATCGGAAAATGCATCGCTGCGCCAACCAGCCCGCCGTATCCCGGGCATCGGGAATGGTGGCCGACGGTGAATTCCACAGTTCTTGCATCGATCGCATTTGCGAATGCTTTCCGTGGCTTACGCGGTGCTGCAAAGGAATGTGGTCAGGGGCCCGACTGGCGTGCCTTGTTTCTGCCACAAATGAAGTGGGTTTAGCGAGTTCGGTGCGCGAGCCGGGCCTTTATTAGGAAATTTTCCTACCGAATACCGATTTTTTGCTGGGCAGCCTGAGAGGCCGGCCGCCCCAGCCGGGAGCAAATCTATGTCCATAGACCCGCGCGAGAAAGTCGTGCTGTTCATCGATGGCGCGAACCTCTATGCGACCTCCAAGGCCATTGGAATCGACATCGATTATCGCCGCCTGCTTGCAGAGTTTCAGGGCAAGGCCTACCTGCTGCGCGCCTACTACTACACCGCGCTGGTGGAAGATCAGGAATACTCCTCGATCCGGCCGCTGATCGACTGGCTGGACTACAACGGGTTCACGGTGGTCACCAAGCCGGCCAAGGAATTCACCGACGCCGCAGGCCGGCGGAAGATCAAGGGCAACATGGACATCGAGCTGACCGTCGATGCGCTCGATATGTCGGCCTATTTCGACCATTTCGTGCTGTTTTCCGGCGATGGCGACTTTACCGCGCTGGTGGCGGCGCTGCAGCGGCGGGGCAAGCGGGTGACTGTGGTCTCGACCCTCACCACGCCGACGCCAATGATCGCCGACGACCTTCGCCGCCAGGCTGATTTCTTCATCGACGTCGCCGACCTCGCAAAGACCGTCGGACGGGCGCCGGTTGACCGGACCCCGGCCGTCCACGAGGATAGGGACGCCTGAGTCCTCCTCCCTCCCCGACGGGTTGCGCCTTGCCCGAGACCAACCCGCCGCATGATTGTCCGCTCTGTCCGCGGCTGGTGGCGTTCCGGGATGAAGCACGCCAGCTGTACCCGGACTGGTTCAATGCTCCGGTTCCGAACTGGGGCGACGAGCAGCCGGGGCTCATTATCGTCGGCCTCGCCCCCGGCCTCCGCGGCGCCAATCGCACCGGACGGCCGTTCACCGGCGACTACGCTGGCGATACGCTCTACAACACACTGCTGAAAGTTGGGCTGGCGACTGGCAGCTATGAGCGGCGGCCGGATGACAGCCTCAAGCTCAGGCGGGTGCTGATCGCCAATGCAGTGCGATGCGTGCCGCCACAGAACAAGCCGCTGCCGGTCGAGGTCAATACCTGCCGGCAGTTCCTGATTGCCACCATCGAGCAGAAGCGCCCCCGCGCCTATCTGGCGCTTGGCCGCATCGCGCACGACCAGTTGCTGACGACGCTCAATGAGCGCAAGTCGAAATTCCCGTTCGGACACGGCACCGAACATCAGCTCACCGGCGGCGCGCGGCTCTTCGACAGCTACCATTGCTCGCGCTACAACACGAACACCGGCGTCCTTACCGAAGCCATGTTCGAGGACGTCGTCGGCCGGGCGGCGGCATTCATCGCCGCCTGACCAGCGCCGGCGGCGCAAAAGAAGGGTACACGACATGACCATCCCAAACGTCAAGTTCAGCGACGGCCACTCCATGCCGCAGATCGGGCTCGGCACCGCGCTCGACGATGTCCGGATCGCACCGGTGGTGGTTACGGCCATCGAGGCCGGATACCGCCACATCGACACCGCGTACCGCTACGGCAACCAGCGCGGCGTCGGCAAAGGCGTCCGCGACAGCGGCATCGCGCGTGAAGAGCTGTTCATCACGAGCAAGCTGGATGGCGAGTTTCAGGGCGGCGACCGCGCGATTGCCGGCCTCGACGCCTGCCTCAGCCAGCTCGGCATGGAGTATGTCGATCTATTGCTGATCCACTGGCCGCTCCCCCAGCGCGACGAATACATCTCGACGTGGAAGACCTTCGAGGGACTGGTACGGGCCGGGAAAGCGCGCTCGATCGGCGTTTCCAATTTCAAGCCGGCGCATCTGGTCCGGCTGCTGGCGGAAGCCACCATCCCGCCTGCCGTAAACCAGATTCAGCTCAATCCCCAGGTCACCCAAAGCGATCACGTCACCTACGACAGTGCCCATGACATCATCACGGTCGCATACAGCCCGCTGGGATCGGGGCACGGTCTGCTGAACGATCCGACCCTGGCGCGGATCGCCGCGAAGCACGACAAGACGGCCTCGCAGATCGTCCTTCGCTGGCATATCCAGCTCGGAATTGTGCCCATCCCCCGGTCGACGAACCCCGAGCGGCTAGCGCAGAACCTCAACGTCTTCGACTTCGCGCTCAGCGCGGACGAGATCGCTGCCATTTCAGCGCTGGATACCGGAGCGGCAAGGCGCATGGACTCGGACACGGGCGGCCACTGACCAGGGGTCAGCGACCAGCGGCCTGCTTCAGCTGCTGCTTCATCGGCTGGTCGATCTCGCCCCCGTCTATGCCGCGGATCGCGGCCTCAAGGCCATAGAGCGCGTTCAGCGTGACCTCGCGGCCGAAACGGAAGCGCAGCTGATGGAACACTGCGACTGAGCCTGCCGCCCGCAGTTCGTCCTGGCTGGTGATGCCAATTTCGGCGAGCCGCCGCACGGTGACGGGCCCGAGGCCCGGGAGATGAGCAACCGGCGATGCCATCGCCTACCCCCGCCCGCCCTCTTTCATGATGCGGGCCTTGTCACGGTTCCAGTCGCGGTTGCGTTCGGTTTCGCGCTTGTCGAAGTTCTTCTTGCCCTTGGCGAGCGCGATCAGCAGCTTGGCCATGCCGCGCTCGTTGAAGTAGAGCTTCAGCGGCACGATGGTGTTGCCTGAACGATCGACGCCATCGGCGAGCTTGACCAGTTCCTTCTTCGAGACGAGCAGCTTCCGCGGACGGCGTTCCTCGTGATTGAAGCGATTGGCCTGCAGATATTCAGGGATATGGGCGTTGATCAGCCACAGCTCGCCGCGCTCCGGCGATGCGTATGACTCGGCGATCTGAGCCTTGCCGGTGCGCAGCGACTTGACCTCGGTGCCAGTGAGCATGATGCCGGCCTCAAGCGTGTCGAGGATCTCGAAGTCGAAGCGCGCACGGCGGTTCTCGGCGACAACGCCGGTCACCACCATGCTTGGCTTGTTTGGTTTGGTCGCCATCAATCCCTGCTTTCGCGACCGGCCTGGCCCGAGTCCTTAGTTAGGCAGCAGTCCAGCGTGCGACAAGGCGAAATCAATCGCCTCCTCGTTGCTGCGGCTGATCGGCACGACCGGCAGCCGGAACTCGTTGCGGCAGAGCCCGAGCCGTGCCGCGGCATATTTGACGCCGCCCGGATTGTTCTCGAGGAACAGGTTCTTGTGCAGATGCACCAGCTTGTCCTGCAGCATCAGCGCGGCCGCGAAATTGCCCTGCTGGCAGGCATTCTGGAACTGCGCACAGAGCTTGGGCGCCACGTTGCTGGTCACCGAAATGCAGCCGGTGCCGCCATGCGCGTTGAAGCCAAGCGCCGTCATGTCCTCGCCGGACAGCAGCACGAAGTCGGGCCCGAGTTTTGCCCGCTGCATGCTGACGCGTTCCATGTTGGCCGTCGCATCCTTCACGCCGATGATGTTGTCGTGCGCCTCGTGCAGGCGGACGATGGTCTCAACGGTGAGATCAACGACCGTACGGCCCGGTACCGAATAGAGCAGGATCGGCAGCGAAGTGGCCGAAGCGACTGCGGAGAAGTGCTGGAACAGCCCTTCCTGCGTCGGCTTGTTGTAGTAGGGCACGACCGACAGCACGGCGTCGGCCCCGATGTCCTCGGCGAAGCGCGCCAAATCTACCGCTTCGGCGGTCGAGTTGGAACCGGCGCCGGCGATCACCGGAACGCGGCGGTCGGCGACCTCGACGCAGATCTCGATGATGCGGCGATGCTCGTCATGCGTCACCGTCGGGCTTTCGCCCGTCGTGCCGACCGGCACCAGCCCGTGTGAGCCTTCCTTGATCTGCCAGTCGACGAAGCTCGAGAATGCTTTCTCGTCCAGCGCCCCATCCGCAAACGGGGTGATGAGCGCCGTGATCGAGCCTCTTAGCATTTTCGAAAAGTCCTCGTTACTGTCGCCGTTCGCGGCGAATACGCGCCCCGTTGCCCGGGGCCATTGGGCCTGTTGCCAGACCGTGGCCGCGGGTTTTCCACCGTAATGCCACAGTTGGCAAGCATAGATTCTCTCGCGCGCGGCCACAAGCAGAAGGGTCGGGCACACCCACGAGGTTCCGGGCGGAAACCAATTGTTCACCGATGAAGGGGACAATTTGAGGGTTCGCAAGGGGTGGGGGCACCTTGTTGGATTTGTTTTGAGGACCAACAGGACGACATGATGTTCACTGCCCCGAGGTGGCTTCTGGGCTACCTTGCCGGCTCGCTCGCAGCCGCTTTTATGCTCATCGCCGGAATTGCGGCACCTGCGGTTCGCGGGTCGGACAGCATTGACCAGATCATCACCGGCTCTATCGGCCCGGGGACGACACCGCCGGCTGGTCCGGCCGAAGGCTCCGCGGAGTTCCGCGCCGCGCTCGATGTGCTGACCGGCGGCGATGCCGCGGGCGCGTATGCGTTGGCGCAAGGGTTCAAGAACGTCACCGAGCGGCGCGCCGTACAGTGGGGCGCTATTTATTCCAGTTCCGGGGACCTGCCCTACGACGCCATTGTGCGCTTTGCCGCCGATGCCCCCGAATTCGCGCGCATGGGGGTATTCAAGACGCGGCTCGAGCAGGCGCTCACAAAGGGCAAAGCCGGCAGCAGCGAGATCATCAAATATCTCTCGGGCGCCATGCCCAACACGCTCGATGCGCAGATTGCGCTGGCGCTCGCCTATGTCGACGATGGCCAGAAGGAGCGCGGCGCACGGATCGCGCGTGACATCTGGGTCAACGATATCCTCGATCAGGCGAGCGAGGAGAAGGTTCTCGGCAAACTCGGGACGCTGCTGACCAAGGATGACCATTGGGCGCGCGCCGAGCATCTGATGATGCATGACCGCGCCACCGCCGTTGAGCGTCTCCTGCCGCAACTGACGGCGGGGCAGAGAACGCTGGCCGTGGCGCGCAACGCCGTGTCGCGCAATGCCAAGGACGCCAAGCAACTCCTCGACGCGGTGGACCCGGCCTATCAAGGCAATCCGATCTACCTGTTCTCGCGGGCCCAGCGTGCCCGGCAGTTCCAGCTCTGGGACGACGCCATCGCTTACCTCAACAAGGGCAAGGCCAATGCTCCCGACGCGGAGGAATGGTGGTACGAACGGCGCACGCTGGTCCGACAGCTGCTCGGCATTGGCGATGCGCAGCGGGCCTATGCCGCCGCCGCCGGGTACACCGATGGTCCCGAGGGCCGCGTGGTCGAGGCGCAGTTCCATGCCGGCTGGATCGCACTGAGCTTTCTCGACAGCCCGAGACTGGCGGCGAAGCACTTCGAGGCAATGGCCAAGCTGTCGACGCTGCCGGACTCGGTAACGCAGGCGCAGTACTGGCTCGGGCGGACGCGTGACAAGCTCGGCGACAAGGCCGGTGCCAAACAGGCCTACACGGCCGCCGCGAAATACGGGACGATCTACTACGGCCTCCTGGCGCGCACGGCGCTGGGGCTGAAGGCCGTGGAACTGCGTGACCTGCCGGCCGCACAGGACAGCGAGACCAGCTTCGAGAGCGACGAGATCGTTCGCGCCATCCGGCTCCTCTCCGCCAATGGCCAGGACAGACTCGCCCTGCCGCTGCTCCGCAGTTTCTCGCAGGGCCTCAAGGATGGACCCGATCTGCTGCTGGCGGCACGGCTGGCGCAAACCATCAATGCCCATCACCTCGCCATCGCCATCGCCGACACCGCCGACAAGCGCGGCACGCCGCTCGACCTGTTCAGTTTTCCCAAGGATGGCCTGCCCTCTACCCAGCTGGCGCAGATCGACAAGGCGGCGATCTATGCAATCGCCCGGCAGGAGAGCAAATTTCAGATCGACGCCGTATCGCGCAGCGGCGCGCGCGGCCTGATGCAGTTGATGCCGGCGACTGCCAAGGAAACGGCGAAGAAGGCCGGCGTCGCCTATTCGCAGAATCGCCTGACGACCGACGGCGCCTACAATGCGCTGCTTGGTTCGACCTATCTCGCCAACCAGCTCAGCAGTTTCGACAACTCACTGGTGCTGGCCGCGGTGGCCTATAATGCCGGCGCCGGCAATGCCAGGAAGTGGATCGCCGCCTATGGCGATCCTCGCGCCGACAATGTTGACCCGGTGATCTGGGTGGAGCTCATCCCGTTCGAGGAAACCCGCCAGTATGTCCGCCGTGTGCTCGGCAACTATCTCGTCTACCGGGCCCGCCTCGGCTATGACGACATGACACTCGCGCAGGCGCTGCGCCACATTGCCGGCTGAAGCATCGGGCGGTTGCCTCCGGGCACCGCTCTGATATGGCTCTTTCCATGTTCGGCAGCCGCTCCATTCCCGACGATCACAAGCCGTTCGCCGCGCTGCCGGTGAAGATGGTGACCGTTGGCGACGGCGGTGACCGGATGGCGGTTCACGTTGCGGGCCGCCTCGACGAGGTGCGGCCGCCGCTGATCTGCATTCCCGGCTATCACCGCAACATGGCGGACTATGCTGAGATGATCAGCTACTTCCACCTCTTGATGAGCGACGACTGGCCCGTTGTGCTGCTCGATCTGCGCGGGCGCGGACGATCCACCGACCGGCGCGACAAGTCACAATACGCAACTCAGTTCGACGCCCGCGATGTTTCGGAGGTCGCGCGGTCCCTCGCCATCGAGACGGCGATCCTGGTCGGTCAGGGATATGGCGGCCAGGTCGTCATGGCGCTCGGAGCGCTCCGCCCGTCGCTGATCGCGGGCACCATCCTCCTGGACGCGGGTCCGGTTTCGGATTCGCGCGGGCTGGTGCGGCTCAGGAACAACCTCAAGGACCTGCAGGGGCACCGCAGTGAGGCGGGCCTGCGTGCAATGTTTCGCCGCATGCTCGCCCCCGACTATCCCGGACTGCAGGAAGCGGCACTGGCGGGTCTGGCGGCGCGGACGCATTTCGTCGACAAGCGCGGGCGCACGCAGGGACTGTTCGATCCGCATCTGCTGAAGATGCTGGAGCCCTTCTCGCACGACGACGTGCTGGTCGCGCAGTGGCAGCTCTACGGCGCCCTGGCGCATGCACCGCTTCTGTTGATGCGGACGCAGCTGACACAACAATTGCGCCGCGAGACGTTTGACGAGATGGTCCGCCGCCGCAAGGATGCCGACGCCTATGCAATCGAGGGCCAGGGCTCGCCGCCGCTGCTCAATACCACCGACGACATCCAGCCAATGGTCAGTTTCCTGCGCACCCTGATCAAGAACCGCAAGGCTCTGGCAGCCTAGCGCCGGAACGGAGCGGATTTGAGCCCGGGACGTCCCTTCGACAGATCCCTCGCCTGCTCGATCCATTTCTCACGGCCGATGCGGCCGCGCAGCGCCAGGTGCGTGTCGAGCCATATGCTGGCCTTCAGGTCCCAATCGGCGATCTGATCGAAATGGTAGATGCCCAGATCATTGAGTTTCGATTCAACCGCCTGGTCCAGGCCTTTGATGGACCTCAGATTGTCCCTGCCCTCCGGACGCGGCGCGGCGAGCACTTCGGGCTTGCCGAACGAATAGGTGCTGCGCGGCGAAGCGGATTCTTCCAGGCCTGGTGCATCCTCCATCGCCTCGACCGCGGGGTTCGGTTCCGGCGCGGCTTCGGGAGGCGGGATGGGCGCAACGGCGACTGGCCGGTTCGGCCGGCGAGACGACGAACCGCCTTCGATGGCCCGCATCGCTGCCGACTCCAGATCTTCGGATTCGATCGGCGGCGGCCGCACGGGCGAAACTACCGAAGGTGCCTCGGCCGGTGCCATGGAACGCTCGACGTCAGGTGCGGCCGAACGCACCTCCCCCGGATGACGTGCCGGGGCCAGTGGTTCGCGCTTCGGCGCAGGGACCGGCGGCGGCGTTGGCCCGGCAGCCGGCTCAGCCGGAACCGGATCGAGTTCGGACTGGATATAGACCGGCGTCGGGTCGAACACCGGAGGTATCTGGCGCGAGGGCATGCGGGCCGGAGGTTCCGGCTTCTCATCAACCAGCACATCGAGCAGCGTGGATGCCGAGGTGTCGGCGACGATTGCCTGCGCCGGCGGCGCGGCCGGCGGTGTTGGGGCTGCCGGCTCGGCCTTGACGGGCTCCGGCTCGCTCGCCCGCTCGACCAATAGTTCGCTGGGCACGACAACCTTGGGTAGGGCGACGGCATCCGACAGCGGCGCTACGCCAACCAACATCGACTCCGCCAGGGGTTCGGTCGCGGCAACGGCCGCGAGAAAATCGGCGTCGGCCTGGATCGATGGCTTTTCGACAACTGGCGGTGGCAGCGGTGCCGCCGGTGGCGCTGACACGACCGCTGCAACGACTGGCGCTGGCGCAGGGGCCGGCTGGGTAATTGGAGGTGCCGGGATCTTCACCGGGTCAATGGATGGAGCTGTCACCAGCGCCGGAGCCGTCTCGCCCTTCGCGGCCGCCATGCGTTCCGCGGGGATGACGGAAACGGCCGCGAGCTTTTTGGGCCGCGACACAAGGCGGCGCAGCCCATAGCCCAGCAGCGAGCCGGCGAGAAACGCCAGCAGAAGCAGAAGCGCGGTTTCGGCGATGTGCGGCAGGTTGGGCATCAGAGGGTCAGGACTCGCTGGGCGGCACGGCTGGCGGCAACTCGGCAGCGGTCTTCGTGGGGGTATAGCTGAACCAGCCGGCGCCGAGCCCGATCAGGGCGGCTGCGGCGGCGTAAGGCCAATAGACCTCGAGCAGGTAGGTAATGGAATCGATCGACATTGGCGGGCCCCCTGCCCATTGAGTGCACGTTCCCAGCTTGCCGGGAGGTGAACCCCCTGTTCATACCTTAGCGCAGCGCGGACCACCGGCCCGCGGTGCAGCAATCATTGCTCGTCGGTCAGCGCAAAAGCGATGCGGCGATTTTTCTGCTTGCCGTCGTTGGTATCATTGGACGCGATCGGCTCGCTCTCGCCAAAGCCTTCCGCGTAGAGTCTTTCCACCGCGACACCGCGCTCGATCAGCGCATTGACGACCGCTTCGGCGCGCGCCACCGAAAGCACCAGGTTCAGGTCCTCGGCACCATCGGAGTTGGTGTGGCCCTGCACGTGAACTGCTGCTTGCGGGCACACCTGGAGATCGGTTGCCAGTTCGTCGATGGCGGAAAGAGAAGCATCCGCGATCACCGAACTGCCCGAGTTGAAGAGGATGGCGTTGCGATCGGCGAAGGCCGTGACGATGCGGTCGCAAAGCTTCAACGGCGGCGTCAGCGTCAGGCTGGTCTGCCACTGCTTGCCGCCCGGCAGGGCGGCGATGCTGGCAAGCACCGCGTCGCGCGCGGCGCTCGTATCGGCCTCACCGCGCAGCTGCCAGTTCTTGCCGTCAAATCCGGCCTGCGCATCGGCAAGCTGCATGACGGCGCGAATGCCGCCCGTCGCTTCAGTGATGAAGTCGGCCGGCAAGCTGCTCGCAACGGTCATCGCCTCAGTCGAAACATCGCCGGCGATCACGCCAAAATAGGCGCGCGTGGCGTCTGCCGGGACAAGACCGGTCAACGTCACGGCACCGCCATCGACGCGCTTGGCATCGAATACGAAGTTGGGGACGATCGTGGGCTCAGGTGTTGCGACGGCCTCGGGTTCCACCGAAGCCAGCGTCTGCGGCGGTGTTGCACCTGGGGCCGTCTCAGGCGCAGCCACAACTTCCGCGCTCATGGCAGGTTGCGCGGGGGCTTCCGCGGTCGCGGCCAAGTCGGTGGGCGTTTCCGGCTCGGCCGTCTGCATTGCCGGCTCGGCGATTTCGGCCTCGGGCGCCGGGACAACCGCATCTGCCGCCGGTGGCTCCGCCTCGGCGGTGGCCGGCGCGGCCTCCGGCACTGCGGGTTCCTCCGCAGGCGGCGGCGTTTCGGCGACCGGCGCCAGGGTGGGCGCGGACAGCGCCTTCTCCCATTTGCTGCCGCCCTGGCTGGCAAGCGCCAGCGAGCCGAGCGCCGCATTGGCGTCGTCCGCGGTGTTCGGCAGGCCGGTCAAGGTCCATTTGCTGCCGTCGAAGCTCGCCTTGCCGGAGGTCAGGTGCGACAGCGCTTCCAGGCCCGCCAGCACGTCATCGGCAAAACCCGCCGGCTCGCCCGAGGCCAGTTCCGTGGTGTCGCGGCTGATCCTGCCGGCGCGGATGGCGACGAACTTCTTGAGCGCGTCGTTGGTCAGGTAGCCCGAGAGTTCGACGCTGCCATCGGCGGCCTTGGTGGCGGACCACAGGTAGGGCGAGACGATGGGCGCTGCGTCGAGCGCCTGGATGGCGATCTGCCAGCGGCCCGGATCGATCTTTGCGGTCAACAGGTCCTGTACATGGGTGCGGGTGTCGCCGCTCGGAGTCTGCCCGGTCAATGTCCACTTCGACCCGGTGACACCGAGCGAGCCCTCGTCGAGCTGCAGCAGTGCGTCGAGACCCGCCATCGCATCGGCGATGAAATTCTGCGGCGCGCCAGCGCCGAGCACCGAGCTGTCTTTTGCGGAATCGCCGGTGCGCACAGCGAGGTAGCGCTTGAAGGCATCCGCCGGGACGAATCCGGCAAAGCTCAGCGAACCGTCGGCGGACTTCTGCGCCCGCCAGACATAGGGATCGATGATCGGCAACGCCGCCTGCGTTGCCGCGGGTGGCAAGGTGACTCGATAGCTCCAGCCTGCCGTCCGCAATCCTGCGATGCTGTAAGCAGCATCGGCGGCAAAGCCCTTCTGCGGCGTGCTGACCGTGCCCTCAATGCTCCATTTGCCGCCGTCATAGGCGAGTTTGCCGCTGTCGAGCAGGGCCAGCACCGTGAGGCCGTTCACGGCCGAGAGCTGGAAACCGTCCGGCGCGCCATCGGCGAGAACCGAGCGGTCGGCAGCGAGATCGCTGACCTTGCCCGATAGCGCCTTCCGCATGGCATCGGTGGGAACGTAGCCGGTGATGCTGATCATCCCGGTATCGGCCTTCTCGGCAGACCAGGTGAATGGATTGACCAGCGGCGGGTGCACATCGGCAACGGCAAGCGTGGTGCCCTGCGGTGCGCCCTCGGAAAGCATCGCTTCGACGCGCTCGAGTTCACTGACCGTGCTGGCGCGCCCCTTGAGCGACAGCGTCGTGCCGCTCATCGCGAAGGTGCCGTCACTGAGATGCGACAGTGCGCTGAGCCCGAACTCCACGGCTGAATCGAAGCGTTCCGGCGCTCCGCGGCCAAGACTGAGTGCGCTCGCATCGGTTGCGTCCAGTGCCTTCAGGCGGTCCAGCGTCGCGTTGTCGGGCACGAAGCCGGTCAGCGTGATCCGGCCATCGGCCTTGCTCGCAGTGAAATCGTACTGCTCGACCCGGGGCGGATCGAGTGTGATGGTGCCGCCAAGTGCGGTGACCGCCGCCGTCGCGGCATCGGCGATCAGCTTCGTTGCAGGCGCGCCGCTGAGGCTGATTGCGCCATCGGAAATGCTGGCCGTGCCCTGCTCCAGCGTTACCAGAGTCTTGAGCAGTGTCAGCGTGTTAGCCGCAAACCCTTGTGGTTCGCCTGAAGCCAGGGACAGCGTGGTCGACACCGGAATCGTCGCGGGGACAGCGGCACGCAACGCATCGGCAAGATCGTCGGTCGGAGCGAACCCCGTCACGATCACCCTGCTGCCATCGAATGTCGCCTTCCATTCGAACGGCGCGGCCAACGCCGGCTCGATGGTGACGCTGGCGAGCTTGACGCCCGGCGGCACCGACTGGCTGGCGATGGCCAGGGCGTCGAACGCCGCGGGCGATTTGGCGCGGCCGGAAATGCTGATGGCAAGATCGGCGAGCTTTATCTCGCCGTGATCGAACTGCGACAGCGTGGTCAGCCCATATTCCACAGCGGTGCGAAACAGCGTCCGCTCGGGGGCGCCAGACATCAGCCGAAGCTTGTCGTCCTGCGCTCCGGTGAGGCGCAGCACATCGGCATGAAAGGCATCATCGGGCACGCCGCCCGAGAGCGTGACCTTGCCGTCCGCGGTACTGGCAGAAAACGGAAACGGACTGACGAATTCGGCGAGGACGACGTTCGACACCACCGCCCGCACGCCATGCACGGAGGCGATGCGCGCCGTCACGTCATCGATCATCTGCTGGTCGGTTGCGGTGCCGGTCACGATGGCGTCGCGCGCATCGAACGACACGTTGGCCCAGCGATATTGCGGGTCGGCGATTGCCGCCTTGGTGCGAAGGGTCAGGTCGGACGCGAGGTTTGCACCGGTCAGCAGCAGCGCCAGGGCGGTTCCCCCGACCACCGTAACGAGGCCCGGAACGAACCATTTCACGAAACTGCCGCTCATTCTGCCCTCTGCCGCGCGATGTCCGGGGATGCACAGAGCCTTACAAGGTCTCCGCCGCAGGTGAAAGCGCTCTATGGCGTTGATTCAGGGCGTTATTTTGACAGGGAGGCAACGCGTGTCGGCGCCGTTCAGAAACACCGGCGATTCGCTGCCGCAAAAACAGAAAGGCCCGGGATGAACCGGGCCTTTCCAATCCAGTTAAGCAGAGACTGCTTACTTGATGGTCTTGGCAGCCTTGAAGACAACCTTGAAGGCGCCATCCGAGTGGGCAGTACCTTCGATGGACGAGGTGAACCCGCCACCAGGAGTCCAGGCCAGGCCAGCAGTGCCGTAGAGGTCCGCACCGAGGTAGGCGCCGACTTCACCCGAAACCGAGAGAGTCTCGGTCAGAGCAGCAACCAACTTGGCCGCAACCTGTGCGCTACCGTTCAGAGCACGGGCACCGAGGTTGATGGTCACGCCATCGGTGATCGCGGCAGTGATGGACGCACCAGCACCGAGGTAACCAGCGCTACCGGCTTCAACAGAACCCGCGAGGGTGAACATGTCGAAGGTGGCGGACGCTGACGCGAGGCCTTCCCACACGCCAGTGTTGTCAGCAGCAAACGCCGCCACAACCTTGATCATGTCGAAGGTACCGGTCATGCCGGCATGGATGCCCCAGTTCGTCAGGGTGCCGTTGGCCCAGCCCTTGGAACCCAAGGTCACATGCGCGGTGATGTTGTCGCCGGCATAAGCCAGGACGCCGAAGGCCGTCGGAGTGGTCGTATCGAGCTTTTCGATGGACCCGCCGACCGACAGACCGTTGCCAAGGTCGGAAGTGATGGAAATCAGGTTTCCGCCGTCCTTGATGAGGTCCTTGGCCCACTTCACGCCAACGTCAACCTTTTCCGACTGGAACAGGCCGAGCCAGTTGAGCGGGGTGTCGTCGCCGAAGTTGGCAATCGAGCTCTGCCTTACCAGCCGTGATGACGGTGGTGTCGCCGATGGACACGTAAGCGCGATCGAAGATCGGGCCGAGCGTATCGTCACCGCCGATGTAGGCATAGTCGTCGTAGGCGATCGAGCATCGTCCGGAGTAACCGCGGCACCAGCGCCGAGGCCGGCGTTGGCAGCCAGAGTGTGGAGGATGCCGTCCGGGCCCGGAACGAGCGTAGATGTCGTCAGCCGTCGACGGAGTGGCCGATCGCCACCGAGCTGAACGCTTAAGCGGCCGGCAGTCGGAACGACGGCAGGTTGTTCGGGCCGAGGTTGTTGCCGTTGCGGACCGACTTCTCGCCTTCGTCCTTGATCGTGATGACGGCCTTGGCCGGACCAAAATCAGAGTCGGCAGTCGCGGTGAACGTCAGCTTGGCGATGTACTTCGAGTACCAGTCGAATGCACCAGCCGGGATCGGCGCCGGGTGCGTCGACCTTGAACGGATCGTAGCCGTCGAAGCCAGCCGCATAAGCGAAGCTGTCCTGATAGTCGCCCCAGCGGAACTCGTACTCAACGCTGCCGGTGATCGCGAGGCAGTTGTTATCCGACGAAATCGTCAGACCCGAGATGCCCAGTGCGTCGCAAACGTCGAGAGACGTCATCACGCCCAGGTCAGCTGCAAAGGCGCCGGTCGAGAGACCCGCTGCAGCCACAGAACCCAGAAGAAGGCTCCTGATTTTCATTGTTGACCTCCAAAGTCAGTCATTCGTTTTGCCGGATGATCCGGCGGTTTGTCGAAACGCGACCACACTTAGTAGTGTGTGTTGTCGTCGCGTTGCGACCGACAAACGATCCCATGCATGGATTCGCAAGACCGACCATAGCCATGTGCTGGGGGGACGCAACTGCGGCGAAGGCCAAAATGGGGCACCGCAATATGGTTGCAGACCGGATGTTGCAGATTCAGCACAGGTTTGGAAACCACTTGTTAACAAGGCTGAATCGGAGGTTACCAAATCGTCCGTCTGGCCCGCGCGGCCGGGATGATAACGTGTGTCAGCGCTTGATGACCGCAATGTTGAAGTCGGCCGTCCCAAGCGTCGAATAGAGCCGCACCCACAGCGGCAGGAACTGCTCGGTGCCGCGCGCCGTCGTAATATCGCCCAGATCGAGGATCGATTGCCAGCCGAAGCTGCGCAGCAGGTCCATCACCTTGCCCTTGGCCTGCTGGTCGTTGCCCGAAACGAACATGGTGTGCAGGCCCGGCAGCGTCTTGGGCTCGACCATGATCTTGTTGTTGACGGTGTTGAGCGTCTTCACCACCAGGGCTGCCGGAAACTCGCGCTGGATCATTTCGCCCAGCGAATCCGTGTTGGAGACGAACAGGCTGGGCGGAAACCCCTTGGAGAAATCCAGCGGCATCGAGACATCGATGAGAATCTTCCCGCTGAGGTTGTCGGCGCCCGCCAGGTGCAGCATCTCGATGGCGGTGTTGCCGCGCGTGCAGTGGACGAGCATCTCGCCGTGGGCCGCGGCATCAGCAAAGGTGCCGGCTTTTCCGCCGGTGCGGGCGGCGAACGCCAGTACCTTCTCGTTGTCGGCCGCGCGGGCGCCCATCATCACGTCGTGACCGAGGGAAACCAGCTTGCCACCGATGGCCTGCCCGACCTCGCCCGTACCCAGAACACCAATCTTCATGCCGCATCTCCTGAAACCGCTACTGTCCTATCAGGGGAGCGATGGAGGAGAGAAGTCACGATCGGCAGCTCAGGCGGCGGGCACGGTCTCGCCGGCGATCCATGTCCCTCTGAGGCCGAGGTCGTCGCCGAGCAGCACCATGTCGGCGCGGCAGCCGGTCGCCAGCCGGCCGTGGGTCGCTGTCAGGCCCATCAATTCGGCAGGATAGAGCGTCCCCATGCGGAGCGCTTCGTCCAGTGGCAGGCCGACGCGCCGGTGCATGAACGTGATGGCGGCAAGCATGGTCAGGTCCGCCCCGGCGAGCGTCCCATCGTCGAGGCGGAGCGCGCCGTCGGCGCGATGCACCCTGCGGCCGTTGAGGGTGAAGCTCTGCAATTCGCTGCCGGTCAGCGACATGGCGTCGCTGACGAGGAAAATGTGCCCGGGTCCGCGCTTGGCGCGGAGCGCTATGGCGATGCTCGCCGCGTCGACGTGAATGCCGTCGGCGATCAGTCCGGCGTTGAGGGTGCCAAGGTCGCAGGGCGGCGCCGACCACTCCCGGCTCGCGGTTGCCGAGCTGGCTCTGCGCATTGAACAGGTGCGTGACCATGGTGGCGCCCGCATCGGCGGCGGCCTTGACCGCCGCATAGCCGGCATCGGAGTGCCCGATGCTGACGACGATGCCTGCCTTGGTCAGCCGCGAGATCTGCTCTGGCGTCACCGTTTCCGCGGCGACCGTGGTCAACAGGTTCGGCAGCGACTGCTGCGCCAGGATCAACGCCTCGAGGTCCGCTTCCGTCATCGGGCGGATCAGCGCCGGGTCGTGCGCGCCCTTCCGCGCAACAGACAGATGCGGGCCTTCGAGGTGCAGCCCGAGGAAGCCCGGCACCTGCTGCTGTCCGGCGGCAACCCCGGCGGCGACGGCCGCCGCGGTGACCTCGGGCGTATCGGTGATCAGTGTCGGCAGCAGCGCCGTGGTGCCGAAGTGCGCATGGGCGGCGCAGATGGTGCGCGATGGCCTCCACGCGTCGGTCGTCGATTGAACTGCACGCCGCCGCCGCCATTGACCTGCAGGTCGATGAAGCCGGGCACCAGCAGTCCGCCCCCGAGACGCGACGCGCCGCGCATCGGTCGGCAAGTCGGCGGCGATGATCGACTCCACCATGCCGTCGCGCACCACCAGCGCCGAGCGGTCGTGCCAGGTTTCTCCGTCGAAAATCCGCGCTCCGGTGAGCGCAAAGCGTTCGGTCATGTGGTCTCCGTGACTTTCTTGAGATGGGGCGGCACATCCGGATTGAAGCCGCGATGCCGCGACAGTGCCTCGACGAAGCCATAAAACGTCACCACCAGCGCCAGAGCGTCGGTCAGCGGGTGACCCGACGGCCGCGAATGGCAGCGGCCGCGCCAGGCCGCCCCGGTCCGAGGTGATGAAACTCAGTGCCCCCTGCCCGGCCAGCCGGTCGGTGATTTCGGCCACCGAAGCTTCAGCCGCATCGCGCGCGGCAAGCGCCAGCACCGGAAACCCGGACTCGACGATCCGCGCCGGACCATGCAGCACTTCGGCGGCGCTGTAGGCCTCCGCGTGGATGCCGCAGGTTTCCTTGAACTTGAGCGCGGCCTCGCTGGCGATGGCCAGTCGATGGTCCGCGTCCCAGCACATAGAGCGACTGGTGGCCGTCGAGCGCCGTGATCAACGGCGCCCAATCGCGTCGCCACCGCCCTGGCCAGCACATCCGGCAGCGCAGCGAGCGCGGCAGCCAGGTCGCGATCCCCGGTCCAGGCCGCGAGCAGCGCCAGCCCGGCCACAACGGACGACGACGAAGGTCTTGGTCGCCGCCACCGACGTTTCTGTGCCGGCATTGAGATCGATGGTGAAATCGGACGCTGCGGCCAGCGGCGAATCCGATCGTGTTGGTGATGGCAAAGCACAGCGCGCCACTGCGCCGCGCCGAGTGCAGCCATGGCGACGATGTCGGGGCTCTTGCCCGACTGCGATATGGCGATTGCCGCAGCATCGTTCCAGTTTCAGCTCGCGTGCCGTAGATCGACATGATCGACGGGCCGATCGAGGCAACCGGGACACCAGCAGTGAGTTCGATCGCATATTTGAGAAACGCCGCCGCGTGATCGGACGAGCCGCGCGCGATGGTCGCAATCATGGCCGGCTCGCTTGTCGCGCAGGGCCTTGCCGCGCCGGCCATCGTGTCGGCGCTGCCCTTGAGGAACCGGCGCACCGCAATCGGGTATTTCATCGATCTCGTGGCGCATGTGGGTTGCGCGCGTCGTCATTTGCGATCTCCCGATTCGCCGAGCCGCAGTTCGGCGACAAAGTCGTAGGTGTCACCGCGATAGACCGAGCGGGTAAATTCGATGACCCGTCCCGGAGGGCAGATAGGAAATGCGCTCTATATTGAGGCTGGCGGCACCCGCCGGCACCTCGAGCAGCGCTGCATCCTCGGCACCGAGATTGGCGGCGCGAATACGCTGGATGGCGCGCACCGGGCGGTTGCCGCTCTGTTCGAGATGCGCGTAGAGCGATGTTCCAATATTCTCAGGGTCTGGCAGGACGCGAGCCGAGAGGGCTGGCACGTTCGATGGCGAGGGGCGTGTCGCCGGAAATGCGCAGACGCCAGACGCGGGCGACGCTGTCGGCCGGGCGACAGGCCCAGCACCACGGTCTCTTCCGGCGACGGTGGATAGAGGCCGCGATCGAGCCACACGGACCGGACCGCCATGCCGCGGCGGGCCATGTCCTCGGCGAACGAGGTCAATTGCGACAGCGACTGCTCGACGCGATGCGTCGGCGGGGCAACGAAGGTACCGGAACCATGCCGCTGCACCAGCACGCCATCGCGCACCAGATGCTGCACCGCCTTGCGCACCGTCACCCGCGACACGTCGACCTTGATGGCGAGGTCGCGTTCGGAGGGGAGCGCCTCGCCCGGCTTGATGGCGCCGCGGCCTACCGCGTCCTCGATCCAGCGCTTCAACTGCAGGTACAAGGGTCCGCCCCGCGGCAAGACCACGGAGTCGGCTCCGAAAATTGCGTGCTGAACGTCCCCGGACGCCGGGCCCGAGGAAGGTCTGGAGCGCATCATCACATCACCTTCGACATCGATCGGCTGATGCACCGGCTTTCCTCCCGCCACCTACAATACCAATACCATACCACTTGCCAAGGGCATTTGTTGGGTTTCGGCCCACAGCGCGCGTTCCGCCGCTGGCTTCGGCGGCCATTTCGATCTTACATGACATAGCGCTCAACAGCGGCTAGACAAGTGGTATTTTTTTGGCATTGTCTCGGCTCAGAAGGAACTGCATGATCCTGAGCGGAATGCCGTCCGCGTGGCTTTGGTCCTTGCGATGGCTCCCATCCTCGTCTTTTGTCTCATCTTCTCGCGCCAGCTTATCCGCGGCATGACATCGGGAGCCGTCAAATGAGCCTTCGCATCCTCGCCGCGGGCCTGGGAAGCATGGGGCGGAGCCATGCCCTCGCCTACCACCGGCACCCGGGCTTCGACCTGGTGGGGCTGGTCAACCGCTCCACGCCAACACTCAACCCCGAGCTGGCCGGCTACAGCGTCGAGACCGATTTCGAGGCCGCGCTGCGGCGACTGAAGCCGGAGGTGGTGTCGATCAACACCTATTCCGACAGCCATGCCGATTATGCGGTGATGGCGCTGGAACAGGGCGCGCATGTGTTCGTCGAAAAGCCGCTGGCCACCACCGTCGCCGATGCCGAGCGCGTCGTCGCCGCCGCGAAGGCGAACAACCGCAAGCTCGTCGTCGGCTATATCCTCCGCCACCACCCCAGCTGGGTGCGGCTGATCGCAGAGGCGCGCAGGCTGGGTGGCCCATACGTCTTCCGCATGAACCTCAACCAGCAGTCGAGCGGCCCGGCCTGGCAGACGCACAAGGCGCTGATGCAGACCACCTCGCCCATCGTCGATTGCGGCGTGCATTACGTGGACGTGTTCTGCCAGATCACCGATGCCAAGCCGGTCGAGGTGCGCGGCATGGGCGTGCGCCTCAGCGACGAAGTCAAATCCGACATGTACAATTACGGGCACCTGCAGGTGCTGTTTGCCGACGGGTCGGTCGGCTGGTACGAGGCGGCGTGGGGACCGATGATTTCGGACGCGGCATTCTTCGTCAAAGACGTGATGACCCCCAACGGCTCGGTGTCCATCATCGTCGATCCCGACGCCCGCTCCGACGACATGGACACCCACACCCGGACCGACAAGATCAAGCTGCACCGCGCCGCGACCGGACCGGACGGCAGGTTTGCGTACCCTGACGAATTCATCTCGATGGAGGGCGAGCCGGGGCACGATGCGCTCTGCGCCCGGGAGCAGGCATATCTGCACAAGGCAATTACCGAAGACATCGATCTCAGTCGTCACATGGAGGACGCCGTACAGTCGCTCCGCATCGTGCTCGCAGCGGACGAAAGCGTCCGCACCGGCCTGCCCGTTAAGCTCTAGGACGGCGCCACGGGGTCGCTGCAAATCAACTCGGCGGAGAAGGCGTTCGGCACCACCAGCGTGCTGCACCGCCGCGGCGAACGCGGGTCAGCCGCTGGCGCCGCCACGGGATACCCCGAACACCTGGATGCCGTTGCGGCCTGCCGCCTTCGCAGCATAACAGGCGGCGTCGGCCTCGGCGAGCAGCACCGCGAAATCATGCTGTGCACCGGTGACGGCGGTCAGACCGATGGAGCAGCCGACGCTATAGGGTGTGCCGAGCCAGCTGAAGTCGAGCGCGGCGATGGCCTCGACGATCTTGCGGGCGACAGCCTCCGCATTGGCAGTCTTGCAGTCCGCCAGGAGCACCACGAATTCGTCGCCGCCGATGCGGGCCGCGAAGTCCCCCGCGCGGCAGCAATTGCGGATCACGGTCGCGACCGCCTGCAGCAAGGCGTCTCCCGCCGCATGGCCGGAGCCGTCATTGACCGCCTTGAAGCGGTCGAGATCGATGAAGCAGAGCGCATGCTCGCGGCGTTCGACGGCGGCCTGGTCGGTGATGGCCGACAGGGCGCGCCCGAACGCCACGCGGTTGGGCAGCCCCGTCAGTGCGTCGTGAGTGGCGGAGTGGGCCAGTTCCTTCTGCAGCGTCCGGCTCTGCGTGATGTCCTGAAACACCAGCACGGCGCCAATGATGTCGCCATTGGGTGAGCGCACCGGCGAAGCGGTAGAACGAATGTCGCGGCGCGCACCGTCCCGGCTGACCAGAGCGAGGTCGGCCTCAAGAGTGGAAACGTGGCCTTCCGAGAGGCAGATGGCGACTGGGCTCGTAGGCGCCTTGCTGCTGCCCTCGCAGATCGTCGAAAATACCTCGTCAAGCAGGTGGCCGATGGCGCCGCCGGCACTCCAGCCCGTCATCTGTTCCGCGACAGGGTTCATGAAGATGATGCGTTCGCTGGCGTCGGTGGAAATCACGCCGTCGCCGATGGCCTCGAGCGTCACCTTCAGGCGCTGCTTTTCTTCGGCCAGCTGCGCCTCGATGTGCTTGAGGCGGGTGATGTCGGTGTCTGTCCCGATGGTGCGGACGCGTTCGCCGAACTCGTCCCATTCGACCGGCTTGCCGCGGCTCAGGATCCAGATCCAGTGGCCGTCCTGGTGGCGCTCCCGGTATTCGAGGGTTTCGAACCCCTCCTCGCCGCGATCCTGCTTGTCGACGACGGCACGGATGCGCGGCAGATCCTCTGGGTGGATGCGCTTCATCCATTCGTTCTGCGCCGGATCGACATATTCGCCGGGCTGATAGCCGCGCATGGTGCGCCAAGTATCGGAGTAGAACATGTCATCGGTGCGGATGTCGTGGTCCCATACCCCCTGTCCGCCCGCCTCGAGCGCGGAATTCAGCCGCGTCTCCGAATAGGCCAATGCAGCCTCGGCGTGCTTCTGGCGCTCGATGCTGGTGATCTGCAGGATCACATAGAGCGGCTTGCCGGTGTTGTCGCTGCGCAGCATCGATGCCGAAACCAGCGTCCAGATCGGACTGCCGTCCTTGAGGCTGAGGCGGCATTCGCCGCTGAACTCTTCCATCTCGCCGCGCTGCAGGCGGCCGATCCTGAGCAGCGTCGCCGCCTCGTCGTCCGGGTGGATGAGGTCGGCCGCATCGAGCGCCAGACACTCCTCGGAATTGTAGTTCAGCATCTCGCCAAACGCGTCATTGGCATAGATCAGGCGGCCGTCGAGGCCGATGAGCGCCAAGCCCACGGCGGCGTTTTCCATGACCTTGCGCAGCAGCGCTCCGCTCTGGTCGAAACGGAACACTCTGGCGCCGGTTGGCTTTTCTGATGGGTTGGCCATTGTAGCAGGCTGCGCCAGTGAGATTAACGCGACGCTTACTTTGGCGCGCAATCCCGCGGCAGTTGGAACATTTGCGACAGTGGTGAACACAAGGGAAACGCAGGCGCGGCGGGCTGCGCCTAGTGTGAAGGTGGGTTGATCAGCCGGCTGCGCAGGGCATTGGAGACAGCATCAAAGACGAATACGACGATCAGGATCAGCAGCACCATGTAGGCGACATTGGCCCAGTTGGAGTTGGTGCGCATTGCCTCCCAGAGCTTGAGTCCGATGCCACCGGCGCCGACGGCGCCAATGATCGTCGCGCCCCGCGTGTTGGATTCCCACTGGTAGAGCGTCTGGCTGATCATCACCGGCATGACCTGCGGCAGCACGCCGTAGCGATGCACCAACACCTCGCTCGCCCCGGTCGACGTGATGCCCTCGCGTGGCTTGTCGTCGACGTTCTCGAGCCCCTCGGAATAGATTTTACCAAGCGTACCGGCCTCCGTAAGGAAGATTGCTGCGCTGCCCGATAGCGGCCCCGGGCCGAAGGCGCGGGTAAAGAACAGCGCCCAGATCAACATGTCGACCGAGCGCAGGAAATCGAACGCCCGCTTCAGCACCTGATTGAGAACCACGTTGCGCGTGATGTTGCGGGCGGCGAGGAAGGCCAGAGGGAACGCAACCGCGGCCCCAAGGAAGGTGCCCAGAAACGCCATCACCAGGGTTTGCAGCAGCTTGGTCCAGACGTCGCCGTGCTGCCACGCCGAATTGTTCCAGATGTTGTCGAAAGCCAGGGCCCAGTTCGGTTTGCCGGGCTGCAGGTCTGGCCCCGTGGCGACGAGGCTCAGAACCTCGCCTGGGCTCCTGCCGAAGAACGGGGAGTCGGGATCGAAGACGAAGTTCGCCCAGCCGAGGAACCTCCGGCGCACCTTTACCCGATCGGCGCTGACCCGGATCTCGCCGGTGAAACCGAAATCGGCCACGACCTCGTCCTCATAGACCCGCATCCAGGCGGGTGCGGGACCACGCAGCAATGGAGCGCCGGTGTCGAGGCCAATCTCCGTACTCTGGCCCGCATCATCGATCCTGGCATACGCCTTGGTGAAGGTAATCCCCTTGTTCGCCCCCTCGATCTCGACCGTCCAGCGCCCGAACGTATCGGTCCTTACCCAATCTGGATGCGGATCGTCGCCGAGCGGCGAATTGCTTGGATAGCGTGTCTCAATGCTGGCTTGGTCCAGCCTGAACTCCGCCGTCACGTCATAGCTGATCCACTGGCTGAGGTAGATGCCCATCCGTTCCCAGTGCGCCGCCGCGATCACATTGGGCAGATTGAAGAACCACGCCGCATAGACCGCATAAAGAACCACCCCGGCAACGAGCAGAAGAGGACCGAAGCGCTTGATGGGCGACTGGCGAAACACACCCGGGAAGCGCGCTTCGAGACTGAGGTCGCGATCGGTCACAGCGACCTCCCAATGCCGCCTGCGAAGGCCTGCTCGCCAACCAGTCTCTTGCGCAGCCAGCCCGAGAACTGGTCGACCGCGAGGATTGTCACGAAGAGCAGCAGCACAAGCGCCAGCGTCTTGGCACCGAAGCCGCGCGAAATCGCCAGCTTGAGTTCTTCGCCGATGCCCCCGCCGCCCACCGCGCCGATGATCGTCGAGGCCCGCACATTGATTTCGAGCCGCAGCAGCGCGTAGGACGTAAAATTCGGCATCACCTGCGGCAGGGCCGCGAACCGCACGCGATCGAACCAGTTGCCGCCCACGGCGCGAATGCCCTCGTCGGGGCCCATGTCGAGGTTTTCGTTGACCTCGTAGAAGAGCTTGCCCAGCGCGCCGATCGAATGGAGGCCGACGGCGATAATGGCGGCGACGGGGCCGATCGACATGATTGCCGAAAAGAGCCCCGCAATGACGATTTCGGGGAACGCCCGCAGCAGTTCCATGCCCCGTTTGACCACGATCCGCGCCGGCTGGCTCGGTGTCAGGTTGCGCGCCGCGATGAAGCTCAGCGGTACGGCGACCAGCGTGCCGACGAGCGTCGCGACGAGCGCGACGTTGATGGTAATCAGCATCAGCTGGAAATATTCGGGGATGTAGAAATCGCCCCAGACGTAGACCCGGCCAAGCGGGAAATTGTACTCTTGGCCGGCCACCTCATTGGGACTGGGCAGGTCGAACAGCGCCCGCCACACATCGGCCCAGTCTTTCGGCACCAGCCAGCTCAGGAAGTCGAACAGATGCGGCAGCCGGTCGAAGAAATGCCCGGCGTTGGACTCGTCGGCAAACTGCAGCCCGCTGACGAGTGCCACGGCCAGCAGAACGACGCCAACGATGGTGTAGATCCGCCGGTGAAGCAGTTGCCTGCGCCACGCCTCAAGGGCGTGGTGGGCGGTCATCGAAGGGGGCTGCGTGGTCGTTATCGGCATGGCACCGTTTTCAGTGTGGGGACGGTCCTCGCGGACCGCCCCGCTGTTCGGTGTTAGCCGCCAATGGCCGCTTTGCGAGCGTCAACGATGGGCTGGTAGAACTCAGGGGTTACCGGCACGTAGCCGGTGAACTCGCCGTTCTCGACAGCTTCGAAGCACGACTTGTCCTTGGTCGGCAACGCCAGGAAGAAGTCCGTCAGCTTCTTCGTCCAGTCGGCGCCCAGCGCATTGCTGACCACCAGCGGACCGTTCGGGATCAGCGGTGACTGCCAGAGCTGCACCACATCGTGCATGTCGAGTTCGCCCTTGGCCACCATGTCGTGCACGTTGCCGGAGGTGTACCCGTCATTGTAGTCGCCCACGCCCGAGGCCCATGTCACCCCGGCGTCGATCTTCTTGTCGAGGACAGCCAGAACGTTGTTCTCATGTCCGCCGTTGAAGGACGTCGCCGAGAAGAACTGGTCGACCGGCATGCCCAGATCCTTGGGCAATGCGGTAAGCGGGATCAGATAGCCCGAGGTAGAATCCGGATCGGCGTAACCCAGGGTCTTGCCTTTGAGGTCGGCGAGGGTTTTGAAGCCGGAATCCTTGCGCGCCAGCATCACCGAATAGTAGCCGGTCGAACCGTCGGTCTGTTCGGTGGTCAGGATCGGCGTCACGGAATTGGGATCGGCGATCAGCACCTTGGCATAGCCCGAAGCGCCCAGTTCGGCGAAGTCCAGCGTTCCGCCGAGCAGCCCCTGGATCACGCCGTCATAATCGGCAGCCGGGAACAGCGAGACCTTCTCGAAGCCGAACTCGGCCTTGAGGTGGTCGGCGAGGCAGGAATAGCTCTTCAGCCGGTCGGCTTCGTTCTCGCCACCAAGGATGCCCACGCGGAACTCCTTGATGTCGGCGGCAAAGCTGGAGGTAGCGCCGGCGCCCAGCGCAAACAGCGCAACGGTGCCGAGTAGAATGGTCTTCAGCATGACATTTCTCCTGTTGAGATCTTCCGTTCTGCCGGTCGGCATGACACGGATGCGATTGCCCGATCAGCCCGAGAATGCGGCGCTGGGGCTATTGGTGACTGCCGCGACGCCGCGCAGGGCGCCGAGGCTGGTCGAGGTGATGGCTTCGGAGAAGGCCTCCTTGTGCCCGTCGGCGCCGTAGAGCTCGCGCGCCACGCTCTCGGTCAGTTCATCTGGCGTGCCATCGAACACCACGCGTCCCGCCGCCATGCCGATGATCCGCTCGCAGTAGGCGCGGGCCGTGTCGAGGGTGTGCAGGTTGGTGACGACGGTGATGCCGTGCTCCTCGTTGATCGCCTTGAGCGAGTCCATGACGACCTGCGCATTGCGTGGATCGAGCGACGCGATCGGCTCGTCGGCGAGGATGATCCTGGGGCTCTGCATCATCGCCCGCGCGATGGCGACGCGCTGCTGCTGGCCACCCGACAGGGTGCCGGCGCGCTGCAGTGCGGTCTGCGCGATGTCGAGCCGGTCGAGCGCGCGGATCGCGTCGCGCCGCTCGTCGTGAGAAAAGATGTTGAGCAGGCTGAGGAGCGTCGAACGGCCGATTGAGGCGGCCGAGCAGCACATTGGTGAGCACGTCGACACGCGGAACGAGGTTGAACTGCTGGAAGATCATGGCGCACTCGCTGCGCCAGCCGCGCAGCGCCGCGCCCGTGAGCGCGGTGACGTTGCGGCCCTCAAAGTGGATGGTACCCTCGGTGGGGTCGATCAGCCGGTTGATCATGCGCAAAAGGGTGGACTTGCCGGCGCCGGAGCGACCGATGATGCCGACCATCTGTCCTTCGGGGATTTCGATATCCACGCCCTCGACGGCGAGCTTGGAGCCGAAGTGTCGCGACACCTTGGAAATCTTGAGCATCGTCGCCCCCGTTGCTGACGGGAGAGGTCTAGGGGGCGCACACGAAGCCTGCGTGTCAGTTCGCTGACACTTTCGTGACGGTGCAAAAGACCGTCACATGACAGTCTAGTCCTCGTATCTGTCGAGGAAATCCGCCGCGTCGAGTTTGCGGAAATCCTGCAGCGAGGCGCGCAGCCGGGCGTGGTCCCAGTCCCACCACGCGAGTCGCTCCATGCGTTCGGCGATGTTGTCGTCGAAGCGGGCGCGGATCGGCTTGGCCGGCACGCCGCCGACGATGAGGTAGGGCGCGACGTCCTTGGTCACCACCGCATTGGAGCCGACGATCGCGCCGTTGCCTACACTCACGCCCGGCATGATGACCGCGCCGTGGCCGATCCAGGTGTCGTGCCCGATGTTGATATCGCTCTCCGCCCGCCAGTCGAAGAATGCCTGATTGTCCTCGGCGTCCTCGAAATACCAGCTAGAGCGGTAGGTGAAGTGATGCAGCGAGGCCAGTTGCATCGGGTGCTTGCTGGCATAGATGCGCACATGGCTGGCGATGTTGGCGAACTTGCCAATCGTTGCGTAGGCGATCTGCGTGTTCTCGACGGCAGTAGGAATAATCGCCCAGCGTTGAATGCGCGACCTGTGTTCCAGCGCCAACTTCGGTGTACCTGCCGAGCTTCGATGCCGTCACGGTCGCGGTCGGATGTACCCAAGGTGTCTCGCTGAGGCGGGTCATGCGGCGAGCTTCGGCGCGAAGGCGGCGACGTCGACGATGCGGTCGGCCACCTGAGCGCGCACCTCTTCGTCGTGGAAAATTCCGAGCAAGGCAACACCGGCGCGCTTCTTCTCGGCGATCATTTCAACCACCACGGCGCGGTTGGTCGCATCCAGCGATGCGGTCGGCTCATCGAGCAGCAGCACCGGATGACCGGTGATGAAGCCGCGCGCGATATTGACGCGCTGCTGCTCGCCGCCGGAGAACGTCGCCGGCGGCAGCGACCACAGCCGCTCGGGCAGATTGAGCCGGGCCAGCAGGTCACGGGCGCGCGTGAGCGCCGCCTGTCGGTCGGCGCCGCGCACCAGCAGCGGCTCCGCCACGACATCGAGCGTCGAGACGCGCGGTACAGTGCGAAGGAACTGGCTGACGTAACCGATGGTGTCGCGCCTGAGTGCCAGCACCATGCGCGGCGCGGCCGTGGCGAGATCGACCTCCGCTCCATCATGCAGCAGCACGATGGCGCCCGAATCTACGCCGTAATTGCCGTAGGCCATCTTGAGGATCGAGCTCTTGCCCGCTCCCGACGGCCCCCCGAGCACGACACATTCTCCGGCGTTCACCTCAAAGTTCACCGCGTCCACAACGGGAAGCACCACGCCATCGCGCAGGTGCATGGTGAAGGTCTTGGCGACGGTGCGAACGGAGAGCGGGGTCATGGGCATTTCTCCTCAGTCGACGCGCAGGACAAGGCAGGGCACAGAAATTCCAGTGCACGCATCGTCACACCTGCAGGATCGAGGACACGAGCAATTGCGTGTAGGGCTCGCGCGGGTCGTCGAGCACGCGATCGGTCAGGCCCTGCTCGATGACCCGGCCATCCTTCATCACCATCATGCGGTGCGACAGCAGCCGCGCCACCGCCAGATCGTGGGTGACGATCACCGCCGCCAGCCCGAGATCGGAGACGAGGTTGCGCAGCAGGTCGAGCAGCCGGGCCTGCACGGAGACGTCGAGGCCGCCGGTCGGCTCATCCATGAACACCAGGCGCGGCGAGGTCACCAGGTTGCGGGCGATCTGCAGCCGCTGCCGCATGCCACCGGAAAAGGCACGCGGTTCGTCGTCGATGCGGTCGGCGGCGATCTCCACACGATCGAGCCAGTCGAGCGCCGTGGCGCGGATGCGGCCGTAGTGGCGCTCGCCCACCGCCATCATACGCTCGCCGACATTGGCGCCGGCGGACACCGTCATGCGCAGCCCGTCGGCCGGGTTCTGATGCACGAAGCCCCAATCGGTGCGCATCAGGAAACGGCGCTCTGCCTCGCTGAGGTCATAGAGGTTGCGCCACACCCCGTCGCGCATGCGGTATTCGGCGGTGCCGGCGCTCGGCTCCAGCCGGGTCGACAGGCAATCGAGCAGCGTCGTCTTGCCCGAGCCGCTCTCGCCCACCACCGCCATCACCTCGCCGGGCCAGAGCTCCAGCGAAACATCGGCGCAGCCCATGCGGGCGCCGTAGTATTTGGAAAGTCCTTCTACTCGAAGCAGCGGCTCGTCGATCATTCTGCCGCCTCCAATGGGTCAGCACCGAGCACCCCCGGTGGCCCGCAGCCCGGCGCTCCTCGCAATGGTCGGTGTCGGAACAGACGAACATCCGCCCGCCATGATCGTCGAGCACCACCTCATCGAGATAGACCTGTTCGGCCCCGCACAGCGCACAGGGCTCGGTGAAGCGCTGGACCTCGAACGGATGGTCCTCGAAGTCGAGGCTCACCACCTCTGTAAATGGCGGTACCGCATAAATGCGCTTCTCGCGCCCGGCTCCGAACAATTGCAGCGCCTCCGACATGTGCATCTTGGGATTGTCGAACTTGGGCGTCGGTGACGGGTCCATCACATAGCGGCCCTCGACCTTGACCGGATAGGCGTAGGTCGTTGCGATCTCGCCATGCTTGGCGATGTCCTCGTAGAGCTTCACATGCATGAGGCCGTATTCTTCGAGCGCGTGCATCTTGCGCGTCTCGGTTTCGCGCGGCTCGAGGAAACGCAGCGGTTCGGGGATCGGCACCTGATACACCAGGATCTGCCCCTGGCGCAGCTTCTGCTCCGGAATACGGTGACGGGTCTGGATGATCGTCGCGTCGGCGGTGTGGGTGGTCGTTTTGACCTCGGCCACCTTGGCGAAGAAGGCCCGGATGGAGACCGCGTTGGTGGTGTCGTCGGCGCCCTGGTCGATGACCTTGAGAATATCGTTCCTACCAATGATCGCCGCCGTCACCTGCACGCCGCCGGTGCCCCAGCCATACGGCATCGGCATTTCGCGGCTGGCGAACGGCACCTGATAGCCGGGGATGGCGATGGCCTTGAGGATGGCGCGGCGGATCATCCGCTTGGTCTGCTCATCGAGATAGGCGAAATTGTAGGTGGCGATTGGATTCATTCCGCGGCCTCCCATTCCTCGGCCCGTGTCGCCATGCCGCCCTCGTCCCCCTTCGGCATCTGGACACTCGGGGCTGAGGCCGCCTCATGCTCGGCGCGCAGACGCCTGACCAGCGCGAGCTCGGCCTGAAAATCCACATAGTGCGGCAGCTTCAGATGCTCGACGAATCCGGTCGCCTGCACATTGTCGGAATGCGAGATCACGAATTCCTCGTCCTGTGCCGCGGCGGTGATGTCCTCGCCCAGTTCGCGCGCCCTGAGCGCGCGGTCGCAGAGCGCCATCGCCATGGCCTTGCGCTCGGCGTGGCCGAACACCAGTCCATAGCCGCGGGTGAATTGCGGCGCGGCCTTCGTGCTACCCTTGAACTGGTTGACCATCTGGCATTCGGTCACCCGGATGCGGCCGAGCGACACAGCGAATCCGAGCTCCGGAACATCGAGTTCGACCTCGACCTCGCCGATACGGATTTCTCCCGCAAACGGATGCGAGCGGGCGTAGCCGCGCTGCGTCGAGTAACCCAGCGCCAGCAGAAAGCCCTCGTCGCCGCGCGCCAGCGCCTGCAGCCGCAGATCGCGGTTCAGCGGGAACTGCATCGGCTCGCGGGTCAGATCGCCAACCTCATCGCTGTCGCCTGTGGCATCCGGTTCGATCAGCCCTTCATGCGCCAGCAGGTCGGTAACGCGCGGCGCCGGCGCATGATCGGCCTCGCGCGACGGCGCGGGCGCAACCTCCCCTGCTTCCGCCAGCGACGGATCAAGCAGACGGTGGGTGTAGTCGAAGGTCGGGCCGAGCAGTTGCCCGCCGGGCAGATCCTTGAAGGTCGCCGAGATGCGCCGCTCGATCAGCATCTCGGCTGTCTCGATAGGCCTGGAATAGCCGAAACGCGGCAGCGTCGTGCGATAAGCACGAACGAGGAAGATCGCCTCGATGAGGTCGCCCCTCGCCTGCACGATGGCGAGTGCCGCCAGTTCGCGGTCATAGAGCGACCCCTCCCCCATGGCGCGATCGACGGCGAGGCCGAGCTGTTCGACGATCTGGTCGAGGCGCAAAGCCGGCACCGAGCGATCGCCGCGGCGACGGTCGGCCAGCAGCGCGTGGGCATTGGCAATGGCGGCCTCGCCGCCCTTTACGGCGACATACATCAGTTCGCCTCCATCGCGATGCGCGTCGAGCGCGGCAGCCCGATGACGCTGCCGCCTGAAACGAGCAGCAGATCAACGCCACGCGGGAACAGGTCTCGGTTGGCGCCCCATTGCGACAGGAAGTCATCCGGCAGGCCGCGCGGCGCGACGGCGCGCGTGCCGTCGATGCCGGGACCGCGGAGGACGAGCGGCGGCCCCGCGTCCAGCGCCTCCACCGCCAGCGCGACAGTGGTCGAACGGTCGGGATACTGATCGGTGCCCAGCGCAAAGCTCGCCAGTGCCGGCAGGCTGGTGGCACGTGTGACAAGAGCGAATTGTGCCTCCGCCGGATCGCCGGTCAGCGGCGCGCCGGTGTGGAAGCGTAGCCAGGTCGAGACCGCTTCCGCTGCCGCCAACGCGCCATCGAGCCAAAGCGGCGTGTCGTGATCGCAGAGGGTCAGCGCGATCGCCGCCAGTTCCATCGTCAGTGGCGCCGGCGGCATCAGGTCGAAAGCAAGTGGCTGCGTAACGCCAGGGTTGGCAAGCGCCTCCATCACGGCGCGGAAACTGCTCTGCGACTGCTGTACCGGGTCGGCAAAGCCGCCATCGAGCGCTGCAGCGTCCATCAATCGTCTCCCCTAACCATGGTGAAGAAGTCGACTTTCGTTGCCGCCGTCTCCTCGCGCCGCTGCCTGTCGGTGGCATAGGCGATGTCGCGCAGCGGACGAAGGATCGCGAACTCGATGTTGTCGGGCTCACGCTGGAACAGCGCATCGAGAATGGCGATGAGCCTTGCCTTCTCAATATCCCGGCCAAGACAGTAGCCGTGGCCGATCTCGCCGCTGTCGATGCGCACGCTGGCGCGGCTTACTGTGGCCTCTCCCAGATTGAACGGCGCTCCACCGCCGCCGGTGCGGCCGCGCAGCATGATGAGCCCGGTCTCGGGTCCGCGGATCAACTGCACGGTGGGGCGATTTTCCCACGTCGCCCACAACTGGTTGAGCGCCTCGGAGGCGGCATGGGCCATGACAGCGAGCGCTTCGCTGCGCGGGTTGGTGGTAACCGTGGATTGTGCGGCTTGCATCGGCGGCCTGACTTGTCTAATATTATAGACAACCTATTCGTTGATTTCCGTCTTAGGCGTCCCGTGTGAATTTGCAATGACAAAATCGCTGCTCGATCCGGAAGCGGTGTTTGGCGGGGTCGCGCTGTGGCGGCGCATCGCCGATGACATCCGGCTCGATATCGTCGGCGGCAAGCTGGCGCGTGACGAGAAGCTGCCCGGCGAAGTCGCGCTGGCCGAACGGTTCGGCGCCAACCGCCACACGGTACGCCGGGCCCTCGCCGCGCTGCAGAGCGAGGGTGTGGTGCGCGCCGAACAGGGGCGCGGCACATTCGTCGACCAGGCGCGCCGCCTCAGCTATCGCATCGGCAAGCGCACCCGCTTCTCCGAAGGCCTCGCCGGCCAGGCGCGCAGCGTGCGCAGCGAATTGCTCTCAAGTCACAGCGAAACCGCGACGAAAACCACGGCGACGTCGTTGCAGCTTCGTGCCGGTGCGCGGGTCATCCGCGTCGAGACGCTGTCTTTCGCCGATGGCCAGCCGCTGTCGCGCGCGACCAGCTGGGTCGCGTATGCAAGGTTCCGCGAGTTCCCCGAGCGGCTGGCCGCCACCGGCTCAATCACGGCCGCTTTCAAGGGCTTGGGCATCGCCGACTATGCCCGCGCCAGCACCCACATCTCGGCCCGCCACGCCAACGCGGAGGAAACCAAGCTGCTCCGCCTGGTGCCGGGCGCCATCCTGCTGGTGTCGGAGGCCGTCGATGCCGATCCGGATGGCCGCCCCATCCAGTACGCCCTCAGCCGCTTCCCGGCCGAGCGCATGGAACTCGTCGTCTAGCCAAAGCACCAAATTGCCGACCCCTTCGACACCTATCGGTCAGGCCGTCTTCAGCTGGCTCAGAGGCGCGAATCTATGGATGGAGTGGACAATGAACGGCGCGTGCGGCTCGGGCTCTACGAAGAGGCCGACCTGCGCAATGTCCAGGGGGCCCGCGGCGAGCTCGCCGAAATGCCGCTCCAGCACAAGCGCCACGTGGTCCCGCTCCATGTGGTCTATGTGGCCGGTCAAAGTCATGTGGAAGCGGAACTGGTCGAAGACGTTTGGATATCCCCACGTCATCAGGTTCGACAATTGCCGCGAATTGAGCCGCGACACGTCGCGGCGGGCCAGGTCGATCTCCGTCAAAGGGCTTCGGAAGCCGTCGAACTCGGTGACCAGGCGTGCGGCAAGGCCATCAAGTTCGGGCTCTGCGGATGAGGGCACAATTGCAAAGAAGCTGTTGTCGATCAGCGCGATACGAATATCGATTTCGATCGGCTCCAGCCTCGCGCAGAAGCGGCCAAGCCGGTCGCCCACGTCGTCGATACTGTAGCCATCGAGCAGCCGGAATGGCGCCTTGAGCGTGCCGTGGAAACCGTAGCGGCGGGGCAGCGCCGTGAGAAAGGCATGATCCTCCTCGATCAGGCCCTCGATGGAAGATGCAACGCCCGCGCCGGTATAGGGATCACGGCGCAGCCAGCGCCCCGCCGCGAGCGTGAGCGCGACGTCAGCGGGAGGGACAAAACAAATGGCGCAACGCATGACCGAATCCGATTAATCCGGCATGCGCTATCCTATTATTGTGACAGTGAAACGAAGGCGATACTTCAACCCTGCAAGTCGAAATACCTATTTGTCGCCCTCAGCCCGCTCCTGTAGCGCGAAATCCTGCAACAGCAGTGCCTTGTCTATATCGCTGTCGGCCACGGCGATAATCGAGGCGAAGGCGGCGCGAATGATCTCCTTCTTCGATGCGTCAGGGTGGGCCTTCCTGGTCTGTTTCAGCAATTCCCTGGGCGACATTTTTGGCTTGGCCAGCTTCAACAATGTGCCCTGGATTTTTTCTTCAGAATTTCCCTTGGACATGTGCGCTCCGTGAATGTTCTGTGACATGGGCGCATAATCCACTGTCATATTCCAGTGCGGCTAATAGGCTCCGGAGCAGGGGCAACTATACGCGTCCCGAGCCCCGGCGTAGCCCTTCGCGGGCCCCGGTAGGGCGCGGCGTAGCGACTTGATCATGGACCGGATGCTTCGATGAAGGGGACCCAACTCGCTGCAGATGCGCCGCCGCTGAACCACCTTCCTGGGGCCGGAGACTGTCAGTGGCCACTGAGGATGCGCGACAGATGACGCCTGCGGCCTCCGTATCTGTCAATCCAACAGGCTGAACTGGTGACAATACCGTTGACCCGACATTGCACATATGTTTGATCTGTATGCACAAATACAGTGTGCACAGTTTGCCCAATACTGGGACGAAATTCATTGTGCTAGCTGCCTGGCCTGCGGCAATTGAGGAGCGTGGTCGGGGGAGCCCGCTTATGCCGCAAATCTGGCATTCACGGCCGTGGGATTTGCCGGGATCCGATCCGGTGTGTTCAGCCGCCTGAAGTGATGGTATGGCGGATTCAAGATTTGAAGCGAAATGCGGATAGGCGCGAGCTCGGTGCCCGTTTGCGCTGTTGAAGCCTGAGTGAGGTCTCGGTGAAATTTCAGTCTGCAAATAGTTTGGTGCCAGAGACCGCTGTAATGCCTCCTGACGTTTCAATAGTCATTCCGGTCCATAATCGTCTGGACCTGACTGGTGCCTGCCTCAATTCGATCTTCGCCCATACGAGCGATGTCTCCTACGAGGTCATCGTCATCGACGACAACTCTTCGGACGGCACGGCCGACTACCTGGCAAGCCTCGGAGACAAGGTGCGGGTGGCGTCGAATTCTGAACGCCTGAGCTTCGCCAAGAATATGAACGCCGGCGCAAGGATGGCCACGGCGCGCTATCTCTGCCTGTTGAACAACGACACCTACGTCACCGATGGGTGGCTGTCTCAACTGATGTCGGTCGCGGCTGGGCGGGACAAGCTGGGCGTCATTGGAAACCGACAGTTGTGGCCGCAGAGCGGCCTCATCAACCATGCGGGGATGGATTTCGATGCCAAGGGCCTCGCCGTGCACATAGGCGTCGACAGGCCGGCAAACTGGGCACCCGCCCTTGAGACCCGGGAAGTTCGCCTCGTTACAGCGGCCTGCTGGCTGGTTGAGAGGTGTGTGTTTCTGGAGCTTGGCGGGTTCGACGAGAAGTTCGTGAACGGATGCGAGGACGTCGACTTCTGTCTGCGCTGCGAGGCGGCAGGCCGAAAGAACCTCTATGTCGGCCAAAGCGTCATCTATCACTACGGACAGTCAAGTCCTGGGCGAACCGACTATGACGCGGAGAACATCCGGTACTTCAACGAAAAATGGCCGCACGTGAATGACGCGCCGAAGATCGAGTTCTCGCCGGTCCGCGAGATGCGCAAGCCGAGGCCGGCTGACAGCGTCGCCGATATCCATTTTTCCATTCCACTGACGAGTGGTAACTCGTTCACCTGGGTCACGACCCAACTCAGCGAAGCGCTCGAGGCGCGCGGGGCTGTCGTCTCGATCGATCGCTCTCCCCTGGACCGCAGTGTCGAGGGCAAGATGCGTTCGCAGGTGTCGCGGATGATGGACCGCCCGCCGAGCCGGGGTACCCAGATCAAATGGACGCACTTCTGGGGCCCCTACATCAAGCGAGAGCTCAGCGGGGAAATCAACGCCGAGATTTTCGTTACCAACTATCGCTACGGACGGACCCCGTTTCACGAGCTGGACCGCTGGACGCGGTCGGTCGTCGTCAACCCTTACCGCAAGCTCCCGATTGGCGGGTACTCCGAACAGGTGCTGATCGACTTCGGGGGTATCGGCGGACCGGTGCAGCAATCTCCCCCTGGGCTATTCGCCCGAAATCGCTCACGTCACCGACGCCAATGACCGCTACAGGGAGCGCGGCTTCGTCTTTCTGGCGATCACTAACTCTCAGGACCCCTATCGTTACGGCACTGACCTGCTGCTCAAGGCCTTCGTAAAAGCATTCGCGGGCCGCAAGGATGTTGTCCTCCTGCTCAAGGACTATGGACAGGATACCAACAATTTGACGTCGCGGTGGGTGGAGACGGCCCGCCGGAGCGCCGAGGTCGAGCACATCCGGGACTTTCTGTCCAAGGATGACCTGATCCGCCTGTATCGCGGCGCGGACGCATTTGTCGCCCCGTTCCGAGGGGAAGGCTTCGGCATGAAGATCCTCGATGCCGCGGCCGTCGGGCTCCCGGTGATCGTCCCAGCCTATGGGGGGCCGCTCGACTACCTTCGCAGCGGCGACTTCACCAGCGTCGACTTTGCGGAAGTTCCCGTCGGGCAGTGCCTTGATCGTGCTGAAACGATCATCCCGGCCGTGGCCACCTGGGCCGAAGTGTCGGTCGCTGACCTCGCGCTCAAGATGCAGTCGGTCATGTCGAATCCGGCCGAGTCTCGGGCGGCGGCCGCGCGCTCACGGGCGTACGTGCTGGAACAGTTCTCGTGGGACGCTGCCGCCAAACGCCTCATTGATACACTGGGCCGCTGGGGCGAAGACCGGGAGGCAAACCGGAAGCGAAACTTCGCAGCAGCGGCAAGCCGCCGGCTGAGTGTTGTGATGCCGACGCACAACCGGCCCGACATTCTGGGCGAGACGCTGGAGGCCTACGCCGCCCAAACGCTGCCCAGGGATCAGTGGGAATTGGTCCTCGTCGACGATGCGTCGCGCAACGACGTTGGCGCGCTTGCAGACGCCGCCAAGCCGCGGATCGAGCTTCAATACCAGCGAAACGAAACGCGTCAGGGACCCGGCCCCACGCGAAATACTGCGATCGCGATGGCGAAGGGCAAATATCTGCTGTTTACAGGTGACGACATCGTGCCCGAGCCAGATTTTCTCGAGCGGCATCTGGCTGCCCATGCCAAATTGGGCGACACCTACGATGCCGTCGTTGGCCAAACCGTATGGCATCGCGCCCTGCCCGTTTCCGACTTCATGAAGTACGTCACTGGCGAGGGCGGGCAGCAGTTCAACTACAACGCCATCTTACACAACCAGACGGCGCATTACGGCTATTTCTACACCTCCAATGTTTCCATCAGCCGCAAGTTGCTGATGACGCAGGAGACCGCCTTCAGTGACCGGTTCAAGGGTTACGGCTACGAGGACACAGAGCTCGGATTGCGGCTGGCGCAGGCGGGGATGAACCTGTTCTATGACAGTGGGGCGGTTGGTGCGCATTTTCATCCCATGACCGACGAGCAGATCATCCGGCGGCAGTACAGGGTGGGCCGCATGCTGGCGTACTTTGCGTCGATGCACCCGGGCGAGATGCCGCAGGAGCACGAGGACCTGCTGCGAAGTCTCGATACCCTGCAGCATACCATAAAGTGGGACGAATTGTCGGACAGCTCAGGGGCTCGCGGCTCAGGCCGAGGCAATCAAACAGTATGTGTCGTCGAGCGCGCTCAGCCCGGACTGGGTCTCGATGCCCTCGGCGCGGCGGCCCTTTGCGCCGGGCTATGCCACGCAATGGCTCGAACTCGACTGCCAGGGCAGGTACCGACAGTCGCGCCGCCCGCTACCGCCGCGCCCTCAATCTTGCAATGCAGGACGGCGTTGCGGACGAGTGGTTCAACGTTGAAGAGGGCGACGCCAATCCGGCGCGAGACTTCCTCAGGGTGCAATACGCAGGTACCGAGTTGAACTCATGGCACCCGGCCGGTGACCGGTCATGACCTGATTGAGCACTGGCACTGGAGACTGAACGTACTGGAACTGCGCCGGCCACTGGCCGCCAAAATCCTGCGCCGTCTGACACGTGCCGGCATTCGGGTGACAAGAGCAGTATTCGGGTTCTAGCCCGCAAGAGTGTCGAAGGCATTGCAATGACGGATACGGTTTTCATTACGGGCATCCTCGGACAGGACGGCGCGTATCTGGCGCAACTTGCGCTACAGCAGGGCTACCATGTGGTGGGCGGCGTGCGGCGCAGTTCGACCATCAACAACTGGAGGCTAAGGGAACTGGGCGTCGACCAGCACGTCGAAATCGTCGATTTCGAACTGCTCGAAACCAGCAACATCGTGTCAGCGCTCGCCACCAGCAAGCCCAGCCATGTCTTCAACCTTGCCGCGCAGAGCTTTGTCGGCACCTCGTTCAATCAACCGCTGTTCACCTGCGACGTGGATGCGATGGGCGTCCTGCGCCTGCTCGAGTCGATCCGGGCCGTCGACGACACTATCCGCTTCTACCAGGCATCATCGTCGGAGATGTTCGGGAAAGTGCGGACCGTGCCGCAGAACGAGGAGACACCATTCTACCCCCGCTCGCCCTACGGTGTAGCCAAGGTGTTCGGACATCATATCACGGTAAATTATCGGGAAGCATATGGCCTGCATGCCTCCTCTGGAATCCTGTTCAACCATGAGAGTCCGCTCCGGGGCGAGGAGTTCGTGACCCGGAAGATCACCTCGACGCTGGCGCGCATTCGGCTTGGCAAGGCGGACATCCTGGAACTTGGCAATCTCTCCGCACAACGCGACTGGGGACATGCGAGGGACTATGTCCGCGGTATGTGGCAGATGGCACAGCAACCGCAGGGCGGCGACTTCGTGCTCGCAACGGGAACCACCAGCACGATTCGGCAATTCATCGAGCTGGCGGCCGCGCGACTTGGTTGGTCAATCGCGTTCGAGGGTGCCGGTGAGGACGAGATCGGGCGCGACACCCGGACCGGCAAGATCCTGCTGCGGGTCAATCCGGCATTCTATCGCCCGAGCGAAGTGGATTCGCTCATTGGGGATGCGTCCAAGGCGAGAGAACAGCTCAACTGGGTACCGGAATGGGATCTCGAGCGTCTGGTGGACGACATGGTCTCCGCAGACCTTCGCCGGGCCGAAGCCGCCTGATCGCCGTCCGCGGCCACGACAGGCGCAACGAATCTGCGCGGTCCCGACTGATCAGCTGCTGGCGATCATGATATGCCGCACCTGGGTATAGTCGAGCAGCGACTGCATCGACAGATCGGAACCGTAGCCCGAATTCCTCATGCCCCCATGCGGCATTTCTGTCGCCATGTTGCCGTGGGTGTTGATCCAGGTGACGCCATACTCAAGCGCGTCAGCGACGGCCATCGCCCGGCCCGAGTCCCGCGTCCAGACCGATGAGGCGAGACCGTATTCCGAGCTGTTGGCCCACTCCACGGCAGTCTGCAACGCATCGAACGGGGTGATGCTGAGCACAGGGCCAAAGACCTCCTTCTGTACAATCTCTGCCTCTATCGGCGCGGCGACCAGTGTCGGGCTGAAGAAATATCCGGCCGCACCGGCCCTTGTGCCTTGCATGACGTCGGCGCCAGCCTGGGCCGCGCGCTCGACGAAGCCCGCGACCCGCTCCTGCTGGCGCGCGCTGATCAGAGGCCCGAACTCGACGTCGTCCCGTTCCGGGCGTCCATAGATGAGGCTGCCGATCATCGTTTCGAGCTTGTCGGTCAGCGCCTGCGCAATGGGGCGCTCGGCGAAGATACGGCATGCGGCCGTGCAATCCTGGCCGGCGTTATAGAAGCTGGCTTCGCGCAGCACCCCGACCAATCTATCGAGGTCGGCATCGGCGCATACAATGACCGGCGCCTTTCCGCCGAGTTCGAGATGGGTCCGCTTGATCATCGGTCCGGCCGCAGCGGCCAGCACAGCACGTCCGGTGCGAACGTCGCCCGTCAGCGATATCATGCGCACCAGGTCATGCGTGATGAGCGCCTCACCGACACCTGGCCCGTTGCCACAGACGACATTGACCACTCCCGCCGGCAGCACCTCGGCCAGGATTCCGGCCAACGCCAGGAGGCTCAGCGGCGTGTGCTCCGACGGCTTGATCACCACAGTATTGCCGGCTGCGATGGCCGGCGCGATTTTCCAGGCCGCCATCAGCAGCGGATAGTTCCACGGTGCGATCTGGGCGACGACACCAATGCCCTCGCGCCGCATCTGGCTGTTCAACCCCACCCGATAGGTTCCCGCCGAACTTGCCGGCAGATTGCGTGCAGCCGTTCCGAAGAAGCGGAAAACGTCGGCGACATTGGCCAGTTCCCCGGCCCTGACGAAGCGCAGGGGTTTGCCGGCGTTGCGTGACTCGATTGGTGCAAGGTCACCGGCGCGCTCCTCGATCAGGGCCGCGATGCGGAGCAGCGCGCCGCTGCGCTCGCGTGGCAAGCGGCGCGACCAGTCCCTGTAGGCTGCATGCGCAGCGCGCACGGCGGCGTCGATCTGTGCCGGGCTGGCGGACGGAACCTCGGCGAGTTGTGTCCCCAATGCCGGTTCGAACACGGTCTCGGGAGCCGCCTCTCCCACAACGAACTCACCGTTGATGAAGAGGCGGGTTTCGAATTCGCTCATTGCGCCGTATCCATTCTCATCTGTCCGGTTCTTGTGCGAGCGATCTCGCCAAGATACTTCCACAGGGCGAGGTCATGCGGACGCCCCCCGGGACGCCACTCCGGGTGCCACTGGACGGCCACGACCGGTGCTGCGGTGGTCGTAGCATAGACCGCCTCGATGACTTCCGTCGCTGCTTGTGGCGGCAACCCTCAGCCCGGTCCCCAGACGGTCGATTGCCTGGTAGTGGACGCTGTTCACGCTAGAGCCGGTCGTCCCCATGACCTCGGCGATCGGCGTCCCTGCAACGATCTCAAGACCATGCTGGTGGCCGAACATCGACTCCAGTGACACGCCGTCAGGGGCATGATGCCGCGCCGCCTGGTTGGGGTCGCCGCGGAGATCGCGCAAGGTGCCGCCGAACGCCACGTTGATCTCCTGCAGTCCGCGGCAAACGCCGAGGATCGGCGTGCCGGCGGAGACGGCGGCGGCAATGAGCGCGGCGCTGAAGCCGTCCCGGTCCTGGTCGACGGGCTGCCGTCCCAGGTCTGTGGACCCGTATCGGGCGGGCGCGATGTTCGAGTTGCTGCCCGTCAGCAGCAGCGCATCGAGTCGTCCGACGATCGCAGCGGCGTTACCGGGTGGCTGGTTGGTTGGGATGATGAGGGCGGCCCCGCCCGCATATTGCACAGCCGCTTCAAGATAGCGGTGTTTTGTCGCTTGTGCAGGTTCGCCTTCGACCTCACGGCTACAGGAAATAACGCCAATTACCGGCAATTGCGCAGGCATACTCGCTTATCGTCTCCGAAGGCCGCGTTTGCTCGCCACGCTGGGCCTGTGCCATGGTCAGCGCCAAGTTCCAGCATCGCCGGGCACAACAAAGGTATTTTTCACGCATGTCCAGTGACTCTGATGACGTAGCAGACATCGTGGGCTGGCTTGACCGTCACCCGCAGATAGAAGTCCTGCACACGGCCGTTTGCGACCTCAACGGCATCATGCGCGGGAAGCGCATTCCTATCGACCAGGCGCGGCGCGTCGCTGAAGGCGGCATCCGCATGCCGCTGTCCATCGTGGGCGTCGATGTGTGGGGCGAAGACATCGTCGGCAACCCGATGGTGTACACTGGCGGCGACACCGACGGAATCTGCAGCCCGACGGGTCGGGGGGCACTCCCCATCAACTGGACCGCCCGTCCGAGTGCGATGATTCCGCTTTGGCTGTTTCAGGATGCGGCGACGCCTTTTCTTGCCGATCCGCGGCAGGCGCTGGCGGCGATCGTCAAGCGCTATGCCGAAGTCGGGCTCGTACCCGTTGTCGCCACCGAGCTTGAGTTCTATCTCGTCGATCCGGAGGCGGATTCCGCCGTGCCGCCGATCTCGCCCTACACCGGCAAGCGTCTCGATTCCGATGCGATCCTTTCCCTCGATGAACTCGAGGACTTCGGGGAGTTCTTCCGCGACGTCTACCAGCAGTGCAAGGCGCAGGGCGTGCCGGCGGATACGGCGGTCGCCGAGAACGGCGTCGGCCAGTTCGAAATCAACCTGCTCCACACCTCCGCGCTCAAGGCCGCCGACGACGCGGTGTTGTTCAAGCGCATCGTCAAGGGCGTCGCGCGCAAACACAAACTGGTGGCGACGTTCATGGCCAAGCCCTACGGCACGCGTTCCGGCAATGGCCTGCATGTTCACTTCAGTCTCAACGATCTGGCCGGCAACAACGTCTTCGACGACGGCACCGAATCCGGCTCCGAGGCGATGCATCACGCGGTCGGCGGCGTGCTGTCCGGCATGGCGGAGTCGACCCTGCTGTTCGCGCCGCATTTCAATTCCTACCGGCGCCTGCGGCCAGACACGCATGCCCCCAGCGCGATATCGTGGGGTTACGAAAATCGTACGACCGCGGTGCGAATTCCCGGCGGCAATCCCAAAGCGCGGCGCATCGAGCATCGGGTCGCCGGCGCCGACGCCAACCCTTATCTCGTGCTTGCCGGTATTCTTGGCGCTGCTCTGGCTGGAATCGAGGATCAGACCAAACCGCCAAACCCCTTTACCGGGCGCGCCTATTCCGAGCGGCTGCCAAAACTGCCGGCGGACTGGGCCTCGGCGGTCAACGCGTTTGAAGACGGCAGCATGATTTCGCGGATCTTTGACCCGACATTGCAATCGATGTTCGTTGCCTGCAAACGGCAGGAAATCGCCGGCTTTGCCTCGCAGGTCACCGACCTGGAGTTCAGTGCGTATCTGGAGGTCGTGTAGTGGTCGGTCCCGCGCAGTATGCCGGCGACGGCAGCTATCCGGCCAGCTATTATGCGGCGTCGAAGAGCATCGCGCGCAGCCCGGTACCGCTGCTGGGCGAGGTTGCCGCGGATATCTGTGTCGTCGGCGCCGGTTACTCCGGTCTGTCCGCAGCGCTCCACCTCGCTGAAAAGGGCATGCGGGTGGTCGTCGTCGAAGGCGCGCAGGTGGGCTGGGGCGCATCCGGCCGCAATGGCGGCCAGATCGTCAACGGCCTCAATGCCAGCCTCGCCACGATAGAACGGCGATACGGTTCAACGACGGCTGATTTCGTTGGCGGCCTTCTGCAGGAAGGTGCCGGCATCATCTATGGCTGGGTGGACCGCTACAAGATCGATTGCGATCTGAGGCGCGGCAACATCTATGCCGCCTACACCGCCAGCCACATGGCGGAGTTGGAAGCCAAGCAGGCCCTGTGGCGGCGGCATGGGATGGACGAACACGAGCTGCTCGATCGGAACGCCGTTCGCACGCACATCGGCAGCGATGTCTACCATGGCGGCATGATCGACCACTCTGGCGGCCACATGCACCCACTCAATCTGGCGCTGGGGGAGGCGCGCGCGCTCGAAAGCCTGGGCGGTGTCATCTACGAGCAATCGCCGGTGACTGGTGTGACCCAGCGTGCGGGCAAGGCGGTGGTACGAACGGCAAAGGGCAGTGTCTCGGCCGACGCCGTGCTGATCTGCGGTAATGCCTATCTCGGCGACGTGGTCCCCGAACTTACGGCGCGTGTCATGGCGGTCTCAACCCAGATGATGGCCACCGAACCCCTCGGTGTGGCCCGGGCCGCGCAGTTGCTGCCGACCGGGATGTGTGTCGAGGACGTGCGATATATCCTCGACTATTTCCGCGTGAGCGCCGACCACCGCCTGATCTTTGGCGGCGGCGTGGTCTATGGCGGCACCGATCCTGCCGACGTCATCGCCAAGCTCAGACCAAACATGGACAAGGTGTTTCCGCAGTTGCGCGGCGTGAACATCGACTATGCCTGGAGCGGCAATTTTGCGCTGTCGTTTTCCCGTGTTCCGCAACTTGGCCGGCTGGGCAGGAACGTCTATTTCGCGCACGGCTACAGCGGTCACGGCGTCACCGGCTCGCATCTGTTCGGCCGCATTCTCAGCGAGGCCGTCAGTGGCGATCTCGGCCGCTTTGACACCTTCGCCGCGCTGCCCTGGATTCCGTTTCCGGGCGGCCGGGCGTTCCGCGCGCAGTATTCAACGCTCGGGTCCTGGTGGTACGCGCTCAAAGATCGTCTGGGCATCTAGGGCTACGCGGGGACGGGCCTCGCATCCCCGATTTGTGGTCTAGGAAACAGCAGCGAGTCCGGAGACCTGCGCCGGGGCGCCTCAAGTCTTGGCCGAGCCGAGCTCTATTTCCTCTCCCGCCAGTGGTGCGTGAGGCGGGCGGCCAGCGCTAGAACGAGATTGCGCCGGCGAGGCGGGTCGCCAGACGGAGACTGGCGCCGGTCGTCACCAGCATCTGTGGCAGTGTGAGCCACTCGAGCGTCCAGGCCGATCCCGACCGCTCGTTCTCGTGCACCATCGCCTGGTGCAGAGTGCCGACGAGACCGGCGTTGTAGCGCGCCAGCGCAACAAGCACTTCGGCGTCGACCGGATTGGTCTTGTGCGGCATGGATGACGAACTGCCACCTGAGCGCAGTGAGATGGCAGCAAGTTCCGTTTGCGCGAGCAGCGCGACATCTGCCCCGAACTTGCCGAGCGCGCCGGTGATGAGAGAAAGCAGCGAGCCCAAAGCGATAATTGAGTCGCGGCTCGACTGCCAGGATTCGGCTACGCCCAGATCAAGACGCTTTGCCACGCCGCTCGCGACCTCGTCGCCCTTGCCGGAAAATCCCGACCGGTCGCCAACCGGCCCGCCCAACTGCACAACCAGTACCTGCGAGCGCACGTCGGAGAGTGCGGTGCGAAGACGTCCGAGGGGTTCCGACCAGGTACGAAGCTTGTCGGCAACGGTGAAGGGTCTCGCGGCCTGCATCCGCGTATGTGCCATCAAGGGTTGATGACCATACGATGCCGAAAGGCTGGCAAACGACGCTTCGACCGAAGCCAATCGCGCAAGCATCTTCGGGATGATCCGCGCCAGTTGCAGCATCAAGGCCGTGTCGATGGCATCCTGACTCGTTGCCCCATGATGCAGGCTGCCGGCATGTGTCGGGCCGATAGCCGCGCGCAATTGCTGAAGCAGCGCAGGGACCACCACGCCGTCGCGTGACAGACCCGCGAACAAGCCCTGCCAGTCGGGTGAGAAACGCGACAGAGCTGCTGCGATCGCAGCAGCGGCCGCGGCCGGGATGAGACCGGCGTCGGCCTGCGATTGAGCAAGGGCAATTTCAAAATCGAGGATCGCCTGCAGCTGACTTTCGTCGGAAAGCAGGGCCTCCACTTCATCATCGCCCGCGAGGGCGCTCATCAGGGATGGGCGAATTGGCACGCGGGCTCCGGTCAAACAGCTTCCATCGCCATAGCTATACCCTGCCCGACACCGATGCACATGGTTGCGAGCGCCGATTTCTTGCCAGAAAGGGACAGTTCAAGTGCCGCAGTTCCGACGATCCGCGCCCCCGACATGCCCAGTGGGTGGCCGAGCGCGATGGCCCCGCCATTGGGGTTTACGAAAGCGGCGTCCTCGCCAATTCCCAGCTCACGCAACACGGCGATGGCCTGGCTCGCAAAGGCCTCGTTGAGTTCCACTACGTCGAAATCAGTAGGCACAATCCCCAGCCGAGCGCAAAGCTTGCGGGTCGCGGCGATTGGCCCGACCCCCATGACGCGGGGCGGGACGCCAGCGGCGGCTGCACCCAGAATCCGTGCAATCGGGGTGAGCCCGTGCCGCCTCGCCCCGGCTTCCGAAGCGATGATCAGTGCGGCCGCCCCGTCATTGACGCCGGACGAATTGCCGGCCGTCACCGTGCCGCCCTGCCGGAATGGCGTCGGCAGCCTCGCCAAGGCCGCCAGACTGGTGTCGCTGCGGGGGTGTTCGTCCGTGTCGACGATTATCGGTTCACCCTTTTGCCGCGGGACGGTGACGGCAACGATTTCGCTTCCGAGCCTGCCGCTGCGCTGGGCTGCAACGGCACGCTGGTGCGAGCGCAGAGCAAATGCATCCTGGTCGGCCCGCGTCACGTGATAGTCTTCGGCAACATTTTCGCCGGTTTCGGGCATCGAGTCGACGCCGTATTGCTGCTTCATCAATGGGTTCACGAAACGCCAGCCTATGGTCGTGTCATAAATCTCGGCATTGCGTGAGAAGGCCGTCCCGGCCTTGGGGAGAACGAACGGCGCGCGACTCATGGATTCAACGCCACCAGCGATGAACAGGTCGCCCTCGCCTGCCCTGATCGCGCGGGACGCAACGGAGATGGCATCCATTCCTGACCCGCACAGCCGGTTGATCGTCGTTCCAGATATTGCGACGGGGAGCCCGGCCAGCAACAGGCTCATGCGCGCCACGTTGCGATTGTCCTCGCCAGCCTGATTGGCGCAACCCAGGATGACGTCGTCAATCGCCTCCCAATCGACGCTGCTGTTCTGGCTCATCAGGGCTTTGAGCGGCACCGTCATCAGATCGTCGGGGCGGACCGCTGACAGCGTTCCGCCGAATCGGCCGATGGGCGTACGCCGGTAGGCGCAGATGTAGGCTTCAGCCATGTCCTCTCACTTTCTCCCTGCGTGCGCTGCGTTGGTTCGCGCATGCAGGTCGCGCAAGGTCGTCAGTTCCAGGTCGGTGGGCTCAGGGGTCTCCTCGAGATCGTCGGCATAGCGTACGCGCCAGCCGCAGGTTTCCTGCACCAGGTCGCGTGTTACGCCCCGGTGCAGAGACGCAACGGTAAACTCCTTGGTCTCAGGATCCGGCCGCCAGATCGCAAGGTCTGTGATGAGCAGCGTCGGACCTTGCGTCGTGATGCCGAGGCGCTGACGATGGTCGCCACCGTCTCCGTGTCCAAATGACGTGAAGAAATCGATCTTTTCCACCATGGCGCGCTGCGCCTGCTTCAGCGTGATGAAGATTTCGCCGCAGGAGGTGGCGATCTCGGGCGCCCCGCCGCCGCCTGGAAGTCTGACCTTGGGGCTATGGTAGTCGCCGATGACAGTGGTGTTGATATTGCCGAACCTGTCGAGTTGGGCAGCACCGAGAAACCCGATGTCGATGCGGCCGCCCTGCAGCCAATAGCGGAACATCTCAGGCACCGAGACCGTGGTCAGGGCGGTTTCGCAGAGTTCACCATCACCAATCGAGAGCGGCAGGGTGTCGGGGGCGGTGCCAATGGTGCCGGACTCGTAGATCAGCGTGATATCCGGCGCGTGGATCAGGCGTGCGACATTGCAGGCGGCCGACGGGGCGCCGATGCCGACAAAGCAGACATCGTCATTGCCGAGCGCCCTGGCGGCGGCAATGGTCATCATCTCGGTGGCGGTAAAGTCGCTCACTGCAGCCCCTCTACCCGCGCCTTGAACACATCGGGGCCGGCGTCCAGAACGTTTGCCTTCATCCACTGTGCAAACAATTCCCGATCGGCGGAGATAATGTCCCACTCAAGATAAGCAGCGTTGTCCCTGCTATAGTAGCCATAGGCATAAGAGGGATGTGCGCCCCCCGGGACGACAGCGACTGCATCGATTGTCCAATGAGGCAAAACGCACAGATTGGGATGCAGTCCGGCAAAGTCCGGCACCACCTCCTCCACCGTGACGACGACGCGCTTCGCGGCAAGCGCAGCTTCCTTCTGAACGCCGATGATCCCTTCGACCAGCACGTCACCCCTGGCGCTTGCCTTCTGTGCGTGGATGAACGTCACGTCGGGCCGGTGCGCCGGAATCGCCGCCAGGTTCTCTCCGGTGAAAGGACAGGTGACCGACTTGATGTCTGGATTGACGGCAGGCAGACCCGCCCCCTTGTAGCCACGAAACACGGCCAGTGGCAGGCCTGATGCCCCGGCCTCATAAGCCTGGGCCATCGCAGAGTGCGAGTGCTCGACTGTCTCAATGGTCCGCGGAAAGTCGTTTTCGATGGCATCGCGCATCCGCCGCAGAAGGCCGACGCCCGGATTGCCCGCGTAGGAGAAGATTACCTTGCTGGCCATGCCCATTCCGATCATCTGGTCATAGACGATGTCGGGCGTCATCCGCAGGAGCTTCAGATCCTTGAAGCCCTGACGGATGGCCTCGTGGGCGGCTGCGTACGGAATGAGGTGCGTGAACCCTTCGAAGGCCACCGTGTCGCCGTCGTTCAGGTTGGCCGCTACGGCGTCGTGGAGCGAGAGAAAGCTTGCCATGATGCTCAGATATCGAAGAACACGGTTTCGTCCTCGCCCTGCAGGTGGATATCGAGGCTGTAGCTCGATCGCCCGCGCGATTCCGATCGTGCCGCGATCAAACTTCGGCGACGCTCCTCAGCGATCTGGTTCAACACCGGATCAGACGCGTTGGCCTCCGCCTCGTCATCGAAGTAGAGGCGCGTGTGCAATCCGATGTTAATGCCGCGCGCGACGATCCAGAGCGTGACATGCGGCGCCATCGGGTGGCCGTGCGGCGACATGACCGAACCCGGCTTGACGGTCGCAAAGGCGAATGCGCCATTTGCATCGCAGGCGGCCCTGCCCCAGCCTGCAGCGTAGTTTCCGTCGGAGTTGGCCTGCCAAAGCTCCACGATTGCGTCGGCGACAGGCGCAGCGGATCCGTCGAATATGCGGCCGGCGATCTGTATGACCGGACCCGGCCCAGCTTGAATCCGGCCGGACCCCAGATCCGGGGTATTGTGGCTGCCGAGCCCTTCCAGATGGGGGGTCAGACCGAGGCCGACATAAGGTCCGGCGGTCTGCGAGGGTGTCTCCTTCAGCGGCGGTATTCCCTCGAGCATCAGTTTCCCTCCGGCCGGTTCTCAAACAGGGTCGAGCGGCGTCCACGGAGCACAATGTCGAACCGATAGGCCAACGCATCCATGTGAACTGTGTTCTGCCAGTCGAGCCGGGCAATCAGTTGCGCGAGCGCATGCGGATCGGAGACGGACGTGGCAATGGGGTCCAGTTGGATCATCGGATCACCCTCAAAATACATCTGCGTGATGAGGCGCTGTGCGAAGGCGTGGCCGAAGACCGAGAAATGGATGTGCGCCGGACGCCAGTCGTTGCCGCCGTTTGGCCAAGGATAGGCCCCCGGCCTGACGGTACGGAAGCGATAACTGCCCGTGTCGTCGGTGATCACCCGGCCACAGCCGCCGAAATTGGGATCAAGCGCTGCCTGATACCCCTCGCGCTTGTGCCGGTAACGTCCGCCGGCGTTGGCCTGCCAGAATTCCACCAGCGTGCCGGGTACGGGGCGCGCGTTTTCGTCAACCACCTTGCCATGAACGATAATGCGCTGGCCGATGGCCTCTGTCCCGTCCTGGCTGAAGTTGAGGATAAGGTCATTGTCCAGCGGGTGCAAAATGGCGTGACCGAAGACGGGGCCGGTCAGTTCGGATTTGCTCTGTCCAAGCGCCAACAGCGCATGACGTGGCGCGCGCAGAATGGTGCTCTCATATCTGGGCGTGAACGCCGCAGGGTGCTGCGCCCTGTCGCGGGGATAGAGTTCCCCCTCAATGTCTGACATCGCCTGGTCCGCCACGCTAGGCCTCCCCCTCGCCCATCAACTCCCGCTTGGCGATGCGAAACGCGCGATTGGCCGCCGGCACCCCCGCATATACCGCCACATGCAGCAACGTTTCTTTGATGTCCTCGGCACTGGCACCGGTATTGCCTGTGGCGCGTACGTGCATGGCAACTTCCTCGTCGTGACCCGCAGCCGCCAGCAGGGCGATAGTTATCAGCGAGCGCTCGCGCGCTGTCAGGCCTGGGCGCGCCCAGACCGATCCCCAGGCCCCTTCTGTAATGAAGTTCTGGAAGTCCCGATCGAAATCGGTTTTTGATCCTTCGGCACGGTCGACGTGGAGGTCCCCAAGGACCTCGCGCCGGGTGCGCATGCCGGCGTCGTAATGCGTGGTCCTGTCAGACATTGCCCATCTCCGTCAGAAACTTTTCAATAAGCGCGGCGAGACGTTCGGGTTGATCGATCGCCGGAATGTGTCCGGCCCCGGGAATGATCTCGAAGCGCGCACGAGGGATCAACGCAGCGGTCTGGCGCACCAGCGCGGCCGGCGTTGACCGGTCGCCGTCCCCGGCGACGACCAGCGTCGGAGCATCTATGCGCCCAAGCTGCGAGGCGAGATCCGTGTCGCGCAGAGTCGCACAGCTTGCGGCATAGCCCTTGACGTCCGAGTGGAGGAGAATATTCCGCCACCCCGCAACGGCGGCTGCGTTGTCCCGCCGGTACGCCGGAGTAAACCAGAGTTCTACAAGTGCGTCAGCGATGGCCTGCATGCCGCCCGCTTCAACGGCGGCGATTCTCGCGTCCCAACTTTCCGGGGTGCCGAATCTCGCAACCGTGTCGCACAGTATCAGGGCGTTCACTCTGCGTGGATGGCGCAGCGCGACACCCTGCGCGATGAGACCGCCAACCGAGATTCCTGCCAGCGCAAAGCTGGCCCAGCCCTCGTGATCCGCAAGCCCCACAAGATCGCCGATGTGATCGTCGAGACCGTATGGTCCGGGAGGCGAGTCAGAGGCGCCATGTCCACGTTTGTCGTACGCCAGAATGCGGTAGCCGCCTAACCGCTCAATCACCTCGTCCCAGATGCGGGCGTCCGTGCCGAGGGAGTTGACGAGGATCAAGCGCCGGCCCTCCTCCGGGCCTGCCATCCGATAACCTATCGACAAATTGCTGACTGTCGCGAATTTCATGCCGCTACCAAGTTTACCCGGCCATTTTGGGTCCATATGTAGCGCTTGTAAAATGACCTCTCCACAATCACTATAACTTGACGGTTATGATATGGAGTTCGCCATGGCAGCGCGAAGTCTCGATCCGCGCATCAAACTGCGGCATCTGGTGTGCTTCGTGGAGGTGGTGCGGCTGAAGAGCGTCGGCGGCGCCGCGGAAATGCTCAACATGAGCCAGCCGGCCGCCACCAAGACCATCAAGGAGCTTGAAGGTCTGGTCGCCGAACCGCTGTTCGACCGAAGTCGGCGCCGGCTGGCTCTCACGTCTGCCGGCGATCTGTTCTATCGCGCCGCCGTGGCAAGTCTCTCCGCGTTGTCGCAAGGAGTGGAAATCCTCAAACAGCGGCGCCCTGATACGCTGATCCGCATTGGAGCGCTGCCAACGGTGTCGGCTGAAATCCTGCCCCGGGCCCTCGTGCAATTTACCGAGCGTGGGGCGATGGCACGAACGCGTATCGTCACCGGTCCCAATGCCTACCTGCTGTCTCTGCTGCGGAGCGGCGAGGTCGATCTGGTTATCGGGCGCATGGCCGAGCCGGAGGCGATCGCGGGCCTCGCCTTTGAACATCTTTATGCCGAGCAGATCGTCTTCGCGGTTCGCAATGACCATCCGTTGATGGCCGCCCAGCCCTTTGACCTTCGTTTGATCGAGGCGTACCAGATCCTGATGCCACCGCCCGGGTCGGTCATCCGGCCGACTGTCGAACGGCTGCTGGTGAGCTATGGCGTGGGGACGCTTCGAAGCGACATCGAGACGGTGTCTAATGCGTTCGGGCGCGGCTACACGCGGATGACTGACGCTGTGTGGATCATTTCACGAGGCGTGGTCGCCGCCGACGTTGCGGAGGGCCAACTGGCCGTGCTGCCGGTCGATACCGCCGAGACGCTGGGGCCCGTCGGCCTCACAACGCGCGCCGGAACAGAACTCTCGAGGGACGCGCAACTGCTGGTCGAAGTCATACGGGATGTCGCAAAGGGCAAGTCTCCCTAGGCACGGCCTCTCCGCCTGCCTCCGCGGGAAAAGCCGCGAATCGAGGTCACGCCCGACTAGCGAAAGCCGGTATAATTCTCGGCGAGGCTCTGCTGGGCCGCGCGAGACGCCACGAGATAATCATACTCAGCACGCTGCACGCGCCGACCGAACTCTCCATTTTCGGGAAACACGTGCAGCAGCGAGGTCATCCACCAGGAAAAGCGCTCGGCCCGCCAGATGCGCTTGAGCGCTGTTTCGGAGTACGAGTCCAGTGCGCTGGCATCGCCATCGTAGGACGCAATGAGTGCATCGGCCAGCGCGGCTGAATCACCGAGGGCGAGATTCAGGCCCTTTGCACCGGTTGGCGGCACGATATGGGCCGCATCGCCCGCCAGGAAGAGCCGGCCAAAGCGGAGCGGTTCTGCAACAAAGCTTCGCAGCGGAGCGATGGACTTTTCAAGTGAGGGGCCGGTTTTCAACGCCTCGGCAACCTCAGGGTTCAAGCGCCCGCGCAGTTCATCCCAGAAGCGATCGTCAGACCAGTCGGCAACACGTTCGCCGGCGTCCACCTGCACATAGTAGCGGCTGCGTGTAAGCGATCGCATCGAGCACAACGCGAAACCGCGGGCGTGGTGGGCATAGATCAGCTCCGAAGCGACGGGAGGCCGGTCAACCAGAACGCCGAGCCAGCCAAACGGATAGGTGCGTTCAGCGATGTGAATGGATGAGGCGGGGACCGTCGCGCGGCACACGCCGTGGAAACCATCGCAGCCGACGATGAAATCACATTCAACCTGTTGGCGGACGCTGTCTTTCAGATAGCTGACGCTCGGCCGGTCGCCGTCGAAGCCAGAGATGGCAACTTCTTCCGCATCGTAGACGGTCAAGGCCCCAGACGCCTGACGTGCCAGCATCAGGTCGCGTGTCAGTTCGGTCTGGCCGTAGACCACAACGTGACGTCCGACAAGGCTGCTGAAGTCCAGCCTGTGCATGTCGCCATCACAGCTGAGCGACACCCCGTCATGCAGCAGACCTTCCTTACCGAGCCGTTCGCCAACGCCCGCCCGATCCATCAGTTCGACGCTGCCCTGCTCAAGCACGCCTGCGCGGATGCGTCCCAGCACGTAGTCTGCGCTTCGCTGCTCGATGATAACGGCATCGATACCGGCCTGCTCCAGCAGTCGGCCAAGCATCAGGCCTGCGGGGCCGGCGCCAACGATCGCAACCTGTGTGCGCATCAAGGGGCCGCTACAATGGGCATGCGGCGGCAAGGGCCGGACGGCGGCCGATCAATGCCCCCTGGGCCGCGCGGCGATCGACTGTCGCGATCAGGCCGATGATGTCCATGTTCACTCCTGTTGCGGCACTTCGAAAAAGCATCGCGACTGCCGTTTCGGCTAAGCCGCAGTGACCGTCCGGTCGCCGCGGCTTAGCAACTCAGGGGACAGAACCCACCCGCGAGCGGGTGGGTCGGGTGCCCTATTTGGCCTCGGCGGCGATAGCAGCCTGAGCAGCCGCGTAGAGAGCCTTGCCGTCCGCTCCGGTGGCATCCATATCGGCGATCCACTTGTCGATGATCGGCTGGGCGGCGGCGCGCCAGCGTGCCGTCTCTGCTTCGTCCAGCGTGATGATGTTGTTACCGAGATCGGTCGCAACCTTGAGGCCGACAACATCGCCCGCATCCATGACCCGACCGAACTCGCGCGAGGTCTCAAGTCCGGAGTTTGCATCGATGACGGCCTTCAGGTCGTCCGGCAGGGCATCGTAAGCGGACTGGTTCATGATGAAGGCAAAAGTCTGCGTGTAGAGGCCATTCGCACCGGAGAACCCGGTGTGGTTGTGGACCAGTTCCGAGACCTTCAGAGACGGGGTGACTTCCCACGGAATCGTCGTCCCGTCGATGACGCCCTTGGACAGCGCCTCGGTAACCTGAGGCACCGGCATGCCTACTGGCTCAGCTCCAAGCTCGGCAAGCATGCTCGAGATGATGCGCGAGCCGCCGCGGATCTTCATGCCCTTTAGGTCCTCAAGCTTGGTAACCGGATTCTTGGTGTGAAACAGGCCAGGGCCGTGCGTGTGAAGCGCGATGACGTGCACGCCGGCAAACTCATCGGCCGCATTCGCCATTACATAGTTGTAGAACGCGGCAGAGGTCTGCTCGCCATTGGTCATCAGGAAGGGCAGCTCGAACACTTCCGACTTGGGAAAGCGGCCTGGTGTGTAGCCAAGCACCGTCCAGATGAAGTCCACGACGCCATCTTTTGCCTGGTCGAACAGCTCCGGAGGAGCACCCCCCAGTTGCATCGCCGGATAAAGCTCGACTTTGATGCGCCCGCCTGACTCCTTTTCAACCTTCTCGGCCCATGGGCCGAGCGCTTTGGCCGGAATGGTGGCGACCGGAGGAAGCATCTGATGGAGGCGCAGTGTCACCTCCTGAGCTCCGGCCGTTGCGGCAAAGGCGATCGCCGCGATCGCACCGATCACTATCGATTGGATTTTCATTCTATACCCTCCCTGGTACAGCCAAAATGGCTACTTGGTTTTCGTGCTCCCGGCGGACCGTATTGTACCGCCGGGTTCTGCTTGGTCAACTCCTAGAATAGTAACCAGACCAATCCCAACGTGATGGCTGGAAACGCAACAAGGACTGCGGTGCGGACGATGTCGCTTGCTACAAACGGCAACACGCCGCGATATGTCTCCGAGATGCGAGTCCCCGGAGACAAAGAGTTGATGATGAATAGGTTCATGCCGACCGGTGGCGTGATGAGACCTACTTCCACAACGATCAGGACCAAGATCCCGAACCAGATGCCGAACTCGTCGGGTGAGAGTCCGAAATCGAGTGCTGACATCAGCGGATAGACGATCGGAATCGTCAGCAGGATCATGGACAGGGAATCCATTACGCATCCCATGATCAGGTAGAACACCAGCACGACGATCAGCACGATCCAGGGGTTGAACCCTTGCTCGGACACCCAGGCAGCCGAAACCTGCGGCAGTTGGGAAAGAGCCAGAAAGCTGTTGAGAGCCGCCGCTCCGAGTACAATCAGGAAAATCATGGCGGTCGACTTTGCCGTCGCAAGGAAGGCTTCCGCGACCTTCTCGCGATCAAGGCTGCGCGACAGCAGTGCGATAATCCCGGTCCCCGCCGCACCGACCGCCGCCGCTTCGGTTGGCGTGAAGATGCCTGCATAAATCCCGCCGATGACCATGATGAAAACCAGAACCACAGGCCATATTGCGAGGAGTTCGCGGAAGCGTGCAGCGTATCCAACGCGCTCGCGAAGCTCGCCACCCTCTGGCCAGATTCGTACGTAGACAGCGATCACGATGATGTAGCCGATCGCCGCCAGCACACCGGGCACGAAAGCGGCTACGAACAGCTTGGCGATATTCTGTTCGGCGAGAACCGCATAGATGACAAGGATGATCGAGGGCGGAATGAGAATGCCCAAGGTGCCGCCGGCGGCCACGGTGCCGGTCGATAAGGCATCCGAATAGCCATACTTCTTCAGCTCCGGCAGGGAGACCTGTCCCATCGTCGCAGCGGTTGCTAGCGACGAGCCACAGATGGCGCCGAACCCCGCGCTGGCGCCGATCGCGGCCATCGCGATGCCTCCCTTGCGGTGCCCGAGCCACGAAGCCGCGGCGCGGAAGAGCGAGGTCGAAAGCCCCCCAAGCGAGGCGAATTGCCCCATCAGGAGAAACAGCGGCACCACTGACAGGGAATACGACGCATAGGTGCCGTAAGTAAGCGTCTTGAACTGAGCGATGGTGGGGTTGAAGCTGTGAGTAATCAACGCTGCGCCAAAGATTCCGACACTGAGCATCGCCAGCGCAATCGGCACCCGCAAAAAGATCAGCACCAGGACAACGGGGATGCCGAGGAAACCAAGAACCAGAGGTGTCACCGACCACCTCCCGCATCACCAGGTTCGGGCTCGCCCGCCAGCGCCAGGGTGATCGACCGCCCCAGAACGAAGACCGAAACGAAGACCATGATGACCGCCCCAAAGAGCCCGAGCGCATAGGCCCAGCCCAATGGTATCCCGAGTAGAACGGTGGTTTCGCCGTAGGAAAATTTGTCCATGGTGCCAGCGAAGAGACGCCACGCAATGAACGAGGCGGCGGCAAGCATCATGAGATCGGTGACCACCAGAATCCAGCCATTGGCGCGAACGCCAAACTGGTCTGTGACGAGGGATACGAGGGCATGGCCGCGGGTAAGATGCGTCCAGGGCATGAACGCGAACATCGCAAAGCCCATGCCGATCCCGACCAGTTCATAGTCACCATAGATAGGCCTCAGCCCCGCCCACAGTAGCGCCCGGCCGATAATGCTGACCACAATGAGGACAGTCATGAGGACCAGCGCCAGCCCGCCGGCGACAGCGGACCATTTGGCCAGATCGTGCGTCAGCCGGCCCAGTCCTGACCCGTCACGAAACACCTGATCGCTCCTCCGTCCCGTCACTGCACCGTTCGACGGCGACCATCATTGCACCCTGAAGGCGATCTGCGCCTCAACAACTAGAAGCCTTGGCCATCACAAGTAAAATGACTAGTTCTCGCCGTCATATAACCCTAGGCTTATCAGCCGCCGCATTCCTGCGACAAAATCTGCGGATTGTCCCCATTCACATAACCACGGGCGCACCTATCTCGGTCGCCTTTGATCATCCCATAAGCTAACCCGATCGCGGTTCCCGCCGCAATGTTATCCTCTATAACTAAAGTGCACGCCGTGTTCGGCAGCAATCGCCTTGCCCTTACGATCCATGGAAGCCCGCGAATGTCGACAAATGCACCTTCCGGCCAGGCCGGCGAACCGATAAGGACAATTGGCACAACAAACATAATTGGTTACCGCCTGCGCCGGGCCCAGCTTTCCGTGTTTCAGCGCTTCCTGGGCACGTTCGACCGGATGGCGCTGCGTCCAGCGGAGTATTCGGTCCTCGGCCTGATTGCTGACAATCCGGGCCGGAGGCAGACGGAGATTTCCCTGGCGCTCGGGATCAAGCGAGCCAACCTTGTCGCTTTGGTGGATGGACTCGCAGGACGTGGACTGATCGAGCGACGAGCGGCGAGCGAAGACAAGCGTGCCAACGCCCTGCACCTTACGCCGGCAGGCAAGCGCTTCCTGTCGCGCGCCCGCAAGCTGCACGACAGCCTTGAACGCGAGCTCACCGAACGGCTCGGAGGAGAGGCGGAACGCGATAGTCTGCTTGCGCTGCTCGCAAGGCTGAGCTGATCATCCAAAATCCGGCGCTCGCTTTTCGAGAAAGGCCCTAAGCCCCTCCGCCGCGTCAGGGCCTGTCTGGCTAAGGGCAGCGGCGAGGCTCTCGGCGTAGAGACCCGCCTGCGGTGGCATGGTAGCAATGTGCGCAACCGCCTGGATCACCATGGCGTTGATGGCCGGCGAATTTCGCGCGATGTCCGCAGCAAGTTCAAGCGCCTTGGACAACGCCTGCCCTTGTGGAACGACGTAGTGAGCAAGACCGAGACGCTCGCCGTCTACGCCCGAATAGACGCGACCGGTCAGCATCATTTCGGTCAAACGGTCGGGACCGATCAATCGGGCGATGCGCACCGAGCCGCCTCCGCCGACAAAGATTGCGCGCTGTCCCTCAGGCATCTGGAAGCGCACATTTTCCTCAGCAACCCGCACGTGACAGGCGGCGGCGAACTCGAGACCGCCGCCAATGGCCGCGCCGCTCATCGCGGCGACAACCGGGGCCGGTGAATACTGGATCAATGCCATGACCCGATGCCAGTTGCGCGAGTGCGCCAGCACCTCCAGAGGCGTCCGATGAACCTGCTCACTCAGGTCGAGCCCGGAGGAGAAATGGCCGCCTTCGCCGCTAATGACAATGGCCCTGGCGGTTGGCGGGACATTGGAGAAGAAGCTGTCGAGTTCCGCGATGAGGGCATCGTTGAGGGCGTTGCGCTTTGCGGGACGGTTCAGCACCAGTTGAATGATCCTTCCGTCGCCGGCGACCTTCATGGTGCGATCACTGCTTGTCATTGGTTATCCTTCCGCTGGCCGCCAAATGCTTGGCGCACATCCTCTGGGAGCGGTGCCGAGCGAATCCCGCCATCCTCGTCGCGCACCACCCAGACGCGCTTTTCCTGCGCCTCAACGAGAGGTGTTCCGCCCCTTGAAAGTGAGTGCTGTACCCAGAAGCTGGAGCGCCCCAGTTCGCCAAACCGCGAACCAATCTCCACCACATCGCCAAAGCTGCACGGCTCACTGAATCTGGCTCCGGTATCCACCATGGGTATGCCGGCGATGCCGTAGCTCTCGAGCCACTGCCGCTTGTTCATGCCGAGTGCCGCCGAGATGAGCGCGGCAGTCGCGTTGTCGAAGTAGCGAAAATAGTTCGGGTAATAGACGATACCGGCGGGGTCGCAGTCGCCGAACTGAATCTCGATCCTGGTGATGTTCGCGAACATGCAAAATCCTATTTCGGCGACATGCGCAGAGCGCCATCGAGCCGCACGACCTCGCCGTTGAGATAGTCGTTCCTGATCATCGACAGGACCAGGTCGGCAAATTCCTCGGGCTTGCCCAACCGCGGTGGATTGGGAATCGAGGCGCCAAGCGCGTCAAGCGTCTCGACCGGGAGTTCAGCCAGTAGCGGAGTCAGAAACAGTCCCGGGGCAATGGCGAGGACGCGAATGCCGAAGCGGGCGAACTCCCGCGCCGCCGGTAGCGTGAGAGATACGATGCCCCCCTTGGAGGCGGCATAGGCGGCCTGCCCGACCTGTCCATCGAAGGCCGCGACCGAGGCAGTGGAGATGATGACGCCGCGTTGCCCACCCGCGTCGGGAGGCGCAACCGACATCGCGGCTGCGCAGAGCCGCATCATGTTGAAACTGCCAAACAGATTGACGCGGACGATGCGCTCGAAGTCCGCGAGGGGCATGGGGCCCTCCCGGCCGACGATGCGGGCCGCCCCGCCGATCCCTGCGCAGTTGACCAGGACGGCGGGCGCCCCAAGCGCAGCTGTGGCCTCGGCGACGGCATGCGCAGCGCCCTCGGCATCGGAGACATCGCAGGCGAAGAACCGGCCGCCTGCAGCATCCGCAACGGCCTCCCCCCTCTCGGCGTCACGATCAAAGACCACGACGTGGGCGCCTGCCCCGGCAAGCGCCTGGGCCGTCGCGGCGCCGAGACCGGAACCGCCGCCAGTGACAAAGGCCGTCCGGCCGGCAATGTCCATCACATCGCCTCCGCGTTCTCGATGAGAAGCGCGATCCCCTGGCCGCCACCAATACAGGCGGCGGCTATCCCGAAACGCTCGCCAGAGCGCGAGAGCTCGTGCGCAAGGGTCAGGGCGAGACGTATCCCGGTGGCACCTAGGGGATGCCCGATGGCGATCGCCCCCCCGTTGACGTTGAGCTTGGCCTCGTCGAGTCCGAGTTCATCCACGCAGGCGAGTATCTGGGCCCCGAACGCTTCGTTGATCTCGATACGGCCGATCTGTTCAAGGTTCATGCCCGCTGCGTCCAGCACGGCACGAATGGCCGGCACCGGACCGATCCCCATGATCTGCGGCGGCACCCCCACGGCGGCGCTGGCGAGAATGCGGGCCCGCGGCCTGTGCCCATGAGCCTTGGCATAGGCAGACGATGCGACAAGCACCGCGGCCGCACCATCCACGATGGCGGACGAATTGCCGCCGGTCTGGACGCCCCCAAAAGCCGGCTTAAGCTTCGCCAGCACATCGTAGGGAGATGAGCGGATGTGGCTGTCGGTATCGACGGATTCGACACCACGAGGCAGCCGGATGCCACGTTCGCCAAGAGTTTCCGCTTCGAACTTCTCATTCACCACCGGCACGATCTCTTCGGCCAGCCAGCCGGCGTCGCGTGCGGCGACAGCGCGCTCAAAACTGCGCTCGGCAAAGCGGTCAACCCGATCGCGACCGATCCCGTGCTGCCTGGCAAGGTTCTCTGCGGTGTCACCCATCGTGACACGGCCCGCCGGATCGTAGAGCGCCTCCCACAGAAAATCCCTGAACTCCACCCTACCCATCGTGAAGCCGTTGCGGTGGGTATAGGCAGCGATTGGATTGCGGCTCATCAACTCGGTGCCGGCCGCGAGGACCAGGTCCATTCGACCAAGCGAGACGGCATCTGAAGCCTGTGCGATAACCTCCAGACCCGTGCCACAGATGCGCTGCACCAGATGCGCCGGCGCCTCGATGGGCGCTCCGGCGTAGAGGCCGACATGCCGCGGGGTGACATAGGCATCGAACGATGCCTGAGCCATCGATCCCACGATGGTTGTGCCGATGTCGGCGCTGTCGACTCCGGTGCGCGCGATGGCTGCACGGGCGGCCTTGATGCCCAGATCGATGGGCGAGATGTCCGCCAGTGCGCCGCGATAGTCGATGAACGGCGTACGCGCGCCGCCGAGCAGCCAGGCGTCTGCGAAGGTAAGCTTCAGGGCCTTGCTCACGTACGGTTCCCATCACGCGGCAGGTCGAAAATTCCATCTCCGGGCATTTTGGCATACAGCGCTTCGACCGTCTCCGGGCGTGCCGCGCATACGGCGCGCTGGTTGATCGAGCCCTTGTCGGTAACCTCGGCCTTGTCGATGTCCGGTGGAGCGACCAGGATCACCGCACGAGCGACATGATTGGAACTGCCTGTCGCGCGCTTTGCCAGCATCGACAGATTGGTGGAGAAGTGCCGCTGCACGGCGGGGTCCGCAATAACCGTCGCAGCCTCGGCGCCTTGCTGCAGTCCGGCAAGCCGCCTGCAGGCCTCGAGGTCCGGAAAGATCATCGCCCCGACGAAATCACGGTCGAGGCCAGTAAGCACCACGTCACGGATGAGGGGCGCGCAGGCACCGATAATGGCCGAGCGGACCGCCGCAAAATTTACCCACGTTCCCGTCGACAGCTTGAAATCTTCGCTCACGCGCCCATCAAAGATGAAGCCTCGTGTGACGTCGCTGGAGTCGACCGGACGGACGGCGTCGCCAATGCGGTAGAAGCCCTCCTCGTCGAAGGCCTCGGCGGTCTTTTCCGGGTCGCGCCAGTAACCCGGGGTTACATTCGGGCCCTTCAGGCGGAGCTCGGTCTTCTCGGCGTTGGGAACCAGCTTGATCTCCATGCCGGGGGCCGGAAGGCCTATATGGCCCGCACGCTCCACCGGCCATGTCGTGGTGAAGGCAAAGGGCGCGGTTTCGGTTGAACCATACCCCGTGATAATCATGACCCGATGGCCAAGCTCTGCCTTGGCGGCGCGGTCCAGGCCATCGAATACATGCTGCGACAGGCTCGCCCCCGCATACTGGATGATCTTCAGCTCGGAAAAGAAATTCCGGCGCACTTCCGCGTCCGTCTCAAGCGCAGCGACAAGAAATTCAAACGCCTTCGGGACATTGGTGAAGTAGGTGGGCCGAACCTCCCGCAGGTTGCGCAACGTCGCCTCGAAGCGACCCGGTGCGGGCACGCCATCGTCAACATAGAACGTGCCGCCATTGTAGATCGCAATTCCAGTGTTATGACTTCCACCCGCGACGTGATTCCACGGCATCCAGTCCAGCAGCACCGGCGGTTCGTCCTCGAAGAAGGCCATTGCCGACCGGATCATCTCCTGGTTGCACGCCATCATCCGGTTGGTGGTGATGACACCTTTGGGCTGGCCGGTGGATCCCGAAGTGAAGAGCACCTTGGCAATCGTGTCCGGCGTGATTGCAGCATGCGCCGTGGCAACTGCCGCAGTGGCTGGAGAGGCCGCGAACGCGTCGAAGAGGCGAACCGGGCGACCTGCCGGTGGGTTGGTACGGACAACAAGGGGCACGTCGGGCAGGACCGCAGACAGTGCCGGTCCGAACTTTGACCCGTCGCTTGCATAGACAAGCCCGGGGGTCAAAAGGCCCGCGATATGCCTCAACTTGCCGTAGTCGGTGGAAATCAGCGAGTAGGCTGGTGAGACCGGGGCATAGGGAACACCGACCCAGATTGCGGCAAGCCCGAGCAGGAAATGCTCGATGTCGTTTCCCGACAAAATCATGAGCGGCCGATCCGTCGAGACTCCCGCGTCAAGCAGCGCCTGCGCGATCGGCGCGATGCGTTCCAGCACGTCGGAGTAGGTCAGCTTGCGCCAGCTGCCTGCGTCACGATCGGCGATCAGAACGGCGTCGGGTGTGCGCACCGCCCAACGTTCAAGGGCGTCGACGATGGAGCGGGGATAGGGACCCAGCGGAGTGGTGGATCGGACGAGGATCGTGCCATCGGCGCGTTGCTCAGCCTGGGCAGAAAACTGACCCAATCGCACCGGGCGGATCGGCGTAGGCTGCGCGTTCATTGTCTGCTCCCTCGCCAATTATGTTATGCGGCATAACTAAACTTGGCAAGGTTGGGCGATCGCATCGCTTCAGCCGGAAACGAGCGCCAGGCCGGGCACCCTGGCGATCAGGCTCCGGTCCTGATCCAGCACAAATTCAAGATTCATCTGGGCCAGCCGCGCGTGTTCGCGGGCCAGCGCCTCGGCCCGCGCCCCTTCGCGCAGGGCCAGGGCCTGAACCATGGCGCGGTGCTGGAACTGGGCGTCGTAGAGTGAGCGGCGGAACGCAGGGACGTCGGCCTGCTTGTCGAGAAATGCACTCGGGGAGGCGAACGGCAGGCTCGCCACCCGCTCGATCTCGCGCTGGATGGTCCGCCCGGCAAGGCTCCAGAGCATCTGGTGAAACGCAGCATTCAAATCGACGTAGCGATCGAACTGCATCTCGGCCTGCCCCCCGCCGAGCGCGGCATCCAGTTCGGCCAGTATTGCGTGCAGCTCGGCGAGACGCTCTGCAGCAACGCCGCGTTCGGCAGCGACCCGCAAGGCGGTCCCCTCCAGCACGCCGCGCAGTTCAATCGCATCGACAACATCCTCGCGCGTAAAGCTGCGGACCCCGTAGCCTCCGGACCGGAGCGGTTCGACCAGCCCCTCCTGGCCAAGTTGAGCCAGCGCTGCCCGAAGCGGCGTGCGGGAGATACCCAGGCGCGTGGCGAGTGCGACCTCCTGCAGGCGTGCGCCACCTCGCAGGTCTCCCGAAATGATCAGTTCACGCACCGCCATGAGAGCTCTGTGCGAACGATTGCCGCGCTCCAACGACTGCTTCATCCAGTCCCCTCAAATGATCCGAATGTATACATGTCGAGGGCATCTTACACCTCAAGACTGGAAAACCGGAACCAAAGCCGACTAGCGGTATACAATCTTCGGGATTTCGCTTGCCTTCACTCCTGGTTGGCGCAATGAATTCGGAAAGATCGAGGAGGACAATGACGATGGACCAGATCGTGGCCAAGCCGCCATATCGTGCTGATGTTGTAGGCAGTTTTCTGCGCCCGGCGGCGCTTAAGGAAGCCCGCAAGGCACATTTCCAGGACGGATCCATCACCGCCGAACAGCTTGCTGCCGTCGAGGACGCGGCGATCATCGAAGTGATCCGGATGCAGGAGGAGGCCGGGCTCAAAGCCGTCACTGATGGTGAATTTCGCCGTGCCTGGTGGCATTTCGATTTCATGGGCATGCTGGATGGGCTCGACATCATCCAGCGCGAGGGCGGTGGCATTCAGTTCCACGGCACGGCCACCAAGGCGGACGTGCCGGTCATCACCGGCAGGCTTGGCTTCCCCGCCGACCATCCCATGCTTGAACACTACAAGTTCGTGGCCGCGCATACCGGCGTAACGCCAAAAATCTCGATCCCCGGCCCGAGCGCCATACATTTCCGCGTCGCTGAGGCCGATGTCGCCGTCAAGGAGTACCTGCACAATTCCGACGCCTACTTCTCCGACATCACGGCGACCTACAAGGCCGCGGTGCAGGCGTTCTATGATGCCGGTTGCAGGTACCTCCAGATGGACGACATCTTTTTCGCCTACCTCTGTGACCCCAAGATTCGCGAGGAGCGCAAGGCACGCGGCGAGGATCCGGACTGGCTGATCGGCCGTTACGCCAAGATGATGCACGATGCCATCGTTGACCGGCCGGCCGACATGCTCATTGGCATGCACATGTGCCGAGGCAACTTCAAATCCACCTGGGTCGCCGAAGGCGCCTACGACCCTGCCGCGGACGCCGTGTTCAACCAGACCGGCGTCGACATCTATTTCATGGAATACGACACCGAACGTGCTGGCGGCTACGAGCCGTTGCGCCTGCTTCCCAAGGGGAGCAAGCGGGTGATGCCTGGCTTCATCACCACAAAGACCGCAGAACTCGAGAGCATCGATGACCTGAAGCGCAAGTTCGAGGAAGCGTCGAAATTTGCTGATATCGATCAGCTTGGCATCGCCCCGCAGTGCGGATTTTCATCCACTGAGGAAGGTAACCTGATCACCGCAGATGACCAGCGGCGGAAGCTCGATCTGGTGGTGAGGACGGCCGAAGCGATCTGGGGCGGCGTCTAGCCGCGTTCGCGGAACCCTATCGGCGCTGCACTGCAGCTCGCTCAGCGCTGTCGGGTGCTGATGGCGCTGAACGTCATCAGCCCTTGTTCTTGTTGTAGACGTCGAAGACCACGGCACCCAGCAACACGAGGCCCTTGACGACCTGTTGCCAGTCCACATTCACGCCCATGATGGACATGCCGTTGTTCATCACACCCATGATGAAACCGCCCACAACGGAGCCGGCCACCTGGCCGACGCCGCCCATGGCGGAGGCGCCCCCAATGAATACGGCTGCGATCACGTCCAGCTCGCTGCCAAGGCCGGCAGCTGGAACCGCCTGCCCCAGCCGCGCGGCAATGATCAGGCCGCCCAGCGCCGACAGCACGCCCATGTTGGTGAACACCAGCAGGGTGAGCCGTTCGGTCTTGATCCCTGACAGTTGCGCCGCCTTGGCGTTACCGCCCATGGCGTAGACCCGGCGCCCGATGGTGGTGCGCTTGGTGACGAAAACAAACAGCGAAATCAGCACGGCCATCACGATCAGGACAATCGGGACGCCCTTGTAGGTCGCGAACTGGAAGATGAGAAACAGCGCCAGTCCCCCGACGACCAAAGTCTTGATCGCAAACATGGCGAAGGGCTCGGCCGCATAGCCGCGACCCTCGCGCGTGCGACGGGCGCGCAGGCCGAGGACGACATACGCAATGACGCCCAGGACACCGATGAGAAGCGTTGTCGAATGAATGACCAAGCCGCTTCCAAGGACGGTCTTGCCGGCCCCGTTGACGGTTGCCGGAACCAGCGTAAGGCTGCCGATGACGTCGGGGAGGAAGCCCGAACTGAGTGCCTTGAAGTCGTCGGGAAGCGGACCGACGGACGATCCGCCGCCGAGGAGCGCCTGGCACAGGCCGCGGAAGATCAGCATGCCGGCCAGCGTTACAATGAAGCTCGGAATGCGGTGATAGGCGATCCAGTAGCCCTGCGCCGCGCCGATGGCGCCGCCGACGATCAGGCAGATGATCGACACAACTAGCGGATTGCTGAAGAACCCGAGCGGCAGGATGACCATCATGATGGCCGCCAGCGCGCCAACGAAACCCGCGACCGAGCCAACACTGAGGTCGATATGGCCCGCGACGATGACCAGCAGCATGCCGAGCGCCATCACGATGATGAAGCTGTTCTGTTGCACCAGATTGCTCAGGTTGACCGGCTTGAACAGCACACCGCCGGTGGTGAACTGGAAGAACACCATGATGGCGATCAGGGCCAGCACCAGGCCATAATCACGAAGATTGCTGCCAACCGCCGAGACCGCGAAGCGCGGTGTCGCGGGCTGCACATCCTCGGCAACACCGGTCTGCGGGGCGGGAGCGGTTTCTGTGGTCATGAAGCCAAACCTTCTGCGCGAACGATCGAACGCATGATCTTTTCCTGGGTGGCGTCGCTCGTCGCCATCTCTCCGACCATCCGACCTTCATTCATTACATAAACTCGATCCGAGACACCCAACAGTTCAGGCATCTCCGACGAGATAACGATGATCGCCTTACCTTCGGCCGCGAGGCGCGCGATGATCGTATAGATCTCATACTTGGCGCCGACGTCGATGCCGCGCGTCGGCTCGTCGAGTATCAGCACCTTCGGGTTGGCGAACAGCCATTTGCTCAACACCACCTTCTGCTGATTGCCGCCCGAGAGATTGCCAGTCTTCTGGTAAACGCTCGACGAGCGGATGTTGGTCTTGTCACGGTATTCATTGGCGACGTCGAGCTCACGCAGATCGTCGATCACGCTGTATTTCGACACGCCGCCCATGTTGGCCAGCGTAACGTTGTGCTTGATGTGGTCGATGAGGTTGAGGCCGTAAGTCTTGCGATCTTCGGTGACGTAGGCGATGCCGTTCTCGACTGCCTTGCCAACCGACGAAAGATCGACTGCCTTGCCGTCGAGGTACACCTGTCCGGTGATGCGCCGGCCATAGGACCGGCCGAACAGGCTCATTGCGAACTCGGTGCGGCCGGCACCCATCAGGCCGGCAATGCCGACCACTTCGCCGGCGCGGACATTGATGTCGATTCCCTTGATCACCTGCCGCCCGGCATGGATCGGATGGTAGACTGACCAGTTCTTGACCTCGAAGACCACCTCGCCGATCTTCGGGTGGCGAGGCGGGTAGCGGTCCTCGAGCGGCCTGCCCACCATCGAGGTGATGATCCGATCCTCGCTGATCTCGCTCTTGCTCAGGGTCTCGATGGTCTGCCCGTCACGAATGATCGTGACATGGTCGGCAACCCTGCTGACTTCGTTGAGCTTGTGCGAGATCAGGATCGAGGTGATCCCCTCCCGCTTGAACTCGAGCAGCAGGTCGAGAAGCGCCTGGCTGTCCTTTTCCGAGAGGCTGGCGGTCGGCTCGTCAAGGATGAGGAGCTTCACCTCCTTGCTCAGCGCCTTTGCGATCTCCACCAATTGCTGCTTGCCGATGCCAATATCGGTGACGAGCGTCTTGGGGTCTTCGCTCAGCCCGACCTTCTTGAGCAGGGCAGCGGTTCGCGCCTCGTTGGCGTCCCAATCGATGATGCCGTATTTTGCGTGCTCGTTGCCGAGAAAGATGTTCTCGGCAATGGAGAGCATTGGAACCAGGGCCAGTTCCTGGTGGATGATGACAATGCCGACCTGCTCGCTGTCGTGGATACCCTTGAAGTGGCACTCGCGCCCGCGGAAGACGATCTTTCCGTCATAGTCGCCAACTGGATAGACACCGGACAGCACCTTCATCAGGGTCGACTTGCCGGCACCGTTCTCGCCGACCACGGCATGAATCTCGCCGTCCGCGACGCTGAGATTGACGTTGGCCAGCGCCTTCACACCAGGAAACGTCTTGGTGATGTCGATCATCTCAAGGATCGTCGAAGTCATCGGCAGGACCTGGTTCGGGCCGGGGCGGCGCAGCCTTGATTTTAGCGGCGGCGCACCAAAACGAAAGGGGCCCCGCGACGCGGGACCCCAAAGGAGCAGCTTACTTCAGGTCGTCAGCGTTGATGTAGCCCGAGTCGACCACCAGCGCCTGGTAGTTCGACTTGTCGACGTCGTGGGGCGTCAGCAGGATCGAGGGGACCACCTTCACGTCATTGTTGTAAGTGGTCGTGTCGAGTCCTTCAGGGGTGCCACCGGAAAGCACCTTGTCGACCAGCTCGACGGTCGCCTTGGCGAGTTCGCGCGTGTCCTTGAACACCGTCGAATACTGCTCACCCGAGATGATGAGCTTGACCGACGCCGTCTCGGCGTCCTGACCCGTCACGATCGGCCAGGGCTGCGCATCGGTGCCGTAACCCACGGCGCGCAGGGACGCGGTGATGCCGCGGCTGAGGCCGTCATAGGGGGAGAGCACACCGTCGACGCGGCTGCCATCCGAGTAGTTGGCGGACAGCAGATTGTCCATGCGGGCCTGAGCGGTGGCGGCGAGCCAGCGCAGGGTGCCGACCTTGTCCATGCCCATCTGGCCGGACTTGACGACGAGCGTGCCGTTGTCGATCAGCGGCTGCAGCACCGACATGGCGCCGTTGTAGAAGAAGAACGCGTTGTTGTCGTCAGGCGAACCGCCGAAGAGCTCAATGTTGAACGGGCCCTTCTTTTCGGGATAGCCGAGCCCCTTGAGCAGGGAATTGGCCTGAATCACGCCGACGCCGAAATTGTCGAAGGTCGTGTAGTAGTCAACGTTGGCCGTATTCTTGATCAGGCGGTCATAGGCAACCACGACGATACCGGCGTCGGCGGCCTTCTGCAGCGCGTCCGACATGGTGGTCCCGTCAATCGAGGCAATGATCAGGGCCTTCGGCCCTTTGGTGATCTCGTTTTCGAGCTGCGACAGCTGGTTGGCAATGTCGTCCTGCGCGTACTGCAGATCGACGGTATAGCCCAGCGCCTCGAGCTGGGACTTGACGGCATCGCCGTCATTGATCCAGCGCTGCGAGGTCTTGGTGGGCATCAGAACACCGACAAGGCCCTTGTCGGCGGCATAGGCGGCCGCGCTCGTCAGCGCCACGGCGCCCACAATCACGGTCGTCATTAGAAACTTCAGTGCTTTCACGAGGTATCCTCCCGGAACGGTGTTATGGCGGCTAAGACGTTGAAGGTATTGGGGTAAAGATAAATTCGGCAAACAGTCGCACCCGTGCGCGCTTCCCGCCAAGCATGGGCGAAGCGCTACGCGAACCTGTCTTCCCTGATCCTCCGACGCTGGTTTGGCCAGCCTGCGTGTGAATAAGTCACACTATTAAACGACTAAGCTAGCCGGGTAGTTTTGTAAAGTCGGGCATGTCGCAGCCGACCCGATTTGGGAGATTTACGGAGGGAACGCCGCCAGGGTCGGCGCCTCTCACTGGCCGATGGAAGACAGGTCCGCTCGTGGAGCGAAGCGGACACCGCATATGCTGCTGCATCTGGCCCTAAGCGAACATCGAGAAAGACGAGACTTGGTGTCACTTTTGGGGGACTCTCAGAGGTTTTGTGCGCGTATTCCGATTCGACCCACTTGCGACAACTGCTGCTGTCGATAGTTTCGGGCAACGGCGTGCGCGTTTAGGGACGAGCCTTGACCAGCTTGAGCAGGTTGCACCGGCGAAGCGTGGGCCTCATGGGCGGGCTGATCATCGCGGTCTTGGCGCCGCTCGGCATTGTCTCGCCGGCCAAAGCCCAAGCGATACCTGCCTGGCCGGATCCTCTTCCGACGACATTGCAGCCCTGCGCGGATGGGATCGACTCCGATAGCTGCACGTTTTCGACGACAAATCACGACACAGATACCAGGTATGACCTGCCGACGATCGTGACCTACTCGACCCGAGTGCTTGGGACGGGCCGCATCGTCGGACCGGGTGTGACTGCGACGTCGACGGTTTTCGATCAGACGGCGCTGGAGGCGCCGAGTTCTTCAACGGTGTCGGACCTGTTTTCTCAGGCGGCGGCAGCCGCTCACGCCGAGGCTCTCGCACTGGCAGCCGGGCGGCCGTTCGTCGCCATTACCGACAGCGATCCGCTCCTCACTCAAAGTTCGGTAACGACGAACGCCCCAGTGTTTGTCAACAGGACCGCGTATTGCTCGACCGCCGACCTCGTGGTCAGTCCGGTATGTGGTGGCGACGCGACGATGGACAGTCACCCGCTCACAATCAGCGACAATTCGGGCACCGTACAATATGTCTATGATGTCCCGGCTGGCGTGGAGGTTGCGTTCACCCTTGCTAAAAGCTTTGGGCCCGGCACGATCTTGGTCGGGCCTGATCAATCTGTGACCGTCTTCATACCGCCAAGTACGACCAACACGAACGCCAACGTCCATTCCGAGCACTTCTATGCCGTGAACTATCAGGCGACGGCTTTGTCCCTTGCCGAGTACGAAGTGCTGTCAACGGTCTATCTGCAACTCATCGGAACGATACACCCTGACGTTCAACGTACCGGCGAGGATTTCTCCAGCGCGTTTCTCAAGAAACTCGGTGAGGTCGTGCAACGAGATCATCCGGATGCCGGTTCGCCTGGTAGGCTCGATGGGGGGTGGATCGAAACTTACGGCCTCTGGTCCGCCGATCCCGCGCAGGGGATGGTGCCTGCGGATATGCGGGCGAGTGGTGGGCTGCGCGGTGGGTTAACGGCGCCACTTGGCCCGGATAGCGTGGCTGGCTTCGCCTTTGATCAGGGCTTCTCTCATATTGAGCTGCCGGATGTCTCCGAGAGTGCTGATCTCACATTGACCCAGGCCGGCGCATACGCGGCAATTGAACACGATCTGGTGTCGCTGACTTTCGCAACGATCGCCGGCATCGGCCGCGCGAGGACCAGCCACGGCAACGACACGCTTGGCGGCGTCTCGCGTGCCGACTACGGACTGATGACGGCGGGCCTCCTTGCTGAAATTGGCTACAAGCTTGAAAATGACGGCTGGAGCCTGAAGCCGCTGATCGGAGCGGACCTTGCAGCAATTCATACCAATGCGGCCACCGAGGCCGGCGGCATTGCGCTCGCCCTTGCAGCCAAGGATTCGGCCCGGCTGCGCGCGTGGGCCGGGCTGACTGCGGAGCGCACTTTTGACCTCGAGGCGGATTGCAAGCTCGACGTTCTGGCCACCGCCCGGTTGGTCGATGTGGTCGCCGGCGGCCAACACGCGGTTCCAGTATCGATGGGTGGGAGTCCGATGACACTCGAGGGCCTCTCTGACGCGCGATTGGCTGTCGAGCTTGGCCTCTCCAGCAGATTGCACCTCACCCCACAGGCCGCGCTGTCTGTCGAACTCGCGGGCGCCATCGGCGATGGCGGTCAGTCCGCCTTCGCTGGTCGCGGCGGGTTCGTGGGCACATTCTAAGAGTATCTACCCCCGAGCAAAGATCAGAGAAAACTTCGAGGCACCAGCACCGCACAGTTCATTGGCGTGACCATGAACGTGGGTAGTGGAGTCAGTGGCGGTTGCCGACCGAGGCAGCGGCGCATGGTGCCTGCTTTTAGCGG